>NZ_MWRZ01000009.1:0-183524 GCF_002211465.1 Zobellia sp. OII3 | reverse complement strand
AACCCCTTTTCGGTAAAGGTATATGTGGGACTATCTCCAATTCTATGGTATCTTTGTCAAGTACTTTGTACATGGGCTATGGTATTTGCGTGTGGTAACACAAATGTCCGTAGCCCTATCTTTCGATCCAAAAAAAGTTTAAATCACTTCTTTTTATTATCGATAGTTCCATTGTTTTTTTCTTTAAGAAATTATGAATTTTGTGATGCTGCTTTTGAGATAGGCTCATTTTCTATCTTATTGAATTGAGCTCTTAATTTTTGCATATCATAACTAACTTTTCTTTCAATGACTTTTGCATAAATTTGAGTTGTGGATATTCGGGAATGACCCAACAGTTTTGAAACAGTCTCAATGGGCATCCCATTACTTAATGTGACCGTTGTGGCAAACGTATGTCGAGCAATATGGAAAGTGAGGTTCTTTTTAATACCACAGACGTCAGCAATTTCTTTTAAATAAGAATTTAGTTTTTGATTGGATATTTTTGGAAATATACTTCCTTGCGGAATGGATTTTCGATTGCTCTTATATTTCTCAATAACTTGTAGTGCTTTTGGCAACAAAGGTATTCGGATTGGTTTTGTCGTTTTTTCCCGTTTGTAATAAATCCAAAGTTCGCCATCTATTCCTATACAGATATTATCCACAGTCAATTGGATAACATCGATATAACTTAAGCTGGTATAGCAACTAAATACAAATAAATCCTTTACCAATTCCAATCTGTGAATGCTAAACTGTTTATTTTCTATCCCTTGAAGCTCTTCAAGACTTAAGAAGCCTCTTTCATTTTTAATGAATTTTGCGTTAAAGTTGATAAATGGGTCACGTTCAATCCACCCCAATTTCAACGATAAGTTTATCATCTTTCTAAAACGCTCTATATGCTTCATTACGGTATTATTGCCCATCGGTTTTTGATGGTCTTCTGGTACATAGTCTCGAAGATATTTCTCGAACTTAATGATAAAGTGATAATCAAGTTCCCTTAAATAAAGGTCTGTGGTCTTATAGAATTTCGATAGAAATTTGGAGATATAACTTTGTGTTGTGTAGTAATTTTTTTGAGTCCCCCACTTTAATTTGTTTACCATATCCTCATTATGGTAATTTATAATATCAATAATCGAGCGATTATTCTCGTCATTACCGAAGTATCGAGCTTTAACTACCTGTGCGGTAATCAATTTATGCTCATTCATTAAATCACGGTAGCATTTAAATAGATGATTATAAGTTTCATCTAAATAACTGTTGAGGATTCTGGATTTTTGGTTTGTTCCCCGAGCTCTGTTTTTATGGACATCCCAATCAGACACTAAAACTTTTCGTTTTAGACTGATAGTAGCTCGTTCGCCATTTACCGTAATTCTTGCGTAAAGAGATGCCTTAATGTTTTTGTTCTGGATAAGCTTACCCAAAACAGAATACTGAATGAAGAAGATGTTTTCATAATTTCGTCTTTTTGTTAACATTAAATATTGTTATCAGACGAAAGTCAAATCACTTAAAGATACATTTATTTAGCCTACACAGAGGAATTTCAACAATTCGGTCAACACTTTTTAAAAAATTAATTTGTTAACCGAATTGTTGACGTGTTCCTTGGGTATAATTGTTTTGTTTTGATATCCCTAAAAATAAAAAAAACACTGTTAATCAATTGATTAACAGTGTTTTTACTTCTACCTATTTCTAGGTTCGTCGGGGTGGCAGGATTCGAACCTGCGACCTCCTGCTCCCAAAGCAGGCGCGATAACCGGGCTACGCTACACCCCGATAATTCGGTTATCTATTATTACAAAGAAAATTGCGGAGAGAATGGGACTCGAACCCATGCGACACTTACGCGTCGACAGATTAGCAATCTGCTCCGTTACCACTCCGGCACCTCTCCTAATAATTTCTTCAAAGAACTTATTTTAGCACGTCTCCATGACTAAAATTGCGGTTGCAAATGTACCGCTTAGAATTCGAGATCGCAACTATTTTTTACATTTTTTTCAAGAAGTTTTATCACGACCATTATCTTCCTTTCAAAAATAAAAAAACCTGGACTTTCAATCCGTCATACCACCCTATTATTCAGGATATTCCACTCGAAGGTGATAAATATTGATCAACTTCTGCTTAAAAATCTTTTTTATGGCTTCTATCTCCTTGAAGGTGATATTGGCATTTAAAAATTGTCCCGCGGCCATTTGTCCCGCTATAATTTTATCTACAAATTCTTCTATTATTCCCGAAGTAGGGTTTTTTAAACTCTTTGATGCCGCCTCTACCGAATCGGCCATCATCAGAATGGCCGTTTCCTTTGAAAAGGGTATAGGACCAGGATACCTGAAAAAAGATTCGTCTACGTCTTCCTCTAGCTCTTGTTGCTTCTTAAAAAAGTAATAGACCAAAGTTGTACCGTGGTGAGACCTGATAAAATCGATTACCCGATCGGGCAAGTTGTTCTTCCTGGCCAACTCAATACCGTCGATCACATGGTTGATTATAATTTTTCCACTGTCTTTGGGCGAAAGTTCGTCATGGGGATTCACGTTCGTAATCTGGTTTTCGGTAAAATAGGTAGGGTGCAACATTTTGCCTATATCATGGTAGAGGGCCCCCACCCTCACCAACATGGCATTCGCCCCAATTTCATTGGCTGCGGCTTCCGCTAGGTTGGCTACCTGTAAAGAATGGTGAAACGTACCTGGCGCCTTGTTCGACAGTTCTTTCAACAACTTCGAATTGGTATCGGACAACTCTAATAGGGAAACGTCGGAAACCAATCCAAACACCTTTTCGTACACATAGATCAAAGGCTGTACAAAAAGGGTGATCATTCCATTTAAAAAGAAAAGTCCTAAAGTAAACCACTGTATATTGTCTAAATTACCTTCGTGTATAATGTGGAACGCCAAATACCCCACCACGTAGATCAGGGTAATCTGACCGACCGATATAAAAAGATTGGCCCTCTTATAAAGTTCCGATACCGTTAAAATGGTAACAATACCAACAATGATCTGTAAAAAAATGTACTCAAAGCTATTGGGCACCACAAAACCGAGTATAAGCACCGTCAAGACATGAACGAACAGTCCTAAACGGGCATCGAAAAAGGTTTTGAGAATCAGGGGCAAAATACATATCGGAACCACGAATACATAGGCCTCGTTATATTTGACCACCATGGTCGTGACCAAGACCATAAAAAGAATATTGAAGAATATAAAGGTAACCTTGGTATTGTTATCGAAATTCTCCCTTCTGTACTTCTTTAAAAACAGAAACAGCATCATCAGCACCAAGGCTACAAGCACGGTATATCCGAATAAAATAAAATAGTAATTATTGGAAGTCCATAACTCAGACTCGTACTCGGTCTTCAGGGAGTTTAAGATATTCAGGTTCTCGGCCTCTACCACTTCACCCCGAGCTATTATGAGTTTCCCCTCATCTACGGTACCCCGCGTGTGCGAGATATTCGACAAGGCTTCGTTCAGGGCCTTCTCCGAGAGGTTTTTATCATATGTCACATTGGGCCTTACCAAATCAAGAAAAAGGCCTTGATATTCCTGTTCGTACATGGAAAGGTCCTTCTCTCGAAGTATTCTTTTCAATACGGGCCGTAAATTCTTTATCCGGACCAGACTATTGAGCGGTACACTTTCGGCTTCATTGTTTTTTACCAGGTAAAGGCGTTGTTTTTCCACCTTTCCGTTCAACTTTTCCAAAACACCGGTTTTGTACAAGCGCCTTAAAATATCCTTCCCCGCCGAATACAAGGCTTCACGGGCACTTGCACTATATCTTTCTTCATTGAATACGGAAGTGAACTTTTTATTGTACACCTTCAAGACGGTGTCTTCTACCGTTTCATCAAATCGGTAATAATCGATTTGGTTGTTCAACAGTTCGTTTTTCTCCTTTTCAATATCCTCGGCACTTTTCTGTATGGAAAAATCAAAAGGTGCGTAGAGATTTTCATACTGCCACGGCTTTCCTTTTTGAAACTCATACTTGAACTTTCCTCCCTTAGGAAAGAAAAAAACAATACATGCCACCGAAACCAAATACAGAAAGTACTTATACAGGAGGGATTGGTTCTTAAAAAGTTTGTCCAAAAATTTGCGCATGAGCTTAGTATATGAGTCAAAAATAGAAAATAATAAACTTACCGAAGGCTTTTCTGGCAACAACGAAAAACGTTGCCTATTAATTTCTTAGTTTTGCGAAACAGAAATTCTTGTATAATTATGAACGATGTAGTTATTGTATCTGCCTCAAGAACTCCAATTGGCAGCTTTATGGGGGGGTTATCGACCATTCCGGCCCCTAAGTTGGGCGCCGTGGCCATCAAGGCGGCACTCGCCAAAATAAATCTTGCCCCCAATTCGGTAGAAGAAGTTTTTATGGGCAATGTAGTTCAAGCAGGCACGGGCCAAGCACCTGCCCGACAGGCCGCTATCTTTGCGGACATTCCTGATTCGGTACCCTGCACTACCATCAACAAAGTCTGTGCCTCAGGTATGAAATCGGTCATGCTGGCCGCTCAGGCAATCGCCTTGGGCGATATTTCCATTGCCGTTGCCGGAGGAATGGAAAACATGAGCCTTATACCTCATTACGTTCATATGAGAAACGGTCAAAAATTCGGTCCCGCGACCCTAGAGGACGGAATGCAAAAAGACGGTCTTGTCGACGCATACGACCAACAGGCCATGGGAGTCTGTGCAGACGCCTGTGCAACCGAATACCAATTCTCTAGGGAAGACCAAGATAAATTTGCCATACAATCGTACGAACGATCGGCAAACGCATGGAAAAACGGAAAATTCAACAACGAGGTGACTCCCGTTGAAGTACCGCAACGCCGTGGGGAACCTATAATTATTTCCGAGGACGAAGAGTTCAAGAATGTTAGAATGGACAAAATTCCGGCCTTACGCCCCGCCTTCTCCAAAGATGGTACGGTAACCGCCGCGAACGCTTCCACGATAAACGACGGCGCCGCCGCCTTGGTACTCATGAGTGCTGACAAGGCAAAAGAACTCGGACTCACACCCTTGGCAACCATAAAAAGCTATGCCGATGCCGCACAAGAACCCAAATGGTTTACCACCGCACCGGCAAAGGCCCTTCCGAAGGCCATCGCCAAATCGGGTATATCGATCAACGATATCGACTTTTTCGAGTTCAACGAAGCCTTTTCAGTGGTCGGACTGGCCAATATGAAGTTATTGGGACTCACGGACGACAAGGTGAACGTAAACGGCGGAGCGGTATCCCTAGGGCATCCATTGGGCTGTTCAGGGGCACGTATTCTCGTTACACTTCTCAACGTCTTGGAACAAAACAATGCCAAAATAGGGGCTGCCGCAATATGTAATGGCGGAGGTGGCGCTTCTGCAATAATCGTAGAACGATAATCCATACCCGAACCAACCAGTCTTATGCAATACGGAATTTGTCCCCTAAGTATAGTCTCCGTTCGCGCAAATGCCGATGAAACCTCAGAAATGGTTTCACAATTGGTCTATGGCGAACACTTCAAAGTCTTAGAACGAAGAAAAGCATGGAGCCGCATTCGTGTGGCCTTTGATAAATTTGAAGGATGGGTGAGCAATCATCAGATGACCTTGATCTCGGAAGAGACCTATAACCATATAGAATCTTCAGACAAGGTAGGCTACAGTTCCGACCTGATCTCCTTTGTAGAAACCGAAAACTCAGTGCTGCTACCGGTCATCCTTGGTTCGTCTACCGGCAATTGCGCGGTACTCTCCCATACCTTCGACGGTAAATCTACCGGTCAACAAAAAGACAAAACCCAACTCATACAAACCGCCTTGCTCTACCTCAACGCCCCTTATCTTTGGGGCGGAAAAACCCCCTTCGGCATAGATGCGGCCGGGTTTACCCAAATGGTCTATAAAATCAATGGTTATCGCTTATTGCGAAAGGCCGACCAGCAAGCCAAACAAGGAAACCCCCTAAGCTTTATCGAAGAAACCGAAGCGGGCGATCTGGCGTTTTTCGACAATTCCGATGGCGAGATCTACCATGTAGGCATTATCATGGAAAACAATTATATCATTCACGTAGACGGAAAGGTCCGTATAGACCGTATCGACCACACCGGAATTTTCAATGCGGAGAACGGTAGCTACTCCCACAAACTAAGGGTCATTAAAAAGATCATCTAGCCTTTTCCTATACTAAAGAATCGGATTTTCTAGCGCGAAATTACCTCAGAGGAACAACCTCTTCGCTCTTTGGGGTTTTGCACCTCCTAGTTTCAACAGCCCTATCGGTCGACCGATGAAGATCTATCTACTGGATTACACCTTTTCCATAAAACGAGAGGTCGTTATTACAAAAGTCTAACAGACAACCTTTATCTTAAAATACCTGCTTCTCCCCCATTTTAGGAATCGACCATAAAAACGAACCTAATCCTATTTCACCCCCCTTCCCGTTACATGAATCGACACACTCCCCATTCCGAAGAAAACTTTGTAAACAAAAAATCCCCCAAGGAAATTCCTTGGGGGATTTTAGATATTGTATCGCTTCAACGATTACTCGCCAAGAATCTTTTTGATTCTCATGAAGTTTTCATTGTCACCCATAGCTCCATAGATATTTTTCAATTGGGTCAAAATACCTTGGTTATCAGGATTAGTTTTTAAAGCGTCTTCCAAGATGTTAGCTCCTTCTTTAAAAAGCTGATCTTTTTTCTCTTTCAATTCGTCGTAACGAGCGATATCCTTCTTAGAGTTACCCAATGAGTTCATCTCATCGATAAGACCGTTACCCTCGTTTACATAGGTTGTAGAAAGGTTCAATTGAGCGTTGGTATAACCAGGATTGATTTCCAATGCCTTTTTGTACGAAGCCCTTGCTTCTTCCAAGTTACCTTGCTCCATGTTGATTACACCTATGTTGTAGTGCAAATCTGGATTATCGGGAGCCACAGCTGCCGCTTCGGCCATCAATTCCTTAAACCTGTCCTTATCACCCATCTTGTAGTATAGGTTGGCCTCGTTCAAGATCAAGTTCACATCTTTGGGATCGTTGGCCCTTGCCACTTTGTAAGCTTCCAATGCTTTATCGTCTTGACCCAACTGAGTATAGATCAAAGCGGTGTTTTTAACGATTTCAGCCTTTTTAGATGGTGTTTTTTCATCTTTGGGATCTTTGTAAGTTCCAGATTTTACCATTAGGTCTCTCTGGGTCTTGTCCATTTCCTCTTCCTGACCGGTCTCTACATTTGTAGCTTTGTAGACAACACCGCTACCATCGTATCCTATCTCCTGAAGCTCGTTGTAATACTTCAAGGCCTCTTCGTAGTGACCTCCGTTTACAGCGCTACTGGCCGCATAATAAAGGTAAGAGGTATCCTTAGGGCTAATTTTATAGCTGGTATACAATTTCTCGGCAGCTTCCTTGAATTTCTTGTTACCGTTATCCTCAACCGCAGAGTTGACCAAATCGGCACTCAAGGCCGACATATGCTGCTGGGTTTCGGCAGAATATTTTTTCTTTCCGCTTTCTTCCTCGATCTTCAAGACTTTTTGAAAGGCATCGGCCGCTTTTTGAAAAGCACTGCCATCACCTTTTTTAGCCAAATCGGCATAAGCCTTACCACTTACGAAGTAGTATTGGGCCTGTAATTTTACATCGGCTCCGGAGATAGATCCAGAAACCGCTTCAAGGGCACTTTTAGCAGATGCTGCATCGCCGGCCTTCATCGCCTTTTCGGCTGCTTTTATTTCGTTCTTCTGTGCGAATCCCGCCATGCAAAAACAAAGGCTCGCAACTATTAAAAATCTACGTTTCATTTTCAATTTAATTAAGTATTAGCGTTATAATTATAGTTCAAATCTATTCTTCTGTTGTTTCTCCCCCTCCATCATTATCAAGAGCCGTGCCACCTTCTTCTGCATCTACGTCGATATCAAGGACATCGCTTTCCGAAAGGTCATCTTCATCCTTCATTACTTTGGCCACGGCGGCAATGGAATCATTGCCCTTCAGGTTGATGAGACGCACCCCTTGGGTAGCCCTACCCATAACACGTAGGTCTTCAACACTCATACGAATGGCTATACCCGACTTGTTAATGATCATTAGGTCATCTGAATCTGAAACGTTCTTTATAGCTACAAGGCCTCCGGTTTTTTCCGTAATGGAAATGGTCTTGACCCCCTTACCACCTCTGTTGGTGATTCGGTAATCATCAATATTCGACCGTTTTCCGTAACCGTTCTCGGAAACGACCAAGATATTGTCTTCCATATCGTGTACGGATACCATACCGATAACCTCGTCTTTATCGTCTGCCAAGGTAATACCACGCACCCCTGAAGCATTTCTACCCATTGGGCGAGTCTTGCTTTCTTCAAAACGGATGGCTTTACCTGATTTCAAACCAAGGAAGATCTGACTGGTTCCCGTAGTCAATTTTGCTTCTAGCAACTCATCGTCTTCACGAATACCGATAGCATTAATACCATTTTGTCGTGGGCGCGAGTATTGCTCCAAGCTCGTTTTCTTGACCACACCTTTCTTGGTGGCCATGATCACATAATGACTGTTTACGTATTCTTCGTCCTTAAGGTCTTGTGTACAAATAAAGGCCTTGACGTTATCATCTTGTTCTATATTGATAAGGTTCTGTATAGCCCTACCTTTTGAAGTCCTGCTTCCTTCCGGAATTTCATAGACACGCATCCAGAAACATTTTCCTTTCTGGGTAAAGAAGAGCATGTATTGGTGATTGGTTCCCACGAAGAGGTATTCCAAGAAATCCTCATTCCTCGTAGAGGAAGCCTTTTGACCAACACCGCCCCTATTTTGTGTTTTATATTCGGAAACGGGTGTTCTCTTAATATATCCGGCATGCGAAATGGTAATAACCACTTGCTCATCAGGAATCATATCTTCGATACTCAAATCCCCTCCGGCCAAATTGATTTCGGAACGACGCTCATCACCATACTTATCCTTTATCTCAAGAAGTTCTTCTTTGATGATTTCCATTCTTCGCTCTTTTCTGGCCAAGATATCCTTAAGGTCCGCTATGGTCTCAAGAATTTCTTCGTATTCGGAGCGTAATTTATCCTGCTCAAGACCCGTTAACTGACGGAGTCTCATTTCAACGATTGCCTTTGCCTGTATTTCGGTCAGCTTAAAGCGTTCCATCAGGTTGGTCCTGGCTTCATCCGCATTGGACGATGCCCTGATAATGGCAATTACCTCATCGATATTATCGGAAGCAATGATCAAGCCCTCTAAGATGTGGGCACGATCTTCCGCTTTTTTAAGTTCAAACTTGGTTCGCCTTACCACCACTTCGTGACGGTGCTCGACGAAATAATGGATCATTTCCTTTACGTTCAGCAACCTAGGCCTACCGTTTACCAGTGCAATATTGTTGACACTGAAGGAAGATTGCAATGCCGTGTATTTGTACAATGTATTAAGTACGATATTAGGAATAGCATCACGTTTTAAAATATAAACGATACGCATTCCGTTTCTATCGGACTCATCACGGATACTCGATATTCCATCGATTTTCTTTTCGTTGATCAAATCGGCCGTTTTCTTGATCATATCGGCCTTGTTGATCTGGTAAGGTATTTCGGTTACGATAATACACTCCCTACCCTGAACCTCTTCAACAATGGCCTTGGCCCTGATCTTGATCCTTCCCCTTCCGGTATGAAAGGCTTCCTTTACCCCATCATAACCGTAAATGACACCACCGGTAGGAAAATCGGGGGCCTTGATATGGGTCATGATCTCATCGACCTCTATATCGTTGTTTTCAATATAGGCCACCGTACCATCTACCACTTCCGAAAGGTTGTGGGGAGGCATATTGGTAGCCATACCTACGGCAATACCCGAAGCACCGTTCACCAAAAGATTGGGCACTCGCGTAGGAAGCACTGTAGGCTCTTGTAAAGAATCATCAAAGTTCAACTGATGGTCGACGGTATCCTTATCGATATCCGCCAACATGTCATCGGCTATTTTTCGCATTCTGGCCTCGGTATAACGCATTGCCGCAGGGCTATCGCCATCTACCGATCCAAAGTTACCCTGCCCATCTACGAGCATGTAACGCAAACTCCACTCCTGGGCCATACGCACCATAGAGTCATATACCGATGTATCACCGTGAGGGTGGTACTTACCCAGAACCTCACCCACGATACGCGCAGATTTTTTGTGTGCGCTAGAGGAACGAACCCCTAGTTCGTACATCCCGTAAAGAACCCTTCTGTGAACCGGTTTTAGACCGTCCCTGACATCAGGTAAAGCACGTGACACAATGACCGACATCGAGTAGTCGATGTAAGCAGATTTCATTTCCTCTTCAATGTTAATCGGAATCAATTTTTCTCCTTCTGCCATTTTTAAATCCTAGAATTATTTTAGTTAAAAAAAACATGCCAATATACATAAAATGATAGCCTTTAAAGCACATACCGCCTTCTTTATTAAATAATTTATCAACACTTTTTACAAGACCCAAGCCTACAGCTTGATTTACCGCTTATCCCCAAGACCTGCCCATTTTTTCTTATTTAAGAATACTTTCTCTAATATTAGGTACACTATTTGCGTTAGATTGGTATAGTTTTACTAATTTTATAGATGAAAGGATAATTTTATGGATGATAATTTTTCACCGAGGGTAAAAGACGTAATTGCTTACAGCAAAGAAGAAGCGCTGCGGTTGGGCCATGATTTCATTGGTACCGAGCACTTGATGCTGGGGCTTTTGCGGGATGGTAACGGCAAGGCAATTAGCATTCTTGACGCTATGGAGGTGGATTTAGATCACCTCAGGCGAAAGGTCGAAATTCTCAGCCCCTCCAATCCAAACCCGAACAACTTACAAAAAGATAAAAAGAACTTGCACTTGACGAGACAGGCGGAGCGTGCCCTAAAAACCACATTTTTAGAAGCCAAGCTTTTCCAGAGCTCCTCGATCAATACGGCCCATTTGCTATTGTGCATTCTAAGGAACGAAAATGACCCCACCACGAAACTGCTTCACAAGTTGAAAGTAGATTACGACGGTGTAAAGGAACAGTTTAAATTTATGATTACAAGCGACGACGATATTGTAGACGCCCCAACTTCCGAATCGTTTCCGAGCGATAGCGACGACAACGAAGGAAAAGAAGGAAGTTTTGGCACTACGGCAGGACCAAAAGGAAACAAAAAATCAAAAACCCCCGTACTGGACAACTTTGGCCGCGACCTTACACTCATGGCCGAGGAAAACAAGCTAGACCCCGTTGTGGGAAGGGACAAGGAAATTGAACGTGTTTCCCAAATACTAAGTAGAAGAAAGAAAAACAACCCGCTTTTGATCGGAGAGCCCGGTGTCGGTAAAAGTGCCATTGCCGAAGGCTTGGCCTTAAGGATCATCAACAAGAAGGTTTCCCGTATCCTATACAACAAAAGGGTGGTGACCCTTGATCTGGCGTCTTTGGTAGCCGGCACAAAATACCGTGGCCAGTTCGAAGAGCGCATGAAGGCGGTAATGAACGAACTTGAAAAGAATGACGATGTCATCCTTTTCATTGACGAGATACACACCATTGTAGGTGCAGGTGGTGCTACGGGCAGTTTAGATGCCTCCAACATGTTCAAACCGGCATTGGCCCGAGGCGAAATCCAATGTATAGGTGCCACTACCCTAGATGAGTACCGACAGTACATTGAAAAAGACGGGGCGCTCGAAAGACGGTTTCAAAAGGTAATCGTTGAACCGACTACGGTTGAGGAAACCATTGAAATTCTTCACAACATCAAAGGGAAATACGAAGACCACCATAACGTAAACTACACTGACGAAGCTATCATAGCCTGTGTTAAGCTTACGAACCGTTATATGACGGACCGATTCTTACCGGACAAGGCCATTGATGCCCTTGACGAAGCAGGTTCTCGCGTCCACATCGTTAACATGGATGTACCCAAGCAGATCCTTGAACTCGAAAAACAACTTGAAGATGTTCGCGAGCTAAAGAACAGCGTGGTCAAAAAACAGAAATACGAAGAGGCCGCTAAATTGCGCGATGACGAGAAACGTCTTGAAAAAGACTTAGCTACCGCTCAAGAAAAATGGGAAGAAGACAGTAAGCTTCATAAAGAAACGGTAACGGAAGACAATGTGGCCGACGTGGTTTCCATGATGAGCGGCATACCCGTAAACCGAATTGCACAAACGGAAAGCAACAAACTTGCCGAACTGCCCAACTTGATCAAATCGAACGTAATCGGTCAAGACGAGGCGGTAGCAAAAGTAGCCAAGGCCATTCAAAGAAACCGGGCCGGACTGAAAGATCCGAACAAGCCTATTGGTTCGTTCATCTTCCTAGGTCAGACCGGGGTAGGCAAAACCCAATTGGCCAAAGTACTGGCCAAGGAACTTTTTGACTCTGAAGATGCCTTGATCCGTATCGATATGAGCGAATACATGGAAAAATTCGCCATTTCCCGATTGGTAGGAGCACCTCCAGGATATGTAGGCTACGAAGAAGGCGGTCAGTTGACCGAAAAGGTAAGACGCAAGCCTTACTCCGTTATTCTTCTAGATGAAGTAGAAAAAGCACATCCCGATGTATTCAATATGTTGCTACAAGTGCTAGACGACGGCTACCTTACCGATAGTTTGGGCAGGAAAATTGATTTTAGAAACTCTATTATCATTATGACCTCAAACATTGGCGCGAGAAAACTAAAAGATTTCGGACAAGGTATCGGCTTCGGCACATCGGCCATGAAGTCCCAAGAAGACAGTCACCAAAAGAGTGTTATAGAAGGTGCCCTTAAAAAGGCCTTCGCACCCGAATTCTTGAACAGGATCGACGATGTGATCGTATTTAATGCACTTGAAAGAGAAGACATCCACAAAATCATAGATATTGAACTTAAAAAGCTTTTTGCTAGAATTAAGGATATCGGCTACGATTTAAAATTAACCGATAAAGCCAAAGACTACATTGCCGACAAGGGTTTTGATAAACAATATGGCGCCAGACCTTTAAAAAGGGCTATTCAAAAATATATTGAAGATGCACTGGCCGAAGAGATCGTAAACTCAAAACTTGAAGATGGCGATAGTATTATCATGGACCTCGACGAGAAAAAAGAGGAACTTACCATAGAAATCAAAAAAGCGGAAAAGTCTTCGAATACCTAATTTTTACCGCCATAAATTCTATCAAGGGAGCCTATTATATGGGCTCCCTTTTTTCTTTTACAAAGAATTAGACCCCAAGAACCCAGTACAATAAAGCTTCAACAACAGCACTATAAACGATATTTACGCTTTTAATCTATTATTTTTCTCAATAGATAACGATACATCTACATTCGTCACAGGACATTATAATAAATTTAAAATGAAAGTGAGGCGACCAAAAAAGACTGTTATAGTCAGGGAGTATCAATTAGATGTTGGAAAAATACAAGTTTACGAAAACCATATGGTTTCGCTGTTCGATGAAGGCGCTACACTCACTTTAGAAAGAGTATATCAAATCATAGGCATTTCAGAAATTCATTTCAGGGATAAAAACTTCGGCTACATCAGCCTAAGGAAAAAATCGTATGCCGTAGACCCAACTATATATACGTATCTACGTCAATTGGACAACCTGAAGGCATTTGCCATAGTATCGGTAAAGGAAATAGACATGCATAATTTCAAGATCGAAAAGCTATTCTATAAAAAACCCATGAAATTCTTTATTGAATATGACAATGCGGTAGCTTGGGTAAAGCGTCGCGCAAAAGCTAAATAGTACACCTATCAATTGGTATAAAAAAACTCAAGATTTTTTAAAGTCTTGAGTTTTTTTATGTCTATGAAACATTTCCTTATTCCTGGGCCGTATCGTTTTCGTTCGGGCGAGGCCTATTTTCAGGTACGGCAAACAAGTCGATAAAGGCCGCACCGATACTTTCGGCAACCGCACTAGCGGTCAATGCCTGATATCCCGTTTTTTCAACGGCTATATCCCCTGCCCTTCCATGTAGGTACACCCCAAAAACAGCGGCGTTAAGCGGATTGTATCCCTGAGCTATAAGTCCCGTTACCATACCGGTCAACAGGTCCCCCGTTCCACCGGTTCCCATACCTGGGTTCCCAGTAGTGTTGATATATCCCTTTTCATCATAGAGGGTAATGGTATGCGAGCCTTTGATCACCAAAACACAGTCGTATTTCTTTGAAAATGCTTTTGCCTTATCCAATTTATCAAAATCATCCTTCCAAGTACCGATCAACCTTTCCAATTCTTTTGGATGGGGGGTCAATACGCTTTGCGCGGGGATTTTATCCAACAAATGCCTGTTTTCTGCAAGTATGTTCAAGGCATCGGCATCAATTACCAAGGGTTTTTTATTGCTATTCAAAAAATCATCGAGAGCCTGCACACTACGTTTATCTTTCCCCATTCCAACACCGATACCGATTACCGTAGGGTCAATATCAAACTCGATTTTAGATATAACTTCTTCATCGACATCGGTTATGACCATGGCTTCGGGGAAATTCGTCTGCAGGGGCACATAGCCACATTTGGGAACATAGGCCGTTACCAAGCCGCTACCTGCATACAAACATGCCTTAGAAGCCAAATGCACCGCACCGACCTTACCATAGCTTCCCCCGACAATAAGTCCGTGTCCATGACTTCCCTTATGCGAAAATTTTTCCCTGGGGATATAGACGGGAAGCATTTCGTTCTTCCCTATCAACTCATAATCCGTTTCCGTATTCGTTAAGAATTCGGGATCAATACCAATATCCAAAACCTCCCATTGCTCGGTAAAGACACCAGTTTCAGGCAAGAAAAACACCAATTTCGGCACTTGAAAACTTAGGGTATGGTTCGCCCTTATCACCGCATTTTCGTCGTGGGGCACCTTATCGGTGAACAATCCTGACGGAATATCAACAGAAAGCACAAAGGCTTCCGATTGCCGGATATGGTCGAACAATTTTACCACCCAAGTATCGGGAGCACGGTTCAGGCCAATACCAAAAATGGCATCCACCACAATATCATCCCGCCCTATTTCAGGCAAAACGGAGCTTTCCTCCAAAAACTCGGGCCATACTTTCCGGTCTTTCAAACGGTCTAGGTTCACTAAAAAATCATCGGACCGTTTCTTGCTATAATTCACAACGTACACCTCAATATTATAACCGTGTTCTAGTAAGTGCCTCGCTAAGGCAATACCATCCCCTCCATTATTACCGATACCACAGAAGAGGTGAATTTTGACCGGGGCACCCTGAATTCTATAGTGCAACCAATTGAAAAGTTGAACGGCAACGCCTTCCATCAATTCATCACTGCTTATACCGTTCTTTTTTATCGTAGCCTTATCGGCTTCATAGATTTGTTTTGCTGAGAAAATTTTCATGTATACGATTGTAGAATTATCTGGTTGTTAAGTATGTATATGGTTTCCACTTGTTAGCTCGCCGCTCAAACAATGATGCAATAGCTATAATTTTATGCGAAAATCTCACAAAATTTTCAATAATGTAAGTAATTAACATTATGGCCCAATAACTAGCAACAAAAATTTGATTAAGAGTCCAAAAGTACTACTTTTGATGCTTTCATTTTTACAATGTACCAGCATATCGCAAACATATCAACTGAACTTTTCTTCACGACCAATGGTTCTATCAACACATTTGGCACCACCACCCCTTTGGGGTAGGCAAAAACATATCAGTTCGTTATCGCGTTATTTCGCACCCAATCTATTTTTAAGAGTTAATTTCCTCTAACATGAAAGTTTTAAAATTCGGCGGCACATCCGTAGCCAACGCCTCCAACATATCATTAGTAAAAAATATCGTATCCCAATCAGATGCCAAAAAAACTATTGTTGTGGTATCTGCTTTCGGTGGTGTTACCGACCTCTTGCTCAATGCGGCACAACAAGCCTCTGCCCAAGACCAAGGTTATAAATCTATTTTAAAAGAAATCGAAGACCGACACTTGGATACGGCCAAGTCACTTATTCACGTAAGCGCCCAAAGCAAGGTACTAAGCAAGGTCAAAAGTGAAATCAACACTTTAGAAACCCTACTCGAAGGTGCTTTTCTCATTGGGGAAATCACTCCTCGTCTTTCCGATAAGATCGTAAGCTACGGGGAACTTCTATCATCTTATATCATCAACGAATATTTTATTCAAGAGGATTTAAATTCCGCTTATATCGATAGCAGGGAACTGATCAAGACCAATGACATAAACGGTAAGGCCGCGGTCAATTTCGACCTGACCAATGACAACTGCGTGAAGTTCTTCGATAAAGACGACCACCAAGTCATTGTTATGGGAGGTTTTATCGCTTCCTCGGAAAACGGCAACTCTACCACCTTAGGCCGTGGAGGTTCAGATTATACGGCCGCTATTGTAGCTGCGGCCATCAATGCCGAGTTCTTGGAAATATGGACGGATGTTAGCGGTATGTTTACGGCCAACCCAAAAATCGTAAAACAGGCCAAGGCCATTCCGCACATATCGTACGAAGAAGCCATGGAGCTATCGCATTTTGGCGCCAAGGTCTTATACCCCCCAACCATTCAACCGGTATTGGCCAAAGGTATATCCATCGTAATTAAAAATACATTTGAACCCGATAATTCCGGAACCTTAATCACCAAGAACAAAAACGAAAAAGGCAAGACGGTGCGTGGTATCAGCCATGTAGAAAATATTGCCCTATTATCTCTTGAAGGTCCTGGAATGGTAGGTATTCCCGGTATATCAAAACGCTTCTTTGAAGTGCTTTCCCTATCAGAAATAAGCGTAGTGCTTATTACCCAGGCGTCTTCGGAACACTCTATCTGCGTAGGTGTTTCGGCCGATGATATCGACAGGGCCACCGAAGTGGTGAATACTGCTTTTGAATACGAAATAGAACGCGGAAAGATAAAGCCCGTAATTGCGGAAAAAAATTTGGCCATCATAGCACTGGTCGGCGACAATATGAAAAGCCATCAAGGCCTGAGCGGTAAAATGTTCAGCACTTTAGGCAAGAACAACGTAAACCTACGTGTCATTGCACAGGGCGCTTCGGAGCGGAACATTTCGGCCGTTATCAAGAAAGAAGACGTTAAAAAAGCCCTCAACGCCCTTCACGAAGAATTTTTTGAAGAAAACATCAAACAGCTCAACCTCTTCGTAATGGGTGTGGGTAACGTAGGATCTAAATTATTGAAGCAGATCTACCAACAAAAGAAGTTTTTAAAAGAAAACCTAAAATTGAACATACGCGTCATTGGCATGTCGAATTCGCGCACCATGGTTTTTGACGAAAACGGTATTCCCCTTAAAAATTGGGAAGCGGAACTGGCCGCCGGACAAAAGGCCGACAAGGTCGAGTTCATGAAAAAAGTCAACGAGCTCAATTACCGCAACAGCATTTTCGTAGATAATACGGCAAGCGAGGAGGTTTCCAAAACCTACAACGCCTATTTGGGCAACAGCATTTCGGTAGTTACCTGTAACAAGATCGCCTGTTCTTCGGCCTATGAAAATTACCAAGAACTAAAGTCGCTTGCGCGAACCTACAATGCCCCTTTCTTATTCGAGACCAATGTAGGGGCCGGACTTCCGATTATAGATACATTAAAACATTTGATCGCCTCGGGCGACAAAATCCTTAAGATACAAGCGGTTCTATCCGGAAGCCTGAACTTTGTTTTCAACAACTTCAACGACAAGACCACTTTTCACGATATCGTGAAACAAGCCCAGCAAGAAGGTTATACCGAACCGGATCCAAAGATAGATTTGAGCGGTGTTGATGTGATGCGAAAAATCTTGATCTTGGCCCGTGAAAGCGGAAACCAATTAGAGATCGGCGATATTGAAAACAAATCGTTCTTACCTCAAGAAAGCCTTGACACTACGAACAATGAAGATTTCTTCGCTTCGTTGATCAAGCATGAAGACGATTTTCAAAAGATGTACAAAGAGGCCCAAGACGCCGATAGCAAATTAAAGTATGTGGCCCAATTCGAAAACGGAAAAGCCAGTGTAGGCCTTCAGGCCATCCCTAAGGGACACGACTTTTACAACTTGGAAGGCAGTGACAATATCGTTCTTTTTTATACGGAGCGCTACCCTAACCAGCCTATGATCATCAAAGGGGCCGGTGCAGGGGCCGACGTTACCGCCTCAGGCATTTTTGCCGATATCATTAGAATCGGAAATTTCTAATTATGGAAGAAATTAAAATATTCTGTCCGGCAACGATTGCCAATGTCTCCTGCGGATTTGATGTACTCGGTGTGGCCCTAGATAACGTTGGCGATACCATGGTGGTTCGAAAAACCTCGGAAAAAGGCTTAAGGATCACTAAATTAGAAGGCCAAGACCTCCCCATGGAAACTGAGCGCAATGTGGCCGGTGTAGCAGGCTTGGCTCTTTTGGAAAAAGGCGACTACGAAGGTGGATTTGAAATCGAAATCTACAAAAAGATAAAGGCCGGAAGCGGAATCGGCAGCAGCGCAGCGAGTTCAACAGGGGCCGTTTGGGCCATGAACGAGCTATTGGGCAGGCCGTTTTCTACCCTTGAACTGGTTCAGTTTTCTATGGAAGGCGAACGGTTGGCAAGTGGCGTCGCCCATGCCGACAATGTAGCCCCGGCCCTATTTGGAGGCTTTACCCTGGTGCGCAGTTACGCCCCCTTGGACATTATACCTATTCACACGCCTTCCGAATTGTACGCTACGGTAATCCACCCACAAATAGAAGTAAAGACATCTGATTCGCGAAAAATACTGAAAACCAATATCACCTTGGCCGACGGCATTAAGCAGTGGGGCAACGTAGGCGGGCTCATAGCCGGCCTATTCACTGAAGATTACGACCTCATCGGACGTTCCTTGGTCGACCATATCGTCGAGCCCATCCGCTCCATATTGATTCCTGGTTTTGACCAAGTAAAAAGCGAAGCTTTAAATGCAGGTGCCCTAGGTTGCGGCATATCGGGTTCCGGGCCTTCTATTTTTGCGTTCAGCAAAGGTGAAGCTATGGCAAACGAAGTTGCGGCCGCCATGAAAAATGTATACAAGAACATTGGTATCGATTACGATGTTCACGTCTCTAAAATTAACCGTGAAGGAATAAAGACCCTACAGTAATGAATTTTTATAGCCTAAATAAAAAAGCCCCCGAAGTTTCGTTTAAAGATGCGGTAATCAAAGGAATCGCTCCCGATAAAGGACTGTATTTTCCTGAGCGGATAGAGCCCCTTCCCGCGCGTTTCTTTGAACATATCGAAGATTTGACCGATCATGAAATTGCATTCAATGCCATTCACCAATTTGTATCCGATGAAATTCCCAACGACAGGCTCCGCGAAATTATTGCCAAGGTCCTTGACTTTGACTTTCCGGTAGTTGAAATTGAGGAAAACGTATCGACCTTAGAACTTTTTCACGGTCCCACCATGGCCTTTAAAGATGTCGGCGCACGCTTTATGGCCAATTGCCTTGGCTATTTTTCAGAAGGGGAAAAGCAAGATGTAACCGTATTGGTAGCCACTTCAGGTGACACCGGTGGCGCCGTTGCCAATGGTTTTTTAGGTGTGGAAGGCGTTCGTGTGGTCATTCTCTACCCGAACGGAAAAGTAAGCGATATTCAAGAACGACAGCTGACCACCTTGGGCCAGAATATAACCGCCCTTAGAGTAGACGGCACCTTTGACGACTGTCAAAAAATGGTAAAGACCGCTTTCTTAGACGGAGACCTTCTGGAAAAAATGCAATTGACATCGGCCAATTCCATCAATGTGGCGCGCTGGCTGCCCCAATTGTTCTATTTTCTGTTTGCCTATAAACAAGCGAAAGCAAAGGGAAAGGAAATCGTTTTCTCCATCCCCAGCGGTAACTTCGGAAACATCTGTGCCGGTATGGTAGCCCAACGTCTAGGCATGCCCGTAAAACACTTTATTGCCGCCACCAATGTTAACGACACCGTGCCCGAGTTCATGAGAACGAAGGAATACACCCCAAAACCCTCTACACCAACCATCTCAAATGCCATGGATGTGGGCGACCCAAGTAATTTCATTCGCATCAGACATTTGTACCAAGATAATTTTGAAGCGTTACAGAAAAACCTCTCTTCGTATGCCTTCTCCGATGCGGAAACCAGGGAAACCATGAAAAAAGTATACGCTAAAAGCGGCTATATTACCGACCCCCATGGGGCTGTCGGTTATTTAGGGCTGAAGAAATACCAAGAAACGCATCCCGATTGTTACGGTATCTTTTTAGAGACCGCACATCCCGTAAAATTTTTGGATGTGGTGGAAGACACCATCGGTCGGTCGGTCGATATTCCCGAACAGATCAAACAGGTAATGGACAAAGAAAAGAAGTCCCTTTCCATAAAGGAATACGACGAGCTCAAACAGTATCTATTGAACCGCTAATAAAAAAGCCCCTAAATAATTTTAGGGGCTTTTTTATTAGTTCAGCTTCGGAAGCTCAAATTTGTCCAACGGACTCGGTTGCTTCATAACTTTTTCTATGTCCTCTGCCTTTCTAGGCGCCATGGCCGATAGGTTTACCGGCCCGTCTTTCGTTATTAGGATATCATCTTCTATCCGTACCGCTATACCCCACCATTTTTCATCACAAGCACTTCCTTCGGGAATATAGATACCCGGCTCTACCGTAATTACCGTATTCTCCTGAAAAGGTCTATAGGTTCCGGCATCATGTACATCTAAACCTAAATAATGCGAAGTACCATGGGGAAAATAAACACGGGCCTCTTCTTCCTTTTTGATTATACCCAGTTTCATCAGACCTTCGGTAACCACTTTACTCGCGGCTTGCCCCGGGGCCTGGAAGGGGGCACCGACTACACTGGCCTTAATACCCGCTTCCTGAGCTTCATATACAATATCGTATATCTGTTTTTGTTCCTTGGTAAACTTTCCGTTAGCCGGTAGGGTTCGGGTAACATCGGCCGTGTAGCCCCGGTATTCGGCGCCTAGATCCATCAACACCAAATCATTGCCTACCTGAGGTTTGTTGTTTTCTATGTAATGCAAAATACACCCATTATTGCCTCCTCCTACAATAGAAGGATACCCTTCGTATTCCGCACCGTATTTCTTATAGACATATTCGTGCACCCCTTGGATTTCGGTTTCCGACATGTTCGGGTGCATGGCCTTCATCACCTCTACCTGCCCCACTGCCGAAATCTCTATGGCTTTTTTCAAGAGCGCCATTTCTTCCTCAAGTTTGGTCTCGCGTAAAGTCGCCATAATCTCGCCCAACGTAGAGGAATCCAAATTATGGGCATCGAGCTTTAGGGAAACCTTTTGCTTTATTTCATTTCGCAACTTATCGTCCCCGGCATTTACAAATCCACTTAAAAGTTCATCTTCCTGCAACTTTTCGTCCCGGTTCAAATAACGCCCCAAAACTTGGGCCACATTGGCACTGTTCTCAACATCCGTAGCGGTAATCATCGAATAAAACCGCTCTTTTGAGCCATCGTAATCGGCCGGATAATTGGTTTTTTCCTTGAAGGTTTGTATCAAATCGAAGAGATCCGCCCCGTCCCTTGAATCGCGATAATCGTTCTTAAAATCAAAGAACAGCACCTTATCGAACTTTTTAAAGTCGACGGCCACTTGTTTGAACGCACTACCGTTAAAGACCGATTTGAAACCCAATTTACTTTTAGCCCCTTCTATTCCCAGACGTTTTCCGTTCCATTGCTCGGCCCTCGGGTCGCGCTCCTGTACATAAAGTGTCTCATTGTACACTTCTCCATTGGCATCTTTTTGATCTTCCGAAAAAATAAGCAAGACCGAGTTCGGCTCCTTATAGCCTGTCAGGTAATAAAAATTGGGGTCTTGATGGTAGACATAATCTACATCATTGGCACGATTTCTAACGGCGTTGGCAAAAAAAACGGCCACACTATTGGCGGGCATCATTTTTCGGACCGCTTCCCTTCTGTTCTTGTGAAAATCGGCCGAAAGGAAATCGGAAGGTTCGTCTTGGGCCATGCTGGACAAAGGAGCCATACATATCGCTACCATTACATAAAGTAGTCTTACCATTTTGTATTTTTTAGAGGTTTGATCTTTTCGCATTGAAACAATGCTTGGGGTAATTTACAAAGATTATGCAAAACATATCAAACCGCAATTATACAATAGTTAAATATTTCAATAGCTTTGTAAGCCTAAATAAAGAAGTACGATGAAAAATACTGCGTTGACCCAGACCCATGAAGCCTTAGGTGCAAAAATGGTACCCTTTGCCGGATACAATATGCCTGTTTCTTATGAAGGCATAAATGTAGAACACGAGACCGTTCGCAAAGGTGTGGGTGTTTTTGATGTTTCCCATATGGGAGAGTTTTTGATCGAGGGCCCGAAAGCCCTAGACCTTATTCAAAAAGTATCGTCTAACGATGCCTCTAAACTTACCCTTGGAAAAGCACAATACAGCTGCCTCCCGAATGAAACAGGTGGTATTGTCGATGATCTTATCGTATATCGCATAAAGGAAGAAACCTACCTTTTGGTAGTCAACGCTTCGAACATTGAAAAAGACTGGGCACATATATCAAAATACAATGAAGAAATAGGCGCTACCATGCGCAATATTTCTGACGAATTTTCACTTTTGGCCATCCAAGGGCCCAAAGCTGTTGAAGCGATGCAATCGCTGACATCGGTCGATTTGGCCAGCATCAAGTTCTACAATTTTGTGGTAGGCGATTTTGCGGGAATCGACAATGTCATTATTTCGGCTACCGGTTATACCGGATCGGGCGGATTCGAAATCTATTGCAAGAACAGCGAGGTACAACAAGTATGGGACAAGGTTTTTGAAGCAGGAGCCGCCTACGACATCAAACCCATAGGTCTTGCCGCTCGTGACACCCTACGTCTTGAAATGGGCTATTGCCTATATGGTAACGATATTGACGACAGCACCTCTCCGTTTGAAGCCGGATTGGGTTGGATCACCAAGTTCACCAAAGATTTTGTAAACAGCGAAGCCTTGGCCAAAATAAAGGCGCATGCCCCAGAACGCAAGTTGATCGGATTTGAACTTGACGAAAGAGGGATACCAAGACAGGGGTACGACATAGTGGACGGACAAGGAAAGACTATTGGGATTGTAACCTCCGGTACCATGTCCCCTTCGTTGGGCAAGGGTATAGGCCTAGGTTACGTTCCTAGCGTATTTGCGGAAGCAGGCAGTAAAATACACATTCAAATCAGAAAAAATGCGGTACCGGCCACTATTGTAAAGCCGCCTTTTTACAGAGGATAAGCGGCACAGACACATAAGAGAGAGGGAGAAAGATGGACGACGGAAGTAAAAAAATTCTCATTTTAGGAGCCAGTGGTTTTTTGGGCCATGCCATATACAAAGAGCTATGCAACTATTTTGACACCTACGGCACGTATAATTCGGCCAGACGATCATTTGAAGGCAACAAACAGTTCTTCAAATACAATATGGAAGAGGATGACGTTCATGAAATTCTGGAAAAGGTAGGCCCAAAAGTAATCGTATCGGCCGTCAGGGGAAATTTTGCCTCGCAAATCGTGGCCCATCGGCACCTTGTCGAATACGTAAAGGAAAACGATTGTTGCCTATACTTCCTCTCTTCTGCCAATGTGTTTGACGCCTATAGCAAATACCCTTCCTACGAGCACGACAAAACGCTTTCGGAGAGTGTATACGGACGATTGAAGATCAAAATCGAAAATATGCTCCTTAGGCTTCCCCCAAAAAAAATGGGCATACTGCGTATACCCATGGTTTTCGGCAATAGTTCTCCACGGGTAAAGGATATCAAAAAATATATTTGGGACAATGCGCCTGTTGAAGTTTTTCCCAATCTGGTCTTGAACGTAACCAACGACGACAAACTCACCCAACAGATCCATTACCTCATCAACAGAAATAAAAGAGGTATCTTTCATCTTGGCAGTAACGACCTTGTGCACCACGAAGATTTCACAAAGGAAATCGTAGAGCGCATCGGTGATTTCACCCCGATCTACAAGCGGGTATTCACCACTAACGACGAACGATATCTCGCCGTATTGCCCCGAGACAACAAACTCCCTAAAAACCTACAGTTTAGCTATCAAGATATCATAGACCACCATGTGATGCGCTAGAACTCACAATAAGGGTATTTTTTACCCCCGAAGAAATTTGAAATGATTAATTTCAGGTTTTCGTAACCACGCAAATACAGCAACACACCTATGAAAAAATTATCTGAACAAGAAATCGAGAGCCAACTTGCCAAGCTTGACGGTTGGGATTACGCCAATGGCGCCATTGAAACCTCGTTCGAATTCAAGGACTTCAAAGAAACTTTTTCGGTAATGACGCGTATTGCCTTTGAATGCGAGGCCCAAGGGCACCACCCCGACTGGAGCAACGTTTACAATTCATTGCACATTCGACTGAACACCCACGATGTAGGGGGCCTTACGGAAAAAGATTTTAAGTTGGCGCATAGCATTGAAGCGATTATTGAAAGTGAATAAAAGGTAGCCCTATTTGACAAAATAATATTCCTGTACGGTTCAAAAACGCCCCTTATACAAACTTCTTTTGAAATGGTGAGGGCCAAGTACTTGCACCCGTTGTCAATTTTATTAAATTTGCTACCTTCAACAAATATTTAGTTACAGATTATGGGAAGAGCTTTTGAGTTTCGAAAAGCACGTAAAATGAAGCGATGGTCAGCTATGTCAAAGGCCTTTACTCGCATTGGAAAGGATATTGTAATAGCTGTAAAAGAAGGAGGACCGGATCCGGACTCCAATTCAAGACTTAGGGCGGTCATCCAGAACGCCAAGTCGGTAAACATGCCCAAGGACAATATTGAGCGCGCCATTAAAAGAGCCTCCGATAAGAGTCTAGGCGATTACAAAGAAGTATTGTTCGAAGGTTACGCACCCCATGGTATAGCGATCCTCATCGAGACCGCTACCGATAACAACACCCGAACCGTTGCCAATATCAGAAGCTATTTCAATAAATGTGATGGAAGTTTGGGCACATCGGGTTCTGTAGAATTTATGTTTGACCACACTTGCAATTTCAGGATTCCTGCAGAAGGCATCGATCCCGAAGAACTGGAACTGGAACTTATTGATTTTGGAGCGGAAGAGGTTTTTGTAGATGATGACGGTATTTTGATCTACGCCCCTTTTGAAAGCTTTGGAGCCATTCAAAAAGAACTGGAAAACAGGGAGATTGAAATCTTATCCTCCGGATTCGAGCGCATTCCACAAGTAACCAAGCAGCTTTCAGAGGAAGAAGCTGCCGATGTCGAGAAGCTTTTAGAAAAAATAGA
The DNA here is from genome assembly GCF_002211465.1 of Zobellia sp. OII3. Taxonomy (NCBI): domain Bacteria; kingdom Pseudomonadati; phylum Bacteroidota; class Flavobacteriia; order Flavobacteriales; family Flavobacteriaceae; genus Zobellia; species Zobellia sp. OII3. Next base: position 158,082 of record NZ_MWRZ01000009.1, on the reverse strand, counting down.
GGAAGACGACGATGTTCAGAACGTCTATCATACAATGCAAGAATAGCATTCGATAACGAAAGTTATTTCACATATTAAAAAAGCGGTCCGATAGGCCGCTTTTTTAATAGGGTAAACCTAAGTTTGTATGATGCGAAAAAAACTTTTCTTCCTTAACACACCTTATGGCTGCCGTGGTATCTTTCCGACTACACCTTTAAAGAAGTCTTCATAAACCTTAAAATCGGCGTCTTTATCATCGGTAGTATACAAAGGTTCTGAAATCTTGACCTGTTTTTTACCAAAATCAAAGGCCACCAGCACAACGGGCACTTGGGCTCCTTTGGCGATATAATAAAACCCGGTTTTCCATTTATCCACTTTTTTCCGGGTACCTTCAGGAGCAATGGTCAATCTAAATTTCTTCCGCTCTTGGAATACCTTTACTGTGGCCGAAACCATATCGTTATTCTTACTACGATCAATGGGCTCTCCTCCCAACTTCCTAAATATAAAACCGAAAGGAAAGGCAAAGAGACTTTTTTTACCGACAAAATTGATAGGTTCATTCCATATTTTCCGTATCAACAAACCGAGAAAAAAATCGACATAACTGGTATGTGGAACAACGGCGATGACAAACTTGTCTAAATGACCTGGAAATGTACCGACCATCTTCCAGCCCATCAGCTTGAAATAAATAAAACGGGCCAATCTTTGCATAGAGGAAACTTTAAATTAAAGAAAAATACGGATAGGCATCAAAATGCCATGACCACTTTCCCTTAAGCGGCAGGAAAGTTATATTTTTTCATAAATAGACCTCAACTTTTCAGGAGTAATGGTTTCCCGCCAGTTCTTACCTAAGGCGTTTTCCCATAAGGGAACCATATTCATGGCAACGGAAATCATTGTCTCAAAATCGGCATCACTTAGGTTGGCACAAACCCCTTGCGGCAATGCTATATCGTGCTTTTGCCTCATTTCGTGAAAAAGGGCCACGCCTTCAGGATAAAACTCCTCCAAGTGTTGAAACACCAAACAATTGCCAATACCATGTTTAACCCCCAACAAATAGCCGAGACCGTAACTCATCGCATGGGCTACACCCACCTGTGAATAGGCTATGCTCATACCCCCGTGCCATGATGCCATCATTAATTTATCACGCGATTCTTCAGGGGATAAACTCCCTAAATAGACTTCTTTACAGAGTTCCAAGGCCTTTTCGCCATAACTTTGGCTAAAGGCGTTCAGGTAAGTTCCCGTCAATGACTCGATACAGTGGATATAACAATCCATACCCGTATAGAACCACTGCTCTTTGCTGACCCCTTGGGTCAAATCGGGATCTAAAAGCACTTGGTCAAAAGTGGTATGATCGGAATTGATTCCTAATTTCTTTTCGGGCCCCAAGAGTACGGTAGTTCTAGAAACCTCGGCACCCGTACCGCTTATGGTAGGTATTCCGGCATGGAAAACGGCAGGTTTATGAACCAAATCCCAACCTTGATAGTCAGAAGAACTACCGTTGTTCGTTAGCAAGATGGCCACGGCCTTTGCCAAGTCAAGCAATGTTCCGCCACCGATTCCGACGATACCGGAAGGCAATTCCCCGAATTCGGCCTTGATTTTATCGACCAAGACATCTACCTGGGTCGTTTTCGGCTCTTCTTCCGCCGAAATAAAAATAATCTGATCATTAAAAATTAAAGGGATTCTTTTGGCCAATTCGGTATTCTCAAAAACATCATCGACCAAAAAAATAAACGGTGCTTCGGAATGCTTCCTTCTCGGCATTAAAATAGCTCCCAATTGATCAAAACTCCCCCTTCCGAATACCACCCTGGGTACCATTGGAAAATTCTTATATTCAGTATTCACACTAATTGTTTCGGGCTTACGCCCCATATCTTTTTTAACCTCCATAGTCTTATTTCAAATACCCCAAAATATCTGTCAATCTATTTATTTTCAGATATTTATAATCATCCTCATTTACTTTGACCTCTTCGTGCTGCCAGGTGGTATGAAAAGGAACGTGAACCGCCTGGGCCCCAATATTCACAAGGGGAAGAACATCCGATTTCAAAGAGTTTCCGATCATAAGAAATTCGTTTACATCGATCTGCAAATGGTTCAACAAATGTAGATAGTTTTCTTCTTTTTTATCGCTCAAAACCTCCACATGTTGAAAAAATTCAGAAAGTCCCGATCGTTCCAATTTGCGTTCTTGATCCAATAAGTCTCCTTTGGTCAGTACTATTAACCGATAATTTCCGCTCAATTTACGTAAAACTTCCCTTACGCCCTCTAACAATTCTACAGGTTGCCTTAGCATCTCTTTGCCAATATTCAAGATTTCGCCGATCGTTGCCTGCGAAACCTTATTGTTCGACAGTTCCAATGCCGATTCTACCATTGAAAGCATAAATCCCTTAACCCCGTAACCGTAAAGCTCAAGGTTTTTGATTTCCATTCTGAACAACTCTTGATCAATGGTATTCATGGTTTCGTACCCTTCGAGAAGCTTGCCAAACTTTGTTTCGGCCTCCCTAAAATAGGTTTCATTTACCCATAGCGTATCATCGGCATCAAAACCGACGACCTTAATATTACTATAGTCTACTTCCATGCCTGTTGTGCTCTTTTCAAATCTTCAGGGGTATCGATTTCTATTCCGGAAACCGTGGTTTCCACCATCTTAATTTTTTTGCCGTATTCCAAATAACGTATGGCCTCGATCTTTTCTATGGCCTCCAAGGGCAGCATCGGCAACCTTTGAAAGTCCATCAAGGCCCGTTTTCTAAAGGCATAGATACCTTTGTGCTTATAATATATGCTCTCTATATCTTTATTTCTAGGATAAGGAATAGGCGAACGTGAAAAATACAATGCAAAATTTCGGTTGTCGACTATAACCTTGACCGTATTAGGGTTGCTTATTTCCTCTTCATCGGTAATACGTACCATTAACGAAGCTAAGTCGATTTCTTTATCGGGATCCTGCTTAAACACCTCCAATACCCCTGCCAGGCTCTCGCGATCGGTAAAAGGTTCATCCCCCTGAACATTGACAATGATATCAACATCCATATCGGTAACGGCCTCGGCAATACGGTCACTACCACAGTCATGCTCTTTTTGGCTCATTAAGGCTTGGCCACCGGCACTTATAATGGTATTGTAAATAACATCGCTATCGGTTACAACGAATACCTCGTCGAAAAGCATGGTTTTTAGCGCAGCTTCATATGTTCGTAATATAACCGGCTTACCCGAAAGGTCCTGCATCAACTTTGCCGGAAATCGCGATGCGGCATAACGGGCCGGTATCATGGCTATTATCTTCACTTTACTATAGTATTATCGTTAACTACATATTTTATACTTCATGCCTACGGCCAAAACATCCGTTTGCATAAGCTTACCGCTCAAACAGTATCTATCTTTTTGTCCTAGGCCTTAGTTTTCTATAGATCCTAAAAATCAAAGCTAAAATGATAACCACCAAAAATGCGGCCAAAATAGGAGCGAATATAGAGGCCGTGGTCACGACTAAGGCGGTACCCGTCTCTACCGTCGAAACCAAGGGATTTCCCAATCCTCCGGTGGTAGCCGTCGAAGCCAATCTACTGGTCGCCCCTGCCCCTTTAATGGCCGTAGCGGTACCGCCACCGGCTATTATGGCCAAAGACCAAGTAACCACGGGATCAAGATCTGCCACGGTAGACACCATTACAGCTGTACCCGCAATAGCGGCCAAAGGTACCGCAAAGCTATCTAAAACATTATCTACCCAAGGGATAAAGTAGGCGAAAATTTCCACAAACGTGGCGACGCCCAGCGTAATCAAAGCCGCTAAACTACCGATCCACTGCCAGCTCTCATTCAACTCCCAGACCCCGGTGTACGAGGCCAGACTCAAGGCAAAAAGCGGCAAGAATACACGAAAGCCTACCGAAGCGGCCAAGCCTACCCCTAAAAAAATACTGATAATGGTATCTGATGTCATCTCAACTAAAATTATTTCATTCCGCCATTCGACCCGCTAAGCCAAGGCCTCCCCTTCAGCGGCAAACCGATTTAAAACTAGCGCTTTACCAAGACGAATTTAGCCTATTCCGAATCAACAAAAAAATCGTCCTTAAATCCGATAAGGTACAATTGTTTTTTGGCCCTTGTAACAGCCGTATACAACCAACGTAAATACTCTTTATCCACACCGTTCGGCAAGTAGGGCTGCTCCACGAAAACCGTATTCCACTGCCCCCCCTGTGACTTATGGCAGGTGATGGCATAGGAAAACTTGACCTGTAGCGCATTAAAATACTTATTGTTCTTTACTCCCAAAAACTTCTTGTACTTTGAACTTTCGTTGGCGTAATCCTTCATTACCTCCTGATACAACCTATTGCCCTCTTCATAGGGCAACGAAGGTGTTTCGGCCTTTATGGTATCTAACAGAAGTACCGTTTCAAAAGGTTTCTGATTAGGATAATCTACCATTTGCACCTTCACTTCGGCAAACCGGAAGCCGTACAGTTCCTTAATGGCAAAAATTTCAAGCACCTCTATGATATCCCCATTGGCAATAAAACCTGCCTCCGTATTCGGACTCAGCCAAAAATAGTTGTTTTTGACCACCATCATATAATCACCCACCGCCAACTCGTTCTCTAGAAACAAGATGCGACTGCGAATGTTTTCATTGTAGAGGTTGGCCCTTTTATTGGAGCGCACGATAAATGCGGTCTCTTCCTTTCCATTTTCCGAATAACTGTTGTCAATGGCTTCCTGTATCTCATATCCGTCAACGAGCCTGACGATATCCTTATAGTTATCGAGGTGAAATTGGAAATTTTCAAAGAAACTTCCTTGTAATTGTTCACGAAGCAGGGTGGCGTTAACCAAAATTCCGGAATTTTCAGCTTGGCGCACCACCTCGTCAAGTTCCAATCGTATCACTTCCTTATTATAATTCAAGGCCAGTTTATCGGGATCCAAGGCCGGACTCAAATCTAAATGCACCGGCGGCAACTGGGCGGTATCACCGATTAAAATAAGTTTACAGTTATGTCCTGAATACACGAACTGTATCAGGTCATCTAACAAAGAACCGTTACCAAAGAGCTTTGAATCGGTAGGTGCATCGGGTATCATAGACGCTTCATCAACGATAAAGATAGTGTTGCGGTGCTTGTTGGGCGCCAAGACGAACTGTATCCCCCCACCCCCCTGTTTCTTAGGGAAGTATATCTTTCTATGGATCGTAAAGGATTGCGTATTGGCGTAGTTTGACATTACCTTGGCCGCACGCCCCGTCGGGGCCATAAGTACGGCTTTCATAGTGGTTTTCCACAGGCTGTTGACCAAGGTGCCGACCAGGGTGGTTTTACCCGTACCCGCAAAGCCTTTTAGAAGAAATACGTCCTCCTTTCGCTTTGAAAGTATAAAGATGGCCAACTTTTCTAAGGCTATGGCCTGCTTCAGCGTAGGTTCGTGTGGAAATTTTTCCTTTAGAATTTTATAAAAAGATGCATCGGTCAACATTGTCATAGACCTCAAATATAAACAGGATTTTTGGGCGAAAAACTTTTGCGATTGAAAAAAAATTGTAGATTTGTGACAACCACTAAAATATAATTAACACTTAAGAAATGAAGACCATAATTCAAATTGTACTGTGGATAGCTTGTATAGGTTTGGGATACCTTATATACCAATCAGTTACAGGGCCCATCGAATTCAATAAAGTGAAGGAAGAACGTTTCGGGCAGGTTATCGCCAAATTGAAAGACATTAGAAACGCGCAGGAGGCCTACAAGACAGTCAACAGAAAATACGCTAACGACTTTAACAGTTTGATCAAGTTTATCGATACTGCACATTATACTATCACCCAGCAGAGAGATTCATCTTATATGGAATTCGATAAGACCTACGGCATCGACATGCTTAAAGAAGTGAGAATTGTAGATACCCTAGGTACGGTATCGGTTAAAGATTCACTTTTCAAAAGTGACAACCGTTACAAAACCTTAATGGAAGTACCTTTCGCAAAAGGTGGTGAAAAATTCGAAATGAAAGCTTCGATCCTTTCCAAAGGAAACTATAAAGCCCCTGTTTTTGAAGCCAAGGTCGACAAGGCCGTTGTATTGTACGACCAGCCTGAAACCCTCCTTAAGAAAGAAAAAGCCGAAGTTGGCGTTGAAGAAGTAAACGGACCTTTTATCAAAGTTGGATCTTTAGACGAAGTCAGTACCAGCGGAAACTGGCCCCCTATATATGACAAAAAAGGAGACAAAAAATAACACTGGAGAACTAGTGGAAGATTTCAAAAAACTGTCCATTCAAGTTAGCTTGAATGGACTTTCTTTTTGTGTCCTCAATACTGTAGAAAATTCCATTGTAAGTGCCGAGAGCGTAGTCTTTGCCAAAAGATTGACGCCCTACGAGGTATTAAAGCGCTTAAAACTTCTCTTCTCCACCCACAAAATAGAACAAGACCGGTATTCAGAAGTTGTGGTAGTCCACCGCAACACTCTCTTTAGCCTAGTACCCAAACCCTTGTTCAACGAAGAAGAACTGGCCAACTACCTAAAGTTCAACACCAAAATACTGGCCAATGACCACTTGGCCTATGATGAACTCGATAGCTTTGATATCATCAATGTCTATGTTCCTTTTGTAAACATCAACAATTACATTTACGACCTTTTCGGCGAATTTACTTTTAAGCATAACGGAACCGTATTAGTAGAATCACTGATGAACCCCCATATGGCTTCAAAAGAGCCCACCTGTTATGTTCTTATCTCGGAACAACAGATGGATGTCACCATAATCTCCGGAAAGAAACTTTTACTCTACAACAGTTTTACGTTCATCACCAAAGAAGACTTTTTATACTACCTGCTTTTTACCTTAGAGCAACTTGAACTCGATACCGAGTCGGTCTTCATAAAGCTTTTCGGCCAGATCGAAGAAGGCGATGACATCTACACGCTTTGCTACAATTACGCAAAGAACGTCTCGATATTTTTCCCTTCCTTCTCTGAGCACCCCCATTTAAACTCTAAAGAAGAGACCATAGATTTCACCGTTATAAACGCTTTTTAATGCGCATCATTTCAGGCACACATAAGGGCAAGCGAATAAGCGCCCCCAAAAAACTTCCGGTTCGACCAACCACGGATATGGCCAAGGAAGCCTTGTTCAATATTTTGAACAACCGCTATTATTTTGACGAGCTCACCGTAGTAGATCTTTTTTCGGGCACCGGAAATATCAGCTATGAATTCGCCTCCCGGGGCACCAAAAACATAAGTGCGGTAGACGCCGATTATGGCTGTGTGAAATTTATCAACGATACCTCCGACACTCTTGAGATGGGCATTGCCGCATTTAAAAGCGATGTTTTTACCTATCTTGAAAAATCGCGGGAAAAGGCGACCATCATATTTGCCGACCCTCCTTATGACCTTCCTATAGAGTCCTTTGAAAAAATTCCCCAAAAGGTATTCGAAAACGGCCTATTGCTAGACAACGGACTACTCATCATTGAGCACTCGAGCCACATGGACCTATCACATCTTGAACATTTTGTGGAAAAAAGAAAGTACGGAGGTAGCATTTTTAGCTTTTTTGCCTGGCCCGAACCAGTCACCCTCTAAACCAAAAATAAAAAAAGCAGGCCATAAGCCGGATTCTGTCAAGCCCCGAGGGACTTCCCTATCATTTATCTAGTACCAACATTACTGCTGGCCTCTAACCGCCTACCCTTCGGCTCGGGCGTGCAACCCTCAAGCACCGATTTACATGGCGTTTCACCGCATAGAGTTTACCTGGTTTCACTACAGCATTACCTGTACATACTTTCTGCTGCACTTGTCCTTTCCGTTAAACGGACGACGGGCGTTACCCGCTATGCTGCACTATGGTGTCCGGACTTTCCTCTCCCGTTTTCACGGCAGCGATAAGGCGACCTGCTCAACCTGCAAAATTAGAACAATTGTTGATAAATAAAGACTTTATCTTGTCGAAATAAAACCCTCTTACCAATCCTATTTTTATATTTGCACATTCGAGTGAACGTAAATTCTAAACCGTAGTTTCTTTTGGAACCCTTTATTGTATCGGCACGTAAATATAGACCCCAGACATTTAGGGATGTTGTGGGACAACAGGCCATTACCAATACCCTCACCAATGCCATTGAACACAATCATTTGGCACAGGCCCTTTTATTCTGTGGCCCTAGGGGAGTTGGTAAAACTACCTGTGCGCGTATTTTGGCCAAACAGATCAATTCAGATGGTACCGAACGTGAAGGTGAAGATTTTGCCTTCAATATTTTTGAGCTCGATGCCGCTTCGAACAACTCGGTAGACGATATCCGTAACCTTATCGACCAGGTACGTATCCCGCCCCAAGTCGGTAAATACAAAGTATATATCATCGATGAGGTGCATATGCTCTCGCAATCGGCTTTCAACGCTTTTCTAAAAACCCTGGAAGAGCCACCAAAACACGCCATTTTCATTTTGGCGACCACAGAGAAGCACAAAATTATACCTACGATACTTTCGCGTTGTCAAATTTTTGATTTCAAGCGAATTACCGTCAAAGACGCCGCCGAATACCTAAAATACATAGCCGAAAACCAAGGCATTGTTGCAGATGACGACGCCTTGCACATTATAGCCCAAAAAGCGGACGGTGCCATGAGGGACGCCCTCTCCATTTTTGACAGGGTCGTTAGTTTTTCAGGAAAGGAATTGACGAGAAAAGCCGTTACAGAGAACCTTAACGTTCTTGACTACGACACCTATTTCTCGGCAACCGATTTGATTTTAGAACACAACATTCCCCAATTATTGCTTTTATTCAACAAAACCTTGTCACTAGGTTTTGACGGCCATCACTTTATCAGTGGCCTTGCTTCGCATTTCAGGGACCTTATGGTATGTCAGCACCAAGACACCATAAACCTGCTAGAAGTTGGCGACGTAGCCAAACAGAACTATCTAGAGCAATCAAAGAAGACCTCTAACCGCTTCCTATTGCAAGCCTTGAACATTGCCAACGATTGCGACCTCAAGTACAAGACCAGTAAGAACCAGCGGCTGCTGGTAGAACTTACCCTGATGAAATTAGCCTCAATTGATTTTGAGGCTGAAAAAAAAAATTCTGAACACGACATCTTAACAGGCCCTAGCCCTGACTTTATCGCTCCCGCTTCTTTTTTTAAGGGGAACAATGCCCTACAAAAAAAACCAAAGGAAAGCACCGCCCAAGAACAATCGCCAGCAGCGCCCCCTACCCCCGTAGAAGCAAAGAACAAGGAAGAGCAAACCCATTATCGGCCCCAAGAAAGCCCGAAAGAAGTTCCGAGTTCGGATGCTGTGGTAGAACCCAAGCCCGAAACCGAACCCCAACCGGAAACACCTCCGATAAAAAAACTCAATATCGGTGGCGGCAAAAGGGTATCAGGACTCTCCCTTTCAAGCTTAAAGATCAAAAAAGAGCACGAGCTAAGCCGAAAAGACGAGACCATTGACGAAAGTAAGCTACCCAAAGACCCATTTACCGAAGAGGAAATGCAGAAGCACTGGGCCGATTTTGTCGATAAAATCGATTTGGAGGGCAAGAAAATATTAGCTTCCAACCTCAATGCCGATGTACCGAAACTACTTCAAGAAAAAACCATTTGGATCGAGCTTCCCAACGGCACTATGAAAAAGGAGATTGAGCGAGAGCAATACGACCTGATGGAGTATCTGAGAAAAAAACTCAACAACTACTTTATTGAACTAAAAATAACCGTAAACGAAACCGTAGCAAAAAAGTTCGCGTTTACCCCAGAAGAAAAATATCAAAAATTACGGGAGAAAAACCCAGCCATAGATTTGCTGCGCCAAACTTTTGACCTAGACCTTTAATCGTCTTTTTACATACCGTTCGCGCCACATATAAGTGAACATAACCAAGGCCACAATCAGTAGACCACAAGCTTCCCGGCCTCTTTCAATATTTACGATATTACCTTCACCAATGGTAAAACCTTCAAATTTTTCGGGCCAAGAAACAATGGCTCCTATCAAATAAAGCATTCCCAAGACAGCCGCCACGGAAAATTTCAACCTATCCATAGCGAACAATAGCGAAGCTATCGCGGCAAGGCCATAAATACCATACCATAAAAAGGCATCGGGGTCGTTATTCTGAACATAGGCCGACCATAGAAACAAGGCCGTAAACACGAAGCCGAGTAGTTTAAAAAAATACCTCATATATCTTCGGTTACATGGTTTTTTAAGATCTGGTATACATCGGTCGCTTCAATAGCATCGTCGAAAGTAGCGTTGATCTGATCGGTAACCAAAATAGGAAAATCAGCCTTATCTTCCGGAATCCTACCATGCGACCCCTTTACCAAGGTGGCATCCAAGGGTATAATGTTCATTACCGTCCTGAATCCCAATTTCTTCTTCAATAATTTACCGATAACCTTGGCCATCACCAATTTATCCTTAGGGTCCGTCAACATTTCCACTGGATCATAACCCGGTTTTTTATGAATATCCACCATACGCGCATAGTCGGGAGCCTTAGCATCATCTAACCAAAAATAGTAGGTAAACCATGAGTCCGCATCGGCCACAACCACAAGGTCTCCACAACGTTCATGTTGTAAATTGACCTTTTGCAATTCTTCCCCTGTCAATACCATTTCTACCCCCGAAACCGACTCCAACAAAGCCTTAACTTCCAACTTTACCGAAGGGTCGTTCAAATAAACATGGGCTATTTGGTGGTCCGCTACCGCAAAGGCCTTGCTCTGCCCGGCATCCAACAACTCCAATCCGCGTTCTTCCCGTATGGCGATATAGCCTTTGGAACGCAGGATCCTGTTCAAATGAATAGGATTGCTCACATCGGTAATACCATATTCAGATAGCAATACAATACGTGCATTGCGCTGTTGAAAATGCGTCACCAACTGCTCCACCACCCCATCTATTTCCTTAAGGTCCTTTTTGATCTTGGTAAAATCAAGGCCGTGACGTTGCAAATTGTAATCTAAATGTGGAAGGTAAACCAATGACAGGGTCGGGTTATGCATCTCATCGGTACGTATGGCTGCATCGGCAATCCATTTACTCGATTTAATGGAAGTTTTCGGCCCCCAAAATTGGAATAAAGGGAAGGTACCCAACTCTTCCTGCAAGGTATCCCTCAGTTCAGGGGGATACGAATACACATCGGGAATCTTTCGCCCATCCGCCAAGTAATTGGGCCGTGGCGTTAAACTATAATCTACATTAGAGTACATATTATACCACCAGAAATGGTTGGCACAGGTAAAATGTTCATCTTCCCTTTTTAACTCGTCCCAAAGCTTTTCGCTCTGCACCAATTTATTCGATTGACGCCAGAATTTCACCTCGCATTCCTCTTTAAAATACCAGCCATTCCCCACTACACCGTGTTCAGACGGGGTTTTCCCGGTCAGATAGGTAGACTGGACCGAACAAGTTACCGCCGGTAAAACAGGACTGATATAGGCCGACTTGCCTTTTTTTAAAAAAGACTCAATAAAGGGGGTATGCTCCCCGATAAGACGTTGGGTAAGGCCCACAACATTGATCACTAGCGTTTTTTTCATCTTCTAAAACTTTTCTACAAACCAATCGATTTCCCTAATGATAGACTCTGAAAGGTCTTTTTTTAAAGCCGCCGGAAGCACATCCCAAGTATAGGTCTCTATTTCCAAATGTTCTGAAACGGGATGCTTCTTTACATACTCCATCACCTTTAGAATATGGTCTTGGGTCGAATCCAACGCACCAAAACGTTCTAAAAATATAGGCACATGAAAATGCGCCCGCAATTCTTGAAATTCCTTTTTATCCTTAAGAACAATAGGTAGGTCGTTATAGGTTACCACCTTTCCCCCAATTTTCTCGGTAACCTGATGGAGATAGGTAGGCTCATCAAAAAGCGTCAAAGCCTTCCATATTTCATCGTTCCCCGAAGGGTTCGACAGAATCTTCAAAGCGGCACTTACCTGTATTTTCCCGATAACTATTCCCGCTTCAGCGAATTTTTCAAAGGTATCGGTCGGCTCCTCAAAAGCCAATGAAAAATGACAGATATCGTAGCATACGGTTAGGTGACGACGTATCATTTTTTCGGCCGTTTCCACATCGACCCCGAGCTTTTCGACAATTACCGATGTACCGATAGGCAAAAGATAATCTGCAAAAAAGCCTAGCACCTCGTCACTGTTCTCCAACATTCCGTCGGGCTCAGGTTCTATATCAAGATGCAAATATTTTCCGGTCTGCCGCTCTATTTCATTGAGATGCATGGCCACCTCTATCATATTTTTCGCCCCGGTTTCAAAAGCCGATTTCACAGCGTCTTCCGTAGCATGCCAATATTTATAACTAACGGGAGAAGTGGAAATTCCCCCTGAAATACCATCAGGAAGCAAGGCCGCCAACTGATCGAACATTCGTTCGGTATAGGTGAGGCGTTCCGGTGTCGTCCAATCGGGTGCATGAACATCGTCTTTGACCCGCTCATTATGAAAGTTCCCATAAGGAAAACCGTTCATGGTAAAAACATATACCTGGTTTTCGGCCATCCATTGCTTAAACTCCTCTAGGTTTCCATCCATATCGAGCTCCTCACTCGCCTTATTAGACAACCGTAAGCCCAAGCCAAAAGGCTTATCGGGAGACACTTTGCCCCTTATCTGTGGAACGTGTTCTTTAAGACTATCAAAAGTGGTCTTCCAATCGAATCCGGGATGGATATTGGTACAATACGTAAGTTGAAAATTATTATCTATGCGCAAGCTACTCTACTTTAAGTTTAGAAATTTCGTTTACTACGTCCAATGCTTTTTTCATGACCTCCCGGTCAATTTCATGAACGTCGTGTTTTACACCGATATCCGAAATCAGGGTAATCGTAAGCTCACCGCCCAAGTGTTCCCTAAATTCCTCAATTCCGTTAAGCAGTTCGTCTACCTCCTTCGCGGAAGCCAACGGAAAACTCAAGTCGAAACCAATGTTCTGAAAGACGCGTACAATGCGGTTTAAGTCGGCTTCGTTTATCAGACCGATCAAATGGGCATAAGCCACATCCAAAACAATACCTTTTGCAACGGCCTCACCATGGCGAAGCGCGTAATTGGTCATATATTCCAATTTATGGGCCGCCCAATGTCCGAAATCAAGAGGTCGGGACGATCCGCTTTCAAAAGGATCCCCTCCTTGGGCGATATGGTGCATATGCATTTCGGCACACCTATAAATGGTATATTGCATGGCTTCCATATTTCTATCGCGCAAGAGGTGTGCGTTTTTCTCTAAGTATTCAAAAAAGACGGCATCTTTGATCAATGCCACTTTTAAGGCTTCAGAAATACCGGCAATCCAATCGCGTTGCTCTAAAGTCTTAAGGAAGTCCGTATCGTTAATAATAGCATAAGGAGGCGCAAAGGTTCCTATAAAATTCTTCTTTCCGAAGGCATTTACGCTATTCTTTACCCCCACGGCAGAATCATCTTGGGAAAGCACGGTCGTTGGTATTCGAATCAATTTCACCCCTCTATGCGCTATAGCGGCGGCATATCCCGTCATATCTATAACGGCACCCCCACCTATAACCACAACAAAAGAATGGCGGCAAATGGCATACTCACTAACGGCCTTTAGAATATCTTCGACCTGACCTTGATCGTTCTTACACGCCTCGCCCCCTTGAACCACCATACTTTTCATATGCACCAAGTTTTCTTGGTAGTTCTGGCAGTAGGTCTCTATGCTCTTTACAAGTTGTGGATGGGCAAGCGCTACGCCATCATCAATTACAAAAAGCAGTTTTACGGGCTCGTTTTTGTATTCTTTTATAATATCCCTGAACAGGGTATTCGTAGTCCCAAAAAGGTTTTCTGTAAAATAGAGGCCATATCGATAGGAAACCTCAAACTTCTGCTCTATAGTTTTAAACATTGTATTTCTTTTGAACGTCAATAATAAATTGACCTTAGGTAACGGCAAATAATTTAGACAAGCCCATTGAAACGGGCAGTAATGCTAATATGCACAATCCGTACCACCAATCGGAAAATGCAACGGCGATAGACGAATCGAGTAAAATTAGCGCTATGACTCCCGCCATAACGGCTTTTTTGATATTCTCGGGAGAGTTAACGGTATATGCCTTTATCAAAGGCCTAAAAACCGTGAACGCAAACAATACCAAAAACAATAACGGAAATATACGGGCATCCGTATTCAAAAAGGCTATGGATGCCACAGCCAAAACAACCGTAGCATAAAGCACGCCTGCCAATACGATATGGTTTTTGTTTTTTCCGTGTACTTCCCCCCTACTTATGAGGGTAATGGCAAATATATAAACGATAGGGATGAGGGCCATAAACCAATAATCGAAGTTGCCCAGAACGGACATACCCAACAGCAAGTTTACCCCCCTGCATAGCCCCATACTCAAGGGCCCGAAGAAATCATATCTTTTAGCGACCGCATCGTATAGCAAAATGGCCAAAGCCAGTGCCAAGGCTACGATACCCGACAGCTGGGAAACCAAAAAGGCCAGTCCTACGCCGATGGTCAAAGTAAGCCCTCCATATATGGCGGCCGAACGCAATGGCACTACACCACTAGGTATAGGCCGTTCGGGCCGTTCGACCTTATCGAGCTTAAAATCAAAAACATCGTTAAGGATTACCCCTCCGGCATAAAGAAAGACGGACGAGAATACCAAATACACGACATTCAGGAAAACACTAGACCCTATAAAATCGCTTTGAACACCCCCTACAAAAACACCCCCAATAGCCACACCGGCCAATATATCGGCCGCGGCCGTAGGCAAATTAGCTGGTCTTGCCAAGCGAGCATAGCCAAGAAACGTGCGATTCATTATGTAATCTGGTCTGAATCTATTCGAGGTTCTTGCCCCCTCAAAACGCTATTATCATTAAAAAGCTGGGCCTGATTGATTCCCTTAGGGTTCAACCAATGCTCTTCCTTCATTTTACCATTGGAACCAAAGATATCCAAGGCATTTTGGTAGCAAGTCTTTACCACGTCCTCACGGGCTATACCTCTTTTCAACATAAGGTTAGCGGTCTTCGGTACGGCCAAAGGATCACTAACGCCCCAATCTGCAGAGCTATCGACAATAATATTGTCACTGCCATATTTTTTAACGACCTCTACCATGCGTTCGTTGCCCATTTTGGTTTTGGGGTAAATGGTAAACGCAGCGATAAAACCTCTATCAAGCACATCCTTTACGGTTTCTTCGTTGTTATGGTCAATAACCACCTTAGAGGGATCAAGGCCATGTTCCAAACAAACCTCCATACTTTTTAACGTACCGGCTTTTTTATCACGGTGTGGCGTATGTACCTGAACGACCATACCCAGTTCTTTGGCCATTTCCAATTGCAGGCGAAAATACTTGTCTTCTGCCGGGGTTTGATCGTCATAACCGATTTCACCAATAGCCACCACATTTTGCTTATGTACATACAAGGGCAAAAGCTCTATGACCTGTTCTGCCAAGGCCTCGTTATTGGCCTCTTTTGAATTCAGCCCTATGGTGCAATAATGTTGAATACCAAATTGGCTTGCCCTAAAAGGCTCCCAACCGACCAGGCTACTGTAATAATCTTGAAAAGAGCCTACTTGTGTTCTTGGTTGGCCCAACCAGAACGAAGGTTCTATTATAGCCACTACTCCGGCCGCGGCCATAGCTTCATAATCATCCGTAGTCCGCGATGACATATGCACATGCGGGTCGATTATCATCATTTTATCTTCCATATTAAGCTTTTATATTATTCCAGGTAATTTTTTCATTCGCCACTTCTGACTGCAATTGAGGGTAGTGTGCCAATAATTCTTTGGCCTTCGGCACTTCGGAATTATAACAACACAGTGCCGCCACCTTGTTTTCTACAGGATTGTCACTTGTGAACAGGCCTTGCATATCCTTTAGGAGATTGTCGTCTAAAAATGCCGCTACAGGCCTCCAGAACAAGGGTTCGATTTCTCGGGAAGCCGCCCATCGTTCATGGGCATAATCCGATATAATACGGGCCAAATCTTTATTGGCACGCTCATCAATACTCAAAATATTGGAAAGATCCAATTGCATAAAAGCCGCTTTCAAGTACATTTGGTTCCATTGCTGATCGTTGAAGTATTTTGCAGGATAGGGGTTCTGCATGCTAATAGCCTCAAAAATCGTAGCTATATTGGTTCGCAAAGCCTCCACTGCCGTTTGCTTGTAGTTTTCGGCGTCGGGCAAAAGCATCAAATACTTTAAAAACGTCTCGAGTTCGCCCGTATCGGCCACCTGGATCAGGTTGGCCACTTTTGGCGTAAAAAAAGCAGCATCGGCTTTCAGCACCTCTATCAAGAGATAGATTCTCGCTATCTCTAGGGTGCTTGCATTTTGTGTTCGCAGATACGCGGTTACTTCATCGGTATCGGAGCCCAGTTGCAAAGCTTTGTTCGCATCTATTTTACTGGCCAATAAACTATAGGTCATATAAAGTTCCTTAGCGGAACTCGAACCTACAATTAACTCTAACTTTGAATGTAACCATGATTTCGTTTCAGGGTCTAGATTGCTATTCAGCAAAGACCTTAGTCCTTGGTCTAATTTGGTAAATTTCATAATCTGTTTTTCGGGTTTCTTGACAAGTGGTAACAACCCTGTTCTTTATGTGATTTGGCTCCATAAAAAACAACTAATCACAAAACTAATTATTCTTTAGGGGAAACTTGATATTTTAGATGCTAAATTCTAGTTATACTTTACAAAGATTCTTGCTAATTTTACGAAAAATTGAATTATGCTAGGCCTAAAGCTACCGACCGACCCAAGATGGGTGAATATTGTTGAGAAAAATATCGATGAAATACTGACCGACCATGCCTATTGCGAACAAAAGGCAGCGAGCACGGCCATATCGTTGATCATAGGTTTTCCCGAATATACCGAATTGGTAGAAGAAATGATCGCACTTTCCCGCGAAGAGATGGCCCACTTTAAAATGGTACACGACCGCATTATTGCCCGTGGCCAGGTTTTGGGTCGCGACAGAAAGGACGAATATGTGAATAAATTGACGCAATTTTTCCCAAAAGGAGGTAGTCGTACCCATCAATTGGTACACCGGCTTTTATATGCCGCCTTGATAGAAGCCCGAAGTTGCGAACGTTTCAGGTTGCTTTCCGAAGAACTCGAAGACAAGGAACTGGCCGAGTTTTATCACAAATTAATGGTAAGCGAAGCCGGCCACTATACGATGTTCCTTAAATTTGCACGTCAATACGGTGACCGTGCCGAAGTTGACCAAAAATGGCAGGCCCTATTAGATTACGAAGCCGAGATCATGAAAGACCTCGGAAAAAAAGAAAGTATCCACGGTTAAGACCAACCTCTGCCATATACGTTATAGCAGAGGCTTTTTTTTACTCCGTTGTAGTAGGTATATCAGAACCTAATTTATCCCTGTAATAGTCGTACATAGCGAACTGCGACCTTAGTTTCGGTTTATTGTTCACACGATAGGCATTATCTTGGGCCTCATTGAACACCCTGGCCTTTACATTATCGTTCCACGATATCTCAAAAGTATCGATCAGCTCATTTTTTACATCTTCATCATAGATAGGACACCCTACCTCTACCCTATTCTCTAGGTTACGCGTCATAAAATCGGCCGAAGAAATAAACACCCTCGGATCCCCATCATTACAGAAAATAAACAAACGCGGATGCTCTAAAAACTTATCCACTATACTGATGGCCTCGATATTCTCGCTCATACCCTTTATGCCCGGTATCAGACAACAGATACCCCGTACGATCAGTTGAATTTTAACGCCGGCATTACTAGCCTTGTACAACATATCGATCATCTTGTACGACGTAAAACTGTTCATCTTGATCTTGATATACGCCTCTTTACCCTCTTTTGCGTTATTTATCTCTTTCTGAATCAGCTTTTTAAAGAAACTTTTAGTATAGTGGGGAGACACGATCAAGTGCCTGTATTTATTGATTTTATATGTTGTTTCAAAGAAATCGAAAACCTTGTTCAACTCCTTTAAAATAGGTTCGTTTGCCGTAAACAAGGTATAATCGGTATAGATACGGGCCGTAGACTCGTTGAAGTTTCCGGTACTGATAAAACCGTAACGCTTTATGAGTCCGTTTTCCTCCCGCTCGATCATACAAATTTTACTATGCACTTTCAGGCCTGGTACACCAAAAATCAGTTTTACACCTTCTGCCTGTAATTCTTCGGCATACCTAATGTTGGCTTGTTCATCAAAGCGAGCGCGCAACTCTATCTGCAAGGTCACCTGCTTTCCGTTCTTCACTGCGTTGGAAAGGCAAGCCGCCACTTGAGAATCGTTGGCCAGGCGATAAACGGTAATCTTGATGGTCTTTACCTTAGGGTCCAATGCCGCTTCCCTTAAAAACTTAAGCACATAGGAAAAGGTGTGGTAGGGCGTGTACTGCAGATAGTCCTTCTCTGCTATCTTTTCAAGCAAACTACCTTCCAAAGGCAATCCTTTTACGGGTAAGGGTGCTATTTTCTCGTACATAAGATCTTCCCTTCCCAAACTAGGAAAGCCCATATAGTCCCTTTTATTGTGGTAGCGACCGCCAGGTATAACACTATCGGCATCTTCGATTCCCATTTTATCCTTAAGAAAATCAAGGGTATCGGTCTCTATATTCTTATCGTAGACGAAACGTACGGGATCACTGATTTTCCTATGCTCTACACTTGAGTATATCTTCTCTATAAAACTTTTACTCAAGTCGTTATCGATATCAAGCTCGGCATCTCTGGTAATCTTGATCATGTGAGATGATATGGACTTATAATCGAACATCGGAAAAACGCTGTCCATACAATACCGAATGACATCGTCTAGAATAATAATATAGTTCTTATTGCCCTCTTTGGGAAGCACCACAAAACGGTCTATTCCCTTCGGAATTTCTATAAGCGCATACCGTTTCTCCTTCTTCTCATAGGTTCGCTTGGTACGATCATCGCTCTTTAATACCATTTTAATGGCCAAGTATGCCGCCGTATCCTTTAACATCGGAAACTCAGCCAAGTCGTTGAGAATTATGGTCATCAATTGAGGACTCACCTTTTGGATGAAGTACTTTCTAACGAACTCCCCTTGCTTCTCAGTGAGTTCATTTTCATTCAACAAAAAGATATCCTGTTCCTCCAGTTCGTTTTCTATCTTCTTAAGAATCTCAACACTCTTACGTTGCTGTTCGATTACGAATTTGGTGATCTCTTCCAACAAATCTTTGGCCTTTTCTCCTCCCAAAACACTCTTTCCCGACTTTCCTGCCTCAAAAATTCGCTTTACCGTAGCGTAGCGTACCTTGAAGAACTCATCGAGGTTGTTAGAGAAAATACCCAAAAACCGAAGTCGTTCGATCAGGGGCACATTTTCATCCTCACATTCTTGAAGCACCCTTTCATTAAATCGTAACCAACTGATTTCTCGATTTATATATTTCGTTTTTGTTTTAATCATCTATCTAAGGTCTTTGGGAAAAATTGTCTGTTTAGTTGTTCCTTTTTGAACCGATTTCCAAAAATCCACATTAAAATCAAGGTGTACCAGTCCACTAGTAGAAACGTTGTCAATATAGGTATTTCCCAAAGAATTGGCAACATAGGTAAAGGCATGATTATGCCCGAAGACCAAAACGGAATCAAGGGCATCATCAAGCTTTTCGACAAAATCAAAGACCGACTCACCTGAAAAGTCATAAAGCTCGTCAGTAATCTCCACTTTGGCCAAGGGCAGGCCCAATTGCCTCATAAAAATCATACAAGTATGCAAAGCCCTATTGGCGGGGCTTGAGAAAACCTTATCGATTTTTACGGCTTGTGGCTTAAAGGCGGAAGACACCTTAAGGGCGTCTCTAATCCCTCTTTCCTGTAAGGGGCGATCCCTATCGCCTACTGAATAATCCCATGAAGATTTGCCGTGTCTGACCAATACCAATGTTTTCATTTAACCAAAATTTAAAGTTTAAAAATGTTTTGACATCGCCCCTTACATGTCTCTCTGCTTTTAGGGAGCCAAACGCTCCATTTTCCAATCCAGTTGATCCACCAACACATACCTTATACGGTCGTGTAAACGATTGGGCCTACCTTGCCAAAACTCAATCGATTGGGGCCTGACCAAGTATCCACCCCAGTGTTCGGGCCTAAGAATCTCTTTGTTTTCGTACTCGCGTTCGAGTGCCTTCAACTTGGTTTCCAAGATTTCCCGGGAAGGAATAACCGAACTTTGATCTGAAACCAAGGCCCCTAGTTTACTTCCGTCAGGACGTGACTCAAAATAACCGTCCGATAAATTTTTTGCAATTTTTTCGGCCTTTCCCTTTATAATGACCTGCCTTTCCATATTCGGCCAAAAAAAGGATACACATACATTCGGGTTGGCCGCAATGGCCTTTCCCTTTTCGCTATTATAGTTGGTGTAAAATATAAAGCCTTCGTAAGTGAACTTCTTCAACAACACCACCCTGCTCTTCGGAAAGCCATCCAAACCAATTGTAGATACCGTCATGGCATTGGGTTCATCTACACCTTCCGAAGCCTCGGTTTCATGAAACCATTTTTGAAAGAGCTCCATGGGGTTTTCCGAAATAGCGCCTTCTAAAAGGGCACTTTTTTCGTATGACTTACGATAATCACCTAAATCTTTTTGCATAATCTTATTACTGAAATCTATTCAACCAAAGTTCAGCAAAAGATTTTTAACGCAAAAATAGGAAGGATACTAAAACTCAAAAAACTTACCATCATCGGCAAGTTCTACATCAGGGAAGACTTCCGAGGCTTCCTGCCTAAAAAGCCCGATCGATTTGTAACGTGTAGAATAATGCCCCAAAATAAGTCGTTCTACATGGGCCGATTTCGCGATTGCTGCCGCTTGCTTGGCCGTACTATGCTCGGTTTTTACCGCCAAGTCGGCCTCAGACTCCAAGAAAGTAGATTCGTGGTACAGTGCCGTAGCATGGTCAATTTGCCCCACAATATCAGGCTTGTAGGCCGTATCGCTACAATAGGCATAACTCTTGGGTTTCGGCGGATCAAAGCTCAACAAGGCATTCGGCAAAACGGTACCGTCGTCCATGGTTACATCGCGCCCATTTTTAATATTTTGAAAATAGGCCTTATCGACCTTATACTTAGCTACGGCTTCTACACTCAGCTTTCGCTCGCCCAATTTTTCCTTAAAAAGAAAACCATTGGTATACACCCTATGGGTCAAGGGAACGGTCTCTACACTTACCTTGTCATCCTCAAAAATAACTTCGGGTCCGGCACTTGTCAGTTCATGAAAATGGATATGGTAGTTTGTCCACGAATCACCCAACTTTAATAAGAGCGTAATGGCGTCCTTGATACCTTTGGGGCCGTAAATATGTAATTCCTTCTCCCTGCCCAACAGCCTAAAAGTAGAGACCAATCCGGGCAGGCCAAAAAAGTGGTCGCCGTGCAAGTGCGAAATAAAAATATGGTTGATGCGGGAAAATTTGAGCTTAAGTTTGCGCAATTGCACCTGTGTTCCTTCCCCGCAATCGATGAGAAACATGTGGTTCCCTATTTCGAGTACCTGTGAAGTGGGGTTGGTCAAGGTTCTCGGGGTGGCTGCGTAGCAACCTAGAATGTGCAATTTCATTTTGTTGTTAGTTCTTGGGCGAATATTTCAAAGCGTCTTCAGCTGAAAATTGCCCTTTAAAACTAAAGGCGTACGGAGACTCGCCGTGTGTATTAAGATAGTTTAAGCGTTGTTTTGCCTCTTCGGGCGTAGGCACATGTCCTTTTTCTATATACCAAAGGCACATATGCATATCGGCCATACTGTGAAACCATTCCTTTTTTCGCTTGAGCACACCGGCATGTTGTGAGGCGTACGTAAAATTGAACAAGGCTTCCTTGGATTCCCAAACGGACATATTGATGATCAAGAAATCATCTTCAAAGACCCGCAAGGCCGTTGCGTTGTTTTCATCACCCTTTAATCTCCAAATAAACCCCGTACTCTTATCGGCAATACCGTTGATACGATCCAAATCTTTGACAAAATCGGCCATTACCGGGCTGTCGATAGGTGCAAGCATTCTTGCGATGTTTACTTGAGATAGGTGATAGTCACTCATAAATCTAGATCTCTTTCTATTTCTTCCATTTCAATGATATCGTGCGCCTCTTGAATAGTGGGCACAACAATAATCTTATCGGGCACTTCTTCGTACGACACCTTATCGGTGACCAGTACAAATGATTTTTTCGATTTTCTATGCGCTTCAGATATCTGCAGAAACTCTAGAACATCGCCGGCATTCAACTTTGAAAAGGAAAAAAGGTTAACAATTATATTATCGTTCTTAATCTTAGGATAAGCATCTTTTAGGTTTTTCAAAAAAACTGAAAGTGTGGTATTTTCTTGAAAAACGATGGTGGTTGAACCGTCTGAATCGAAAATCATACTTATATCATTTAATTTTTGAAGCTAACAAATAAATCACTGCCATACGAACCGCTACACCATTTTCTACTTGGTTCAAGATAATACTTTGTTTTGAATCGGCCACATCGCTCGTAATTTCCACTCCCCTATTAATTGGTCCGGGATGCATAATAACGATTTCCTTATCTAAACTATCGAGCATTTTCTTGTTTACCCCGAACTGTTGGGTATACTCCCTAGTGGTGGGGAAGTAGCTGATATCCAAACGCTCGTTCTGTATGCGCAGCATATTGGCCACGTCGCACCATTCAAGCGCCTTTCTCAAATCGGTCTCTACACTTACCCCAAGCGACTCAATATATTTGGGCAGCAAAGTCTTAGGGCCACAGACCTTAACCTCGGCACCTTGCAATTTTAAGGCAAAAATATTTGACAGGGCCACCCTAGAGTGAAGAATATCACCAACAATAACAACTTTCTTACCTGCCACATCACCGAGTTTTTCACGAATGGAGTAAGAGTCCAACAATGCCTGTGTCGGGTGCTCATGGGCCCCGTCACCCGCATTTACAATACTCGCGTTCACGTGTTTGGACAAAAAAATGCCCGCCCCGGGGTTCGGATGGCGCATGACCACCATGTCGACCTTCATCGAAAGAATATTGTTAACGGTATCTATAAGGGTTTCCCCTTTTTTTACCGATGATTGGCCCGCCGAAAAGTTAATGACATCCGCCGACAATCTTTTTTCGGCAAGTTCAAAAGATAATTTGGTTCGCGTACTGTTCTCAAAAAAGATATTGGCAATGGTAATGTCACGTAGTGACGGTACTTTTTTGATGGAACGGTTGATTACCTCTTTAAAATGATCGGCGGTCTCAAATATGAGATGAATATCTTTTTCATTTAGATATTTGATTCCTAATAAGTGTTTTACACTCAGTTCCGCCATTGTTATTTATTTATCAAATATATCACGTCTTCACCGTCGTTCTCCTTCCAGAGCACCTTAACTTTTTCATCGTTGATAGCATCGACTTGACGCCCCCTGTAATTGGGCTGAATAGGCAAGTGCCTACTGAACCGTCTATCGATAAGGGTCAACAACTCTATTTCCGAAGGCCTGCCGAAAGACTGGATGGCCGTAAGGGCCGAACGAATACTCCGCCCGGTATACAGAACATCATCAATAAGGACGACCTTTTTATCTTCGACCAAAAAGTCGATTTTGGTCTTGGTTGCCTCCAAGGTCTTATCGCCCCTCCTAAAATCGTCCCTATAGAAGGTAATATCAAGAAAACCTGATTTAATTTCCTTTACACCATATTCCTCCTTCAATATTTTGGTCAATCTTTCCGCCACGAAGGTGCCCCTAGGCTGTATACCTATGAGTACGGTGTCTTTAAAATCAAGGTGATTTTCGAGGAGTTGACATGCCAAACGATGGAGTATGATGTTTATTTCTTTTTCAGAAAGAAGTACTTTTTGCCCCATACTGCTTTGTTGGTTTAGCTTGACAAAAATAGCGATTTCTAGTTAGAAAAAAAGAGTCTTTACAAATGTATCGGTTTTTCTTTTCACATATGAAGCTTCTTTTTCCGCCCTTTTTAGCCTTACAAAGCCACAACTCGTGCCTAATGAAGTGGTTAACCCAAAAATAAATCAAAAAAAAATCTCCGCAACCCATTGGGCTACGGAGATCTGTAATCTATAAGTGAAAAGACTTATTTAGTCTTACCTTCCATCTTATCTTTCAAAGCTTGCAATTGCTCGTTAGCATCACCTAAAGTAGGTTTAGCCTCGTCTGCAGCTGCAGCAGCTTTCTTCTGAGCGGCTTTGATGTTACGCTGCTCTTCTTCACGGAAAATAGCGGTGTGGCTTGCAACAACCCTTTTAAAGTCTTTGTTGAACTCAATAATCTTGAATTCAGCCTCTTCGCCTTTACCAAGCTTGCTTCCGTCTTCTTTTTCCAAGTGACGTTGCGGTACAAATGCCGTAATGTCTTCGTTAAAGTCGATGGTAGCACCTTTATCAACGATATCGGTAATGGCCGCCGTGTGAGAAGTTCCGACTGCAAATTCAGCCTCATACTTATCCCATGGGTTTTCAGTTGTCTGTTTGTGACCTAAGCTAAGCTTACGACCTTCAACATCCAACTCCAATACCTCAACCTCCATTTTGTCTCCAACGGATACAAATTCAGAAGGGTGCTTGATTTTCTTCGTCCAAGAAAGGTCAGAAATGTAGATCAAACCGTCGATACCTTCTTCCATTTCAACAAAAACGCCGAAGTTGGTAAAGTTTCTTACGATACCTGTGTGTCTTGAACCAACAGGGTATTTCGTAGTAATATCAGTCCATGGGTCTGGCGTCAATTGCTTGATACCAAGAGACATTTTACGATCCTCACGATCTAATGTCAATACCACAGCTTCGACCTCATCACCAACGTTTACGAAGTCTTGGGCAGAACGCAAGTGCGTAGACCATGACATTTCAGAAACGTGGATCAAACCTTCAACACCTTCAACAACCTCGATAAACGCACCGTAATCAGCGATTACAACTACTTTACCTTTTACTTTGTCTCCAATTTTGATTTCGTCGCTCAAGGCATCCCAAGGATGTTTCTCCAATTGCTTCATACCCAACTGGATTCTAGATTTGTTCTCATCAAAATCAAGTATAACAACGTTGATTTTCTGATCCAATTCCACAACCTCGTTCGGGTGGTTGATACGGCTCCAAGAAAGGTCGGTAATGTGCACCAAACCATCAACACCACCAAGGTCAACGAACACACCGTAAGAAGTGATGTTTTTCACAACACCTTCTAACACCTGTCCTTTTTCCAATTGGCTGATGATTTCTTTCTTCTGCTCTTCGATATCGGCTTCGATCAAGGCTTTGTGAGATACTACAACGTTCTTGAATTCGTGGTTGATCTTAACCACTTTGAATTCCATTGTCTTACCTACGTATTGATCGTAGTCACGAATAGGCTTCACATCGATTTGAGAACCTGGCAAGAACGCTTCGATGCCAAAAACATCAACGATCATACCACCTTTAGTTCTACACTTAACGAAACCACTAACAATTTCTTCTTTATCGTGGGCCGCATTCACACGGTCCCAAGCCATAATAGTTCTGGCCTTTCTGTGCGAAAGTACCAATTGGCCACTTTTATCTTCACGTATATCGATAAGAACTTCAACCTTATCACCCACTTTTAAGTTTGGGTTGTAACGGAATTCGTTCAACGAAATAACACCTTCAGATTTGGCATTGATGTCTATGATCGCCTCACGGTCGGTCAAATAGACGACTTTACCTTCAACTACCTCTTCATCGGCAGTGTCTACGAAGTTTTCAGCTACCAACTTTTCAAATTCCTCTAATTTAGAGTCATCTACTCGTTCGATACCTTCTTCGTACTTGTCCCAATCAAAATTTTCCAAAAATTCTTTTGGATCTTGTTTCGGAGCTTGTTCTTTTACTTCTTGTTTTGCTTCGGCAGTTTCTTCTACCTGAGCTGTTGTTTTTTCTTCAGCCATTTGCTGATGTTCAATTTGTATTCCACGACGTCACAAGAGTTAAACAATGATCGTAGAAGTTGTTATATGTCAATTTTTTATCTATCCTTTTTTCTCTTGATGACTTTGCAAAAAAGGTGTGCAAAAATACATCTTTTTTATTAGTCTACCAACCCTTAGGCCCAAGCATTCCCGTTTAAGCCATATTTTATACCATTTTATACATAAAACACTGGATTTATCGTTATCTTAGAAATTCAAATATTAACCATTAGAAAAAAGAAATCAATTATGAGTGTTAAAGCAAAATATCAAGAGGTTTTAAATCTTGGTGAGCAACTAGGTATAAAGAATGGCGACGTTAAGGAAGAAAGCGGCGTTTTAAAGATAAAAGGAGAAGCCGGAACCCAATACGAAAAAAACCTATTATGGGACAAAATCAAGCAATTGGGCGGTGAAAATCCTTCTGACGTACAGGCGAATATTACGGTTTCCGATACTTCGGTCTACCACAGACATACCGTCAAAAGCGGCGAATCTTTGAGCAAAATTGCCAAGCAATATTATGGTGACCCAATGAAGTACAAGCAAATCTTTGCGGCCAATACGGGCGTACTTGACAATCCTGATGTAATTCACCCAGATCAAGTTCTTGTTATTCCGAATATCTAAGGATAAACCGAAGGAAAATAAAAAACCTGTCAGAAACAAATCTGACAGGTTTTTTTATGCTCTTTCTATAAAACGCCTGGCTATGCTCAACAAGCGCTCGAACTGTTCTTTCAAGCCCATATCGCTATTGTCGAACTCAATGGCATCATCGGCTTTCCGCAGTGGGGAAAACTCACGGTTGGAGTCGATGTAATCCCGTTTCTGTACATTTTCGAGTACTTCTTCGTAAGAGACCTTCTCCCCCCTATCCAACAGCTCCTTGTACCTACGGGTAGCACGTGCCTGGGGCGATGCGGTCATAAAGACCTTGAGCTCGGCATCGGGAAAGACCACGGTACCGATATCCCTACCGTCCATAACCACGCCTTTTTCCTTGCCCATCTCCTTTTGCATCTCTACCAGTTTGTAGCGCACCTGTTCAATTTCCGCTACTCGGCTCACATAATTAGAGACCTCGAGCGTACGTATCTGTTTCTCGATGTTTTCCCCGTTAAGGTACATTTCCGAGAACCCCAATGTTTCATTGGGTTCGAACCGCAATTTTATTTTGGGAAGCAATTGTACCAAATCTTCCAGTTTTTCGCTTTCACCACCTATAAAACCGTTACGCATGGCGAACAAGGTTACCGCCCTGTACATGGCCCCTGTATCTACATAAACATAACCTAGGGCCTTGGCCAATTGTTTGGCCAAGGTACTTTTACCGGTAGAAGAAAAGCCATCGATGGCAATCGTAATCTTAGACATTAGAGTTTTTTAGCATTCTTAACCTTTTGCCCTGTAATAGCAATATCTATTACTTCGTGCATATCGGTAACATAATGGAATTTGAGACCCTTAAGATACTCTTTTTTTATTTCCAAGATATCCTTTTCGTTGTCTTTGCAAAGAATAATCTCCTTGATTCTGGCCCGTTTGGCCGCTAGGATTTTTTCTTTGATACCCCCCACTGGCAAGACCTTGCCACGAAGCGTAATCTCCCCGGTCATGGCCAGGCTCTTCTTCACTTTCTTTTGTGTAAACAATGAAACCAGTGAGGTCAACATGGTTACACCGGCACTTGGCCCGTCTTTTGGGGTAGCCCCTTCCGGCACGTGAATATGCACATTGTACTTATCGAACACTTCTGAATCGATGCCAAATCTTTCGGCATTCGATTTAATATATTCCATAGCGATCGTTGCCGATTCCTTCATCACCTTACCCAAATTACCGGTAATGTTCAAGGCGCCCTTTCCTTTTGACAGAATGGATTCGATAAAAAGAATATCCCCTCCAACACTTGTCCACGCAAGGCCGGTTACAACCCCTGCAATATCGTTATTCTCGTACTTATCGCGTTCCAAGCGGGCAGGCCCCAATACCTTTTCAACAATCGCATTGGTAACCTTTACCTCGTACTCTTCTTCAATGGCGATATTCTTGGCCGCATAGCGCACCATTTTGGCAATCTGTTTCTCTAATGAACGTACACCCGATTCACGCGTATACCCTTCAACGATCTTCTCCAATTGCGGCTTGCCTATCGTCAGGTCTTTTGAAGTAAGACCGTGTTCCTTCAATTGCTTCGGAAGCAAATGTCGTTTGGCAATTTCCACTTTTTCCTCAATGGTATAGCCCGTAACGTTTATTATCTCCATTCGATCACGAAGTGCGGGTTGAATGGTAGACAAGTTGTTGGCCGTGGCAATGAACATTACTTTTGACAAGTCGTAGCCCATTTCAAGGAAATTGTCGTAAAACTCATTGTTCTGCTCCGGATCCAAAACTTCCAACATGGCAGACGACGGGTCGCCTTGATGACTACTAGAGAGTTTATCTATCTCATCAAGAATAAAGACCGGGTTGGAAGTACCCGCCTTTTTAAGGCTTTGTACGATCCTACCGGGCATGGCCCCGATATAGGTTTTTCGGTGTCCGCGTATTTCCGCTTCATCCCTTAATCCACCCAAGGATATCCTTACGTATTCACGTCCCAAAGCTTCGGCAACCGATTTCCCCAAAGAGGTCTTACCCACCCCAGGAGGGCCGTAAAGACATAATATGGGGGATTTCATATCATTCCTCAATTTTAGAACCGCCAGATACTCGATAATCCTTTGTTTGACATCTTCCAATCCGTAATGATCACGGTCCAATATTCGCTGGGCCCTTTTCAAATCGAATTTATCCTTTGAAAACTCATTCCAAGGCAAATCCAAAAACAGGTCTAAATAGTTTCTTTGGATCGAATATTCCGCCACTTGCGGATTCATTCGTTGCATCTTTGACAATTCCTTATCAAAATGCTCCTTGACCTTATCATCCCACTTTTTCTTTTTGGCCTTCTTGCGCATCTCGAAGATTTCATCATCATGTGAAACCCCTCCCAATTCTTCCTGAATGGTCTTCATTTGCTGATGCAAGAAATATTCGCGCTGTTGTTGGTCCATATCGTTACGCACCTTCGATTGAATATCGTTCTTGAGCTCCAATTTCTGTAGCTCAAGGTTCATATGCTTTAAGGTGGCAAGGGCACGCTCTTGTAGGTTGTTGATTTCAAGAAGTTCTTGCTTATCGTCTACATTGAGGTTCAAGTTGCTCGAAACAAAATTGATCAAGAACGAATTGCTTTGAATGTTCTTTATAGCGAAAGAAGCTTCACTCGGGATATTGGGATTATCGCGAATAATACGAAGCGCCAAATCTTTGATCGACTCTATAATCGCCAAAAATTCGGGATCGTTATGATCAGGTCTCTCTTCCGAGGTTTCCCTAACGGTAGCGGTTATATATGGCTTCTCGGTTAATACCTCGGCCACTTCAAAACGCTTTTTCCCTTGTAAGATTACGGTCGTATTCCCATCGGGCATTTTGAGCACCCTTAGGATCCGTGCCACCGTACCCAATACATTAATATCGTTAACGGTGGGTTTTTCGGTATCCTTATCTTTTTGCGACACCACACCTATTACCTTCGAACCGTTGTTCGCATCTTTGATCAAGTTGATCGAACTATCCCTTCCCGCAGTAATAGGAATAACCACCCCAGGAAAGAGTACCGTGTTACGAAGCGGAAGTATCGGAAGTGTTTCCGGCAACACCTCGTTGCTCATTTCCTCTTCATCCTCAGAGGTCAAAAGTGGTATTAGCTCAGCATCTTCATCGATGGACTGTAGCGACATATTGTCAAAATTCGTGAATTTAGAATCTCCCATAGTATCAATTGCGGTCATTCTGTCATTTTATTGACAGAACCCTTAGTTATCTATTTACATCATATTCATCAAAAGCGCCTTACCTATTGGCCAAACAAAGCCTAGCGCCTTTTCTATCGCTCCATAATGGTCAATTCTTATGCCAGACCGAAAAAACCACGGCGAAATTATTTTTATGACAAACTGTAACAATCCATACCTTATGATCATCTATAAAGAAACCATTCACTTTTTGAGCCAACAAAGAGAACATATCGATACATTGTTACAACAGTGTCTTGACGGGAACCAAAGTGCCCAGCTTGAAGTTTATAACCGCTATTACAAAGCCATGTACAATACGGCTTTGCGGATTATAAAACAAAGCGATGAAGCCGAAGACATTATGCAGGAATCGTTTTTGAACGCGTTCACGAAACTGCACACATTCAAAGGTGAGGTCACATTTGGTTCTTGGTTAAAACGGATTGTAATCAACAACAGTATCTACCATTACAGAAAACGTTCAAAAAAGAACGAGGTTGCCCTGGAAGATGTGTTACACAAGGTCGAAGACAATGAAGTAGATGCTAGCGGCCCCCATGAGTTTACGGAACTGAAGGCTCAAAAAGTGATGGAAACCATGAAGCGGCTTAAAGACAACTATCGAATTTCTTTGACCTTATATCTTATTGAAGGTTATGATTATGAGGAGATTTGCGAAATAATGAATATGAGTTATGCCAATTGCAGAACGACTATTTCAAGGGCCAAAGAAAGCCTTAGAAATAAATTGATACAAGCTTGACCTATGAAAAAAGATAATATAGACCACCTTTTTGAACACCTGAACGGTTCATTTGACCATGAAACCCCGGCAGCAGGCCATGAACTGAGGTTTCTTCAAAAATTGAACGCCCAAAAGGGTTCGATCAGTTTGAAGACCCAAAAAAGAACATGGTACAGGCCCATGGGCATTGCCGCCTGTTTACTGGTACTCCTTGCGCTCGGAATAGGCCTTTTTCGGCCCGAGCCCTCCTTAGAGGAAAAAGTGGCCAAAATATCACCGGAGATTTCAAGAACCGGATTTTATTTCGCCAGCCTGATCGAAGAGCAGGTAAACGAGCTACAAAACGAAACCTCCCCCGAAACAAAGAAAATCGTAGATGACACTATGGTTCAGCTCAATAAATTGGAAGCCGATTACAAACAACTGGAAGAAGACCTTATCAATGGGGGCAATAGCAAGGCCATTCTAAGCGCCATGATTACCAATTTCCAGACCCGCATCAATCTTTTGGAAGATGTTCTCGACACCATTGAAACTATTAAAAATTTAAAAAAATACGATGACAGCACAACAATATAAAACCTTAGTCCTTTTGTTTTTGACCCTACCCCTCTACTTGTTTCCCCACGAGGGCAAGCTCAAGGGGCGCTACACCAAGGAAAAGACCATCAAGAAAGAATTTGAGGTCAACAGCGATGCCCTCTTGGAGGTCAACAACAGCTACGGAAACCTTAATATCACTTCTTGGAACGAGAACCGCATCCTCATAGAGGTACATATCAAAACGAGCAGTAACAACGATGAAAAGGCCCAAGAAAAATTAGACCAAATTTCCGTCGATTTCGACGCCAGCAATAGTGTTGTCTCGGCAAGGACCATATTTAACGACCACAAAAGTAGCTGGGGTTGGAGCTGGGGAAAAAGCAGCAATGTAAACATGCAGATCAACTACACGATCAAGCTACCGATAAAGAGCAGTGTAGACCTTGACAACGACTATGGCAGCATAAACCTCGACCGAATAGACGGACACGCCAAAATAAGTTGCGATTATGGCCGCTTGGATATCGGAGAGCTCAGGGGCCGGAACAACCAATTGAATTTTGATTACACCTCTAAATCAACTATTTCATATATAAACAGCGGAAAAATATCGGCAGATTACTCGGGGTTCAATATAGCGAAAGCCGGAAACCTGACCATAAGTGCCGATTACACCAATAGTTCGGTCGAACAAATGGAAAACCTGCAATATTCGAGTAATTACGGTAAGATTGAAATAGGCGAAGTCAAAAACGTACAAGGTTCGGGAGATTACATCAATGTACAATTAGGAAGCGTTCACGGCAACCTCGATATTTCGGCCGACTATGGTTCCCTAAAAATAGGCCGTTTATCGGAAGATGCGGGCAACGTAGAGATCAGGGCCGATTATACCAGCATAAAAATTGGCTATGCCCCCGATTATCGATTTAATTTTGAAATCAAAACCTCATATGCCGGAGTGAGCGGTATAGACGATTTTGAAATCAATATCAGGGAAGAAAAAAACACAAGCACCTATTACAAGGGCTTTCACGGCTCGTCACAGGGAACTAATTCGCTTTCTGTCGTGAGCGACTACGGAGGCATCTCATTCTTTAGAAATTAACACATCATCAAAATCATATTTAAAACAGAAAGTCATGAAAAATTTAATCTTAGTAAGTGTAGCCTTCATAAGTTTTTCCTGCTCGGCACAATGGGGCAAGAGCGTTAAGGGCAACGGCCACATGGTCAGCATAGAACGCACGGTCGGCAACTATGACGCCATTGCCGTATCGGGCTGGTTCGATGTTGACCTCGTAAGCGGAAGCGAGGGCGAACTGACCATCAAAGGCGAAGAAAACCTATTGAAACATATCATTACAAAAGTAGATCACGGCAAGCTGGTCATCAAGGTTGAACGCGGTGTAAACCTAAAACCTTCTTTACGCAATAAAAGCATACAGATAAAAGTGCCGGTAGAAAGTATAGACGCCCTAAGTCTATCGGGTTCGGGCGACATTGTAGGCCATATCCCCCTAAAGACACCTCAACTCAAAACATCGATGTCGGGTTCAGGCGACATTACCCTTGACGTAGATACGGATACCCTGACCGCCACCATGTCGGGGTCCGGCGATATGAACCTCTCAGGAAACACCCATCATTTTGAAGCCAGTATTTCAGGTTCGGGCGACATCAAGGCCTACGAGCTGGAGGCCGATATCGTGGAAGCCACGGTTTCGGGATCGGCCGATATCAAGGTCACGGCCAATGAAAAATTAAAGGCAAGGGTTTCAGGCTCGGGAGATATCAGCTATCGCGGCAACCCGAAAAAGGTAGACAGCAAAGTATCGGGGTCGGGCGACATTTCAAAAGAATAACACATCAAAAAACGAGTATAACAGTCATCGATCAAGCCTCTTTTTAAGAGGCTTTTTTATTGACCCGTGTCAAGAGAATCATCCCCACTAGAAAAAACAGTCCCAAGAAAATAATTGAATACCTAATGCTTCCCGTAAGCTGTGCAATGTACCCATAGCTCAACATCCCGATAACAATCCCTATTTTTTCGGAGACATCGTAAAAGCTAAAATAAGAAGTGGTATCTACCGCGTCTTCCGGCAAGAGCTTAGAATAGGTTGACCTAGAAAGGGACTGTATACCCCCCATCACAAGACCAACGGCCGAAGCCGTGATATAAAATTCCATCGGCGTCGTAATCGTATAGGCAAAAACGCAAATGATGATCCAAATAACATTTAATACAATCAATGTATTGATATTCCCAAAACGCGTTGAACAACGTGAGGTTACGTAAGCCCCTAAAACCGCAACGATTTGAATCAGCAAAATACTCACAATGAGTCCCGTAGTGGAATCGGTCTTGCCCCAATCAAGTTCTTCTATACCAAAATACGTAGCCACCAACATAATGGTCTGCACGGCCATACTGTATACAAAAAATGCCCCCAAATACCTTTTTAACGGTATATTGGCCTTGATCTTTGACCAAATCAATTTCAATTCCTTAAACCCGTTGAACAGAATATCCTTGGTAAAATTTTCCTTTTTATTTCCTTTTGGCAAGTGGTAGTAGGTATACTGACTAAAACCGATCCACCATAAACCGGTCAGTACAAATGAAAGCCGGGTCGGTGTAGATTCATCCTCAAAACCGAAGGTGTCAAACTTTAAGATCATCGCCAAACAAATAACCAAAAGCAATACACTACCGATATAGCCCAAAGAATACCCTTTGGCACTAATGGCATCTTGCTGTTCGGGAAAAGCAATATCGGGCAGATACGAGTTATAGAATACCAAGCTCGACCAAAAACCGATCAATGCCATAAAATAACACAGCAAACCAAACCAAAGGTGGTCCATATTAAACCAATAAAGTCCGATAGACGAGAAGGCCCCCAAATAGCAAAAGAATTTCATGAACATTTTCTTGTTCCCTACATAATCTGCTATCCCACTTAAAAGCGGGCTCAAAAAGGAGACCATCAAAAATGCGGCTGCCGTCACATAACTGATCAAAGTATCGTTATTAAAATCGATGCCCAAGAAACGGACCGTGTCGTCAAGCACTTTACCGTCTTCGTCTTTCACCAAAGTGAGTGCCCCATAAAAGATAGGAAATATGGCAGATGAGATTACCAGGTTGTAAACTGAATTGGCCCAATCATAGAAAGCCCAAGCATTCAGGAGTTTTTTACTTCCTTTTGGAAGGATAGTTTTTGGCATAATGGTATCAATAAAAAAACCGTTCCTTTTTAAGAACGGTTTTAAATATACAATAATTGCAATTATTTACTTTTGAAACGAGGTTACCCCAAACTTCTTGGCCTCGGCCCTGGCCGCTGGCGCCCATTCCGTAAGGTTATTGATCCTTGTATCGTTCGACGGGTGGGTACTCATAAACTCAGGTGGAGCCTCTCCCCCACTGTTGGCCTTCATTCGCTTCCACAGTTCAGCAGCTTCTGCGGGGTCATACCCTGCAATGGCCATAATCTGTAGACCGATACGGTCCGCTTCGGTTTCATGGCTTCGACTAAAAGGCAACATCACCCCCACTTGGGAACCAACAGCATAAGCTTGATTGAACATATCTCTTTTTTCAGGGTCTTGTATGGCGACGCTACCGGCCACAGCGCCCAATTGCTGCAATGTACCGGCACTCATACGCTGTGCCCCGTGATCGGCCAAGGCATGAGCCACCTCATGACCCATTACCACGGCAATACCTGCCTCTCCCTTACAAATGGGCAAGATACCGGTATAAAAAACAATTTTCCCGCCGGGCATACACCAAGCATTGACCGTTTCGTCATTTACTAGGTTATACTCCCATTGATAATCTTTGAGATAACCCGAATAACCATTGGCGGTCAACCATCTTTCCGCAGCAGACGATATGCGCTGGCCTACCTTCGTGATCATTTTAGCATCGGCCGTATTCTCTACCACCTT
This sequence comes from Zobellia sp. OII3, assembly GCF_002211465.1. Taxonomy (NCBI): domain Bacteria; kingdom Pseudomonadati; phylum Bacteroidota; class Flavobacteriia; order Flavobacteriales; family Flavobacteriaceae; genus Zobellia; species Zobellia sp. OII3. The sequence continues at coordinate 122,825 of NZ_MWRZ01000009.1, read as the reverse complement.
GTTTTCCGTCAAGAATTGATCATACTGGGCAAATGCAGTCGGAAAAATTTGACTGTTTGGATAAAAATTCAATACTTTTTTACCTGTAAACGGATTCGTTTTACAAGCTGCTACCCCTAAAAACAGGGCAAAAACTAAAATTATCTTTCTCATTATGGTCGTGTTTAGATCCGTAAAATACAAAAATCTTATTTTGCGGTAATACGCAATTGAGTAAAGTCTTTGTTTACGATTATAATATTCCCCCCATTCGGCATAACGTCTTCAATAGCCACTTTTTCGTTGTCGAGCTGAACCTCTCCTATTTTGAACGGGAGTCCGTGTAACTTGATCTTAAACGTTTCATAGCTTGTAATGAAGGCCCCATCCTTAAATTGTTGAATGGTCAATTCATTTGTCTTACCTAAAAGCTTAAAGTTTCTCAAGCTATATTTTCCGTTTTCGTAAGCATAACCATCACCTGCATCTTCATAAACGGTAGAGTTTTCGGCCCCTTCCGCAAAATAAACATCCAATACCAGCTCTTCGATCTCAAGCTCGCCCACATACTGCTGTACAGGGTATTTTGGAATAATGGCCCCGGCCTTTATGAACAAGGGTATCTTATCGATGTCGGCAACGACCCATTTTTCTTTTCCACCCTCTACGACCTCATCGTTCCAAAAATTATACCAATTGCCACGAGGAATGTACATTCTTCGTCCTTTTGCATTGGGCTCTTGAATCGGGCAGACCAAAATCTGCTCCCCAAAAATAAACTCATCGGTTCTGAAATGGGTCTGTGTATCTTCTTGGTCGTAACATACGATAGGAAGCAACATCGGGGTGCCTTCTTTTGAGTACCTCCAGAACATCGTGTAGAGATAAGGCAATAATTCGTACCTCAATTCGATGAACTTTCTAACAATATCGGTGATTTCCTTTCCAAACGACCAAGGTTCCTGGTCGCCGTGATCCCCACTGGAGTGTACCCTACAGAAGGGGTGGAAAATACCCAATTGGATCCATCGGGCAAAAAGTTCGCCGTTGGGTTGCTCGGCAAAGCCCCCTATATCGGACCCAACAAAGGAATAACCACTCATACACATTCGTTGCATCTGTACATTGGCGATCCACAAATGTTCCCACGTAGCTACATTATCTCCCGTCCATGTCGAGGCAAAACGCTGTGTACCCGAATAAGCGGCCCTAGTGATGACCAAAGGCCGTTTGGGGTATACATATCTTTTGACCCCTTCGTAGGTCGCCCTTACCATTTGCATTCCATAAACATTATGGGCCTTCCTATGGCTACTGGGGTGGCCGTCGTAATCATGACGGGTATCGAGCGGAGCTGTCTTTGTAGGCACCTCCATAACCGCAGGTTCGTTCATGTCGTTCCAAACGGCATGAACGCCTATCTCGGCCATAAATTCTTTATAGAGTTCGGCCCACCACTCGCGAACTTCAGGATTGGTAAAATCAGGGAAGTTACATTCCCCTGGCCAAACCTTACCTTTCATTCTTGGGCCATCGGCACGCTTACAGAAGTAATCGTTTTCAACCGCTTCCTGGTATACCCAGTAGTCTTTATCTATTTTAATACCCGGATCGATCATGACCACCGTCTTAAACCCATCTTCGCTAAGTTCATTGATCATACGTTTCGGATCGGGAAACCTGGTCTTGTCCCAAGTAAAACACCTAAATCCATCCATATAATCGATATCCAAATAAATGGCATCACAGGGAATTTTAAGATCCCTGAACTGCTTGGCTATATCTTTTACGTTACTCTCTGGAAAATAGCTCCATTTTGACTGGTGATAGCCCATAGCCCATAAAGGAGGAAGCTCTGGCGCCCCGGTCAGGTTTGTATAGGCCTTGACCACTTTGTGCATTTCGGGGCCATAGAAGAAATAGTAGTTCATTTCTCCCCCATCGGCCCAGAAACTGGTAGTGGAACGACGTTCATGGGCAAAATCGAAATCGGTTCTGAAACTGTTGTCAAAGAAAATACCATACGATTGGCCATTATGTAGGCCAATGTAAAACGGTATCGCTTTGTAAAGTGGATCTTGGTCTTTACCGTAAGCATATTGATCGGTAACCCAGTTACAAACCCTTTTCCCCTTAAGGTTACTGTGCGTAGCCTTATCGCCCATACCGTAAAAGCTTTCGGTATTTTGGGTGATCTTGCTCATTTTAACGGTGTTGCCCCCGTATTCGTAGTTCTCCTCCCAATGAAAACCCAATTCGTCTTCATTGATGATATTACCCTTGAGATCCGATACTTGGGTACGTAAGGTTTTCTTATCTACAAGCACCTTGAGCCTTGCGGTCTCAATAATATATTCCGTTTGGTTCTCCGTACAATCGAGATGACTGTATCCCCGACTTGCGTTAGGATCTACCGCATATGAAAAATCAGGTTGAAAGGCATGCTCGGTAGCATATCTGAACCTGATCGTTCTATCTTGAATTACGGTAATTTCTAAGACCACTCCGTTTTCAGTGGTAAAATAGAATTTATCTTTATCCCTCACATAATCTACAATATGATTTGGATAGAGATTCCCTTTATATTCTAGCTCAGTATTGGTTATCATGTATTGAGTATTTAAAGACTAACAAAAAAAAGACTTTAAACCTTAATAACGAAATGATTTTACATCCATTTACGAACTATTATCATTATAATAGGCCCGACTATTGAAAAATAACAATCCCCAATGGCGGAATGGTCATTTCTACCGATTGTTCACGCCCGTGCCAAACCTTTTTCTGAATGGCCGATATATTGGGCTGAACGCCCGACCCACCGTACTTTTCGTCATCACTGTTCAAAATAACTTTCAACTTTCCAGAAGATTTGGGTATACCCACCCTGTAGTTTTCCCTTAGAACCGGGGTAAAATTACAGGCGATGAATATATCGTCTTTGGTGTCATGCCCCCGTCGAATATAGGTCAACACCGAGTTTTCATGGTCTCCGTAATCGATCCACTGAAAACCATCGGGACTGAACTGTTTTTGGTACAGGGCCGGAAAGTCCCTATACACCTTGTTCAGATCTTTTATCAATTCTTGTACGCCCGAATGCACTTTGTACTGGGTAAGATGCCAATCTAACCCCTTTTGAAAGTTCCACTCGCTGGTCTGCCCAAATTCGCCCCCCATAAAAATAAGGTTCGTACCCGGGTGCGTAAACATATAACCGAACATCAAACGCAGATTGGCAAAACGCTGCCATTCATCACCTGGCATACGATACACCAACGATTGTTTGCCATACACCACCTCATCGTGCGAAAAGGGTAGCATAAAGTTTTCGGTAAAGGCATAGGTCATACTGAACGTAAGATCGTTCTGGTGGTGTTTTCGGTATATCGATTCTTTTTTAAAATATTCCAAGGTATCGTGCATCCACCCCATCATCCACTTCATACCAAAACCAAGGCCTCCGTACATTACGGGTTTTGACACCCCTGAAAATGCCGTTGATTCTTCGGCAATGGTCTGCACATCGGGAAAACTGCCGTAAACTGCCTCATTAAATTCCCTAATGAAAGACAAGGCCTCAAGGTTTTCGTTATTTCCGTACATATTCGGCTCCCATTCCCCTTCCTCACGAGAGTAATCAAGATAGAGCATAGAAGCCACCGCATCGACACGTAAGGCGTCGGCATGGTAGTGATCCAACCAAAACAGGGCGTTACTGATCAAAAAGGCCCGCACCTCGTTTCTTCCATAATTAAAGATCAAACTCTTCCAATCGGGATGGTAGCCCCTTCTTCTATCTGGATGTTCATACAAATGCGACCCATCAAAGAAACCAAGGCCATGTGCATCCTCAGGAAAATGAGAAGGAACCCAATCCAATATCACTCCTATTTCAGCTTGGTGCAATGCATCTACCAATAATTTAAAGCCTTCAGGGTCACCGAATCTTGAAGTCGGCGCAAAATATCCCGTTAACTGATAGCCCCATGAAGGATCGTACGGGTACTCCATTATCGGCATGAATTCAATATGGGTAAAGCCCATTTCCTTAACATAGGCCACTAAGTCTTTGGCCATTTGCCCGTAAGTGAGAAAATTTCCGTCCTTATCGCGTTTCCAAGAACCTAAATGCACTTCGTATACCGAAAACGGGGCATCTAGCGCATTTTTTTTCTTTCGTACGTTCTCCATCCATTTCTTATCCTTCCACTGGTAGTCTTGCTCCCATACGATAGAAGCGGTTTTAGGCGGGTGTTCACAATAACGGGCAAAAGGATCGGCCTTTTCCGTAACGGCCCCATGATTGTTCGAATAGATCTTGTACTTGTAAAGTTCACCCACCCCTATATCGGGTATAAAACCTTCCCAAATACCACTCCCGTCCCAACGAACGTTGAGCATATGCTTTTCATCATCCCAATCATTGAAGTTCCCGATAACGGATACCGAGCGTGCCGATGGCGCCCAAACGGCAAAATAAGTTCCTTTGACCCCTTCAAATTCTACAAGGTGGGAACCTAATTTTTCGTACAATCTAAAATGCTTTCCCGACTTAAAAAGATCAATATCAAATTCGGAAAAAAGACTGAAAACGGTAACTTGCGGCATAGTGTTCAAATATTTTAGGTAGTTAAGACAAATCTAAGCAACTTTACAAAAAAAGCTTTAGCTTATTGTCGATTAACTTTGAATCGATAATTCAATGTTACAAATAAAAAGATACGAATAATATAAAAAGTGGAACACTTTTTGAAAACATCTTTTACATTCTGCCAATATGGCTCATCTTATTAAATTACGGAATTATGAAAAAAACACTTCTTTTACTCGGCACATTTGTTACCCTATTCTTTATTTCATGTGAAGGCCCAACAGGTCCTCGAGGATATGACGGACTTGATGGCCGTGAAGCCCAAGTTTTTGAAGTAGACGATGTAGATTTTAACTATATCGCCGAAAACAATTTATACGAAACCATTCTCGTCTTTGAAGATTTCACCAGTTTCGAAGTCTTACCAAACGACGCCGTGCTCGTATACCAATACGATAGAACGGTTGAATTTGAAGACGGCAATTTAAATGATGTTTGGAATTTAATCCCACAGACCTTCTTTTATGAAGAGGGCAGTATTCAATTTGTACCGGGGCACACCACAAAAGACGTAGAGATCCTTATCACAGGAAACTTCGACCTTTCCGACCTGAGCACCGATATTACCCAAGGACAGATTTTTAGGTTCGTGATCGTTCCCGGACAAGCGGCCGCCAAAATGGATAAAAGCAGTATCACCGCCGTAATGGGCAGCCTTGGCCTTACCGAAGAGGATGTTAAAAAAATGTCCTTGAAGTAAAGCGCTTCCCCCATTTCAGAAAAAACAAGCCCCGTTCTAAAAAGTACGGGGTTTTACTTTTTGGCAAGGAAACGAAAATCGACCCTAAAACTTAAGGCAAATACCATTAAATTTGAAAGGAAGAGCCGTATGGCCCGTCTAAGCCCTAACATCTTAATATCACGGATACCATGTATAAAAATATAATTTTCGGACTCTGCCTCGTATTTATCGGATGCAAGGGCAACAGTCAAAAAAAAGAAACCGCCGGGCAGACCGCCCCAAAAAAAGAACAGCGTTTTAGCGTTGTAAAAACGGAAGCGGAATGGCAAAAGGAATTGACCGAAGCCGAATTCTATGTTCTACGAAAGGCGGCAACCGAAAATCCCTTCAGCAGCGATTTGTTGGAGAACAAAGAAGAAGGCACCTATGTATGCGCGGCCTGCGGTACCGAGCTGTTCAAGAGTAGTACCAAGTTCAAATCAGGTACGGGTTGGCCCAGTTTTTACGAAGAAATAAAAGGAAACGTTGCCTATGACGTAGATTACAAAATCGGTTACAAACGAACCGAGGAACATTGCGCGACCTGCGGAGGCCATTTAGGACATGTTTTTGAGGATGGACCGGAACCAACGGGACTAAGACATTGCGTTAACGGCGTGGCCCTCGATTTTGTTCCCGCCAAAAAAGATTGACACCAAAGGTAGCATATAGATCATAGGATGCTATGGCACAAAGACAAATGACGATATGAGCTATCAAGAACACTTTTTAAACAGCGCCATTTCTGAATTTCGGAAATATAAGGGCATGGGCGACAAAACCTTTGCCCAGCTATCCGACGAAGACCTCTTATGGCAGCCTAGCGAACACTCCAACTGCATTTCACAGATCGTCAAACACATGGTGGGCAACATGCTCAGTAGGTGGACCAACTTTCTCACCGAGGACGGGGAAAAATCGTGGCGCAATCGCGAAAGCGAATTCGAAGCCCCCTACATGACCAAAAGCGAAATGTCGATCGCCTGGGAAGCGGGATGGCAATGCCTTTTTAACGCCTTGGACTCCGTGTCTCCGGAAAATTTCGACCATCCGATAAAAATAAGAAACGAAAGCCACAGCATCGTTGAAGCCATACATAGGCAACTGGCCCATTATAGTGGCCATGTAGGGCAAATTGTATTACTGGCAAAAATACGAAAGGGCGAAAACTGGGTTTCCCTTTCCATTCCCAAAGGCGGCTCGGAGCAGTTCAACAGAACCATGTTCAACAACTAAGCTGTTACGCACACCACAAAATGTTGGTTTTACACTATACCAAACTTGTCCTTTTTAGCACTAGACTTCAATTTTCGTATTAATCTTTCCGTTTGGTTTTGTACTTTTGCACCTGCTTAGCTAAGGCGGGCTTTTAAATTTAGAACAGCAAAAAAATAAAAAATATGAGCAATTTCGATGTTATTGTTTTGGGTAGCGGACCTGGAGGATATGTTACCGCCATTAGAGCCTCACAATTAGGTTTTAAAACGGCCATTATCGAGAAAGAAAGTTTAGGTGGTGTTTGTTTGAATTGGGGTTGTATACCTACCAAGGCATTATTGAAATCGGCTCAGGTTTTTAATTATCTAAAACACGCGGAAGATTACGGCCTTTCCGCTGAAAATGTAGATAAGGATTTTGATGCCGTAGTAAAGAGAAGCCGAGGCGTTGCCGAAGGTATGAGCAAAGGTGTTCAGTTCTTGATGAAGAAGAACAAAATCGAAGTCATCAAAGGCTATGGTACCTTAAAGGCCGGCAAAAAGGTTTCTGTTAAAGATGCCGATGGCAAAGAAACCGAATACAGTGCCGATCACATTATCATTGCTACGGGTGCCCGTAGCCGCGAATTACCTAGTTTACCCCAAGATGGTAAAAAAATTATTGGGTATCGCGAGGCTATGACCTTAAAAGAACAACCAAAATCAATGGTTGTTGTAGGTAGTGGTGCCATCGGTATTGAATTCGCCTATTTCTATAACGCCATGGGTACGGAGGTAACCGTAGTAGAATATCTACCCAACATTGTTCCTGTTGAAGACGAGGATATCTCAAAACAATTAGAGCGCAGCCTAAAGAAATCGGGCATAAAAATAAAAACCTCTGCAGAGGTTACTTCTGTTGACACTTCCGGTGACGGCATAAAAGCAACCGTAAAAACGGCTAAAGGCGAAGAGGTTATAGAGGCCGATATCGTTCTTTCCGCCGTTGGTATCAAAACCAATATCGAAAACATAGGTCTTGAGAATGTTGGCATTTCTACCGACAGAGACAAAATATTAGTAAACAATTACTACCAGACCAACATACCAGGTTACTACGCTATTGGCGACGTAACCCCAGGTCAGGCCTTGGCTCACGTTGCCTCTGCCGAAGGTATTCTTTGTGTTGAAAAGATTGCCGATATGCATGTTGAGCCTTTAGATTACGGCAACATTCCCGGATGTACATATTGTTCTCCCGAGATTGCATCCGTAGGTCTTACCGAAAAACAAGCAAGGGAAAAAGGATTGGATATCAAAGTTGGTAAATTTCCTTTCTCGGCCAGTGGTAAAGCAAAAGCAGCTGGTACTCCTGATGGTTTCGTAAAAGTTATTTTTGACGCCAAATATGGTGAGTGGTTAGGATGCCACATGATCGGTGCCGGTGTAACCGATATGATCGCCGAAGCCGTTGTAGCCAGAAAACTTGAAACTACCGGCCATGAAATCTTAAAAGCGGTACACCCTCACCCAACAATGAGTGAAGCCGTTATGGAAGCTGTAGCTGCCGCCTACGACGAGGTGATACACCTGTAATAGACAGAATAAATTACCAATGGGCCTATAAGACCGTGTCGAACACGTCTCATAGGCCCATTATTACATCTTTAAACGAACTTATTTAAAAAATCCATTCCGTATGCTAAGTTTTTTTCGGGTTATAGCTATTTTAGAAGGTATCTCTTATTTGGCCCTATTCGCCGTTACCATGCCGTTAAAATATTTGGCAGATTTACCCATGCCCAACAAATATGTAGGGTATGCACACGGCGCATTGTTCATCGCCTATATCATTTTGGCGGTTGTTCTTTGGATGGAAAAAAAATGGAGCCTCAAAAAAGGAATCATCCTACTTGTAGCTTCCCTCCTTCCCTTTGCCACTTTCTATGTGGAAAAAAAGTACTTGAACGAAGACGCTACATTGGCATAAAATTCCCTTCCGCCGAATTACCTGAAATGTCTTGCAGATAAAAAGGTATAGACAAAGCCCATGGTAATGGTAGACCAGGTACTATCATTTATCGTGATACCTGTGTACGAAAAGTTGAGTTCCGATGTTGGCCCGACTTGGAAACCTATTTGTGGTCGGTAGTAAAATCCGCCATCGTTTCCTTTGTTCAAACCAAAGGCATTTCCAATATCCCCTCCAATAGAAAAAGTTTTTGCCGGCCACAATCTAATCGAAGCCGCAAGTGGTAAAAACTGAACGCTAGGGTAGTCAATAGTAACATTCTGCCCCGTAAACGTTTCGGCAAAGCCGTGAATGATACCTGCTTTTACCCCTAAGTCAAATACTTTGTTCGGAGCCCACATATAGCCTACATCGGCACCGATAACAACACTAACATAATCGTTGTACTCTCCAAGCGGCATACCAGCTTGTGCCCCGATTTTAAAGCCTTCTTGGGCAAATAGTGAAATACAGGAAAAAGTCAGGGTCAGGAATAAACAAAAAGATTTGATCATGGCAATTTAAGATTTGGTTTGTTTGGATCGCTTTATAAGCTAGAGGCTAAACGAAGGTTTTTATCCTTTTGTTGCAACAACAAACCAAAAATCGATGTGCGACAAACGATGAAACGCTTTCAAATAAGTTTCCCTTAAACCAAAAAACTGCCTAAAACAGGTCTGAACAAGCCATTAGGCTATTTTAAAAAACTCTGAATGGCCAAATCATAGCTCTGAAGACCAAAGCCAAGAATCACCCCTTTTGCAACGGGCGAGATGTAAGATACGTGCCTAAATTCTTCGCGCTTATGGGTATTGGAAATATGGACCTCCACCACAGGTGTCGTAACCGCCTTTATAGCATCGCCAATACCTACGGAAGTGTGCGTATAGGCTGCGGCATTCAAGACAATACCGTCATAAGAAAAACCTACTTCCTGTATTTTCCCAATAAGTTCCCCTTCTATATTCGATTGAAAATATTCGAGCTGAACGTCTTTGAACTTAAACTGTAAATCAGCAAAATAATCTTCAAAAGTTTTGTTACCGTATACCTCTGGTTCGCGCTTGCCCAACAGATTCAGGTTAGGGCCGTTGATAATGATTAATTTCATATTCCAAAAATAAACTTTTTAATGTGATTTTTACTCCGGACAATGAAAAACGGCCGCTTTAGGCGGCCGTTATATTTATATGGGTCTTGTCAATTACAGGAAGTATACGGCCCCTATCGACACTCCGGCATTATAGGCTTTGGTAATTTCCAATACTTTGGAAAGCCCTAGACCTATTCTAAGCTGAAAATAGAAATTTTCATCCATTCGGTAACCGCCCCCTATGTTCAAGCCCAATTCAAGAGACTCGGTATCTTGTGACTGAAGGTCCTCTTCCCAGTTATCCGCCAAGAGCAAACCTACTTGAGGCCCCAGCTCTACCGCTATTTCATCGGTAATATGGTATTTTCCCATAACCGGTATTTGCAAATAGACCAAATTGGCATTGGAAGGCCCTAAATCGGCACCTTGTAAAGAAAATAACAACTCTGGCTGCACATAAAAATCATCCATAACAGGTATTTCTACCACACCTCCGACATAAGCCCCCACCCTGGCCGAAATGCCATCGAACTCACTACCACGCCATGTGGTGAAATTGATTCCGGTTTTTCCCCCGAAGGAAATATCTCCTGTATTCATTCCTCCCGACGGGCCGGTACCCTGAATTACGGTTTGTGCAACGCTACTTTGTACTCCAAAAAAAACTAACGCCAGAATAGCGCAAAACTTAATTTTCATGATTACAATGGTTTTTGTGAACGCTATTTTCATTAGTCGTCACCCCTTATTTTTACAAAAAAAAACAGACTTTAAGACCAAGGCAACAACAACGAAAACTAGCATTGGTTCGTTATTATATCGTAACCAAAGATAGAAAACTTTATATACTGTCAGTTATTTAGCTCATTTTTTGATTTTAATTTTTACATCCCCTTATAAAAAACGGATTGCCGTAAACCCTGCAATGGTTAACTTTACCCTATGAATTGGCATGAAGCGCTTCAAGACTACCAACATTACCTAAAAATAGAACGGGGCCTATCGAAAAACTCGATTACCAACTACACTTTGGACATTACCAAGCTCATGGGTTTTCTAGATGCGAGTTCCTTAAGCGATAGCCCTGTAAAAATCAAAAAGGAAGTTTTACAGCAGTTCGTCTATCAGGTGGCGAAGACCATGAACCCAAGGTCACAGGCACGTATTATATCAGGACTCAAAAGTTTTTTCAACTATTTGGTTTTTGAAGACTATAGGAACGACAATCCGATGGACCTGATCGAATCACCCAAGATAGGACGCAAACTACCGGATACCCTATCGGAAGATGAGATCAACGCCCTAATCGAAGCAATAGACCTTTCAAAACCCGAAGGCGAGCGGAATCGTGCCATGCTCGAAACACTCTACGGGTGCGGACTCAGGGTATCGGAACTAATCAACCTTAAAATCTCTGACCTGTTTTTTGAGGAAGACTTCATAAAGGTGACAGGTAAAGGAGACAAACAGCGTTTTGTTCCGATTAGCCCCGTCAACAAAAAATACATTACTATTTACAGAAAGGAGATACGGGTTCACCAAAACATTCAAAAGGGGTTTGAAGACATCCTTTTCCTAAACCGTAGGGGGCGACAGCTTACCCGTGCTATGGTCTTTACCATCATCAAACAACTGGCGGTAAAAATAGACCTAAAAAAAAGCATTAGCCCCCATACTTTCAGACATTCATTTGCCACGCACCTCTTACAAAACGGGGCCGATCTAAGGGCCATTCAACAGATGTTGGGGCACGAAAGTATTACCACTACCGAGGTGTACGTACATGTAGACCGCACACACCTGACCGATGTCATGAACAAATACCACCCGAGAAAGTAGAGGGCATTAAAATTAAATTTTGCTTTTTATCGACAACAAACTCGGCATTCCGTAAGTACCTATATTCGATTTATTGAAGTTCAAATCGTGATTAACTTCCATCATCACATTTTTATTGATGTCGTAGCCAACACCGTTCGTCATGATATAACGTGGCCTGGGTGCATTTGCACCATGCTTATCCAATTCCCGTTCCATTGCAGCCCCGTTTACGAAGTACAGCCTATCGCTAACATAATTTTTTAGTCTCACCGATACCTTTTGAACATCAAAGGTCCTATAGGTGTCATAGTAATTCTGTAGCTCAACCATGAATTTTTCGTCAAATTCATAGCCTATCAAAAACTCCGAGTGCATTTCATTATCCATAAAAACCGGATAAGAATATGCACTTGTATTGAAGTTCGAATTTTCCGTAAGGGGTTCAACACCCTGTAGTGTCTTTTCGGGAGTTTGACACTTTCCAATGGCTACAATAAAAAATATGAATGCAATTCTGATCAATGTAATCATAGCTTGGTTTTGTCATTATAAATATAAGCATACCCCGGGCCAAAAATGGCTGATTTTGACAATTTTAACCTTTGGGTGAAGCCCAAAAAAGCACCTCATTTTCACTTTAAACGCTGTTTTACAGGAAATTTATAAACCGAAAACGTTGTAGTTTAGCCCCATACGCCTACCCCCTCTTTTATTGAATCTACAAGTTCTATATTTAAAAAATAAATAAAGCACATGTACGAAAACACCGAACGAAAATGGTGGAAAGAAGGTATAGTCTATCAAATCTACCCAAGAAGTTTTCAAGATACCACCGGTAACGGTATTGGCGACCTACAGGGCATCATTAAAAGACTCGATTATATAAAAAGCCTAGGTGTCGATATCATTTGGCTGAATCCCGTTTACACTTCCCCCAACGACGATAACGGCTATGATATTTCAAACTATAGGGATATTATGGGCGAGTTCGGAACCATGGAAGACATGGACGAGCTTATGTCCGAAATGAAAAAAAGGGACCTACGCCTGGCCATGGACCTTGTTGTAAACCACAGTAGCGATGAACATCAATGGTTTGTTGAATCGCGAAAATCAAGAGACAACCCTTACCGCGACTACTATCATTGGTGGCCCGCCGAAAAAGGCACTCCCCCAAAACGTTTTAGTTATTTTGACATAGACAGCAATGCGTGGAAGTATGACGTACCTAGCGATTCATATTACCTACACTACTACTCGGCCAAACAACCCGACCTCAAATGGGAAAACCCCAAAGTAAGGGAAGAAGTCTACGACCTTATGAAATTTTGGTTCGACAAAGGCATAGACGGTTTCCGTATGGATGTGATTTCAACCATTTCAAAAGACACCGATTACCCCGAGCTTCCTGAAAAGTACAAGGGCGATTTTATTCCGTACTACGCCGAAGGCCCCCACTTGCACGAGTACCTGCAGGAAATGAATGAAAAAGTTTTGAGCAAGTATGATGTCATGACGGTTGGCGAGGCTCCCGGTGTTCGAAAAGAACAGGCCTTGGACTTTGTTGACGAAGACCGAAACGAACTCAATATGTTCTTTCATTTTGACCTTATGGGCCTTGACCGTGAACCCGGGGAGACCTTTAAGATGAGAAAAGAACCTTGGAAACTCACCGAATTTAAACGGATATTCACGGAATGGGACGAAGTCTTTGTCAAAAAAGGATGGGGAAGCCTTTACTTAAACAACCACGATTTCCCCCGCAGTGTCAGCCGTTGGGGAAGCGACTCTAAGGCGCATTGGAAACACTCGGCCACCCTATTACAAACCTTTCTGCTCTCAATGCGCGGAACGCCCTATTTTTTGTATGGAGAGGAAATAGGAATGACCAACATAAAATTTGACCGTATAACCGACTATCAAGACATTAACACCCTGACCCGCTACGAAAGCATAAAAAAGTCCGGCGGTGACCTGGAAGCTTTTATCAAAAACGAAAAAGATGCCGGAAGGGACAATGCCCGAACTCCCATGCAATGGAATACCGAGCCCCATTCGGGCTTTACCGTAAAAAAACCTTGGTTAAAGGTGAATGAAAATTACAAGGAAGGTATCAACGTTGCAACACAAGAATCGGATAAAGACTCGGTACTCAATTACTTCAGGAACATGGTTCAAGTGCGAAAAGACCATCTCGGACTAGTCTATGGCACCTACCGCTTATTGCTTAAAGACAACGAAAAGGTATATGCTTATGCCCGGGAATGGCAAGGGGAACAATTTTTAGTCCTCCTCAACTTTTCAACCGAACCCAGTTCGGTAAGCATAAATGAATTTTCATTTGAAAAGGCACGCCTCATCATTTCGAACAATCAGGCCGAAAACACCCAAATCGGAAACAATTTTGAACTAGCCCCTTATCAAGCTTCGATCTATAAGGTCTTTTGATTTTTGAACAAAGAATAATCACGCTGATAGGGACGTATGATCAATCGTGCCTCCCTATCAAAGCGTACATAATTGTAGACCCAGTTTACAAAAACCACTACCCTGTTTCTAAACCCGATAAGAAAAAAGAGGTGTATGAACATCCATACGAACCAGGCAAAAACCCCTTGAAACTTATAATGTTTTAGATCCACCACGGCCTTGTTTCGACCTACCGTGGCCATGCTACCCTTGTCTTTATACACAAAAGGCTCCATGGCTTCGTCATGAACCAAACGCAATAGGTTTTCACCCAGGTTACGCCCCTGTTGAATGGCAGGCTGCGCCATCATCGGGTGCCCTTGAGGGGTAGCGTCTGTCTGCATACAAGCTATATCGCCAATGGCAAAAATACGATCATGACCGATCACTTGATTAAACTCATTAACCTTTAAACGGTTGCCGCCCGCTAGAATTTCCTTGGCATCCAGCCCGGCGATAGGCACGCCTTTTACCCCGGCGGCCCACACCAAAGTGGCCGCTTCAAACTTCAGTTCCGTTTTTGTCAAAGCCGTTTTACCATCATAAGTGGTAACCCGTGTGTTTTTCCAGATATTGACCCCAAGGCTTTCTAGAAAATCCTCTGCCTTTTTCGAAGCATTATCGCTCATTCCCTTCAATATCCGGTCCCCCGATTGCACGAGGTTGATCTGCGCCCTACGGGTATCTAGATCCGGATAATCTTTAGGAAGGATCCCTTTCTTGATTTCGGCCAAGGCACCGGCCAGCTCCACTCCCGTAGGTCCGCCCCCTACGATTACGAAATTCATCAACGCATCGCGCTCATGCAAATCATCGGTCAATAGTGCTTGTTCAAAATTCTCGAGTATAAGACTCCTAAGGTTCAACGATTGCGGAATGGTCTTCATGGCCATACCGTTGAGCTCAATTTCGGTATTGCCAAAAAAATTAGTGGTAGAACCTGCGGCAATGACCAAATAATCATAGGACAACTGACCGATATTGGTAACGATAACCTTTGATTCGGGCCTCACTTGCTGTACTTCGGCCAAGCGAAAGTAAAAGTTGCTGTAGTCTTGTAAAATCTTCCGGATCGGATAAGCTATGGAGTCAGGCTCAAGCCCTCCCGTGGAAACCTGATACAGCAAGGGTTGAAACGTATGGTAGTTGTTTTTGTCAAGAAGCACGACTTGCACTTCTTTTTTTTTGCTCAATTTCTTGGCCAAGGCCACTCCCCCGAAACCACCACCAACAATTACGATACGCGGTAGACTCAATTTAGGGATGTTAAGTGCATCTATATCTGACATATTCCAAAATATGGGCAAAATTAATCATTCAATACTTACCCCACGGGCAAACCACAGGTTTTATTCCTTTAGGACAAATTAAAACGTAAGAAATTTCATTTCACTATGTAGTGAAATAAAGTTTATTTAACTTTAACTAAAATTCAAAATTGTAATCTCTAAAATTAATCATATCCACTTGACAGTATCATATCACCTTAAAAATCAATGATCTTGATTCCATTTTCAAAAACAATATCTTCAATCACAGCTTAAAATAACCAAATTGACGCTGTAACAATTAATCCTTTAGTGCTACTAATAGTCTAACAACCTACCAACTTGGAGTGAACAAAGAACTGGAACATCAATTTGTTACGGAGCTTGAGAACAATCAAAACATTGTTCACAAGGTTTGCACATTGTATACCCATGATAGGGATTCGCATAAAGACCTGTTTCAAGAAATTACGATACAGCTCTGGAAAGCATACCCTAAATTCAGGGGCGAATCGAAATTCAGTACGTGGATGTACCGTGTAGCGTTGAATACGGCAATTACCCTGTACCGAAAGTCGAAAAGACGTGTTCAGACCCAAGATTATGAGTCCGTAATCTTTAAGATAAAAGCCGACGAATACGACAGTACGGAAGAAGAACAGTTAAAGCTCATGTACAAGGCGGTAAAGCAACTAGGCGATATAGACAAGGCCTTGGTCTTTCTATACCTAGAAGACAAAGACTATCGCGAAATAAGTGAAACCCTCGGTATCAGCGAGGTAAATGCACGAGTGAAGATGAATAGGATCAAGACAAAATTAAGAACGATATTGAATCCTTAAGGATATGATGGACGAACTGGAACTTTTAAAGAAAGACTGGCAAAAGAAGAACGACCAGCTTCCTAAGTTGACCTATAACGAAATACATAAAATGACATGGAAGAAATCCTCTTCCATTGTTAAATGGATACTGATTATCAGCATCCTAGAAATCATATTACCCAATTTACTGTACCTGATTCCTTCCTTTAGGAAAAGTATGAGCATTTACGATAACACCATTGTAGACCAATGCTTCGTCGCCATGACCGTCATCTACTACCTGGTAGTATTCTACTTCGTTTTCCTCTTTTACAAAAGATATAAGGAAATATCGGTTCTCGATAGTGCCAAGGGTCTGATGCGAAAAATTATCAAAACCCGAAGAACGGTAAAATATTACGTAATTTTCTCATTATCCACCATACTCATATTTATAGGCCTGGTAATCATAGGCATCTATCTCAACGATAGTTTTATGGATAACTTTTCGGAAATGGCCGCAAATACCAAAGACGTTTCCCCTGAAAAGTTAAAGACCACCCTAATGGTATCAATGGCGATTATAGGCGTAGTCATGATAGCGTTTTTCGGCGGGGTATACTTTTTGCTCTACGGACTACTCTTGCGCAAGCTCAAGCGCAACTACAAAGAACTAAAAAGACTTGAAATCTAAACTTTATGCCGATTACGGAACCTTCGGAGTTCGTTCTCTTCTTCGTAGGCCATGAGGTCTTCCTTGGAAATAACCTTTAAAAACGATGGGTGCTGTTCAATGGCATACTCCAATTTTTCGATGATGGAGTCGAAAGATTCGTTCTCGTAATCGATATCCAAGGGTTCCTTGATAACCATAGACTGTAGAATTCCCTTTTTCTTGATCCGGAGTCCTTTTTTATCGAAGGAACGTCTAAACCCGTCAATAACTACGGGAACGACAACGGGCCTATATTTTTTGATGATGTGTGCGGTACCTTTTCTCAGGGGTTTCCAAGGCGTGGTAGTACCTTGTGGGAAGGTAATAACCCAACCGTCGTTCAAGGCTTTTCCTATATTGGAAATATCGCTCATTTTCACCTGCCTTTTTACATCCTTACCTTCTGAACGCCAAGTCCGCTCTACACTTACAGACCCTGCATAGGCAAAAATCTTGGTCAAAAGACTTTTCTTCATGGTTTCGGCAGCGGCCACATAGTACATGTTCAACTTGGGTTGCCAAATATAGCCCACGTTCTTGATGTTATTATCGCGGCCCTTGAGACTTGCATTGAATACGTGGAACATAGCCACTACATCGGCAAAATAGGTCTGGTGGTTACTTACAAAAAGAACGTTCTTGTCAGGTAACGACCGAATGATCTCAGAACCTTCGACATCAAGACTGTTAAAGCGCTTGTATCGCGAGTGGGTCATAAGTCCCAAAACACGAATAAGCCATTTTTTCAGAAATAAAATATGCCCGAACGGATTTTCTTTGAATATGCCCATAGATTGCAAAAATACGAATTTACCCCTATAAAACCTGTTGTAACAAGGTCTTGATTTCACTTAGCATCATTCCGGTAGCTCCCCAAACCGTATAACCATTTAATTTAAAGGCAGGTACGGGCACATCGGTCGCATAGGAAGTAGTAAGGTTTTCGGTAAAAACATTGGCGTCGTCCATAAAATCGGCCAAACGGACCTCTACCAATTCCTCTACCTCGGTATCTTGCTTGGTAAAAGGCTCGGGACGCGTGTAGAGCCCCATATAGGGTCGAACCTCAAAATTACTGGGCGGAATGTAAATTTCGGTAAGCGATTTTACAATTTCAATATGATTCGGGTTTACGCCTACTTCCTCATAGGTTTCCCGCAATGCCGTAGCCCTCATATCCCTATCATTTTCCTCTACCTGTCCGCCAGGAAAACCGATTTGGTTGGAGTGCACATCCTTTGGATGGCTCTTTCTCAAAATAAGCAAAAAGCGGGTCAAGTTGACCTCATCAGGATAGAAAAGCGCCATAACGGCAGCTTTTTTGGTGTTTGCCGACTTTTTACGGGCGGCCTGCAAGTCTTCCAGCCTAAATTGAGGGGCCATTTTTAAATGCGAAGCTTCACCGGGTAAGGGTAGATTCTTTATTTTTGGTATTCGTATGGAGAAATCATCAAAATTCATGACAATTAAAAGTTCTTTTACAGTAACAATATTACTACTTATTTTTCTGGCCTCATGTAGGGAAAATCCTAAAGAAAAGGTAAAAACGCCCCCGACCCGGACAGCAAGCAAAAAAGATTCGGTAACCGTAGACACTTCCGAAACGAAAAAAGAAGAGGAATTTGTGCTCACCGAAGACAATGCCATCGATTTTTTCTTCAATTACCAAAAAGACCTAAAAGCCGACAAAGTAAAAATAACTACCCGTTTCGGCAGCTTTACGGTGCAGCTTTACGATAATGTTCCCTACCACAAGGCCAATTTTATATACCTCGCACGCAAAGGGTATTTCGACAACACCCAATTTCATCGGGTGGTGAAGAATTTCATTATTCAAGGCGGCAACTCGGACGATAGGTTAACAGGGCAAAAAAGAAGTAAGATCGGACGGTATCTTTTACCTCCAGACACACGAAAAGGCCACCGCCACCACAGGGGAACTATTTCAATGCCGAGTAGTGAAATAGACAACCCACATATGTTGGCATCGCCCTACGAATTCTTTATCGTGGTCACCGACCCGGGCTCATACCATCTAGACGGCGACTTTACACCCTTTGGAAAAGTCATACAGGGCATGGACGTGGTGGATGCCATTAACCAAGTAGAAACCGGTGATGGCGATTGGCCCTCACAGAACATTTACATTCAAAAAGCAGAGGTCATAGAATAGTCCGTTCAGCAACTTAGCTTTCGATTTTCCTGTAAATATTGGGCAGTGCTATACCGAATTTAACCGCCAATAATCGGGTAACAATGATAATCAGGATGGCCGCAACATAGGCATAGGCACCGTCAAAGGGCAACAGTACCAAAACAAAATAACTGATTCCCCCCAAAATACAGGCGGTAGCATATATTTCCTTCCTTCTGAAAATGACCGGAATTTCATTGCAAAGCATATCGCGAATAACACCCCCAAAACACGCGGTAATGGTACCCAAAGCTATACACATTACGGGCAAGAGATCTATTGCCAAGCCTTTTTCTATACCCAACATCGTAAAAAGGCCTATGCCTATTGTATCGAATAAGAACAGGGTTTTTCTTAAGTATTTCAATTGGCGAACAAAAATAACCGAAAAGATGACCGCCCCGGTAATTACGGTAATGTAGATAGGCTCACGCATCCAAAGTACGGGCGTATTGCCAATGAGCACATCACGAAGGGTACCACCACCCACCGCGGTAACGAAGGCTACGATAAAAATTCCGAACAAGTCGAGTTTTTTGTCCATGGCCACCAAGACCCCGGAAATAGCAAAAGCTATGGTGCCCAAAATATCAATTAGAAAATAAAACATGCATTACAGGGTATTTCTGAGTCAATTCCGTTCACCCCCAGACAAAAGCTATTACCATTTCTAGAGTTGCTGAGTGTAGTAGCTGTAATCCTTGACCACTACATCTACAAAATCAATAGGTTTCATATCGGTCGTAATTTGTGCCACCTTTTTAATTTGATCGCTCAAAGATACGATTACATTATGATTTCCCTTCCGTTTTGCCGATTCGTAAAGCTCTTTAATCGTTTGCATCTCGCTATCTTTAAATACCGTCACTTGGGGAAATTGTGGGGTATAATCCTCAGGCAGGTCACGTAGCAGGGTATCGCTTAACGAAATTCGTTTTTTTTCACTGATTACGGTGGTACCGGCGGCTATATCCCCAACACGCTGACCATTGCCCCGAAACAGAATGGTAAGAACGGCAACACCGCCCGAGCTGAGCACCACATCAATAATCCTTAAGATCCACCGAACGAAATAACTGGAAAAACCGGGCTTTGAACCATCTAACTTTACCACTCGGATCTTCATAAGGGCCTTTCCTACGGTGCGCCCATCGGTAAAAGTTTCAAGGAGCACATAATACAAAAATGCGGGCAGGCTCAAAAGTAGATATAGGGCCCACATATCATTGAAATCCAAATCCATGGCAAGCAACATTACAACAGCAAGTACGGTATAAGCGATGATAACAAAACTATCAACGAGGTAGGCCAACATACGTTCCCCGAGGTGTGCGGTATTCTGGTTTATGGTTATATTTTGGGCCGTTTCTATTTGAAATTGTTCCATAGTTTCGTTTCTTTGGTATAAACCAAACGTTAATGCGCGAGGCCGCCTTTGTAAAACAAAATAAAGACAAATGGGCTACTTTTGAAAGTACCCTGACCAACAAAACGAAGTTGACGCCCGATAAATTGTCCGATCTTTATATAGAGATCACCGACCACCTCAGCTACGCCAAAACTTTTTATCCGGGAAGCAACACAGAGCTCTATTTAAACAATCTGGCCTCCCAGGCCCATCAAAAGATTTACAAGACCAAACGCGAACCCAAAAATCGAATACTCGAATTCTGGAAAACGGAATTTCCGAAAATGTTCTTCTACCACCAAAGGGAGTTACGCATTTCTTTTTTGGTGTTTCTGTTCTTTAGTATGGTCGGAGCCTTTTCCGCGGCCAACGAAGGTACTTTTGTAAGATCGATATTAGGCGATGCCTATGTAAACATGACGCTCGAAAATATTGAAAAGGGCGACCCTATGGCGGTCTACAAGCAAATGGGCGAATTCAACATGTTCTTGGGCATCACCATCAACAATATACGCGTGGCCCTTATGGCCTTTGCCTACGGTATTATGCTAGGAATAGGCACCTTGTATATTATGATGCATAATGGTATTATGCTAGGCAGCTTTCAGTACTTTTTTTACGAAAAAGGATTGTTATGGGAATCGGTACGTACCATTTGGATTCACGGCACCATAGAAATATCGGTCATCATCATTGCCGGTTGCGCCGGACTTGTATTGGCCAATGGCATTCTTTTTCCGGGGACCTACACGCGAATTGAATCGTTTAAAAGAGGGGTTCGCAACGGACTGAAAATTATGGTGAGTACAATCCCCTTCTTTATCATAGCGGGCTTTCTCGAAGGTTTTGTCACCCGACATACCGAAATGCCCGACTTTCTTGCCATTTGCATTATTTTGGCCTCTTTGGCACTAATTTTATTTTACTACGTTATATACCCTATACGACTGCATAAAAGACCAAATCCATGAAACAATACATAGAGTTCAAAAAACAACGGGAGATGGGCCAAATCTTATCCGACACCTTTGCTTTTTTGAGAAACGATTTCAAATCATTTTTCACTACTTTCTTCAAACTGGTCGGCCCCTATCTTGTGGCCATGATCATTTGCTACGGATTTTACCTGTACCAAACAGGGGATTTTATTCAGAGAAATGACGCCCTCTCCTCTTCAATGGGTGTTCCCTTTCTTTTCTTCACCGTTACGCTCGCCTTTCTCATTGCCCTGATCACTTCGTACATAATGGCACAGGCCACCACCATTTTCTATATTAAGTCATACATTAAGAACGAGGGCAATATCGATTTTGATGAAATAAAGCAAAACGTTTACGACTCGTTTTGGAAGTTTATCGGACTAGGGTTTTTAGTAGCTATCTGTGCAGGATTCGGTTTTCTTTTCTGCCTTATACCCGGTATCTACGTGTACGTGCCCCTATCTTTATCATTTTGCCTACTCGCCTTTGAAAACAAAGGAGTTTCAGACGCTTTTAGCGACAGTTTCAAACTGGTCAAGGATTACTGGTGGATCACCTTTGCCTCGCTCTTCGTGGTAGGCATTATCGTTATGGTTACCGGCTATGCCTTTGCCTTGCCCGGTACAATTTACAACTATGCCAAAATGGGAATATTATCAGGTGAAATAGACGTCGAAAATTTTGGGGTCGCCGACCCGATATCCATCGCTTTGGGCAGTATGAGTATACTTGCCCAATTTCTTTTGAATATCATATCCGTTGTGGCAGGCGTTTTGATCTATTTTGACCTGAACGAAAAAAAGAACTTTACCGGCACCTATGAACGTATAAAAAATCTCGGCCGAACCTTCGAAGAATAAATATGCCAAAAACGTTTTTCTTTTTTTGTTTTGCCCTGTGTTGTTCCATGGCCTTTGTCACACCGCAGGACTCACTGAAGATTTCGTACGACTCCGAGCCACTGAAGGTCAAAAAAATCAGTGATGCCGATTTGCTTCCTTACCAAAATGACAAGGCGTTCAATTACGAAACCTTTGAAGCCGAAGCCACTTGGTGGGACGATTTTAAAAGTTGGCTCGGTAATCTAATGCTTCGAACACTGGAGCTTATTTTCGGCGTTGGAAAAGCCTCGGGCATTCTGGCGGGACTCATACGGCTTGCTCCCTATTTACTTTTAGGCCTATTGATCTATATTCTGATACGTTTTTTTCTTAACATCAATGCAAGGGCCCTTCAAGAGGCCCAAAAAAACCAATCCCTGGTTTCGATTTCCGAAGAGGAACATATCATTAAAAACGAGAACATCCACGACCTTATACAACAGGCCCTCTCAAAAAATGATTTTCGACTGGCGGTGCGCTATTCCTACCTACACCTGCTCAAATTGATGAGCGAAAAAGAACTGATTGCCTGGGAACCCCAGAAAACCAATGACGACTACCTACGGGAAATATCAAAATCAGACCTCAAAGATCCGTTCACCCATATCACCCGTTTGTACAATTTTACATGGTATGGTGATTTCCCCATAGACGAAACAGGATACCAAAGGGCAAGGCAAACATTTTTATCCATAGAAAAATCGGTACAAAAAAATGGATAAAAAAGGCCTTAAATACATCATTATTGCCGTTGGCACCTTGGTACTGCTGATGCTTTTCCAATACAACCGGCCTAAAGAGATAAACTGGAGCGACTCCTATGTAGCCAAGCACAAAATACCCTACGGCACCTATGTCTTGAACGATGTGATGCAAGGTCTTTTCCAAGATCGGATACAGCAGGTAAACCTATCGCCCTTTGAGTTTCTATCGACGAACAAAGAAGCTTCGGGCACCTACTTTTTCGTAAACAACTCCGTCAATTTTGGCGATACCGAACTCTTCGCCCTTTTAGATTGGACCACCCATGGGAATACCCTTTTCATTGCTTCGGAAAATTTTGAGCAGACACTTTTAGACACCCTCAACCTTAATACGGCAAGCCTTTTTAATGAGTTTGGGAATATACGTTCATATCGGCACAAACTGGTCAACCCCAATCTAAAACCAGAAAACGCATATCCCTTTAAAAAAGACGATTACGCCACCTATTTCGATGCGTACAAAAACGAAATCACAACCGTCTTAGGTACGGTTTCCAACGAGAACAATACCGAAACCCCGGGCTTCGGCAACGTCATCAAAATAGCTTATGGCAAAGGAGAAATCGTGCTCAGCACATTCCCCAAAGCCTTTACCAATTATTTTATCTTAAAGGACGACAACAAACAGTATACGGCGGGCCTACTCTCTTACCTAGACGACACCCGTACCATTTACATAGACAACCATCATAAAGCCGGAAAAGCGGTCTACACGTCTCCCATGCACGTTTTTTTGAGCACCAAGGAATTTAAATGGGCCTATTATCTCGTATTGATAGGAGTCGTCATGTACGTATTTTTTGAAGGAAAGCGCAAACAAAGGGCCATACCTATCGTCACCCCCCTCAAAAACCAAACCCTGGCCTTTACCCGCACCATCGCCGACATGTATTTTGAAAAAGGGGAACGAAAACAAATTGCACAACTTAAGATCGTCCATTTTTTAGAATACCTTCGGTCACATTTTTATCTGAATACTGCGGAAAGGACAGACGATTTCTTTAAAAACTTGGCCTCACGAAGCCACCATACCCAAGATGAGATCGCTTCGCTTTTTTCGCTTATAGATCAGGTGGAAGCCAAAGCGAACCTGACCGACACCGAATTACAACAATTGAATACGGCTATAGAAAAATTCAAAAACAAAGCACATGGAAGAAACGCACGACCCTAACGAAGAACTCCACTTCAACAACCGAATTCCGTTAGACGAACTGAAAAACGCTGTTGAACAAATAAAAAAAGAACTCTCAAAAGTCATTATCGGACAAGATAATTTTATAGAACTTTTGATCGTATCACTTTTGGTAGACGGCCACGTCCTTATAGAAGGGGTGCCCGGGATTGCCAAGACGGTTACGGCCAAACTCTTTGCCAAAACCCTGAAAACCGATTTTAGCCGGATCCAGTTTACCCCTGACCTAATGCCCAGTGACATTCTCGGCACCTCCATTTTCAATGTAAAACAGTCGGAATTCGAATACAAAAAAGGTCCTATATTTTCAAATATCGTTTTGATCGACGAAATCAACCGTGCCCCTGCCAAAACCCAAGCCGCCATGTTCGAGACCATGGAGGAAAGGCAGATTACCATGGACGGCCAGACCTATAAAATGGATCGGCCCTTTATGGTATTGGCCACCCAAAACCCCATTGAACAAGAAGGCACCTATGCCCTTCCCGAAGCACAACTAGACCGATTTCTGTTTAAAATAAAGGTAGATTATCCTTCTCTGGAAGAAGAGGTCTTGATCATTAAGAGCCACCATGAACGAAAAGGAGCCATAGCCAAAGAAACAATCAATGGTGTAGTGAGCCCCGATGAACTGAACGAATACAAAAACAAGATCCAAGAGGTTATCGTCGAGGAAAAGGTTATCAAATATATTGCGGACATTATCACCAAAACGAGAAACCACCCCCATTTATATTTAGGCGGCTCGCCTAGGGCGTCGATTGCCACTTTAAATGCGGCCAAGGCCTTTGCCGCGATCAATGGAAGGGATTTTGTAACACCAGAAGATGTCAAAAAAGCACTTGTACCCGTACTCAACCACCGGGTCATTCTAACGCCTGAACGCGAAATGGAAGGCATGACCACCGAAAGCGTGGTACAAATGATAACCGAGTCGGTGGAAATCCCGAGGTAAATATGCAGTTTTTAAGATCGCTCTACATACATAACGTTTTCTTTCGGTATATCGCCCTACTTGCCGCCTGCTTTATCATGAGCTATTGGCTTCCCGTACTTTACCCCATTGCCTGGCTTTTGACCATGCTATTGGCGGCCCTACTGCTCTTTGACCTGTACCTGCTCTACTCCGTCCCCAAAGCTATCCGGGGCCTGCGGACACTTCCCAAAAAGCTATCGAACAGCGACGAAAACCCCATCACCATACAATTTGAAAACCTCTACCCTTTCACCTCCTACCTATCTATCATAGACGAGCTTCCGATACAGTTCCAAAAACGTGATTTTGAATACCGAACACAATTAAAAAAAGGCGAAAAACGAGAACACCGATACACTGTACGCCCCGTTGAACGCGGCGAATATGTGTTCGGCCACCTGAACATCTATGCTTCTTCCCCACTTAGGATCATCAAACGAAGATTCGTATTTCAAAATGATCAAATGGTGCCGGTCTATCCCAGCATCATTCAGATGCAGCAGTACGATTTCTTGGCCATGAACAACCGCCTCACGGAAGTGGGACTCAAAAAGATACGTCGGATCGGGCACACCCAAGAATTTGAGCAAATCAAGGAATACGTTCCAGGTGACGATTACAGGACCGTAAACTGGAAGGCCACCGCCAAAAACAACCAGTTGATGGTCAATCAATACCAAGATGAACGCTCACAACCTATCTATTCCGTTATTGACACCGGACGTGTCATGAAAATGCCCTTTAACGGCCTAAAACTCTTAGATTATGCCATCAACTCCGCTTTGGCCTTTTCAAATGTTGCCCTAAAACGAAACGACAAAACGGGCATGATCACTTTTTCAAAGAAAATAGAATCCTTTGTTCCGGCAATTCAGAAAATTACCCACCTCAACACTATACTTGAAAAGCTTTACCACATCAATACCGAATTTACCGATGCCGATTACGGCATGCTGTATGCCCATATAAAACGCAATGTCAACCAACGCAGTTTACTGCTCTTGTACACCAACTTTGAACACATATCCGCCCTGAAAAGGCAACTTCCCTTTTTAGTGGCCATTGCCAAAAAACACCTTCTTGTGGTCATATTTTTTGAGAACACCGAACTGGAAGAACTCATATCAAAAGAGGCAGAAGACCTTCAGGGCATCTACCATAAAACCATTGCCGAAAAATTCTCGCTCGAAAAACGACTGATGCAAAAAGAACTTCAAAAATACGGAATACAGACTATTCTTACGCGACCTGAAAAGCTTACCGTCAACACTATTAACACCTATTTAGAGATCAAGGCACGCGGACTTCTATAAAA
This sequence comes from Zobellia sp. OII3, assembly GCF_002211465.1. Lineage (NCBI taxonomy): Bacteria > Pseudomonadati > Bacteroidota > Flavobacteriia > Flavobacteriales > Flavobacteriaceae > Zobellia > Zobellia sp. OII3. Next base: position 96,382 of record NZ_MWRZ01000009.1, on the reverse strand, counting down.
CTTAAGGTTTTCAATTAAATTGATTTTACAAATAAATTTTTCATAAGATTTCAACAGTTTATCCCCAAAAATTCTGTTGATAACTTTTTGGAGGAAAAACAGCAATTTGTCAACCCTTATTCTGCTTATATATCATCGACAAAATGCACACCTAATAACCTTAGTTTATACCTCTAGACGAAATACCACGGCAAAAATTATGGTATTATTCTGTAAATTGCCCCCCCCCCACGGTATGCGGAATACCACAGAGAAAAACTATACGACGAACCAAACCTACTAGAACAGGAATGAAAGAAACACTTCCACGATTTGCGAAATCATCAAAGAACATCGTAAATTTTTCAGATAAAAAACCAAAGTATAGGTTTCGTCTTGTCGATTTCAAAAACAAAGATTACAAAACCGATCTTTTATTATGTCAGACCCAATGCAATTTAGAAATCCTACCTAAAGGGGTTATGATAGTAGGGAATTTTGATGGCAACGACAACATCATCCCCTTGCTGAAAGACGAAATACGCTCAATTAGCTTGATCAGAGGAAAGGAAACCATTGATACATTCTGCTTATCGCCCATGCATATTTTACTCAAATTGGGCATCCCTAGTAGCATCTCGCGCTATTTTAAAGTATACCCATCGGAACACAAGATTACGGAGACCCAGGTCGTCATCAAATGTGATGAATACCAACTAAAGCTGATAACCAGCGGTAACGACTACGGTAAGCTACTCCGAATTTTCAAAAAGGCGGGATATACAGACGAATTAAACCTTGTTCAAAAACCGACATTAAGTCTTTTGAACTACAATCTTTATTAGTTTTCTACTATTTTAACAGCTTTTCAATATTGGCTTTCTTCACAAAAAGCACACTATAGCAAGTTTTAGGTCGAGTCTGTCCGCCAATTCAATTGAGTTCCCTAAATTTAGGGGATACCAGCACCTTTTAGCCAGACAAAAACCATGACCGTCAAACAAAACCTAGTATCGCTGCTTGCCCTGGTTGCTTTTCAAATAGGACAAGCCCAAGAACTACATACGCTAGCGGAAACCTTTCTTCTTTCATTGACCGATGAACTACGCCAAGAAGCCCAGTTCAAACTAAGCGATGACGAACGTTTCAATTTCAATTATATACCCCTAGAAAGAAAAGGCCCCACCTTCAAAGACTTTGACCCGGTTCAAAAAGAGGCCGCCCTGGCCTTGTTAAAAACATCGCTAAGTAAGGAAGGCTTACGTAAAACCTCTGAGATCATGGCCCTTGAAGACGTTTTGGCCGTCATCGAAAAGAAGCAACTCACTATGCCCGATGGATCCCCGATGCGGGATGCCCTTAACTACCATTTTTGCATTTTCGGAAACCCCACAGCCAAGGACTTTTGGGGCTGGCGTTTTGAAGGACATCACCTATCGTTGAACTTTGTAGCTTCCAAAGGAACCATCCTGTCGGCCACACCTTCCTTTATGGGCTCCAATCCGGGCATCGTGCCGCACGGAAAATCCAAGGGAAAACAAGTGCTTCAAAAGGAGACCGAAATGGGGTTTTCATTTGTTCACTCCTTATCAGAACAACAACTTGCCCAAGCCCTGTTTTCCGAAAAGGCACCCTACGAAATAATCACCGGTAACCAAAGAACCGTATCTCAACCAGAGCCTAGCGGAATTTCGTTCACCGATTTATCCAAAGCGCAAAAAAACCTCTTCCTAAACCTATTGGACCTCTATTTGGGCAACTACGAAGCCAAGTTTTCAAAATCGCTAAAGTCCAAAATTGAAGAGGCCGGCATCAACACGCTTTCCTTTAGCTGGGCCGGAAGCCTAAAACCCGGAAAAGGACACTATTACCGTATTTACGGACCAACCATACTTATAGAATACGACAATACCCAAAACAATGCCAACCATGTGCACACCGTAGTCCGCGACCTGACCAATGATTTCGGCCAAGATATTTTAAAACGGCACTACGAGCACAGCCATTAAACCTCGGATCCTAAATTTTGAGAAGATGCAAAACCCAAAACCTGAAGTCTGGCTTCGCGGCCCTATTCCGGAAATACCCGCACTACTACAACCCGCGGCACACGCCCTGTTACAATCTTGCGAGGAAATAGAACGCTACCTGATCGATTTCCCACAAGACAAATTATGGACCAAAGTTGCCGGTCGCGCTTCGGTAGGTTTTCATTTGCAGCACATTACCGGTGTACTCGACCGTATGATGAGCTATGCCCGGGCCGAAAGCTTATCGGAAGAGCAGTTTAGCTATCTCTCCAAAGAAGGCCAAGCCGACGAAGGACGTACTGTCACACAACTGGTTTCCGCTTTTCAGGAGAAGACCCAAGAGGCCCTATCTTTGTTTAAGACCTTAGACGAGGATACCTTAAGGGAAGTGCGTTCGGTAGGAAGAAAAAAGCTTCCTTCAACGACCCTAGGCCTGTTATTTCACGCCGCCGAACACAGCCAACGCCATGTCGGTCAGTTACTGGTAACAAAAAGCGTCCTTATTCCCCCTAAACACTAGACTCCTGCTTTTATCATGTTTCATATGACTAAAAATTAACGTTTTAAGGGGGGTCAAATTTGGAATAACACCATAACTTCATATTGTTATAAAAACAATGCTATGAACACGAATGATGTTAAAATCTACTCCGGAAACCGTTTTACGGCACAATTAATTGAAGGAAAATTGAATGAAGTCGGTATAGTGCCGATCATCAAGGACGAATCGAAATCCGCCCGTTTGGCAGGGTTCGCGGCCAATATGGATGGCGCGCTAGAGCTCTACGTCCGCGAAGACGAAAAAGAACAGGCCATGCGTATTGCCAAGGCCGTATCGGCTGAGTAAAAAAACGGGGCAACATTGCTTTCTGTATTCATTATTCCCTATTTTTATCGGCTCCATACCAATGAATACATAACAACAATGACAATCAACACCAAACTCCCCCAATTCGTCGCGTTCGCGCTTCTTTTCACCTTATTCTGTTCCTGCGAATCCACACCGAAAAAACCAAAGGAAACGCCCTTGGTAATCGTTGAAGATTCACTTACCGAAGTAAGCCGGGCAAAACAGATCAGGGAAAGTATTAACCCCCAAATAGCAGAGGGACTCGAATTGAGCCTATGGGCTTCCGATTCTCTCGCTCCCGACCCCATTGCCATGCAAATTGACGATGAGGGCAGAGTTTACCTCACCCGTACCAATCGACAAAAAAACTCGGAATTCGATATCCGGGGACACCAAGATTGGATGACCGCTTCAATTTCATTGCAGTCGGTAGAGGATCGTCGCAAGTTTTTACACGAAACCTTCGCCCCTGAAAAAAGTGAGGAGAACGAATGGTTTCCAGACCTTAACGAAGATGGCAGCCATGACTGGAAAGATCTTGCTGTTGAAAAAGACGAAGTATGGATGCTGGAAGACAGCAACAATAACGGTATCGCCGATAGGTCTACCCGAATATTGGAAGATTTTAACGAGGAGATTACCGATGTTGCCGGAGCACTTTTAGTACGCGACAACGATGTCTTTGTAGGAGTAGGGCCCGATATGTGGCGCTTGACCGATACGAACGACGATTTGATCCTTGACGAAAAAACCTCCCTTGCCCACGGTTTCGCCGTTCATATAGGTTTTGCCGCCCATGGTATGTCAGGGGCCATTGAAGGCCCCGACGGCAAGATTTACTGGGGCATAGGTGATATTGGCGCCAACCTTACCACTGCCGACGGCCAAAAGTTCAAATACCCGAACCAAGGTGTTATTGTACGCTGCAACCCTGACGGAAGTAATTTTGAGGTATTCGCCAGGGGATTGAGAAACACCCACGAATTTGTATTCGATGCCTACGGAAATATTATCTCCTCCGATAACGATGGCGACCACGCCGGTGAAAGCGAACGCCTTGTACACCTCGTGGAAGGTTCCGATTCGGGATGGCGCTCCAACTGGCAATACGGCAAGTATACCGACCCCAAGAACAACGGATATAAGGTTTGGATGGACGAAAAGCTATTCACTCCCCGCTGGGAAGGACAAGCGGCATACATTGTTCCCCCTATACAGAATTTCCACAACGGACCTACGGGTATGACCTATAACCCAGGTACCGCCCTAGGTAAAGATTGGCTGAACAAGTTCTTTTTGGTCGAATTTGTGGGCAACCCGGATCGTTCCAATATCTGGGCCTTTGACCTAAAACCCAAAGGAGCCAGTTTTGAACTCAATACCGATAAAAGTATCTTGAGCGGCGTTCTACCTACAGGAGTCCAGTTTGGCCCCGATGGCGCCATGTACCTTGCGGACTGGATTACCGGATGGGGCACCAAAAATTATGGCCGGGTCTGGAAGCTCGATGTGAACGCTTCTAAAAACGACCTTGAAAAAGAACGTCAGGAGACCAAGCGCCTTATGACCCTCGACTACGAAGTCCAATCAATCGAAGAACTGGTCAAATTGCTTTCATACGGCGATATGCGCATCAGGAAAAAAGCCCAATTTCAATTGGCAAAGAACGGCGCAAAAGGATATAAGGCACTGAAACAGGTCGCTGCCGAAAGCCCCAATCAATTTGCCCGGATCCACGCAATTTGGGGCATTGGCCAAATGGCCGATACAAAAGCCGCCGAAGCCGAGCCCCTAGTCAACCTTTTATCCGATAAGGACCCTGAAATCATTGCCCAAGCCGCAAAAATTTTAGGTGATGTACGATATACGGGAGCTACTTCAAAATTAATCGGACTATTAAAGCATACCAACCCTAGGGTACAGTTCTTTGCCGCCCAAGCTTTGGGAAGAACAAAGGCCGACGCTGCCGTACAACCCTTGCTTGACCTTATTGTAACGAATAACGATGAAGATGTTTATTTGAGACATGCGGCCGTTCTGGCCCTATCCCGAATCGGAAAAACCGAATCCATCATCCCTTTGGCGCATAACCCGAACCGAAGCCTTAGAATTGCCGCCGTTCTCGTTTTACGCCGGCTCCAAGACCCCGCGGTCGCCCAATTCTTGAACGATGAGGACGAATACATTGTAACGGAAGCTGCGAGGGCCATTAACGACGACTGGTCTATTGAAGCGGCGCTTCCCGCCCTTGCGAATATGCTTGCCGTAGAAAAGTTCAATTCAGAACCCTTAATGCGTAGGGCAATCAATGCCGCCCTTCGTGTTGGTGGTGAAAAGGAATTGGAAAACCTTATCGCCTTCGCCAAAGACAAGAATAGGTCGAACGTTTTAAGAGGTGAAGCCTTGGCTACGATTGGCACATGGGCAGAACCTTCGGTCCTTGACCGCGTAGACGGTCGCTTTCGAGGCGAAATCAAGAGAGACCCGAACAGCGTAAAGCAAAAGATAGAAAAAGACATTCCCGATTTTCTTGAAGATAGCGATACCGAAATACTTATCGGCATTACCAATACTTTGGCAAACCTAGGAATCGACACCCATAACGACGCCCTTTTCGCTATCATGAAAAAGGACAAATCACCAAAGGTCAGGTCTGAAATCTTAAAGGCCTTGGGCACATTGAACTACGAGAAAATTGAAACCGCCATGCAATACGGCATGAAAGATGACGATAAAAATGTTCGCACCACGGCCATAAGCCTGATGACTAAAATGGATATCTCAAAAGGGAACTTACCGAACATCATCAATCCCATTTTCAAAAAGGGGTCTGTTCGCGAACAGCAGCAGCTATTGAGTGTTTTAGGAGAACTTCCCATCGAGAAGAGTGGTGATGTTTTAAAAGGATTGATACAAGAAGCCAGGGCTGACCGCCTTAAACAAAGTGTTATTCTCGACCTTATCGAGGCCGTTGAAGCCACTGGAAGCGAAACTTTAATCGCGGAACTAACACCACTCAAGGAAAACGGCAACACTATTGACGCCTTTAAAGAAACCTTGGTCGGCGGCAATTATAGGGATGGCCGGAACGTATTCAACAAAAACCCTACCGCACAATGTACCCGATGTCACGCTATTGGCAGTGCCGGTGGCGACGTAGGGCCTTCCCTTGAAAACATAGGAAACATTCTAAGCAGGGAGCAAATCTTAGAAGCACTTATTGAACCAAGTGCACGATTGGCCCCAGGATACGGTAGCGTTTCCCTGACCTTAAAAGACGGACAAAAAATTAGCGGCATTCTCGAAGCCGAAACCGATGAGGAAATTACTTTGAGAACATCGGAAGCCGAACCTTTGGACATCCCTATATCACGTATAGCCAAACGTGAAAACATGCCATCGGCCATGCCGCCTATGGGCCGATTGATATCGAAAAGGGAATTGCGAAACTTGATAGAGTACCTTGCCAATCTCAAACAAGGTTAAAGACCAACAAAAAAATCCCTCCGATTCTGGAGGGATTTTTTTTGTTCTTATTTTTCGATACGGTTTTTATTAAAGGAAAGACACCCCCTGTTTGGCCTTTTCAAATTCCGACATCAAGTCACTTACAATGCGGGCCGCCGGTTTAATATCGTGAATAAGCGAAGCCACTTGGCCTATCTCGAGCTCCCCTTCTTCCAAATCACCTTCAAAGATGCCCCTTTTGGCACGCGCCCTTCCCAGGAGTTCCCTTAGATCTTCCTTTGTAGCCCCATTGGCGTAAGCCTGCTCTACATCTTTATAAAACTTGTTCTTTATAAGCCGTACCGGGGCCAATTCCTTCAAGGTAAGCTGGGTATCGCCCTCGCCGGCCTCCACTACTTTTTGCTTGAACAACAAATGGGATGAAGCTTCATCACTGGCAACAAACCTACTCCCTACTTGTACCCCATCGGCACCCAAGACCATAGTAGCGAGCATGCCGGCACCCGTAGCTATTCCACCGGCGGCAATGATAGGGATGTCTATTTTTTCCTTTACCGCCGGAATCAAGGTCAAGGTAGTCGTCTCATCGCGACCATTATGCCCCCCGGCCTCAAAACCTTCGGCCACAATAGCGTCTACACCGGCTTCTTGGGCCTTTAGGGCGAACTTTAGGCTACTGACCACATGAACTACCGTAATTCCTTTTTCTTTTAAGTAGGATGTCCATGTTTTCGGGTTTCCGGCCGAAGTAAAAACAATTTTCACCCCAAGTTCAACGATAATATCCATCAATCGCCCCAAATCAGGATAGAGCATCGGTACATTGATACCAAAAGGCTTATCGCTTGCCTTTTGACATTTTTCTATATGATCCCTTAATACTTCCGGATACATGCTACCGGCACCGATCAAGCCCAATCCACCGGCATTGGAAACGGCAGAAGCCAATCGCCAGCCGCTAGTCCATATCATTCCCGCCTGAACGATCGGGTATTTAATTCCGAAGAGTTCCGTAATTCTATTTTGCATCGATATAGTATTGAAAAATTTCCTTTATGAAATTACTCCCGACCCAATAAGTTCATCGCCTAGGTACCATGCCGCAAACTGACCTTCGGTAATTGCGGATTGCTTTTCCTCGAAATCTACATACAATCCTCCATCGACTTTATACAAGCTTGCTTTCTGCAAGGGTTGACGATATCGAATTCGGGCCATTACCTCAAGTGTTTCACCATCGTTCAGCGCCAAATCGGTACGCACCCAATGCAATTCTTCATCGGTTATAAAGAGGGTCCTTCTGTACAGACCGGGGTGCGATTTACCCTGCCCCGTATAAATCACGTTTTCGTCCACATCGGTATCGATTACGAACAGGGGTTCTTTGGTTCCCCCAACATCAAGACCTTTACGCTGCCCCTTGGTGAAATAATGTGCCCCTTGATGTTCGCCTACCACCTTACCGTCTGAAACGCTGTATATAGGCTTTTCGGAATAAAAGGCTAGTTCCGCCTGTTTGCTTTCAAACTGGGGCCGTTCTTTTTGGTATTGGGAAACATCCGACGGCACTTCAACAATAACCCCTTTTTTAGGCTTCAATTTTTGTTGAAGAAATTCCGGCAAACGCACCTTTCCTATAAAACAAAGTCCCTGTGAATCTTTTTTATCGGCCGTAATCAAATTATTATCAGCCGCGATCTGTCGAACTTCCGGCTTGTTCAAATCCCCAATGGGAAACAAGGTTTTTGACAATTGCTCCTGGGAAAGCTGACACAGAAAATAGGACTGGTCTTTGTTCCCGTCGACACCTGCCAAAAGTTGGTAGGTTTCCGAACCATCTTCATTCTTAATGATTCCCTTTCTGCAATAGTGGCCCGTAGCTACGTAATCGGCACCCAGTTGCAAGGCAATATCCATGAATACATCGAATTTTATTTCACGGTTGCAGAGCACATCAGGATTTGGGGTACGTCCTTTTTCATATTCCGCGAACATATAATCTACGATCCGTTCCTTATACTGAACGCTTAAATCTACGGTCTGAAAAGGTATCCCCAACTTTTCGGCCACGATCAAAGCATCGTTACTATCTTCCAACCACGGGCATTCTTCCGAAATAGTAACCGAATCATCGTGCCAATTCTTCATAAACAAGCCTATAACCTCATACCCCTGCTCTTTCAAGAGGTATGCCGTTACACTTGAATCCACCCCTCCCGAGAGGCCTACAACTACTTTTTTCATGATAATAAATAAGAGGACAAAATTAGTCAATAAACACGGATTCCACCTTTTCAAATCCAATTTTAGCATTCCCTTAAACTTAAAAGTGTTCAACTTTTGTTCAATAAAGTTAAACAAAACTATATTTTTAGCTTAAATTGCATCAGATTTAACTTAAGGAAGTGGGTAAGGATGATACATAGGGTATTGTATTCTGTCCATTTAATATGAACATTTAATATATGTATTATGACTCTCAACAATTTTAAAAGCTTATTAGGCTTAGCCTTTACCGTAGTAATGTTCGTCTCTTGTAGCGACGATGACAACGCCCCCGTTGTTCCCATGGAACCCGAGACCGATATTGTAGATATCGCCATTACCGACCCCAATCTTTCTATTTTAGTGGAAGCCCTTGGCGAAGCCGATTTGGTTTCTACCCTCCAAGGAGATGGCCCCTTTACAGTTTTCGCCCCGACCGATGCGGCCTTTCAGGCTTTTTTGAGCGATAACAATTTCGCTTCGTTAGACGATATTCCCGAAGAAACCCTAAGACAGGTTCTTTTGAATCACGTAGTAAGTGGCAACGTAAAAGCCGCCGATTTAGAATCTACCTACTACACTTCCTCTTCTACCGCAGGGGTTGATGGTAAAAACCTCAGTCTCTACGTCAATATTGAAGATGGGGTGACCATTAATGGTTCATCAGTAACCACGGCCGACATTGAGGCCTCTAACGGAACCATACATGTAGTAGACATGGTAATAGGCCTACCGAACATTGTAGACCATGCCACTTATAACGGTGCCTTTACGGACTTGGTTGCGGCATTGACGGCGGACAACAACACCGTGTTTACCGACCTATTAAGTGATACTGAGGAAAAGTTTACCGTATTCGCCCCGACCAACGATGCATTTACCGCATTTGAGAACCTGAACGAGAATGCTTTGAACGACATCCTTTCAAACCATGTTATTATGGGTGCGGCCCTTGCTGCCGGTGACTTAAGTAACAGCTATGCAAATACTGTAGCGGCAAATGAAGATGGAGATAATCTGAGCATTTATGTAAATACCGATGACGGCGTTGTATTGAACGGAACAAGCCAAGTAATCATCAGCGATGTAGTAACCACCAACGGTATTATACACGCAGTGGATATGGTAATCGATTTACCTACCATTGTTACTTTTGCCACTGCTGACAGTGAAAACTTCTCAACTTTAGTGAGCGTACTTACTGCCGAGGGACAACCCGATTTCGTAAGCATACTCAGCTCTACCACGGAAGATACACCCTTTACCGTCTTTGCTCCGGTAAACAGTGCTTTTGCGGCACTAGCCGAAGTACCTGAGGGAGAAGATCTGACCGCGGTCTTAACACACCACGTCATAGCAGAGGCCAATATTGTTTCTGGGGATTTAAGTGACGGACTGGTTTCGCCAGCAACCCTACAAGGGGACGCCCTCACCTTTACCGCCGCCAATGATTCGTTTACCATAACGGACGGTGCCGGAAATTCAGGAATCAATATTGTCAAGGCCGATGTTCAGGCCATGAACGGTGTAATTCATGCCGTAGATACCGTTTTACTGCCCAGTACCACCGAAGAATAATATTCAATTATCCATTATAAGAGTAAAGCCGCTGAATTCAGCGGCTTTTTTTTGTTCGTATCCGTAGTTCAAATATCAGTTTACAACTAACGGTCTTTCAACTTTCCATTCTTAAACCCGTCAGATGAAGGACTTTAAAAAAGACTTTCTATCGATGATTTTGATTTTAAACAAATCAGACAACAAGCCCTACTGAGTTAGCATACAAAAACAGCCACTTGACAACTCTATTTTTTTTTAACTGTAGTTATGGCGCATCTTTGGAGTCCCAAATCTTACCAAACTAACTGAATGCTAAAAAAAACCCCGACAGAAATGTCAGGGTTTTTTGTTTTATAAATAAGCGATACTGAAGTCAGTCGATTACTTCTTACCGGTTTTCTTTTGTTCTTCGGCCTGCTCCATCATTTCGCGCATTCTTCGCTGAAACTTGTTTTCCTTTTTAGGCTTCTTTTTGTTCTCTTGAATTTGCGCATGGATTTTCGCATCGTCCAAAATGAAATTCTTGATGACCAACATAATACCAATGGTAATCAAGTTCGAAACAAAGTAGTACAAACTCAATCCACTTGCATAGTTGTTAAAGAAGAACAACATCATAACCGGCATCAGATACATGATAAACTTCATGTTAGGCATACCTGGTTGTTGCGGCATGTTCTGACCTGTGGTCATCGTCATATAGAAGAATATGGCAATAGAGGCCAAAATCGGAAACAAACTAACGTGATCCCCATAAAACGGAATATGGAAAGGCAAATTGGCCACTACGTCATATGACGATAAATCGTCCGCCCATAAAAATGGTTTTTGACGCAAGGCGAAAGAGGTCGGGAAAAACATGAACAAGGCGTAAAAAATCGGCATTTGCAATAATGCGGGAATACAACCGCTCATCGGGCTTACACCTGCCTTACCATAAAGCTTCATGGTCTCTTGTTGCTTCTTCATGGCGTTATCTTTGTACTTCTCCCCTAGCTCTGCCAACTCGGGCTTCAACACCTTCATTTTTGCCTGTGACAAGTACGACTTGTAGGTTACGGGCGACATCGCCAACCGAACCAATATGGTCATCACCACAATGGCTACACCAAAGGGCAAGAAAGAGCTCAAGAACGAATAGAAGGGAGTGAACAGATATCGGTTCAACCACCCAAAAATACCCCATCCGAAAGGAATGGAATCATCAAGACCCAACTCTTTATATTGACTTAATACCTTTACGTCGGTAGGGCCGTAATACCAGAACATATTATGCGCCAGCTCGCCGGCGGTAAGCTCCAATGGCACGGTAGCACCGAACAATTTGGTGAACTGGGTGTCTTTGCTCTCTTCCTCCACTAAATTACGCGAAGTAAGGTCAGCTGTTTTAAAATTGTTTTTGGTGGCCAGGATCGAACTGAAGAAATGTTGGCGGTACGATATCCACTTTACATCTTCCTCCGTTTCCTCGTCGTCACTGGTAAGCGACAAGTAATCTATTTTTCCATCGTCGTGGTTATAGGTCAGCTCGGTGTACCTATTTTCGTATTCCACACTTTTACTGTGCCTGATACCTTTAAGTTTCCAGCTCAGCTCAACGGGCTTGCTACTGTCGATGATACCGTTCAGACCTTGTGAGCGAATGGTGAAATCAACGAGGTAGTCGCCTTTTTTCATTTCGTACCGGAATTCCAAGAACTGCGAAGGACCTGCCTTGGCCTTCATGGAGAGTACCTTATTACCGTTACTTTCGCTCAACGACGGTACAAAGTACAAATCCTTGGTGTTGAGTACGCGGTTATCGGTGGTAGTAAAATCAAGTCCGAAAGACGCGTTGCCTTCGTGTACCAAATAAACCGGAATAGAGTCGTACGTATGGTATTGCTTCATTCGGGCTTCGATAATCTGCCCACCCTTGTTACTGATTTTCAACGAAAGCAGTTCGTTGTCCAGTTCAGTAACCTTATCGGAAGGGGTCGTATACCCGAATGCACCTATTTTACCCTGATAATTGGCAATAGCCGTAGAATCTTGAAGGTTGATTTCGGCCGGGGCATCTACCGCTACCGACTGAACGTCGTTTTCAACTTTCTCCACTACCTGTTCCTCTTGAGCTTTTTGGGCCTCGAGCTCTTCGGGAGTAGGCCTATTCTGATAAAACATAAATATCAGTATCCCAAAAATCAGCACAAAACCGATTATGGAATTGATGTCTACTTTCTTTTCTTCCATCTAATTAATTGTTTTTAGACTACCCACGATGGTTACATATTGAATCGCAGTGCCAAATACTAGGGTTTGGTCCAGTCAATTTGCAAATATATGTCCAAAACCGCATTTTATGCCATACTGGCATTGTTTTATTGCGTTTTATGCGCTAATGCTGCCTTTACAAAGCCAACGAAAAGCGGGTGCGGACTTGCGACCGTACTTTTATATTCAGGATGATATTGCACACCGATAAACCATGGATGCTCAGGTATTTCGACAATTTCCACCAAATTGGTTTTTTTGTTGATACCCGTAGCCTTAAGTCCCTTTGCCTCAAGTTGCGCCTTGTAATCACTATTAAATTCATAGCGGTGACGATGTCTTTCGGAGATACTTTCGGCACCGTTATATACCTTTTTGACCAAACTGCCCTCAAGAAGTTCACAGTCCCAGGCCCCTAATCTCATAGTCCCCCCCTTATTGGTTACCGTTTTTTGCTCCTCCATTAAATTAATAACAGGATTTGGGGTGTTTTCGTCCATTTCGGTAGAATTGGCATCCTTAAGGCCCAAAACGTTGCGCGCATATTCAATGACCGCCATTTGCATACCCAAACAGATTCCCAAGAAAGGAATATTGTTTTCGCGGGCATGTTGAACCGCCTTGATCTTACCTTCTATACCCCGTTCACCAAAACCTGGTGCCACAAGAATACCGTCTAGGTCCTTTAATTTTTTCTGCAAACTTTTTTCGGAGAGGTGTTCCGAATGAATGGACTTTACGTTCACCCTAACCTCGTTCACTGCCCCTGCATGTATAAAAGCCTCTAAAATGGACTTATACGAATCTTGAAGTTCAACATACTTACCGATCAAACCGATATTGACTTCGTTTTTCGGATTTTTATGCTGCCCTAAAAACTCTTTCCATTGGGTAAGGTCCGGTTCTATATCGTCGCGCAGTGCCAGTTTCTTGAGTACTACGGTATCCAACCCCTCTTCTTGCATTAACAACGGAACGTCGTAAATGGTCGATGCATCAATGGATTGTATAACCGCTTCCCTTTTTACATTGCAGAAAAGCGCCAATTTATCTTTGATCTCATCTGAAATCTCGTGTTCGGTACGGCACACCAAAACATCGGCCTTGATACCGCTTTCCATCAAGGTTTTTACGGAGTGCTGTGTAGGCTTGGTCTTTAACTCACCGGCTGCGGAAAGATAGGGCACCAAGGTAAGATGTATAACAATGGCATTGCTATCTCCCAATTCCCACAACAACTGCCTTACCGATTCGATATAAGGCAATGATTCTATATCGCCCACGGTACCGCCTATTTCGGTAATGACAATATCGTATTCGCCACTATTGCCCAAAAGCTGTACACGTCGTTTGATTTCATTGGTAATATGAGGTACTACTTGAACGGTCTTGCCCAAAAATTCCCCCCTACGTTCTTTTTCGATCACACTCTGGTAGATCCTCCCCGTGGTAACGTTATTGGCCTGAGACGTCTTCACGTTCAAGAAACGTTCGTAATGACCAAGGTCAAGATCGGTCTCGGCCCCATCATCCGTTACATAGCATTCGCCATGTTCGTATGGGTTCAAGGTTCCCGGATCAACATTGATATACGGGTCTAATTTTTGAATAGTGGTCTTGTAGCCACGAGCCTGTAGCAATTTGGCGAGCGATGCGGCTATAATACCTTTCCCTAGAGAAGAAGTAACACCTCCCGTAACGAAAATATACTTTGTCTGCGACATATTGGTGTTCTTTGTTACGGGGCACAAAGATATAAATTGCACCGTGAAATCATAGGTATTACCTAGGAAAATCTTTTTGAATCTTCCGAATTAACGGCTCTAGTCCATTAACCTTAATTTCCAGCATGGATTTTAACAGATTTCCCAATTTTCCTTCAGGAAATCCCTTTTGTTGATACCATATCAAATATGGCTCCGGAAGATTTACCAGATATCTGCCCTTAAACTTTCCGAAAGGCATCCTATAATGTGCCAATTCTAACAATTTTTCTCTATCGGGAGCTACATTCATTTTCAAAACTAAATATTTTATCTTTATTTTAGCACAATAGCAAGAAATTATGAAACGACGAAAATTTATCGGTACATCGGCCGCTGCCTCAGTTGGACTGGTGGCCTGCAAAACTACAAATGCTATGGCTCCCGCAAGTGCTGAAAGTACAGAATTAAAAGGAAATATCAACCATAGCGTTTGCCGCTGGTGCTACAAGGGCATTCCCATGGAAGATTTTCTAAAAAGCCTGAATCAACTCGGTATAAAGGCTATGGACCTTACCGGACCTGAAGATTGGCCCTTGATGAAAAAATACGGTATTCACGCCTCTATGTGCTGGGGTGCCGGATTTGGTATTGAAAAAGGATGGAACGACCCTTCCCTTCATGCCGAACTTATTGCCGATTACTCCCAACATATTCCAAAAGTGGCCGAAGCCGGTTACACCAACTTGATCTGCTTTAGCGGAAACAGAAACGGCATGGACGACGCAGAAGGATTAAAGAACTGCGCGGAAGGACTAAAAAAAATAATGCCCATTGCCGAAAAGCACGGTGTAGTGCTACAAATGGAACTACTCAACTCTAAGGTAAACCACCCTGATTACATGTGCGATACCAGCGCATGGGGTGTTGAATTATGCAAGGCCATCGGTTCGGAAAACTTTAAACTGCTTTATGACATCTACCATATGCAAATTATGGAAGGAGACATCATTCGCAATATTCAAGACTATCACCAATATTTCGGACACTACCACACTGGTGGAAATCCTGGCCGAAACGAAATCAACGATACGCAAGAGCTCTTTTATCCTGCCATCATGAAGGCTATTTTAGCAACCGGCTTCAAAGGCTATGTTGCCCAAGAATTTATACCGACCTGGGACGATAAAATCGCGGCCCTTAAAGAAGGCGTCACCATTTGCGACGTTTAAAAAATCGCTAAACCTTCCTTCGGGAAGGTTTTTTTTATCCCATTAATTTCTTCAAAAAGTCTTCTTTTCTGCGTACCGCCACCTCTATGTGCGAACCATCGTTCATAAGGGCATAGCCTCCTTTTCCCTTTACATACTTATCCACACAGCTTAAGTTGACCAGATGCGATTGGTGCGTTCTATAAAAATGGTGTTTTTCAAGAAGGGCTTCAAAATATTTTAGGGTCTTGGCCACGGTAAGTTTTCTATCGGCCTTTAAAAACAAGTGGGTATAATTCACATCCGATTGACAGCGGACAATATCGGTTATCGCGATCATTGAAAGTCCGTCTACCGTAGGCACGGCTATTTTTCGGAAATTACTGGCTTTTTGATTGTCGAGGTTATAAAATAGCACTTCCATTTTTTTAGAGATTTCCTGTAGGGAAATTTTCTCCCTTAGTTTCTCTAGGGCGACATGCAAGTCGTCTTCCGCAATGGGCTTCAACAAATAATCGAGGGCGGAGAACTTAAAGGCCTCTAAGGCGTACGTATCGTATCCGGTGGTAAAAATGACCTCAAAATTCACATGGGGCAATTCTTGAAGTAGCTCAAATCCGGTCCTATCGTGCAATTGTACATCTAAGAATACCACTTGAGGGTTATGTTTTTTTATAGCTACCACCCCTTCATCAAAGGAAGAAACCATACTTTCCACCTGTATAGCGCCATGAGCACCCAACAATGAGAATAAGCGGTCTTGACAGTGCTTTTCGTCATCTATAATAATCGCTCTCAACATAAAATCTTTAAAATTGAAGTTCCAAAGGCAATTTCAGCTCTACTCGCACTCCTTCTTTTTTATCGAATACGCGAATGCTTCCGTTTTCCTTTTTCAACTGATTGATAATATCCAGTCTGTTTTTGGTAATCTTTAACCCCATTGAAGTCTTCCCATTATGGGTAGCCACGTTTTTCTGTCGCCCTACCCCATCATCATCTACCGTACAGACCAAAAACCGATCTTGACACTTTATGGATACGTCAATTTGCCCGATAGTTTCTTTTGGGGCCATGCCATGCCAAATACTGTTCTCTATAAAAGGCTGCAAAATTAAAGGCGGCACCATGGTGTTCCCCACATCAACCTGCTCCCCTATATGAAAAGAGTACCCAAATTTATCTTTTAAACGCAATGCTTCAATCTGCAAATACAATTCCATAAGCTCAAGGTCTTCCTCCAAGGATATCCATTTTTTCTCAGAGCTTTCTAAAATAGCCCTGATCAATTTGGAGAATTTTACCAGAAAACCATTAGCGGTCTCCAAATCATTCTTGGCCATATAATCACTTATGGAATTCATGGCATTGAATATAAAATGCGGATTCATTTGAGAACGCAACGCCTTCAGTTCGGTTTCGGCAACCCTGGTCTTGAACTCCGAAATCTTCTTTTCAGACAACACCTTCTCCCTTTTCTTATACAATTGAAAAGCCACTACAAGAAAAACAACGATCAACGATGCCCCTATTGTCAAGCCCCCGATCATCAGTTCTTGACGTTCCATTTCCATTTTGGAAACAGCCTGTTTTTTCTCATGGGCCGTCTGAAGTGCCGACTTTTCCTTTTCATACTCATACTCGGCCTCGAGAAGCGCTATTTCTTCTTTCTTTTCTACCGAAGCAAAACTATCGCGCAAGACCACGGCCTCGGTCTTGTTTTTATAAGCCCCTTTATAATTTCCCATTTCACTTTGCAAGGAAGCCAACTGTTCTAGGGCATTGAACTGCAGGTTTACACTACCCGCACCTTTCGCATATTGAAAAGAGGCTTGGTAATTTTCTTCGGCCCGTTTCAAATTTTTATGCGCCCCCAAGGCATAGCAATCTCCTAGATACCGATGAACAATAGCCAAGTTATTGGTATTCTTCAACTTTTCATAAATCTTCTGGGTCTTTTCAAAATATGGTACCGCCTCAGCATATTGGCCTATTTCAGAATATGCAATACCCATGTTGGTCAAAGCACTGGCCACCCCTCTTTCATTTTTGTTCTTTTCCATGATATCATGGGCCTGCTTATAACTTTCAATGGCTTTTTCAGAATTTCCGGTATCGTTGTACACCCTCCCAAGATTGGTAAGGGCATTGGCTACACCTTCCTGAAAATCATTCTTTTCAAAAAACAAAAGGGCCTTTTTCTGGAATTCTTCAGCTAGCCCAAATTTTTCCAACCGAGCATACAATAGTCCGATATTACTTAGGATGGAAGCGTATTGTCGATCTTCGGTCAACCCTAGGTCTTCATAAATACGTTTGGCATCAAGGTAACTTTTCAGGGCTTCGGGATACTGGGAGAGGTACATATGATTAATACCTATACTATTGAGCATTTTAGCCATCAAAAAACTATCCTTTGCCTTCTCAAAAACCTCATAGGCCCTTCGGTTATTATCATTTGCCCGGGCATAGTCAGATTCATTAAAATAAACCAGACCCTTATTGTATATCAATCGGGCAAGCCCCTGAAGATCGCCCATACGCCTTCTGACCTCCATAGCCTTGTCGTAAGAGGCCAAGGCCAAAGAGTCTTGGCCCAAGGCGCTATAATTATGCCCTTGGTAGGCATACGCGGTTGCGATTCCCGGATGATTTTGCAGTTTATGCCCCAATTCTATGGCTTCGGTCGACCGAGCAATCCCGGCCGCAGGGTCTACGGAGTAATAGGTATAGGCCAATTCATTCAAGATATTCAATCGAAGCGTATCTTGCTTCAAATGCCCCTTCAAAAGCAAGCTCAAGCTATCGATCTTGGGCCGTTGTGCATGTACACCAAACAAAGACAATAAGAGCAATACGGTAAGCACTTTTATTCTGGGTAAGGGCATATGCACAAGTCATGTATAACGCCTCAAATTTAACAGTTTCAATGAAGTATGCACTACCAAAGGCCGTAAATATTGTGATAATTTGTTCTTTTTGAGGTCTGTACATAAAAAAACGAAGCTATTACGATTATAGCAAAAAAACCGACACATACCATACCTAGCATCACGCTTAATAAATGCAAATCGGAAGCCACACCACTTCTTCCTATTTTCACCCCGTCAAACCCAACAACGTATTGCCACTATGAGAAACCATCACTACAACCGAATCATCCTTGTCATTACCCTTATGTCCTTTCTGGCCGTTGGATGTGACAACCACCCCATCAACGAGCTTACCGAAGACCTCGCAGATGAATTTGAAGCAGTCGACACGGGAAAAGAAAATGAAAAAGAAGAGGAAGAAGAGGAAGTCCAGGAAATCATAGGAACTATGACCGCCAAGGTAAATGAAAGCAACTTCGCCACCCCTGATTTTTTAGAACTGACAGGCGCAGGTGTCTCTATAAACAAGGGGTACTATTTTTTACAGATTTCAGGTTTTGATGTCGAATTAGGCCTAAAAAAAGCCCAATATATCTTACTGTCTATTTTTGGCAAGGATTTCAATTCAGTAAAATCAGGTTCGGAATGGAACACCATTGTAGAAGATGTATTGGTCGGAGGCGCTTTAGCCGCTTATTCGGAAAACATAGACACCGATGACAATGACAACACGAGTTCAACGCTTGATGTCTTGGAGAAAGTCTACATCAAAATCACCTCAATAGACCACGAGAAGCAGCTCCTATCCGGAGAATTCAGTTTTTCAGGAAAGAATAAAGACACAGGAAAAACCTATGTAGTTACCGACGGCACCTTTAAAAACTACAAATACACCATCACCAATAATTAGAACCGACCTTAAAACCTAAAAAAACATCCAAGAACCATGAAAAAACCATCACTCCTTTTTACAATGCTTTTTTTGAGCCTAGTTACCTTGAGCAACTGCAACGTTAAAGACACCATAGACGAGCTTAGCGATACACAAAAGGCACTTGATTGTGTCAACCTAATTGAAGACATTGACGAAAAATGGGATAAACAGGACAGGGACTGTGAGGAAATAAAGTCGGACGTAGCCAAGATCCTGAAAACCTGTAAAGACTTTATAAGTGCAGAACAAAAGGCACAGCTAGAATTCTATTCGGCAAATTGCGATGCGGACAATTAAAACCCTCTTAATCCAAACTTAACCAAAACCCTACCACACCAATGAAATATACCAGACTGAACTTGAACCATTACCGCACCAACCTACTTTTGCTCGGCCTAAGCTTAACGGTAGCCTGCAGCAGCAATTCCGAAGAGACCGGCGAAACCGACACACCCAAGACCTATGGAACGATACAACTATCCGGAGAAGAAACCGGCAACATAGGTTCATCGTTACAAGTCGGACATATCGCTATTGGCCGTTCTGACCTGACCGGACATGCCAAAACCATAATCTTGACCGACAACAACACCAAAATAGATGAAAACGGCCCTATTCCCAGCGACCTGAAAAACAATTTTATCATTATAGGCTTAGATCTTGGCGAGGCACCTACCAGTAGCGCAAGCCGATCCCTATCGATGAATATAACCGTAGACGGTACCGAATACAAGCACGCCTGCGCCAGCCCGAACTTTGGCAGTTTTACCGATTGTGGTTCGGATTACCGTATAGATTTTGACAAAAAAGAGGTGTTGTTTTCAGAAACCACGGTCATCAACACAAAAACCGATGCCGTCTTGACCATGAACGGAACCGTAAAGTGGGATTGACCTCCCGCCAACAAAAACAAATTGCGAGGAAGTCCACCAATGCCTCCTTATTCTTTTTCCCTCAGACCTGAAGCGCCCCCCTTCTTTTCCACTAAATAATAAAGAGAAGGAAAATATATTAAAAATATGTACGTAATTTTACGCCAGCGCTTTTAAAATAACGACTTCATTAAACATAATTAAAAATGAGAAAATCGATTACCCTATTAGCAGTATTTACTTTTTTAGTACAGTTTGCATCGGCCCAAGAATTTGAAGTAGGCTCGAATGTAATCAATGCCGGTATAGGTTTAGGCGGCTATTACGGAGGATACAATACCTCTACGGAAAGCCCTGTATTTAGCGCCAGCTACGAAAGAGGTGTTTGGGACATGCCCGGCCCCGGTGTTATAAGTCTTGGAGGCTACCTTGGCTACAAGAGGTTTACTTATAACAGCTCCTTTGACAATTATGATTATAGCTGGTCATACACAACCATAGGTGCCCGCGGAGCCTATCATTACACTGGTTTCGACATTGACAATCTCGACGTTTACGGTGGGGTTATGGCCTCAATGCGTATTTATAGCGGTGACAATTACAGCGATCTAAACAGCAGACCGGGCGCTAGCGCTTTTGTCGGTGGACGCTGGTATTTTTCAGATAGTTTTGCAGGTTTTGCAGAAGCCGGTTACGGGTCTTCTTTTTTGACCTTGGGCGTATCGTTCAGGTTCTAGAAACCCTAAGCATACCATAAAAAAGCCTTCCCATATTTAATTACGGGAAGGCTTTTCTTCTTTTAGGGCGGCTTTGATCCGCCTATTCCAGAGTACTTGCTTTTCTAAATTTCTGGAAAAATTGGTTTCCCGATCATATTTGTTCTGAAAGTTGCCCAACTCTTTTAAGATGGCCCTATAAATGGCCCGAACCTCAGCCTTGGCATTCATTGTAAATTGGGTCTGCGCCAGTCGTTTTCGCATTTTCCGGGCATAGAGTTCCGATATATCAAAATGCAATTGCTCGTGCCCCAGAATAATAGAATCGCACAATTCTGGGCGATACCATGATTTTTTGGGATAAAACTCGCTTTGTACCACAAAATCAAGATACAGCCGCCCTTCTTTTGTAAAAGACGTAAACGAATAACTAATTCCACTGGCCGTAGTTGCGGCGGCCCATTCGGTCTTAAAATAACTCCCCTTAAAATCGGACCACTGAAGTTTTCTATCCGCATCCCAGACGATTACCTCCTCCTCTTGGGAAAAGACCATACCGAAACCCAGAAGACATACTGCCCAAACAAAGTGTTTTAAAGCTCCCAATGAAATGTAATTGCCTTTTCTATATCTGGATGTAAACTGTAAAGCACAGGACATGTCAATGCGGTATTCTCCAATATCTTCCGGTTCTTGTCGGACACATTGGAAGGCAAAACCAATTTAGCTTCAATTTTTGAAATCCGTCTTGGTCCGGCGGCCATATGCTTCTTGATGTCGACAGTAGACCCCTTAAGGTCGACCTCCAAGCCTTTGGCCTTAATACCCATCATGGTAATCATACAACTCCCCAAACCGGTAGCAACGGTATCGGTAGGCGAAAAAGCTTGGCCCAGACCATTATTGTCCACAGGGGCATCCGTAATAAAAGAATCACCTGACCGCAGGTGCTCACATGTAGTTCTTAAATCTCCGTTATAGGTAACTTTTGAAGTCATAATCAAACAAGGGGTTATAATTCGTAAAAATGCTCGCCCCAAGTTAGCGATACGACTTTCAAAAAAGAAATAAAATTCGGGGTTGCCCCGAATTTTATTCCGCTTCCTTTATACGAAGGTCTTCCATGGTAAGGATATATGAAGATCGGTTAAAATAACCAGAAGCACCATTGCGCTCATAATCAAACTTGTTTCCCGAGTACTCGGTCTCTCCCACCGTTTTTGAAGCCTCCATAAGATTGTTCTTATAGGCCAACCGAAGCAAAAGATCAAAGGTTAGGTCAAAACCGCGAACGGCATAACGATCCGGAGCACTTCCAAAGCGCTTTTCATAGCGCTTGAAAAAAGCATCGGCAGACACAGCCTTGTACACTGACGGATAGGTAAAACGAAGATTCGACAAGTGGGCATTACTGATCACCTCGTTATCGAAGGCACTATTCTTATCCGTGGTAAACATGCGCACTTTAACCTCTTCGGTATTCAATGAATTCAAAATAGAGGTTACACTGGAAACCAACTTGAAATTATCGGTCTCAACAAATACCCAGTTTTCGGTTTTATCACTTAATAATCGGGTCAGTTTATCAATATTGATCCCGATGTTTTTCTCCTCTTGGGTCACTTTCAACGTATCGGCATCGGCAAAGGTGGCCAATAATTGACCTTTGACCCCTTGGTTTTTATCGTCGGCTATAACAATTATATGCTGATCGGTACGCTTTTCCAGGGTATAGCCTATCATCCGCTCCCGCAACAATTCTTCAGAAGTATAGGAGAAAAACACGTTCGCAAGACTTAAATCACTCTTTGCCGGTATGGGCGCTACAAGCGGCACTCGTTTACCACCCGCGCGAACCGCGGCCTCTTTTAAGGATGGCACATCCAAAGGTCCGACAATCGCACTGTACGAAGCCAGGTTTTCTTTCTGTAAGATTTCCTTGGTCTTCTCAAGGCTCAATTGGTTATCGAATGTTTTCACGTCTACCGATACCCCTAGGTCGGCAATGGAGTCTAATGCCACCAAGGCCCCTGAATAAAGACCCAAACTGTATTTTAGACTATTTCGTTTATCGATAGTATTCGCCACACGATCCTTATCGGACAAATCGAGCTTGTCTAACCTAAAAGGTAAAAGAAACATGAGCTTAGGCCTGTTTTGAACATTAATACTGTCAATGAGATTGATCTTATCAAGAACCAAGGAATTGCGTATTTCAAAATCGCCCTTCTGGTCTTTCGGCAATTTCAAGACCATACCTGCTTTCAATCCTTGGGCCAAGTCTGGGTTCAACTCTAAAAGCTCCTTGTAACTAATACCGAATTTACGGGTAAGCGAAAATTCTGTTTGCTTCGGCTTTACCTCGTAAAAGTTGTAGTTCTCCGTATTGATTTCGCCACTTGCTATTTTTTTCTGGGGAATACGGATGACCATACCTTCTTTGAGTCCGCCCCTTTCCTGAATCTCAGGATTCAAACGAACCACCTCATCGGACTTTACCCCGAATTTTTGTTCCAGTTGGAAGAAATTCATTTTTGGTGGAACGGTATAGGACAAATACAATTGTGTTTCTTGGTTCTCGACCGTACTACCTGCTATTTTAGGAAGCTTTAGCTCTTGCCCTACCGCCAAATAGTCGTTAGCCTTTGAAAGTTCCGGGTTCAAGACCTCCATACTATCTACGGTAATTCCGTATTTATAGGCGATGCTCCACCTTGTCTCCTTGGGCAATACCGTGTACGTTTCAAAATCGTCTTCATTGATTTCCAAAACATCTTCGGGTTTCACCCTTTTGTATTTAGGAATTTTTAAAGTCATTTTTCGCTTCAACTGCGAAGAATACAGCTCAGGATTGTACTTTTTGATGTCTTCCGTACCAATATGAAATCGCTTTGCGATACTATAAAGGGTCTCCCTTTTCTTTACGGTATAAGAAGTAAAACCAATGGGCTCTTCTTGGGTCTCCCCCTTATTGTTTTGCACCGAACTACTTGCCGTTTTTACGGTAGACTGTTCCGCAACGGCCTTAGCCTTACCGTCTTTTGGAATGACCAAGATGGTATTGACCCTTAAATTGTCGCCATCTTTTATCTCTTTGTTCAGCTTAAGGATGGTTTCGGTATCCACACGATATTGTTTGGCGATACTCACCAAGGTCTCACCCTTTTTTACGGCATGTGTAGTAAACTTCTGCGCAGAAGCCTTACAGCCCACAAAAACGAATAATAGAAGCGTAAAGCCTATTTTTAAAAACTGATTCATATCTATTCCCATTCAATGGTTGCGGGCGGTTTTGAACTTATGTCATATACGACCCTGTTCACGCCCGGCACTTTGTTGATAATATCGTTTGACGTCTTTTGCAAGAACTCGTATGGCAAATTCACCCAGTCGGCGGTCATACCATCGGTACTTTCTACAGCCCGCAAAGCTACGCATTTTTCATAAGTACGCTCATCTCCCATTACGCCTACACTATTTACGGGCAAAAGCATGGCCCCGGCCTGCCAAACCTTGTCATAAAGTCCCCAATCGCGTAATCCTTGGATAAAAATATGGTCTACTTCTTGCAAAATGGCCACCTTCTCCCGGGTTATATCCCCTAGTATACGAATGGCCAATCCTGGTCCTGGGAAGGGATGGCGCCCTAGACGCTCATCATCGATACCCATACTCTTACCGACCCTTCGGACTTCATCCTTAAACAACATTTTTAGCGGCTCCACCACCTCGAGTTTCATAAAATCAGGCAAGCCCCCTACATTGTGGTGGCTTTTGATGGTTGCGGACGGACCTCCCGTTGCCGAAACCGATTCAATAACATCAGGGTATATGGTACCCTGCGCCAACCATTTTACATCTTTCACCAAGTGGGCCTCATCATCGAACACATCGATAAACACCTTTCCGATAATCTTTCGTTTCTTTTCAGGATCGCTTTCCCCTGCAAGGGCATCCAAAAAGCGTGCCGAAGCATCAACCCCTTTAACGTTCAACCCCATATGTTCGTATTGATCCAGAACATCTTGAAATTCGTTCTTTCTCAACAGGCCGTTATTTACGAATATGCAATACAGGTTCTTTCCGATAGCCTTGTGCAGAAGCACTGCCGCCACGGTAGAATCAACCCCACCCGACAAACCAAGCACTACCTTGTCGTCTCCTATTTTTTGTTTCAACTCGGAAACGGTCATATCTACAAATGCATCCGGGGTCCAAGTTTGTTCAAGGCCGGCGATGTTCACCAAAAAGTTTTCCAATATTTTCTTTCCATCTTTGGAATGATAAACCTCTGGGTGGAACTGTATGGCGTAAGTACTCTCGTCTTCAATCTTATACGCAGCATGTTCTACATCGTGCGTACTGGCCAAGACCACTCCTTTTTCCGGGAGCTTCTGAATGGTATCACTATGGCTCATCCACACTTGACTCCCTTCCGAAACCCCTTCAAAGAAAGCTTCATCAGGTTTTATATACGACAGATTTGCCCGACCATACTCCCTTGTATTGGAAGGCGCAACATTACCCCCGCCGAAATGGGCAAGGTATTGGGCCCCGTAACAAACGGCCAATAGCGGCTTTTTGCCCCTGATTTGCGACAAATCGGGATGTGGCGCATCATCGGCACGTACCGAAAAGGGCGACCCCGATAAGATTACCGCTTTGTACGACGATAAATCATCAGGAAGCTTGTTATAAGGCTTTATTTCACAGAAAATATTGAGTTCTCTAACCCTTCTAGCAATGAGTTGTGTGTACTGAGAACCGAAATCGAGTATAAGGACGTTGTTTTGCATGGCCAAAAATAGGAAATTCCACTTTCTCGAAAAGACTCTTTTGTGATAATTATAATCCGTTTTTTAACAATCGTCTTTAATAAATCGGGTACGACCTTGAAACACACCCCAAACCATCACAAAAAACAAAGGGGCATTTCCCAAAAAACACCCGATCGAGACCATAAAAAAAATGATTTATTTCAATCTTACATTTTTTTAAAGGAGTCCATTTACAATATTTTTTCAATGAATCTCCCTAGGATTTCGTTTCAAAAATCAAATTTAAAGCAAAAACACAAATCATAATTTAAAACTTCATATAAAAACAATCAAATAACTGGTTTTTAAATCTTTAAATTTATTCCTACAAAATGTTAAATTGTATTAAAACAGGTAAATCAAGATCATTTTTCCTCCTAAAACGAAAGCCCGCCACTTCATCCCTCCCAAAAAACCTTTTCCTTATAAGAGCCATTTTGTACGCCAAATTATTTATCGTTTCATTAACAGCCTGCCTTAAAGATAATAACTTTCTTGCGTAAGAATTTACCACTACAAAAACATTTCATCAGTGTTTAAAAGTAGTATTTCCATCAATCAAAAAACGAACATATCTTGAAAAAAGCAATCTGCTTTACCTCATTTTTTCTAGTTCTTTTTCAACAAGGCCATGCCAAAACAAGCCACCCTCCTTCCCCGGTCGAAAATGGCATTCATAAAAATCGAAGGCTAGCCTTCGTTATCAAGAACAACTATCTACCCCCTGACCAAGACAAAGAGAAATACACCATTAGCGGATATGTTACCGAAAGTGGCAGCGGCGAACATCTCTTGGGCGTTTCCGTATATGTGCCCGAATTAAAACTGGGCACCACTACAAATGACTATGGTTTTTTCTCTTTGACCCTTCCCGAAGGAAATCACGAAGTCATCATTTCATATATCGGGTACGGAAACGAAAAACGGCAAATCAACTTATCGGAAGACCAGATACTATCCATAGCCCTGAAACCATCTACCCAAAATCTTGAGGAAGTAGTGGTTACCGCCGATGAAAGGATAAAGGAAAGTAAGGTCACCCAAATGAGCAAAGTGCAGATCAACCCTGCCGACATCCAAGACATACCGGCACTACTGGGCGAAAAAGACGCAATGAAGACCCTGCAACTGATGCCGGGTATTCAAGGGGGATCGGAAGGTAGTTCCGGTTTCTTTGTCCGAGGAGGCACGCCCGACCAAAACCTAATTATCTTAGACGATGCCGTTGTTTACAACTCCAACCACCTATTTGGCTTTTTCTCGGTCTTTAACGGTGATGCCATAAAATCGGTAGAAGCGTTCAAAGGTGGTTTTCCGGCACGCTTTGGAGGGCGGCTGTCCTCTGTCATCAAATTGGATATGAAAGACGGAAACAAAGAGAAGCTTTCCGGTAAGGTAAATATTGGCCTTATCTCGTCTTCGGCTTTGCTCGAGGGGCCCATTAATAAAGGAAAGACCTCTTTTATTGCCAGTGGCCGGCGCACCTATGCAGATATTATGGCCCGCCCCTTTATTGATAGTGAAAAGGGCAATAGAACAGGGTATTACTTTACCGATTTTAATTTTAAGATCCATCACATCTTCAGCCCAAAGGACAAATTGTTCTGGAGCAACTATTTCGGACAGGACAAATTCTACGACAACAGTGTCTATGAAGATGGGGACAGGGACAAATCACGGTTACAATGGGGAAATATTACCTCTACCCTTCGCTGGAACCACCAATTCAACAATAAGCTGTTCTCCAATACCTCGTTGATTTTCAGCAATTACAAGTTCAAAATATTGATAGAGGAAGATTTTGAAGACCAGAAGTACGAGTTCAAGAGCAGCTCGGGCATTAACGACTATACGTTAAAGACCGATTTTGATTATTACCCCAACAGCCAACACACCATTCGATTTGGGGCCAACGCCACCATACACAACTTTACACCACAACGGCTGTTGCTCAAAGATGAATTTAACCCTAACATCGACAAAGAACAAGAACTGAACTCTTTTGAAGGCGCAGTTTACGTAGAGGACGATTGGAAATTGACCGATAAATTAAGCCTATCCCCTGGACTCAGACTGAGTTATTTCAACTATAAGGACAAGCACTATGTAAATCCCGAACCTAGACTGGCATTGTCTTACAACATGAAAACCGACCTTGCCTTTAAGGCTTCATATTCGCGAATGAACCAGTACATCCACCTCTTATCGAGCTCGGGCATAGGACTGCCAACGGATTTATGGGTCTCATCTACCGACAACATAAAGCCCCAGACCTCGCAGCATTTCGCTGTGGGCGTTGCCAAAGACTTCTTCGACAAAGACTATTCAATTACCCTCGAAGGCTATTACAAGACCTTGGATGACGTTATCGCCTACAAGGAAGGGGCCTCCTTTTTAGCTATCGACGACCTCGAGACGGGAAAAAACAGCAACTGGGAGGAAAACATTACTTCAGGACAAGGTTGGGCCTACGGGGCCGAAATACTCCTTAGAAAACAAACAGGCCCGCTCACAGGCTGGCTCGGCTATACCTTATCATGGTCTGAACGACAGTTCGATGAATTGAATTTGGGCCAAAAATTCTACGACCGTTACGACCGTAGGCACGATATATCCTTAGTAGGTATTTATAAGCCGAACGAAAAAATCACCCTATCGGGAACATGGGTACTATCGACCGGAAACAACTACACCTTGCCCAACCAACAGCACATTGCCAACCCTGTTGACTTCCCTATTATCAACACCGGGGTTTACAACAACTATACGGGAATGGAAAATTTCACCACCCAACGCAACAATTTTCGCGGAGAGACCAGCCATCGGTTAGATCTCGGGGTACAATTCCACAAAAAGAAAAAGAAAGACCGAGAGCGTATTTGGGGCTTTTCCCTATACAATGCCTATGCTAGAAAGAATCCGTTCATCTATACCATCGACAATAAAGACAATGACAGTTACGACCCCGATGCCCCAATCGAAAAACAATTGACCCGGACATCGGTACTCATATTAATCCCGTCGATCAATTACACCTTTAAATTCTAAACCATGAGCAAGTACATTCAAATAAGTTTCGTATTGGCTTTGCTGTGTAGTGCATGTCAAGATCCGGTAGACGCAGACGAACTGCTCAATGAAGAAGACCGCACTTATATCGTAGGTTACATCTCGCCCGCAGACACCTTACTTTCCGTCCATGTATCGACCACCACAGCCGCGGTAGGAACGCCCATAGACTCGAACGACCCCTTGGCCGATATCGAAAAATTCATCATCAAAGATGCACGGGTCGTTATTAGTGACGAAGAAAACAATGCGGTCGAACTCACCTATAATCCCGAGAGAAAAAATTACCAAGTAGCGGCCACAGCGTTTGATGTAATCGAAGGCGGCACATATTTTCTACAGGTTTCCGCCAAAGGCAAGGACTTTACCTCAACCTGCCACATCCCTAAAAAAATACCCTCAATTACGGAAAAGATAACGCTAGGCGAAAAAAATGAGTTTTACCAAGATTATATTCTGGATATAGCTTTTCAAGATTTCGCCAACGAGAAAAACCACTACATCATAGGTGCCACGGCAGAATTAAAAGAAGGTGAACAAGTCAGTTACTTTCCTTTGGATTTTGAATTAAACAGCTTTTTAACCGATGCCATTGGCGATGGAGAGACCATAAGCCGGTACGCTACTTTTTCATACGGTTTTCCAGATGAGGCGGTCAGCGTAAAAATAACCCTGCAAGTAACAAATGTTGAAGAAATACTTTATTCGAACCTGCGCGCATCCTTTCTAAATGACTTCAACGACGGCAACCCCTTCGTAGAATACAGCATAGCGCCTAACAATATTGAGGGTGATGGTGGTATAGGCGTTTTTGCCGGTTACCAACTTACCGAAAAAGTAATTGAATACGAATTAGCGACGACCCCTTAAAAAAGTAAAAGTCCGGGATACCAAACCCGGACTTTTCATCAAAATCAAAAAAACCAACCTAAACACATGAAACGGTTTAATTAATAAACTTTTTCATAGCATTTTTTATTAATAACACCCTACTCATGAAATACCCTACCTCTTTTTAAAAGTTTTTTCTACTTTTATTCAAAAGCACGCCCATGACCTCTATTTACTGGGATGAAACCCTAGACGAAATAAAAAAAGGAATAACCGAAATAGGACATCCGTTTCGTTTTTTTACACTGGCCACTACCGATGAATCGGACCACCCGAGCCAACGGACCGTGGTCTTTAGGCACTTCAACGACAATCTAGATGTGGTGTTTTATACGGATAGGCGCTCGCAAAAAGTCAAGGATATAGAAAAAAACGGAACCGTAAGCTTGTTGTTCTACCACCCAAAGAACCTATTGCAGATTGGTTTAAAAGGAAAGGCATCGATAATTACGGATACCGACTTATTAAAAACCTATTGGAGTACCGTGCCGGATAGCAACAAAAAAGACTACACCACCCACCTAGCCCCCGGAAGCCCTATCGAAAACCCTGGATCCGTAGAATACCTAAACGAGCATTACTTCTGCGCCATAAAAATCGAGCCTACGAGTATTGAATACCTCAAAGTGAGGCAACCTAAGCATATAAGGGTACTGTTTTCAAAAACCGATGGATCTTGGTCCGGAAAATTCTTGGCTCCTTAAGCCTTCAAGGGCTACACCTTAATGACCGTAAACTCCAGTTGCAAAGGCTTTAAAGCCTCTAAGAGCATCGGAATCAAATCTTCGCCCAGTTCGAGATATAGTTCAGAAAAGTTCACGTTACGCTCTTGCAATGATTTATTCGGAAAGAGTTCGTTTTGGATTTCCGTCATGCGCATGACATGGTCTTTTAGCTTGCGTTTTTGCGCTTGCAGCAATCGTTTTTCAAGATTTTCAAGGCCTTTCTTTTGCTTTACTTCCTGGGCCTTTACGGCGCCTAGAAAAGAAGCATCGGTCTGTTCGGCCAAATCGTACATGGCCTTGAACTGCTCTTCCAAATATTGTTTTTGAGGCGTAAAGTCGATATCGATATTCGATATTTCCCTTATTTTTTTATTGATAAAACTGCTTTGCCTTAAAAAAATATCGGCTACCGAAAGATTCATTTTTTCAAGCTTTCCCTTTTGTTTGTCGCTAATCACCAAGGCCGAATTCCTAAGCAACAAAACCGGGAACGGCACCTGCATGGCCTCGAACATAGTCTTGAGTTCCAGCCAATAGGCTATTTCCCCTCCTCCCCCGATATAACAAAGATTAGGCAAAATAACTTCCTGATATAAGGGACGCGCAATGACATTGGGCGAGAACCGCTCAGGATACGCTTTTAATTCTTTTTGTAGTTCTTCCTTTGTAAAACGGATTTCGGTATCGTTTACGAAATAAGCCCCGTTCTGTTCTACGATACGTTCACGGAGTCCGTCTTTCAGATAGAAATAGTTGATTTCACGCGGATTGACCTGTACCCCATATTTTTTATCAAGGGCCTCAAAGCCTGTTATGGTTTCCGAAACCTTTTTATAGGCCAATTGGTCGAAGATATCTTTCTCGGCATAAGGAAGCAAAAGGCTTTTTAAATTTCTATCATCGCCATCCACAATGACCAGACCTTCCTTTCCAAAGAGTTCATTTGCCAAATAGCGCGTGGCCTCGGCCAAATTATTATGCCCCAAATACGATTTTCTAAATAGCTCCTTTAGCGCCTTGGCATTGGCACTGTTGCCTATTTGATTTGAAAATGCCTCAAAAATTTCATCAAGGCCCTTCGTATCTAAATGCCCTACGGCGCCCGAGGCCGTTCTGTTCCATTTTAATTTTTTCCCTCGGAAGTTAAAGTAGTTGATTTCCTCAAAATCATGGTCCTCCGTAGCCATCCAATAGACGGGAACAAAGTTATATTTCGGATAGGCCGTTTTAAGCTCCTTTGTCAGGTTTATGGTAGAAACGATCTTGTAAAGAAAGTACAATGGCCCGGTAAAAAGATTCAACTGATGCCCGGTCACCACGGTAAAAGTAATAGGTTCCTTTAATTTTTTAAGATGTGTTCGGGTCGCATCGGTAACCTCGAAACCCTTGTACTGTTTTTGGAGCGCCTCATAGAGCACTTCCCTGTTCCCATCGGGAAAACTCGTCGCCTTCTCGGCTATTTGGGCCTCAAAATTATCCAGGTTCGGAAACCGATGGTAAAAATTTCGCACCTGCGGTTCTTCAGCAAGATAATCGCAAATAAATTCGGTAAAATAGCCGGTTTTGTAAAAAGGTAAACAGTCAATTTCCATAAGGGTGTAAATATAAAACTCTTCGCCAATGCGGCTTCCTAAAAATACGTTAATTACTTCAACCTGTTTTTCGTACCACTAATGGAAAAACTTACCATATACGGCCAATAATCAGTAGCTTTGATAGCATCCTTAGGAAACATTCGCTATATGAGATTTTTCATTTCCCTCTTGTTCATTTGCACCTGTCTAAGCTCTCATGCACAGAATTTAAAGGCTCCGTCAGATTTTTTAGGTTATGAGCTGGGTACGCGATTTACCCCACATCACCGTGTAGTCGACTATTATTCGTATCTCGCGGAAAACGATCCCTCTCGCGTACAACTTGAAAATTACGGGGAAACCAACGAAGGCAGACCGCTGATCTTGGCCTATATATCAACGGCCAAGAACATGAAAAGCCGTGAAAAAATCAGGCTGGAACACCTAAAGAACACCGAAGGAAAAGGGGAGCCCAACATTGCTATCGTATGGATGAGCTATAACGTACACGGCAATGAAAGCGTAAGCACGGAAGCCTCTATGAAAACCGTGTACGAACTATTGACCCAGAAAGAGGAATATTTAGAAAACACCTTGGTCATTATAGACCCATGTGTCAACCCTGACGGTCGCGATCGATATGTAAACTGGTACAATCAATATAAAAATTCGCCCTACACCATAGACCCCAACAGTGCGGAGCATCACGAACCTTGGCTAAACGGTAGGCCCAACCACTATATGTTCGACCTGAACCGAGATTGGGCATGGCTTACACAAATTGAGAGCAGGCAACGTATAAAGGTCTACAACAAATGGCTGCCACATGTACACGTCGATTTCCACGAACAAGGTGTGGACAGTCCGTATTATTTCGCCCCCGCGGCGGAACCTTTTCACGAAGTGATTACCGATTTTCAGCGGGAATTTCAAACGACCGTAGGCAAAAACCACGCAAAATATTTTGATGCGAACGGATGGTTTTATTTTACCAAGGAAGTCTTCGACCTATTGTACCCAAGCTATGGAGATACCTTCCCTACCTACAACGGAAGTATCGGCATGACGTACGAACAAGGCGGTAGCGGTAGCGCGGGCCTAGGCGTACGAACAGGAACAGGCGATACGTTAACCTTGAAGGACAGGATCCTTCACCACCATACCACGGGACTATCGACCCTTGAAATCGCATCACAGAACGCGGTTCGCTTAAACCAAGAATTCAAAAAATTCTACCAGCCCAAGGACTTTAAGTACAAAAGTTATGTACTGAACGGCAACCCCGACAAACTGAAGGCCTTGACCGAATTACTGACCAAGCACGAAATCGAATACGGATGGGCCACCGACAAGACCGCAAAGGGTTTCAACTATGTTTTAGGCAAGAACGGCTCGGTAAAAATCGACAATAATGCCTTAGTAGTCAATTCCGATCAAAAAAAGGGAACCCTGGTAAAAGTACTCTTTGAACCCAATACAAAATTGAGCGACTCCCTGACCTATGATATTACCGCATGGTCTTTGCCCTATGCCTATGGACTTAATGCCATTGCTTCGGAAACCAAGGTTGCCGCACAAACCACAACGGACCGGAACAAATTCGATGCCCTAAACTTAGAAGAACTCTCAAGCAAGTCGTACGCCTTTCTTATAAAATGGAACAGCTTTAGCGATGCCCGATTCTTGGCCGACCTGCTCAATAGCAATATTAAGGTCCGTTATGCCCAAAACCCCTTTGTTATGGATGGTGTTTCTTACGACCGAGGCACTCTTATCATTACCAAATCGGACAATAAAAACCTTCCGGATTTCTTGGACAGCTTACGATCCAAAGCCTTAAGGCACCAAAAGGTGATATACCCTACCTCTACCGGTTTTGTTGACGGGGGAAAAGATTTTGGTTCGCATTCGGTACAGCCCCTAAAAAAGGCAAAGGTGGCACTGCTTTCGGGCAAGCCCACCTCTACCCTGAACTTTGGTGAAATCTGGTATTTTTTCGAACAACAGCTACAGTACCCGGTAAGCGTGCTCAATAGCGACTACTTCAATACCGTTGATCTTTCCGAATACGACATTTTGATCCTGCCCAGCGGTAAGCCGTACAGTCAATTTTTAAACCCAGCCCGAATGAAAAGCCTCAAACAATGGGTAAGGGATGGCGGTAAATTAATAGCAATGGGAAGTGCCCTAAAAGATTTTGCAAAAGACAAAACGCTTCAGCTCAAGCCCAAAAACATCAAGAAAGACAGCATAGCCCCCATACCGGTCTATGACCATGATCAAAGGGAGCAAATCAAGAATGAAATAACAGGGGCCATTTTCAAAACCAGAATAAACAACACACACCCTTTGGCCTATGGGTATGACGACATTTACTTTAGCCTTAAACTGGGGGGCGATGCCTATGCATACCTCAACAAAGGCACCGTAGCCTATCTCGACGGCAACAACATTGAACCCGTAGCCGGTTTTGCCGGTAGCGATGCCCAACAAAAAATTGCCGAAACATTGGTCTTCGGAGTAGAAAAATATGGCTCGGGACAGTTGGTCTACATGGTAGACAACCCCTTGTTCAGAGGTTTTTGGGAAAACGGGAAACTCCTCTTTTCCAATGCCCTTTTCATGGTCGATTAGCCCCGAAATGATTATATTGACTCCCTCAATACGACTACTTGAAAAACTTTAGAAAACAATTTGGTGGCCAATTGACCGACACCCTCATTAAGCGGTACGGTCAATCGGAAAACTGGAAAGAAGGCAAGTTTCAAAACCTGGAAGACACAGGAATGTCCATCAGCTTTTGGGACATACCCAAACTTCTATACCGACAGTTTACCGACAAAGAAAAAAGGGAACCTGCCACGCCCCTCCCCATAGCCCCGTTCAACAAAGCATCCTTTTTACGGGAAGGCGCCGACTTCAACTACATTTGGTACGGACATTCGGCCCTTTTGATACGGATGAACGCCAAGACTATATTAATAGATCCTATGTTGGGCCCCAATGCATCCCCTATCGCCCCGTTCAAGACCAAACGCTTTTCAGAAAACGCATTGGCGCTCATCGACGATTTCCCAGAAATCGACCTGATGCTACTAAGCCATGATCATTATGACCACCTCGATTATGACAGCATTCAAAAATTAAAAAACAAGACCAAAAACTATTATGTAGCCCTTGGCGTCAAACGCCATTTGATCGCTTGGGGCATAGACCCTGGCCTAATTACGGAATTCGACTGGTGGAACAACACCTCCTATGCCGACATTCAAATCACCTTTACCCCAAGCAGGCACTTCTCGGGAAGGGGACTGACCGATAGGGCCAAATCACTTTGGGGCGGATGGGCCTTTAAATCAGAAAATCTCAATATTTGGTTCAGTGGTGACGGTGGCTATGGCAATCACTTTAAAACGATCGGAAGAAAGCTGGGGCCCTTCGATTTTGGCTTTATGGAAGCGGGACAATACAATGAAAAATGGCGACAGATCCATATGTTTCCCGAAGAAAGCGTTCAGGCGGCACTTGACGCACAAGTAAAAAAAGCCATGCCCGTACACTGGGCGGGATTCGCCTTGGCGCAACACGACTGGACAGAACCTGCCACAATCTTTAAAAATACGGCCAAGGAAAAAGGTTTGGAGGTCACCTTCCCCAAGTTAGGAGTGCCCTATACTTTATCGGAGACCCAAACCGAAGCATGGTGGCCCATCAGGTAATCCGTGCTAGGGCGAATTCATTAAAAAAAATGATTTACAATAGGGAATAATACCCGTATATACTGACCGCAAGCCCTATAAAGCCCGAGGCTATCATCAGCCCTGTAAAGACCTCTTGCAATCTACGGTTATCATGAATGATCATGCCTAGAACACCAAAGAGAATACTGATCTGAAGAAAAAGTATTCCGATATCGATTTGCGCCACTAGCTTTCGATTGGAGATACCTACCTCCTCCCAAGCGCGGAGCCCAACTATTTTTCCCATTTCACCATCAAGGTCTTGCGACCAGGCCGAACGGGGAATATTATCGGAACCCAATAGTATTTCGGTTTTTTCCTCTTCGTATTTGCGGATCAGGTCGTTGGTCATCTCTATCCTGAAATCTAGCTGATCCATTTTCTCATCTTCCACCAGACCTGCACTCCGCAACGATTCTAGATAATCTCGCTGGTTTTCTTTTAATATCTGCTTGATACTCTTTGCATTGTACCAATTTGAATAACTGACATACTTGTAATTAGAGCTGGCAATCTTTTCTTCCAACTTGCTATTTACCACCTCCATAACGGCCAATAATGCCACTATAATCATGATAATCACCCCCCCTCTACTCTCAATTTTACTACTTTTAGACATTATTCGGTATTCTATATCGATTTGGTTTAATGGGAGTTTCGATTTAAACCTACTCCTCTCTAAAGGTTATACGAAAAAAAAGCACTTTGGGACGGCACGGACCAGAACCCACCAAGGAAATTTAACAAAAATACACCGATACCAAGAAAAAAGAAAAAACAACGAATTAAAAAACGTTCATTTTTTACACTTTATTCCTACAAAACTACCATGGCATTTAACACCGAAAGATTAAACTTAAAACCGACCACCGTGGAAGACGCAATCTTTATCCATGAACTCTTTAATTCCCCAGGTTGGATCAAATATATTGGCGATAGAAAGGTATATACGGTAAACGATGCCCAAACCTATATCAATACCAAAATAAGGCCTCAGTTCGAAAAGCTAGGTTATGGCAACTATACCGTAATTCGAACCTCCGATGGCGCCAAAGTCGGATCTTGCGGTCTATACAAACGGGATGGCCTACCCTGTATCGATATCGGGTTTGCTTTTCTACCCGAATATGCGAAAAAAGGATATGCCTTTGAAGCCGCACTCAAGCTAAAAGAAATGGCTTTCAACATCTTTCACCTTGAAGAGCTATCCGCCATTACGAGAATAGATAACAAAGCTTCACAACGATTACTCTCTAAACTTGGCCTTCGCCAAAACGGAACCATACGTTTGCCAGGTGACTCGGTCGAATTGTTGTTCTATCATATCAAAAACAAGTAAGTTCCGTTCCGCAATTGCAAGATAGATCGATCAAACCCTTGCCCGAAGGGGTATTGTTTTTATACAAATAGCTAAATTTGCCCGGATAACAAAAAGGTGAACCCAGATGGGCCATTAGTTATGTAGACTGATATTTCCATTTTCACCAAGAAACATAGCTAATGAAAATAGCCTTTATTTCCTTACTCCTAACTATTGCGACCACCTGCAACAGGCCTCTTCTGGAACTAGAAGTCATAGATACCACCTTACTCGAAAATGTACCTAGCGCGTCCGGCATCACAAAGGCCGGTGACAAATTTTTCGTAATAGGTGACGACTCCCCCTACCTCTTCAAGGTCGACGAAGACGGACGCGTACTTGACAAATCGCTCATCTATTCCACGGAGCTCTTAGACGGAAATAGGCTCGACAAGGTTAAAAAACCCGATTTTGAAGCCTTGGAAAGTGTTAACGAAAACGAGATTCTAGCTTTTGGTTCTGGGGCAAAATCTCCTGAAAGGGATATTTTTTTGCACATTACCTTAAACGATAGTATCAATGTAAGTACCTATCAGGTTTCGGAATTCTACGACCATTTAAGAAAGCACCACGCCCTAGATGGCGCCCACCTGAACATTGAGGGCGTAGCCCTCTACCATGAGAATATTTATCTCTTCAATAGGGGCAAAAACGTAATTTTCATCTTTGATTATTCCGATTTGCTCGATTATTTGGAAGGAAGAAAAACTTTTTCCAAACCTCAGGCCCTAGTTTATAAACTACCGCAGATCGATGGTTTTGAGTCAGGCTTTTCAGGAGCCACTATCTTGGAAGAGGAAAACCTAGTTCTCTTTACCGCATCCGTAGAAAAAACAGGAACAGCCTATAACGATGGCCAGATTGCAGGAAGCTTTATCGGGGCCATTCCTATTGTCAACAATACTTTTTCGAAAAAATACGGAGTTGCGGCCATACCGAACAACGACACTCCCCTAAAAGTAGAATCGGTCACCGTGGCCGAAAAAACTCCCGATGGCAAGCTGAGACTCTCCTTGGTTACCGATGACGACAAAGGGAATTCCATACGACTCAACTGCCTTTTGAAAATTTAACCGTAACACCTTTGAAAATAAAAATTCTGTTAAAATCGCCCCGAACTTAATTCCGTACTTTTATTAATCGTAATATTGCAATATACAAATACAAAAGTATGGGACTCGCCAAAACCGAAATATTCACAGACCTTCAAAATGAGATTGCACTCTATGCAAAGGTTTTCGGGCATCCGGCACGGGTAGCCATACTTGAACATTTATTTAAAATAAACGCCTGTGTCTGTGGCGACCTGGTAAATGAAATAGGATTGGCACAACCGACCATTTCACAGCATTTGAAAGAACTCAAGAACCTAGGCCTTATAAAAGGCACCGTTGAAGGAACCAGCGTTTGTTATTGCATCCATAAGGAAAACTGGACCCAAATGAAGGAAGTCATGTTCAAATTCTTGGATCAAGACCTTCCAAAATCAAATTGTTGCTAAAAAAATTTGAACTGCTTAATCGTAAAATTACAATAAATAAAAAATAGATTATGAAACTATCAGAAATCAAATCAGAACTTTCTAAATTAGAGAAAATAGCCTTTCAACTTCCCAATGGGGAATTGGTACCGAGCCACTTTCACGTAACGGAAATAGGTAAAATCACCAAACACTTTATAGATTGCGGGGGCACCGTGCGCAACGAAGAGGTCGTAAATTTTCAACTCTGGAACGCCAACGACTACGACCACAGACTACACCCTGAAAAACTATTGCACATTATTGAGCTTTCCGAAAAGACCTTGGGCATAGGTGACCTTGAAATCGAGGTCGAATACCAAGGGGATACCATCGGCAAATTCGGTTTGGATTTTGACGGCACCAACTTCTTGTTAACGACCAAACAAACGGATTGCTTGGCCAAGGAAAACTGTGGCATTCCTACCGAAAAACCGAAACTACAATTTTCCGACTTGGGACAAGGGAGTTCTTGTGACCCTAAAAGCGGGTGTTGTTAAGCGTTTCTCCTAAATTTCCAACTAAACATATTTTAATGAAAACTTTTGAAAAAATTGAGAACACCATTGCCTCCCTGCAAACGGGTTCTATTTCCGATGCGCGAAAAACGGTATTGCAACCCCTAATCGATTTTATCCAGGGCAAGGTAGATGCCGATGAAACCATACGCCTGAATTTTATTTGCACCCACAACTCTCGCAGAAGCCACCTTTCGCAAGTCTGGGCACAGGCCATGGCCTATCATTTCAATATCAAGAACGTTTTTTGCTATTCCGGAGGAACGGAAGCCACGGCTTTGTTTCCCATGGCGGCCGAAACACTGGGCAATACCGGTTTCGATGTGGTAAGAAGATCCGATGACAAAAATCCCGTTTACAGCATTAAATATGCCCCCAACGAGCATCCTGTTATTTGTTTTTCAAAAACCTTGGATGACGATTTTAACCCCCAATCCAATTTTGCGGCCATTATGACCTGCAGTCAGGCCGATGGTGGCTGCCCATTTATTGCGGGTGCCGAAAAACGGATTCCCATCACATTCGAAGACCCAAAAGTTTTCGACAACACCCCACAGCAGGCAGAAAAGTACCATGAAAGGAGTATTCAAATTGCTACCGAACTGTTTTTTGTTTTCTCAAAAATAACCCCTAAAAATGGCTAAAAAGTTAAGTTTTTTAGATAGCTACCTCACGCTTTGGATATTTGCCGCCATGATACTCGGTGTCGCTATCGGCAATTTTTTTCCCCAGCTTCCCGACCTGATAAATTCCGCAAGCAGTGGAACGACCAATATACCTATTGCCATCGGCCTCATCCTAATGATGTACCCGCCCTTGGCCAAGGTAAATTACGCCCTACTCCCCAAGGTTTTTAGAAATATCAAGATTTTATCCATTTCATTGGTACTCAACTGGATCATAGGGCCCGTTCTTATGTTTTTGCTGGCCATTACCTTTCTTCAAGATTATCCGGAATATATGGTCGGGCTAATTTTGATCGGCTTGGCACGGTGCATCGCCATGGTACTGGTTTGGAACGACCTCGCCGATGGCAGTAGTGAATATGGGGCCGGACTTGTGGCACTGAACAGTATCTTTCAGGTGTTCGCCTATAGTTTTTATGCCTATATCTTTATTACCGTACTACCCCCCTATTTTGGTTTTGACGGGGCCATTGTTGACATTTCAATTGCCACCATTGCCGAAAGTGTTGCCATATACCTAGGCATACCCTTCGTTCTGGGCATATTGAGCCGCTCTATTCTCGTACGTTTAAAAGGAGAGGAATGGTACTCAAAAAAGTTTATCCCTACCGTATCTCCCATGACCTTGATCGCCCTTCTGTTTACCATCGTGGTCATGTTTTCCTTAAAAGGCGAGCTGATCGTTGAAATTCCTATGGATGTACTCATCATTGCCGTACCCTTGCTCATTTATTTTGCGCTTATGTTTATCATAGGTTTCTTCGTTACAAAAGCCACGGGGGCCACATATGACAAAACCACTTCCGTGGCCTTTACCGCCGCCGGAAACAACTTTGAACTGGCCATTGCGGTTGCCATAGCCGTCTTCGGATTAAATTCAGGCCAGGCCTTTGCCGGGGTTATCGGGCCCTTGGTAGAAGTTCCCGCCCTTATTTTGCTGGTTCGGGTTTCGTTTTGGCTGCGAAAGAAGTATTATAAAAAAACCGAAAACGTAGTTTCATAGATCCTTTCGGATGTGCCATTACCATTGTTAGCGAACCAAGTTCATGGCTTCACGATGGTAATGGCATTTTTACATTATTTCAAGCCAATTTTTATTGATATTAATGGTAACTCGCCGCTATTTTTGATTGATTTCCTTACCTAGAAACAATATCTTGCACAGATATTTTTTAAGCATGCAAAGCGAATGAATCTTACTATCGAAAATATTGTCTTAATTGGCTCTTTATTACTCTTTATTAGTATTGTCGTAGGTAAAACCTCGTACAAATTTGGGGTACCTACCTTGCTACTTTTCCTGGGCATCGGAATGTTGGCCGGATCGGAGGGCATAGGTGGTATTGTATTCGACGATCCCAAAATCGCCCAATTCATCGGTGTGGTTTCGCTGAATTTTATTTTGTTCGCGGGAGGCCTTGATACCAGTTGGCCTGCCGTAAAGCCCATTCTCAAAGAAGGTATCTTGCTTTCGACCCTGGGCGTATTGCTCACCGCGGTCTCATTAGGTGTATTTGTATACTATGTCACCGATTTTACCATTTATGAAAGTTTACTACTAGGCTCCATAGTCTCCTCTACCGACGCCGCTGCGGTTTTCTCTATTCTACGGGGAAAAAGCCTCGCCCTCAAAACCAACCTTAGACCGACCCTGGAACTCGAAAGTGGCAGTAACGACCCCATGGCCTATGTACTTACCATTGCCTTTCTTTCCTTGGTCGTGAACCAAAATCAAGGACTGGCCTCTATAGTTCCCTTGTTTTTACAACAGATGATTCTTGGTGGCGCGGCAGGTTTCGGTTTTGGCAAGTTGAGCAAGCTGGTCATCAACAAGATAAGATTAGATTTTGAAGGGCTTTACCCCGTACTGGTCATCACCATGATGTTTATTACCTTTTCGGCAACCGATTTTATAGGAGGAAACGGGTTTTTGGCCATCTATATTTGCGCCGTTTATTTGGGGAATCAAGATCTCATCCACAAAAAAACCATCTTTCGTATGTTCGATGGTCTGGCCTGGCTGATGCAGATCGTGCTCTTCCTTACACTAGGGCTTTTGGTCTTCCCCAGTCATGTGGTACCTTATATCGGCATCGGCCTCACCATCTCACTGTTCTTGATTTTTATAGCGAGACCTATAGGTGTATTCATTAGCCTAATGTTCATTAAAATGAAACTCCGTAGGCGCTTCTATATTTCATGGGTAGGTCTTCGGGGAGCCGTACCCATCGTGTTTGCCACCTACCCCCTATTGGCGGGCATCGACAAGGCGCATATCATTTTCAATATCGTTTTCTTTATTTCGGTGACCTCGGTCCTTATACAAGGTACGACCTTGGCCATTGTTGCAAAATGGCTACACGTTGGCCTTCCCGAAAAGGCCAAGCGTATTTACGAAAAAGAGAAGTTCCTCGCCGAAATACCCAAGGCGGTCATGAAGGAAATCACCAT
The DNA here is from genome assembly GCF_002211465.1 of Zobellia sp. OII3. Classification (NCBI taxonomy): domain Bacteria; kingdom Pseudomonadati; phylum Bacteroidota; class Flavobacteriia; order Flavobacteriales; family Flavobacteriaceae; genus Zobellia; species Zobellia sp. OII3. The sequence continues at coordinate 54,318 of NZ_MWRZ01000009.1, read as the reverse complement.
TGGGGCCCAATGCTCTTCGGTCAACAAAAAAATCGTCGATTTAAACTTTCCCAAGAACGCCATCATTGCCATGATCAAACGAGACGATGTTTACATTACCCCCAAAGGGACCACCGAAATTCAACAAGGCGATACCTTGGTCGTACTTTCCGACAACATGGAAGGATTGAACGCTGTTCAAGAATGCCTAAATCATTAGTTTTTTTTAACATCTACAAACCAATATAGTTTTACCTTTGCCGAATGAAATCGGTTAAAAAGGTATTTGGTTTATTTGTGCTGACGGCAATTTATTGCTGTGCCATCGGCATGGGGCTAAATACCGATCAGACCCTTTCGGTAGAAAACCCGGGCCATGCCCATAAGGAATCTATCTCTACGGTATCGGCCAAACTTTACTGCCATACCTCCGAATCGGAAACAACGATAGACAACCCATCGAGCAACTCCGCTGATTGGCTTGAAGGTCCGGACAAGTTTTCGGGCTATTTCAAAGCCAGTGAGCGCACCTTTGAAAGCAAACTCACCCAATACACCCGTTTTTCGAGAAACTTGCTTATTTCTTATCGAAAATCGGATATGATATTCCCTTTTCATTACTTCTGGTAAATCCTTTTTTTTAAGTACCCCATGTCAAATCTTTGATTTGACCCATTACCATCGGGCTTGCTCCACGCACTGCCCCATTTATCCATTTAAAAACTTAAAAAAATGAATTTAGATTTAGGTACGTCCCTTGTCGGGGCCATATCCGTATTAGTATGTGTAATCCCCTTTGTTTTGGTTACCAGAAGTGTCAAGAAAAAAGAAAAAGCAATGCTCCGTTCCCTAAGCGATTTTGCGGAACAAGAAAACTGCAAAATACACGAACACGAGTATTTGGGCGATTTTATAATAGGAATGGACACCAATAAAAAGGTTGTTTTTTTCTATAAGGAAGAAAGGGACGCCTCTGAAAAACTTTCGGTAGACCTGAAAGACGTAAAGTCATGCAAAGCCTCTAGAATTGGAAAGACGTTCCGAAATAAAGGAAAGGTAGAGCAGGTCATCGAACGAATCGAACTGGTTTTCACTACCCGTCCGGCCGACCGTCGCAATGTCGTTTTTGAGCTTTTCAACAGCCATAATAACCTACAACTGAACGGAGAGCTGCAAACCGCCGAAAAATGGGCCAAAATAGTCAATGACTTAGTATAGCCCGCAAGTATTCCCAACTACGAAGCCCCCCGACGTTCCGGGGGGCTTTTGTATAAATAGATATCACGTTTTATTTAAGCGAAACCTTAAATATATAATCATCGGCCGTCAGGTAGAGTATTTTTTCACCTTTTCCGAAAGCACAATTCGCCGTTTTTTCACCGGTATGGATTTTGGCCACCGGTTTTCCCGATTCATTAAAAATCCAAACCCCACCGGGTCCCGTAGCAAACAGATAGCCTTTGCTGTGCATTTTCATACCATCGGGCAGGCCTTGTTGCCCTTCCTGACCTACCATTGGGGTTAAGTCGTAAAAAATCCTTTTGTTTTCGACCCTTCCCGTCGCTAAAATATCGTACTGGTACCATACGGCGTGTTCGGGATTGGAAACCGCCACGTACAATTTGGAAGCATCGGGACTTACCGCAATGCCATTCGGTCTTGATAATTTATCTACCAAAACGATTTCCCCTGTGTTTTTCAAACAATACACCCCTTGAAAATCGAGTTCTTTTTGGGGGTCGTCCATCTGTTGGGGCAACCCATATGGCGGATCGGTAAAATAGAGATTCCCCTCGGCATCGAAAACACCGTCATTCGGGCTGTTAAAGCGCTTTCCTTCAAATGAATCGGCAATTGCTTCGTAATCTGCCTTAGGAGCGTTCAACCCACTTTTCATTTTGGCTACCCGTCGTTCCCCGTGCTGCATCAACACAAGCTCTCCTTTCGGGCTCAACAGCAATCCGTTCGAACCAGGCTCCGCCCCGTAATCGCTTTTACCCAAATAACCTGACGGCTTGAGGTATTCGCTAGTATTTCCTAAGGCATCGATCTTAAACACGGTATTGTTCGGGATGTCGGAAAACAGGAGGTAATCGCCATCCGCAATCCACAAGGGGCCTTCCGTCCATGTAAACCCACTTCCTATAACTTCAATTTTGGCATTCGCATCTATAAGCTGTAATGCCTCACTATCTAGAATTTCAACAGAAAAACGGTCTTCCCTTTCTTGTGAAACAAGTGCGGTGTGAAGCCCCATCACTAAAACAATTACAAAAATTTTTTTCATGTCCAATTTATTTAAAATCGATTATCCCCTGAAACCTAGCCCATGAGTTGTGAAATACAGAATATCAAGGTCATGGCCGAGGTACCTAATACCAAGGTTCCAACCGTCTGTATCTGGTTTCCTTGCTTGACATCCATTCCCGTTAATGTGGTAAACACCCAAAAGAAGCTATCGTTGGCGTGTGAAACTACGGTAGAACCGGCCCCAATGGCCAAAACCGTCATCGTTTTCATAAAAGTTTCATCTAGGCCCAAGGCGGGCATCATAGGTGCGACAATGGAAGCCGTTGTTATCAAGGCCACGGTAGAGGAACCTTGGGTAGTCTTCAAACAAGCTGCCAACAAAAAAGGAAAAAATAAACCTATGGACATACCCGAAAAGCTTTCGGTAATCAACTCGGCGAAACCCGAGTTTTGAAGCATGGCACCAAAAATGCCCCCTGCGCCCGTAATTAAAATAATAGGTGCCGCAATACGCAACGAATCGCCCAACCAACCTGTTGCTGAATAGACTTGGGCATCTAATTTCTCAGGAAGCAATAAAGACAAAGCCACCCCTATCAGCAATGCTATTACAGGAGTACCCAAAAAAGCAATGACCGGATATACCGCCATGCCTGTCATACGAAGTTCGGGGTAATCAAAAATCGATTTTAAAACGATCAGAATAATCGGTACTATAATACACAACAGGGAAAGCGATAATTTGGGTCGATGTACCACATCGGGAGCAACTTCCATCCGGATGGGCACATGTACTTTGGAAGCTATTTTGGTCGCAAAAAAATAGCAGCTAACCAAAGACAAGGAGCTAACGATCAATCCCCATAATATAACACTCCCCAATTCCGCATTCAAAATACCGGCCGCGGCAATTGGTCCGGGTGTCGGCGGTACCATGACGTGGGTGGCGGTCAGGCCCAATGCCAAGGCCGCGGTAGTACCGGCATAAGAAACCTTGGCCTTTTCGGAAAGGGCCTTGTTCAATGAATTCATAATAATAAAGGCACTATCGGCAAAAACGGGAATTGAAAGAAGATAGCCGGTTAGCATCATGGCCAAGTGAATGGATTTCTCGCCAATAAGCTGGATCATACGCGTAGCAATGACCATAGCCCCTCCTGATTTTTCGAGTACGGTGCCTATGGCCACACCAAAGAAAATAATAAGTCCGATTTTGCCCATGATGCTACCAAAACCGTTGTTTACGGAGTCTATAATAGCCTCTACGCCCATTCCGGTGATGAATCCGTAGCCAATGGCAGCCAGTAAAAGCACAAAAAACGGATGGATTTTCCATCGGACAATGCCCATGATTATAAAGGTCAGGGCACAAATTAAAGCTACAAGATAAAGCATAGGTGGTTGGTTAAAGTTGGATTAATTTAAGTACTAAATCATTCTAAAACTGATATTTAAGTTATTATTTCTTACCATTCGGCAAAACTACCGTCTTCATTTCTCCAGACAGGATTGGCCCAGTTATGACCAATTTTCTGGCCTTCCCTCAACTTCTCTTCGTTGATTTCTACCCCAAGGCCCGGTTTTTTCAGGAGTTCTATATAGCCATCCTTTACATCGAACACTTCGGGGTTGTCCATATAATCCAACAGATCAAAACCTTTGTTGTAATGAATACCCAAACTACTTTCTTGGATTACCGCATTTATGGAATTGAAATCAACATGCAGGCATGAGGCAAGCGCTACTGGGCCCAAGGGGCAATGTGGCGCCAAGGCTACGTCGTAAGCTTCCGCCATGGCCGCGATTCTGCGCACTTCCGAGATTCCCCCGGCATGGCTTAAATCGGGCTGAATGATATCTACCGTTCCCCTATGCAAAAGTTCCTTAAAATCCCAACGGGAAAACATACGTTCGCCGGTTGCTATTGGAATACTGGTATACGGATAAATATGATCAAAGGCTTCATTATTCTCGCTCAACACCGGTTCCTCGATAAACATAGGGTTGTAAGGCGCCAGTTCGTCGATCAGACGTTTGACCATACCTTTGTGTATTCTTCCGTGAAAATCGAGTCCAATATCCAAAGTATCGCCAAACTCCTCCCGAAGCAATCGGATATTATCGGCCACAGTCTTAATTTTCTGTAAGGAATCGATCCATGCAAAGGCTCCCGTAGCATTCATTTTTACGGCTTTGTAGCCTTGCTCTACTTTTTCCCTTGCCTGCTCTAGAACAACTTCGGGATGATCCCCTCCTATCCAGCAGTACATTTTCATTTTCTTCCGTACCGCCCCCCCTAAAAGATCGTATACCGGAACACCAAGGTGCTTGCCTTTTATATCCCAAAGTGCTTGGTCTATCCCTGAAATGGCGCTCATAAGAATAGGCCCGCCGCGGTAGAAACCACCCCCATAAAGCGTCTGCCAAATATCTTCTATATCATTGGCCGAACGACCGATAAAGTACTGTGACAATTCGTTAACACAGGCTTCGACCGTAGCGGCCTTGCCTTCTACAACCGGCTCTCCCCAACCTATGATTCCGCTTTTCGTGGTTATTTTGAGAAAAAGCCAACGTGGCGGTACTTTAAAAAGTTCTATTTTTTCGATTCGCAAGTCATCCATACTATTCAACTAAAGTTCTAGGGTTATTTTTATCTCACCATAAGCAGCAGTTCTCACCGTTACGATTGGTTTCCCCTAAAGTAGTGAATAATATTGAAGTGTAATTAGTACGTTTAAAAATAAGCCCAGAGACCGGGCCATAAAAAAACCTGTCTCGTTCAAGACAGGTTTTCAATTCTTTTCAAAAAAGTCCCTACTTCTAGGACATATCATTATACCGGCTCGCCGTAAAGATCGAAATCTGCGGCATCGGTTATTTTTATATTTGCAAACTCTCCCTGTTTCAGATAGTATTTTGAAGCATCAATAAGGACTTCGTTATCTACATCAGGGGAATCGAATTCCGTTCGTCCGACAAAGTACGTTCCTTCTTTGCGGTCAATAATACAACGGAAGGTCTGTCCGATTTTTTCTTGGTTCAACTCCCATGAAATTTGTGATTGCAGCTCCATGATCTCGTTAGCCCTTTCTTGCTTGACCTCTTCGGGAACATCATCTTCTAAGGTATAGGCGTGGGTATTCTCTTCATGGCTATAGGTAAAGCAGCCCAATCGCTCGAAGCGCATTTCGGCCACCCATTCTTTTAGGGTTTGGAAATCTTCTTCGGTTTCCCCAGGGTAACCCACGATCAAAGTGGTACGAATGGCCATTTCAGGTACCGCCGCCCTAAATTCTTTTAGCAACTTTGTCGTTTTGGCCTGTGTTGTACCGCGACGCATACTTTTTAGGATGGAATCTGAAATATGCTGCAGGGGAATATCCAAGTAATTACAGATCTTAGGTTCTTCCTTCATTACGTCAAGAACATCTAAAGGAAAGCCCGTCGGGAAGGCATAATGCAATCGGATCCACTCAATACCTTCAACTTTTACCAAAGCTTGCAATAGCTCGGCCAAGTTGCGCTTTTTATAGAGGTCAAGACCGTAATAGGTCAAGTCTTGCGCAATGAGAATCAGTTCCTTGACACCCTTGGCGGCCAACTTTTCAGCTTCGGTCACCAAGTCTTCAATGGGCGTACTCTTATGCTTACCCCTCATAATAGGAATGGCACAGAACGAACAAGGTCGATCACAACCTTCGGCAATTTTTAAATAGGCGTAGTTTTTTGGTGTGGTCGTCAAACGCTCCCCTATAAGCTCGTGCTTATAATCGGCGCCAAGGGCCTTCAACAAATTAGGAAGTTCACTGGTGCCGAAATACTCGTCTACATTCGGAATTTCCTTTTGCAAATCGGGCTTATAGCGTTCACTTAGGCATCCGGTCACGAATACCTTATCTACTTCACCGGCCTCCTTCTTCTGAACATATTCCAGAATCGTATTGACACTTTCCTCTTTTGCATTGGCGATAAAGCCGCAAGTATTTATTACAACAACATTACCTTCCTCCTCATGAACCACTTCCTTTTCGTTGGCACGCAACTGCCCCATGAGCACTTCGGAATCATACACGTTTTTCGAGCATCCCAAAGTAACTACATTGATTTTATTCTGCTTCTGCGATTTTGTTCTCATAATTGGAAATTGACCGCAAAAATACAACAAGATGAACGAACAGCTTCCTTTTGGTACGATTTCTTGTTGAATTGCGTTAAACTTTAATAGCCATTTGACGTCCTATAAGAAATCGAGGTCATGAAATATATCACCAACTCTGTATTAAGCTTCCTTTTACTGTTTCTTTTTAGTTGTTCCTACGACAAGGTAGAATCCGAAGTCGAAATCGACCCAGTTCCACAGGGCATGTATTTCCCAGCCATTTCAAGTACCACTTGGGATACACTCACCCCTGCCCAACTCGCTTGGAACGAAACGGAAATAGAAAGTCTATATGAGTATTTAGACGTAAACCGGACCAAGGGTTTTATGGTTTTGAAAGACGGCCGTATCGTTCTTGAAAAATACTTCAATGGCCATACGGCCGATAGCCAATGGACCTGGTTCTCCGCCGCCAAGAGCCTGACGGCGACCATCACCGGTATTGCACAAGAGGAAGGCCTGCTCCATATTACCGACAAAACCTCCGATTATCTCGGAACGAATTGGACTTCACTACCTATAGAAAAGGAAAACCTGATTACCGTACAGCACCATTTAAGCATGACCACCGGCTTGACCGACCATGTGGGCGACTACATACCGTGGGTCTGTACCACCCCAAGTTGTTTGGAGTATACTGCAGATGCCGGCACCCGTTGGGCCTACCATCAGGGCGGTTTTATCGTTCTTCAAAATATTCTGACCCAAAGTACGGGAATGGACTTTCAGAGCTATGGAAAAACCAAACTTGAAGACCGTATCGGAATGCGGGGAAATTGGACCAAAGCCCTAGGCTTGAACCTATACAACAGTACCACCCGAAGCATGGCACGCTTCGGACTACTCGCCCTGAACAAAGGGAGTTGGGACGGGAGTTCGATCGTAAGCAAAACCTACTTCGACCAAATGACCGATACCTCCCAAGAACTGAATAAAAGCTATGGCTATTTGTGGTGGTTAAACGGAAAACAAAGTTATATGGGTACGACCTCCCAAGAAGTGGTATCGAGCGAACTGATACCCAATGCCCCCTCCGACCTATTTGCGGCCCTAGGTGCCAACGACCAGAAAATCTACGTCGTTCCCAGCCAAGGTCTGGTTATTGTTAGGTGCGGCGAAAGTGCTGGGGAAAACCAATTAGGACTCTCAAGCTTCGATAATGAACTGTGGGCTAAATTAAACGCCGTTATACCTTAAAGAAGGAGTCTACAAATTCATGCTTGTTGAACACCTGCAGGTCTTCAATTCCCTCTCCGACGCCAATATACTTGACGGGAATTTGAAATTGATCGGAGATACCGATGACCACACCGCCTTTTGCGGTACCGTCTAATTTGGTAACCGCCAACGAGGTTACTTCAGTGGCCTTGGTGAATTGTTTGGCCTGCTCGAAAGCATTCTGCCCGGTTGAACCATCGAGCACCAACAAAACGTCATGGGGTGTATTATCGACCACTTTTTGCATTACCCGTTTGACCTTCGTCAACTCGTTCATCAAGTTCACCTTATTATGAAGTCGTCCTGCCGTATCGATAATCACGACATCGGCATCTTGCTTGACGGCCGAACTCAAGGTATCGAAAGCGACAGAAGCCGGATCACTGCCCATTTTTTGTTTTACGATGGGAACGTCAACACGATCGGCCCACACCTGTAATTGATCGATGGCCGCAGCACGGAAGGTATCGGCTGCACCTAAAACCACTTTTAAGCCCTGCTTCTTAAACTGATAGGCCAACTTACCAATGGTCGTGGTCTTCCCCACGCCGTTTACACCTACCACCATAATGACATAGGGCCTTTTATCTTGTGGTACTGAAAATTCGGTTTGGTTCCCCAAATTGGTCTCGGAAAGAAGACCGGATATTTCTTCGCGAAGAATAGTATTGAGCTCGTCGGTACCCATATACTTATCCTTGGCGACACGAGCCTCGATGCGGTCAATAATTTTTAAGGTCGTGGTAACCCCGACATCGGAAGAAACAAGAACTTCCTCTAGGTTATCGAGTACATCGTCATCTACTTTAGACTTACCGGCAACCGCTTTGCTAAGCTTAGAGAGAAAGGAAGTTTTAGATTTCTCCAAGCCCTTGTCAAGGCTTTCCTTTTTCTTTGAAGAAAATATATTCTTGAACAAACTCATGTTTTCTTTGTATTAATAGGCTCAAAGATAAGAAAGTAAGGCGGAAGTTTTTACTTTAATTGGCACTACCATGGCTTTAAAACGATCCATGTTTAAACGGGGGCTTTTCTCATCTCGGTATAGGAGCAACAAAAAAAGCCCCTTCTTTACGAAGAGGCTTCATCATACTATAAAAGTATCTTACTTTTTAGACAACCATTCGTTGACCGCTTCTGGGGTCATAACGGATTCAACAAAAGTGTAAGAACCACTTTTTGCCGATTTCACCATTTTAATGGCTTTTGTCAATCTTTTTGAACTTGTCTGTAAACTTGCTACCGTCTTCTTTGCCATGACTAATTTCTTTTATGTCCCCGTTGATACGAAAACTTATTTAATCTCCTTATGGATTGTCATCCTCTTTAAAATAGGATTGAACTTTTTAATCTCCATTCTTTCGGGAGTGTTCTTTTTGTTCTTGGTAGTGATATACCTTGAAGTACCTGGCATGCCCGAATCTTTATGTTCGGTGCATTCCAAAATAACCTGTATTCTATTTCCTTTCTTTGCCATCGTATTCTAGCTTATTTTACCAATCCTTCTGCCTTCGCTTCTTTCAAAACCGCAGAAATACCCCTTTTGTTGATAATTTTCAACGCTTTTGCTGAAACCTTCAAAGTTACCCATCGGTCTTCTTCGGGAATATAAAAACGTTTCTTAGAAAGATTGACATTAAACCTTCTTCTGGTCTTATTGATAGAGAACGATACATTGTTACCGAACATCGCTCTCTTTCCCGTAATTTCACAAACTTTTGACATCGCGCTGATTTTTCTTTAAACAGGGTGCAAATTTATATCATTTTTATGGGATGGACAAAAGAATATTTCAGATTTTTGAAATTTCTTTTTGTAACAGCTCTAAAGCCTTGTTTACCGACTTCTCCACAATACGATTTCTATGGTTGCCCATATTGAATTTTTGGGCGTGAACACCTGTCGGTGTTGCAATGGCCAAAAAGACCGTTCCGACCTCGGCATCCGAATCCCCTTTTGTCGGGCCGGCGTTACCTGTGGTTGCTATGGCATAATCGGTTTTTAACAAACTTCTTACGTTTTTGGCCATGGCCTCGGCCACCTCGGCACTGACCACGGAATATCTATCCACTACATCCTTGGGCACCTTTAGAACGTTTATCTTTGTTTCCGTGGCATAACTCACGACACTGCCCTTAAAGTAGGCTGAAGCCCCCGGCAAGGCCGTCAGTTGCCCTGCGATCTTTCCTCCGGTGAAGCTTTCCGCCGTAGCCAAGGTCAGGCCTTTGCCCGTTAAGGTCTTGGCCACCAATTCTTCCAAGGTTTCCTCGTCTTCGGTTCCATACATGATGTCGCCTATGAGTGCCGGCAGTTTTTGAGCCTCCTTCTCTACCGCATCGACCAAGACCTGTTTATCTGGCCCTTTAGCACTTAAGCGCAACCTGACTTTCCCCAAATTGGGCAGATAGGCCAGTTTGACAAAGGGGGGAAGATGGTCTTCCCACTGCTCCAATCTCTCGGCAATGGCACTTTCTCCCAAGCCATAAGTTACTATGGTCTTATGCAGGATGTATGGGCGCTCAAAATCCTTAATGATTTTAGGAATGACCTGATTTACTATCAAATTCTCCATTTCATAGGGTACCCCCGGCAAGGAAACAAAGGCCACACCTTCATCCTTAAACCACATTCCCGGTGCCGTACCGAGCGCATTGTGAAGCACGGTCGCCTTAGAAGGCACCAAGGCCTGCATCCTGTTCATATCGGATATAGGAGTAGATGAAATATACTTTTCAAAAAGTTCTTCCACGTGGGCTAGCACACCCGCGTCTTCCACCAAGGTATCATTAAAAAACTCACAAAGGGTGTGCTTGGTAATATCATCTTTGGTCGGCCCGAGCCCTCCGGTCATGATAACCACCTGAGCCCTACCCTTGGCCTCTTCAAGAGCCTGAAGAATATGTTCCCTATCGTCTTGAACCGAAGTAATCTGATATACCGAGACCCCGATTTTATTCAGCTCCTTAGAAATAAAGGCTGAATTGGTATCGACAATCTGACCGATTAGGATTTCGTCGCCAATGGTAATGATTTCGGCAAACATCAAATACTAAAATCTTTCTTCAACTCCGATACGACTTGGTGTATATCTTTTTTTAGCAAGGGAAAGACCTCCTGTATCTCCGAAATATTTGCCCCGGCCTTACCTAAGGTCTCTATTTGCAATGCAGCGGCACGGGTCTGCTCCATCCCCAAAAGATCCACATTAGGCTTAATTTTATGGGCCAATTTATATACTTGGTCATGGTTTTGATCGTTCAGTGCAATCTCAAGATCCTCTAGATCTTGTGGCACTTCTTCTAAAAATACTGAAATTACAGAGTTGATGAAATCCTCATCCCCTTCAGCCATCTCATTGATTTTATCAAGATTGTAAATCATCATTTTACTTTTAAATGAAAAAGCTCATGCCCTTCAAGAACACCCGAAAGGTAATCATTTGCTTCAATTCTTCCAACACCGGAAGGCGTTCCGGTAAAAATTATATCGCCTTTTTTTAACATAAAAAACCGGGAAACATAAGCCACAAGTTCATCTATCTTCCAGAGCATGAGACTTGTATTTCCCTTTTGTACTTCTTTACCATTTTTGAACAGCGAAAAATTTATACGGTTCAAATCTTCAAAATCGGTTTTCGGAAGCCATTCACCTATAACGGCTGCTCCGTCAAACCCCTTTGCCTTTTCCCACGGCAGGCCTTTTTCCTTCAGTTTTGATTGCAGGTCCCTAGCCGTAAAATCAATACCTAAGCCTACTTCACTATAATATTTATGCGCAAACTTTTCATTGATATGCTTGCCCACCTTGTTGATCTTGACCAATACTTCAACCTCGTAATGGACATCGTTAGAGAATTCAGGGATATAAAAATCTTGTTCTTTGGGCAGGATTGCGGAATCGGGTTTGATAAACACCACCGGTTCTTCAGGGCGTTCATTGGCCAATTCGGCAATGTGCGCAGCATAGTTCCTCCCTATACAAATAAGTTTCATGTGTACCGATTTAAGCCTTACCCTAGTTTATTGTTCAGTTGGCTCAATTTGATCTGCGTTAATACCTTTTTGGTATACAGGGGAAAGTCGGCATTAAGAATCCACCCAAAATAGCCCGGCTCTTTTTCAAGAACATCCAACACCCTCCTACCCTTATGCTTACCAAAGGCAAACACCTCAACACCATCTTCATCATAGCCCAAAAAGCCGGCAAAGTCGGCAAACTGCCGATGCGTGGAAAATTCAGCTAATTTTTTTACGTTGTTCTCAAGCTCGGGGTATCGATCTAGCTGCGACAAAAGCACCTCATAGGTAGCCTGGGTATCGGCCTCCGCACTATGCGCATCGGTCAAATCCTTCCCGCAATAGAATTTATAGGCCGCGGCAAGGGTACGCTTTTCCATCTTATGGAAAATAGTCTGCACATCTATCGAGACCATACTTTTCATATCGAAGTCGATTTCGGCCCGAAGCATTTCTTCTGCCAATAAGGGAATGTCGAAACGATCAGAATTGAATCCGCCCAAATCACAGTCCTTTATCATCGCGTAAATGGTCTTGGACAACTCCTTAAAAGTAGGCTCATTGGCCACCTTTTCATTTGAAATACCGTGTATGGCGACGACCTCGTCCGGTATTTGCATTTCAGGGTTTACCAACCAAGTCTTGCTTTCCTTATTCCCGTTAGGGTATACTTTCAACACAGATATTTCTACAATTCGGTCTTTGGCAACATTGGTACCCGTAGTTTCCAAATCAAAAAAACAAATGGGACGCGTAAGATTAAGCTCCATGTTTTTGCAATTTTTTAAGCAAATATAATCTTTAACGAGCTTAGAGAAAATATATCTTCGGTTTTCTTGCCCGATTAAGGACCGCTATAGCCGGAAAGGCCGACAATTACCACACAAACAAGCGAGTTACAGATATGTACAAATCAAATACAAGGATTTACCCTACACCTCACCCGGAATACAAATCACAAGCCACGGACCGTACCGCATCATTTTAAGGCCATCTTCTTGCGGACACCCGGACCGCCCATAGCACAGATAGCCCCAGAACCAACCGACAAGACTTCAATACACTAGATTTCCCTATCTACATCCCAACCTTCCAAGTAGTCGGCCACCGCCTTGGCGAACATACTGCCCAAGGCCCCGTTTACCACCCTATGATCATAGCTATGGGAAAGGTACATCTTACTGCGAATCCCTATAAAATCACCTTCAGCGGTCTCTATTACCGACGGAATCTTCCGAATCGCCCCCAAGGCCAAAATACCTACCTGCGGCTGATTGATAATAGGCGTACCGAACACACTGCCAAAGGTTCCGACATTGGTTACCGTATAGGTACCGTCTTGCACCTCATCGGGTTTTAATTTATTCGTTTTTGACCTAAAGGCCAAATCGTTCACCACCTTGGCCATACCTACCAAATTCAATTGGTCGGCATTTTTTATGACCGGAACGATAAGGTTACCGTCCGGCAGGGCCGCAGCCATACCAATGTTTATATTTTTCTTTTTGATAACCGTATCGCCATCTACAGATATGTTCATCATGGGATACTTTTTCAATGCCTTGGCCACAGCTTCCATAAAGATGGGGGTAAACGTCAGTTTTTCACCTTCCCTTTTCTCAAAATCTGCCTTAACCTTGTTACGCCAGTTTACGATATTGGTCACATCTACCTCGATAAAACTCTGTACATGCGCCGAAGTCGACACGCTCTCGGCCATATGCTTGGCTATCAATTTCCCCATACGCGACATGGGAATGACCTCCGCATCAACGGATTGCTTTATGGTAGCCGCCGCAACCGGCTCTTTTACCGCTTGCACCGAATTCACTGAAGGGGCTTCTTTTTTTACCTCTGTAGCGACCGCAGCAGCAGGCTCTTCAGCTTTTACCCTACCGTTCTTTAAATAATCGAGAATATCGTTTTTGGTGACCCTTCCATCGTTACCCGTACCTTTAATGGTATCGAGTTCGTCCATTGAGATACCTTCTTGTTTCGCTATATTTTTCACCAAGGGTGAGTAAAAGCGCTCTCCCGATACGGCCTTTGGAGCTTGATGGACAGGTGCACTGGCCACTTCCTTGGCCACTTTTACCGTCTCCTCTACCATAGCCGCAGATTCCTCTGCTTTATCGCTCGTCTTATCGACAACCACAGCTTCCGTATTGGCCGACTGTTCGGTCTCGATTATCGCAACCGTTTCCCCAACCTTGATCACGTCGTCTACCTCAAAGAACCTTTCTACCAAAACACCTTCCACCTCACTAGGAACCTCCGAATCCACCTTGTCGGTGGCTATTTCAAAAATAGGCTCGTCCAATTCAATAGTATCCCCAACTTCTTTCAACCAAGAGGTCAACGTTGCCTCGGCAACACTCTCACCCATTCTCGGTAATTTCAGTTCAAACTTTGACATATTCTTATTTTATACTGCTTTTAAGCTATTTTGGTCGCAAAAATACCAAAAAAAGCACCTATTTGTTAAATTTCCAACATTTTTAATTCGCCTTCAAGGAACCTTCAAAGGGAATTCTATTTAAAATACTTCGCCCCAGCGTGACCTCATCGGCATACTCAAGTTCATCACCCACGGCGATCCCCCGGGCAATGGTAGAAGTACTGACATCAAGTCCCTTCAATTGCTTGTAAATATAAAAATTGGTCGTATCGCCTTCCATAGTAGAGCTCAAGGCAAAAATAAGCTCCTTTACCTCTCCTTTTTTGGTCTTTTCCACCAAAGAGGCAATGGTAAGGTCTTGGGGACCTACACCTTCCATAGGCGATATTTTTCCACCAAGAACATGGTATAGCCCCCTGTATTGACTGGTATTCTCAATAGCCATTACATCCCTGATATCCTCTACAACGCAAACCAGGCTTCTATCCCGCTTGGGGTTGGCACAAATTTCACAAAGTGCCACATCTGAAATATTATGGCAATTTTCACAAAACTTAATGTCATTTCGCAAATGCAGCAAGGCATTGGATAATCTTTCGGTCTGTTCGCCCGGTTGTTTCAACAAATGTAGTACCAACCGAAGCGCCGTACGTTTACCGATACCCGGCAACTGTGACATTTCGTATACCGCATTTTCCAGAAGCTTTGATGAAAAATCCATGATTACAAAATTACGTACTATTTTTACTTTTTGTACTTTGGTTTGAAATTTTATTACATGACCGCCACCCACATTCTCATCTTGATCGGTGTTTATTTTCTTTTGCTTTTGCTCATATCTTACTTTACGGGGAAAAACGACTCGAACGTTGACTTTTTCAAAGCCGGCAAATCATCACCTTGGTACTTGGTAGCCTTCGGTATGGTAGGGGCCTCACTCTCAGGTGTAACCTTTATATCGGTACCTGGTTGGGTAGAGACCTCCGAATTCAGCTATATGCAGGTGGTCTTTGGTTATTTGGCCGGATATTTCGTTATCGCCTTTGTACTGCTCCCCATATACTACCAACTTAACGTAACCTCCATTTATGAATATCTAAAAAAACGTTTTGGAACGGTCAGTTACAAGGTCGGGGCCGTATCCTTCTTTATATCTAGGGTTCTCGGGGCAGCTTTCAGGCTCTTTCTGGTAGCCATAGTTTTACAGCAATTCGTTTTTGACGAGCTTGGCGTTCCTTTTGAGATCACGGTAATCCTATCTATTCTACTCATATGGACATACACCTTTAGGGGAGGAATCAAAACCATTGTATGGACCGACACCCTTCAGACGGCATTCATGCTCTTATCAGTAGGCTTGAGCATCTATTTTATCAATCAAAAGCTAGATTGGGGATTTACTGAATTTTTAGCTTCGGAAGAGCTAAAACAATACAACAAAATCCTGTTTACCGATAGTTTCTTTGACAAGAACCACTTTCTGAAGTCATTTTTTGGCGGAATGTTCATTACCATTTGTATGACGGGTCTTGACCAAGATATGATGCAAAAGAACCTCACCTGCAAATCGCTTAAGGACGCACAAAAAAACATGATTTCCTTTAGCGTTGTATTGGTTATCGTAAACTTTGTCTTTCTCTTGCTAGGGGCGCTATTGTTCATCTATGCCGCCAAATTCAACATTGCCACCCCCTTAATGGACGGCCAACCGAAGTCCGACCTTCTTTTTCCTGAAATCGCACTGAATAGCGGCCTGGGCAGCGTTGTGGCCATCACCTTTATGCTCGGACTCATTGCCGCGGCCTATAGCAGCGCCGATAGTGCACTGACCTCTTTGACCACCTCGTTCTGCGTAGATTTTTTAAACATTGACGAAAAAGAAGAAAAAGATCAGAACCGAATTCGAAAGACCACCCACGTTGGCATGAGCCTTCTTTTAATCGTAACCGTTATACTCTTCAAATACATTCTAGACCGCAATGTTATTGACGGACTATTGACGGTCGCGACCTACACCTACGGCCCTTTACTGGGCTTATTTACCTTTGGAATACTCACCAAGTTCGCCATTAAGGACAACTATGTATGGCTCATAGCCTTACTCTCCGTTCTATGCATCTTAGGCCTAGCCAATTTACCGGCGGACTACCTGGGAGGATACCAAGTAGGTTATGAACTATTACCCTTGAACGGATTACTGACATTTTTAGGACTCTGGGCCATTCGCAAAAGAAATGACTCTATTAAAATCGATTAAATATCAAATTATGAAATGTTAAAGTTTCATCCGAAAAATCGGACACCCCATTTGTCGGATATTTAATATTGACCTGTCGCCAACAAGACCAAGGTGCAGGCCACGACCACTTCAATCCCTTTGGATTCCAGTATTTTGTAAAACTCAGGGTTTTCAGTGCCCGGATTAAATATTACGCGTTTCGGGTTTATTTGTAAGATTTTATCGATATATTCAGGCTGGCGCGCTGGGCCGATATACAAAGTAATGGTGTGAATGTTTTGAATTTCGCTTAAATTGGTCTTTATTTGTATACCCCTGATTTTACCTTTTCGAAGGCCGAATGCTTCTATTTTGATGTTATGGTCTACTAGGCGATTTACCGCCAGATTACTGTAACGATTCGTTTTGAGCGAGGCTCCGAATACCAGGGTAGTTTTCATATGTTAAATATGATGTTAAAGTTTAATACATGTTGTAACCTTTGTAACATTTGTGCGTCTTATTAAAAGTCGTTATGATGTTTATAACCTTTCAATAATATTGGTCGGTGATAAAGCTATATGTTTATAGTTAATGGTTAGTGTTTAGTATAGCAGCATCAACGACAGAAACCCCGATGGAGACATCGGGGTTTTGTGTGTGCCGTAAATTTCTATTTACTTACCATTTGATGATAACACTGCCCCAAGTGAAGCCGCTACCGAAAGCTGCCAAGACCACCAAATCGCCTTCTTTGACCTTTCCTTTTTCCCATGCCTCGGTAAGGGCTATAGGAATGGATGCGGCAGTAGTATTGCCATATTTCATGATGTTGTTATACACCTGATCATCAGAGAGTTTGAATTTCTTTTGAATAAACTGGGAAATACGCAAATTGGCCTGATGCGGCACAAGCATATCAATATCCTCAGGGGCCAGCCCGTTAGTCTTCAAGCCTTCCATAATTACCTCACTGAACCGTACCACCGCATTTTTAAATACGAACTGTCCGTTCATATACGGAAAATAAGACTCATCATTTGGGTCGTTATCTTCAATGATATCGGTAACCCAGCGCTTACCCATACCCGGTGCTATCAAGGAAAGCTCTTCGGCATGTTGGCCTTCACTGTGCAAATGTGTAGAAAGAATACCTTTTGAATTATCCTCTTCCCTACTGAGCACGGCGGCACCCGCACCATCACCGAAAATCACCGAAACACCCCTACCTCGAGTAGTCATATCAAGACCATGGCTATGCAGTTCCGAACCGATAACCAAGACATTTTTGTACATACCACTCTTAATATACTGATCGGCAACACTTAAGGCATAGATAAAGCCGGAACATTGATTCCTAACATCTAAGGCCCCCACGGTCTTTATACCTAAATCGCGCTGTACCAGTACACCGGGACCAGGAAAATAATAATCGGGACTCAAGGTGGCAAAAACAATAAAATCGATATCATCTTTGTCGATACCGGCCCGTTCAATAGCTATTTTTGCCGCTTTAACACCCATTGTGGTCGTGGTATCGGTACCTTTGAGCACATGCCTTCTCTCTTTTATACCCGTACGTTCTTGGATCCATTCATCATTGGTATCCATTACCTTGGCCAAGTCGTCATTGGTCACTACGTTTTCGGGCACAAAATATCCTAGTCCCGTTATTTTTGAATTATACATAGAAGATTTTTTAAAAATTTAAAAGCAAACGCTTTCACCGTATTGCAAAGTAACCCGTAAATTTCTAAGATATGCAAAAATTATAAGATGATTTTGATCTTCCGATATTTAAGATAAGTACCGCTTAAAGCTATTGACCTCGATTTTCGCGTTAAGGTCATGGAGAAGATTGTAAAGACCGAAGAAAGTCCGGTTCATATAAAGAAAGTGCTTAGACCCCCTATTCCCGTTCATTTTCCGTATTTGACTGTCTTTCGAATAGCGTTCGCTCAAATCGGCTATTTTTTCCCAAAAATCATTGGAACCAAAATCAAAATACTCCTCATTGAATGGCGAGGTAAAAAGCGAAAGCATTTCTTTAAAGAGAGCCTTAAAAAATTTCAATTCTTCGGGTGAATCGGTTTCCGTCAATATTTCCAACTCGTACAGCTTTTCCATAAAAACCGTATCATTTTCAATGTTCTGTTTTTGCGCCAACTCAAAATAAGGTACATAAAACTCCTTGGGCACCTCTTTAATACACCCGAAATCTATAGCGATCAAAGTATGGTCTTCGCTTACCAAAAAGTTACCGGGATGTGGATCGGCATGAACCTTCCTCAAACCGTGTATTTGGAACATATAGAAATCCCAGAGAGTCTGACCTATACTATTACCGACTTCCGGATCAAATTCCTTGTTGGTAAATTCACTTAGGTGCCGCCCCTGCATCCAATCCATGGTGATAATACGCTCACTGGAAAGTTCTTTATAGTATTTAGGAAATTTAAGGTTCTTGATGGCCGAGCATCTCTCGGTAATTTCTATACTTTGTTCAATTTCGCGCAGATAGTCGGTCTCCTCGATTAGCTTGTTCTCTACTTCCTTAAAATACTTATCCGAATCTTTCCCCTGCAAGTTGAACATTCTGATGGCTATGGGCTTTACCAAGGCCAAATCACTTGAAATACTCTCGGCCACACCGGGATACTGTATCTTGACCGCCAAGGCTTTGCCATCTTTGGTAGCCTTATGCACTTGACCGATGCTGGCCGCGTTCACACTATCTTTTTCAAAGGTATCGAAAAGTTCTTCAGGGTACTTGCCCAGATATTTCTTAAACGTTTTTCTGACCAGTGGTGCCGACAGTGGTGGCACCGAAAATTGAGATAGCGAAAACTTGTCGACATAGGCCCTCGGCAGTAAGTTTTTTTCCATACTCAACATCTGGGCCACCTTCAATGCACTACCCTTGAGGCTTTTAAGCCCGTCATAGATATCTTCGGCATTGTTTTCGTTGAGTTCGTCTTTCCCCAGCTCGGGGTTGACCAATTTTTTTCCGTAGTACTTCACATAGTTTCCACCGATCTTTACACCCGTCTTAACCAGTTTGCCTGCTCTTTCTATCTTCCCCGTGAGTATACTATCAAGTGTCTTCATATGTTGTTGTTAAGGCGAGAATAATAAACCACCCGGCTATGCCATGGTTTCCTTATATAAGAATTTGCCGAAATCGATTATATTTTCCAATGGCGTATGATCAAAGATGTCGAAAACGGTATTGATGGATTTCTCAATGGCCATATCGGTTTTTTCGAAACCAGGGGAACTGTCACCCATCCAAAACTTCAATACGAACAGAAACTGCAACCACGCCCCTTCAGAAAATATCTTCGGATTGTACTTTGTGATCTTGGAGCTTTTCTCCGAATTGGCCTCATCGATCAAACCAGTAGCGAAACCCTTCACCAAGTGCCGTAAATCTTTCAACTGTGCCAAATTCTTGAGTGCATTCCGATGTTCGGTCAAAGTAAGCAGCACATAGCTTCGGTTTAGGCTCAACAGCTCAAAAAAGGTAAAGAAGAAGGTCAACATCTTTTCCTTGTTCGTAAAGCTTTCGTATTCGTCGTTCTTGTTCAAAAGTGCTTCGGTATGGGCGTAAAATTTGCTCCATATTGCTTTCTGCAGGGCTTCCACCGAACCAAAAAACGCATAGAAATCGGTTTCGGCAATTTTGTTTTCCTTACAGAACTTGTATATCGATTTCGGTACTGCCTCATGCTCGAGAACGTAGTCCATATAGAGTTCAATGATGCGATCTTCCGTAATTTTATTTGTCTTTGTCTTAGCCACGATTCTTGAATTTTATTACATAAAGTTACGCCTTAAAAGCTTTAACTACTGTTAAGGGTATACCAATTCTTATTCTACTCTAATTTAAAAAACGTGCTTTCCGAAGAAAACACGCTCTTAAACAACCTAACAATAATTAATTTAAACGTGATCCAAACTAAAACGCTCTTTCTCATAGCAATCTTAATCACATCCATGACCAAATATACAAAATGTTTAACTATTTCCAAAAATAATTAAACAAAAAGACAATTATGCCATTTCTTCAAAGTATGGAAGAGTGGAATGCGCCAGTTTGTCACTCTTACCGTATGTGGTATTTTTTTTGACAGGCACCATCTAGGTAATTACTACTGTGGTTCCTTTATGCTCAAGAACCAAAACAAATATTAAACTATAGGTCAAGCTACGGCGAGTACCTTATTAAAATTATAGTATATGGCAACAGGTAAAATCAACGTTTCGGTGGAAAATATCTTTCCGCTGATCAAGAAATTTTTGTACAGTGACCACGAAATCTTCTTAAGGGAGCTGGTGTCGAACGCGACCGATGCAACACTTAAACTGAAGCACCTGACCTCTATAGGCGAGGCCAAGGTAGAGTACGGCAACCCGATGATCGAAATAAAGGTCGATAAGGAAGGAAAAAAAATACACGTTATAGACCAGGGTATCGGTATGACCGAGGACGAGGTCAAGAAATATATCAACGAGCTTGCTTTTTCAGGTGCCGAGGAATTCTTGAACAAATATGAGGACGGCGCCAAGGAAACCGGAATTATAGGTCATTTCGGTTTAGGTTTTTATTCGGCCTTTATGGTAGCCGACAAGGTTGAGATCAACACCAAAAGCTTTAAGGAAGATGCCGAGGCGGTACACTGGAGCTGTGATGGATCACCCAATTTTACCTTGGAGCCCGGCAGCCGACAAGAACGCGGTACGGAAATCATCCTACACATTGCGGAAGACTCGACCGAGTTTTTGGAAGACAGCCGCATCAACCAACTTCTAAACAAGTACAATAAGTTCATGCCGATACCGATCAAGTTCGGTACAAAAACGGAAACTTTACCCAAACCGGAAGGTGCCAAGGAAGACGATCCCGCACCTACCCAAGAAGTAGACAATATCATCAACAACCCTAATCCGGCTTGGACCAAGCAGCCCGCCGACCTAGAGGACAAAGACTATAAAGAGTTCTACCGCGAGTTGTACCCAATGCAATTCGAAGAACCCTTGTTCAACATTCACCTGAACGTAGACTACCCCTTCAACCTTACCGGTATTTTATACTTCCCTAAGTTGACCAACGACCTCAATGTACAGAAAGACCGCATTCAGTTGTACCAAAACCAGGTTTTTGTTACCGATAACGTTGAAGGCATCGTGCCCGAGTTCTTGACCATGCTTCGCGGTGTAATCGATTCGCCCGACATTCCTTTGAACGTTTCCAGATCATACCTACAAGCCGACGGTGCCGTCAAGAAAATTTCTTCGTACATAACGAGAAAGGTCGCCGATAAGCTGAATTCATTGTTCAAGAACAACCGCGAGGAATTTGAGCAAAAGTGGAACGACATCAAGATCGTTATTGAATACGGAATGCTCAGTGAGGACAAATTCTTTGAAAAAGCTGACAAATTTGCACTGTATCCTACTGTAGACGGTGCCTACTATACTTTTGAGGAACTACAGGAAAAAATAAAGGAAAATCAAACCGATAAAGACGATAAACTCGTTGTTCTTTATGCCTCCGACAAGGTTGCCCAACACAGTTATATTGAAGCTGCAAAGGCAAAAGGTTATGAGGTACTCTTGATGGATTCCCCAATCATTGCCCATTTGATGCAAAAATTGGAAACCTCAAAAGAGAAACTTTCATTTGCCCGTGTAGATGCCGACCATTTGGACAACCTGATCAAAAAAGAGGATGCCCAAATCTCTAAATTATCGGACGAGGAAAAGGAGACCCTTAAAAAGAATCTTGAAGAGGTAATTACCGATAAGAGCTATACCGTTCAACTTGAGGCTATGGACAGTGATGCTTCACCCTTTATCATTACCGAGCCGGAATTTATGCGCCGTATGAAAGAAATGCAGCAGACCGGTGGTGGCGGTATGTTCGCTATGGGGTCAATGCCCGATATGTACAACCTTATCGTAAACACCAATCACCCGCTCGTAGGTGAGATATTGAACACCAAAACCGCCAAAAAACGCGAACGGTTGATCAATCAATCCATAGATTTGGCACGGCTTTCAAAAGGATTATTAAAAGGTGAGGAATTGACAAACTTTATCAAACGCAGTTACGAAATGGTGAAGTAACACCAAATTATACACTTACAAAAACGCCCGATTGCAGAGTATCGCAATCGGGCGTTTTTTCTTGTTAAAATTCATATCTTCCCCAAAAATTTGAAATAGGCCCCAAAAAAACCCAAGATTTTGAAGTCTATCTCTATAAAAGAATCAAAGAAAAAATACCTACTATAGGTGCCGCTAAAAGAAGAATATAAAGAATGAAAACTTTTAAATTGCAAGAAACACCTTGGCCATCAGACTTTTGGAAAACCCCAAAAAATAACAAAAGGGCCAAGCCCAAAATCTTTCGACCCATTTCTATTTTAGGTCGGCAAGATGCATTCGCCCCGTCTAGCCTTTTTCAATACGAATCTTTGAAGCAAACTTTGGTTTATTTTATGGCCAAAGCAGGTGCAAACGCAGCAAGAGCCTAAGCATTCTTTGCAATCGTTGTCTTTTGCGAAACTCAATCTCACTGAACCTCAACAAACATTTTACATCTATAGAGTGCCCCATAATCTCTAACGAAAACCTATTACTTATCTAAATCTTACTTTGTATGGTACTAACAGAACTAAACCCCAAGGGCAATTTTGACTCTTGGGACAAAAAGAAACTGAATGAAATTAAACAGAATACCTTCAGTACGAAAATTGGCGATACCCTTTTTGAAAATGACGAACTTGTTTTAAGCGAGATAATTTTAAAGCCCGGGGAAAGAACCCCCTTTAGAAAACACGCTAACGATTATAGCTGTACGTGCTTTACAGACGGACTCTTGGTTTCAAGAAATGTCAATGGGCAGATCGGGCTTTTACGCTTTGACCAAGGCGATCAATTCTATTGGACCTGTAGCAAAAAGGAAACAATTCACGACCTTGAAAATATCGGAGAGAACACCGTCATCATCAAAGTACTTGAAATAAAAAGGTAACGGCCATTCCGCCCCTAGGTTGAATGACCATTGCTATTGTATATAATTATGGACCTACCAGAAAATAGGTCCCTTACCCAAGTATTTTTCAGCTATGGGCTGGTAATATTCGCGCACCTCTTCCAAATCGTATATTTTTTGGCATTTGGTGTAAAGGTCGTATTTATTGAAATCTTTAATCAGTTCTAAATACTCCTTATCCCCTTCATTCAAGAGTTCCTTATAGCTTCCTCCGGTATGCCAAGGGTAAAAGGAGTGGTACCGGACCATGACCATGGCTTCTTTGGGCAATGTGTTTTCCTTATGGTTTGAAAGCACCTGATAAAGATATTCATCATGCCCCCAGGCAAGGTTTAGCTTGTCAAGTCCGCAACCTTCTTGGTAAATACCTGTAGGGGTATTGTAACGGTCATCGGCCATATCGGGATTCAATTCGTTAAATTCGGGATAGACACAGGTATCGGGCAATTTACAACCGACCACAAATACATCGCCAACGGTACCCCATTGCTCGTCTTGGCTTGTACCATCTTCATCACTGCCCCAAAGGAACATTATCTTCCCTAAATCGTGAATGAGCCCTGTCAGCTGCATCCAATCGGGGCGATTGTCTTCCCTAATGGCCTCGGCGCTCTGAATCAAGTGCTGTACGTTAGGTAGATCCAAATCGGGATCGCTCACATCGATCAACTTATTTAAATGGCCCATGGCTTCCCATAGATCCATAGGTTTATCATATGTCAAATATTTCTTTTGCATACGCTGAACATAATCAACAGTCTGATTCTTCCGCATTTTCCTGTAATGCTCTTTCACAGCGGCCGATACGTCTACAGCCTCATAATCCCTGAACGTTTTTTCCATTTTTAAAAATTTAGCATTAAACTCACTCTGTTACAGTACTCTTTCTATCTCGATTATGTGCTAGACATTGCCTAAAACAAGGTACAAAATAATCGTAAACAGTATAAGAAAGAAACTAAAGGGCTTGGCAAACCTCCATGGTTTTAGGTTTAACACGCCCGCGTCTTTCATAATAAACTTTTCTTCTTTTTGGGTTAAGGCCGATACAATGTGCATAATGGCGATATTCAGAACGAATTCAATACCCCAAATATGGATAAAATGAAGGTTGACCTCAAGCACATAATACATAAACACGTAGAACAACAGACCAAAGCCAAGGCCTGCCTTGGCGCCAGCAGCCGTTACTCTCGGAAAAAGGAAACCCGCAATGATCACACTGGCTATAGGAATAAAGAATATACCGTTCAGCTGTTGTAGCAACTGGTACAGCCCATCCGGGGCATTGGCCACAAAGGGGGCAATGCCAATGGCCAATATAGCGAGAATGGCGGAGGTACTTTTACCAATGACCACCAACTTCTTCTCATTGGCATCCTTTTGAATGTATTTTTTAAATATATCAAGGCTAAAAACCGTGGCGGCACTGTTCAAGGCACTGTTAAAAGTACTTAAGATAGCCCCCATCATTACGGCAACAAAAAAGCCCGTAAGCCAGAGGGGCAATACTTTCTTCACCAAAAGCGGGTATACGTTATCTGGATTATCGTACAGGCTCTCTCCGAAATAATAAAACCCTATAAGTCCGGGCAACACAATCACCAAGGGCACCAATATCTTCAGCAGTCCAGTAAATAGTAGTCCTTTTTGGGCTTCCTTTAGATTGACCGCCCCCAGCACCCGTTGAATAATAGATTGGTGCATGGTCCAGAAATAGATTTGGTTGACCATAAGGCCCGTAAACAAAACCTCAAAGGGCAGAATAGCGGAACGCGCCCCCTCTCCTACTCCCGATTCGTGACTAATGACGTTGAATTTTTCAGGACTATGCCTAAAAACGGTCGACATCCCCTCGAGAATGTTTCCGTCCCCAATGGCCAATAGGGCCAGTGTGGGCACCAGAAGACCGGCTACCAAAAGCCCAAAGCCGTTAATGGTATCGGTATAGGCGACCATTTTCAATCCGCCGAAAATAGCGTAGACCGCACCAATGCTTCCTACAATTAAAATCGTTATCCATATTCCTTCGCTCGTTGTCACGTTCAAGAGTTCCGAGATATCGAAGATAGCTTCAATATTCAATGCTCCAGTGTATAGAACAATGGGCAGCAAGGTCGCCACAAAGGAGATGATCAAAAGAAGGGCCACTAAGGTCCGTGTGAGTCCGTCAAAGCGTTTTTCCAAAAATTCCGGAATGGTGGTCAAGCCCATTTTCAGGTAGCGCGGCGCAAAATATAGGGCAGCTATGACCAAGGCCAAGGCCGAAGTTACCTCCCAGGCTACAATGATTGCCCCATTACGATAAGCCGACCCGTTCATCCCCACCAAATGCTCGGTAGATATATTGGTCAAAAGCAAAGAGCCCGCTATGACCACCCCGGTCAACGATCTACCTCCCAAAAAGTATCCGTCCTTGGTATTCAGCTTGTCGCGTCTAAGCTTGTAAGTGGCGTAAAAGGCTACAAATCCTGTAAACAATAAAAATGTTAATAATGCCATAAATGGGGGTAATATCCTAATTTATATAAGGCGCGATAAGCCACCGAATGTCAAATTAACAGAATTTAAGTGAATAATCTAGCACATTATCAAAATTTTCGTGTGCGCAGACGAAAATAAATTCTTCCACTCCTTCCTCTAAGTACAAAAAACAAGTAATCGATACGATTCTATTTTTACAGATAGGTTTTCTACCTTTAAGCAATGGAAATCATCTCTACCAATATCGGACGCCCCACCACGGTTATATGGAACGGCAAAAATGAGCAGACCGGCATATTCAAATCCCCGGTAGAAGAACCCCTATTTTTAGGAAAGACCGATGTAGCCAAAGATTCGGTCATTGACCGAAAGCACCATGCCGGCATCAATAAGGCCTGTTTTCTGTTTTCGGTAGACCATTACGACTACTGGAAAAAATTATATCCGGATCTGGAATGGAAATGGGGAATGTTCGGTGAAAACCTTAGTGTAAGCGGACTTGACGAATCTATCGTTCGTATAGGCGACATCTATAAAATAGGAAGCGCCCTTGTTCAAATTTCCCAACCAAGGGAACCTTGTTACAAACTTGGGATCCGGTTTAACGACCAAGGCATTTTAAAAAAATATATCGACTATGGCTATCCGGGCACCTACGTTCGCATTCTTGAAGAAGGGGAAGTCAGAAAAGGAGAGCAATTCATTTTGATAGAGCAATCTACAAACGAACTTACCGTAAAGGATTTTTTTCAGCTTTTGTTCATGCGCAAAAAAGACCCGAAAATATTGGAGCTAGCATTGACCAACCTAGCCTTGCCAGAGTACAAACGTGAACGTTTGAAGAAATATCAAGCTAAACCATGAGCTACACATGGCACCTCTACGTAATGGGAGCAATTTACGTATTGGCCGGAATAATGCACTTTATCAAACCTAGGGTGTATATGGCAATCATGCCCCGTTACTTGCCCAATCATAGGCTTTTGGTACAACTGAGCGGTGTGGCCGAAATAGGTATGGGCCTGGGCGTGTGTTTCCCTTTTTCAAAAAACTATGCCATTTATGGGCTCATTTTAATGTTGGCCGTTTTCTTACTGGTACATTTCTATATGCTTTCAGAAAAAAAGGCTTCAGCCGGCATTCCCAAATGGGTATTGTGGGCAAGACTGCCTTTGCAGTTTGTTCTAATGTACTGGGCCTACAGCTACCTATAGCCATAAAAAAAGCCCCTAAGGTTCTCAACCACCTTAGGGACAATTTAACTCAACTCAACTTAAACAATCTTAATTTACCGATATCTCCTTGTAGTAGGTTTCTTTGCTATCCCTTACTACTACGGTATAATCACCGGAATAGGCCTTGGTAAAATCAAATGCTTTTTCAATAGTCATTTCATCTTCCCGTTTTTCCGAGAAAACCAATCTGTTACTACTGTCGTAAACTTGTATGTTAACGTCTTTCTTATCGAGGTTCAATAGGTTCAAATACACTCTACCGTCTTTTACCCTAAAGACTGGCTTACTGTTTTCTTTCCTATCGATAACCTTCACAGTGCTACCCTCAATGCTGATAGTATACGATATCGTCTTTAATTCATCTTCCGATTTAAAGAAATATAGACCATCTTTAAGGTTAGACAAGTCGAATTTCTTGGCATAAGCCCCTTTTTCAACTTTTTCAAAGAATATAACGTTCTGTTCCGCATCGATGAACTTGATAGTCGTGCTCCCTGATTGGGAATCAAGCTCGTATACGAAACTTTTTACATTTTCATTAGGTACAACGCTCAGTTTAGGCTCACTCGCTAATCCAACAGTCGTGCTGAATAATAATGCGATCATTGCTGCTGTTCTTACTACTTTTCTCATGTCGTTGTTGTTTTGTAACCTGTCGTGAAACAGGTCGATTAATATTGGTTTAATATTACACTACAAACATACCGCCGTAATTCGGCTCCTACTACTCCACAATTGGCCAATAACTATGCTATTTTAACATCGCTTACATACTAAAAGACCCCAAAGGGTAATATTGAATATATTTTGGTTAATTTTGCAAAGAAAGGAAGAAACAACCTTGTTTAATTTTGCCATATAAACACCCCAGTAGATGAATCAAAAACCTGCTTTTGAGGCTATTGAACCCAGTTTTGGGCATTCTTACACGTATCAACGCTTTGATGCGACCAAGAACAACAAAAACAACATCTGGCATTACCACCCTGAAATAGAGCTGGTTCACGTAAACGGTGGATCGGGAAAAAGACAGATCGGGAGCCATGTTTCGTACTACTCCAACGGCGACCTTATATTAATAGGAAGCAACCTACCCCATTGTGGCTTTACCGATAAGCTTACGGGCAACGAGAGTGAGACCATTATTCAGATGAAGCAGGATTTTTTGGGAAACGACTTTTTTGATATTCCCGAGATGAAAAAGATCCAATCCCTTTTTGAAATGGCCAAGGGCGGTATTGCCTTTTCCGGAAAGACCAAAAGAAAGATTGGTGAGAAAATGCAGATTTTAGAGTACCAGACCCATTTTCAGCGTTTACTTTCCATATTGAACATACTGAACGAACTGGGCAACTCCAAAGATTTCAAGATTCTCAATGCCGAAGGTTTTTCAATGGAGACCGAAGTAAAGGACAACGACCGCATCAATGTGGTCTTCAACTACGTGAAGAATAACTTCAAGGAAGAGATTACGCTAGATGAAATCAGCAACCTAGTAAGCATGACGGTACCGTCTTTCTGCCGTTACTTTAAAAAGATTACCAATAAGACCTTTGTTCAGTTCGTAAACGAGTATCGTTTGGTACATGCGTCTAAGCTTCTGGCCGAACAGCCCTTAAGTATTACCGAGGTTTGTTTCGAAAGCGGGTTCAACAACTTTTCGCACTTTAACAAGCAGTTCAAGGCCTTTACCGGGCAAAACCCATCGGAGTATAGAAACGAGTTGAAAACGGTCCTTAAATAATGAAAAGGCTGGTTCCGGAAGAGATCTACCTAAATCTGCCCGATAGTGATATCGTCTATTATCCTGATTTCTTGGAACGGTCGGAAGCCGACAGCTCTTTTGACTTGCTTTATAAAGAAACGCCATGGCAGCAAGACCATATCTCCGTATTTGGTAAACGCTACGCCCAACCCAGACTCACGGCGTTGTACGGCAACAATGGAAAGCCCTATTCATATTCAAATTTGGTGATGCTTCCCCATGCATATACAGATACCCTTTTAAAAATAAAGAAGAAAGTAGAGGCCCAAACCGAAACAAGCTTTACCTCCTGCCTACTAAACCTGTACCGCAATGGTCAGGATAGCAACGGGTGGCATGCCGACAATGAAAAAGAATTGGGCAAACACCCGATCATTGCTTCGGTAAGTTTAGGGCAAGAACGTTTCTTCCACTTAAAACACCGAACGGACAAAAGTTTAAAACAAAAGCTCTTATTGCAACACGGAAGCCTTTTATTGATGAAGGGCCCTACACAAGAAGCGTGGCTGCACCAAATACCGAAAACGGCGAAACCTATCGGTGCCCGTATCAACCTGACCTTTAGAATTATCACATAAAAAAATCGGCCATTTTGTAATGACCGATTTTTTTTGCCCTTTAGCTATGGGAAGGTTACTGTCTTTAAACGTCGGGCGCCGAATAATTTCCTCGCAACCATCTACATAAATATAACTTCAAATAGACGAGCGGGGTATAAGCATTCGTTGAATTCCAGTTTTTTTTGATAAATGGTCGACTACATTTTAAAAAAGCCCGTTCAAGACCTTGGCCAAACGCAGTCCGCCCTTTTGCAATTGGTCTTCAACGGTGCCCCACCAATCATAACTATAGCGATAGTATAATTTTTCGCCTGCCTCCACTGAACCGTACAATTGTTGGGCAATATCTTGGGACTCCCCTACCCAGTCGTAAATAGTCCCTTCTTGAATCTGTTTTATTTGCTTTTTTGAAAGTTTGGGCAAGCTTGAAGCCAATTCGGTATAGCTCATACCGTAGTCGTTGATCATGTTAGAATCCCAAACTTTGTGAAGGTTGCTCCCCTTGTTGAACCATTGCACCTGAATGTCGTTTCCCCCTTTATCTTCAAAGCGGCCTACATGTAGGGGCTGATGCAGATCACCGATCAAGTGGACCAACATTTTAAGGTAAAACACCTTATCTTCCCTTTTGGCGTTCGGGTCTTTTATAATTTCAACGCACTTCTGTATTCCGACTACAATATCGCCATGTTTGTTGGGCTCGATATCGGAATACCTCTTTCCATCCGGAATGTTTACGTAATGCCAAGCACTGAATTCTTTGAAGGCTCTGTCGGCCTTAATGTCATCTCCAAACGTAGATACATAGGCAAGGTCTCTACCGTTCAATAATTTTTTCAGGGCTTTCCTGGTTTTTTTTGAAAGGTGTTGCTCTGCTACCTCGCCAACGGTCCGGTGTCCGGTTTTAGACCATTCACCTTCGTTTGCGTTAGAAAAGAAGGTTATAAAGAACAAAAAGAATACTATTTTTCCCATGGACAAAATTTACGGACAAAAGTAGAAAATTAGAGTTTAATCTATTGTTAAGAAGCCCAAGGGTTTCATTTTTTAATTTGATATTGCATCTAAAATTTATCGATTTGGTTTTAAAAAGAATAAAGTCCCCTTTCCTAAGATATACCTTATTGGCGACACTTGCCTTGGTGCTGTTTTTCTTTGTATTCATACTAAGTATTTATTGGGGCGCATGGGGCTCGATTCCTAACAAGGAAGAGCTTTCGGACTTTCAGTACCAAAGGGCATCGGAAGTATACACGGCAGATAGTGTGCTCATTGGCAAGTTTTACCTTTACGATAGACAGCCTATTGCTTTTGAGGCTATTCCGGAACATCTGCGCAACGCACTTGTATCGATAGAAGACGAACGTTTTTACGACCATTCGGGCATTGACTACCAAAGTTTGGGCCGTGTTGCCGTAAAGACGATACTTATGCAAGACCAATCGGCAGGTGGCGGTAGCACCCTCACCCAGCAACTTGCCAAGAATCTATATCCCCGTAGGGACAGAAAAAAAACAAATATTGTAGTCGATAAGATAAAAGAGATGGTAATCGCTTCCCGACTGGAAGACATCTACACCAAGGAAGAGATCCTTACCCATTACCTGAATACCGTTTCCTTTGGCGATAATACTTTTGGCATTGAAAGTGCATCCCTTAAATTTTTCAACAAGCAAGCCAAAGATCTTAACGTAGAAGAAGGTGCCGTTCTCGTCGGAATGCTAAAGGCCACCTATGGCTATAATCCCCGTATATTTCCTGAAAGAAGTCTCGAACGAAGGAACCTGGTACTTCAGGCCATGGCGAACAACCATCACCTTTCGAACGAAGAGAAAGATAGCCTTACCGATAAACCGCTAAAACTCGACTACCGCGATTTTGACAACAATGCCGGTCTAGCCCCATACTTTAGGGAAGAGGTAAGAAAGCAACTGCTCAAATGGAACGCAAAACAAAAGGAAGAAGGCCATGACTACAACATTTACACCTCGGGACTAAAAGTCTATACCACCCTCGATTACAATATGCAGTTCTGGGCCGAAGAGGCCATGCGCGAACACATGCAGTCGCTTCAAGGCCGTTTTGAAAAAAGCTATGGCAAGAACGCACCCTGGCGTACCAACAAAAAGCTGATTGAAAAGGTCGTCAAGCAATCAGGCATATACCAAAAACTAAAAAAGCAGGGTCTCGAACATGGACAGATCATCGATTCGCTCAGCAAAAAGAAGCAAATGGTCTTGACCGACTGGGACGGTGAAAAAACCGTTCAAGCCAGCAGTATAGATAGTATAACGCATTACATGAAATTCTTGAACACCGGCTCATTGGCCCTTGACCCAAAGACCGGTGCCGTTAAAACCTGGATCGGGGGTATAGATTTCGAACATTTTAAATTCGACCATGTTGCCCAAAGCAAACGACAGGTAGGCTCTACGTTTAAACCCATTGTTTATACCACAGCACTTGAAACGGGCATTTTACCCTGCACCTATTTTTCCGCTGAAGAAGTGGCCTATGAAAACCTAAAGGGGTGGTCGCCCAGCAACTCCGGAAAAAAAGACGAAACCTACCTCAACTATTCGATGGAGGAAGCCCTGAGCCATTCGGTAAACACCGTAGCCGTAAAGGTCTTGGAAAAGGCCGGCATCAGCAATGTATTGACCATGGCCAAAAATATGGGTATTTTCTCAAAATTGCCCGAGCAGCCCTCATTAGCCCTGGGTACCGGCGAAATTTACTTGAACGAATTGGCCGGTGCCTATGCCAGTTATGTCAACGATGGCAAGGCCGTTCTTCCCTATCTCATCGAAAAAATAACGGATAAAAA
This sequence comes from Zobellia sp. OII3, assembly GCF_002211465.1. Classification (NCBI taxonomy): domain Bacteria; kingdom Pseudomonadati; phylum Bacteroidota; class Flavobacteriia; order Flavobacteriales; family Flavobacteriaceae; genus Zobellia; species Zobellia sp. OII3. Next base: position 22,146 of record NZ_MWRZ01000009.1, on the reverse strand, counting down.
GGACTCCGTTTTAATGGAATTCAAACCGAAACGGGCGAGAAAGACCGCTTTTTCAGAGGAAACGAGACAGATTATGATCGAGATGATGAAAGGCACGATCGACAGGGGTACGGCTTCCCGAATACGTTCTACCTATAAATTGAACAATGCCATTGCCGGAAAAACCGGAACCACCCAAAACAACAAAGATGCATGGTTCGTGGCCATCACCCCCAAACTGGTGCATGTCACCTGGGTGGGACTCGACCATCATGAAATCGGGTTTAAAAGTACAAGTCTAGGACAAGGGGCCAACGCGGCATTGCCTATTTTTGCCAAGTGGATGCAAGAAATGAACAAGCATCCGTATTATAACGAAATAACAAAGGCCCAGTTCGAAAGACCCAATCCGGCCATCTTGGAAATGCTAGACTGCGAACCGGTAAAACGCGATGGTTTCTTCAAGCGTCTCTTTAAAAATCCGGATAAAAAGAAGACCAAAAAATTTAGAAAAGGAAATTAAACCCAACAAACTTTAAATACCGAACCCTTGAATTACAAAATACTCTGTTCAGACTTAGATGGTACCTTATTAACCTCAAAAAGTGATGTTTCCGAGCTAACCATTGCCGAAATACGCCGTATAAAAACGCAAATGAGAATCATCTTGGTCTCCGCAAGAATGCCGAGCGCCATGACTTATTTACAACAAGACCTTGGTATAGAAGACCAACCTATCATCTGTTACAATGGCGCCCTGATACTCGATGGCGACCAAGAACTTTCTTCGGTGCATATCGACACGGACCACCTTGATGAAATATACGGGTTGGCCAAGGCCAACGGTACCCAACTGGGCCTGTACCACAAGAACGAATGGTATGTACCCACAGACTCTGAACGGGTACAGAAAGAGATCAGGTACACCAAGACCACACCGGTTTTCAGACCCACACCGGAAACCCTTTCCGATTGGAAAGACCGCGAACTGGGGGCCCATAAAATAATGCTCATGAGTACCAAAACCAATGCCGACGCCCTGTACCCCATTCTTGAAGAAGAACTAGGCTCCTACCTCAACCTCTATCGTTCCAACGATACTTTGATCGAAATAGCCCCAAAATCAGTTTCTAAACTATCGGCCATACAATCGTTGTTGCGACAAGATGAATCATTGGAACATGTAATTTCCTTTGGCGACAATTACAATGATATTGAAATGCTGCAAAACAGTGGCTGTGGGGTAGCCGTGGGTAACGCCCGGGAGGAAGTAAAGGCCATTTCCAATGCGGTAACCCTGCCCAATACCGAAAACGGTGTGGCACACTATATTCGAAAGCATCTGGTAATTTGATTATATTTGAAAAAAAGCATTCCAAAATCATATGACCGAACCGTTATTGCCCGCTCCACTAATAACCGATGACACCGTTGTTTTTGGATTATTGGCGCTCTGCCTAGGCTTCATTTTTTATGGCTCATCTAAGGAAAAAGGCTTCTGGAGCAAATTCTACGGCATTGTTCCCGCCGTACTCATGTGTTATCTATTGCCGGGTATTCTCGCCTCTACAGGCATTATTGCAGAAAAGTGGCATACGGTAAACGAGGCGGGTGAAATCATTGCCCACAGCTCAAGACTTTACCATGTAGCCAGTCGCTATCTATTGCCTGCGGCCTTGGTGCTAATGACCTTGAGTATCGATTTAAAGGCCATTGCCAACTTAGGCTCAAAGGCATTGATTATGTTCTTAACGGGTAGCGTGGGAATTATTATTGGCGGACCAATTGCCATTTTGATCGTATCGATTTTTTCCCCCGATACCGTAGGCGGAAACGATTTTGATGCGGTATGGAGAGGACTTTCAACCATTGCCGGCAGTTGGATCGGTGGTGGGGCCAATCAGGCCGCCATGTACGAAATCTTTAAATATACGCCTGAAAAATATGGTGCTATGGTGCTGGTAGATATTGTTGTCGCCAATATTTGGATGGGCATTATCCTAATGGGTGTAGGTCGTACCAAACAAATTGACAAATGGCTCAAGGCAGATACCTCCGCCATTGAAACCTTAAAAGTAAAAGTCACTGCCTTTACCAAAAAAATCTCCCGCGTACCTACCTTAACGGATTATTTGATGATGCTCTCTTTTGCCTTTACCGCCACGGGTATTGCGCATTTCTTTGGAAATAATATTAGCGATATATTGACGAATTCTTTTGAAAGTGTAAGCAACCAAAAAAGCTTTCTGTCTTTCTTGGGTTCCAGTTTCTTTTGGATGGTGATTATTGCCACGGCAGCTGGTATAGCCCTATCCTTTACCAAGGCTAAAAACTACGAAGGTGCCGGTGCCAGCAAAATTGGCCAAATGTTCATTTATCTCCTTGTAGCGACCATAGGTATGAAAATGGACCTCGGAAAAGTACTTGAAAACCCCGGATTGATCGCTATTGGTTTTATTTGGATTTCCATTCACGCCCTTCTATTGATCTTGGTCGCCAAACTCATAAAAGCTCCTTTCTTCTTTTTGGCGGTAGGTAGTCAAGCTAATGTAGGTGGTGCCGCTTCGGCTCCCGTTGTCGCTGCGGAATTTCACCCATCCTTAACTTCCGTGGGGGTACTTCTTGCTGTTTTTGGTTATGTTGTAGGTACGGGTGGAGCACTGCTGTGTGCTTATTTGATGGAGGTGGCTTCTTCGTTTTAAATTCAAGTTTAAGCTCAAGTTTAAGCTCAAGTTTAAGTTTTTAAAATATGTTTTTCTCCAACATTACAAAAATGAGAAACTTAACGGTCTTTTTGCTTTTTATGGTTTCGATTACATATTCACAAACAGCCGAATTCGGTAATCTCACGAAAAAGTCAGAGTATAAAAACTATAAAACAAAAAGCGGATATAAAATCAATATTGGAGACACTTTAACCCTAGGTATTCCAAGCTCGGACCTAGGATTCGCTTATATCTCTCAAAATGGGCAAAGAGTATCCCATACTTTGGCAGGAAAACCAATCGTAATCGACAAATTAAAGACTTACGGAAACAAAAAAAGTGGTTACAAGATGTATGCCCAGTTTAAAGGATATGGACTTCTTCCTGTTTTGATAGATTATGAAACAGCTTTGGAACTGGGAGAGATTAAAAATCCTGATAAAAAAATAACTAGGGAACAAGCTATTGCCCAACTTAAGGAAGCTAAAGAATTACTAGATCTGGAAGTTATTACACAAAAAAATATGAAGAACTAAAAACCAAATTGACACCAATAATTATGAATGACTAGATATCGACAATCACCCTTACCTCTTATTCATTCAAACATCAATCCCAACTCAACTGACTGCGTTCTTTCCAATAGGCCGTAGAATCTACTTTTGCCTTGGTAAGTTCCGCTAGTTCTTCTTCATCTAATGTGAAGGTATTCGCCTTTAAATTTTGGTCCAATTGATTTATATCGGCCGCTCCGCTTAGCACATAGTCCGGTTGAAGATAATCCATCACAAAACGAAGTGCGATGGCATCAATACCTACTTGGTAACGTTCGGCCAGGGTCTGCAATGTCGTATAGAGAGATTTGTAGTGAGGGTATCTTTCATTGGAAAATACGCGACCGTTGGCCAAGGCTTCCTTTATGATCAATTTCTTCCCCTGTGCCTGCACCTTCCGCAGAATGGGCAAAGTGGCCTGTTCAAGCATATTGAAGGTAACTTGAAAACTATCAAAGACCACATCGCCGTTTATGCTTATTTGAAGTGCTTTTTCAATGACCTTCCTTTGATCGGGCCCACTGGTGGAAATACCGATTTTGAGTCCGGTCGTTCTTTTTATTTCCAATAGCTTTTCCAACACCGGTTGGTTTTCGAGTACCCCACTTTCAAAAGTGGCGGAATGGATTTGATAGTACCGCAAGGCGGGAAGCAGTTCTTTAGAAACCTGCCATTGCTCCGTAAGCTTCCCTAGAGAGTGTTCTTTTACTTCATGGGGACCATCATAGCCCAATTGCCAATTGGCGACATAGGTATAGCCCCATTTGGTTCCGAAAACTACGTCTGTATGCTTTCGGCCATCGTTCCAAGCCTTTAAAAATTCTTCGCCCTTTCCGTAAGACGGGGCGGTATCGAAATAACGCACTCCTTTTCCATAGGCATCATCCAATACTTTTAAAGCATTGGCCCGAAAGGCCAACTCTGACTTATCCCTTTCGCCAGAATCAATGTTGATATATTCCGGGCGGCCCAAAGCGGCCATTCCCAAGCCGATTTCTGTTTTAGGTTTTTCCTTTGTCATTGGTTCTATTCTAAGAGCTACACGACAACATAGAACAGCCTACTTTGTTTCTTGCCCAATCAGGGCGTTTGGCAAACCATTTTTCTTGTTCCGGTTGTTCGTCATAGGGCTTTTTCAAAAGTACGAACAGTTCGTCGATCAAGGCATAATCTCCTTTATCGGCAGCATCTATGGCCAATTGCGCCATATAGTTACGCAACACGTATTTAGGGTTTACGGAGTTCATTTTTTGCTTTCGTTCCGTATCGGACAGTTCTTCTTGGCCCAAACGACTCTGATACGTGGCAAACCAGACTTTCCATTTTTCGAGTACTTCACCGCTTACCTCGTCGGGCACATAGAAGGCCTCTCCCACCACTTCCATAAATGCGCCTGAATCTGTTACTTGCTTTTTAAAATTGGCCAAATTCCGAAAGAACAGAGTCATATCGGTTTCGGTCAGCTGTAGGTTTTCCTCTAAATCATCGAGTAAATGTGGGTCAAGATCATCTGCTTTATACAGTCCGATCTTAGATTTCATCATATCCCTATATTTCTGCTCGAACTTCGTCTTGAATCCTTCCAAAACGGCTTCTAAAGGTTCGGCTTCCCCGATCAAGGGGAAAATCGCATTGGCCAGTTGATATAGGTTCCACAGACCGATATTGGGCTGGTTCCCGTACCGGTATCGTTTATGCTGGCGGTCCGTGGTATTGGGTGTCCATCCATGGTCATAACCTTCCAACCATCCATATGGGCCGTAATCGATGGTCAAACCAAGAATAGATAGATTATCGGTATTCATCACACCGTGTACGAAGCCCACACGTTGCCAGTGCACCAACATCTCTAGGGTAGCATCTGCCACAGCCTGAAAAAATTGAACATAGCTTGCTTTGGAAGGCGCCCCCAATTCCGGAAAAAAGTGTTTTATGGTATAATCTACCAATGTTCCCATAGTAGCGGTATCTTCCCTTGCCGCAAAAATCTGATAGTTTCCGAAACGAAGAAAAGAAGGAGCAACCCGACAGACAATAGCCCCCTTCTCATAGGCAGGATTGCCATTGTAAAGCACATCGCGAAGCACTTGGTCGCCCGACAAGGCCAATGACAGTGCGCGTGTTGTAGGTACCCCAAGGTGGTACATGGCCTCACTGCATAAATACTCTCGAATAGACGAACGTAAAACCGCTAGGCCATCGGCTGTTCTTGAGTACGGGGTTTCACCGGCACCTTTTAACTGCAAGGCCCAATGTTTTCCGTTGTGTTCCACTTCCATAAGGTTAATGGCCCTTCCATCGCCCAATTGCCCGGCCCAATTGCCGAACTGATGTCCTCCATAACACATGGCGTACGGGGCTGTTCCGTCGAGAACGGTATTGCCCGTAAATACCTTTAGAAATTCTTCACTTCGGATATCTTCTTCTGACAGCCCTAGCTCTTCGGCCATTTCAGGGGACACGTGAACCAATGACGGCCGGGCCGTATGTTTTGGCGTCACGTACGAAAAACAGGCCCTTTCTACCTGCCTTCTGCTATTTATAGTAATAGGATCGGCCGGTAGTTCCTTATTGAAGGTATCTTGTATATTGAATTTCATCCGTTTCGTTTTATAGTCCCCTTATTTCTTCTTAAGATAGGAAAAACTTACTTTTTAAAAGAAGTAACCGTCTGCCCCTTGCCCATCAATACCAAATCGGTAGTAGACAGGAAGAGTCCGGTTTCGACCACCCCTGGAATTTGGATAAGTGTCCGGTTCAATTCCTCTAGATCATCCTTTTGAAAAATATCGACATCTACAATGCAATTGTTCTCATCGGTCTTATAGACCTCATCATTTTTCATGCGCAGCTGTGGATGCAGGTCCATTTTCCCTAGTTCTTCCATAATGTTTTGGGTAGCAAAAGGAATGGTTTCCAAAGGAAGTTTGAATTTCCCCAAACGATCGACTTCTTTTCCCGAATCGGCTATAATCAGGTTGAAACGTGAATTATGGGCCAAAATTTTCTCACGGAGCATGGCACCTCCCCCACCTTTTATCAACCGTAATTGAGCATCAAACTCATCTGCCCCGTCAATATTTATGTCGAGTGTTCCCGCATCTTCCAAGGAAATTAAGGATATACCCGCTTGCTTGGCCAATCGGGCCGTCGCATTCGACGAAGGCACCCCCTTCATTATGAGTCCGCCTGCCACCCGCTTACCGAGCTCGGCTATCATAAAAGCGGCGGTAGATCCCGACCCCAAGCCAACAAGCATTCCGTTTTTTACATACTCTGCCGAAGCAATGGCAGCATTCCATTTTTCTTTTTCAATATTCATTCAATATGTATTATTAAAATTAAAGGGGCAAGAACGTATATAGCTATTTACAGAAACTCAACCCTTATTCGTCGTAATACGAACTGTTCTCTTACGATATACCGATACAAAAGTACGCTTCTATTACAGAAAAACTCATCGATTTAAAAAATAGCTTCTTAAGGAAACCAAAAAAAATACAGATATTTGCGCTACCAAAAAACGACGATGAAGAACATATTTTTTTTAAGTGCTATTATCCTTTTATTGCTTTCTTGTGGAGGGCCTACCGAAAACACCATGAACGTTACCGGAAATGTAAAGGGACTGAAAAAAGGAACACTCTACCTTCAACACGTGCCCGATTCCGTTTTAACCACCATAGATTCGCTACAAATAGACGGTGACGGCAATTTTTCCTTTACAACGGAACTTGAAAGTCCGGAAATTTTCTATCTCTACTTAGACAAAAAAGACGCCAACGATATCAATGACCGAATTACCTTCTTTGGTGAACCGGGTACCATTACGATCAACACGACTTGGAACACCTTTGATACCAAAGCCAAAATTGAAGGCTCGGAAACCCAAAAAAAGTTGGAAGAATACCGACAAATGATGTCGAAGTTCAATATGAAGACCTTAGAGATCGTTCGATTGGCCAACGACCCGAACAAGGTTCTAGACTCGGTACAATTAGACTCGATGCAGCGATTGAGCAACCGCAACCTGCAGCGTAGTTATGCCTTTTCCTTGAATTACGCACTGAACAACAAAGACTCTTATATAGCGCCTTACATCGCCTTAAATGAAGTTCCCGATGCCAATGTAAAGTATCTGGATTCCATTTACGGTTCACTAGCGCCCGAAGTCGCGGAATCGAAATACGGCAAGCAATTAAAAACCTATTTGGAAACCCTTAAAAAGTAAAAAAGCCCGCAAATGCGGGCTTTTTCATTTAACTTCTAGAAAGTCTAGCCTAATTTGTTCACCTTTTCTACAAGGGCACCGGCTTTCTTCTCCAATTCTTGACGCACCTCTGTTAAGTGTTTCTTTCTATTGTCAACACCTCTTTGGTTTACCTTTTGGATCAAGGTATCAAAAGTTTCGATAGCCTCGTCAATAACCTTGGCTCCCTCTTTCGATTCTTGGTCGGCATTGGCAGCTTCTACAATGTATACCGCTTCAATGATGTCTCCCAAGACATTATTAATATCTTTCTTTAATTCTTTTACACTTGCCATTTTTAATAAATTTTACGCAAAAATAAGCTATTTATAATCAATTTATGCAGAAAATATACAAAGCCAAAGGTAATTTGTCGCATTAAATGGTCACTTCCAAGAGCTTAGCCCCCTCGGTGGTGATTTTTATGGTATTCGAAACCGCGGGCAAAAGGGTGGTCTCACCTCTTTTCAATTCTACCGAACCGTTCTCATTGGCAATGGTAGCCGAACCGCCCACACACATAAAAATAGTAAATGAATCGCGGCCGCTAACATCTTGGGTCAAGCCGGCATTCAAGTCTAGAAAGTCGGTTTTGAAATAAGGGCAATCTACCATGGCGTTCACCGTATTCTTCTCTTGACTATACTTCACCTTAAAATCATCTTTTTTGGTGTAATCAATGGCATCTAATGCCTGTTCGGTATGTAATTCCCTAAGGTTTCCGTTCTTATCTTTTCTATTGAAATCAAAAACACGGTAGGTAATATCGGAAGTCTGTTGAATTTCGGCCAACAATACACCTGCACCTATGGCGTGAATCTTTCCGGTATTGATAAAAAAGGTATCGCCCTCTTTTACCTTTTCATAGTTCAAAAGGTCTAATAGGGTATCGTTTTCGAGACTTTTGGCATATTCTTCTTTGGTAACATCTTTGTTGAAACCAACGATAAGGCTGGCGTCGTCATCGGCATCCATCACATACCACATTTCTGTTTTTCCGAAGGAATTGTGACGTTTTTTGGCCAACTCGTCATTAGGATGCAATTGAATGGACAGATCCTGTTTGGCATCGATAAACTTGATAAGGATAGGAAAGTCGGTTCCGAACCTATCGTAAACACTTTTCCCCAAAACATTCTCGGGCTCTTTTTCTATTAGGTCTTGTAATGAGGTACCTGCCAAATCTCCATTGGCCACTACGGAAATATCTCCCGACACGGTGGAAAGCTCCCAACTTTCACCGGTAATATCGTTTTCAATAGGTTTGCCCAAAACGTCTTTAAGCTTGGTGCCGCCCCAAAGGCGTTCTTTTAAAATAGGGTTGAATTTTAAGGGATACATAGCGTTTTTTTTATAGTTGTTTAATTTTCGCTTTAACCGGAATAGGTCACAAAATTTCGAGGGGTTTCATATAACACGACTTCCAAATCATGATTTGGATTGATGTGGGGCCGTAATTTATTCCAAATAATAATGGATATATTTTCAGCTGTGGGATTGAGGTCTTTAAATTCAGGAACTTCAATATTAAGGTTCTTATGGTCTAGGGCGTCTTCTACTTTTTCAGCTATCAAATCTTTTAAGACCTTCATATCCATTACAAAACCCGTTTCAGGGTCTATTTTGCCTGTAACGCTAACCACCAATTCATAGTTATGTCCATGGTAATTGGGGTTGTTACACTTTCCGAAGACCTGGGTATTTTTCTCATCGCTCCAATCTTTACGATATAGGCGGTGGGCCGCATTGAAATGGGCTTTTCTACTAACCTTTACTCTCATCTTCCGTTGGGTTTTGTCCGATATGATCATAGAACTTTTCAAAAATAATCTTGAACCAAGCTGTGTACAAATCGGGGTTTTGGGCTATATCTTTTTTGATGGCCTCGGGTTTCATCCACTTCCAGTCGGCCACCTCATCTGGATTGATCTTTGGCTCACCGTTATAGCTGCCCATCATTACGTGGTCTAGCTCATGTTCGGTAAGGCCATTGTCGAAAGGCGCCTTATAGATAAAGGAAAAAAGTTCCTTGAGTTCCGTTACAAAGCCCATCTCTTCTTGCAACCTTCTTTTTCCGGCCTCTATATTGCTCTCACCTACCCGTTGGTGACTGCAACAGGTGTTCGTCCAAAGTTCGGGGGAGTGGTATTTGTGGGCCGCCCTCTGCTGTAGCATGGTTTCCCCTTTATCGTTCATGACAAAAACCGAAAATGCCCTATGGAGCACGGCTTTCTCGTGCGCTTCCATTTTAGGCATGGTTCCTATCGGGTTATTGTCTTGGTCTACTAAGATGACTTCTTCCTCTTTCAATAGCAATGTTTTTCTTTGATGGGTACGACTAACTTCCTTCCTCCACAAAAATAGCACCTTTCCATTAGTATCGAACCAAGAGCTTGATAAATTATGGTTATAGATCTCCCAATTCTCCTTAAAAAAAACAAAAAACCCCTGAACCGAAGTCCAAGGGCCTTTATTTAATTCCATTTGCAAAAATCGTATCAGTTCAGGTAAATATAGCCTGAAATCGTCTTATGCTCTCCAGTGGTATCTTCATAATTTAAAATATAAAAATAGGTCCCATTTGGCAATTTTTCTTCCTTCCCAGACGTAAGCCTGGCCGTAGAATATCCTTCAAAATAATTGTTCCTTGTTCCATACGATTCAGTGGAGAATATTAAGATACCCCATCGGTTATAAATTTGGATGTTGTTGTTCGGCCGTACATCGAGCCCCGTAATGGTCAATGTGTCGTGTGCGCCATCGCCATTGGGCGTTACTACGTTATAGACCACTACCTCAATATAGGGTTCCTCCAGGTAATCGGGAACGCCGTTATTATTTTGATCGTCGTTGGCATAGTTTCCATCTCCATTGGTATCTTCATCCTGGGTGGGAATTCCATCATTATCATCGTCCGTATCCCGATAATCCAACTCATCGTCGCCATCGGCATTCGGTAGACGGTCAAATGGACGATCCATTTCATCGTTCACATCATCGTCTATAGTTTCCGAACCTTCATAACCATCGTCAAGTCCGTCGTCATCCTTATCGGAACCGATAAACGAAACATCGGCCATGCCGTCATGGTCCCTATCGTGTGCTTCTATGGCATCTGGCACATGATCATTATCACTGTCCAGGTCCAAATAATCAGGTTGGTCAGTGCCATCGGTGTTTACAGGGTACAGCCCTAGTTCAGTACCGTTTTCGTAGGCATCGTCCAAGCCATTGTTATTGGCATCGACAAGACTAGGCGCTATGTAGGCCGCCGTGGTCTGGGCCTCCACATTATCGGGTATACCATCGTTATCACTGTCTATATCCAAGTAGTCGGGTAACGAATCGCCATCCGAATCGGTAGGATTGGTCGATGGATTGTTGTCGCCATCGGCGTTCAAATCTTCCACACTGTCTAAAATACCATCGTTATCACTATCAATATCCGTAAAATCATCATCTAAAATGGTACCTATGGCCGTATCGGAAAAATCGGCGACATTTCCTGCATCGACACTTAAAATCGAAATTGTAAAGGTTTCGTCGTCTTCAAGAATTTCATCTTGGGTCGTAGGAACGTTCACTTCTCCCGTAAGACTACCAGCCGGTATGGTTATCTGAACGGTATTGTTCGTATAATCGGCCGTATCGGCAGTTCCATCCGTAAAAGCAAGGGTCAGGGTTATATCCTGTTCAAGGCAGCCCACGCTTGATAGGGTGACCGGAAAGACAATGGAACCACCTTCAACTTCACTGGCATCATCTATGCTTATGCTAGGAGTGGTCTCAACGTTCAAAACAGCCTCATCGGAATTTAAAACACTACAAACCCGCAAGGAATTTGAGACTACCACGCGATAGCGATTTCCGCTCTCACCTATAGTGGTGTTAGCGATTTCAAGCGTATGGGTATCCGTACCGGAATAGAGGCCTCCATCGGTCAAATCGGTCCAATGGCTACCATCGAACATTTGCCATTGGTACTGGTCTACGTCTGTGGCCACTACCGAAAAGGAAGCCGTTTCCCCCGAACATACACTACTTTCCGATGGTTGGGTGCTTATTACCGGACTTAATGTAGCTTCCCTATATTCGGGAATACCATTTCCATTACGATCTTGAGGCGCCGTATAGCCATCGCTAGCCGAGGTAACCAATCCGTTGGCATCGACCGTTAAGGTCGAACTTCCCAAAAGGCCATCGGCATCGCCATCGGTAAAACCAGCTTCCTCCACATCAAAACAGCCATCATTGTCGGCATCCAATTCTTGTGCATCGATACTACCGTCGGTATCGGAATCTAAAACCGTATAATTCACGGTCCTGTTATCGGGGTCGTCTTGAACACTGTCGGGAATACCATCTGCCCCAACCGTACCGGTCAACACCCCATTTGAGAGTGGGGCCCCGTGGCCTGCCTCATCGGCATCATAAATTCCGTCATTGTCGCTATCCAAATCAAAGGCATCGGGGATACCATCGTTATCGGTATCGATACAATCCGTAGGTGTGCTGTACTTAAGGCTCACTAGATCCAATGCCGCCCCGGAAGATGCATTCGTTGCAAAAGGTTGCGCGGAAAAACGTACCGTAATTTCATCGGTCGACGCTACGAAAGTGCGTTCTTCATAAAACCATTTTTTAGGCCCGACCTGGCCACCTACTTCCCCGGTAGCGATAGTGGTCAAGGTTTCATCTAAAATAGGCACACCGTTCGCATCGATAATATCAAAATCCAAGGTTACCGTCTGGCCGCTTAAGTGTGCGATATCTTCGCCCCAGTAGAAAGAAAAGGTATAACTTTCCCCTTGTACCAGGGTGACCTCTTGTGTAATTTCGTTCGAAACCCCACCGGTAACATTGTTGTTTCCTACTAAATCTAAATATTGCGAGCCGTCAATGGCCGGAGCAAACGTACCTGCCCCGAAGGATCCTCCGTTGACCCAACCATCCAAGTTTTGGGTATAGGTCCATCCGGTCAGGCTATTGGTATTGTACGTGGTTCCTATAAAGGTTCCATTGGCCCCTGTAAACCCGTCGGGAAAAGCAGTGGCATCGGTAAAATTGTCCTGTTCAAAAGAGCCGTTGATAATAAAATTACCACAGCCTTCATCGGTATCAAGTATGCCATCGTTATCATCATCCAAGTCTTCGGCATCCACTACACCATCGTTATCGTTATCGGGCCTATCGTCCGTAGTGTCCCTAAAGTCCACATCACCGCCCGAACCTGCGTCGCTGTCCCCGTCCGGCAATACCAGAGGCCCCGTTAGCGGGTTGTCTATAGTTCCTCCGGGATCCGTATATCCCGAGGTATCGGCATCGAGGGCATCGTCAAGACCGTCATTATCGACATCCAAGCCATTGCGTACGATGCGGGCTTCGGTAGTATCGTCTCCACCTTCATTATCGGAATCAAGATCTAGATAATCGGGATTGTCGGCACCATCGGTATTCGTAGGAACAAGTCCGGACGGATAAGCCATATCTACACCATTGGCATCTACGGTTCCGTTTGGAGCTAGGTAGGCCGCGGTGGTCTGCGCTTCCACATTATCGGGAATACCATCGCCATCACTATCTAAATCCAAATAGTTGGGAATAGAATCCGTATCATCGGGGCTTTCGGCAAGGGTATACGTAACCGTAGCCCCTTGTGTATCGTCGGATTCAATACCGTTGAACAGCCCGTTATTGCCAAAATCAACGGCGGTTCCATCAATTCGACCATCGGTATCGGCATCAACCTGACCATGGCCCGCTTCAACCCCGTCAAAGATTCCGTCGTTATCGGAATCGAGGTCAAATATATTCGGGATACCATCACCGTCGGTGTCACAGTTCTCGACTTTTACGCCGTAATCAACACTCGCTAAATTGTCTCCGTATATGCCATCGTTATAATAAAAATATAAAGGTCCGCTCGTAGTCGCTATTGGAATACTACCCGGAACCAGGGGGTCAACGGGCCCCAATAGCTCATCAACGCCATCCTCATATGTACCGTTAGCGTTCACATCAACAATACCATAAAAAACATAAAATCCGCTATTTACCAAACCTCCCGTTGCCGCGGAATTGGCAGGATGATAGGTAAAGTCGGAATTGTAGACCGCCGTTACCCCATTGAGGGTCGCCCCTCCGCTAGTTGTATTGGTCAAATAGATATTGATCGTTTGACCCGCAAAAGGCCCATCGACAGCTTTCCCGGTGAGAATGCCTGCCGCCGATACATTTTGAATATCCAAAATATACTTGACGCCAGCTTCCAGCACGGCATTGGAATTTTGCAAGGTATTTACATTGGAACGTACATTTTGCCCTGTTACGATATGGGCACAAACATTTTCATCGGTATCCAAAATACCGTCGTTGTCGTCATCAAGGTCTACCTCATCTGCAATACCATCCCCATCGTTATCGGGTCTATCATCGGTAGCATCCCTAAAATCAACATCACCGCCTGAATGCACATCGTGGTCTTCATCGGGAAGTTGAACCGAGCCGATTGTAGGGTCGTCTATAGTGCCTCCCGGATCTGTGTAGCCCGTAAGGTCGGTATCGATAGCATCATCGAGACCATCATCATCCACATCGTTGTTCGCCAAGGTTATACCCGCCTCCATGGTATCGTTTCCTCCTTCGTTATCGGAATCGAGGTCTAAATAATCTGGATTATCCGTGGTATCGGTATTTACGGGTGAAACACCCCCTAAGTAAGCCGAGTTTACACCGTTATTGGCACGATATGTCGCCTCATCATCAGGGTTCGGAGCCTGATATGCCTGAGTGGACTGTGCCTCTACATTATCGGGAATGCCATCGCCGTCGCTATCTAAATCTTTGTGATCGGAAATACCGTCATTATCAAAATCGGCAAGACAAAAGGTCGGCTGTATAAATCGTGTCGATGTGTTCGAGCTATGGACAAAGTTCAATACAATACGGCTCACCGGTCTTTCAAAATAAAAGTAAATGGCCCCGTTAACATCGTCTGCCGGATCGTTGCCATCCGAATCAAAACTACCGGCCACAAAGGTATTTCCTGTTTGAGTAATACCCGAGCCGACCAACACGAGACCCTCCACATCTAGGTCGTACATTACATTATTCTCATCGTAAACCTCAATGGTGTATTGGGTGCCATTATCGAAATCGGTCATCTTAAAAAAGACATTTTCGATAGGCGTGCCATAAGTTGAGGTCAAACTTCCCGTGTCTCCCGCTTGCCCTTCTATTCGGATACCATGACCGTTCAAGCCCGTATCATAGGTATATATGTTCGTACTTGCAACTTTGCTAACCGTATAGCTTACATCGGTTCCCACGAGAGCGTAGGTAGCATCGGTAATAGGATTCCCCATACCGACCGTGCCGGACAGGTTTGTGTTTTCACAACCTTCCGTTGTGTCTAAAATACCATCGTTATCATCGTCTAGATCAACTACGTCGCCTACGCCATCGCCATCGGTATCGGGACCGTTCAAGGCGTCTAGGCACAGGGTAAAGGTATCGGTCGTAGTAATATACCTGTTATCGACCGTGAGATAATAGATTTCCCCCGGTGTAAGGCCCCAGTGCCGGATTCTCAAATCATCTTCCGGATCCGAATAGGTGGTACACGCCAATTCGGTAACGGCATCATTTTCCCAAAGCGCCATATAGGCATGGCGAAGGGTTCCCTTACTATCTCCCCTATCCATTCTTATATCGATCTTGCCTGAAGGAGGGGCTACAAAACTGAACCATTTGTTGTGGTTGACCAAGTCTGTCCAGCACGAAGCCGTGTTTTGATCAAAGGTAGCACCCAATGTTGTGTAGGCCGCATCGGGAGAACAGGTACCTATTAGGCCCGTTATATCGGTCGCCCCTTGGTAGTAATCGTTCGTTGCCTGATCGCTCAGGCAGAGGGAAAACGTATCGAGGGCGTGAATGTATCGGTTATCGACCGACACATAATAGGTGTTGCCAGGGGTGAGTCCCGTGGCCAGAAGGGAAATATCATCGTAATGACGGCCCGTCCTATGGGTATTACAGGCCAATTCGGTAACACCATCACTGTCCCACAAGGCCAAATAAGCGGTCTGCAGGGTTCCTTTTTCATCGCCCCTATCCAGTTTTACCTCAATATTTCCGGTTGCCGGGGCGGTAACCTCGAACCAAACATTTCTGTGGGGACCCGTATACCAGCACGAACCTGCATTTCGATCAGCGGATGCCCCAAGAGTGGAAAAGACCGCATCCCCGGAACACCCGTTCATAAAGGAATCGATATTTATGGCCCCTTCCAAGTAATCGTTGGTCGGGGTATCGCTAAGACATAACTTAAAGGTCTCGGCACCGGATGGTGTGCCGTAATGGCGGTCTACGGAAAAAAGGTAGGTATCGCCAGGAGTAAGTCCGTTGGCCAAAATCGAAATATCGTCGCTAACGGTGTCAAATGAACTACAAGCAATCTGGGTCGTACCCGTAGCGTCCCAGAGGGCCATCATGGCATAACGCATATCACCCGTCATGTCACCTGTTATGGTTCCCCTGTCCAAGTTGATCTGTATGGTACCCGTGGCGCTCGCCACAAAACTGAACCATACATTGGCATTAGGTCCCGAGGGCCAGCAAGAACCCGCACTGCCATCGGGCGTAGCATTTAATGTCGTATAGGCCGCATCGGCCGAGCAACTATTTAAGGAAAGGGGAATGGCATTGGCCCTATTATCGTTTGAAGGCTGAGCCCATAAGGACTGCCCCATAGACAAAAACAGCAGCATTAGAAAACTATAATACCTGAGGTACTCACCAAAAAAGTGGGAATTTCTTTTTCTTCGAACACGCATTTACTAAACGTTTAAGTTATATATACGGGATATTATAAATCGATGTGTTTTTTGTAAAACCCTAAAAGAAGCGGGGAGATTTTAAATTCCCCTTAGTGCTTATAAAGTCATATCGCAAGATGGCCTCAAAAGAACCCGAATTATAGATTGCCGCACCCAACTCGGTAACTTCTCGATCATAGGCCAGGCCAATCAAGAATTTTTTCGAAATATTAAAGCCGACCATACCACTAAACGCGGCATCCCAACGATAGGCGGCCCCTAGAATAAACTTTTCGCTAAACATAAAGTTGGCCGAAACGTCTACCTGTAAGGGAGCACCTGTTACCAACTTGGTCAATAAAGCCGGTTTAAACTTGACATTATCGTTTAGATCCCACACGTAACCAGTAATCAAATAAAAGTTCATCTGTTCTTTTGCGGTAGAGGGGTCAGGCCCATCCTTAAAGTGGAGCGTCTGTAAAATTCGCGGTACGGAAAGTCCCGCATAAAACCTTTCATTGTGGTAATAGACCCCTGCCCCTATATTGGGCGAAAACTTATTTTCGATATCGTTCTGGAGACTTGCATCACTTGTATACTGGTTGAGTTCTGAAAAGCGAACATCCAATAAATGGCCACTCCCCTTAAGGCCGAAGCTTAACCTTCCTTCGGTAGAAGTATATACCGTATATGAAAAATCTATGTCAAAATAGGTCTCTGAAGTGGGACCGATCTTATCGTTTACTATGGACAGGCCCAGCCCCACGCCCCTATACCCGATAGGCGAATGTAGATTAAACGTTTGGGTGGTTGGCGCCCCATCTAGCCCGACCCATTGCGAACGATGCAAAAGAGCCGTACTTACATGGCCACGGGAACCTGCATAGGCGGGGTTCACGCTTACCGTATTGTACATATATTGGGTGTATTGGGAATCTTGTTGTGCAATGGCATTTTGAATACTTGCCACTAATAGCAGGGCTAGCATTACACCAAATTGACGAGCGGTTGTTATGAGATTTGGGATCATCGTTACTACTATCGGTTAATGTATATATATCCTGAAAGGGATTGCTGCTCCCCTTTAGCATCCTTGTAATCTAAAATATAGAAATAGGTACCTACCGGCAGTTTTCTATCGGTATCAACGGTCACCCTTCCTTGGGAGGTACCGTCAAACACGTTGCCCTCGGTATTATAAGCCTGTGTGGTATAGACCAAAACACCCCATCTGTTATAGATCCGGATGGAATTATCGGGATATTTTTCCAGGCCTGTAATCGTAAGAAAATCATGTGCCCCATCATTATTGGGCGTTACCACGTTAAACACTTCAATAGGGTCTTCCTCAACATTAGGCTCTAAGTACTCAGGTATTCCGTTGCCATCGGTATCGTCATTGGCGTAATTTCCATCAATATTAATGTCTTCATCCTTACTTTGAATACCATCATCATCATCATCGGTATCCCTATAATCGACCTCCCCATCACCATCTGTATTCAGTAGATCATTGTACGGATCGTCGATTTCGTCATTGACATCGATATCAATAATGGTTTCTCCCTCATAGCCATCATCAAGGCCATCACGGTCCTTATCAGAACCGATAAAGGTTACATCGGGAATACCATTTCTATCGTGGTCATGAGCCTCAATACTATCAGGTACATTATCATTATCACTATCGGCATCAACGTAATCGGGAATACCGTCGTTGTCGGTATCTTCCGGGATAATGCCCAATAATCCATTTGTTTCATAGGCATCGTCAACCCCATTTCCGTTGAAATCCTCTCCGCTTGGCGCCACATAGTCAAGCGTAGTCTGGGCCTCAACATTGTCGGGGACTCCGTCATTATCACTATCGATATCCAAATAATCGGGAATACCATCGTTGTCGGTATCGGTGGGGTCCGTTGCCGGATCGTTATCGGCATCTAGATTCAAGTCCTCAAAACTATCAAGTATACCATCGTTATCGGTATCAAGGTCGATAGCGTTGGTAACCAAAATGCTTACCGTAGCGGTATCACAATTACCGACCGTATCGCAAAGGGTATAGGTAAACGAATCGCTACCGTTAAAATTTGTGTTTGGCGTATAGTTCCATATATCATCCGATAGGTCATTGGGGGTTCCGCCATCATTGCGGGTCAAAGTTCCATTGGAAGGGTCGGTTGAGGTTAGGCTTCCTGCGGAAGGAAGGTCATTGTCATTGCCGAGAATATCCAATGCTATAGGGGCATCTTGTGTCGTTGCAAAGCTATCATCAATAGCATCTAAAATAGGAAGCACATCGACCGTTACCGTAGCCGTACTACAATCGCCATAGATATTACAGACCGAATAATTAAAAGAATCGGGACCGTTGTAATCGGGGTTAGGAATATACGTTACGATATCATCGGTGGGGTCGTTAGGTGTTCCGTTGTTAGCAACATTAACGGTACCGTTTGTCGGATTGGTAGTCGTAAGCCTCCCTTCGGTCGGCAACTCACTATCATTTGCAAAAATATCTACAATTACCGAATCGTCTTCGTCTACAGTAACCAAATCATCTACCAGAATGGCCGATTCATCGATACAGACTACGGTAAAGCTGGGCAAATTCTTGGCGTTTCCCGCCTTGGTAATGGTGGCAACATACCGTTCGAGTGTTTTGGTAGCAATCACCATCGGGGCATTTTGGTCACCCGGCAAAGGAGGTGTCCAGCTAACCGAAGCTCCAGGAGAAAGGTGGGCCGTATTGTCACTGATATCAAGTGTAACCTCGTTGTAAGGGGAATTACAATTGGTCACAATAAAATAACTCGTCGCGTTCTTACCGCATAAAGTACCATCATAGGTCGCGAAATAGACTCCCTGATCGGTTACTTCCAAAAACGATTCGGTACTTAGAACCGTACCCGTATCTTGTGCCTCATACCAACGAAAATTGGTTCGGGTCTCTTCTGCCGAATCCGGCGGAGCCTGTAATACATACTGAGCATTAGATACCACAAGCCCCAATAAGGTAAAAACCATACTGAGGACAAGTTTTTTATATGTAGATTTCGCTTTCAAATCGACTGCTTATCTTGTTTATTATTTAACAACAAAAACTACGTTTATCAATGAGTTGTAACTTGCGGGTTGGGCAATAACATCATAGGTCATGACGCCAAATTCATCGACCGAAACATTGGCAAAAACGGCGGTATCGTAATAAGTGACATAGTAATACAATTCGTTATTCGCATATGTTGGAATAGCTGACGGTGCCGAAGTACTAGCTACCATTGGTGAACCGAATTGAGCTATGTACTGATCGTGTAAGTTTATGGTTCTTCCCGTACCGTTTGTAGAAGCATCTACTTCAATGGATGGAGGATAGAAAACCTTTGAGGCCTTTAATGAATTTATTTCAACAATGTCACCATCTGCCTCAACACCTAATAGTGATGTGGCATTACCGGTTACAGCATTAGATCCATAATCAGAAAAACGTACGGTTCCACCTTCTACATCTAACTTAGCATCCGGTGAATTTGTTCCGATACCTACTTCATTACTCAGACCATCAGTAAATAATAAATGGGTGTCTGACGTACCTTCTACCCTGAAATCATAATCTCCACCACCTTCATTGATCGTTACCCTGTTATCTACCCTTAAATAAGAATTTGTAAGGATTCCGTTCGTAAATCCACTGTTATGATTTATACGCAACCAAGTATCGGAATCTCTTAAGACCTCCTTACCGTTCATAAACAGATAATCGTTAAGCTCAATGTTCCCCTCGACGTCTAAAGCCCTATTATTGGTTATAGATGTTTTTCCAATAGCAACATTACCCTCGGTGAAAATATCATCGGTAATGGCATCTGGAGCAGATGTACCCCCGACTTCATACCAGTCGTGATCGGCCAAAGCGCTCAAGTCAACGCTATTCCCCGAAGTGGCCGGATTGGTCAGGGTGAGTGTCGAGCCCGTCAGGCTTAAGTCCGACAATTCGTTTGTAGGATCGGCATCGGCATCCCGAATGTCGATAGTGGTATTCGAGCCATCAGTTATCTGTATCTCTACGGATTGATTGGGCACCACTACCGCACTGCCCAAATTTTGATCATCCCTAAAATCGGTAAGATCAACCGTAGTATCCGCACTGGTGCCATTCGCCAAGGTGATGATGTTTCCCGATAGGCTGATCTGTTGGTTATCGGTGTTTGCCAGGCTCGATAAGTTTACCGTCTCAGAACTACCATCTTCTATTCCAATGGTCAGGGTAGTTCCCGATAGCCCGGAACCTTTTATACTTTGATTATCGGCCAGGGCGGCCAGACTCACGGTATCAGAACTACCGCCTTCGATACCTACCGTTAACGTTGTTCCCGAAAAGGTCAAGTTTTGAATATTTTGGTTGTCCGTTCCCGGATTGTCCAAATGTGATAAGTCTACGGTTTGCGCTGTACCATTTTCAATACCAACAGTAAGTATATTCGAGCTTGTATTAATTGCAAGGTCTTCAATATTCTGATTATCGGTGTTGTCTAAATAAGGACTTAAATCTACTTGGTTCGCAGGAGTAGCCGGGTTTGTCAACGTCAGAATATCACTTGCCAAGCTTAAATCGGTAAGTTCGTTGGTCGCGCTGTTATCGTTATTGGCCGGAAAGTTGACCTCCAAATCATAGTCCCCATCGGTCTCGCTCAAGGTCACAGAGCCATCCGTAGAGGTCAAGGCCTGGATTTCGTTGTTCGGGTCCGCATCGGCATCGTCCGTATCGACCGTTACCGAACCTCCATCTACCAAGGAAATCGTTTTTCCCGTAGCGTCAATCGACAGGTCCTGTGTATCCGTATTCGTGTATGCGGACAAATCGATATCCGTGGCACCCGTATTATTCGTGACCTTTAGGATGTTTCCCGTAAGGCTTAGATCTTGTATCTCGTTATTTGGGTCGGCATCGGCATCATCCGTATCGACCGTTACCGAACCGCCATCTACCAAGGAAATCGTTTTTCCCGTAGCGTCAATCGACAGGTCCTGTGTATCCGTATTCGTGTATGGGGACAAGTCGATATCCGTGGCCCCCGTATTATTCGTGACCTTTAGGATGTTTCCCGTAAGGCTTAGATCTTGTATCTCATTATTTGGATCAGCATCGGCATCATCCGTATCGACCGTTACCGAACCGCCATCTACCAAGGAAATCGTTTTTCCCGTAGCGTCAATCGACAGGTCCTGTGTATCCGTATTCGTGTATGCGGACAAGTCGATATCCGTGGCCCCCGTATTATTCGTGACCTTTAGGATGTTTCCCGTAAGGCTTAGATCTTGTATCTCATTATTTGGGTCGGCATCGGCATCATCCGTATCGACCGTTACCGAACCGCCATCTACCAAGGAAATCGTTTTTCCCGTAGCGTCAATCGACAGGTCCTGTGTATCCGTATTCGTGTATGAGGACAAGTCGATATCCGTGGCACCCGTATTATTCGTGACCTTTAGGATGTTTCCCGTAAGGCTTAGATCTTGTATCTCGTTATTTGGATCAGCATCGGCATCATCCGTATCGACCGTTACCGAACCGCCATCTACCAAGGAAATCGTTTTTCCCGTAGCGTCAATCGACAGGTCCTGCGTATCCGTATTCGTGTATGGGGACAAATCGATATCCGTGGCACCTGCATTATTCGTGACCTTTAGGATATTCCCCGTAAGGCTCAGATCTTGGATCTCATTATTTGGATCAGCATCGGCATCGTCCGTATCCAAGGCATCGACATAAGCCTTAGTGGCCGCGTCCTGTGGAGCGGTTGGGTCGGCCAAGTTCGTGATGGCCTGGTTGCCAGCACTTG
>NZ_MWRZ01000008.1:0-220694 GCF_002211465.1 Zobellia sp. OII3 | reverse complement strand
TTTTTTTTTTTTTTTTTTTTTTTTTTTTTAATTATTCAATATTGCCAACTAACTTAAGAAAACTTATATAGTACTAGGGTTAAAAAGGTAGGAATAATGCATTGGGTTTGCGAAAAACTTGAATAAATCGAAATATTAGGGGGGTAGATAAATGAAAGCTTGATGGTTTGTTGTTTAAGGTATTCATTATCTATTAAGGAAAACGAATGGTCTTAAAGTTTTTTACATGTGTGGGAACCTACAAAAGGAAGAAAACGCTAAGCTTTTGTATAGCTATTCCGTGTTTAAAATGATTGGCAAGTTTCAGTCGTTTAGAAAAAAACCTTGAAAATCCGAAGATTGACAAGGTTTTTAGTTGATTAGAGCAAAAGGTTGGTTCGTGACCTTATTGATAGATCCTTACATAGTCTATTTCAAAAATATCATCTGTGAAATTCTCGGGGATATCACCGCCCAGGGTTCCGCCCATGGCAATGTTCAACAGTAGGTAATGCGGGGCGTTATATGGCGTGTTCTGAGAGTTTTTCAATTCGTAAACAAGGGTGTCGTCTAGAAATACTTTCATTGCGGAGGCGTTCCATTCTAGGGAATAAACGTGGAATGAACCGGAGGCGTTTGTTATGGGGGTGGTGCCACCTAAATTCTGGTATTCATCAGAGTTAAGATCGGACCAATGAAAATGGGCAATAGTACTTTCCTTGTCCCAGCCGTTTTGTTCCAGAATGTCAATTTCGCCGCATGCGGGCCATTCGGCGTTGCCATATTGTCCGCCAAAATAGTTTCCGGTTTCATTTGAGTTGGCACCCAAAGTCCAGATGGCGGGCCATGTGCCTTTTTTACTTGGTAGTTTTGCCCTCACTTCAACTTTTCCATAAGTAAAGGCGAATTTTGAATTCAGCCTGGCCGAAGTGTAATCTTTTGTAGAGCCCTCAAAGGTATACTTCTCTTTTATGGCCCTTATTTTTAATGTGCCATCGCTTACAAATGAATTTTCACTACGATTTGTGTAATGCTGTAATTCGTTATTATGCCAGCTGCCATTATTCGGGGGGATCACCTGATAGTGCCATTTTTCCGGGTCGGGTTTTCCTTCGTATTCAAACTCGTCTGAAAACACTAAGGTATTAAAGGCTTCATTCGACTTATATACTTCTACATTGAAGGTCTCGTTAATGAATTCGCCCGTAGGGGAATAGGCCCAAACCACTATCGTGTAGGGGTGGGTGCCCTCTTCTGTAAATGTATGGGTGGTGGAACCATCCGTGCTGTCTTCTACATCACCATTTTCGAACCTGAAGGCATATCTCACCGCATTTGAGGCTGAGGCCGAAACCTCTACGATTCCGGAACCATTACCATTTGGGTGGGCGTCATCTGTACCTACAAGGGTGATGTCTACCTTCAAATCAGTAGGTTTTAGATCCTGTCCTGAATCCGTAGAACTGCAAGAAAGTGCAACTAGAAGTATAGAGAGTGATAGGTTTAGGTAGTTTATCATAATCATTCGGTAAAAGGGCGTTTTTCGATTAATTTTCATGATATTTTTTTCTGGTTATAGCAGTTTTCTATGAAAACCTTTCGAATAACTACCACAGGATTTAAGTTGCTGATTTATTTGTGAAAGTATACATTGTCAATAAATAGGGTGGCAGATCCAACGGGTTGTGCCGCATAGATGAGCTGGGCGATATTGCCTTTGGTGGTTAAGCCCGTAAAGTCGGACAAGGGTATGTCAAGCGATATCCAAGTGTTCTGTTCCGGATTGGCAATGGTAATTTCATGTTCTACGTCGTCGCCTCCGTCATAAGCTCCATTGGCGCCAAAGTCTACAAGTTTAATCCGTATTTCGGTGGCATCGGCCGTCCAGATATCCGTATGAAAATGGGTCATGCTACCGGCGTCGATTTGATTGTTTACGGTTTCTATTCCCACAAAGTTGAGGTCGCTGTACTTTTTCGTTGCATTGCCATCGATGTCGATTTCTTCAAGGGCAGCCTCCGACCAATCGGTCCTCCAAGTATCTACGGGTATATTGGTATAGGTGTCGCTAAAGAGGGAAATTACATCGGTATCGGGAGTTAGGGGAGTAGGGGCTGCCGCTGTTGGGTCGGTAGCCGGCGGGTTATAAAAATAGATGTTGTCGAGGTAAATGGTGCCATTGCCATCGAACTTTAATTGAATAATATCCGTAAGGTCTACAACACTTGAAAAATGACTTAGGGGAATGTCTACACTGTTCCATTGACCTGTGCTGATTTCAAAGGCATAGGCCGTTTCAGCTGGGCCGGAGCTGATGAGGTAGCCGTTCAGTTCACTTGAGTCGTCCGTCCAATAATCGATATGGAGCATGGTCATTTCCGAAGCATCTATGGGCGTGGCGAATTGGGTGCCTTGATAGTTCAGGTTTTCGTATTTTAAAACGGCATCGCCTACTATCTCTATTTCCGAAACAGCGGTGGCTTGGCCCCAGTCGGGGTTAAAATTGGTATCCGCTACGTTAGTATAGGCGTCGCTGAATAGGGAAATAACCTCGGTTTCGGCCACAGTCGGTGTAGGGGCTGCCGTGGTGGGTTCCCCGGTTTCGGTAGGTTCTTCGATAACACTTCCTTCGCCCATTACGATATTGTCGAAATAATGGGTGGTAGGGGCGGTCTTCTCCCCTGAAAAATCAAAGAAAAGCACCATTCTATCGTATTTGTCGGTGTCGCTTGCGGAAAAAGTAAAGGAGAGTTCCTCCCATTCATCGGCGGTAGTCGTTTCTGATTGTACTTCTTTGTTGATAGTACCGTCGGAACTGTCTTCAAGTTTTAAAAGCACAATTTGTTCTGCAGCAGGGGCGTATACCATGAGCTTTATCGTCTGAAGCCCTGAGAAATCAATTTTTCCGGATAAGTCAAAAAATAGTCCGGCCCAAGATTCGACTCCTTCCGTTTGAGTGTATGCTGCTACCCTATCTGAAGTATTGATCCCCGAAGCATCTGGGTTTTCGGTAAATTCAAGGGAAAGTGAACCGTCTTTTTCACCGAAAAAGGAAACATCGGGTCCCTCGCATTCAAAATCCAATCCTTTTGAGATATCGGGTAAGACCGTTTTGAAAGTACATTCTTCGGTAACGGGCTCAGGCTTCGGAGCCACATAGGCCGAAGGCGGTGGTGTATCATCTTCCATTTCACAAGAAAGATTAACGACCGACAATGCCCCTATAAAAATTAGTGGCCAAAGAATTGAGGTACGTGGGACTCTTATATTTGTTCTGTATTTTTTCATAATTCAATGTTTTAATTATGTTAGGCCATTTTAGTTGTATCCATCGTTTTGAGGGTAGTTAGGACCGAGTAAATCCATCTGTTCTTGTGGAATAGGCCAATTTTGCATGTACTCCCTGAGTATCGTTTTGGGGTTTCCTTCGGGGTACGACTCGTTCATATTGTCGTTGTTCATATGGTCGAGCAAGAACTCGTACAATTTGCCGGTTCTTTTGAGGGTATACCAGCGTTGTCCCTCAAAACCGAGTTCACGCGCCCTTTCATCGAGTACGGTTTGCAGGTCGATAGAGCTGGCCGGAGCGGCGTTCGCCCTTGTCCTAACGGTATTTAAATAATCGAGGGCCTTGGCATTGTTGCCTAACATCATTTGGGCCTCTGCTGCGATTAAATAGGTCTCGGCCAATCTGTAGACCATAATGTTTTTATAGTGGTTTCGGTCGGTGGGTTCGACCGTTTCATCGAAGAATTTAAGAACACCGGGATTTTGTCGTCTGTAGTACAGCATAAATTCGTTCTGGTCGGTTTCGCTGTTTTCATATAGATCGAGGGGATCGCCTAATTCCTTACCTTCAGGAAGTGCGCCTTCATCATTATAGGCATAGTTAAATATGTAATAGGTGTTGTTTTTTCTATCGTCGTTGGGATCTTCGTTAAGTAGGTCGATCATGTAGCTGTTCAATGAAATAAAGCCCGCTCCGGAACCTCCGTTTTCTACCGATTGTATCAAACCGGGCGCATCGGCGTATGACGCCACCATGTTCCAGTTCATAATATGCGGACCGCCACCGCCGATGGTTTCTTTTTCAAAATTGATGGCGAACAAGGTTTCTACGTGGTCGAGCTCCCCTGCAAAAACGTCTTTGGTGGTGGGGGCCAGGCTATAGTTTCCACTGTTCAATACCGCTTCTGTTTGGTCGGCGGCCTCGCTCCAATCGTTTTCCCACATGGCTACTTTGGCCCTGAGGTGCCTTGCCGCACCTTGGTTCCATCTTCCGAATTGCTCGGTAAAATAATCAAGGTTTTCGATTGCGAAATCGAGGTCTGACCTGAGTAAGGCGAATATTTCATCTACTGATGATTTGTCTTGGGGTACGTCAAAAGCGTTTTCGGGGGTAGTCGGCTCGGTAGTGATATAGATGTTGTTGAATAAGCGGTAAAGTGTAAAATACGCTTGCGCCCGCATACATTTGGCCTCGGCCAAAATTTGGTTTTTGAGGCTAATGTCGATGTCGTCGAGTTCTTCGGCCCCTTTGATAATGGCATTTGCCCTATCTACAACCTTGTAATTGCGAACCCAATAGGCGCTTATACCTGCTGTAGTTCCGTAGTCGCCAAGGCTGGCTCCCCACAACAGTCTACTGTAAAGGGATACCTCACCGGTTATGCCTACGCCCAGATCGCTTTTGGCTTGAGGAATCAAGGGAATGGTTCCGTTCAAGCTTAGGTCTTGGTAGATTTCACGATTGAGCGTGTAAAGTCCGACTACGGCCGATTCAAGACCTTCAGGGGTAGAATAGAGAAAATCGACCGATGTGTCGGACAGTAATTTATCCTCTAATAAATCATCATCGCAAGAGCTCGATAGGGCAACGGCAATGACTAGAGTAAAAAGTCTTTTTAACAATATGTAACTATTTGTATTTTTCATAACAGTATTTTAAAATCCTAGTTTGACGCCAAGTGTGATGTTTCTCGTCTCGGGAAATGCCGTGCCCGAATCGGTGAGGGGGTTCTGTTCCGGACTATACGACCTAAAATCGGTTAATGTCAGTAAATTGGTGCCGGTCAAATAAATTTTCGCTCTTTGAAACCCCGTTTTTGAAAATAGATCTTTTGGAAAGGTATATCCTAGCGTCAAGGTTCTTAGCCTTACGTACGAGGCATCCCTTACTGCAAAGGAATACAGGTGTAGATGGGTGTCGGGTTTCGGCCTTGGGTATTCGGTCGAAGGGTATTCGGGGGTGTAGTATTTGGCTCGAATACCATTAATGGATCCCTTCCATAATTCGCCATTGGCAAGAACGGTGTTCAGTTTGGTCGCTCCTTGTACAATATAGAGGTCGGCAAAAAGATCAAAATTCTTATAGGTAATCGTATTGGTGATGGATCCGTACCAATCGGGGTCGGCATTGATAAAAACATTGTCCCTATTATCGATCTGGCCATTGCCATCTTGGTCTACGACCCTGACGTCTCCGGGCTGCGCCAAAGGGTTGCCCGAACTTGCGATATCATCGCCTTCTTGATAGATGCCGTCGTATTGTGGTAGCCAAATATTGTTGATGGATTGGCCTACTGATAGGCGCCTGCCGTAGGTGTCGGTAATATCGATCGGGTCGCCGTTTTCATCCAATTCGCCCGTAAGGGAAATGATCTCGTTTTTGTTCTTCGAAAAAACGGTTCCGAGCGACCATCTGAACTCTTCTTTTCTAATGATATTTGTCGTTAAGGAAGCTTCGAGCCCCCTGTTTTCCAGTTCGCCCACATTGAAGCGAATTACATTGTACCCCGTCGTTCCGGCAATGGACCTGTCGAGCAACAGGTCGGTGGTGTTGGCTTTGTAATACTCTAAAGTACCTTCGAATAGATTGTTGAAGAGTCTAAAATCGACACCTGCGTTCAAGGTTGTTGTGGTCTCCCATTTTAAATCGGGATTGGGCAGGCGTGAGGAGGCGGTAGCTCCGGCAACGGTCCTGTCACCAAATATATAAGGAAGATCGTCTGCCACACCCAACGATTCGAGTGAATTGATACCTTGGTTACCTGTGGCCCCGTAACTTACCCTGAGCTTCATTTCATCTATGGCCTTGATATTTTCCATAAAAGGTTCGCTGTGCATTTTCCAGGCCACTGATACCGCAGGAAAGAACCCCCACTTGTTGTTTTCGGCAAAAACCGAGGCTCCATCGGCACGGGCAGTGGCCTCTAGAAGGTAGCGGTCTAGATAGCCATACCTTACCCGGCCTAGAAAAGAAAGCAGCCTTCTTTGTGAAACACTTCTTTCACTATTAAGCAAAGTGGTTGCATTGCCATTATAACCAAGGGCATCGTTCGTAAAGCCCGATTTGTCGAGTTGGCTATATTCGGTCAATTGTTCATCGAAGGCTTGTACCGCGGTAAAGTTTAGGCTGTTATTGTCGTTTATTTCAGGGGTGTAATCGAGAATGTTCTCTATCAACAGTTGTTTGAAAAAGGTGTTCGAGATAACGGCAAGGCCATCTATGCCTTCATCTCCTGCCGAATGCAATGATGAACGATAGATTCCCCTATTGGTGTTTCTGTTGCGCAAGAAGCTTTTTAAGGTATAGGATAGGTTTGGATTGAAATCGTATACCAAGCTCAAGTTGATGTCCGTAAGGTTAATTTTGGTTTCGTCTTCCGATTCTCTTTGGTCCCATAAAGGGTTGATCGCAGTGTTTGATGGTCCCAAATAATTTTTCACCAAGTTTCCTTCATCGTCAAAAGGTTTGGCCAATGGGGTTATGGTGGTGAAGTTTAGGTTACCGGTTTCTTGGTCTTGCTTGGCGCTTTGGTAGTTGAAAATACCTTTCAACGATAACTTGTCGGTAAGCTTTTGATTAATGTTTAGTTTAAAGGTGCCACGGTCGTATCCTGAATTGGGAATAATTCCTTCTTGGGAGAAGTAGTTAAGACTTGAAAATACCTTGGTCGATTCGTTTCCTGCCGAATAGCTAAGTGAATGGCTTTGGATTACGGCGTCTTGTAAGATCAAATCTTCCCAATCGACGAAGTCTTTGTTTGCAATGGCTTCCAATTCGAAAGGGGAGAAAATATTCTCATCGTTCAGGTATTCGCCCGTAAACCGGTTTCGGTTGGCTTCCCTTTTTAGGTCTATATATTGTTGTCCATCGTATTGATTGAAGTTCTTGGTAAGGGTCTGAATGGTGGTATACCCATGGTAGTCTATCGTCGATTTCCCCGATTTCCCGGTTTTTGTAGTTACCAGGATGACCCCATTGGAGGCTCGCGAACCATATATGGCAGTTGCCGAGGCATCTTTTAGAATTTCTATATTGGCGATATCATCGGGTGATACATCGTTCAAACTGTCAAAGGGCAGGCCGTCGACTATGACCAAGGGGGAATTGCCGTTAGGTGCTACGGAAACATTTCCACGGATAACGATTTCCGATCCGCCCCCAGGTCGGGCATCCGATAAATTTACCTGAACCCCTGCGGCTCGGCCCCTTAGCATTTCGGAAACGTTTGTGGTTGGTACCGAGGTAGCCTCGTTGACCTCGACACTGGTAACGGAACCGACTACATTGCTTTTCTTCTGTGTACCGTAACCTACTACAATAACTTCATCTAAGGTTTGGGCATCCTCTTCTAAGGTTACGTTTAAGGTAGTAGCATCGCCAACGGTGATTTCTTTCGTAAGAAAACCAATATAACTAAATGACAAGACATCTTTATCTGTGATATTTTGGATAACATATGCTCCGTCAAAGTCGGTTACAACCCCGTTGGAAGTACCTTTGACGACAATGTTGACCCCGGGTAACGGCCCCATGGCATCAGATACGGTGCCACTTATCGATTTAGTTTGTGAATAACAAACAGTAGTACATATGAGTACAATGAATTTTAATAGAACATATCTCATTTTCGAGCGGTTTAGTTTACACTCAAAAATAGATGGGTTAACGTATCCTTAACAAAGAAGATGCCTCTATAAAAAACCTACATTGACATAATTTGCGTATAAAAATTATGATTTTATTAAAATTACCCCGTTAAATATGATGATTGAAGAATATTAAGGGTCCGCTGTAAACCACTTTTTACTTTACTGGTTAATTGGTTGTTAGAGGGATTGTAGAGGCAATGTAGAGGTAATCGTATGATGTGTAGGGGCGGATTTTTTTATCGGGTGATATTAGAAGTTCAAAATATAGTCAATGAGGTTGTCTTGATGTGGTAGATCAAACTTTTTACGGAGCCTGTATCGCTTCATTTCAACACTTTTTACAGATATATTGAGTAATGGTGCAATTTCTTTGGAGGATAAATTGAGTCTCAAATAGGCGCATAACCGTAAATCGTGATTCGTAAGATTTTTGTGTTTGCTCTTGATGCGTTTTAAAAAGTCTTTGTCCGCATTGTTGAAGGCGTCTTCAAAAAACTTCCAGTCGTCTTCGCTGCTAATGTTTTGGTCAATTTTCTTAATGACAGGGTTGATAGCTTTTTTTTGCTCTGAAATGTTGATCAAATCTTCCTTGAGGGCATAGAGAAACTTGTTTTTCTTTAGGAAGCTCATGGTCAAAATGGCAAGCTCCCTATTTTTGTTCTCTATTTCGCTTTGAAGTTTTTCATTGACAATTTGGGCAATTTTATCCTTCTCTTCTAGCTTTTGAAGTTCGAGTTCCTTCTTGTTTCGTTTAATTATCGAGTCTTGTTTTTTTCGGTAATACCGTTTGTAGAATCTGTGTATTGTAAAGAATAACAGAACTAATGCCAATAGATATAATAAGAGTGCACTGTTTGAGGCGTACCACGGTCTATGTATGGTAAATGTGTATGATGCGATGTTTTTGCTTAGGCTGTTGCCGATTTTGGCCTTTACGATGAATTCATAGTCGCCAAAAGGTAAATTGGTATAGACGACTTCAGGGGTTTCCGACCATTCGCTCCATTCATTGTATTGGCCCTTTAGTTTATGCTGGTACTGAACGTCGATATATTTGTTGAATTCAGGGACGCTGAATTCAAATCGTAGATTGTTATGTATATAGTCAAATTCACCTTCTTGGGTTAAATTGGCCTTATTTGAAATATCGCGATAGTTTCCATAATTGATGGCATTGATCTGTACGTTGTGCTTGGAGGTCGAAATTTTGTTTAGGTCGAGGGTAAGGTATCCATTAGAGCTTCCTATGAGGTATTCATTGTTTGAAATGTGTGAGATATTTTCAAAACCCGATACACCAAAGTTGCTTCTTATGGCTTTGGGCATAGGGATGTTCTTCTGGCCCAGTTTTCCGGTCAGGGTATTAGGGGCAATATACTTTATTCCGTTATGGGTAAAATACCATAGCTTTTCGTTTAAGGTGTCTGGAATAATAATACTGGTTGGTGCTTCATCCTTATAAAAAATCAATTTTCTAAAGGTACTGTCCAGTGCAATGTCGTCTAAAGAGTGTCCTACGGTATAAATCGCATCATTGGTCTTGTAGTACAACCGGTCTTTGAACTTGAAAATGTTGGAGCTATGCCCCTTTCTGGGGATCTGTTGCATTTGTACTACTTGTTTTAAATTTTGGTCGAGCTCAAGTTTATATAGGCCTTTTTGTTCGTGATCGACGATTACCTGAAGGGAATCGATTTCAAAAAAACGGCTCGAAGTGTTGAACCCTTCAATTATATTGCGCAATTTCCAATTGCCGTTTTTTCTTTCCAGAACGCTTAATCCGTTGTAATTGCCTTGTAACAAAAGCTCGTTGTTGAAAGCAATGGTTTTTACGGCCCATGTTCCGGGAAAATCGGAGATGAGTTTTGCGGAATCTTCATGAATTTCAAAAGTCCCGTTGTTATGGCCACAGAATATGGTCGAACGAACCAGTTGAAGGCTCCATACTTGTCCTTCGGTACCTTTTATCAGTTCGAAATTATCGCTGCCGTCCGTTCGCTTTGCAAATAAGCCTTGGTTGGTTCCTAGGTAGAGATAGCCCTTGTGTGACAAGGCGGCGTATACCAGTCCTAAATTGCCCAAATGATCTGCATATTCGTTAATGGGAGAGTAAATGTTGATCACACTTACCCCGTTGTCAAGGCCTAGCCAAAGGTTATTGTCGCTGTCTTCAAATATAGAAAGTACCGTATTGTTGTTCAGGCCTTTGGCCTGGGTGATGTTTTGAATGAGTTTGCCGCTCGATGATAGGTGATAGAAGCCGTTTGCAATACTGCCCAACACAAAACTGCCATCGTTCAATTGAAGGCTTTCGTACAACTTCACATTTAAATGGGTCATGTCGGTTGGCCAAGGGTGTAGTTTTGAAAAGTCGTATTGGTAAAACTGTCCATTGTCGGTTATGACCATGAGGTTGTTTAGGTGTTTGTACACCCCGATAATCGTATGTGTGGTAAAAACAGGATGGTTGCTTACCAAAAGAGGTTTTCCGCCATCGATGGTAAATAATCCTTTTTTTGCTATTTGAAAGTAGACCTTATTGTCGACAAGGTTCAGCCTGGCCTTTTGTGACTCGGCCTCTATAAACTTAAAAGTATTTTCTGTGGGGTCGTAAATGTATATACGGTCTAAAGATTGAAAAAGAATGGAACTGTCTATGGGTAGAATCTTCCAAAACTCTTCATCTTCGGCCATGGTAATGCTTAACCTATCGGATAGGGAGGTATATTGTAACTCGCCGTTATCGTCTTTTTTCCAATAACCGAATTCTTTGTAAGATCCGGTGTATATTCTATCGTCAACCGCTTTGACCGACCTTATGACCGAAGCGTTTGGTAGTTTATAGCGGTGCCATGTAGAACCGTCGAATTCGAGAAGGTTCATGTGATTGGCTATAAAAATAGTCTTTGATGAAGATTGTGAAATACCCCAATTCTGGTATTCGCCGTTATATTCTTGGGGCGTATAATTTTTAATAGGGGGTAATTCCTGTGCGCATACGCTTAGGTATGTAAAACTGATCAAGTAAAGAATATAGTACTTCAAATCAATGGAATATAATTAGAACCTACGAAAGGGATAATTTAAAATAATAATCTTAGTTATGGCGATTATTTTTTTGGACAGAAACCTTAACAACCTTTCTTTTATGATTTTGAGATCGATAGGGCGAAATATGGGATGTTCTTGTCAGGTGCAATTTATGCATTTTAGACTGTATGTAGGAAAGCTTTTCGATTCGAACTGAAACAAGCGGAAAAAGAAAAAGCCAAGACGATTAATCTTGGCTTCTCATCTGTACTCGAGACGGGACTAACCAGATTCAATTCATTACCTATTAACCTCCCTTTAAAATCAACATTATGGTTAGTGTTTTCAATGAATGTACCATTATGTATGGTTTAATGGAGTATTTAAATAAATTGAATGCAATTTAAAGCAATTGATAAATGGTTGCAAATTGGTTGCAATAAATATATCTTTGATTCAATAATTAGGTAAATGATATGGCAACTACTGCGGTTTATACTGTAAATAAATCTTCCAATGCTTCAATTTACATCCGACTTTCAATCAAAAGAGGTTTGATGCTTAGACAGAAAACAGGATTAAGCATCAGTTATAAAGATTGGGGGACTAAATCTGGAACTGGGGCTGGATTGCCCAAACAAAATTCTGCCTATAACAAAAACCTCACAACGGATTTACAAAAATTAAAGGTTACAGTTAGCGAGAAATATAATGAAGCTAGCGCAAACGGCATTAATGTAAGTAATGAATGGTTGAGGTATGTTGTTGATTTGCATTTTAAGCGCATCACAGAAGATAAACAAAGTGATTTGTTGGTAGATGCTATTCAGAATGTTATTGATACGGCTAACATAAGGGAAAATGCCCACAATGGTCTAGGACTTTCTAAAAGTAGAATCAGTTCATATAAAAACCTATTAAATATCATAAAGGTTTTTCAGGGTAGAAGGATATTAAAGGTAAAGGATGTTAATATACAGTTTGGTAAAGAGTTTCTCAATTGGATGATGAATACAAAGCATTATTCAGAAAGCTATGCACGCAAAAAGATTGATGATTTGAAAACGGTGTGTAATGATGCGGAAATTTATGGTGTTCAAACTAGTGGTCAACTTAGAAAAATTAAAGGTGGTAAGCCTAAAAATGAAGGTATTTTATATCTAAGTGAAAATGAACTTGATAAGATTAAAAGTGCTAATCTCATCAATGACGCTCATAAAAATGTTCGTAAATGGATTCTTTTAGGTTGTCACATAGGTCAGAGGGGAGGCGATTTGTTGAAGTTGACTAAAGATAATTTTGTTACCAGAAGTGGACTTGAGGTTATTGAATTGAAGCAACAAAAAACTGGTAAGAATGTTACTATTCCAGTATTACCAACTACCAAAGAAATTCTTAAAACTGGGTTGCCTTATAAGATTGCCTTGCAAAGGCTCAATGAAAAAATTAAAGAGGTTTGCCGTATTGCTGGGATTGATGAACCAGTAAAAGGGGGTAAGGTTGTAATGGTGGATTCTAAAGGCAATGAAATAGCCAGAGATGGTAAAGGTAATTATATTGAAAGGGGTGTAAAGAGAAAAATAGCGGGAACTTTTGCAAAGTATGAACTAATGACTTCACACGTTTGCAGACGGTCTTTTGCCACAAACCTTTACGGAAAGCTTCCAACGCCTTTAATTATGCAGATAACAGCCCATGGAACGGAAAAGATGTTCTTAAACTATATTGGGAAAAGTTCTTTAGACTATGCTCAGCAAATAGCCGATTTCTATACTTTACAAGCTCAAAAAGAAAAGAAGGAATCCCAATTAAATGTTATTAAAAATGCTTCAAACGAATAGTTTGAAATAAATTTAAACAGCTATGAGTATTTATATAAATGAAAAATTATTGACTGGACTTAGGGGTGATAATTTTGATGATTATTTTAAGATGATGTTTGGGGTATGGCTGATTAAAAACTCAAATGAGGTTGTTGTTGATGGAGAGGTTTTAACTGGCTTTAGAAAGAATTTTGGTGCGGTTTACGGTTATAAAACAGGGAATAAGGACGGGAGTGATATTAAAAAACCTAATAGTATAATAGCTAGTGGTGTTTCTGAAAATGGGCTGGAATTGACAGATGCAATGTTTGTTGAAATCGAATTGAAAAGGGTTCAAAATATTACAGATGGACTAAATGATTTAACCGATTTTGCTAGAAGGAATTACATATTATTTCTAAATAAGAAACTTAATAGTAGTGTGAATAAAGCTAAGGATGAAAAAGATGAATATTGGTTTATAATTGGGGTTAAATTTGCTACTGGTGAAATAAATCAATTGCTACAGGATAATGAAGGTAATGCATCAAAAACAGCTAAAGAGTTAGGGAATGCGAACTATCGTCCTTACATCTCTGAAACAACGTCTGATACTAATAAAATATCCAGTAAGAATATCTACAATAGTCGAAATAAAATGACGAAAATAATAGAGCATTGTAAAAACAAAAATCTAGAAGTAACTAGTGATTTCGTAAACAGACTACCTGAAGAATAAACCTCTTTCAATTATAGTACTCAAAACAGTACTGGTACTGCCTAGTACAACAATCACATTCAATTTATTTGCCTTGTTAAACGTAAAAACAAGGTATTATGAAGCAAGTACAATTAATAAGCTTAACCCCAGAACAACTTCAGGAGGCAATTATTCAAGGTGTAAAAACTCAAATTGATGAGTTAAAAGAACATTTCCAGCCCAAAGAACCTACAATCTACATTTCCAGACAGGAACTAGCTGAATTACTTCATTGTGATATTAGTACAGTTCATAATCTAACGGTCAAAGGTATTCTTACTAAATACCAGATAGGTGGACGTGTCCTTTATAAAAGGGATGAGGTTGAAAATGCCATAATTAAAATTAAGAACTAGATTATGGCTACAATGGATATTACATTAATTAACGATTGTATAACGAGTCGTGATTTGGCAGAATTTACAAGGAAAAGACATTCTGATGTACTTCGAGATATCAGGGAAATGGAAAAATCTTGGAAGAATTATACTAAACGCAGTTTCTCGTTAAGTGATTACAATGACCGAACTGGACGTAAGCAACCAATGTATAAACTTGAAAAACGGGAAATCTTATTTATTCTTTCAAAATATGATGATGAGCTTAGGGCAATGATTATCATCAGATTAGACCATCTTGAACAAAAAGAAAAAGAACGGGTTAGAATAATGGAAATTGAACTTTCCTACGTTGATAATAGGTCGGATATTGAAGAAAGACACCCTAAAAGAAAATGGTAGATTATGTAAAGGTGTTTTTGCTGGATGTAAATGTTGAACGTTTAAATAATTTGACTTGTCTTGAGTTTGTGAGCGGTTTTTCAGAGCGCACAGGAGTAATCTATGAAAAGAAGGTAGCTAAATACCATAATTGTAAAATAACGGTTTACGAGACGGGTAAAATCATCTTTTCAGGAAGTGTACACAAGCTTTATAATTCACTTCATAACATTGCAGCACCTAAGAATACAGGAATTAAATATAGGGGGTTCAACGGTAATCTGTTCACACTACACAATTTCATTGAAGTTATGAATCATCTAACTAACTTGTTCGATTGTAAGCCAGAGCAAATGATATTACAGAATATTGAGATAGGAGCAAACATTGAAATTGATTTTGACCCTAAAGTATTCATTGCTGGACTGCTTTTCCAAAACGGACAGCTATTTGAGTTTAGGTATAAGCGGAATTTTGCAATAATCCACCATCAGCATTATGATATTAAAATTTATAACAAATCTGGACAATACGGAATGACGGTACATACAATAAGAGTTGAATTGAAATATAAAAAGATGTCTGAAGTTAAAAAAATCGGTATTCAAACATTTGCTGATTTTACTAGTTGTAATTTTAGAAAAGCTTTTGATTTACTTTTAAAAAAGTTTGATGCAATTGTTTATTTTGATAGAAGCATTAGAAAAGATAGCTTAACAAAGCCCCAAAAAAAGGCAGTAGAATTATATTCAAACCAAAACTATTGGTTTGGTGGAATAAAACCTACGGATAGGGACAGACCCAAGAAAAATTTAAAAAAAATAATAGAAATGTATTCTAGGAATTTTCATAAGATGATCAGAGAGGGAATAGTAAAAAACTGTCTAATTTCTACCCAACTTCCTGAAACCAAAACTGTCTAATAATTACCTATTCAAGTATGCTTGATAAATATTAGACAGAATAGTTTGAAAAATTTAAATACATTTAAAATAAATGTTTCATCGAAACGACCTTTAAAATCGTTGTTGCTTTATAAGATTTTCTCAATTAGTACATGTGGGGGGGGGTGCAAAGGATCGGAAACAAGACTTGAAAGAGAACTATAAATGGAAAAACATTATAGTGAAAAACTGGTATTTATATACCTTGCTAATCTGTTAAAAAAATACTATCAAACCAATAATATAGTTGTTTTACCGTTATGGAAAAACTATTAATTTTATATTAATAAATTTTACTATGAAAAAAATATTGGTTGTAAGTAGTAATATTATCATATCAATAATTATATCTACAGTTGTTTCCTATCAATCATTAATATTTCACAGGTCACAATTTGTTTTTGGAATGGTGTTTATTCTTACGCTATTTTCTTTAGGAATATTGTTAAATAAAAGGTATTTATAATTTTACTCTTACACCTCTCCATTTTTTCCCTGTGTACTTGAATATCCTTGGTATAAGGAAATCATTTTCATCAAAAAAATCTTGATTACCTATTAACATTCTATCACTACCATTCATAAGTACATACTCATCCCCTCTCTTAATCGCACCTCTAAGTAATAATGTATTATATTTTATTCTATCTAAAGAGAATACAACATTTAAGTGGTTGTCGACCACTTCAACCGCATTATCATCATAGTTAAACATAAAATGACAATCTTCATTCAGCCTTAAATAATTATCCCTTATAATACCTACGGCGACACCTGAAACGCTATATAGGTCTGCATCCAATAGTATTTGTCCTTTAGTATTTATTTTAATTTTAAGATTGCAACCACCTTCTTTATCTTCAAAAAGAACACAATACTCTGTATCTGGATAAATACACCTTTCATTTCCAACTCCTATGCTAAAAGGTCCTTTTTCGGAATTGGCAATAGTGATGTATAATGATTCAGAAAAAATATCATTATCAAACATTGGAGCTTGTATTAGTTTTTCAGATTCGCAATTAAAATTATTTACGACATTTATTTGAGGTTTTTCTTCGTAGCTATCGATGCTTTTTTGAAAGGCATATGGTATTAAAAGCTCAAATAATAAATAGCCGGGAATCAATAAAATAAATGTCCATATCGCTTTCTTTTTTAGGTTTAAATGTTGTTTACAATAACCAAATAAATGAACTTTTTTACTGCACTTATTCCCTTCTTTTGTTATGGCTTTACAATTTTTCTCCATTTTGTAGTGTTTATTTACACTGTTATTTTGGTTTAGTATAGTTAACTTCTTGTATAAAGCATTTAGAGCAAATTAGATGGAACGGTGAAGTTGTACGTTCTTTTGATGGTACTTCAAAGGTTTATGATTGTAAGGGAAACAAATATAAATGTAAGAATACTGGTGAATATTTCAGCGTAAAGAACAATACTATTTTGATGGCACTAAACTTCTGTGTTGTAAGAGCGTTTTTAAGGGTATAGTTACTAACCTTAACGGGGTAAAGTTCTAGTATAATATTTTGATTTGTCTAGAAAAAGCACCTAACTTTAAGTAAGACACCTTTAAGGTCTTAAAATCAATTACTTATATTTTGAAAAATAGCAAATTGGAAACCTAAATGGCTAAGAATTGCTAATACTTTAAAAGTTTTTTAATTTTTACGTCTAACAAACAAAAGTATCAAATGTCTATACCATTTCTTTTAGCTTATTTATTGCTTCATCAAATATCTTTTGAGTGCGGTTAAAAGTAAGTTTAAATGATGTTTTATCATTGTCACCGTAAAGTTCAGCATCATTAATAAACATCTTTATTAAGTAAATATCCGTATGTTCGAAGCTCCTTTCAATATACTTGTTTTCCTTCATTTCTCTCAAAAACCCATTTAAGCCAATGCTCGCAAACTTCAGAGTGATTTTGTCAAAGGATAAACTACTTAACCAAGCTTCACGGGCTTGCTCCGTAATATATAATGCATCTTTGATGTCTGAACTGTTCATAGTCAATAATTTAAGTGGTTTGAATAGGTAAAGTTATTTGTAAAGGGTTTAATTAAAAAGTTGATTTGAAGCTTTTTTCTTCGTATAAAGGACCGTAATAATAAAAACGGATAACCACTTTTTTTTGTGTTAAGAATATAAAAAAAGTTGAGTGCTGATATGTAACCTTAGGTTTGGTTGCAAAGTGGTTGCTAAAATCAAATTATTTAAAACAATAAATCCCTGAAAATCAAAAGATTAACAGGGATTAAAGTACTCGAGACGGGACTTGAACCCGTACGGACTAATGTCCATTGGATTTTAAGTCCAACGTGTCTACCAATTCCACCACTCGAGCCGCTATTGGTAAAGTCTTTAACAAAAAAACGCCGACAAGCAGCGTTTATAATGTCGAGCAAAAGACAGATGAAATCTGTGCTCTTTGAGCGAAAAACGGGATTCGAACCCGCGACCTCCACCTTGGCAAGGTGGCGCTCTACCAGCTGAGCTATTTTCGCATAGTTATTAAAGGTAAAGAACGTGACATCTTTCACAGATGCGGATGCAAATTTAATACAATTCTCTAAAATGCAAAGAAATTTTTTATGAAATCTGAAAAATAAAAAAACAGACGGTTTTGCTGTAGGGAATTTACGAACTAACCTGCTTGTTTTTGGTCAATAATCGTTTGATCTCGTTTAGTTTCATAAGGGCTTCAACCGGTGTTAAGGTATTGATATCGAGGTGGGTTATTTCTTCCTTTATCTGTTCGAGCAAGGGGTCGTCTAGATTAAAGAAGCTCAATTGCATCTCGTCTTGGGCACTTTGTAATTTATCGGTGAGCTCTTCGCTTGAGTGCGATTTTTCAAGTTTTTTTAAAATTTTGTTTGCCTTTCGGATTACTTGGGACGGCATTCCGGCCATTTTTGCTACGTGAATGCCGAAACTATGCTCGCTTCCGCCTTCGGTCAATTTTCGAAGAAAAAGTACATTGTCTTTTAATTCCTTTACCGAAACGTTGTAGTTTTTGATGCGCTCAAAGGTGGTCGCCATTTCGTTGAGTTCGTGATAGTGTGTGGCAAAAAGCGTCTTGGCCCGTGCCGGATGCTCATGTAGGTATTCACTAATGGCCCAGGCAATGGAAATACCGTCGTAGGTGCTTGTACCCCTTCCGATTTCGTCGAGCAAGACCAAACTGCGCTCCGATAGGTTGTTCAAGATAGAGGCGGTCTCGTTCATTTCTACCATAAAGGTAGATTCGCCCATAGAAATGTTGTCGCTCGCCCCGACACGGGTGAAAATTTTATCCACATAGCCGATTTCGGCAGCCTCTGCCGGCACAAAAGAGCCCATTTGGGCCAGGAGAACGATCAAGGCCGTTTGTCTAAGGATGGCCGATTTACCGCTCATATTGGGTCCGGTGATCATTATGATCTGTTGCTCGTCTCGGTTGAGGGTCACATCGTTCGCAATGTAGGCCTCTCCCAAGGGCAATTGTTTTTCTATGACCGGATGCCTACCGTTCTTGATGTTGATTTCGGTTGTATCGTTAATGACAGGCTTGGCATAATTGTTCTCTTTGGCAAGCTGGGCAAAGCCGCAAAGACAATCGAGTTGGGCTATCTGCTGTGCGTTGTTCTGTACGGGGGCAATATACTCTTGGGCCCAGACCACCAATTGTGAGAACAGTTGTTGTTCGAGGCTAAGAATGCGCTCCTCGGCCCCAAGGATCTTTGATTCGTACTCTTTTAGTTCTTCGGTGATATAGCGCTCGGCATTGACCAAGGTCTGTTTGCGGATCCACTCCTCGGGCACCTTGTCTTTATGTGTGTTCCGTACTTCGATGTAGTAGCCGAAAACGTTGTTCGAGGCAATTTTTAATGAGGTAATGCCCGTGCGTTCGCTTTCGCGGGCGAGCATTTTATCTAAATAGTCCTTTCCTGAAAAGGCGAGGCCCCTAAGTTCGTCAAGTTCATCGGAATAACCATCGGCGATGGTCTTGCCCTTAGGGATGTGTACGGGGGCCTCTTCGTTGATCATTTCCTTGATCTTGTTGCGGAGCATATCGCACGCGTGCAATTGGTCGGAAATAAGCTGGAGGGCCTCGTCATTACTTTGGGCCGTTAGTTGTTTGATAGGGATGATGGCCTCGAGCGAATTTTTGAGCTGTACAATCTCTTTTGGGTTCACTTTTCCGGTCGCCACCTTTGATATGAGGCGTTCAAGGTCGCCCATCTGTTTGATCCGTTGCTGTATTTTCAGCAAGGTGTCGTCATGGTCGTGTAAATAAGAAACTACCTGGTGCCTACGGTTTATCTTTTCGGTATTCTTTAAGGGAAGTGCCAGCCATCGTTTGAGCATACGTCCGCCCATGGGTGACAAGGTCTTGTCTATGATGCTTAAAAGGGTTACCGCATTTTGGTTGGTAGAATGGTAAAGCTCTAGGTTTTTGATGGTAAAACGGTCCATCCAAATGTGCTCTTCTTCGGCAATGCGCTTTAGGCTGTTGATGTGTTGCAACTGCCGGTGCTGCGTTTCCGAAAGGTAGTGCAAGACTACGCCCGAAGCAATGATACCGTGTCCTAAATGGTCAACACCGAAGCCCTTTAGGGTGCTGGTGTTGAAATGGTTGGTAAGGGTCTCTTGGGCATAGTCGTTCTGAAAGACCCAATCTTCCATATAGAAGGTGTGGAACTGATTTCCGAAAACCTCAAGAAATTCCTTTTTGTATTTTTTGGGAACCAACACCTCGTTCGGGGCAAAGTTCTGCAAGAGTTTGTCGATCTGTTCTTCGGTTCCTTCGGAAGTGAGGAATTCCCCTGTGGAAATATCGACAAAGGAAACCCCTAAGAGCTTTCTTCCAAAATGAACGGCACAAAGGAAGTTGTTGGACTTGGCGCTTAGTATATCGTCGTTCATGGCTACCCCGGGTGTAACGAGCTCCGTAACACCACGCTTCACGATCGTTTTGGTCATTTTGGGATCCTCTAGCTGATCACAGATGGCCACGCGCTCACCGGCCTTTACCAATTTGGGCAAATAGGTGTTTAGCGAATGATGAGGAAAACCTGCCAGTTCGGTACGGTCGCCACCATTGTTTCTATGGGTGAGTATAATGCCCAGAATTTTAGAGGCCCTTACGGCATCTTCCCCAAAAGTCTCATAGAAATCCCCTACGCGAAACAATAGTAGGGCATCAGGATACTTCGTCTTGATGGCGTTGTACTGTTTCATCAAAGGTGTAACCTTTTTTGTTTTTTGCGATTTTCCCAAAGCGATCTGAATAGTTTAATTTTACAGCGAAAGTCCGTAAAACGAAAGTACTATTTTTTCAAGGGAAGATAAACCATTGTTGATATTTGAGGATAAGTTTATCTTCGGCGTTTTACCGGATCGGTAACCTTTAAAACACTCCCTTAACGGAGGTACAGTATGCGAAAACTCAAGAACGAAGAATTGAACCGATTAGATGTCGAAGCCTTTAAACAGGCCGATAAAACCCCTATTGTTATTGTGTTGGACAACATCAGGAGTTTGAACAACATCGGTTCGGTCTTTAGAACTTCCGATGCCTTTTTGATCGAAAAGATATACCTCTGCGGTATTACCGCACAGCCGCCCCATAAAGACATTAGAAAAACGGCCCTCGGGGCTACCGAAAGTGTAGATTGGGCCTATGAGGAAAATACAGTGGAGCTTGTAGAAGCGTTGAAGGCCGATGGGTATACCGTCTTGGCTATTGAACAGGCCGAAAATGCCGTAATGTTGAACGCACTTGAAATAGATGCGGATAAAAAGTACGCCCTAGTATTCGGGAACGAAGTTAAAGGGGTGTCGCAAGAGGTGGTGAGCGCCAGTCACAATGTGGTGGAGATTCCCCAATACGGAACCAAGCACTCCTTGAATATTTCGGTGAGTGTGGGCGTGGTGGTATGGGACCTGTGGTCTAAACTAAATGCCTTAAAGGCCTAATTCGGCAAGTGAACGGCAAACTTGGAGATCTTGTCAATAATG
Source organism: Zobellia sp. OII3 (assembly GCF_002211465.1). Taxonomy (NCBI): domain Bacteria; kingdom Pseudomonadati; phylum Bacteroidota; class Flavobacteriia; order Flavobacteriales; family Flavobacteriaceae; genus Zobellia; species Zobellia sp. OII3. The sequence goes on along the minus strand of NZ_MWRZ01000008.1, from coordinate 199,516 downwards.
GTGTCATAATCTTCTTTGCGTTCCACAAAATCAAGGTCGCCCAATTCAATGATCAGGTTGTTCTGCTCAGGATAGCCCTTGATGAATTCAAAATACCCTTTATTGATCTTTTGGAGATAATCGGGGGCAATTTTTTGTTCGTAATCCCGGCCTCTTTGTTTGATGTTATCGAGCAAACGCTCCGTCGTTTGATACAGGTAAACGTATAAACGGGGCTTCTTTACCTCTTTGTACATGAGGTGGAAGAGTTTTCGGTACAGTTCAAATTCTTCTTGCTGTAGCGTGATACGGGCAAATATAAGGGACTTGTATATGTCGTAATCGCTTACCATGAATTTTTTGAACAGGTCGTACTGAGAGGTGTCGTCGGTAAATTGCTGGTACCTGTCGGCCAAGAAAGACATTTCCAAAGGAAAGGCATACCGACTTTGGTCTTCGTAAAATTTCGGCAGAAAGGCGTTGTCGGCAAAGCGTTCCAAGACCAGTTTGCCACTGAAATCTTCGGCGATTTTGTTGGCCAAGGTGGTTTTACCGGCCCCGATGTTCCCTTCGATGGCTATAAAGTTCAAATGGGCAAAAAGGTCGGCCCTGTTCTTGTGCAATCGGTAGGTCGTGCGTTCAAGTTTGCCCTTGTCACGGCATTCTTGAATGAGGTTGCGGGTGTCTTTGTTCAGTACCGGGTGATAGAACTGGGGAGCGATATCCGCCAAGGGTTTTAATACGAACTTACGGTAGGTGAGTTCGGGGTGTGGTATCACCAAGTTTTCTGAAATAAAGGTTTCCCTTTCGTAATATAGAATATCGATGTCGATAGACCTCGGATGGTAGCCGTCTTCCGAAGACCGCACTCGTCCGAGTTTGGTCTCAATGTTCAAAAGGGTGCGCAAAAGCTCCTGTGGGGCCATGACCGTTTTGATCGATATACAAATGTTCATAAAGTCGCTAGACTCAAAACCCCAAGAGCTTGTTTGATATACATGCGATATCTTCTGCACTTCTCCGGCGGTATTGTGTATAGCGAACACTGCATCCTGCAGGTTGTTCAAAGTGTCACCAAGATTGCTTCCTAGTGAGAGGTATACTGTTTTGGGGTCATTCATAATATAAGGCAAAGTAACAAAAAGTAGAGGTGAGTTCATTATCTTTGGATAAAAATACTAACCTAATTTTCATGAAATTTTTAAGAAATCTCTTGGCGGCCATCATAGGCTGCCTTATTGCTTTTGGTGTTGTGTTTGTTATGTTCATTATCTTTATCGGTATCGTGGGCAGTTCTGAAGACACGGTGACCATAAAGAAAAATTCGGTTTTAGAGCTGCAGTTAAAACGTCCGATCAGCGATTATGTGGGAGATAATGCAATGGATCCTTTTGCCGGGGCATTGTATGAGCAGTCACAAGGACTTGATGAAATCTTACATGCCATTTCTGTGGCAAAGGACGATGACGATATCAAGGGCATTAGTATCAACAATAATTTTATGATGGCGGGACTTGCCCAAACGCAGGCCATCCGCAAAGCACTTGAGGCATTCAAGGCCAGTGGTAAATTCGTTTATACCTATGGTGATTTTTACATGCAGAAAGATTACTACCTGGCAAGTGTGGCCGATTCTATCTTTATGAACCCGGTCGGGGCCTTAGATTTTAGGGGCTTGTCTTCGGAAGTGTTGTTCTTTAAAGATTTACAGGAAAAGACAGGGGTGAAAATGGAAGTCATACGCCATGGAAAGTATAAGAGCGCCGTTGAGCCTTTTATATCAAATGAAATGAGCGAGGCCAACCGTACCCAAATTAAAGAGTTGATAGGTTCGCTGTGGAATTCAATGCTGGAAGATATTTCTAAAGGAAGGAATATACCTTCTGCCGACCTGAACGTCATTGCCGATACCTTGGGGGGAAGAACCCCTGAATATGCCAAGGAAACAGGACTGTTGGACGGAGTAATTTTCTTTGATCAATACCAGCAGAAACTCAGGAATGCGTTGAACCTTGGTGAAGATGACGATATGAACGTGGTTTCACTAGACGACTATGTCATTCGTTCGAACAAGAAAATCGTTAAAAAAGGAGCCGATAAAATCGCCGTTATTTTTGCACAAGGTGAAATATTGTATGGTGAAGGAGGTCCTGATATTATAGGTCAGGGCATCATCAATGAGGCGATCATAGAAGCCAAGGAAGATGATAAGGTAAAGGCCATTGTACTCAGGGTAAATTCCCCGGGGGGCAGTGCCTTGACCTCCGATATAATTTGGCGGGAAATCGAATTGGCCCGAGAGAAAAAACCTGTGGTGGTGTCCATGGGGAATGTGGCCGCTTCGGGAGGGTACTATATCGCCGTGGGTGCGGATAAAATTTTCGCGGAACCCACAACCATTACGGGTTCCATAGGTGTTTTTGGAACCATACCCAATATGAGTGAACTGGCCGGGAATATCGGTATCAACGCCGAGCAGGTAGGAACCAACAAAAACTCGGTTGAATACTCCCTTTTTGAACCGATGACCGATAATTTCAGGAACTATGTTCAAGAAGGTATTGAGAGTACCTATAATACTTTTTTACAACGGGTAGCCCAAGGGCGTAACATTAGTATGGCCCAGGCGGATAGTTTGGCGCAAGGCCGGGTCTGGAGCGGTGTAGATGCCAAACGGATGGGACTCGTAGATGAACTGGGTAATTTGGAGGATGCCATAGCGGAAGCCGCAAATATGGCCGAGTTAGAGAATTACGGACTCAAAAAATACCCTAAATATAAATCGGGATTCGAAAGGTTTATGGAAGATTTAGGTGGAGCCAGTGCTAAAGTGAAACAAGGGATTATTGAAGAGGAAATAGGAGCGGAAGCCTATTCTATATTGAAACAAGTGAAGTCCGTTATGGAAAGGGAAGGGGTTCAGGCACGCATGCCATTTGTACTTGATATCAAATAGTTTTGTTATTGAATAAAATAAAAGAGCCAGCATATTGCTGGCTCTTTTGGTATATAATAGGTGGTCTTGGTATGCTATTTTACAAGGTTGATTTCAACCCTTCTGTTTTGGGCGCGACCATCTTTGTACATGTTGGAGGCAATGGGCTTATCTTCCCCGAAACCAACGGCGGTCAAACGCGAGGCGTCGATTCCGTTTTTGATCAAGAAATCCCTGACCGACATGGCCCTAGATTCAGATAGCTTTTGGTTGGTGGCTTTGCTTCCTATGCTATCGGTATGGCCTTCCACACTGAACTTCGCATCCGGATATTCTTTTAAGATGCTTATGATGTCTACTAAAACGGCGGTAGATTCCGACTTTATACTTGCTTTTCCTGAATTGAAAAGAATGGTCTTGGCGTAATCGTTCAACTGCTTCTGTACTTCCTCGGTAACTTCGGGAGCTTCAGGACAGCCTTTGTTGGCCACGGTTCCCATCTCGTTAGGGCATTCGTCGTCTTTATCCAAAACTCCGTCGTTGTCAGTGTCGGGCCATGGGCACCCTTCGTTTTCGGCAGCTCCGGGTTCGTTCGGGCATTTGTCGTCTTCGTCAAGTACATCATCACCATCGGAATCAACAAGCGGACAGCCATCGTTCATGACTTCACCAGCTTCCTCTGGGCACTTGTCATCTTTGTCAACTACCTCGTCACCATCGGTGTCAGGCCATGGGCAACCATTGTTTTCGGCTGGGCCGAACTCATCGGGACAGTCGTCTTTTCGGTTGACGATGCCATCGCCATCCCTGTCTTTCGGTTTTCCTTGGTAAACGGGTATTTTTAATCCGGCATAAACGTCTGCAGCTTTAGAATTGTCGCTTAACAATAAGCTCATAACCGATCCGGAACCGATGTAAAGAGGTCCGGCCCTAAAACCTGCGCCCCATTGTGCACCTGAACCTTGTATAAGGCTAACGGGCATGTAAAAACTGAACCATTTGCTTTCATAGCGAGGGGTAAATGATACCATGGTAGGTATTCTATTGGTATTTACCTTAGTGCTAGATCGTAAAGAGAAATCGGTGTTCAGGTTCAGGTAAAAACTCTTGTTCAGGCTATAGTCTACATTAAAATGCAAGGCCGTCGGTAAAGCGAATTTTTCTGAACTACTGGTGCCGGTCTGGGTATAGAGATTGTTTAGAAGGTCTTCGAGGTTGTCTTCGTTCTCAAAATCGTCCTCATTTACCGTTCCTGTAATGTCATAGGTGTTTTGGGTACCGTTCTTATAGTTGATGGACCCAATGTCGCTGATGGAAAGCGCGAACTTTAATTTGTATTTGTTTGGATGTTTGAAAGTATTCGAACCGTCGTTGGAGGCATAGGAGGCGTAATCTGGGCGCCACTCATAAACGACACCTAGATCGGCGCCGAAGCCGGTTGCCCCATCTACGATTTCAACTTCAAAATCTTCGAAATTATCGTCAATATTATCGCTGTGCCCGTAATTTACCTCACCGGTCGATTCAATGCTTCCGGTGGTCTGCCCTCCTGGAAGGGGAGTGCCGTCGGCATCATAATCTATAGTGACGTTTTTTCCGCTGGCATAAGCGTTGCCCAAACCTTGCAGGTATTTTAAAGAGATACCTCCCTTTAAAAAGTGCTGGTCTTTGTTCATTAACACTCGGGCATAGGTGACGCCAACTTCGGCCCAAGCATTCGCCGTAAGGTAGACATCGTCCTCGTCGATCAATAGGTCTTCGTTTTCGTCAAAATCGTTGGAGATGCTTTCAAAGGTGTTTCCGTTGATCTTATTTACGTTGTAGCCGACCCTTCCCCTTGTAAAAATGGCCAAGGAACTGGTAGGGGTGAGGTTGAACATAAACGATGGCCCTAAAATATCGGCATTTCCAAAAAAGTTGTTACTGTCTTTGGGGTATTTTTTGCCATCGGTATCAAAGTCGAAATCAGAGGTGACCACGTCGCCCAACTTTAATCCGTAGTAATCGTTACTAAAGAATGTACTGGCACCTGCAATATTAATGTCCGTTTTGAACCTTGAATCCGTAATATTGGCAGGGTTGGCGATAAGGCCGTTGACACCGCTGTAGTTGTCCGTCAGATAACCGACGTACGACTGGGCTTTGGCACTTAATCCGCCTAGAACAAGTAATGATGTAAGTATCGTTTTTTTCATGCTTGGGTTTTTTTAAGCTATTTTTGGTTTTTAGAGAGTCTTGCAATAACGGGCAATCATCGACGAAATTGTATGGTTCATCGATGATTTTAACACGAAAAAGCTTATGAATCTAAAAGATAGCCGTTTGGCGTATCAGATATATCTTTACCTAGGAGCGCTTTTTATAACTTCTTTGGTAGTCTCTAATCTTATTTTTCAGAAGTTTTTTTATTGGAATCCCTTTGGTGATTTTACTGTTTTTGGGGTCTCGTTGTTCGAGATATCGGTGGGTGTCTTGCCTTATCCGATAACTTTTTTGATTACGGATCTGATTTCGGAAATCTACGGACGGAAAAAGGCCAATCAGATTGTTACTGCAGGTATTTTTGCTAGCCTGTTCTCAATGGCCATCATCTTGGTGGCCGAAATGGCCCCGGCCATAACTTCTTCCCCTGTAGGCGATTCGACATTTACCAAGGTGTTCGCCCTTTCCCCCATAGCCGTCTTGGCTTCGATGATCGCTTATCTCTTTGCGCAGTATATCGATATTGCCATCTATCATTTTTGGAAAAGGATTACCAAGGGCAAGTACCTTTGGGTCCGGAACAACTTTTCCACTTTTCTTTCCCAGTTCGTTGATACCTTTACCGTAGTGGGGCTGCTCTGTGTTTTTGGCGTTTTGCCATGGGACCTCTTTTTTGGTCTGGTGGTAAGCGGTTTTATTTTTAAGGTTTTAATAGCGTTTCTCGACACTCCTTTTCTGTATTTCTTCGTATATATCATGCGAAAACGGTTCAAATTGGCCGTTGGGGAAGAAATAGCGCTAGAGGTATAATATTCATAGCTTTTTTGAGTTGTATCGATAGGGTTAAGAATCTTGATATGAGAGCTCAAAAAACCGCTCTTCTTTCGTTAGGTTAAGCTTGGTTTCAAGCTTGTTCTTGGCCTATGTGTTTTGTATTCCATTGCATTTTATAAATCAGTATTTGAAATAGAATTATGAAAAAGAAAATAGTTAGGATCGTAGGAGTGCTTGTATTGCTTATTGTGGCCATACTGGTGGCCGCACCCTTTTTCCTTGAATCTAAAATCGGTGAGATCATAAAGAATAACGTGAACAATAATGTGAACGCAACTCTCGATTTTTCAAAGGCCGATTTGAGCCTTATTAGTAATTTTCCCAATGCCGAAGTGGGCTTGGAAGATGTGGTTCTTTTGAATAAGGCCCCCTTTGAGGGCGATACCCTTTTTGCCGCCAAGAGCGTAGCGCTTAAAATGGGTATAGGTGAATTGTTCAAGGGGCAAGGTGAGGCTATAGGTATTAAAAGCCTAACGCTTGATGGGGCCGTGGTGAACGTTACTATAGATAAGGAAGAGAATGCGAGTTTTGATATCGCCCTACCTTCCGACGAGCCAAGTGCGCCTGCCGAGACTTCCGGTGAGGGCTTTGTCCTAGACCTGCAGTCGTATGCCATTACCAATACCAAAATTGTTTATGATGACCGCTCTACCGGTATGCGTTTGGAAATTTCCGAAATGCAGCACAACGGTAAAGGAGATCTTTCTTTGGAAAAATCGGAACTCGATACCTTTACCGAAGCTTTGGTGTCTTTTGAAATGGATAGCACCAATTACCTGAACAAAAACAAAATTCAACTCGACGCCCTTATCGGAGTGGACTTGAATGAAAATAAATATAGTTTCCTTGAAAATGAGGCGCTGATCAACCAATTGGCCTTGGTCTTTGACGGATTTATTAAACTGAACGAAAACAACCAAGAGGTCGATATCAGCTTTAAAACCCCGTCTTCGGACTTTAAAAACTTTTTGGCGGTCATTCCTGCAGAGTATTCAAAGAACATAGAAAGTGTAAAGACTACCGGAAATTTTATCTTGGAAGGTCAATTTAAAGGTATTGTCGATGAAGAGCACATCCCTAAATTCAATATAAAGATCAATTCTGAAAACGCATCCTTCAAATATCCTGATTTGCCGAAATCGGTTCGTAACGTTTTTATCGATACCGAAATAAACAACAATACGGGTATTGTGGAAGATACCTATGTTGACATTGAAAAACTGTCCTTTATGATCGACGAGGACAAGTTTAATATGACGGCCAATATCAAGGAGCTTATGGGGAACACAAAGGTAAAGGCCCATATCGATGGCAATATGAATTTGGCCAACCTTGAACAAGCGTATCCCGTGCCTGCCGACCTTGATTTAAAGGGGTTGTTGGTCGCCGATGTCAGTACGTCTTTTGATATGGCTTCCATAGAAAAGGAGCAGTATGAGAAAACAACGACCAATGGTAAGCTTAGTATCAGTGATTTTGAATATAAGTCTGCTGAGATACCCAATCCTGTAAAACTGAAAACGACAAGTTTGACCTTCAACCCGACTACGGTGACCTTGAATGAGTTGAGCGGTACTACGGGTAAGACCGATTTTAACGCGAAAGGAACCATCAAAAACCTGTTGGGCTTTATGTTCAACGACGAGAAGGTAGAGGGAGACTTTGACCTTTCATCCAATACCTTTGCCTTGAGTGATTTTATGGTCGAAGAAAATGAGGGGCAAACCCAAGAGGACAAAACCGAAGGGGCTGAAACGGGAGGCACTGAAACGGGAGGTGCTACGGAAGAAAAAATTAAGATTCCGTCATTCTTGGATGCCAACATCAATGCATCGGCCAATACTGTGCTTTATGACAACCTTACTTTAAAAGATGTAAAGGGAAATCTGCGTATAAAAGATGAAAAGGCCACGTTGACCAATATGACCTCTTCTATTTTTAATGGTACTATGGCCTTTAATGGTGAGGTTTCGACCAAGGAGGAAACTCCCACCTTTGCCATGAATCTCGACATGAAACAACTGGGAATCAGCGAAACGTTCAAGTCTTTGGAGCTCTTTAAGGCGGTTGCACCGATTGCCCAGATTCTAAAAGGTACACTTGATTCCGATATAAAACTTTCAGGTAACCTTACCGATGACCTGGTGCCTGATTTATTGACCTTGAGCGGTGATATTTTTGCCGATATAATGACCAAGGAAATCGATTCGGAAAGCGCTCCCTTGCTTACCGCATTAGATAGCAAGTTGAGCTTTATCGACCTTAAACAATTGAACCTCGATGATTTGAAAACCAAGCTTAGCTTCGAAAACGGACTTGTAAGCGTGAAGCCTTTTACCGTAAAGTATAAGGATATTGCCATCAACGTTGGAGGTAGCCATACCTTTGACAAGAAGATGGATTATAAGGCGACTATGGAAGTGCCGGCGAAATACCTCGGTAGTGACGTGAACAAACTGATTTCACAAATAGGCGAGGACGACTTAAAAGATTTGACGATTCCCGTTGTGGCCAGTATTGGAGGTAATTATGATAATCCTAGTGTAAGCACCGACCTGAGCTCAGGGGTAAAGAACTTGACCGGTCAATTGGTGGAAATTCAAAAGCAAAAACTTATCGGTAAAGGAAAGGATAAGGCCAAAGATCTATTGAGCGATGTGTTGGGAGGAAACAATTCTGAAACGGATTCTACCAAAACTTCGACCAAAGATGGTGTGAAAGAGGTCTTGGGCGGTCTTTTGGGAGGAAGTAAAAAAGATACGACCGAGGTGAAAGCGGATTCGGCCACGCCTAAGAAAGATGAAGATGTGGTCAAGGAGAAGGCCAAGGACATATTGGGCGGTCTCTTGGGAAAAAAGAAAAGTGAATAACAAAACGGATAGCCTTCTTTCTTTGGCTCCTTTTGTTGTTTCCGATAAAAAATATAAAAAAGGTAAACCGACTAATGTCCCCCAATCGCTTAAAAAGTGACTGGGGGCTTTTTTGATAGGAAAACTTTCAACAGCCTTTTGTCGATAGGGAGGCCGTTCAGGTTTTGGTGAAGAGCGAAAGTGTGGCGTATTGCTGTTTTGTTCTAAGCTTTAACAAGTCTTAGCTAATCTGAAGCGATATGTAATATCCCTCGTTGCTGCGAACGTTGAACACGGTATTGTCTTCGAAAATAAAATATTGGCCCTTTATCCCTTTTAAAATGCCTTTGTAGTTCGGGGTTTTTGTGAGGTTAAGACTTTTTACCTTTTCAGGATATTTCAGTACCGGAAACTCAAGATTGGTCTCTGTATTGTCGGCAATGTAATACGCTTGGGCCTCCTCAGGGATGTACTGCTTTAGTTTGTTGCGCCATTCGACCAAGTTTTCATCCTCTACGTTATTCGTGAGCATTTTTCGCCAATTGGTCTTGTCGCCAATGTGGTCTTTAAGGGCTACTTCCGTAATCCCGGCCAAGTATCTATTTGGTACTTCAACTATTTCGATAGCCTCGTGCGCCCCTTGGTCGATCCACCGTGTAGGTATTTGCGTCTTTCGGGTAACGCCGACCTTGATGTTGCTCGAGTTGGCCAAGTAAACGATATGGGGTTGCAATTGTACTTTTTTCTCGTATTCTAGGTCGCGATCTTCTTTGTCAAGATGGGCGGTACTGAGTTCGGGCCGCATGATCCAATCACCTGCGGAGGGTATTTCATAGAAACAGGTCTTGCAAAAACCTTGGCGAAAAATAGGACGGTCATTTCCGCAGTTCAAACATTGGAACTTTATGAAATTGATTTCTAGGGCTTTGCCTAAAACTTGGTTTACGTTTAGAAAATCATTTTCAAATACCATGTAGTATTGAATGGGGTTTCCTATTTCCGTCTGCATTTTTCTTAGAACGCCTTCGTACTGCATAAAAAAGTTTGATTTAAAATCGATTTGAAAATGATAACTATTAAACCTAAATTTAGCGAATTCAAAGATACCCAAAAATGCCAATTACCCTATTCAATTCCATTGCCTCATGGTTGCTAAAAAAGCGATATCACCAGATAGAACTTTTTTTAAAATATCCTGGAGAAGTTCAAGAAGAGGTGTTGCACCAATTATTGGAAATTGCGGAAGATACCGAAACCGGTAGGCGGTATGGTTTTGAGTCCATCAACAACTACGAAACTTTTCGCGAACGGCTTCCTATCGTGTCTTACGAAGAAATGGAGCCTATTATAGAAAGAACCCGTAGGGGCGAACAGAATATATTTTGGCCTACCTCTATCAAATGGTTCGCCAAGAGCAGTGGTACTACCAATGCCAAGAGCAAGTTTATTCCGGTAAGCGAAGAAGCGCTTGAAGATTGTCATTATAAGTCGGGTAAAGACCTGTTGTGCCTGTACCTGAACAATAATGAAAATTCGCAATTGTTCACCGGCAAGAGCCTTCGTCTTGGCGGAAGTAAGGAGTTGTACGAAGACAATGGTTCTTTCTTCGGAGACCTGTCGGCCATTCTAATTGATAATATGCCTTTATGGGCGGAGTTTAGCAGTACGCCGAGTAACAAGGTGTCGCTGATGAGCGAATGGGAAAGCAAGCTCAAGGCCATAATCAAGGAAAGTACGCAGGAGAACGTGACCAGTTTGGCGGGAGTGCCTTCTTGGATGCTGGTGTTGCTGAACAATGTGATCGAGGAGACGGGAAAAGACCATCTTTTTCAGGTATGGGAAAACCTTGAGGTGTACTTTCATGGAGGGGTAAGTTTTAACCCCTACAAAGAGCAGTACAAGAAATTACTGCCTCGAAAGAATTTCAAATACTATGAAATTTATAATGCATCGGAGGGCTTTTTTGCCATTCAGGATAGGAATAATGCCGATGACCTGCTCTTGATGCTCGACTACGGTATATTCTATGAGTTTATTGGAATGGACGAATATGGCACGGAAAACCAAAAGGCCATTCCGCTTTGGGAAGTAAACGTAAATACCAATTACGCCATAATCATTACCACAAATTCGGGCCTTTGGCGATACAAGGTGGGTGATACGGTACGTTTTACTTCTATCGATCCCTATCGTATTAAGGTTACGGGGCGTACCAAGCACCATATCAACGTCTTTGGGGAGGAACTGATCATAGAAAATGCAGAGGAGGCCCTAAAAACTATTTGCATGAAGACTGGTGCGGAGATTAAGGATTATACGGCGGGCCCAATCTTTATGGAGGGTAAGGAAAAAGGAGCCCATGAATGGGTCATAGAGTTTAGAAAACCACCTGAAGATATAGATGTTTTTACTGAATATTTAGACAATGCCCTAAAATCGTTGAATTCCGATTATGAGGCGAAACGATACAACAATATTACTTTGAATCTCCCAAAGGTACATGTGGCGCGTGAAAACCTTTTTTATGATTGGCTTAAGTCGAAAGGGAAGCTGGGAGGGCAACATAAAATTCCGCGATTGTCGAACAAGAGGGACTACATCGAAGAATTGCTCCACATGAACAAATAAAAAAGGGATTTGTCCGTTTAATATTGGAAATTGACACCAATAACTGAACCAAACGGCAAATAAAAACCAGTATTATGGCAGAAAGACTTGTAATTGTATCCGATATGTGGGGAGCTAAAAAAGGGCTCTGGATCACCTCGTATCTTGGATATCTTCAGCAGTATTTTAATATCGCCTTTTACGATTGCCAACAATTGGGGAATGTGGATGAAAAGATCAACTCGGCGGAGAACGTACACCAGGCATTTGTTGATGGAGGGATCGACACTGCGGTAGCGCACCTGCTTAAAAAGGAAAAAGAACCGGCACACTACCTTTGTTTTAGTATCGGTGGGGCCATAGCTTGGAAAGCCGGACTCTTAGGCTTGCCCATGAAATCCTTGTATGCGGTTTCCGCTACCAGAATACGTTCGGAGGTCGAAAAGCCCGAGGGTGAAATCCGTCTTTTGTTCGGTGACGGTGATATGTACCGTCCTAAGGCGTCTTGGTATGAGAAATTAGGCCTAACAGGCGAGCTGGTCGAGGGTTTTGGCCATGATATGTACAGTGATGAGAAAATTATTAAAAAAGTCTGTCTAGACCTTCTGAATACGGTTACACAAAACGCGGGAAGAAATGTTGGACAAAAAGTGATATAAAAGAACGTTTGCCTATTGGCGAGCTTACGAATACTTAGGTTTTAAACTAACACTCAATAACATAAAAAAAGCGGGACCACTCAAAGTGGTCCCGCTTTTTTTATGGGTTTGTATTCTTATGGAAACTAAGAAACCGCTTTTAGCTTTTTTATGGTCTCATAAGATAATTTGTCTTCGGCATAGGCCTTGGTTACCTTGAATACGGTTTCGTCGTTGCTCGGCATTTCGAACATGGCATCGGTAAAGATGGCCTCGCACAATGACCGTAGGCCCCTGGCCCCTAATTTATACTCAATGGCTTTTTTAACGATATAGTCCAAAGCTTGGTCCGTAATGGTAAAGCTTATATCGTCCATCGCAAAAAGCTTTTCGTATTGCTTTATAATGGCATTTTTAGGTTCGGTAAGGATAGCCCTTAGGGTCTTTTCGTCCAATGGGTTCATGTGGGTCAATACCGGAAGCCTTCCTATTATTTCTGGGATCAGTCCAAATTCCTTCAAATCCTTTGGGATAATATATTGAAGGATATTGCTTTGGTCTAGATTGTCGTCGGTTTTTGCCGCACTGTACCCAATGGCCTGCATGTTCAACCTTTTGGTAATGGCACGCTCAATTCCGTCGAAAGCACCTCCCGCAATAAAGAGGATGTTTTCTGTGTTGACCTCGATAAATTTCTGGTCCGGGTGTTTTCTTCCTCCTTTGGGCGGTACGTTTACGACCGTACCTTCGAGCAACTTCAAGAGTCCTTGTTGAACACCTTCGCCAGATACATCACGTGTAATGGAAGGGTTATCGCTTTTACGGGCGATCTTGTCTATCTCATCGATAAAGACAATGCCGCGTTCGGCTTTTTCAAGGTTGTAATCGGCCGCCTGTAGCAAGCGGGTAAGTATGCTTTCCACATCTTCGCCAACATAGCCCGCTTCGGTCAAGACCGTGGCATCTACAATGGCCAAGGGTACGTTGAGCATTTTTGCAATGGTCTTGGCGATAAGGGTCTTACCTGTACCGGTTTGGCCCACCATTATGATGTTACTTTTCTGGATCTCTATGTCGTCATCTTTTGACTTGGGCTGTAAAAGCCTTTTATAGTGATTGTAGACCGCTACCGACATAACTTTTTTGGTACGCTCTTGCCCTATGACGAACGTGTCTAAAAATGCTTTGATATCAATCGGTTTCTTCAGGGTAAGTTCTGAAGAAAGGTCATTGGTCTTGGTCTGTCTAGATTCTTCGGTAACAATACCGTGGGCTTGCTCTATACATCTGTCGCATATGTGCGCATCAAGACCAGCAATCAAAAGATTGGTTTCAGGTTTCTTTCTGCCACAAAACGAACATTCTAAATTTTCTTTAGCCATATAAATCTACTTTCTTTCAAAAAACAAACGCAGATAACTGCGTTTTGGTTCATCGATTTGGTCGAAAAACCGATAATTCGTGTATACTTGGTCGAGATTATGCTTTTTCCCTTACCAAAATTTCATCGATCATACCGTAGGCTTGTGCTTCTTCGGCTTTCATCCAGTAGTCACGGTCACTGTCTTCGTTGACCTTCTCTATAGATTGACCTGAGTGCTTGGCGATGATGTCGTACAATTCCGATTTTAATTTCAAGATCTCGCGGGCGGTTATTTCAATGTCGCTCGCCTGTCCTTGGGCCCCGCCCATAGGTTGGTGAATCATTACCCTAGAGTGGGTCAGTCCGCTGCGTTTTCCCTTTTCACCGGCGCATAGCAATACGGCTCCCATTGAAGCGGCCATTCCTGTACAGATGGTAGCGACATCGGGAGAGATGAACTGCATGGTGTCATAAATGCCCAAACCGGCATAAACGCTTCCGCCTGGTGAGTTGATGTAGATCTGAATATCTTTTGAGGCATCCGTACTGGCCAAGAACAATAATTGTGCTTGGACGATATTGGCGACCTGATCGTTAATGCCCGTTCCTAAAAAGATAATGCGGTCCATCATTAATCTGGAAAACACATCCATGGCCACGGCATTCATCTGACGCTCCTCAATAATATTGGGCGTTAGACCAACGGGATACATGCTTGTTAAGATAGAATCGTAATAGGTACTGCTGATACCTTGGTGTTTTATAGCATAGTTCTTGAATTCTTTTCCGTAATCCATATTTTTCTGTTCGATGTTTAGGTACCCTGGGGTATAAAATAAAAAAGGTGCCGAAAATATTATTTTCGGCACCGTAAAGATACTTATAATTTTTTGGAAATATTACCCGTATACCTCCTTCACAAAGTTTTCATAGGTAACCTCTTTCGTTTTGAGGTTTAGTTTTTCTTTGTAAAGGGTAAGTAGTTTTTGGCTCATCAATTGTTCCGATAAACGCTTGACCTCGTCTTGGTTACCCAAAACACGAGCGGCAATATTGTCCAATTCTTCTTCTTTCGGGTTCAATTGTCCGAACTGTGCCATTTGCGATTTTATGAAACCTTTGGCAAATTCCTTAAGCTCGTCAAATTGAATTTGAATATCGTTTTCTTTGATAATCTTACCTTCAATAAGTTGGTAGCGAAGCCCTTTTTCCGATTTCTGGTATTCTTCACTGGCCTCTTCTTCGGTCAATGGGTTTTCTCCGGTCATCTGGATCCATTTCGTCAAGAAGTCCGCAGGAAGTTCAAACTTGGTGTTTTCGATAAAATGTTCGGTAACGTCGTTCAATAATTTTTGGTCGGACTGTTGCTCGAACTGTTTTTCCGAATCATCTTTGATACGTTGCTTCAATTCTTCTTCCGATTTGACCTCGTCTTTGCCGAAAAGTTTATCGAAAAGCTCTTGGTCTAAAGCAGCAGGCTCCCTTTCGTTGATTTCTTCTATGGTGAAAGAAGCTTCAATGTCTAGGTCTTTCGCTTTTTCTTGTGAAACGCCGAAAACGCTTGATAGTAAGTAGTCTTCCTTAAACAGGCCTTTTGACTTTAAGGTTACGACATCGCCTACTTTTTTCCCTTTTAGGGCATCCAAAGCTTTTTTGCTCTTGATCTTGTCCAGTTCTAGCGTGGCCTTATTGTCTATCTCTTCTTCTTCGTTCTTGAACGTACCGCTTACTTCGTCATTTTTGGAAACTTCGTTCTTGCTGACCAGTTTGCCGTATTGTTTTTGAATACGGTCAACTTGCTCATCTACCATTTTATCGTCGGCAATGATCTTGTAATGGGTGATCGGTTTTTTGGTCTGAAGCGAGATTTCAAAATCGGGAGCAAGGCCCAACTCGAATTCAAAAGCTAATTCTTCATTGTCCCAATCAAAATTGTCTTGTTGTTTAGGAAGCGGGTTCCCAAGAACATCCAGTTTTTCCTCGGTAAGGTATTTGTTTAGGTTATCTTGAAGAAGCTTGTTCACTTCGTCGACCAAAACGGCCTTTCCGTACTGCTTTTTAATCAAGCCCATGGGCACATGGCCTTTTCTGAAACCGGGCACGTTGGCCTGCTTTCTATAGTCCCTTAGAATACTATCTACCTTGTCTTGGTAATCTTCTTTGGTGATGGCCACTTTAACGACGGCATTTAGATCGTCGATCTGCTCTTTTGTAATATTCATCTAAATCTTCTTTTTTGTTTCCATAAAATGGGATGCAAAAGTAGTACATTTAATGTAGCCTAGCAAGTTTTTAAACCGTTGGAATTCAAACAATCGTTACGATTTTTCATCCTCTTTTAAAAGTGAAAACAATATGGATTGCAAAAAGGATAGCAACAGGCTGAAAAGTATGGCCCATAAAATGCCGTCAACGGTAAAGCCATCGATAAGGTTATCGGCCAATAAAATAATTATGGCATTGATAACCAAAAGGAAAAGTCCTAGGGTTAAAATGGTTACCGGTAGGGTGAGCAAGACCAAAATAGGCTTGACTATAAAATTCAAAAGACTGAGTACGACAGCAACAATGATTGCGGTGGTGTAACTGTCGACAAAGACATGGGGAAGCACTTTTGAAAGTATGACTACGGCAAGCGCGCTCAAGAGTATTCGTAATATTAGTTTCATGGGTAAAATGTATTTGGTTATGCATTGCGAATCGGCTCGCTACCCTTAAAGATAGAAATTTGTACGCGGTTTTATGGTCTTGCCCCTAAAATAAGCAAGTGTAAAAAAACGGTTTACCCTTTTAGGAATGCCAATGATTTTTCAAAGAACTGTTTTGGGTTTTCGGCGTGTAGCCAATGTCCGGCGCGATCTATGGTTTGTAATTCTGCCTGTGGGAAATGCTTTTTGATCTCGGTGAGGTCGTTGGGCATGATGTATTCCGATTTGTCGCCCCTAAGGAATAGCGTGGGGCCGTTGTACATATCCGTAGGGTTGATATTTTCCCCTATTTCGTTCATTTTCTGGCTTAAGACCTTTAGGTTGAACCGAAAGCCCAATTGGCCTTTTTCTACCCAATATAGGTTTTTGAGTAAAAACTGTCTAGTGCCGAAATCGGTGATATACTGCCCTAGTGCCCCATCGGCTTCGTTTCGTGATGTCATGGTCTCGAGCCGAAGGGCGTTTAGGCCGTCGATTATAGCTTGGTGGTGCGGGGGATAAAATTTAGGGGCAATGTCGGCAATGAGGATCCTGTCGGTAAGCTCGGGGTAGGAGCAGGCGAACTGCATGGCGGTCTTGCCGCCCATGGAATGTCCGATAATTGCGGCCCGGTCTAGATGGTGGGCTTCCATATAGGCCTTAAGGTCTTCGGCGAGCAGGTCGTAGTCGAAATCGTCGGACCAAAAGCTTTTGCCGTGGTTGCGCTGGTCGATGAGGTGGACTTCAAAGCCGGCTTCGGCATATTGTCCGCCCAGGGTTTTCCAGTTGTCTGACATTCCTAGGAAACCGTGTAAAATTAAAAGGGGCGAACCTTTGCCTATGATTTTGGAGTGTAGGGTAGTCATTTATTTCAATTTGTTCAGGTACATGTTTACTACGTTTTCAAGTCCGAGGTAGAGCGCTTCGCAAATTAGGGCGTGGCCAATGGAAACCTCTAGTAAATGGGGGACGTTTTCCTTGAAATATTTAATGTTGTCTAAGCTTAAATCGTGTCCGGCATTAAGGCCCAAACCGCATTGGTATGCAATTTTGGCAGCTTCGGTAAAAGGCATGACAGCTTTTTCCGGTCCCTTTCCGTAATCTTTGGCGTAACTTTCGGTGTATAGTTCAATTCG
This sequence comes from Zobellia sp. OII3, assembly GCF_002211465.1. Classification (NCBI taxonomy): domain Bacteria; kingdom Pseudomonadati; phylum Bacteroidota; class Flavobacteriia; order Flavobacteriales; family Flavobacteriaceae; genus Zobellia; species Zobellia sp. OII3. Next base: position 182,286 of record NZ_MWRZ01000008.1, on the reverse strand, counting down.
GTCCGTGCCGGTTTCTGCCGCACCTTCGACCATCTTGGCTTCGGCGTCTACAAAAATGGAAGTACGTATGCCTGCATTTTTGAAGGTCTGTATAACGTCTTTTAGAAAGTCTTTGTGTTTTACGGTATCCCAGCCGGCATTCGAGGTAATGGCGTCTACGGCGTCGGGTACTAGGGTGACCTGGGTGGGGCGCACTTCGAGTACGAGGTCGATAAATTGCTTCACGGGGTTGCCTTCGATGTTGTATTCGGTAGTGACCAATGCTTTTAGGTCACGTGCATCTTGATAGCGAATATGCCTTTCGTCGGGCCTTGGATGTATGGTTATGCCTTGTGCCCCAAAAGATTCAATGTCTGCTGCCGTTTTCAATAAATCGGGCATATTGCCACCTCGGGCGTTTCTAAGGGTTGCAATCTTATTTATGTTAACGCTTAATTTAGTCATTTGCCGATAGAATTTACCATTCGGCACAAAAATACAAATTAGGCATGCCTTTTGATATTTTTAATTAGTATTTTGCGTTTAGTATAAAGAGTTATGCATATTCAAGACCACATAGTCACCAATATTCCGTCGTTTAAGATAGGGGACTCCTTAGCGGGGGTTATCACCTTTTTTGAAGGAACCACACATTCGCACGTTGCCGTTACGGAGAACGATGCCTATTTGGGGTTGCTCAGTGAAAACGACCTTGAGAATTTCGATAAAAACGAAAAAGTAGAGCAATACCGCTACGAACTCGATACCTTTTTCGTGAGAAAGGAAACGAGTTGGTTGGACGTGCTCGAAACTTTTGCCCGAAATGAATCTAATCTCGTGCCCATTATCGATGAAAAGGGAAGGATTGATGGATATTACGATCTTACCGATATCGTAAGCGTGTTTATCGATACGCCGTTCTTTACGGAGCCGGGAGGTATTATTGTCGTGGCGAAGGGTATTAAAGATTATTCTTTTAGTGAGATAGCCCAGATCGTGGAAAGCAATAACACTAAACTTATCGGAGGTTTTATAACGGATTCAAAAAACGACGTGGTTCAGATTACCATTAAGATCGCCTCGTCTAACTTGAACGATATTCTACAGACCTTCCGACGGTACAATTACAACGTGTTGTTCGGAAATAGCGACGACCAATTTTTGGAAGACCTTAAAGAGAGGTCCGATTATTTGGACAAATATCTCAACGTCTAGATTATTCCTTCGATTCTCAATAAAATAATCCACAATCAAAAGTACAATCGCTATTTTTGTCGCAAAAGCCATAAGGTTTTTGTAACCCGATAAAGAAAAGTGATGAAAGTTGCCGTCTACAGTCAAATGTATCAAGAAGACACCTTGCAGTATGTAATGGAGTTGCTTGATGAACTTGAAAAGGAAGGGGCCGAGATAGCGATAGAAAAGGAGTTTCATGCCTTTCTTTCCCAAAAACATAGCGCAGGGGCCTATAGTACGTTTTCCGATTCGGAAGGCTTGGATGCTTCCTTTGATATGTTTGTGAGTTTTGGGGGCGATGGCACCATTCTTCGGGCGACTACCTTTGTGGGCGATCTGGGCATTCCAATTGTTGGGGTGAATACCGGGCGCTTGGGCTTTCTGTCTACCTTTAGTAAGGAAGAGGTGCGCAAAGTGGTGCAAGAGTTTAATAAGGGGGCATACACTATAGTGGAACGAAGCTTGGTGGAAGTAGATGAAAGGTCCGATATACCCGAGTTGAACGGGTTGAACTTTGCCTTGAACGAAATTACCGTAAGCAGAAAGGATACGACCTCTATGATAACGGTTGAGACCTATCTGAACAATGAATATCTGACTTCCTATTGGGCCGATGGGTTGATTGTTTCTACGCCTACGGGCTCGACCGGATATTCCTTGAGTTGTGGGGGGCCGGTTATCGAGCCTACCGCAAAATCACTTGTCTTGACGCCGATAGCGCCTCATAACCTCAATGCCAGGCCTTTGGTGATTTCAGATGATACCCAAATAAGGCTAAAGGTGTCGGGTAGGGAAGAGCATCACCTTATATCTTTGGACTCAAGAATAGCATCGGTGGCCAACGGAAAGGAAATCCTTATCAAAAAGGCCGATTTTACCATCAAAATGATCGAATATACTTCAGAGAGCTTTTTGAAAACCCTGCGTAATAAATTGTTATGGGGAGAAGATCGCCGTAATTGAATTCGTAACGGGCAATAAAAAACGGCAAATCCTGTTTATCATGTGAGAACATTAATATAATAGTTGGGTGCAATTGTTATATTCGCAAACTAATACTATTTATGAAGCGATTCATTGTCATAGTCTTGCTATGCACTTTTGGCAGCATAACGGCACAGACCTACGAAGTGGGTGTATTTGCCGGGGGAGCCAATAATATTGGAGACGTCGGACGTACGAATTATATTTTGCCCTCGAACATTGCCCTGGGGGGGATTTTTAAATGGAATATCGCCAAGCGCTATGCGTGGCGTGCCAGTGTAATCTACGGAAAGTTCAATGCCGATGACAGCAAATCGAGCAATCCCTCACGTCAACAAAGGGGGTATGAGATGGATAACTCCATTCTTGAGGCGTCTGCGGGACTCGAATTTAACTTTGTAGAGTACAATCTACATAAACTGGGGCCAGCCTTTACTCCTTATCTATATACCGGCCTTACCTATTTTAGGTACGATTATAATTATTTCGATGCCGGCAGGTACATAGATGTTTCACAAAGGGATGGTGCCTTTGCCATACCTATGACCGTTGGGGCTAAACTCCGTTTGAACCAATTTTTGATTTTGGGGGCCGAAATAGGCGCACGTTATACGTTTACCGATAACCTAGATGGTAGTAATCCTGAAAAACTCAATGTGAGTCGACAGTTGTCAGACCTGAGGTTCGGAAATGTCTTTAGTGACGATTGGTACGTTTTCTCAGGACTTACCTTGACCTATACCTTCGGTAGAAAGCCTTGTATGGAATGTTTTGAGTAGGTAAACCACTGTGTTTCCTCATTTTTATCTTCATGAGTTGGTTCTAAAATGGGAATAATTAAAATTTATGGGCTACTTTTGCCGAGCGCGTGAAAAAAATCAAATTTTATAACGTTTTAGTACCGTGAAAGTCTGGGCTAAAATTTTGTTGAACAGCGCGATATGATCAATTCACTATGGACAACCTAGAAGAATTAGACAGAAATAAACTACCTCATCACGTTGCTATCATTATGGATGGGAATGGGCGCTGGGCCAAAAAACAAGGGAAATTACGTGTTTTTGGCCATGAGAACGGGGTCAATACGGTTCGTGAAACGGTTGAAAGCTGTGTTGAACTTGGTATAGAGTACCTTACGTTGTATACATTCTCTACAGAAAATTGGAAAAGACCTAAGCTAGAAGTCGACACTTTGATGAAGCTTTTGGTGTCGTCTTTAAAGAAAGAATTAAAGACCTTTTCGGAAAACAACATCCGGTTAAATGCTATAGGTAATATTGAGTCTTTGCCCAAACGCGCTTATAAAGAGCTTGTTGAGGTTATGGGTAAAACAAAGCAAAATACAGGAATGACGCTTACTTTGGCCTTGAGTTATGGTGCACGGGAAGAGCTGAAAAACGCAGTAAAACAAATAAGTGCCAAAGTTAAAAATAATATAATTTCAATTGAAAACATTGACGAAACCATTATAAATAGCCATCTTTACACGCATGATTTGCCAGATGTAGATTTGCTTATCCGTACTAGTGGAGAGCATCGTATCAGCAATTTTTTGCTGTGGCAGATAGCCTACGCGGAATTATATTTCGTTGATGTATTTTGGCCCGATTTTAATAGTCAACAATTGGCAAAAGCCATAAAAAGTTATCAGAACAGAGAACGAAGATTTGGAAAAACCAGCGAACAACTCAATTAGCGATATGAAAGGGTTCATATCCTTCGAACCTTTAATTACACTTCTATTACTTCTTACTACCGTATTTTGCTCCGCACAAGAACTTTCTTTTGAGGATGGCAAAAAATACATTTTAGGCGGCTTGGAAGTAACAGGACTGCAAAGTTATAACGAGCAGACAGTAAAGACCTATACCGGCCTAAGGGTAGGGCAGCCCATCACCTTACCGGGAGATGAGATCAGTAGTGTTATCAATAAACTTTGGGGGCTTGAGCTTTTCAAGAATATCGACTTTTATATTACCAACATCGAAGGTGATAAGGTCTTTCTTGAATTGAACATTATAGAACGCCCTACTTTGTCAGATATCACTATAAACGGTGTAAAACCTAGAAAGGTCGATGACATTCTTGACGATACCGACCTGAAAAAAGGCAAGAAGATTACCGAAAGCTTGATTGCCAACACCAAAAACTATCTCGATAACAAGTATAAGAAACAGGGGTATTTAAATGCAAAGACCTCTATCATCGTGGCCAACGATACTTCTGAGACCAATGCCCAGAAGATGGTTATCAATGTAAACAAAGGTGATAAGGTCAAGATCAAGAAAATCATTTTTGAAGGGAACGAACAGCTTTCCGATAAAAAATTAAAAGGCGCCTTTAAGAAAACCAAGGAAAAACGCTTTTGGCGTTTCTGGAAGAAATCTAAATTCATTGAAGAAGATTACGAAAATGATTTAGACCTTCTGTCCGATAAGTATGCGGAAAACGGTTACCGTGATGCACGTATCCTTTCCGATTCGGTTATAAAGGTAGATGAGAACAACATTATATTAAAGTATCAGATAGAAGAAGGTAACAAGTACTATTTCGGTGATATTGACTTTGTGGGTAACAGTGTTTATACCGACCGTCAGTTAGCCGCAGTGCTGGGTATTAAAAAAGGGGATACGTATAACGGTGTTTTGTTGAGGGAGCGTATTGCCGACGATTCAAAACCTGAACCCCAAGATGTTACCAGCCTGTATCAGAATAATGGATATTTGTTCTCTAGTATCAATCCTGTAGAGGTTTCTGCGGAAAACGATACCATTAATTTTGAAATACGGGTGATTGAAGGAAAGGAAACTTTTCTTAACCATGTAGACGTAGTCGGTAACGACCGTACCAATGACCATGTAATCTATCGTGAGCTTCGTACAAGACCAGGTCAAAAATACAATAAGAGTGATATCATCAGGACGATTCGCGAACTACAACAGTTGGGATACTTTGATGCGGAACAAATTAAACCGGACATTCTTAATCCGAACCCTAATGAAGGTACGGTTGATATCAAGTACAACTTGGTAGAGTCGGGGTCAAGCCAGATAGAACTACAAGGTGGTTATGGCGGTGGAGGTTTTATCGGAACTTTAGGACTTTCGTTCAATAACTTCTCTATCAAAAATATTTTAAAGGGCGAGGAGTATAAGCCGGTGCCTATGGGTGACGGTCAGACTTTCGCCATGAGGGTGCAGGCGAGTAGAACCTTTAGGGTTTACAGTCTTAACTTTGCGGAACCTTGGTTGGGTGGAAGAAAGCCCGTTCAATTTAGTTTGAACCTTTCGAGAACACAACAGTTCGGGGTAGATTACAACAACTCTACCAGTAGTAGGATCGAAGTTGATAAAGATCGTGGTTTTTCCATTACAGGTATATCCGCCGGTTTGGCAAAGCGTGTGCAATGGCCCGACGATTTTTTCACCATTTCACATTCCTTGAGCTACCAATTGTACGAGTTTAATAACTATGATATCGGATTGTTCAACTTTGGTAACGGAAAATCAAATTCCTTTGCCTATACCTTGGGGATTTCAAGAAACGCCACTTCTGGTGGACGTATTTACCCAAGGGGTGGGTCTAATTTTGAAATTACCGCCAAGTTTACACCGCCATACTCCCTTTTTAGCAGCAAAGATTACGAGAGCTTACGGGACCGTAGCGAAGAGTTGAGTCTCTTGGAAACTCAGCAAAATGGGTTAAGTGTATCAGATGAGGCGGAATTGGAAGAAATCGACCAAGAACGCTTTAGGTGGTTGGAATACTATAAGGTAAAGTTTAAAGGAGATTGGTATACGACCTTGGTTGATAAATTGGTATTGCGTACCAATGCGGAATTCGGTTTCTTGGGGAACTATAACAACGATGTGGGCGATGTGCCTTTTGAGCGTTTTTTCGTCGGTGGTGACGGTCTAGGGAACTTTACTTTGGATGGTCGTGACGTGGTGCAGTTGAGAGGTTACGAAAACCAATCGTTGACCCCTATCGACCCCGTAACAAGTCAGCAAGAAGGTGGTTTGGTCTACAATAAGTTTTCGATGGAACTACGCTATCCATTAACCTTAAAACCTTCAGCTTCCATTTATATGCTTGCATTTATGGAAGGAGGTAACGCCTTCAACAATTTTCAGGAATTTAATCCGTTTCAAATAAAACGATCGGCCGGAGTGGGGCTGCGCATATTTATGCCGGCATTCGGGTTATTGGGTATTGATTTTGGTTATGGGTTTGACGAAGATAATAGACCTCAGTCTATCGGAAACGGACCTAGCGGACTTCAAACACACTTCATTATCGGCCAACAGTTTTAATTTAAGGAATCGTTCAATATGCTAAAGCACTCATTTTAAAAGTTTTAGTAATTTTGGCACGATATTTTCTATTGGATAAAACGATAAAGTAATGAAAACAAAATCAAACGTTCTTTTTGTACTGGTACTGACCTTGTGTTCTGTATATGCATTTGCTCAACGTGGCGTACGTATCGCTTACGTAGATATGGAATATATCTTGGAGAACGTAGAAGAGTATAGGGATGCCAACAAACAATTGGCGGACAAGGTCCAGAAATGGAAAATCGATATTGAGCAGAAGCAGAGCGAGGTTGAGCAGATGAAGAAAGATTTGATGGCCGAACGTGTGCTCTTGACCGATGAGCTGATTGCCGAAAGGGAAGAAGAGATCCAGATTCTGGAAAAGGAAATGGTAGAATACCAACAGGATCGTTTCGGTCCGCAAGGTGACTTGGTGTTGCAGAAACGCCGACTAATCCAACCGATTCAAGATCAAGTGTTCAACGAGGTTCAAAAAATCGGGGCCAATAAGAAATACGACTTTATTTTCGATAAATCGGCCGATGTGGTTATGTTGTATTCCGAAAAAAGGCACGATATTAGCGACTTGGTGCTCAGGGGCATCTCTAGGACACGTAAGATCAGTAAGCCCAAAAAGGATAGCAGGAGTAAGTTTGAAGACGGGGAAGAGGCTGAAGAGGAAATGAGCGAAGCCCTTAAAGAAAGAAAAGAGAACGCAGAAAAGGCGCAAGAAGCCAGAGAGAAGAGTGTAGAGGAGAAACGGGCCGAACAGTTAAAACTAAGGGAAGAACGCAAAAAGGCGTACGAAGCCCGAAGAAAGAAACTCTTGGAGGAACGTGAGGCCAAACGCAAAGAGAAGCTCGAAGAACGCAAAGAAGGCGGGCAAGATGAGGAGGAAACCGAAGAGTAAGAAGGTTTAATTAACAAAGTGCCGCAATCATCTGCTAAATAGACATAATTTTAATACATTGCGGCGATTTGTATACCAAATGTCGAACATTGAAAAATACATTAACCTGAAATTAACACTCAATTTTATTAACTAGAATTATCATGAAACACTTAAAGAAAATAGCAGTAGCCTTAGTATTGTTCGTAGCCGCTACAGGTTTTGTTAACGCACAGAGCAAAGTAGCACATATTGATGTTACCCAATTATTAAGTGCAATGCCGGAGATGAAAGCTGCTGAAGCGGAGCTTAAAAAATTGTCTGAAACGTATAATGCCGATATTGAAAGTTCTATGACCGAGTTTCAGAACAAGGCTACCTTGTACCAAAACGAAGCTCCTTCCAAATCAAAAGAAGAGAACGAAAAAAGAGCGATAGAGCTTCAAGGTGTTCAAAAGAATATTGGTGAAGCACAACAAGCTGCACAACGTGAATTGCAGAAAAAACAACAGGAGCTTTTTGCACCTATATCCGACAAAGCCAAAGCGGCCATAGAAAAAGTAGCGGCCGCCCAAGGTTTTGACTACGTGATCGATGCCCAGCCAGGTGGTGGTCTTATCGTAGCAAAAGGTAAGGATCTATTGCCAGACGTAAAGAAAGAGTTAGGTATTTAATCGACTTCAGATCATATAGATAAAAAAGCCCGCTATCGTAGCGGGCTTTTTTATTTTGTAAGGGTTCGGTCAAAAGAGTTTGTTCTTTATATTTTTCCATCGCAAGTGGCGTATGAACTGACCTTCGGATTTGCTGACCAAGAAGGGGGTGTTCTCTTTTTTGGCTTCAAGGTAGCCGTATAGGTTATCGGAAAATGCTTGTGGTTTCCGCTGTTTAAAAGCCATTTTTAATGAAGCTATTACCGTAATTAAAAGCCCATAGCGCATGGTGTACATGGCCTTGCCTTGAAGGAGTTTGGCCTTTTGGTTATATGCGTTTCCCGTGGGCCTAAGGTGTTTTACCTTGAGGGTGTCATCCGTATAGATTTCGAAGCCGTGGTATTGGGCCAGCAATTCATCTACGGTATCCCAGCCCATGGCATTGCGTAATCCGTCTATAGCTTTGAAACACTTATTGGTGTAGGCTTTAAAGGCTCCGCGAACATGGTTTTTGTCCATAGGGTGGTTCAATTTCCATTCCCCGGTTTCGTCCTGTTCGTAAATAAATCCCCCAGCTATGCCGACCTTGGGTTGCCCCCTGAAAATATATGCGATCTTTTCGAAGTAATTATCGGGTAGAATAAGGTCGGCATCCAGCTTTACGATAAACTCATAATCCTTGTCGAGAAGTTGGAGCCCTTTGTCAAAAGCATTGATCACTTTGCTCCCTGGCATGTGTTCGGTAGAGGATAGGGTGTTTAGCTTTGTAAAAATGGGGCTGAGCGCTCTAAATTGGTCGATAATGGCTTCTGTGTCGTCTGTAGAATTATCGTTCACTACAACCACTCTTTTGGGCTGTAGCGACTGTCTGAGAATAGAGTTTAAGGTATCGGCCAAAAAGCCTTCCTCATTATGTGCGGGAACAATAACATAGTAATGCATGGCCATAGGGTGTTAAAGGTCAAAAGCTATGAAATTGAATTGGATTCTTAGGCTTGGTCGGTAGGTTTTTTTTCGGCGTACACAATGTAGTACCGAGGGGTAAAACTTCGTAATAAGGGGCGTAAACCTATTTTTTTGACAGGATTCGTCCATTTGGCCCTGTCCTTAATTTCCCAACCGGCCTTTTCCAAGAGCCAATCGAACTGCCAATCTTCAAATTCGTGGTAGTGTCGGTCCCATGGGTCGGTCTTGCTTCGATAGGCCGGCGAAAACCAGAGTTTTAAAGGTATGCTGGCTACTAGTTTGTCAGCTTTGATTTCCCTTAAGGTGTTAAAAGGGGCCAAAAGGTGTTCGAATATTTCAAAAGCCGTAACGACCTGCGCCTCGGATGCCTTCACTGACGAAAAATCAAGGTCTAAATCTTCTCCCTTGGTGTTCTCTACGGAATACCCCTGTTCTTTCATGATTTTTGAAAACGGATTCTCAACACCTAGATCCAGTATAGACTCATCGGTCGATACGTGTTTTCTAAGAAATTCTAGAGTGTGTTGAAAACGTTTACTCGGATAGGTATTCTCGTACATTTGAACAGCTTGCAAGGTTGGTTGCCCGTGCGTCAACCGGATGTTATACCCTATAGACTATGGCATTGATATTCATGCCTGCACCGACACTTGCAAATATAACAACATCTCCCTTTTGAACCTCTTGATTTTCTATTTTTCCGTTAAGTACCAAATCGAATAGGGTAGGTACTGTAGCTACGGAACTATTGCCTAGTTTTCCAATGCTCATGGGCATGATGTTTTCCGGTACTTCCAAGTCGTAAAGCCCATAGAAACGTTTTACTATGGCTTCGTCCATCTTTTCATTGGCTTGATGGATGAATACTTTTTTGAGGTCGTTTACGCCCAGTCCACTTTTGTCCAAGGCATCCTTCATGGCTTGAGGTACGTGGGTAACGGCAAATTCATAAATTTTACGACCGTACATCTTAATGTACTTGGTGTTGTCTTTTTCCTTTTTGTACGACGTTCCAAAGAAAAGGTAATAGGCCTCGTCCTTGGTGTGGGTGGCGCTTGTGTGGGACAGTATTTCCCCTGCACCTTCTTTTTCTTCGATTATGGCCGCTCCGGCACCATCGGAGTAGATCATGGAATCCCTGTCGTGGGGGTCGGTAATTCGCGATAGGGTTTCCGCGCCAATGACCAAGCATCTTTTGGCGATACCGCTTTTTATAAAGGCATTGGCTTGAATGACGCCTTGGATCCATCCCGGGCAACCGAAAATAAGATCGTAGGCTATGCAGCTTGGGTTTTTAATTTGCAAAAGCTGTTTTACCCTGCTGGCCAAGCTGGGAAGCGTATCTCCTTGTATTTGGCCTGGTGATAGATCCCCGAAATTATGGGCGAAAATAATGTAGTCTATGGTTTCTTTGTCAATTTTGGCGTCTTCTATCGCTTTTTCCGCGGCTAAGACACCTAGGTCCGATGTGTTTAGATTGTTTTCGGCGTATCGGCGTTCACCGATGCCGGTAATACCCTTGAATTTTTTGATAATAACTGCGTTATCATGGGGAAACGGAGATCCGTCCGCATTTAAAAAATCATGACTTTCAAAACTGTCGTTAGCCACGACCAGTGAGGGTATATAACTTCCTGTTCCTGTAATTGCAATCGACATAGTGTAAATTATTTTAGCACCTCACAAGATACGGTATAATAGATTTACTGCTATGCATGCATAGTAGTTATTACGATGTTCAAGAGGTTTTTGTAGGGGTGACCTTAAAGGAAAAACCCTTTGCAATCAATTTGCAAAGGGTTGTTTGTCAATTATTTGGAGTGATTTATTCAGCTTCGGCGTAGGCTTCTATAGGCGCACACGTACATATTAAATTACGGTCTCCATAGGCATCGTCAACGCGCCTGACCGAAGGCCAAAATTTGTTCTCTTGAATAAATGGAAGCGGAAATGCCGCTTTTTGTCTGCTGTAAGGGAAGTCCCACGTATCGTTCGTAAGCATATCCAAGGTATGGGGCGAATTTTTCAGCACATTGTTAGGTTCGTCTGAAGAAGCTGTATTGATTTCTTCCTTTATCGATAACATGGCTTCGCAAAACCGATCAAGTTCGGCCCGACTTTCGCTTTCGGTCGGTTCGATCATTAAGGTGCCCGCAACGGGAAAAGAAACGGTAGGGGCGTGAAAGCCGTAATCCATTAATCTCTTGGCGATATCGGTAACCTCTATGCCATTCTTTTTAAAGGGGCGGCAATCAATGATCATCTCATGGGCTGCACGTCCGTTTTCGCCTGTATAAAGTACATCATAGGCTCCGCTGAGTTTCTGTTTGATGTAGTTGGCATTTAAAATGGCGATTTCTGTGGAATGTCTAAGTCCGCTTTCCCCGAGCATTTTAATGTAACCATAAGAAATCAGGCATACCAATGAGCTGCCCCAGGGAGCGGCCGATATTGCGGTGATGGCCTTGTCGCCACCGGTTTCCACTACGGGGTTTCCGGGAAGGAAGGGCACCAGCTGTTCGGCTACGCATATTGGGCCTACACCAGGACCGCCACCGCCATGGGGTATGGCAAAGGTCTTGTGAAGGTTCAAATGGCAAACGTCGGCACCGATAATGGCAGGATTGGTAAGTCCGACCTGGGCATTCATGTTGGCGCCGTCCATATAGACCTGACCCCCGTGGTCATGTATGAGTTGGGTAATCTGCTTTATGGAAGATTCAAAAACACCATGGGTAGAGGGGTAGGTAACCATTAAGGCGGCAAGCTGGTCTGCGTGTTTCAAGACCTTGTCCTCTAGGTCGGCTACGTCTATGTTTCCTCGTTCGTCGGTTTTGGTAACGACCACCTTCATACCGGCCATTACGGCGGAAGCCGGGTTGGTACCGTGTGCCGAAGCGGGGATGATGCAGACGTTCCTATGGCCTTCGTTTCGTGATTCGTGATAGGCCCTGATGACCATGAGTCCTGCATATTCGCCCTGTGCGCCGGAATTCGGCTGTAGCGAGGTTGCGGCAAATCCAGTAATGGTAGATAGATCTTTGGCCAGTTCTTTTAGTACGTATTGGTAGCCTTTTGCTTGTTCGATAGGTACGAAGGGATGGATGTTGGCCCAACGAGCCATGCTCAATGGCAACATTTCTGAGGCTGCATTCAATTTCATGGTGCATGATCCCAAGGAGATCATGGAATGGTTCAAGGAAAGGTCTTTGCGCTCCAATTTTTTTATGTAGCGCATAAGCTCGGTCTCTGAATGGTATAGATTGAAGACTTCGTTCTGTAAGAAATTCGATTGGCGCTGCACATTCGAAGGTAGCGCGGTTTTCGTGGATAGCTCCTCGATTGGGGCCGCCTTCTTTTCAAGCGCTTCCGCGAAAATAGAAACGATTTGATTCAGGTCTTGCAATGAGGTTGCCTCGTTTACCGCTATGGAAACCGTTTCGTCGTCTATGTAAAGAAAGTTTACTTCGTTTTGCTCTGCTATTGTTCGAACGCGCTTGGCCTCGGTCTTGACCGTAATCGTATCAAAATACGAAAGATTGGTTTGGTAGAGCCCTAATTTCTCTAAGGCATCGGCTAAGGTTACGGCGGTATGGTGGACTTTCCTCGCTATGTATTTCAAGCCTTCGGGTCCGTGGTAAACGGCATACATGCCGGCCATAACGGCCAATAATACCTGTGCGGTACATATATTCGATGTGGCCTTATCGCGTTTTATGTGTTGCTCTCGCGTCTGAAGTGCCATCCTCAACGCCATATTGCCGTCAGTGTCTTTTGTGATACCGATAATACGGCCGGGGATGTTTCTTTTGTAGGCCTCTTTGGTAGCGAAAAATGCGGCGTGAGGGCCTCCATATCCCAAAGGAATTCCGAATCGTTGGGTGGTGCCGACAACTACGTCCACACCGAATTCCCCGGGAGGGGTAAGTAGTACCAAACTTAAGATGTCTGCGGAAACGGCAACTTTAATGTCGTTTTCCTGGGCTTTGGAAACAAAGTCGCTATAGTCGTTTACTTGTCCGTATTTGCCAGGGTACTGTAATAGGGCGCCATAAAACTCTTGTCCAAAGGTAAATTCTTCATGGTTTCCTATTACCAGTTCAATGCCCAAAGGTTTTGAACGTGTTTTTAAAAGGGATAGGGTCTGCGGAAGAACTTCTTCTGAAACGAAGAATTTTAGAATACCGTTTTTCTTTTGTTCCCGACTGCGAACATCGTATAACATGGTCATAGCTTCCGCTGCGGCCGTACTTTCGTCCAACAGTGATGCATTGGCCAGTTCCATACCCGTAAGGTCGGCGACTACGGTTTGAAAATTTAGAAGCGCCTCTAGTCGGCCTTGTGCAATTTCAGCTTGATATGGGGTGTAAGCGGTATACCAACCTGGGTTTTCAAGAATATTCCTTTTGATGACTGAAGGCGTCAAACTCTCATGGTAGCCCAAGCCGATATATGAACGGAATACTTGGTTCTGCTCCGATAATTCTTGAATATGGGCGAGAAACTTGTGTTCGCTCATTGCGGCTTTGAGCTGCAATGGTTCCTTTAAACGAATGTCGTTGGGGATGGTCTCGTAAATGAGCTGGTCCAAGGTTTCGGTACCTACAGTCTTGAGCATGTGCTCTTGATCTTCTTCCTTAATGCCTATATGGCGTAAAGCAAATACATCTGTCTTCATAGCTTATTGTAAAAGTGGCGTAAAATTAGACATTTAATCCCTTAAAAAAATCACATAATTGTGTTAGGTCATTAAAGTTTTTAACTAAAACGGCAGTTTATGAACAGTTTGGTTAATTTTGTAGGATGAAGGCTATAAAGCGCATTTTCGACTTTTACCTTGATGCAAGTATACATATAGCCTTTGGGGTGTATGCCCTTGTACATATTACCGATATTACCTTGGGCTTTGAGGTAGACAGGCATTTGGCCTGGTTTCTTTTTTTTGGTTCGGTAGCCTGCTACAATTTTGTAAAGTATGGGGTGGAAGCCAAAAAGTACATTCTTGTGGCCAATCGCTATCATAAGAATATTCAATTGGTAAGTATAATAGCCTTGCTCATTGCACTCTACCACGGTTGGTTTTTGTCCTTGGAAGTCTGGTTCGGTGTTGTGGGGCTCGTAGGATTGACGGGACTGTATGCCCTACCTTTATTGCCCCATGCGAAAAACTTGAGAAGTTGGGGCGGGTTAAAAATTTTTATCGTGGCTTTGGTATGGGCCGGGGCAACGGTAATCTTGCCTATGTTGTCGGCCGAAGAACCTATGACAAAAGACGTTTGGGTAGAAACCGTTCAACGTTTTATTTTTGTGTTGATCTTATTGATCCCCTTCGAAATTCGCGATTTGGCCTTTGATGCTCCTGATTTGAAGACTTTGCCACAGCGTTACGGTATTGCCAACACCAAAATCTTTGGTTCTTTTTTGAGTGTTCCGTTCTTCTTCTTGATTTTCCTAAAAAATAGTGTATCTAGTGGCGAGGCAATAGCGGCAGGTATAGTCTTTTTGATCCTTGGCTTCCTAATGTTTATTACAGGGCGAAGGCAAAATCGGTATTTCGCTTCGTTTTGGGTGGAGGCTATTTCTGTATTTTGGTGGTTTCTGTTGCTGTTGGCCACCACGTACATTTAGTCTTTTTCCTGTAATATTTCCTTCATCTTAAGCTTGTCCTGTTCCGAGAGGCTATGGAGATTGGCCTTATCGCAGAGTGAAGTAAGTTGGGTGTTTTTCTTTGTGGCCTTTGAACAGGTCTTACACATAAATAGATGAAAGCGAAGCTTTAACTTCTCGATAAAAGTGGCTTCCCTATATTGGGCCTTGTTGCAAATTATTGCAGCTTTTTCGCAAGAAATCATATTTAAAACCAATTTTGATTAAGGCAATCCATCAAGGCCGTTCTAGCTCTGTGTATCATTACCCACAGGTTAGACGGATTAATATCGAGCTCATTACAAATATCTTCCGTACTAATTCCTTGAATGGTTTTCATTGTAAATACCAGGGCCTGTTTTTTTGGTAATTTAGAGATGCAGTCTTGTATGGCGAGACCTAGTTCTTCATTTTCTATGTTGCTATTTTCAAACGAACTAAAGGGGTCGGCTACTTGTTCTTCCAACCAATCGCCTTCGGCATCACTTTGAGAGCTGTAGTTCATTCGAACCTCGGCCTTGCCTTTATTTGAATTTATCTTTCGATAATAGTCGATTACTTTTCGCTTCAAAATAGCAATTAACCAAGTACGTTCAGCGGCATCGCCCTTATAGTTTTTTGCCGATTTTAGTCCGGCCATAAAGGTTTCCTGTACCAAATCTTTTGCTACCTCCGAATCGCTTATGCGGCCGATGGCATAGTTGAAAAGGTAATCTGCATATAAATCTACCCAGTTTTCGGGCTGTAATTGGTGTTGTGCCATAGGTTTCGTGTCATTGTCAAAAGTAATGGAATTAGATTTAATGACCTTTAATTTTTTTTCATTGCTTCTAATATAATTTAATGCTGCCATATTTCTTATTTTTGATTAAACTTCTTGAACATGAAAGTCTATATATTCACCCTTTTACTATGTATGATTACTTTAGGTTGTGCTCAAAGTAAAACAAAACCTATCACAGAATTTTCACAGAATGATATAGAAAATGCGATTTTGCTAGATGTTCGTACTCCCGAAGAATTTAATGGGGGGCATTTAGATAAGGCCGTAAATATCAACTGGTTCGATGCTGATTTTGCTGAACGTGTCAATACCATCGATAGGGCGCAAACCGTTTACGTATACTGCAAGAAAGGCGGACGTAGCGCTAAGGCGGCCCAGGTGCTTGATTCTTTGGGCTTTAATGTAGTTGACCTAGAAGGGGGCTACGATGCTTATATGGCTTCTAAAAAGAATTAGAGGAGTTTATCGGCCACTTCTAACCAATTGTTCGCACGTTCAAAACCCGTAGTTTTTATATTGTGTGGAGAGGTGAACAACAGGGTTCGCCCATCGAATTTCTCAAGGTTGTAACTGCGATCGTCGATGAGCACATCGCCTAACAGAATGTGCTTATGACCGCAGAGAATACGGTTCTGCCATGGAATGAAAGAAAGGTGTTCATCTAGCCAATCGGATTTTTCCTCGAGTGAATTCGGAAACTGCATGGCGGCACTGGCTATGTATACTTCGTGCTTTTCGTTTAGCTTCCTTAATACTTCCTGGGCATTTTTAATGGGTTTTAGATTGCGGAAGAAGCCTCGGTTACGGGCATGGTCGCGAACACTTTGTTGACGTTCGGGCGGCACCATACGCCAGACCTCGTTGCTGTTGCAAAGCTCTAGTGTCAGGTTTTCGCTAAACTGTTTGTTGTAAATTTCTATATGCGCACCGTATGTGTCCGCAATTACTTCGTCCATATCAACGAATATGACCATCGCTTTTTTTTTACGAAGTTCTAAAAAGCCTACGACGTAAAAAAACCTAAGGCCAAATTTGACAATGATTTAATTTGTAATTTGTAGAAGTTTCTAGGAAATAAAAAAAGAGGGCGTCCCCACACCCTCTTTTAAACCGTTAAAAAAATTATTTGATATAACCTTTTCAACCTACTTATGTTACGTAAATATATAAGAAAAAACTTACAAAACATAATTTAGGTTAATTTTTTTTTAAAATTTCAATTTATTCAAGCAGGCCGGCTCTTTCCAGTAGGGCTTCTACCTTTGGTTCGGCCCCCCTAAAGCGCTTATAGAGCACCATAGGGCTCTCGGTTCCGCCCTTAGAAAGCACGTTATCCTTGAACTTTGTGGCGATTTCCTTGTTAAAGATACCTTTTTCTTTGAAAAGGGCAAAGGCATCGGCATCAAGAACTTCGGCCCATTTATAACTGTAATAGCCCGAAGAATAGCCGCCTTGAAATATATGTGAAAAAGCCGTGCTCATACAGGTTTCCGGGGTGTCAGGATATAAGTTGGTATCTTTGAAGGCTTCGCTCTCGTGTTGCTTTACATCGGTAATACCCGATGGGTCGACGCCGTGCCAAGACATATCCAATAACCCAAAACTCAATTGTCTCAAGGTTTGCATGCCTTCTTGAAAAGTAGCCGACTCCTTGATTTTTTGTACCAATTCCATTGGAATTACTTCCCCTGTTTCGTAATGCTTGGCAAAAAGTTCTAGGGCCTCTTTTTCATAGCACCAATTTTCCATGACCTGGCTGGGCAGTTCAACAAAATCCCAGAACACCGAAGTTCCGGAAAGGCTAGGGTAGGTGGTGTCGGCCAGCATACCATGCAGTCCGTGGCCGAACTCGTGAAACAATGTGGTAACCTCGTTAAAGGTCAAAAGCGAGGGTTTGCTGGGAGTGGATCGTGTAAAATTACATACGTTAGATATATGCGGGCGTACGTTTTCACCGTTCAATCGGTATTGTGGTTTGTACGATGTCATCCAAGCGCCGCCACGTTTTCCTTTTCTCGGGTGAAAATCGGCATAAAAAAACGAGATGAAGTTTCCTGAAGTGTCATAAACCTTATAGGTTTTTACCTCGTCATGATACTTTTCAATGTCGGAGACCTCTTGGAATTTTAGGTCGAACAATTTTTCCGCCACCTTAAAAACACCGTCTATTACATTTTCGAGTTTGAAATAGGGCTTTAATTTTTCGTCGTCAAGGTTGAACCGTTTTTGCTTGAGTTTTTCAGAGTAGTAGCTACCGTCCCATTTTTCCAGCCGGTCGATGGCGTCAAGTTCTTTCGCGAATGTTTCTAGTTCGGTAAATTCTTTTTCAGCGGCAGGTTTGGCCTTTACGAGCAATTCATTTAGAAACTCGTGTACTTTTTCGGGGGTTTCGGCCATGCGTTCTTCCAATACAAAGTGGGCATGTGTTTTGTAGCCGAGCAAATTGGCGCGTTCATACCTCAATTGGGCAATTTTAAGAACGTTTTCTTGGTTGTCATGTTCATCGCCGTGAAAGGCTTTACTGCCAAAGGCCAAGGCTAGTGTTTTTCGTAGCTCACGATTTTTAGCATACTTCATAAAGGGAATGTAGCTCGGGTAGTCTAGGGTGACCAGCCAGCCCTCTTTACCTTTTGATTGGGCCAATTGGGCCGCGGCTTCTTTTTCTCCTTCGGGTAAACCGTCTAAATCGTTTTCATCGGTCAGGTGCATTTCGTACGTATTGGTCTCGGCCAGTACGTTTTCCCCGAATTTGAGTTTAAGTTGGGACAGTTCGGCGTCGATTTCACGTAGACGCTTCTTTTTGTCGTCGCTCAGGTTGGCACCGTTTCTACTGAAACTCTTGTATTTTTTGTCGAGCAGGGTCTGTTGCTCTACCGTTAGGTCTAATGAATCTCTTTGCCCATAAACCGTTTTTATGCGTTCGAACAAGGCTTCGTTCAGTGTAATGTCGTTGCTGAATTCAGATAGCAAGGGTGAAATTTCTTGAGCTATCTTTTGAATCTCTTCATTGGTTTCGGCCGAATTCAAATTGAAGAATATGCTCGAGATCCGGTCTAGTTGTTGTCCTGAAAACTCAAGGGCCTCTATAGTGTTGGCAAAAGAAGGCGCCTCCTTATTTTCGGTGATCCGGTCTATTTCGGCGCGGGCCTCTTCCATGGCCTGTAGAAAGGCGGGTTTAAAATGTTCGTTCTTTATCTGTGAAAAAGGAGCGGTATCAAAAGGGCTCAATAAAGGATTCATATGTCGTAAGATTTTTGTTGCGTTATATTTTCAAAGGATTGTTTTTTAGCTGAAAGTGGGTGTTGATCAGATCTAAAATAAAAGCGAGGCCGGCGAGAAGAAAAGATAGTGCCGCGCCTGTCATAAAAGCGAAATTCCTAGTGGTGCCGATCAGTACCTTGTCTCTTACGTTTCGATAATCTTTGGTGTATTCGGCCAGATCTATGGTGCCGTTCGAATTAAGGTCAAAAGTGTCTAATTGTATTTGGTAATACTTCCATCGTAAAAATACGAGTACCAATATCAGTCCATACATCGAGAAGAACAGTAGCGAGCAGCGCCAGGCACTTCTAACGTATGGGTTTTTGACTTTTGCCCTTAAAAAAAGCAAAACAAAAATGGCTACAATACTTATCAGAAAACCGAAAAGAGATGGGTAGTTCATAATAAAAAGGAGGGGTTTGGGATGTAAAGGATTACTTTTTGGTAGCTACCGATTTTGCTCCGTCGATAACCTTTTGCTTTAGCCCTTCTTTGTAGAGAATAATTTTGTCCAGAACACACTTATCGGAGCATCCGATGATCTGTGCGGCCAAAATGCCGGCGTTTTTTGCCCCGTTTAGGGCTACTGTGGCCACAGGAACGCCACCGGGCATTTGAAGGATGGAGAGTACGGAATCCCATCCATCTATGGAATTACTGCTTTTTACCGGTACACCTATAACGGGTAAAGGAGACATAGATGCCACCATACCGGGCAAGTGGGCGGCACCACCGGCACCGGCAATAATTACCTTGTAGCCCTTAGTGTGGGCATTTTTACTGAAATCAAAGAGTTTTTCGGGGGTTCTGTGTGCCGATACTATATCGACATCGACCTCAATGTCGAATCCTCTTAAAATATCAATGGCGTCTTGCATTACGGGCATATCGCTAGTGCTGCCCATTACTACGGCTACTTTGTTCATAGGGTTATTTGCTTATGACTTTTATCGTTTCCTTTACTTGTTGTGCAATCTTTCGCGCTTCCGAGATCGACTCGTTCACGATGGTAACATGGCCCATTTTTCTAAAAGGGCGGGTTTCTTTCTTGCCGTAAATATGGGGAGTTACTCCTTCCATTCCTAAAATTTCGGCCATATTTTCATAGACGACCGCACCTGTATGGCCTTCGGCACCTACCAAGTTTACCATAATACCGGCGACCTTGCTTTTGGTATCGCCCAAAGGCAGGTCTAAAATTGCGCGGATGTGCTGTTCGAACTGGTTGGTATAGCTGGCCTCGATACTGTAATGACCGCTATTGTGGGGTCTTGGGGCAACTTCGTTGACTAAGATCTGATCGTCTTTGGTCTGAAAGAGCTCTACGGCCAAAATGCCTACATGCTGTATCTTTTCGGAAACCTTCAGTGCTATTTCCTGTGCTTTTGCAGCTACCGCGGCATCGATTCTCGCGGGGCAAATAACGTACTCTACCTGGTTGGCCTCGGGGTGGAATTCCATCTCTACTACGGGATAGGTCTTTACCTCGCCACTGGCACTTCGGGTAACAATAACGGCCAGTTCGTTTTTAAAATCGATCATTTTTTCGGCAATGCACTCGCCGGCAGGTAAGCGATCCAAATCTTCGGTTTTGCGTATGACGGCAACCCCTTGTCCGTCGTAACCGAACTGGGCGGCCTTCCAAATAAAGGGAAAGTCTAAGGCCCCGTTCGCGATGCTGTCCTTGATTTCACTTTTATAGGCAAATCGTTGAAAATCGGCTGTGGGAATGTCATGGTCCACATAAAAGAGTTTCTGCTTGGCCTTGTTCTGAATGATTTTAAGGGCTTTGGTAGGAGGAAAAACCTTTAGGCCTTCATCTTCGAGTTTTTCAAGCGCGTCAATATTTACGTTTTCAATTTCAATGGTAAGCACGTCTACCCGTTTCCCGAAATCGTAAACCGCGTTAAAGTCCATCAGGTCGCCCAAAACGAATTCGTTGCAGGCAATTTTTGAGGGAGCTTCGTTGGAAGCGTCCATAACTACGGTGTAAATATCGAATTTGCGGGTTTCGTAAAGCAACATTTTTCCGAGTTGGCCACCGCCTAGGATGCCCAGTTTGAATTGTGAGGAAAAGTACTCCGATGAATTATCTGTTGACATGCATTTGATTTATGAATGGTGCAAAAATACGTTGAATTCTTAAAACGGAAGCCGTGTGCTTAAAAAAGCAAATTCAAAGTGTTATATTAGCCGTTCTTTAAAAAAGCGATGTGATAAAGCTACACGATAAACATTTTAAACCGTTCTTGAGCGAAGCCCAGATTAAGGCGGCCGTAAAAAAGGTGGCCGAGCAAGTTGCCGCTGACTATAAAGACGAGACACCCATTTTTGTGGGTGTGCTCAACGGGGCCTTTATGTTTATCTCCGATTTTTTAAAGGAATACCAGTATCCGTGCGAAGTCTCCTTTGTGAAGTTGAGCTCGTATCAAGGTTTGACCTCTACGGGCATTGTGGAGACCCTTTTAGATGTTTCTGAAAATATAGAGGGACGCAGTGTCATAATTTTAGAAGATATAATCGATACGGGACGTACCCTGAAAAAGTTGGTACACCTTTTTTCAAAGGCAAACGTGAAGGAATTCAGGGTAGCCAGTCTTTTTTATAAGTCCGAAGTATACAATGGTGAGTACACCATTGACTATGTGGGTATAGATATACCCGATAAATTTATTGTGGGTTATGGTCTCGATTATAACGAGTTGGGCCGAAACCTTAGGGAAGTTTACCAATTAAACCAGAAACATATGATCAATCTCGTGCTGTTCGGGAAACCGGGTGCCGGAAAAGGAACACAAGCTGAATTTTTAAAGGATAAGTATAACCTGAAACATATTTCAACAGGGGACCTTTTCCGTTTTAACATGAAAAACGATACCGAACTAGGTAAATTGGCAAAATCATATATTGATCGAGGCGATTTGGTGCCCGATGAAGTAACCATAAAAATGTTACAAGATGCGGTCGAAAAGAACCCTGAAGCTAGTGGGTTTATTTTTGATGGTTTTCCTCGTACCGTGGCCCAAGCCGAGGCTCTTGATAAGTTCTTGGCGACCAAAGACATGAAAATAGACGCGACTATCGCCTTGGAGGCCAATGATGAAGTTCTTATTCAGCGTTTGTTGGAACGGGGCAAGGTAAGCGGCCGTTCTGATGATCAAGACGAATCTAAGATACGTAACCGTTTTGACGAGTATAATGAGAAGACGGCTCCTTTAAAGGATTTTTACGAGAATCAAGGCAAGTTTCACAGTGTGAAGGGCATTGGGGCCATAGATGAAATTACCCATCGTTTGGGCAAGGTTATCGAAGAACTGTAGTTTCTTCGCTATACCGTCATATTTAAGGGAGTTGAAGGGGGGCAAGCCGTGGTTTTGTCCTATTTCGACTCCCTTTTTAGTTTTATAGGGCTAACTTCTAAGGGCCGGGCATGTTCAAGCTTCATACGAAATGCCTATTTTTGCAGAAATGTTGGCTGTTGTCAATATATAATTCAGGATATTTTTATGACCGAGGGTAATTTTGTAGACTACGTTAAGATTTATGCGGAATCTGGTAAAGGAGGAAAAGGCTCTGTGCATTTGCATAGGGAGAAGTACATTACCAAAGGCGGGCCCGATGGAGGCGATGGTGGTCGTGGGGGTCATATTATCTTAAGGGGGAATGAAAACCTCTGGACGCTGGTTACATTTAAGTTTAAAAAGCATTTTAAGGCCGGTCACGGCGAACACGGTAGTAAATCACGTAGTACAGGGGCAGATGGCGAAGATGTGTATTTGGACGTTCCCTTAGGGACCGTGGTCAAAGATTCCGAAACACTCGAAATCCTTTTTGAGATTACCGAACATGGAGAGGAGCGAATCTTGGCCGAAGGCGGAATGGGCGGTCGTGGAAACTGGCATTTTAAGACCAGTACCAATCAGACCCCTCGATATGCACAGCCCGGTATTCCGGGACAAGAGGTAGAGGTCATCCTTGAGTTGAAGGTCTTGGCCGATGTCGGTCTTGTCGGTTTTCCCAATGCCGGTAAGTCAACCTTGTTATCGGTAATTACATCGGCAAAACCCAAAATAGCGGATTATGAGTTTACTACCCTAAAACCCAACTTGGGCATTGTTGAGTATCGCGATTTTCAAAGTTTTGTAATGGCAGATATTCCGGGAATCATTGAAGGGGCCGCCGAAGGAAAGGGGTTGGGCCATTATTTTTTACGGCATATCGAGCGTAACGCCACCTTGTTGTTCTTGATACCGGCCGACAGTGATGATATCGCCAAGGAGTACCAAATCTTACTTGACGAACTTAGACGGTACAATCCTGAATTGTTGGATAAAGAGCGCTTGGTCGCCATATCAAAGAGTGATATGTTAGATCAGGAACTCATTGATGAAATGACACAAGAACTGGATAAAGAATTGAAAGGGATTCCCTATATGTTCATCTCTTCCGTAGCACAACAGGGCATAACGGAGTTGAAGGACAAACTGTGGGCTATGTTGAATAACTAGCTTCGGGGCTTTTAGGGCTCAGGGTGTTGTCCTGATAAATTACCTATATTTACTTTAAATCGAGACGATGAAAAATGTCTTTACTTTTGTATTGGTTCTGTTTTTGGCCTCGTGTAACGCGATCCGGGTAAACTATGATTATGATAAGAATACCGATTTCACCAATTATAGCACGTACAACTATTATCCGGATATGGATACGGGATTGAGCGAACTCGATGCCAAACGCCTATTGGATGCCGTAAACTCCGAAATGCAGTTGAAGGGCATACGTTTTTCGGAAGACCCTGATTTTTTCATCAATATAGAGAGCAATTCGTTTCAGGCGCCCAGGAGTAATACTGTGGGAGTAGGTGTCGGGGGTACGGGCCGCAGTGTAGGTGGTGGCGTATCGGTAGGTATACCCGTTGGGCAACCTAAAATGGAACGCGAAATACGTTTCGATTTTGTCGATACCAAAAAAGATGAGCTCTTTTGGCAAGGCCAGGGCCAAAGCACCTTCAAGGAAAACATAAGCCCTGAAGAGCGTGAGGAAAAATTGCGTGCCTTGGCCGCCAAGGTTTTTTCAAAATATCCCCCCAAAAAATAGAGAGCGGTTAGCTTCTTAGAAACAAGTATCTCCCCTAGTGTTAAAAACTTTCCTGTGTAGGTAATTTATTATTCCATATTTTCGAACCTTCTTTCAATTCGTGTTTTCCGGGCTACAAGCAAAGAGCCTGTGATATATGTGTTGGAAGGCTGTTTTCAACCCCCCAAAATGAACTTAAAAAGGAGATTTTCCTAATGTCAAAGCGTGCCCTTTATTATATTGATAACCATAAGATCGAAGTGGTGCATACTTTTTTTGGAAAGGAAAAAATCCTTCTGAACGGCAAGACCGTTTCTAAAAAAGCATATGAAGTAGGGGTAGAGCATTTGTTTACGATTGGGGAAAACAGGTATCGCATCGCCCAGCGTGACATATCCTACGGTGAGAAATTGAATCGTTTTGAGATTCGAAAGAACGGCTCACCCGTATCGTTGGTCAATAGACTGTCCCAAAAGCCGTCCCATCAGCTGTTTATTATGGTCGTTCTTTGTGGTCTGGGTACCGGCTTTATTTTGGGCGTTGTCCTCTATAAGATACTCTGGCCTACTTCAGGCGTGTAATTCGTTCGGTTCATTAGTTGTCGACACTTACCCGAACACCTTCTGAGTGACTTGAAAACTCGGGGGCATACATGCTTTGGATCGTTGTAATGCCATTGCTGAATTCCCCGGCGTTGTTTACCCTTAAGTCGTATTCGAAAACAAATACCCCTTTGGGTAGATAGTCGAAAAAGAAGTTGGTGCTGGCGTCTTTTGTACTTTCATAATACCCTAAACCATCTTGCCATTTGTATCTCGAAATTACATTCAAGGGTTCAAAACCTGCGGCACGCATATCCTTCATATGAACAAATTCCATATCGCGGTCAGAACGCAGTTCGATTCGTACGCGTACCAAGTCGCCTACTTGTAATGGCGTGGCATCGGTAATTTCCGAAATTTTCTCGCCCGTATCGGTATTCTTTTTTAGGAACAACTTTTTCTTGAGTTTTAGGGGGGTGTCGGCCGAAGTTATTTTATCCAAATCTTCAAAATATTGCCAGTATAGGGCACCCCAAGCGATACCATCGCCCTTTTTGCTGAGCTGTACCTCTGCCATTTTTGGTTTTATTTCATTGGTGTTCCAAGAAGTTTTAAAATAACCTGTTCCGGCTTCGACTTTGGTGTTTTCCAACTTTTCGGGGCGGATTTCGGTGCCTCCCAAGCGAACGTCTACGGCATCGGTCACCGAAAGCCAGTCGCTACCTTGAAGCAATAGGGCATAAACTGCATCGGTGGTAGATTTCGTGGTAGACCATTGGTTGGTTTGCTTGTGCTTTAAGAGCCAAATCTTAAGGTTGTCAATGGTCTTTATGTCGCCTTCAATTTCCCCGAAAGCCTCGATCAAGAGCGCCTGTGTTTCAATAGGGGCTTGGTACCAGTACCATGAAGGCGTATTTTCCTTCCAATACATACCGAGTTCTTCCGAAACGATGCTGTTCTCTTTTAACGACCTTAGGATCTTCTTGGAAGTGGTAGTGTCGCCCGTCCTATTCAATATTAAGGCCAACATCCCTTTTGTATAAAGCGCTTTGTTGGTCCAATATGTTTGGGCTTGGTCTAGGTAATAAGACCTGATTTTGTCGACTTTCTTAGAGGTTTTAATGTCATTGAAGAAACTGCGCATATACAAATAATGGATTTGCGACTGGCTTAGATGATCGCTCTTGAGATTGGTAGCATATTTCTTCATGTTTTCGTACTCCTTTACAAAGGCATCATCTAAATAATGGACTGCCTTGGCGATCATTTCGTCTTGTTTGGCTCTTTCTTGGGGCACGACGGAAAGTTTTTCCAAGTGACCAAGTCCGGTAACGATATGTTGGGTGATAAAGCGGTTTTCACGCCCACCATTAAACCAGGACCACGCCCCATTGGACATTTGGTTTTGTTGGAGTTTGTTCAGGGCATTGGCCTGTTCGTTCTTCATTTTGTTGAGGTCGAACAAGAGGGCAATGCGTTTTTTCTGTTCCATTTCCGATTGGGCATCCCTTAGCCATGGGGTTTCTTGGATTAAGAGCGATTTCAGCTCTTGGTTTTTTTCAAGGTTGCTGATCAGGGCATCGGAATTGGCCCATTGGTCGAATACTTCCTTAATTCTTTTGTTCGAATTTGCAATGTGGCTTGCCAAACTGTTCGCGTAATATCGGGCAAAGGTTTGCTCGTTACATTCGTAAGGGTACTCCATCAGATAGGGGAGGGCCTGTACGGCATACCATGCTGGGTTGGAAGTCACCTCAAGGGTAAGTTTGTGGTTTTTAAGGGTGGTCGAGGTGTGGTCCCTTAGCTTGTCCAGAACAAAGGTTTTGGTCTGGTTGCTTCGTACCCATAGGGGAAGGGTCTCGGTCACCAGCATGCGGTTGGTCAATACAGGAAGTAGGCTTTGTTCGCCATCGCTAAAATTTCCTGCCTTGGCTATTACGGTGTATTGGACCGCCTGTAGGTTTTCGGGTATGTGCAATTGCCATGACACCTGGGTGTTTCCTAAGGAATCTACCGTAAAGGCATGTTCGGTCTTTGCATTTAAAAGTTGATCGGAAATATCCTTTCCCGAAATACCATCAACGAGAACCAATTGGGCTTGTCCCGATAATTTTTTGTCGCTTAGGTTCGCAATTTTACTGCTTATGGTAATCTTGTCGCCTTCCCGTAGAAAGCGCGGGGCATTGGGTATGACCATCAATTCTTTTTGGGTAACGGTCTGAAGGGTCCTTACCGAACTCTGCAAAGATTTGGTATGTGCTATCAATTGCAATTTCCATTTGGTAAGGGCTTCTGGCGTAGTGAAGTTAAAAGAAACATTACCTTCTTTATCGGTGCGTAGTTCAGGAAAGAAAAAGGCGGTTTCCTGAAGGTTTTTACGGATTTGTACGGCTTCCGGATCGTTTTTTGAACCGGGTTGCACTTGTGCTTGTGCCGGAGTAAGGGCCGCCTTATCCATTTCGTCCGCTTGGGGAGCTTGGGCCGATATTTCGGCAACATCTTCCAATTCTGACTCCTCAGCCATGATACCTAGGGGAGCTTCTTCATGCATCGACATTTTTCTCGATAAGGAGTTGCGATAATAGTTGGTGTGCCTAAATTGTAATCCAAACCAGTTAAAGGAGTCGTATCCTTGGTAAGGGTAGCCATGCTGAGGTATATAAAGATAGGAGCGAAAGGAGTTTGTTCCATAACTTGTACGGGCGTTGGCATAGAGGGAAGCGTAATACGAACGGCGTGCAAGCGGATTGAAATTCCATGAATGATATCGAAAAACATCCAAGGAGGCGTCGTACATGCTGGCCAAAAGCTCTGCCGATGTTTTTTCGCCTTCAGGCCCCTTTATTTTAAACGACCAGGTTTCATCGGTTCCGGGTTGCAATTTATCCCTAAAAGTGGTGGTTTCAATTTCGAGTTGGTTTTCAGGATAAGGTACGATTACCGAAAGATTGCCCGATTGAAATGAATTATAGGCAGAATACATATAGTTGATGGCGAAGCCCCCCAAATCATCCTCGGTAACGGGTATACTGATAGACTTTGAGTTTTGGCTCAAACGTACTTTGTGGATGTCGACAAGCTTTCTCCCTTTTTCAACAAAAACCGTTACGGTCAGATCTTCTGAATTGGAGTAAAGTGTAACTTCTACCTTGTCGCCAACGTTATAGCGCTGTTTGTTCGTTTTGATATCGAACAAGCCGTTGTCCGCTAGTTGCTTGTCGTTTTCGCCAATAAGCGTGGTTATTGCCTTTTCTTGAACAAGTTGGCCGAATTTATCCTTGGTTTCAAGTTCTATGATATATTTTCCCGATGTATAGTTTTTAAGGTTTTTGATGCTGAACTGCGTAGATTTTTCAGTATCGAAATCGGTTTGCCAGACCAGTTTGCCTTTGTCCCAGTTTACGGCCTTGTCCTCTCCGTCGTAAGCCTCATGAGGAAACAAGGTACGGTATTCTTCCTTGCTCCAATTTTTATAGTCCGGCGCCGGCCATGGCCTGTTTCGTAAAACTTGGTCGGGGGCCTGTAGTTTGTACATTTTCAATGTTCCTTTTGAAGGAACGGGCTGTCCGTTAAGGTTTGTGGTGGAAATGTGTATTTGATCTTCGTTTTTGACCTTGTCCCACTGCTCGGGAGCATCGATATGGGCAACTACCGAATGGTAGCCTACCGAAACAAAGGTAGTGGTGCTGTGGGTCTCTCCGTTGAGGTCGGTAACATCGGCCGTAATTTCATAATTGAAGGTGGGCAGGGCTTCTTTTGACGCACTGTTGTCGGGGATGGCCTTAAAGGTGATGTCGTAGTTGCCCGAAGCATCCGTAGTTGTTTCACCTTGGGTTATTTCTTGGGGAGAGGTATTGTAATAGGGCATGCGCCAATAGAACCAACGAGGAAAATACACGGCCCGTTTTACGCGATAGCTCACTTTGGCATCGGTAATTTTACTTCCGGCATATGCTGTAGCGACACCGGTAACGGTAATACTGTCGTTTACTTTATAGCTTTCGGTGACGGGCTTGAACGAGGTTTCGAATTTAGGGCGCTTGTATTCCTCCACGGAGAAATATTGGGTGTGCCCGGCCGTTTTTGAAAGGTTATCGGCTGTTATATGGAAATCACCTGTCAACCCTGAATTCGGTAAGATGAATTCCCCGTTAAAAGAACCGAATTCGTTGGTGGTGAACTCAAGGTCCGATACTTTTTGGCCATTCACGTCATAAAGGCCTACGGTGACGGCTTCATTCGCTACAACCTCTGATTTTCCCCCAAAAGTTTCCATAAGGATCCCTTTGAAGTAAACGGGCTGTCCCGGTCGGTATATGCTTCGGTCGGTAAATAGAAAGAGACGTTTTTGAGCATCGTTGTTTTTGTACTCTATACGCTTATTGTTTACATAATATTCCCCAAAGAAGGCGGTCTCGCCATTATACTTCACTTCAATATTTACATCGTTCCAATAGTCATCGGTTAGGGCTAGGGTTACAAACCCTGTTTTATCGGTATGTTTCGTCTTGGTCAGATAAGGTTTGTTGTAATTTTTAAGATAGGTAAACCTCAATTTTGCGTTTGAAATGGGGAGGCCTGTAGTCCTGTCGATGATTTGGTAGCGTTGTTCCGTGTTGCTACTGATTTCCGTCAAGGCCATATTGGTCGCTTGAACGTGACTAAAGGCAAAATTTTCATCGCTTTTCTTTTCCGGAGAAGCTAAGATGATGTACTGTCCGTTTTCCAGTGGCGGAAGCAATACCTCTATGCTATGCTGTTGATAGTCTTTTTCATTTTTCAATGGAGCCGACCAAGTTTTTGCCGGTTTCAGTGTTTGAATAAAGTCGTATTGCTCGTCTTGTGGGTAAAGATCCTGTAGTTTCTTGATTTGGTCGTTGTTGACCCTATAGGCGGTCAGTTGTAGTTCCGTTAGGTTTTTATAATTGACCAATAGTTTTGCGGGCTGGTTTACCGGAATATGCTTTTCCGTTACAAGGGAAAGACCAGGGGCCAGGATCTCCAACCGTAGCGCCTTGCATTTTTCGGCGCCCATACTACCTGGGAATTCGGCAATAACCTTATCGCATAAGCTTAGTGCTTCCTTCTTTTTCCAGCGGATTTCCTTGTTGGTTTTAGAATGATAAGTTTGCCCCTGAATGTTGTACAGTGCGGCCAGTTCATAGTTGTAGAGCGCAGAAAGTTCATGGTGCTTTAGGTGTTCTACCGAATTTTTTAAGGTTTCCTCGTAATAGGTATCCTTGTTGGGGAAAGTGGCGTTCCGGTATACGAAATTCATACGCTCGATATCGACCATGACCAAAGGTTCCAATTTGGGGTCATCGAAGTGAAAACGTATAAGTTCTTGATAGGTCTGCAGGGCTTTCGCCTGTAACGAAGTTTCGTCTTTTGTGCTCAAGTCATGATGCACAAACTGATAGGCTTCGCATAAGGTTTCCGGATCGTTGATTTCGTATTTGTCGGCGGGTCGGGTAATCGCGGTTTCGGTGGTCTTATAAAATTGAAGTGCCGTATGGGCAAGCAAATCGTAAAGGCTAGGGCGGAAGGTCTCCGAGTTTTCCTGTTGGCTCAATAATTCTTTGACGCTTTCTAAACCGGTCTTTTGAAGCTTGTTTTTGTTTTCAAGGGAAGCCTTAAAGTGAATGTCTATTTCATGGAATAGGGTAGTGAGGTCCCATGTGCGAAAATCGATGCTGTCTACCTTGGTTTCGGTAGTGGTACGGTCGTAAAATAGATATTGGTTGTTTTGGAAATATTGCCAGTAGAGATTCGCCAAATAGTTCTCTAGGATGTTTTTCGTAGGGAAATCGGCTGTTTCGATTTCCGATTTAAAACGGTTGATGATGTTCAGCTGGGCGTCTTCCTCCAAGGTCATGGCATATTTGGAGGTAAACAGTAAAGCCTTTACGATCTGTTCTGGATTCTTTTCTTTTTTCGCCTTTTCGGAAATACTTTCCACAACTTTTAAGGCTGACTTGGTCAGCGCCTCGCTCTCGAGTTTTTGCACGCTTTTCCAAAGCGATGTATAGGAATCTCCGTTGTCTTGTGCTGGTAGCATTTGCGAAAAAAGGATTAGGGTAAATATCAAGGACAATTTTTTCATAGTATAAGATTATAGAACAAAACTGGGCAAAATCAGTGCCAAGCAAAACGCTAAATGAGTGAACGAGGGCATTGGGTTAGGGAATAGGATGTTTTGAACAATAGGAAACAACTTACAATTTAAAATCCTAACGTGCTGATGCCTTAAAATATTAGGTTTTAATGCCTGTATTTTTTTCTCTTTATAAGACCATCTTTCCTTCTAGTCGATAGAATAAGGGACTACAGGGGGAGCGGTTATAAACTTTTTAAGAGTCCACCATCAATAGGTATTTGGGTGCCGGTGATATAGGCAGCTTGGTCTGAGGCCAAAAAAGTGGCGAGATACCCGTATTCTTTTGGGTCTCCAATACGCTTGACCGGGACTCTAGACTCCATATCGGCAAGTACTTCGTCTTCCGAAATGCCCAATTGCTCCGCTTTTTTTGCGTTAAGTTGAGTGATACGTTCGGTGTCGAAGTAGCCCGTAAGTACACTGTTTACGGTTATTCCGTAAGGTCCCACGTCATTGGCCAATGATTTGGCCCAGGTAACTACGGCGGCCCTGATGGTGTTTGAAAGCGCCAAATACGACAAGGGTTCCTTTACCGAAACAGAGGCGACGTTTATGATCCGGCCCCATTTGTTATTCTTCATGTGTTCCAGCGCCAGTTCGGTAGTGTAGGATACGGTCTTAAATAGGAGGTCGAAGGCTTCTTGGTAATCGGAAGTCTGTTTTTCCAGGGCGCTTCCGGCTGAGGGACCTTGGGTGTTGTTGACCAAGATATCGATATTGTGGTTTTCAAAATAGTGATATATGGTTTCGCGGTAGCCGTGAAAATCTGAAAAATCGACCACCAAATAGCTATGTTCCTGGCCTTGGTCGGTCGGTAGTTCGTGTACTATTTTTTTGAGCTTTTCCCCACTTCTTGACATGAGGGTTACATTTGCCCCGCTTTCGGCCAGTTGCTGGGCTATGGCCTTGCCTATTCCACCTGAGCTGCCGCCTACTAATGCGTTTTTTCCTTTTAAAGAGATATTCATAGTGTAAGATTTTTTTGGGATTTTAATTCTGTTTTTATCGGTATGCTTCCCGTACGGGGCTAAACACGTCTATAAGTTTGCAGGGCGTGAGGGCCTTGCCGCTATGGGGGCTATGGGGCGGTATGATAACGATGTCGTTTGCCTCGTAAATTTTTGTGTTTCCATCGAGCGTAAATTCAAAACGGCCTTGCCGTATGTGCATTATTTGCTCGTTCATATGCGAGTGTTCGGGTACTTCGGCCCCTTCCTCCACTGTCCAAAAAGCTATGGACATATTTTCTGAATGCACCAGTTTACCGTGGTAGCCCGGCATAATTTCCTTTGAAGGAATATCGGATAGGTTCATAACGTAGTATTGTCTAACGAAGATATAAAGAATACCTACAGAAATGAAAAAGCCCCAAACCATATTTTCTGATTTGGGGCAAAGTTTAGGATGGTAATTATTGTTTGTGTAAACTTGTACTTCTACGGGTGTTTTATTTAAGGCTTATTCCCATTTTACGACGACAAGTTCACACCTTCTGTTCCACTCATGGTCTTCTTCGGTACAACTTTCTTCGGTTTCGCATTTTACAATGGGCTTAGATTCGCCATAGCCCTTGGCAATGACCCGCTCTGGGGCTATACCGTTCTTGACCATAAATTCCTTTGCCGAATCGGCCCGTTTTTGGGAGAGGTCGCGGTTGTATTCCGCATTGCCCCGAATATCGGTATGGGTGCCTATTTCGATGACCATGCCTGGGTTTTGTTTCATGATGGCAATGACCTTTGCCAGACGTTGACGCGCTTCACGTCGTAAGTACCAGAGGCTATAGTCGAAATGGATTTCCTCGGTCTTGATAACGATGCGATTCTTTTCTTTGATAATGGCATCCTCTTTTGCAATGATCTCATCGATTTTTTTCAGACGCTCCCGTTTTTCCTTTTCTTGGTCGGCCTTTTGCTTGAGGGCCATTTCTTGCCCTTTTTTGATCCGTTCGAGTTCCGCGGCTTTTTCTTGCTCTTTTTGTCTTTTTATCTGGGCCAAGGCTTCTTTTTCGGCTGCTTCTTTTTGGGCGAGTAGCTCTTTTGTCTTTTGCGCTTCCCGTTCTTCAATGGAATATAGCGAAAGGGAACCGTCTTTTACGGCGTTTCTTTCGGTATCTGAAAAAATATTTTTTGAATTGTCTTCATATCCTTCCTTATAGGCCTTTATACGGTATTCGCTGGAGCAGGTAAGCTGAAATTTAAACGAGGCATCCTTGGCCGTCCTTATTTTTTCGATAAGCTTTCCGTTGCCATCTACAAGCTCGATATAGGCGCCGGGCAAGGGGAGCTTGGTAGTTTTGTCGGTCAAAATACCGGCAACGAACTGTTTGCAATCCTCTATGACCAAGGGCTTCGTTTCCGAAAAGGAGTAGATATCGTCGCTCCCTTTCCCGCTAGGTCGATTCGAAGAAAAATAACCGCTGCCGGAATCGCGGTCCAATGACAAGGAAAAATCGTCGTAACCGCTATTTACGGGGAGTCCGAGGTTATCGGGTTTTGCGAAACCTCCGTTTTCTTTCTTGGAAACAAAAACATCCAATAGGCCGAAACCGGGGTGGCCGTTAGAGGCAAAATAGAGGTTGCCGTTGTTGTCCACAAACGGAAACTGCTCTTTCTTATCGGTATTGATTTCCTTTCCTAAATTAATAGGGCTTCCAAAGAAACCGTCCTTCTGGATACTGACCATATATAGGTCGAACGACCCAAAACCGCCTTCGCGGTCCGATGAGAAATAGAGTTTGGTTTCATCAGGACTCAAAGCGGGGTGTTCCGTAGAGAAATCGTCACTGTTGAAGGGGAGGGCTATGACGTTTTTCCAAGCGCCATCGATATATTCGGCACGGTAGATCTTTAGGTTGCTGACTTTATCGTCTTCGGTCTTCTTTTTACTGTTTCTGGTAAAATATATTGTTTTTCTATCCTTGGTAATGGCAAAGGTGCCTTCGTGCATTTTTGAATTGATCGTGTTGCTTAGGGAGGTACTTAAGCTGTCGCCCATACCGATTTTATCGATAGGATGGGAATAGATATCAAGGTAGTTTTCGTTGTTCCATCGGTATAGTTTGGACAGGGCGGAAGTTTGTTTTCGAGAAGCGCTATAGATCAGGTTTGAATCTATTCGTGCCGCCCCGAATTCAGAGCTTGCCGTGTTGAGGTTAAGGTTTTTAATTTTAAAACGGTCACCTATGGCGCGAACATTTTCAATATAGGTGAAGTCTTCGGCTAGCTGTGATGCCTTGTCGCCTTGATCCTGTTCGGTATAAAAATGCAACAGTGTTTGTTGGGCTTTTTCGTATTCCCCAATGGCCTTTAGCGATTGGTTGAGCTTAAAATAGTAGCTTTCATCAAGGTTTTCCCCGTAGTTGGACACAAGATAGCCGTACCAACGGGCGGCCGACTTCATGTCGAAGGTGTGGTAATAGCAATCGGCCAGGTTTTTTATGAGTTTTGAACTCTTGTTGCGGGGCAATAATTGTTCGTATAGGGGAATGGCGTCACTATAGTAAGCACGTTCGAAATAGGTGTCGGCGCGTTTAAGTTCTTGCTGGGCAAAGGTCGGTACCGTAAGCCCCAGAATAAAACATATGAAGAGTATTTTTTTCATGTTTAGTAGAATCTTGGGGATTTGTCGTATCCTTTGCCCAGGCCCAATAGATCGAGATTGAAAAGGATGAAAATTTCATGGGAACCGGAGCTGTAGGTGCTTAGGTTCGATAGGGTGTAATCGTAGGCATAGCCAATACGCAAAGCCGGTGTGGCGGCAATATTGAACATGGCACTTACCGAGTCTTCCAAGCGATACGACAATCCGCCTTCAAAGCGGTTTAGAAAAAGGGCGTTAAGCGAAAGGTCGAAAGTCAACGGGGCGCCCTGAACCATTTTGGCCAATACCGAAGGTTTTAATTTCAGGTCGGGGTTCAGTTCGTAAACATAACCCGAAGTCATAAAAAAATGTATTTTTTCAGAACCGATGCGGTTGATACCGTCTTTGTTTTCCAGATGCTTCGTCGTCAATAGGTTCGGGGCGGAAATTCCGGCATAGAAATTCTGTCTATGATAAAAAGCGCCTACGCCTACATTCGGAAAAGTGCTGTTGAGGTTTTCGTTAAAGGCGGGATCGTCTTGAAACTCAGGAAGCATAAAACCGTTGAAATTGGTCTCGAAAGTGGTAATGCCTCCTTTTAAACCCAGGGACAGGTTACTTTTTTCATCCAATTTTAGGATATAGGCAAAATCGGCATAGATGTTATTTTCCTTTAGGGCACCGTCCCCAATGTTATCGGTGATAAACGAGAGGCCCATCTCTATCTTGTCGCTCATAGGCGCATGGGCAAAGAAAGTCAATGTTTTAGGACTCCCTACGGCATTCTTCCATTGTGAGCGATAGAGGGCACCAAAGTTAAGCATTCCTAATTCGTTGGTGGTATACGCAGGGTTTACAACATTCATGTTGTACATATACTGCGTGTATTGAGGGTCTTGTTGCCCATGGGCCGCAGCACATACCAACATCAGAAAAATAAAATAGCGTTTTATTTCTTTCATGGTTTAGCGGTTGAGGTACAATCGGCCCTGTACTGGGGTATGTCCTTCTTTGTTATAATTTATGATGTAGAAATACACTCCGTTCGGGGCCGTTCCGCTTCCATTTTTACCATCCCAAGCGGGGTTGTTTTGGTCTCCCTTAAAAAGGGTGGTACCGTAACGGTTTAAGATTTCAAGTGTAAATTCGGGAAATATGACTTCGATGTTCGGTATAAAAAAGGTGTCGTTTCTGCCATCGCCGTTAGGTGAAAACCCGTCGGGGACGAAAAAACCGTAATCTTCGGGATCGCAATTGGTAAGGTCAACGGTTATGGCCTTTCTATCAGGGTTCATACAGCCGGTATCAGGGTTGTAGCTTTCGGCGTAATAAGTGGTACCGCTAACCAGTAAAGTGCTTCCATCGAGGGGAGAACCGTTTTCAGGGGTGTCGTACCAGAGCACGTCGTAAGGGTTATTGCTTTCGGCCTCACGTAGGTTCGCTATGGTAGGCTCGTCCAATCCACAAAGGGCCAGTGTTGAAAACTCAAGGGAAGCGGCCTCGAGCTCGTAAACGATAGGGATAACTTCTATACGTCCGGAGCTTTGACATTTTCCGCTGACCTCCGTAGCGGCAAAATAACTCTTGCCATGGGTCAAGGTCTCGTTGTTGTCGAGAACGTTTCCGCCAATAGCCGAATCGTACCAGACAATACCGTCGCTACTGGCTACGCTAGTGTTTAAAAGGCCGACCGTAGGGTTTTCGGAACCACAGAATGCCGGGCTTCCTTCTACTAATGTGGGCATTTCGGGGTCGGAGAGCGAAACGGTAACCTGAATTCGGTCAGAACCTTCACAATTGTTGTTCGGATCAATGTTCGATATAAAGTAATCTTCCCCATCTACGAGTTGGGTATCCAAGGGAAGAATGTCTAGATCCTCGGCGGTATCATAGAAAAGAATTTCACCGTTGGCTTCTACAACAATATCCTGAAGGGTCGGTAAGGCTGGGGCAAAAGAGGCAAGACAAAGGGTTTGTAAGGGTTCGGCTTCCGGTAGGGCCGGTACGCCTTCTATGGCAAAGTTTTCGTTGACCTCAAAATCAAATTGGGTCCTGCAAGGCGTCGTATCGTTCTGTGTGCTTTTTACGGTTATGGTGTAATTGCCTTGTTCTAGGGTGGCTACATCAATTTGATAATCTGCGGTACCGCCAGAGAAATTAATGGTATTATCTATTAAAACGGCATTGGTTTCTTGTGAAACAACTTCATAAGTAACGATATATGCTCCGTCTACCAGGGTAGGGGCCGTTACTAAAACGTCAATACCTGTAGCGTTACATGAATTATCTACCACTACATCTAACTGTATTGCTTCTGGTATAGCGGTAATTATTGCAGTACTGGTAATGTCACATTCCATTGGGAACCCGTTATCCACTTCAAAATCAAAATCG
The DNA here is from genome assembly GCF_002211465.1 of Zobellia sp. OII3. NCBI lineage: Bacteria > Pseudomonadati > Bacteroidota > Flavobacteriia > Flavobacteriales > Flavobacteriaceae > Zobellia > Zobellia sp. OII3. The sequence continues at coordinate 145,821 of NZ_MWRZ01000008.1, read as the reverse complement.
TATTCTCCGGATTCTGTAATTAGGGAAGCAGGTATAGCAAACTCTGCACTGCCAGAATTGAAGGTAATGGTGCTTGCAATATGTGCAGTTTCCGTTCCACTGGGTGCGGTAATGGTATAATTTACATCGTAAGTGCCGTTTGCCCGGGTAAAGGATGGGTCAAAAATATCGCTTAAAGTAACTGGAACATCATCGCCTTCGCACGTATCGGTTACATTGGCTATAGGTTCGGTTACTATAAATTGTATCGGTGCAATTTGAATATCGGCGCAAACATCTAACCCTAAGGAAGTAATCGATAGCGTAGTAGTTTCATTTTTTCGAACAGAATTGGCGTCGACTTCAAAAAAACCGGTTCGGTCTGGATTTAATGTGAGTTGAGCCGCATCTATTTGGAATCCACTGTCAGAATCCAGTCTGTAGCTAACGGTATAGGTACCATCGGAAATTAATGTGTCGTCATAATCCGTAATGTCTATTCTGTATCTTGGTGGTCCTTCACAAAAGTTAGGTGCTGTCATCGTGCCGCGAAATGCGGGTAGAATATTAATTTCTACGGTTGTTCTATGTATATCACAAACGGCATGTGACGGGTATACGGTATAGGTAAAAGAAAAAGAGCCGTAGATGTGGTTGTCTCTAATAGCCTGTATATCTATATTATGGTCGGTAAGGTCAGATAATTGGTTTGTTTCCGCTCCTTCTGACCAAGTGCCATTGATGTCCTCATCTTCTAAAAGACTATTTAAATCAAAATCAGTGTAGACAGATAAATCATCAGTGGTACAAAGCGTTAGTCCAGAGCCGATTCCGGAATTGGCCGGCCTTTGCACCTCAAGGAGCAAGGTAGCCTGCCTACTAGGGCAAGAGCCTACGGCGGGTACGGTGTGGGTGAATTCGTAAATGCCGGGGCCGGCGGATTCGGCATCGAAAAAGTTTAGCGATAAGTGGGGAATGGCCTCGGGGGTTATCGCATCCCAGGTACCATTGAAATCTTGGAACTTTCCTTCGGTTTCATCCCCAATAAAACCATGGAGGTTTACCGCGGGGTCGTCTCCACAGGCATCTGCGGAACCGTCTATATTATCTTCACCGGGATAGCCGCCGAGCATTACGGTCACTACGGCCGATTCTTCCGCGCCGCCGCAGATATTGGTGTAGGTGAATTCGTGTGATCCTGAATTTTTAACTTCCCATAGGTTGACGATACCGGTATTACGGTCTAGGGCATAAAAATTGGCCGGGTCGTTGGTAGACCAAGTGCCCCCAGGGTCTGGGGTGCCTCCCAAAACCGTAAAAAGGTTGAATGTTTTATTGGCATCATCGGCATCTTTTTCACATATGGTTATGGAGTCATCGATACCCGCACATTGCGCCATTGCATTTACGGAGCATAAGATCAAGCATAAAGGCAGTACCAATTGCAAAAAGCTTCTCGTGTAAGTTCGATCGATCATTTTATGATGTTAGGGGACAAGGTGCATTTTGTCCGAAAACAAATGTAGTTCGTCGATTAGGTGTAAGGGAATAAATGTTGTCAATAGGGGGAAATGAAGGGTGAATCTTATTAAATACGTAGCAGGGGCTATGTGAAATAGTGTATTTTGTCGATGTTTTCTTGGTTTTATCAGGGCGGTGCTTGGATGAACGGTAGCTGGTTCTGCTATTTTTTTTCGGGAAATCAATGCCTATATTTGTTGCAAATACAGCGTTTATGCAGATTCATTTTATTGCAATTGGTGGTAGTGCCATGCACAATTTGGCCTTGTCCTTGGCACATAAAGGTGACATGGTAACAGGAAGTGACGATGTCATTTTTGAGCCGTCCAAATCACGATTGAAAGCAAAGGGCCTCCTTCCCGAAAGTTTTGGTTGGTATCCTGAAAAGATCCATGAAGATTTAGACGCTGTAATTCTGGGGATGCACGCAAAGGAAGACAACCCTGAATTGCTAAAGGCCCAAGAGTTGGGAATTAAATTATATTCCTACCCCGAATTTCTATACGAACATTCAAAAGACAAGACCCGGGTGGTTATTGGGGGCAGTCATGGAAAAACCACGATAACTTCAATGATTCTTCATGTGCTCAACTATCACGATAGGGAAGTTGATTTTATGGTGGGGGCACAGTTGGAGGGTTTTGAACGGATGGTGCATCTGACCGATCATAATGATTTTATGGTTTTGGAAGGAGACGAATACCTTTCTTCCCCTATAGACCGCAGACCCAAATTTCATCTGTACAAACCGAATATTGCGCTTTTAAGTGGAATAGCTTGGGACCATATCAATGTTTTTCCCACTTTCGAAAACTACGTAGAGCAGTTCCAGATTTTTGTGGATAGCATTGTCAAAGGAGGAAGCATAACCTATAACGAGGAAGATCCCGAAGTTAAAAAGGTGGTCGAGGCTTCGGAAAATGCCATCCGAAAATTACCTTATACCACGCCCGAATATTCGATAGAAGATGGTACCACTTTTTTAGAGACCCCAGAAGGGCCAATGCCTATTGAAGTCTTTGGGAAGCACAACCTGAGCAACTTGGCAGGAGCCAAGTGGATCTGCCAGAACATGGGCGTAGATGAAGACGATTTCTATGAAGCCATTGCAACGTTTTCAGGAGCGTCAAAGCGCCTTGAGAAAATTGCGGAAGGAAAAACTTCCGTAGCGTATAAAGATTTTGCACACTCACCAAGTAAAGTGGCTGCAACTACAAAAGCAGTAAAGGAACAATATGCGAACAGGAAACTAATTGCCTGTTTGGAATTGCATACGTATAGCAGTTTTAATCCTGAGTTTTTAAAGGAATACAAAGGGGCATTGGATGCAGCTGACGAAGCGGTGATTTTCTATTTGCCAGAGTCCGTTGCCATTAAAAAACTAAAGGAAGTCACTCCCGAACAAATTTCGGAAGCTTTTGAGCGAAATGACCTTAAGATTTATACCAATGCCACAGATTTTAAAGACTTTGTCTTTGGTCAAGATTACGGCAACTCGGTATTGCTTTTAATGAGTTCGGGAAATTATGGGGGATTGGACCTAAACGAATTGAAAGGGAAGTTCTCTTCGTAACGGAAGTTTTGCCAGGGAGCGCGGTGTAAAGAAGCTCTTGCTTAGGTGATTATAGGTTTTATGGGGTATAGGGCTCTTATAAGGAATTGGAGTTTATTATATTTATATCATGCATAAAAAGCCAGTCTCGTTCTCGATCAAACATTGGTCGGACGATGATAAACCACGTGAAAAATTGGTCCGAAAAGGAAGGTCGGTGTTATCCGACGCCGAACTGGTCGCCATTTTAATCGGCTCCGGCAGTCGGGAAGAAAGCGCCGTTGAGCTGGCCAAAAGAATTTTGGCGTCGGCGAATAACAATTTAAATGAACTGGGTAAACTATCCTTAAAACAATTGATGGCGTTCAAGGGTATCGGTGAGGCAAAGGCGGTTACCATAGCGGCGGCCTTGGAAATAGGTCGAAGAAGACGGGGAGAAGAAGCCCAAAAAATCGAGAAGATCAGTAGTAGTAGGGATGTTTTCCATTTATTGCATCCCCGAATCGGTGAGTTGCAGCATGAAGAGTTTTGGATTCTCTACCTTAGTAACGCCAATAAGGTTTTGCACAGTGCGCAGTTGAGCAAGGGCGGTTTGACGGGTACCTTGGTAGATGTCAGGATCGTAATGCGACAAGCTTTGGAGCAGGGGGCGGTCGGGTTGATACTATCGCATAACCACCCTTCGGGAACACTGCGGCCTAGCGAGGAAGACCGCAAGGTTACCCAGAAATTAAAAAAGGCGGCCGCGGCACTCGATATAAAAGTTTTGGATCATTTGATAATTACCCAGAATGATTATTATAGTTTTGCCGATGAAGGTATTCTTTAGGGCCTATTTGCCATTTGAAACCGAATCGGCCCTGAAGGCCCAATAGCAGTTGAAATTTGAACTCTTAACCGATTATGTTACTTATCTATACCCATAAGATCACACCGCGTTTCAGATATACCATGAAACAGGTATTTACCCGTATTTTGGGTATAGAGATTGTATTTACGACCAAGGTCGAAGATTTTATAAAGCATACGGGGGCTAAGATTACGTATACCAAACAGCCTTTGCAAAACGAATTTTTTGTACGGAGCAACGACCTTCTCTTCGAACAAGGTATAAATGACTTGGATATTTCGGTGGCCAATTGGGACGGGGTTCCGTGTTTTTTTAAGGCAGGCGAGCGCAGCAATCTGCCCTTCGATATATTTTCGGCCAGTTTCTACCTGTTGAGCCGTTATGAAGAGTACTTGCCCCATGTAAAGGATGTGCATGAAAGGTTCCCGGTGAAAGACAGTCTTGCCTATAAACATAAGTTTTTGAGGTCGCCGGTAGTCGATATCTGGGCCTACAGATTACTCGATGAATTAAAGTCGCGGTTTCCTGATATGGAACGCAAGCCTAAAAAGTACAGATATGTATCGGCCATAGATGTAACCACGTCGCATTGCTTTGCCTATAGGGGCGTTGTACGCAGTCTTGCCGGTCTTTTCTATGACTTGGGCTCTTTAAAGTTTAAGCGGGTGGCACAGCGACTAAAAGTTTGGTTCGACCCAGAAAAGGATCCCTACGATAACTTTTCCTTCCTCATCGATTTACATAAAAAATATAGGGTAAAGGATATTTTCTTTTTTCAGTTTGCCGACTACTCCACTTACGATAAGAATGTTTCTCCCGATAACAATAAATTCCGTTTTCTTATAAAGTCCATTGCAGATTACAGTAAGGTCGCCCTAGCGGCATCTTATAGCTCCTTTAACGATATCGATCTTTTGAAGAAAGAGAAGAAAAAGTTGACCAGTGTAATCAATAGGCCTATAAATTCGTCACGTTTGCGTTATAATCGCGTGGATCTGCCCCATACCTATAGGAACTTGGTAGAGGCGGAGTTTGTTGATGATTATACTATGGGCTATACCCACGAAATCGGTTTTCGGGCCAGTACGTGTACCCCTTTTTATTTTTACGATATCAATCTAGAGGTACAACAACCCATTCGCATACATTCGTTTGCCTTTCACGATTACGCTTTTGTTGGCCATAATGACAGTAAGGCCATCATAGGGGAAATCCAGACGATATGTGATGAGGTCAAATCCGTTAACGGGGAATTTGTGTCGGTTTTTTCTAATGAACTTCTAGGGGGCGAGGAAAAAATGGACTGGAAAGACTTTTATGAAACCGTTTTAAAACAATGTCATGTTTAAGAATGTAGTTACCGATGTTTTCTTCGATTTAGACCATACCCTTTGGGATTTTGAGAAGAATTCGGCCCTTACCTTTGAAAAGATTTTTCAGGAAAACGCTATTGAGGTAGCGCTTCCCGATTTTCTAGAGGTTTATATTCCGGCGAACTTTGCCTTTTGGAAGCTTTATAGGGAAGAAAAAATAAGTAAGGAAGATCTGAGGTATCAGCGACTGAAATCGGTATTCGATGATTTGAAATATCCTGTTCCCGATAAAACCATAAACAAATTATCCGATGAGTATATCCGATACCTGTCGTCTTTCAATCATTTGTTTCCCAATGTAACCGAAATTTTAGATTATCTAAAACCAAAGTATAAGCTCCATATTATCACCAACGGCTTTCAAGAGGTTCAAGAGAAGAAACTCAAAAATTCAAATATATACGGCTACTTTGACCAAATTATAGATTCGGAAATGGCCGGTGTAAAAAAGCCCGATCCCTTTATTTTTGAATTGGCGTTGAGAAGGGCCGAAACAAGGCCGGAAAACTCCTTGATGATAGGCGATAATTTAGAGGCCGATATATTGGGGGCACAGGCCGTAGGTTATCATGCGCTTCACTTTAACGCACATCAGGGACCAAAACACGATTTTTGTGAAATCATTGACGATTTACACGAAATAAAAACCTTTTTATAGAGTTATATTAGGTAAGACCATAATTGCGCCAACTAAGGCCTGTGTTCGGTATTGCCATGATAAAATTTATTAAATCCATTTTACTTTGTACCTTATCTTGCCTGACACTTTTGTCGTGTATAGAGGATCAAGATTTTAACCAATATGACGAGATTGGGGTAACCCCGAACCTAGAAGCGAGTATTCTTTATGTAGAAGCCCCTGAATCTTTGGTTAACGATACGAATGGGGCAAATATCTTTTCGCGCAACTTTAATTTTGATGCCTTTAGTTCCGATGTTTTTGCAAAGCGGGTGCTCGATGGTACCATTACCTATATTGTTGAAAATACGACTAGTAAAGAGCTACAGGTTACTGTAGAATTGCTTGATGCGGACGATAATGTTCTCGATACGGAAATAATTCCTGTAGACCATACACCCTATAGCTTGCAACGCGATGTAGCATATGGAAGTTCGGGCCGGAGTATAGATATTATAAAGAATACCTCAAGTATACGCGTAACGGCCAATAATTTAGGAAATACTACTAGCACCTCAAATGAGCCCGAGCCAAAAATCATCTTAAAATCGAGCGGACAATTCAGAGTCGAAATAAAATGAGAGCCTCAAAACTACTGTTTATAGTCCTTTTTTGGGCAGGCTTCGCCGTTTACGGTCAGAACAAGCAGCTTCTGTACGATTTTGTCGAGATTCCACAGTCGGCCATGGTCAACCCTGGGGTCGATACCGATTTTCAATGGTATGCAGGCGTTCCATTATTGTCGGGAATGTCGCTTCAAGCAGGTTTAAGTGGTCTTTCCGTGAACGATATCTTCGCCGATGACGGTCTGAATATTAATGATAAAATACGGGAGCGGGCCATTTACGGCATGAATCCACGAGATGAGCTGAGCGGTACATTTCAAATTGAACTTTTAAGTTTTGGTTTCCGTGGTAAAAATCCCGATAATTTCTATACGGCCGGGATGTATATTGAAGGCGATGCCATTGGGTATTGGTTCCAAGATTACGCCATATTGGCCTTTGAGGGAAATGCCGATAAACTGAACCAACCCTTTGATTTAGGCCAGCTGAAGACAAGGGGCGAGTTAATGAACGTATTTCACGTCGGTTTGAACAAAAAAGTGGATAATGATCTTACGATTGGGGTGAGGGGTAAATTGTATTCCAGTATTTTCGACTTTAACTCCACCAAGAACAAAGGTACTTTTGTTACCAAGGAAGGGGTCAACAATATATATTCCAGTACCGTGGAAGCCGACATGCAATTACGTACATCAGGACTTAACGGCTTAAAGGATGCCGTTGACGAGGGAACCGTGGGAAGCACTGTCGCCAAAAGGGCCCTTTTGGGAGGCAACCTTGGGCTAGGCCTTGATTTTGGTTTTACCTATCAACTGAACGATCAAACCGTTATTACCGCTAGCCTTTTGGATTTGGGATTTGTCTACCATTCAAAAGATATTAAAAACTACAGCCTTAACGGTAAGGCCACTATTGAAGGTATAGGGATTATTTTGCCCGATGCCGCCGCAGATCCCAATGCCGATTTTTGGCAGAACCTAGTGGATGACGTTGAAGATTTTGTGCCTTTTGAAGATAATGAAGATGCTTATATAGCCTTTAGGCCTACAAAATTGTACGGGTCTTTACGTTATAATTTTGGTGAGCGTGTTGATAGCAGGGCCAATTGCGCCTGTGGTGTAAATGCTTCAAGCAACCGAGCACGGGCCAAATATGTGAACAGTGTTGGTGGTCAGTTATATATTATAAATAGACCAAGAGGTCCGCAAATGGCCTTGACGGGTTTTTATCAAAGGCGATTCGGTAATTTTATGGCCCTTAAAACCACCTATACCATAGATAAGTTCTCTTATTCGAATATTGGTTTAGGACTTTCGGTACAGGCAGGACCGGTAAATATTTATGCCATGGCCGATAATCTGTTGTCTTACGGCAATTTGGCAAATAGCCATTATGCTTCTTTTCAGTTAGGATTAAATATCATATCTTGGGGCAAGAAATGATATGGTGTAGCCGATAAATGAACAACTTCAAGGTTTGGCACGCTTTTTTCATCTTCCTATTTACAAATATTAAAAACAACAATTGTGAAGTATATATTCCTAACCTGTTTTTTCATGGTAAGTCTCATCGGTATGGCCCAAGACCAGTTGAACGATTATAAGTATATCATCGTTCCCAAAAAATTCGATGGCTTTAAAAAAGAGAACCAATACCAGACCAGTACCCTTGTAAAATTTCTGTTTACCGAAAAAGGGTTTCAAGCCGTTTATGAAGATGAACTGCCCGGCGAACTGAACAACAATAGATGTTTGGGCCTAGTGGCGAACCTTATTGACGATTCATCGATGTTCACTACCAAGGCGGGAGTGGTTTTGGAGAATTGCAAGGGGCAAGAGGTATTTACTACCGCCATAGGTAAAAGCAAGGAGAAAGATTACAAGCTGGCCTATGGCCAGGCCTTGAGAAACGCTTTCAAATCTTTTGATACCGTGAATTATAGCTACAATGGAAAGGCCGATACATCGGAGCCTGTTCGTGTAAGCTTTAAGGATGATGTCAAGCAGGTTGAGGAGAAGGCGCCTTACGAACCAAAGAACAGACAGCCCATGGTGGAGCAAGTGGCCACTAAGGAAACCCAAAGTTATAAGGACAATACGCCACAACCTTCCAATTATAAGTCAGTGCAATCGCCACAAGCCGTAGCTCCTGCCCCAAGTGTCGTTATCAACGCGTCGCAATCGGATAAGGGCACCCTTTACGCACAGGAAATACCCAACGGGTTTCAATTGGTAGACAGTACCCCTAAAATTCAGCTGAAGATATTTAAGACTTCCTTGCCCAATTACTTTTTAGCCGAAGGCGATGGGGAAAACGGCGTGGTATTTCAGCAGGGCGGAAAATGGTATTTTGAGCAGTACGTCGATGGGAAGCTTAAGACGGAAGAATTGGCCGTAAAGTTCTAGTGGTCGTATTTACCCTTCCATCTATTTTTTAAAAATTCTTTAATGGCATTCTCCCGCGAATTGTTTCCGGGCTCGTAAAAGGGAGTCCCTGATAGTTCCTCGGGAAGAAATTCGGCTTCTACAAAATTGTTTTCATAATCATGTGCATAACGGTATTCGGCACCGTACCCCAAATCCTTCATTAGTTTGGTGGGGGCGTTGCGTAAAGGTAGGGGTACGGAAAGATCTCCGGTTTCCCTCACTTTTTGTTGTGCCTTTTTGATGGCCATATAACTGGCGTTGCTCTTAGGCGATGTGGCCAAGTAAACCGCACACTGGCTCAAAATAATGCTAGCTTCCGGATACCCGATGGTGGTAACGGCCTGGAAAGCATTATTGGCTATGACCAAGGCGGTAGGGTTGGCAAGACCGATATCTTCAGAGGCCGAAATAAGAAGTCTTCGGGCAATGAATTTTACATCTTCGCCGCCTTCGATCATTCTGGCCAGCCAATAAACGGCACCATTGGGGTCGCTCCCTCGAATGGATTTGATAAAGGCGGAGATAATATCGTAATGTTGTTCGCCGGTTTTATCGTAAAGTACCGTATTCTTTTGCACTTTGCTCATTACCAGCTCGTCGGTGATCTGAACGCTATCTCCCGCCTCGGAATTGACGACCAGTTCAAAAATATTCAGCAATTTTCTTCCGTCACCGCCCGATAGCCGCATAAGGGCTTCGGTTTCTTTGAGCTCTATATTTTTTGTTTTTAGATATTTGTCTTGCTGTATGGCCCTTTTAAGAAGGTTCTCGAGGTCATCTTTTCCAAAAGGGTTCAATACATATACCTGACAACGCGATAGGAGGGCGGGAATCACTTCAAAACTCGGATTTTCCGTTGTGGCCCCTACCAAGGTAACCCAGCCTTTTTCAACTGCGGCCAAGAGCGAATCTTGTTGCGATTTGCTAAAACGATGGATCTCATCAATGAACAAAATAGGGTTCTTGGAAGTAAAAAGTCCCCCACTTTGTTTGGCCTTGTCGATTACCTCTCGAATATCCTTGACGCCACTATTGATGGCACTAAGCACGTAAAACGGACGTTGGCTTTCGTTGGCGATAATGTTGGCCAAGGTAGTTTTGCCCGTACCCGGAGGCCCCCAAAGAATGAGGGAAGGTATAATGCCCCTTTTTATTTGGTTCGTTAATGAGCCGTCCTTACCAATCAAATGGTGTTGGCTGATGTAGTCATCTAGGGTTTTGGGGCGAATGCGTTCGGCTAAAGGTTCGTTCATGGTGCAAAAATATAATAAAGTTGGCAGAAGATGGTTTCATATAGCAGAGGAAACACGCTTTTTCAAAAGAGTTATAAAGCCTGTTGGGTACTGACGATTTAGCAGTTTGCAAAGAGTTGGCCAACTTATTGTTAATTTTAAGATATGTCGGATAACGCCTATTTCAAATTTACGAACAGTGTAGTTGTAGCCCCTTTGTTGGCTATACTCTCGATATGGACGGTCTTTTGGGTTGAATTGCGCTTTAAAGTCAACTTGAACGACTATGGCATATACCCGCAGCGCGTTTCGGGCTTAAAAGGCATAATTTTCAGTCCTTTTATTCATGGTTCGGTAGAGCATCTCTATAACAATACCATTCCATTGGCAGTGTTGACCGCCTCATTGTTTTATTTTTATAGGGGTATAGCGTTAAGGGTGCTCGTTATGGGTATTTTGATTTCCGGATTGTTTACTTGGGCAATCGGTAGGCCTTCCTATCATATCGGGGCAAGTGGCGTTATTTATCTTTTGGCCAGTTTTATTTTTTTTAAGGGGATTTTTACAAAGCATTACCGATTGGTGGCCTTGTCACTGATCGTGGTTTTTATCTACGGGAGTATGCTTTGGTATATCTTTCCCATAGAAGATGGAATTTCTTGGGAAGGACATCTCGGGGGATTTTTGGGCGGACTTTTATTGGCCTTCGTGCTAAAGTCCGAAATACCGCCCGTAAAAAAGTACGATTGGGAAAAAGAAGACTATGACGAGGAAGCCGATGAGTTTCTACGGCAGTTCGATGAATACGGAAATTTTATTGAGAAAGCCCCAGAACAGGAGGTTCCCGAGGATACGGTGAAAGTTACGTATCACTACAAGGAACAAAAACCCGATGATTTTTCTGGGGAAGCTAGTAAATAGGTAAGTCGCTTGTTCCTATACCTAAGATTTAGGCAAGGCCCTTTGCCGTACCGCTTCATATAGGAATACCGCACAGGCAACCGAAACGTTAAGCGATTCTATTTCGCCCAACAGGGGCAATTTGGCAAGGTGGTCGGCCGCTTTTAGGGTAGAGGGGGAGATGCCCCGATCTTCAGAACCCATAACTATGGCCGATGGTCCGCTAAAGGAAATGTCGTATATAGAAGTATCGGTCTTTTCGGTCGCTGCCACAACACTGATTCCACTGGCCTGTAAATAGTAGACAGCGTCTTTTATATGGTCGACCTTTGCTATAGGTACTTTAAAAGCCGCTCCGGCAGATGTTTTAATGGTATCGGCAGTAACGGGCGCAGCTCCTTTTTTCTGAATGATGATCCCGTCGACACCGGTACATTCGGCAGTTCTTATAATGGCACCAAAATTACGGACATCAGAAAGTTGGTCAAGTAACAAAAATAGGGGGGCTTCCTTTTTTGCAATAACTTTTTCTACAAGCTCTTCCAGTTCGTAAAAGGTAATGGGGGAGATATTGGCAACAACACCTTGATGGTTGTTTTGGGTCAGCCTGTTAAGTTTTTCGATCGGAACGTATGAGGTGTTGATCCCGTTCCTTCGGATCAATCCTTCAAGCTCACGCGATAAGTCGCCTTTAAGCCCTTTTTGAACAAAGACCTTGTCGATGGGTTCATTGGCGTTTATAGCTTCTATGACCGCCCGTATACCGTAAATTTGAGTTGTTTTGTGCATGGACGCAAATATAGGGTATTACAAAACTAAATTATTTGATTCCGTTGTAAGAATAGTTAGTTAGGTTGAAAAAATAACATTCTTGATAGTCTTATTTCCAGATTGAGGTCGTGAGCCATAAAACAGCATCATCAAAGTATGGGGCATATTGACAAAGTTCGTTATGTGTTAGTCCGTTTGCTACCACAAATTCAATTTCGCTTCCCACTTCAACTGACTGTTCTACCCATGTCTGGGTTTGAGATAAAGGAAAGAGTTCATCATCTTCACCATGAATTACATACAAAGGTGAGTCAATTTTTCGGGCTTCGCCATTTGTATTGGTTGTATTGTAAGAGCTAGCTAGTGGTATACCTGCGCTAAACACTTCTGGTTGGGTTTCTGCAAAGAACCAACTTCCTATACCTCCGTTGCTGTAGCCCGTTACAACCACTTTGTTTGAATCAATATTCCAGTATTTTAATGCAAGGGTGACTATACCCATAACTTGTGACTGATTAATAGGTTCAAACCACTGATATGTGCCGCCATTCGGACTGACAACAAAAGCATTGATTGATGATGTTGCATTTTCTAAATAACAGGAAGTGTTTTTGTGGGCATCAGGGCTGCCACCTGCGGCACCATGAAGGTTGATGAAAAGAGGTTTCTTTTCTTCGGAAGGCTTAGGGGCCGTTACTCGAAAATTCCAAAAAAGCCCATTTGGAACTTCTAATCTGAAGTCATTATTGCCTTCTTCGATTTGTAACTCGGAAAAGCTCTTGTCAACGTCTTCGAAAGTGATTTCTTTAGGTTGAGGGGTGTTATCACTCGAATCTGAGCTACAAGACAAGAAAAGACCTGAGGCTAGAGTAATGATTAGAAGTTTAAATATTTTTGATGATTTCATAAGTTGTTTTTAACGTTTAAGTGTAAAATGTCCTCTCATAACACGGCCATCCGCTAGGGTTAAACTGAACCAATAATCAGAAGATTCTAAGTTGCGTCCGTTATAGCTGCCGTCCCAACCCTGTGAGGTCGGATCAATTTGATCAAGGAGTCTTCCGTACCGATCAAAAATGGAGATAGGCTCTTTTGGTAGTTGGGAGGAATCGAAACCTTGTATTTGCCAATAATCATTGTTTAAGTCGCCGTTTGGGGTGAAAAATTTTGGATAAGCCAAAACGGAAACTTTTTGCGAACTAAGTCCACATCCATTTATATTTCTGACGTAAATTGTATGGGTTCCTGTCGGAACGTTTTTGAAAATATTGCTTGATTGATAGTTGTTTTCATCGTCTAAACTGTATTCAAACGACCTGTTTCGATCCATTATAATTTCAACGGTGTCATTTGATACTTTAACCTTTTTTATGTTGGGTAGTTCTGTTTTTGTGACGGTAATAGTACTAGTTGCAGAACAACCCGTGTCATTGGTTACTCTTACCGAATAGATGCCATCTTCTGTAACGTTAATGGTTTCTGTAGCCTCGCCTGTCGACCATTCGAACGTGTAGTTGGTGTTTGGGTTACTTGTAATTCCGGAAGATAGAATAGTTCCTTTACCATCTGTGCCACAAAGTAGTATGTCTTGGGTAGGTGCTATATCGAATTCTTCAATTCGGATATCAAATTTTCCAGACCCATAACAAATATTTTGGTTTTCTACTCGAACATAAATAGTATTATTCCTGGAAACAAAGTTATCGGGTAGATAGTCGTTAGAACCAAGTAGGGCTTTGTTTTCGGTAAGGTAAAACTTAATGTTACTATCTTTCGAAAGGTTTAGTTGAGTCCGTATGGATTCCCTTTTTAAATCAAGATGAAACTCAGCAGTCCCGTCTCCTAAGGCGCATCCACTAAGGTCGATAATGTCTAAAGTTAAGGCTTGTTTCACCTTTAATTTGACCTCGGCATAACTGTAGCATAAGCTGATTGGGTTTATTACCTTGGCTATCAATACCTCGTCAGGAACCGTATTTTTATATTCAAAAGGAAGTGCGTTAAGATTGCTTGTGTCCATTTCTGCACTTTGTAAATCCTTGTAATAAAATACGTTTATAATTTGATCGGTATCTAGGCTTACGGAAGAATTAATGTTGGCAAGATTAAACTTCTCAATGCCGTTATTGTTTGGTGTATTGGTACATTGGTAATATTCAATTGTATTTGATGGCGTTTTTGGAGCGTCATAGATAGTGACGGTTTTTGTGATTGGATCGGATATGGTGCCGCCTATTGTTTTGGTTAGCGTAACTGTATATTCTCCAGGTTGGCTGTAAACATGTTTTGGAGATTCTGCATTTGATGTAGCACCATCACCAAAATCCCATGATACTGAATCGAATGGGGCATCACCTTGAATGGTAAATTCGGTTTCGTCTCCAAGGCAAACATTTTGAAATTCAAATTTCAAAAGAAACAAAGATTGAACATAGGGAGGGAGGCCTAACTCGGAAAATCTGCCGCCAAGAGAAATAGCGTTTGCTATATAATTGCAAGCAGTTCCTAGGGCTTCGGGGTTATTGATAACCGATAGGCTAGTGCCAGATGCACTTATCGCATATCCTGCACGATATATTTTTCCGTCAATAGCCAGTTGAAGGGCTCCAGCTACATTAGAAGATGTGTTTACGTCTATGATAGATTGTCTGATGTTACTTGAAGATAGGTCAAATTGATACAAAGAACTTCCTAAGGGGCTGCCATCGTCCTTGTAGTTGTTAACTGTGGTATACAACTTGGATGATTTTGGGGAAAACTCAATTCCGTAGGGTATTTTGTTACTTAATAAAACTTGCTCATTACTTACTTTTCCAGTGTTGGTGTCAAAATCGTATAGGAGGACTTTTCCTGTTTGTTTCTGTCTGTCGGGTGTTTTTGGCCCCGTTATGGTACTGAAATTGGTCTGGCTATGGGCGATACCAACTTTTTTCCCATCAGGGGATATTTTTAGGTAACCAATTCCATTTTGTTTATATCCAGTAGGGAAAGCCTCTACTTCAGTCATACTCTTAACTGGGCTTTCATGAACACCGTCTTTATCGATTTTAAATGAATAAAAATAGTTGCCGAAGTGGGTTAAAACCCATGTGGATTTACCGTTTTCGTGCTGGACTGCGGTCAGTTTTTCCGAACATTTAAGGTGTGATTCTGTTGGGTCGTTTGGATTGTAAGTGACAAGATGTATGTTTTTTTTAGATGTTACAACGTCGCCATATCCGTTGTTGAGGCTTAAATCCACAAGGGTGTAATTTAATCCGTAATTGATATCATCTTTCGGTTCGGGTTCGTTTACGGTGAATATATAGTATTCCGTCTGGGATCCGGTTTTTGGGACAATCAAAGCCGATTGTGTGCTCGATTCATGACCTAAGAGGCCTTGCCCATTAGGCATAATCTGGTGAGTTTTGTCCCAAACTGTTATACCGTCGGTGTAAAATAGGAGGCTACCGTTTCTGTCCGAAATGGTGGCACACCCTTCATGGGTCATTAGTTTGCCGTCCAATAAGGGGGAGGGGGAGCCTTCATTGAAATTTAAGCCGGCATTCTCCCCAAAATACCACCTGCTGGCCTCTCTTTGCGCAAAGACGCTATGAGAGCAGTAGAGTGAAAGAAAGAATATCAATAGTTTTAAATGCCACATTAGTAGAGCGTTATTAATAAAAATAGTAAAAATTAATGAGCTTAGGTATAATTAAGCATTAGAAAATCATGGGGGGAAAGTTGGTATCAATGGGTGTGAATAGGTAAAAAAAAACCTGCTTATACAATAAGCAGGTTTCTTTATTAGATTTTAGAATATGATTATTCTACATCCCAAAAAATTCGAGAAGCTTTAGTGTCTCCACCCATTGCCTCTGAAGCTGCTGAGTAGTTGGCGCCATTTACAGAAGGCTCGTCAAGAGGATAAGTGTATCTTCTTGGAACCGGTTCACCGGAAATTTCAGGAACGTTCATCTCTGGGAAACCATATAGTCTATAAGTTGTCCAAGCTTCGAATCCTCTATTGAACAGGTGAATCCATTTCTGAACGGCTATTTTTTCTTGCCAAGTAGTTGCTGCGGTTGCATATGCTACTTCGGGTTTAGATAAATAGTCCAAAGCAATGACAGATGGAGGTGTTTCTGTCTCAGGGTCACCAGCATCCCAGAAAACAAAAGAACCAATAATAGCATTGTTGTAATGTGCTTCTGCATCGGCAGGAGTTCCGACCAAGTTAAGTTCTGCGGCTTCCGCTAACAAGAATTCAACTTCTGGGTAGTCGATTAAGATACCAGGAGTTTCAGGTTGATGGAAGATAGAGCCTAGATGCGTGTAGTCTCTGTATGGAGAATTCGAACCGTAGATACCACCGACATAGTCTCCTTCTAGGTTTTGGTCATAATAAATCCTTCTTCTAGGATCTTCTAGCGCATTCATGATATCGACATTCGTGTTGGCAGGTATAAAATCCTGACGACCACTTTGTACCAAATCAACCCATACAGGGTTGGTATTTGGGTCTGCAGATAAATACTGGAAACTTGCATTATCGGCGTTAGATGTAAAAACTCCGCCGGCAACAGCTTCGGTAGCCATTGTTGCGGCTTTGCTAGGGTTTACTTTTGCAATTCTAACCGCTAGCCTCAACTTCAAAGAATTCGCAAATTTAATCCAAGAAGAAACATCACCTCCATATATTAGGTCTGATGAGCCAAAAGATGGTTCGCCAACTGTTATCATGCTCATTGCATTATCTAAATCGTCGATTATCGCCATGTAGATATCTTCATCGTCGTCATATTTCGGAAGGACATTGTTAATGTCAATAGCTTCTGAAAAAGGTACATTTCCATAAGAATCCACTAACACATGGTAGGTGAAAACTTCAAGAATAGAAATGATAGCCAATTGATTGTCGATTACGGCAGGTGGTGTTAATTGAGTGTCGGTTAAATTGATCAATCGTCTTGATTCATCAAAGTCGCGTAATACATCTCTATATAACTCATTCCAATGAGTGCCAGGTTGATCACGAGTAATCAGGTTATAATTAGTTTCATCCGTGTACGTGGTCTCAGTCCAGTGCTGGGCAAAAAGACGAAAGATGTTGCGGTTGACACTTGTACTTGTCATTTGATCGCTAAGTTGCTTGGTTGCCGCCGCAAATAATGTTTCTGGCGGGGCTTCACCGATTTTAGCCTCTTTAGGATCTATATTCATATCTCCAAAATCAGAGCAAGAAGACATAAGTCCAACTGCTGTGAGTAAAAACAAATATTTTTTCATAGTTTATTTTTTAAAATTGAAATTTCAAGTTAAATCCGTATTCTTTTTGAGATGGATGAGCACCAGATTGATATCCTTGAATGTTACCACTACTTAAACCGGCTTCAGGGTCAGAGTATGGCATATTTTTGTCGATAATCCATAAGTTTCTTCCAACAACTGACATTGAGATGCTATTGAAGGGAAGGTTGTCGACAAGTTTCTTAGGAAGTTGATAAGATAGTGTAACCTCTCTAAGTTTCACGTAGCTCGCATCGTAAACATGTAGTGCATTAGGAGCTCGAACGTAACCAAGGGCATTGGCATAGTTGCCCATGCTGGTTCTTGTTGTGTTCGGTGTTCCGTCAGGGTTAACACCTTCAAGTAGAATTCCTCCACCTTCAGAAACAGGGTCTCTTTTTGGGTTACCCAATTCGTTTGTACCTGCTGTAATGTCATATATACCGGTTGCATATCCGTACCATGTATCTAAAGAAAATACATCACCACCCTTTTGTATATCGATTAAGAAACTAAATGATAGGTCTTTGTAGGTTAGTCGGTTTGTGATACCGCCTTTCCAATCAGGGTTTATGTCTCCAATTGGTTGTGGGGTGCCATCTACAACGTATCTTCCTGTAGTAGGGTCGATTACTTTTTTACCATCAATATAGGTGAAGTTCGATCCCCAGATGCTACCGTAAGGCTGTCCAACTGTAGCGTTGATAGAGATACCTCCTTGTAGTGATGCCATTTGAAGGTTTGTTACTTCCTCACCGGTTGCTGGGTTGGTGAAAAGAGAAATTACTTCACTTTCATTCTTAGCCCAAGTACCGTTAATAGCCCATTCGAAGTCTTCTGTTCTAATAGGGGAAACAAAGGCAGATGCTTCAATACCTTTGTTGTCTACCTGTCCAGAGTTGACAACTAATGTGTGGTATCCAGTCGCGCGGCTTACGGCTACTGGGTAAATTTGGTTTGTGGATTGAGTGCTATAGTAGGCAAGGTCAAAACCAAAACGTTTATTGGCGAAACTTGTCTCCAAACCTACTTCATAACTTTTTGTAAGTTCGTTAACAAAGTCGGCATTTGATTTTTGGTTGCTTACTGAGAAGAAAGGAACCGTGAAATTGGTAGGGTTGGCATAACTGTCATAGACCCTATAAGGATTAGTACTGTTACCTACTTCAGCATAGTTGGCTCTTACTTTGGCAAAGCTCAACCAATCTGCGTTTATCAAGTTTGAAAAAACGAACGATGTAGAAACCGCAGGGTAGAAGAACCCATTGTTTTCCTCAGGTAGAGTGGATGAAATGTCATAACGACCTGAAATATCTAAATAAAGCAAATTGTTATAGCCGAAAGAAGCGTTTCCGAAGAAGCCATAATCTTTCAATTTTCCTAAATATTCAGTAGGAGGATTCAATAGGTTAACTGAGTTACCTAAAGCATATAGTTTAGGAACGGCTAATCCGCCACTAGTAACAGCTCTAACAGATTCAATTCTTTGTTGCCTTGCAGTACTACCAACTACACCATCTAAGGTTAGCTTTTCGCTTAAGTCAAAGTTGTAATTGAATAAAAGATCGTAATTCAATTCGGTAAACGTTCTGTTGAATCTGCTGTACTCAGGAACGTCAACACTTCCAGTAGCTATACGGCCTTCCTGTAATTCGGAATAAGTGTCGAGTGAGGTACGACCCGTAATGGTTAACCAATCTTTCGCTTTGTAAGTTAGGTTAACATTTCCGAATATTCTGTTACGTGTATCCGATTCATAACTTTCGAATAGAACGAAATAAGGGTTGTTAAAGAAGATAGGTTTTCTACCATCTTGTGTTAATGGGTCTCCACCGTAGTTCCAACTAACGTTACGACCTGTGTCGTAGTAAGCTTTCTCTTGGGCAGCCATGTCAACGTTGGTTTGATACCATTGTCTGTAACTTTGGGCGACGTTTCGTCCGTCATAACCCGTACCGTTACGCCCAGAACCATCAGTTTTAGTAAATGTGGCTTTAACCCCTACCGTTAATTTTTCGGATATATCTTGAGACCCGTTAAAATCGACAGAGTTTCTAGTTAACTTACTGTTTGGGTAAATTCCGGTTTGGTCAAGATTAGTGTAACCTAATCTAAAAGATCCAGTATCACTACCTGCGGAAACAGATATACTGTTGTTAAGTGTAACTCCTGTGTTGAATATATGGGAGAAATCGTTTTTGCCAGGAGCCCAAGGTGTTGCTTGAAGATAGTTGGGGGACTCAGGGTAGAATGCATCCCATTGGTATACAAGAAGGTTAGGGTCGAAGGCGGCACCAAATGATGCATCTTCAGTAAAAACGGTGGTTAGGTCATCCAGTCCGTCTCCATCAATGTCTTGTTCGAAGAAATATCCCCCTGGGCCACTATAGTATGCGCCATAACCAGCACCATATTCAGTTTGGTACTTAGGGAAGGTATCTTTGTCATAATTAGATAGCGTAACTCCTGAGTTAACAGTGAATCCTAAGCCCTTTTTTCTTTTACCGGTTTTAGTGGTAATGATAATTACGCCGTTGGCAGCGCGATATCCGTAAAGGTTAGATGCGGCAGCACCTTTAAGAACGTTGATTGATTCAATATCCTCGGGGTTGATGTCCATTGCGGCATTACCGAAATCGTATCCACCTCTACCCTGTGTTTGATCGCTGGTCGTAGCGTCAAAACTTGCGGAACTTGCGTTGCTAATGTTACTGACAGGTGTTCCGTCAATAACAAATAGTGGCTGGTTGTTACCTGTAATGGATGTGTATCCCCTTAAGATAATGTTTGATGAACCTCCCAACGTGTTACTTTTTTTAATGTCAAGACCGGCAACTTTACCAGAAAGTGAGTTTACGAAGTTAGTTTCTTTCGCGGTATTGACCTCATCGCCTCCAACGTTAGTCGTGGCGTAACCAAGAGCTTTTTTCTCTCTTTTAATACCTAAGGCAGTAACTACCACTTCGTCAAGCGCCTGTGCATCTTCCGACATTTGAAGGTTGATGGTAGTAGATGCTCCAATAGCTCGGGTTTCATTTTTGTACCCGATGTAAGAGAATACTAATGATTGACCTTCGCTAGCCGAAATGGCATAGTTTCCGTCAAAATCGGTTTGGGTTCCGTTAGTAGTTCCCTGAACTACAATGTTTACCCCTGGTAGCGGGAGACCGTCTTGGTCGGATACCGTACCGGTAATGGTTTTGCTTTGTGCAAAAGATAACTGCACGATTAACGCCAAAAACAGCGTCAACAATCCTTTTTGTTTTGCTCTCATTTTATAATTATTTGAATTAGCTAGAGCCAAAAGTCTTAATTTCACGTTAATAATCCAATTTTTTTTAACGTTAAATTATGCATGCATAGGTTTTTTGGTGTTACAAATTGGGTGAACAGGTCTTATTTTTGTGAAAATAACACATTAAAAGAGCTCGATGTTACATAAAAGGCAGTTTTTTGAAATGGTTTGTGAAAAACGACCTCGGTTTGTGTTAAAATATTTGGAATAATTTAATAATGCTCTTTTTGGCAAGTTTTTGTTAAAATAACAGTATTTGACCTCGTTAAAAGTAAGTAAATAGCCTCAATATGTGAATTATATTACCGTATTTTATTGAAATTCATGGGATTTTGTGGTTCAGGTGATTTTGTTTGTTGGGGTGAAATCGGCTTGTGTGTGGTTTTATCGGGGTCGGAATTGATGGGTTGTTAAAGGTGGGAGAAAGTGTTCATTATGATTAAATACGTATGTTGGTTTTTGGGTGTGGGTCTTGGCTTTTTGGGTTTAAGAGACTTTATATTAATGTGTCTTTTTTTTCTTGATTGAGGGTGGATTTTTTCCGATTAGGGTTTCTAAAACAAATTTCTTGGAAAATTAATGGCAAACTATTTGAATTTCTGTGAAATAGTATTACATTTGCCGACCCTTAAACAAGGGCTTATTTATACATATATATTTAGTATGCCAACAATTTCACAATTAGTACGAAAAGGAAGGTCCACGATTACTAAGAAGAGTAAATCGGCGGCTTTGGATTCGTGTCCTCAAAGAAGGGGTGTTTGTACTCGTGTTTATACGACTACGCCAAAGAAACCAAATTCAGCTATGAGAAAAGTAGCGAGGGTTAGGTTGACCAATGGTAAGGAAGTGAACGCTTACATACCCGGAGAAGGACATAACCTCCAAGAGCACTCGATAGTATTAGTAAGGGGCGGAAGGGTGAAGGATTTGCCAGGTGTTAGATACCATATCGTTAGAGGTGCTTTGGATACTGCAGGTGTTGCAGGAAGGACTCAACGTAGGTCTAAGTACGGTGCAAAACGCCCTAAGAAGTAAATGAACAAAAGGTGGTTAGGTGAAGGTCGTGACAATAGTTTCGACGGTAGCTTAAAATCCGAAATTATTAAGTAATGAGAAAAAGACAGGCAAAAAAAAGACCACTTTTACCGGATCCGAGATTTAATGATCAATTGGTGACACGTTTCGTCAATATGATGATGTGGGACGGTAAGAAGTCTATCGCTTTTAGTGTTTTTTACGATGCAATGGATATCGTAGAAGAAAAAAAGACCGATGACGAAAAAACTGCTTTAGAGCTTTGGAAAGATGCTCTTTCCAATGTGATGCCTCACGTTGAGGTGAGAAGTAGAAGGGTTGGTGGGGCTACGTTCCAGATTCCGATGCAAATCAGACCGGACCGTAAGATATCTACCGCAATGAAATGGCTTATCAGTTTCGCTAGAAAGCGTAACGAGAAAGGTATGGCCCAAAAATTGGCAGCTGAGGTTCTTGCCGCTTCGAAAGAAGAAGGTGCAGCTGTTAAAAAGAGAGTTGATACGCATAAAATGGCTGAGGCCAATAAGGCATTTTCCCACTTTAGATTTTAATCAGAAATGGCAAGAGATTTAAAATACACAAGAAATATAGGTATTGCGGCACATATCGATGCCGGTAAGACCACTACGACGGAACGTATACTTTTTTATACGGGTGTAAGCCATAAAATAGGGGAGGTGCATGATGGTGCTGCAACTATGGACTGGATGGAGCAAGAGCAAGAGCGTGGTATCACCATTACCTCTGCGGCTACTACCTGTACATGGAAGTTTCCTTTGGAAAACGCAAAACCGTTACCTGAAACAAAAGATTACCACTTTAATATTATAGATACCCCGGGACACGTTGATTTTACCGTTGAGGTAAACCGATCTTTGCGTGTGCTGGATGGTTTGGTCTTCCTTTTTAGTGCTGTTGATGGTGTTGAGCCTCAATCAGAGACAAACTGGAGATTGGCCGATAACTATAAAGTGCCACGTATTGGTTTCGTGAACAAAATGGACCGTCAAGGGGCTAACTTCTTGAATGTCTGTAAGCAAGTGAAGGAAATGCTCGGTTCAAATGCTGTGCCGATCGTTCTTCCAATTGGTGACGAAGCTGATTTTAGGGGTATTGTCGATTTGGTCAAGAATAGGGCTGTCGAATGGCACGAAGATAATTTTGGATCTACTTTTGATGAGATTGAGATTCCAGAGGGTATGAAGGCCGAGGTTAAGGAGTATAGGGCTGCTTTGATCGAAGCAGTTGCTGAATACGATGAGGAGTTGATGGAGAAATTCTTCGAAGATGAAGATTCTATCACCGAAGATGAAGTGCATGCCGCTTTAAGGGCTGCTGTAATGGATAGGGCGATTATACCAATGGTATGTGGTTCTTCCTTTAAGAACAAAGGGGTTCAATTTTTATTGGATGCCGTTTGTAGGTACTTGCCTTCGCCTGTTGATAAAGAGGCTATTATCGGTGTAAATCCCGAGACTGGAAAAGAAGAGTCGAGAAAACCGGATGTAAAAGAGCCGTTTGCGGCCCTTGCATTTAAAATTGCTACAGATCCTTTCGTGGGTAGGTTGGCTTTCTTTAGAACTTATTCTGGTCGTTTGGATGCCGGTTCATATATATTGAACAACCGTTCAGGTAAGAAAGAGCGTATTTCGCGTATATATCAAATGCATTCCAATAAACAAAATGCTATCGATTATATCGAAGCGGGTGATATTGGGGCTGCTGTTGGATTTAAAGATATTAAAACAGGGGATACAATGTCTGCTGAAAAGCATCCTATTGTATTGGAGAGCATGGACTTTCCTGATCCTGTAATCGGTATTGCCGTTGAGCCTAAAACAAAGGCCGATGTTGATAAGTTGGGTATGGCCTTGAGTAAATTGGCTGAAGAAGATCCTACTTTTCAGGTAAAAACCGATGAGGCTTCCGGTCAAACAATTATATCCGGTATGGGTGAGCTTCACTTGGATATTATTGTGGATCGTTTGAAGAGGGAATTTAAGGTTGAGGTAAACCAGGGTCAACCACAGGTTGAGTACAAGGAGGCCTTTACTCAGACGGCGGATCATAGGGAAACCTATAAAAAGCAATCTGGTGGTCGTGGTAAGTTTGCCGATATTGTATTTACAATTGGGCCTGCTGAAGACGAAGAGGCTACAGGTCTTGAGTTTATCAATGTGATAAAGGGTGGTAACATTCCTAAGGAATTTATACCAGCTGTTGAAAAAGGATTCAAGGATGCCATGAAGAATGGTCCTTTGGCCGGATTTGAGATGGATAGTATGAAGGTTACCCTTAAGGATGGTTCCTTCCATGCGGTGGATTCTGACTCCTTATCGTTCGAGTTGGCTGCCAAAATGGGTTATAAGGCTGCTGCGAAAGCTGCGAAAGCTGTGCTTATGGAGCCTATCATGAAGATTGAGGTGTTGACACCTGAAGAAAACATGGGTGATATAGTTGGTGATTTGAACCGAAGAAGAGGTACAATTTCCAATATGAGTGACAGGGCTGGGGCAAAAGTGATTAAAGGTGAAGTGCCTTTGTCTGAAATGTTCGGTTATGTGACTTCATTGAGAACATTGTCATCGGGTAGGGCAACCTCCACTATGGAATTTTCTCACTATGCAGAAACACCATCGAATATCGCAGAAGAAGTAATTAAGGCAGCAAAAGGTGTAACCACCGCTTAATTTTTAGAAAGATGAGCCAAAAAATAAGGATAAAACTAAAATCTTACGATCATAATCTAGTAGATAAGTCTGCAGAGAAAATCGTAAAGACCGTAAAGACTACTGGGGCTGTGGTAACCGGACCAATTCCGTTGCCTACGCACAAAAAGATATTTACCGTATTGCGTTCACCGCACGTAAATAAGAAGTCTAGAGAGCAATTTCAGCTAAGTTCTTACAAGAGATTGTTGGATATTTATAGCTCTTCATCAAAAACTATTGATGCGCTTATGAAGCTTGAGCTTCCAAGTGGTGTTGAGGTTGAGATAAAAGTCTAAGTATTTCCCGTCCAGATTAGGATGGGGGACATGTCCCGAGCTGCGTGCGAGGGAAAAACGGAGAAAAACAATCAGGGTTGAATTGTTTTGACCCTGTTTTTTTGTCCGATAGTTAACGAGTATTAATAAATGTAATATAAACGGAAGACGGGTTTTTGTAAATCTGGATTCCATAATCTAAAATCAGTATGTCTGGGTTAATTGGAAAAAAAGTAGGCATGACCAGCATCTTTGACGAGAACGGGAAGAATATCCCCTGTACTGTTATCGAAGCCGGACCATGTGTAGTTACCCAAGTCAGAACCGAGGAAGTTGATGGCTATAATGCCCTTCAGCTTGGTTTCGATGACAAGGCAGAGAAGCGTGCTAATAAGGCCGAAGCAGGTCATTTTAAAAAGGCGGGTACATCTCCTAAGAAAAAGGTCGTTGAATTTCAAGGTTTTGAGGAGGAATACAAATTAGGAGATACCGTCGGTGTCGATCTTTTTGTAGAAGGAGAATTTGTGGATGTTATTGGTACGTCTAAAGGAAAAGGTTTTCAGGGTGTTGTAAAGCGCCACGGATTTGGTGGTGTAGGTCAAGCGACCCACGGTCAGCATAACCGATTGAGGGCTCCGGGTTCCATTGGTGCCGCATCTTATCCTGCAAGAGTTTTTAAAGGAATGAAAATGGCCGGTAGAATGGGTGGTGAACGAGTTACCATTCAGAACCTTAGAGTGTTGAAGGTTGTTCCGGAAAAGAATCTTTTGGTTGTAAAAGGTGCTGTTCCAGGTCATAAGAACGCTTACGTAACTATCGAGAAGTAATGAAGGTAGCAGTTTTAGATATCAAAGGAAAAGAAACAGGTAGAAAGGCAGACCTTTCTGATGCTGTTTTCGCAATAGAACCTAACGAGCACGCCGTTTATTTGGATGTTAAGCAATATTTGGCACACCAAAGACAAGGTACGCATAAATCTAAGGAGCGTGCGGAGATTGCGGGTAGTACTCGTAAGATCAAAAAACAAAAAGGAACAGGTACGGCCCGTGCAGGTAGTATCAAATCCCCAATTTTTAGGGGTGGTGGTAGGATTTTTGGTCCAAGACCAAAAGATTACGGTCAAAAATTGAACAAGAACGTGAAACGTTTGGCCCGTAAATCTGCCTTGAGTATCAAATCTAAGGAACAGGCAATTTTGGTTGTTGAGGACTTTAATTTTGATGCTCCAAAGACAAAAGATTTTAAGGATGTTTTAAAGTCTTTAGGGCTTGAAAACAAAAAATCGCTGTTTGTCTTGGGTGAACCAAATAATAGCTTATATTTGTCTTCGCGAAATTTGAAGGATTCCGAAGTCATAACCTCCTCAGAGATAAGTACTTACAAGATTTTAAACGCAAATAATATTGTGTTGTTGGAAGGTGCCTTAGAAGGATTGGAGTCTAATTTAACAAAATAGAAAGCCATGAATGTGTTGATAAAACCAATAATAACGGAAAAAATGACCGCTGATAGCGAGTTGTACAATCGTTATGGTTTCATAGTTGATCCAAGGGCCAACAAGATCCAGATAAAAGACGCGGTAGAAGCAACTTACGGTGTTTCGGTAAAGAAAGTAAGAACCATGAACTATGGTCCTAGCAGAAAGACACGTTACACTAAGACTGGTATACAGCATGGAAAGACTAACGCGATTAAAAAAGCGGTAGTTGATGTGGTTGAAGGTGATATCATTGATTTTTACAGTAATCTATAAAGACAAGAAATGTCAGTTAGAAAATTAAAACCCATAACCCCCGGGCAGCGTTTTAGAGTAGTAAATGGTTTTGACGCCATTACTGCTGATAAGCCGGAGAAGAGTTTGCTCGCTCCGTTAAAAAAATCGGGAGGTAGAAACAGTCAAGGAAAAATGACTATGCGCCATAGAGGTGGTGGTCATAAAAGAAGGTATCGTGTGATAGATTTTAAAAGGGATAAGCAAGATATTGCTGCGACCGTTGAGTCTATTCAGTACGATCCTAACAGAACGGCCTTTATAGCATTGCTAAAATATGCCGATGGTGAGAAGCGATATATCATTGCACAGAATGGCCTGCAAGTTGGTCAGGAAGTGGTTGCTGGTAAGAGTGCTGCACCTGAAATAGGGAATGCATTGTTCATTAGTGATATTCCATTGGGTACTATTATTTCTTGTATTGAATTGCGGCCAGGTCAAGGTGCCGTTATGGCGAGAAGTGCTGGTACGTTTGCCCAGTTGATGGCGAAAGACGGTAAGTTTGTTACGGTCAAGATGCCGTCAGGTGAAACAAGGTTGATTTTGTCAACATGTATGGCGACTATCGGGGCTATTTCAAACTCAGATCACCAGTTGTTGGTATCCGGTAAAGCGGGTAGAAGCAGATGGTTGGGTAGAAGGCCTAGAACAAGACCGGTAGCGATGAACCCTGTCGATCACCCAATGGGTGGTGGTGAAGGTAGAGCTTCAGGTGGTCACCCAAGATCGAGAAACGGAATTCCGGCTAAAGGTTATAGAACGCGTACTAGAACCAAGAAGACGAATAAGTATATTCTAGAACGTAGAAAGAAATAATAAAGTAAGAAACAATGGCACGATCGTTAAAAAAAGGACCTTACGTTCACTACAGCTTGGAGAAGAAAATCCAGCAGAGCGCATCTTCAGGAAAGAAGAGCGTTATTAAAACGTGGTCAAGAGCATCGATGATAACACCTGATTTTGTAGGTCAGACTATAGCTGTGCATAATGGAAGACAGTTTGTTCCTGTGTTCGTTACAGAGAATATGGTAGGTCATAAATTAGGCGAATTTTCTCCGACAAGATCTTTTAGAGGTCATGCAGGAGCCAAGAACAAAGGAAAAAAGTAAGCTATGGGAGTTCGAAAAAAACAGATGGCCGAAAGAATCAAGGCCGAGAAAAAGCAAATAGCGTTCGCCAAGTTGAACAATTGCCCTACATCGCCTAGAAAGATGCGTTTGGTAGCGGACCTTGTTAGGGGTGTGCAAGTAGAAAAGGCCTTGGCCATTCTACGTTTCAACCCAAAAGAGGCTTCTCGTAAGTTAGAGAAGTTGTTGCTTTCTGCCTTGGCAAACTGGCAAGCTAAGAATGAAGATGCTAGCGTTGAAGATGCGGACCTTTATGTAAAGGAGATTCGCGTTGACGGAGGTAGTATGTTAAAGAGATTGCGTCCGGCACCTCAGGGTAGGGCACATAGAATTAGAAAACGTTCCAACCATGTTACATTGGTGTTGGGGTCTAATAATAATATAGAAAGCTAGAATGGGACAGAAAACAAATCCGATAGGGAATCGTCTAGGAATTATCAGGGGATGGGAATCTAACTGGTATGGTGGAAACGATTATGGAGATAAACTAGCTGAAGACGATAAGATACGTAAGTATATCCATGCGCGTTTGGCCAAGGCTAGCGTTTCAAGGGTAATTATAGAGCGTACCTTAAAGTTGATTACGATTACGGTGACTACTGCAAGACCTGGTATTATTATCGGTAAAGGTGGTCAAGAGGTAGATAAGCTTAAAGAGGAGCTTAAGAAAATCACCAATAAAGAGGTTCAGATCAACATTTACGAGATCAAGAGACCTGAGCTTGATGCGAATTTGGTTGCGGCAAGTATCGCCCGTCAAATCGAAAGCAGGATTTCATTTAGAAGGGCTATAAAAATGGCTATTGCTGCGGCAATGAGAATGAACGCCGAAGGTATCAAGGTACAGATTTCCGGTCGTTTGAACGGTGCTGAGATGGCGCGTTCCGAATCGTATAAAGATGGTCGTATTCCATTGTCTACTTTTCGTGCTGATATTGATTACGCTTTGCATGAGGCGCAAACAACTTACGGTAAGTTAGGTATCAAAGTATGGATCATGAAAGGTGAAGTGTACGGCAAGCGTGAATTGTCCCCATTAGTAGGTATGACCAAAGGTCAGGCTTCAAAAGGAGGTGATAAACGTGAAGGCGGTAGAAAGCAACGTCGTAGAAAGTAATTTTTTAAAG
Source organism: Zobellia sp. OII3 (assembly GCF_002211465.1). Taxonomy (NCBI): domain Bacteria; kingdom Pseudomonadati; phylum Bacteroidota; class Flavobacteriia; order Flavobacteriales; family Flavobacteriaceae; genus Zobellia; species Zobellia sp. OII3. The sequence continues at coordinate 117,360 of NZ_MWRZ01000008.1, read as the reverse complement.
AAGTAAACAATGTTACAACCTAAAAGAACCAAGTTTCGCAAGATGCAAAAAGGCCGCATGAAAGGTAATGCGGGCCGTGGACATCAACTATCGAATGGTATGTTCGGCATCAAGACTTTGGATTCAAAATTTATAACGTCACGTCAGATAGAAGCAGCGCGTATTGCGGCTACTAGATACATGAAAAGACAAGGCCAGTTGTGGATAAAGATATTTCCGGACAAGCCTATTACTAAAAAACCATTGGAAGTACGTATGGGTAAAGGTAAAGGTGCTCCAGAATACTTTGTGGCGGTTGTTAAGCCAGGTAGGGTTTTGTTTGAAGTTGCCGGTGTACCTATGGACATAGCTAAAGAAGCGCTTAGGTTGGCAGCACAGAAATTACCGGTCAAGACAAAGTTTATTGTTGCTCGAGACTACGTTGATCAAGATTTAATCTAAGGTGTACCATGAAAAACAAGGAAATTAAAGAATTGTCTATAGAAGAGCTTAAGCAAAAGCTGGCTGAGTTCAAAACGCAGCATGCGAATCTTAAAATGGGGCATTTTGTAACCCCTCTTGAGAATCCGCTTCAAATCAGAAAGGCAAGAAGAACGGTAGCTAGATTGGCAACGGAATTAACTAATAGGGAAAACCAATAACTGGTTCTGCTTTATGGAAGAAAAAAGAAACTTAAGAAAAGAGAGGATAGGGGTTGTAACCAGTAACAAAATGGAGAAATCCATTGTTGTGGCTGAGGTAAAGCGAGTAAAGCACCCTATGTACGGTAAGTTCGTTTTGAAAACGAAAAAGTACGTTGCGCACGACGAGAAAAACGATTGCAACGAAGGTGATACCGTTAAGATAATGGAGACACGCCCGTTAAGCAAGACTAAAACTTGGCGTTTAGTAGAAATCTTAGAAAGAGCTAAATAATATGTTACAGCAAGAATCAAGATTAAAGGTAGCGGATAACACTGGGGCAAAAGAAGTTTTGACCATTCGTGTACTTGGTGGTACCAAGAGAAGATATGCTTCCATCGGAGATAAGATCGTTGTTACCGTTAAAGAGGCTACGCCTAACGGTGGTATCAAAAAAGGTGCTGTATCTACGGCGGTGGTTGTAAGAACAAAGAAAGAAGTAAGAAGGCCAGATGGTTCGTACATCCGTTTTGATGACAATGCATGTGTATTGTTGAACCCAACGGGAGAGATGAGAGGAACCCGTGTTTTCGGTCCGGTTGCGCGCGAACTTCGCGATAAGCAATTCATGAAAATTGTTTCATTGGCCCCTGAGGTACTTTAATAATAGAGCAAAGCATGAAAAAGTTGAAAATTAAAACGGGAGATACGGTTCGTATCATTGCAGGAGACCATAAAGGTACTGAAGGCAAGGTCATGACCGTAGACCGTGAGAAGAACAAAGCTATCGTAGAAGGTGCGAACATGGTTTCTAAACATCAGAAGCCAAGTGCGCAGAACCCTCAAGGTGGTATCGTAAAAAAAGAAGCTCCTATCCATATTTCCAATCTTGCCCTTATCGATTCTAAATCAGGTGAGACAACGAGAGTAGGTTATGAGGTAAGAGACGGAAAGAAAGTCCGGTTTTCTAAGAAATCCAATGAAGTAATATAAGTTATGGCTTACGTTTCAAGGTTAAAGAAAGAATATGGTGAGCGTATAGTAAATGCGCTTAAAGAAGAGTTTGGTTACAAGAATGTAATGCAAGTGCCGAAACTTCAGAAGATAGTTGTTAGTAGGGGTGTAGGTGCCGCTGTAGCAGATAAGAAACTTATCGATCATGCGGTAGACGAATTGACCAATATTACCGGTCAAAAAGCGGTTGCCACATTGTCTAAGAAGGATGTTGCTGCGTTCAAGTTGCGAAAAGGTATGCCGATTGGCGCCAAAGTAACTTTGCGTGGTGAGCGTATGTACGAATTTTTAGATCGTTTGATCACTAGTGCATTGCCTCGTGTTCGTGATTTTCAAGGTATTAAGGCTACTGGCTTTGATGGTCGTGGAAATTATAGCCTTGGTGTAACGGAGCAAATAATTTTTCCTGAAATCAATATTGATAAAATCAATAGAATTGACGGAATGGATATTACCTTTGTTACTTCGGCCGAAACGGACAAGGAAGCAAAATCATTATTAACCGAATTAGGATTACCTTTTAAAAAGAACTAGTATGGCTAAAGAATCAATGAAAGCCCGTGAGCGCAAAAGGGCGAGAACTGTTGCAAAATACGCCGAGAAAAGAAAGGCTTTGAAAGAAGCTGGAGATTACGAAGCATTGCAAAAGTTGCCACGTAACGCATCACCTGTTCGTATGCACAACCGTTGTAAGTTGACAGGTAGACCTAAAGGTTACATGAGAACTTTCGGTATCTCTAGGGTTATGTTCAGGGAAATGGCAAACAAAGGTCTTATTCCAGGTGTTAAAAAAGCAAGCTGGTAATATTTATTGAATAACTGGTTTCAGGTTCGTTAATAAAGACGAAAACCGTTACCGAATTATATACAAATGGTTACAGATACTATAGCAGATTATCTAACGAGAGTTAGAAACGCCAGCCGAGCTGGTCACAGAGTGGTAGAGATACCCGCTTCAAAGGTGAAGAAGGAGATAACTAAAATATTGTTCGATCAGGGCTATATTTTAAGTTACAAATTTGAAGAAGATAAAGTTCAGGGCTCTATTAAAATAGCTTTGAAATATGACAAGGCCACTAAAGAGCCTGTTATCAAAAAAATTCAGAGAGTAAGTAAGCCAGGTCTACGTAAGTATACCGGTGCTGAAAATCTGCCTAGGGTCTTAAACGGCTTAGGGATAGCGATAGTATCTACCTCTCATGGGGTAATGACTAGCAAGCAGGCGAAAAATGAAAATGTAGGTGGCGAGGTGCTTTGCTACGTATATTAATAGGATAAATAGTAAGAAATGTCAAGAATTGGTAATAATCCGGTAGCTATTCCTGAAGGGGTTACTGTTGAGGTTAAGGATAACGAGATTGTCGTTAAAGGCAAGTTGGGAGAACTTACCCAAGAGTTTTCCGCCGTCGAGGTAAAGATAGAAGATAACCAAGTCTGGGTAACCAGACCGTCAGATTCAAAAGAGCACAAGGCAAAGCATGGTCTTTACCGTTCTTTGGTCAGAAATATGATCGAAGGTGTTTCAAAAGGGTGGACAAAAGAATTGGAACTTGTAGGTGTTGGTTATAGAGCTAGCAACCAAGGTCAGAAATTAGACATCGCCCTAGGTTTTTCCCATAACATTGTTATCGACTTGGCCCCAGAGGTTAAAGTTGAGACTACATCTGAAAAAGGAAAGAACCCAATTATAAAATTGACATCGCACGACAAGCAGTTAGTAGGCCAAATAGCCGCTAAAATACGCTCGTTCCGTAAGCCAGAGCCTTACAAAGGAAAAGGGGTTAAGTTTGTTGGCGAACAATTAAGAAGAAAAGCAGGTAAATCAGCTTAATAGTATATCATGGGATTATCAACAAGCGAAAGAAAACAGAGAATACGGAGAAGAATCAGAAAGGTTTCCAATGGAACAGCGGAAAGACCTAGATTGTCCGTTTTTAGAAGTAATAACGAAATTTATGCCCAGGTTATAGATGATACTAAAGGTACTACTTTGGTAGCCGTGTCGTCAAGGGATAAAGATTTGGCAAAAGAAAAAGGTACTAAGACAGAGATTGCGAACCTTGTAGGTAAAGCGATTGCTACTAAGTGCAAAGAAGCAGGTATTGAAAAAGTTGCTTTTGATAGAGGTGGTAACCTTTACCACGGAAGAGTGAAATCTTTGGCTGAAGGAGCAAGGGAAGCAGGACTTAATTTTTAAATAAGAGTATGTACCAGAAATATAAAAACGTAGAGACCGTAAAACCCAGTGGGTTGGAACTTAAAGATAGATTGGTAGGCATACAACGTGTTACCAAGGTTACTAAAGGTGGTAGAGCTTTCGGTTTTTCAGCTATAGTTGTTGTAGGTGATGAAAACGGGGTTGTTGGTCACGGTTTAGGGAAATCAAAAGAAGTAGCTACTGCTATCGCAAAGGCTATAGAAGACGCTAAGAAGAACTTGATTCGTATTCCTTTGAACAAGGCGACCTTGCCACATGAGCAAAAGGGGAAATTCGGTGGAGCTCGCGTTTATATCCAACCGGCATCTCACGGTACCGGGGTTATTGCAGGTGGAGCCGTTAGGGCCGTACTCGAGGCTGTAGGTGTACAAGATGTACTTTCTAAGTCTCAAGGTTCATCTAACCCTCACAACGTGGTGAAAGCTACTTTTGATGCACTTTTGCAACTTAGGGATGCTAAGACCGTAGCAAGCCAAAGAGGGGTTTCCCTTGAAAAAGTGTTTAAAGGATAAGTAAAGATATTATGGCAAAGAAAATTCTGGTAAAACAGTTGAAGAGCAGCATCAAAAGGCCACAGAACCAAAAGCGTACATTGATGGCTTTGGGTCTCAAGAAAATTGGTCAAGTAGTAGAGCATGATGCCACGCCGAATATACTCGGTATGATAGCTAAAGTTGAACATTTGGTTTCCACTGAGGAAGCTTAAATAGCATATTATAATGAATTTAAGTAATCTAAAGCCAGCCGATGGTGCTACCAATAGAGCGGGCAAAAGAGTAGGTAGAGGTCAAGGGTCTGGTAAAGGCGGTACAGCTACAAGAGGACATAAAGGTGCCAAGTCTAGATCTGGTTACTCTAAGAAAATTGGTTTTGAAGGTGGCCAAATGCCATTGCAAAGACGTGTGCCCAAGTTTGGTTTCACGAACATAAACCGAGTAGAGTACAAAGGTATCAATGTTGAAAAGTTACAGGAGTTGGTCGATAACAAAAAGGTTAAAGACGTTATTACTTTTGAAACTTTGGTAGACAACGGTTTGGCTAAAAGTAAAGACCTGGTAAAAATATTGGGTGGTGGGGAATTGAAGGCTTCACTTAAGGTTTCAGCGCATAAATTTACGGCAAGTGCTAAAGCGGCCATTGAAGCTGCTGGTGGAGAAGCAATAAATTTATAAGCATAACTGACCATGAAGAAATTTTTCGAGACCATATCCAATATTTGGAAGATAGACGAACTAAGGAATAGGATTATACTAACCCTTGGTTTGTTGTTGGTATACCGTTTTGGTTGTCAAATAGTTCTTCCGGGTATTGATTCTACTCAATTGGCAGAATTGGCCTCAGGTACCGATTCCGGGATCTTCGGCTTATTGAATGCCTTTACAGGTGGTGCTTTTGCTAACGCTTCAATTTTTGCCTTGGGTATCATGCCCTATATATCGGCATCTATTGTTGTACAGCTTATGAGTATCGCCATTCCTTATTTGCAGAAGTTGGACAAAGAAGGGGAGAGTGGTAGAAAAACGAAGAATCAGATTACTCGTTGGCTTACGATCGGTATTTGTGTCGTTCAAGCGCCAGCCTATCTGTACGGATTGGAGGCCTTCGGTGTCCAAGACAGTGCCTTCGTTTTAGGTAAAGGATTGGACTTTATGATTCCGGCGGTTATCATTTTGGTAACAGGGTGTGTGTTTGCTATGTGGTTGGGTGAAAAGATTACCGATAAAGGTATCGGTAACGGAATTTCACTATTGATCATGATTGGTATTATAGCGACCATGCCACAATCATTTGTTCAAGAATTTATTTCTAGAACCGTTGACAATAACGGTGGGTTGATGTTTATCCTAATTGAAGTTATACTTTGGTTCTTGGTTATTTTGGCCAGTATTCTTTTGGTGATGGCTACACGTCAAATACCGGTGCAGTACGCAAGGAGAACGGCGTCGGGTGGATATGAGAAGAACGTTATGGGATCGAGGCAATATATTCCTCTGAAACTTAATGCTTCTGGGGTAATGCCCATTATCTTTGCCCAGGCAATCATGTTCGCTCCTAGTTTAATAGGTAAGACGTTCAACAATACCAGTGCAGGCCAGTGGATGGAGGTACAGTTTCAAGATATATTCGGATTGGCATACAACCTATTGTTCGCCTTTCTTATTATCGTCTTTACATATTTCTATACGGCTATTACGGTTCCCACGAACAAAATGGCAGATGATTTAAAAAGAAGCGGTGGTTTTATTCCGGGTATCAGACCTGGAAAGGAAACCGGTGATTTCTTGGATAAGATTATGTCTTTAATAACTTTGCCAGGATCGGTATTTTTGGCCCTGTTGGCAGTTTTACCGGCAGTAGTGCTTAAGTTAATGGATATTCAGGCCGGATGGGCAATGTTTTATGGAGGCACCTCTTTATTGATTATGGTTGGTGTGGCCATAGATACGGTTCAACAGGTGAATGCTTATCTTTTGAACAGGCATTATGATGGATTAATGAAAACTGGTAAAAATAGAAAAGTCGCATAATTATGGCTAAGCAAGCAGCAATAGAACAAGACGGGTCTATAATTGAAGCATTGTCAAATGCAATGTTTAGGGTTGAATTAGAAAACGGTCATGTAGTAACGGCCCATATCTCCGGAAAGATGCGTATGCATTACATTAAGTTGCTTCCCGGTGATAAGGTAAAGCTGGAAATGAGTCCGTATGACCTTAGCAAGGCCAGAATTACATATAGATATTAGTAATACGATAGAAGAATAAGAACGATGAAAGTAAGAGCATCAGTTAAAAAAAGAAGTGCCGACTGCAAGATAGTACGCAGAAAGGGCAGGTTGTACGTAATCAACAAAAAGAATCCTAGATTTAAACAAAGACAAGGATAATTATGGCAAGAATTGCAGGTATAGACATACCAAAACAGAAAAGGGGCGTAATTGCATTGACCTATATTTTTGGTGTCGGTAGAAGTAGGGCTAAAGAAATATTGGAAAAGGCCCAGGTAGATGAAGATAAAAAAGTATCTGATTGGAACGATGATGAAATAGGTCGTATCAGGGATGCCGTTTCTTCTTATACAATAGAAGGCGAGTTACGTTCAGAGACTCAGCTTAATATCAAGCGTCTGATGGACATCGGTTGTTACCGAGGTATTCGTCACAGATCTGGTCTTCCCCTTCGTGGACAACGTACAAAGAATAATTCTAGGACGAGAAAAGGAAAAAGAAAAACGGTTGCCAACAAGAAAAAGGCGACTAAATAATAAGTAGTTATTATGGCAAAGGCAACTTCAAAATCAAGTGCAAAAGCTGCTAAGAAACGTAAAGTAATAGTCGATTCTGTTGGCGAAGCTCACGTAACGGCATCTTTCAATAATATCATTATATCCCTTACCAATAAAAAAGGAGATGTCATTTCTTGGTCATCTGCTGGAAAAATGGGTTTCAGGGGTTCTAAGAAAAATACGCCTTACGCAGCTCAAGTAGCGGCTGAAGAGTGTTCAAAAACAGCTCACGAAGCTGGTTTGAGAAAAGTAAAGGTTTACGTAAAAGGACCTGGTAACGGAAGAGAGTCTGCAATTCGCGCCGTTCATAACTCTGGTATCGAAGTTACCGAGATTATTGACGTGACACCAATGCCGCACAACGGATGTCGTCCTCCGAAACGAAGAAGAGTTTAATTAATCACTATATTATTTCACAGAAGTGTTGTTAACGATTATCGAAGGATAAGCCTTAATTCATAATCACACTTCTAAACTAAAGAAAATGGCAAGATATACAGGACCAAAAAGTAAAATCGCCCGTAAGTTCGGCGAAGCTATCTTCGGAGATGATAAATCTTTCGAAAAAAAGAATTACCCACCAGGACAACACGGTAACGCAAGAAGAAGAGGTAAAAAATCTGAGTACGCGGTACAGTTGATGGAAAAGCAAAAGGCCAAATACACTTATGGTATTTTGGAAAAGCAATTTAGAAATATATTTGCTACTGCTAAGAGAAAAGAGGGTGTTACCGGTGAAGTTCTTTTACAATTGTGTGAATCACGTTTAGATAATGTGGTCTTCCGTATGGGTATTTCCCCAACAAGAAGAGGAGCAAGACAATTGGTGTCGCACAGACACATTACCGTTAATGGTGAATTGGTAAACATACCATCATACGCATTAAAGCCGGGCGATGTAGTCGGTGTACGTGAAAAATCTAAATCTTTACAGGCCATACAAGATTCACTTGCTTCCAACAGCAAAGTGTACGAATGGATTACTTGGAACTCTGAAAAGAAAGAAGGTACGTTTGTTAGCGTTCCTGAAAGACTTCAGATTCCTGAGAATATCAAAGAACAATTAATAGTTGAGCTTTACTCTAAATAATAAAGAACACTAATTCATATGGCATTATTTAATTTTCAGAAACCCGATAAAGTAATAATGATCGATTCCTCGGATTTCGAAGGAAAGTTCGAATTCCGTCCTTTGGAACCTGGTTATGGATTGACTGTTGGGAACGCACTAAGAAGAGTATTGCTTTCATCGTTGGAAGGCCATGCGATCACCTCTGTACGAATAGATGGTGTAGAACACGAGTTTTCCGTTATTTCAGGCGTTGTAGAAGATGTTACTGAAATAATATTGAATCTGAAACAAGTTCGTTTTAAGAAGCAGATAGACGATTCAGAAGCAGAGGTTGTATCTATTTCCGTTAGTGGAAAAGAGCAATTGACCGCTGGGGATTTTCAAAAGTTCATCTCGGGTTATCAAGTGTTGAACCCTGATTTGGTAATCTGTAATATGGATTCCAAAGTGAGCATCAATATGGAAATCGTTATCGACAAAGGTCGTGGATACGTTCCTGCTGAAGAAAACAAAAAATCGAATGCCGCACTTGGTACTATTGCAGTAGATTCTATTTTTACACCTATCAAAAATGTAAAATATAGCATCGAAAACTTTCGTGTAGAGCAAAAGACCGATTATGAAAAATTGGTTTTCGAAATTGTTACCGATGGTTCGATACATCCAAAAGATGCCTTGACCGAAGGTGCCAAGGTTTTGATTCACCACTTCATGTTGTTCTCCGATGAGCGCATCACCCTAGAGGCCGATGAAATCGCACAAACGGAAACTTATGACGAAGAGTCATTGCATATGCGTCAGTTGTTGAAAACAAAATTGGTAGATATGGATCTTTCCGTACGTGCCTTGAACTGTTTGAAAGCTGCCGAGGTTGATACATTGGGAGATTTGGTTTCCTTCAATAAGAACGATTTGATGAAATTTAGAAATTTCGGTAAAAAGTCGTTAACAGAACTAGAAGAATTGGTTATCAATAAGGGGCTTAGCTTCGGAATGGACCTTTCGAAATACAAATTAGATAAAGATTAATCGCTATTTCTTACACGAAGGGAAATGCCCTGGGATTGGAGAAATACATTAGAAGAAAGAAATGAGACACGGTAAAAAAGTCAATCATTTAGGACGTAAGACAGCGCACAGAAAAGCGATGTTGGCCAACATGGCATGTTCCTTGATCGAACACAAGAGAATCAATACGACCGTAGCGAAAGCTAAGGCGTTAAAGCAGTTTGTTGAGCCTTTGATTACTAAATCAAAAGCAGAGAACAACCTTACAGCTGAAAAGGGAACACATAACAGACGTATCGTTTTCAAAAACCTTAGAGACAAATATGCAGTTACTGAATTGTTCAGTACTGTTGCCGAAAAGGTAGCTGATAGACCAGGTGGTTATACAAGAATTATCAAACTTGGTAATCGTCTTGGGGATAACGCTGATATGGCAATGATCGAATTGGTTGATTTCAACGAGCTTTACAATGCCGGTAAGCCTAAGAAGAAAACTACAAGAAGAAGTAGAAGAGGTGGTAGTAAGGCCGAGGAAGAAAGTGCAAAAGTTGATGCTAAGGAAACTAAGACGCCACCAGTGGCCGCCGAAAATTCTGAAGCGGAAGCTCAAACGGATATCGAAACTAAAGCTGACGATTCAGAAGAATAAGATGTTGATATCTAATAATATTTGGAAAAGGATAAACTTAATAGTTTATCCTTTTTTTATGTTTATTTGTGAAATTAAAAAATTAGGAAACATATGAAGTATCAGACCCGAAAAAAAGCATTGATATTGTTGGCCGATGGAACCATATTTTACGGTAAGTCAGTAGGTGATAAGGAAGGAACGGCCTTCGGCGAGGTTTGTTTCAATACGGGAATGACGGGGTATCAGGAGATTTTTACCGATCCTTCGTATTTCGGTCAGATTATGGTAACTACCAACGCCCATATCGGTAATTATGGTACGGTAGCCGAAGAGGTTGAGTCGGATTCGATTAAAATTTCCGGATTGGTCTGTAGAAACTTCAGTTATAATTATTCACGACCAAGGGCCGATAAGAGCCTTGAAGGCTTTCTTGACGATAATGGCCTATTTGCCATATCGGACGTAGATACAAGGGCCTTGGTGAGCTATATTCGTGACAATGGGGCTATGAACGCCGTTATCTCTACCGAAGTCGATAATATAGAGGGCTTGAAAAAACAACTGGCGGAAGTGCCTAGTATGGAAGGATTGGAGCTCGCTTCTAAAGTGTCGACCAAGGAGCCGTATTATGTGGGCGATGAAAACGCAAGTATCAAAATCGCCGCACTCGATATAGGAATCAAGAAAAATATTTTGAGGAACCTCGCCAAACGCGGAGGGTATATTAAGGTGTTCCCTTATAATACATCTTTCCCCGAAATGGAAGCTTGGGCGCCTGACGGATATTTTATCTCCAATGGTCCTGGTGATCCCGAACCCTTGACGGAAGCCATTGAAACCTCAAAAGGAATGATCCATAGTGGGAAACCTGTTTTTGGTATCTGCTTGGGGCATCAGGTCATTGCTTTGGCCAACGGGGTGTCTACCTATAAGATGCACAATGGGCACAGGGGTATAAACCACCCCATATTGAACTTGCTTACGGGTAAGGGGGAAATCACTTCCCAGAACCACGGTTTTGCCATTAATAGGGAAGAGACCGAGGCCAATGAAAGCCTTGAGATTACACATGTCCACCTTAACGACCAGACCGTTGCGGGTATTCGTATGAAAGACAAAAATGTCTTTTCTGTACAATACCACCCGGAAGCTAGTCCCGGGCCACATGATGCCGAGTATCTTTTTGATCAGTTTTACGAAATGATCGAAAATAATTCAGTAGAAATGGCCAAAAGTTAAGTAATCGTTATATCCGCGGTAATATACGTGCATTCTACGGTGCTTTACTAGCACTGTTTCGTATATTTGCGGCTAGTTAAATTTAAGAGAATTCCAAACTTAAAATAATATTTATGAGTATTATACTTAGCGTACACGCACGCCAGATTTTAGATTCAAGAGGAAACCCTACGGTAGAAGTAGATGTAATTACCGAAAATGGGGTAATGGGTAGAGCAGCGGTACCTTCTGGGGCCTCTACAGGAGAGCACGAAGCGGTAGAGTTACGTGACGGAGGAAATGCCTTTATGGGAAAAGGTGTTAGTAAGGCCGTAGAAAATGTGAATACGATAATCGCAGAAGAAATCTTGGGCATGTCTGTCTTTGAGCAGAACCTTCTTGATCAGGTTATGATCGATCTTGACGGTACGCCTAATAAATCTAAATTAGGGGCAAACGCCATTCTTGGTGTTTCTCTGGCCGCGGCCAAAGCTGCTGCTAACGAATTAGGTATGTCATTATATCGTTATGTAGGTGGTGTTAGTGCCAATACTTTACCTGTTCCGATGATGAACATCATTAACGGTGGTTCGCATTCCGATGCCCCTATCGCCTTTCAAGAATTTATGGTGATGCCGGTAAAAGCGAAGAATTTTTCACATGCCATGCAAATGGGAACTGAAATCTTCCACAACCTTAAAAAGGTTTTGCACGATAGAGGTTTGAGTACGGCTGTAGGTGATGAAGGTGGTTTTGCGCCAAACTTGGCCGGAGGAACCGAAGACGCACTTGATACTATTGCGAAGGCTGTTGAAAAGGCCGGTTACAAATTAGGTGACGAGGTTATGATAGCCTTGGATTGTGCTTCTGCCGAGTTCTACGTAGACGGTAAATATGACTATACCAAATTTGAAGGAGATAAGGGTGTGGTGAGAACATCGGAAGAGCAAGCTCAATATTTGGCCGACCTCAGCGCTAAATACCCCATCATCTCTATTGAAGATGGTATGGACGAGAACGATTGGGACGGTTGGAAAGCATTGACCGAAAAAATAGGCGATAAAGTTCAGTTGGTGGGCGATGACCTTTTTGTTACCAATGTTGAGCGTTTGTCAAAAGGTATTGAAAACGGTATTGCCAATTCTATATTGATCAAAGTAAATCAAATCGGTACGCTTACCGAAACGATAGCGGCGGTAAATATGGCTAAAAATGCAGGCTATACTTCTGTTATGAGCCACCGTTCAGGTGAAACCGAAGATAACACCATTGCCGATTTGGCAGTTGCCTTGAATACCGGACAAATTAAAACGGGCTCGGCTTCAAGATCGGATCGTATGGCCAAGTACAATCAATTGCTTCGTATAGAGGAAGAATTAGGAGATACGGCTTATTATCCTCAGGATAAAGCATTTAAGATAAAATAAGGGTTTCGGTAAGAAAAACTTGTTTTTAGAAAAAGCCTTTCATTCGATTATTTTCGGACTTGAAAGGCTTTTTTTCTTGGTTCAATGCCAAAGTTTACCTATCTTTTTAACAAACTTCTAACCGATTTCTCCCATGAATAACTTCCTTTTTGTAGCAGCCGAAAACGATGCGATTCCAAACTGTAAGGCGGGTGGTATGGGCGACGTAGTCCGCGATGTGCCAAGGCATATTTCTAAGCGGGGAGATAAGGTTCAAGTGGTGGTTCCGTCCTATTCGCGTTTGCATAAAAACGGACTCTTCAGAACCAATTTGAATTTTCAATTAAGAGGTACGGTCTATACGGCCGAATTGTACGAGGTGGTGGGCAAAAAAGAATGTCCGAACATTGTACACTATGTTATCCATCATCCTGAAATTGAAGAAGGGGGTATTGCCCATATTTACCATGATGACCCTACTGAACCGTTTTATACCGATTTTATCAAGTACGTCATTTTTTGTACCGCGGTTGCAGAGGCCATAAAAATGGGAGCCTTTGGAAATTTGGATGTGGTTCATATGCACGATTGGCACGCAAGTGCCCTGCTCTTCTTGAAAACTTACCATCCGAGTTACAAAGACCTGAAGAAAATGCGCTATGTGTACAGCATACATAACTTGGCCATACAGGGAATACGGCCCTTCTATGACAATTACGCTTCGGTGCATAATTGGTTCCCTGAGTTGCAATTAGATCATGAAGCCTTAAAAGATCCGCGCTATGAAGACTGTATCAACCTCATGGCGGTGGGTATTCGGTTGGCCGACGCGGTCCATACCGTTTCCCCCTCATACAAAGAAGATGTCATGCTTCCGAGTGCAAGGCCCGAATTCGTAGGGGGAGAAAGCTTGGAGAAAGATTTGCAGCAAGCCAATAACGAAGGCCGTCTTTTTGGTATTCTTAACGCGTCGAACTACAATGATATACGAAAGCAAGATAAGGGCTTCTTGTATAGAAATACCGTAAAGGCTTTGTTTAGGTGGTTGCAAGACGAATCGAAAAAATACAAAGCCGATTTTTTGGCGCACACCGGTGAAAAGATCATGCTTTATGTAGACGAAAGGCCCAAGTTTATCGTGTCTAGTGTGGCGCGCCTTACGGAACAGAAATTTTACTTCTTTAAGAGGTCGCCGGAAGCCTTCGAGGAAATGCTGGCGCGCCTGAGAAAAATAGATGGTATATTCATGCTGCTCGGTACAGGTGACCCCGGTTATGAAGAGTTCTTTAGGGAAATGAGCTATAAACACAAAAATTTTGTTTTCACGAACGGCCAGTCGGAAGACCTGATCGATTCCATATATTTGGAAAGTGACCTTTACTGCATGCCCAGCCTTTTCGAGCCCTGCGGTATTAGTCAAATGTTGGCCATGCGAAACGGCAATCCTTGTTTTGTGCATCATACGGGCGGCTTAAAGGATACGGTCGAACATCATGTCACCGGTTTTGCTTTTGACGGGGTTACCTATGACGAGAAGGTCAAAAACATGGTCAAGAATTTTAGTGAAGCCCTAGACGTTTGGGAAAATGATAAGCCCAAATGGAAAAAAATCAAGGCCAATGCCAAGAAAGTCCGCTTTACTTGGGAGAAATCATTAGATGCATATTATGAAAAACTTTACGTTTTATAAGTGATATGCGCCCCTATTTGGATAGAGGCAATTTATAGAATCATCAATATCATTGTTAATTATAAATTAAACGAAAAAGTGGCATTGTTAAGATGTAACATTTTCCGTAAATTTACACTCACTTCAAATTTAAGCAAAGTCAAAAAATGTCAGATAAAGCTACTCTAGAGTATAACGGTAAGAAATACGATTTTCCAGTAATAAAAGGCACAGAAGGTGAACTCGCCATAGATATCAAAACACTTCGATCGGTCACAGGAGGTATGGTCACGATCGATCCGGGTTATAAGAACACGGGTTCATGCGAGAGTTCCATTACTTTCTTGGATGGCGAAAAAGGAATTTTGAGATACCGTGGCTATTCTATCGAGGAGTTGGCAGAAAAGGCCAATTTTTTGGAAGTAGCCTATTTGTTGATTTTTGGGGCGCTTCCGAATAGGAAAGAGCTTGAAAAATTTCATGCGGACATCAAAGAAGAGTCACATGTAGACGAGGAAATGAAGAAAATATTGGATGGTTTTCCAAAATCGGCACATCCCATGGGTGTCCTTTCTTCCTTGACGAGCGCCTTGATAGCGTTTAATCCGTCGACGGTCGATATTTCATCGGAAAAAGATATGTACCACGCCATTGTTAGGATATTGGCCAAATTTCCGGTATTGGTAGCATGGACGCTTAGAAAGAAGAAAGGCTTGCCTTTAGATTATGGTGACGATGCATTGGGCTATGTTGAGAACATTCACAAAATGATGTTCAAAAAACCAAACCAAGTCTATCAGAAAAATGACGTCGTAATCGATGCATTGGATAAATTGTTGATCTTACATGCCGATCATGAGCAGAACTGTTCTACCTCTACCGTACGTATTGTAGGCTCTTCCCATGCCGGTCTTTTTGCGTCACTTTCTGCCGGGATTTCCGCTTTATGGGGACCGTTGCACGGTGGGGCCAACCAAGCTGTGCTTGAAATGTTGGAAGCAATTGAACAAGACGGTGGTGATACGAAAAAATATATGGCCAAGGCCAAGGATAAATCAGATCCATTTAGGTTAATGGGCTTTGGACACAGGGTTTACAAGAACTTTGACCCACGTGCCAAAATTATCAAAAAAGCGGCCGATGATGTCTTGGGCGATTTGGGTATCGAAGATCCTATCTTGGATATTGCCAAAGGACTTGAGAAAGAAGCCTTGGAAGATCAGTACTTCGTTGACAGAAAACTCTATCCGAACGTAGATTTCTATTCGGGTATTATCTACCGAACCTTAGGTATTCCGACCGAAATGTTTACCGTAATGTTCGCCTTGGGCCGTTTACCTGGTTGGATTGCCCAATGGAGGGAAATGCGCCTGAGAGGGGAACCAATAGGAAGACCAAGACAGATTTACATTGGGGAAACCGAACGCCCCTTTGTTGAAGTTGATTTAAGATAGTGCCATAAAATAATTTGAATGCCCTCTTTGGTAAATCTGAAGGGGGCATTTTTATTTTCGATTATATTTTGCGCAATATTCCGTTCTCTTATCTTTGCCAATAAAAGTATATGTTAAAGCTTCATGTTAACGATGAGATTTCCAGGTTAAAAGTCCTGGTTCTGGGTACGGCAGAAAGTTGTGGCCCCACGCCGAAACCAGAGGAGGCCTATGATCCCAAGTCATTGGAACACATAAAGGCCGGCACCTATCCGAAGGAAAGCGATATGGTCGCAGAAATGGAGGCGCTTGCAAAGGTGTTTGAAAAGTATGGTGTGCAGGTGTACCGCCCCGAGGTATTGCAAGACTGTAACCAGATTTTTTCAAGGGATATCGCTTTTGTTATAGAAAACAAACTTATCATAGCCAATATTCTTCCCGATAGGGAAAAGGAGGTAGAGGCCATCCTTCATGTTCTGGATGAAATAGATGATGCACATATCTTGCATCCACCAGAGGCGGTTCACGTTGAAGGTGGTGATGTAATGCCCTGGGGCGATTACATTTTTATAGGCACATATACCGGCAGTGATTACGCCGATTATATAACGGCAAGAACCAATAAGGCTGCGGTAGAATATATAAGCGAACAATTTCCCCATAAAAAAGTAAAGTCTTTTGAGCTTCGAAAAAGTAATACGGATGCCAAGCAAAATGCCTTGCATCTCGATTGCTGTTTTCAGCCATTGGGCAAGGGAAAGGCCATATTGCACAAAAATGGTTTCTTGGTAGAGGAAGAGTATCAATGGTTGGTCGATTTTTTCGGAAAGGATAATATATTCGAGATTACATCTGATGAAATGTATCAAATGTTCAGCAACGTATTTTCCATTTCACCGGAAGTAGTGATTTCTGAAAAGAACTTTACCCGGCTCAATGGGTGGTTACGTGAACAGGGGTTTACGGTAGAAGAGGTTCCCTATGCTGAAATCGCCAAGCAAGAAGGGCTTTTGCGTTGCAGTACCCTGCCCTTGGTACGGGAATAATAGGGTCTCAAGTAGTTGAATGCTTATTTTTTATTTGGCTAAAACATATCATAATTATTTAGTTTTATACGAGGTTGCTCAGCTTTAAAAACACTAATTTTGCCTCAAATTAATTGAGTTTCTTATGCAGGTTACGAACACTATACTAATGATCCGCCCGGTAAGTTTTAGAATGAACGAACAGACCGCCGTCAATAATTATTTTCAAGAAGATATTGATGTTCAGAATACGACGATCAATGAAAAAGCACAGCAAGAATTTGATGCTTTTGTAGAAGTACTGCGTTCAAAAGGAGTGAACGTGGTAGTTGTTGAAGATACCAAAGAACCCGATACCCCAGACTCTATATTTCCTAATAACTGGATTTCCTTTCATGCCAATGGTACTATTGGCCTGTACCCTATGTTTGCAGAGAACCGGCGTAATGAAAGACGTGAGGATATTTTGGATATTCTAGAGGAACAAGGGTTTAAAATCGAGAACGTTGTAGATTATACATCTGCCGAAGCCGAAGGTGTTTTTTTGGAGGCCACGGGAAGCATGGCCTTAGATCGAGTGAATAATAAAGCTTATTGTGCACTATCCGAACGTGCCGATGAAGAACTTTTTATAGAATTCTGTGAAGATTTTGAATATTCGCCAGTGATTTTTACGGCAAACCAGTCCGTTGACGGTAAAAGAATGCCCATTTACCATACCAATGTGATGATGTGTCTTGCAGAAGATTTTTCCGTAATCTGCCTTGATACCATAGATGATAAAAAAGAACGCAAGAACGTGGTCGACCATCTAAAGCAGGATGGAAAGGAAATCATAGCCATTACCGAGCAACAGATGCACCATTTTGCAGGAAACATGCTTCAGGTTCTTGGGGCTGATGACAAACGGTATTTGGTGATGAGTTCGGCGGCTTACGAAAGTCTAGATCAAAACCAAATCGATGCCATCGAAAAGCATTGCGATATTATCCATAGTTCATTGAAGACTATCGAGACCTGTGGCGGTGGAAGTGCCCGTTGCATGATGGCCGAAGTTTTTCTTCCCCGTTCCAAATAGGGGGGCGACTAATTAATTTTTCGTTTTTGAAACCATAGGTCCTCAAGGCTTAGGTTTAGGGTCAATAGGTGAAAGTTTTCTTTTATCAAGATATTCTGAATCTGCCCTTTTGAACCATAGCTGTAAGATAGGTTCATCATAGACCTTTGTCTTTGGCCAACGGGTATACCTATACCTGCGGTAATATTGTAGCCGTCAACTTTTTTTCCGTTAATGGCCAAGTAGCCATTGTCGTAATTAAAGCCGGTTCGGTAACGGATACGGTCGGCATACTTATAGCTGCTGGGGTTTTTTACGTATTCAAGGCCAATGGCGTAGATGTCTTGATCGGCGTAACTTCCAAGGCTTTCGGTTTGCCCTGTGGCGTCCCAGTAGTTTTTCTTATAATCGGCACTTACGGTAAATGACTTTAAAAGGGTTGTGCTTAGTCCGATTCCAAGTTCAAGGGGCATGTTGAAATTCGCTGACGTGTCACTTGCCCCGTCTTCAACCGTAATTTCGGTACCGTCCAAGCTTTTGGTTATCGACCGTTTTATGTTGCCCTTTAAACTTGTCGGGAATTGAACGGTACTCCCCAAGGTAAGTTGCTCCGAAATATCGAACTGCATACCAAGACCGAAACGTATACCCGAATAATTTGTGGTTTCCTCAGAACTAAAGGTGCTCTGGTTTATGGCAAAGGCTTCGGTTTCCTCAATATTCCCGAATAAAAAAGAAGCATTGGCACCCAACCTGAAATTGGGTATAATACTATAGCCTAAATTGAATTTGAGTTCACTTAACCCTCCGAGTCCGCTAACATTGCTTTCAAAGGTTTCCTCCGAACCTTCAATATTCGTCTTTATTCCCACCAAGGAATATCCCATTTCACTATAGGGAACGAGCGATATACCTGCTCCCAAATTTTCCGCCACCCTAAAGGCGAAGGCCAAGTTTGAAAAATTCAGGGTAGTCTTTGTTTCATTGTCGGCTTTGTTGCTGTACTGGTTGTATTCTCCCTTTATTCCTACATCGTAAAAAAATGAACCTTGCGGAATCAAGGCGAAATTGGCGGGGTTGAGGTTGTTGATTTGATTCGAAGTCTTTAGGCCTATTCCTGTATAGCCCATTCCGTTGGTGCGCCCTATGCTGGATTGGTTTATGGCGCCTAGACCGTATAAGGAATAGGGCGAACTGGTCAAACCTTCCGATTGTGCCCGTATCGAACATAGGTTGAACAAGAATATGGATATGGATATGGAAAAAAGTAAGGCATTATTCATCTTCATCATAGATTGCATAAGTAAGTTCAAGTGTGGTGCCTTGAGTGTTTATATCGGTGTTGAGAACAAAACGGTCCACTGTCGAATTGTAATTGCTGGGTAGAAGAATCAAGGCTTCTGATGATTCTAGGTCAGTGGACAGTAAATCTTCTAAATAACCACTTAAGGGGAGTTCGTAGTAGATGTCGTTAAATTCTTCATTGTCCCTATTTAAAATGGCCTGGGCAGCCGTACCATCGGTTGAATACAGTTGGTCGGTCAGTTCGTTGTTTTGGTCTACGATAAAGACTGACAATGTATCCCGTAAGGTCAATAGGTCGTTATACGAGCCTATTTCGGGCGTAATTCTAAGTGAGGCATCTAATAAGGTGCCCTGTCCTTGAATGTCGAATACGGATTTTATATGTGGAAACTCTAGTCGAGTGGCTATACCGATACCCGATTGTATAAAACTCAGGTTTTCGGTTTCCGAACTATAGAGGTTAACCTCTTGGTTGGTCAGGGCATTTAAGTACTCGTTGGCTTCTTCAGTGGAAATTTGATTGAAAAACGGTAGGGGAGAGCTAAGGGTGTTAATAGTGAAGTCGGTTGAATATTGGGTTCGTTCGCTTTCTCCGGCGATGCTGTAATAGAGACGCATATTGGAGGTCAATGAAAAACCGATGATAGAACCGTCATCGCTGTCACCCGGTTGAACGCTTATACCGTAGAAGTAGTTTTTAAACTCGTCGTACGTCGTTATTTTTTTCTGTTGTAAATTATCGAAAAGTGTAGTGCCGAAGGTATCGGTGAGTTTTATTTCAAGGGTGTCGGTAGATAAGGGCCTTGGGGTATAGGTCAGGAAGCCGAGGTCATCTTCATCGAAACCTATGCTGCTGGTATTGTAAAAATTAACACCATCGGCGGGTTTAAGGTTTTCGTTCAATTGTTTTATATGTATGGTGTTGACCTGTAGGGTGTCGTTATAATAGTAATCGTCAGGCCTAAGAAGAAAAGTGATGCTATCGTATACGGCATCGGTGTCGATGAAATACGAGCTAGGGATCAATTCCATAAAACTGGCGGTTTTAACGGCCCCAAAAACAGGGTCCTTATATTTACCGACAAGCATGCGGGAAGATTGTGATGTGTCTATACTATCGAATTTCATGGTCGAGAAAGCTACCGTCATCGTGTCTAATTGAATCACGCGTATATCGCTATCGGTAAAGGCATCCCCAGCTTCAAAATCCGACTGGTTCAAGGCGTCGGTGCTGCATGAAATTAGCAGAAACGAACAGATAAAAATGATTAGGACATTCTTCATATAAGTAGTATTTGCAGGTAAAAGTATTGTGCGTTGCAGTGCTTCAAAACCGCAATAGACCAACCCTCATAGTTTTATGACCAATACCTTGTTTTTAGCGACTAAAGCCAGAATCGTTTTGGTCGATTAAATCGAGGTGTTCATGTGTTAAATGAACGGCTTTATCTATTTCGGTTTCATGGGAGTAAACCGTGTTCTAGTTTTGACAAAAATTAACTGGCTAACATAATAGAAAGGCACATGAAAGGATTCAAGTACTATATAGGAACAATAACGATTTTTAGCATAATGACTTGTTCATTGATCAGCTGCTCAAATGACGATGATGACGATGAGTATCTTGGAAACTGGATGGGTAGGTCTGTTTTTGATGGAAGTCCACGTAGCGGCACCTCTAGTTTTACCATAGGTAATATGGGGTATACCGGGGTAGGATACGATGGCGACGATTACCTTACCTCATTTTGGTCTTACGATATGGACGGCGACTTTTGGTCTCAAAAGGCAGATTTTATCGGAAGCGCTAGAAATGCGGCCGTAGGTTTTGAGGTCGATGGAAAGGGCTATATCGGCTCGGGCTATGATGGGTTGGACGAATTGAACGATTTTTATGCCTATGACCCGAGTTCCAACTCATGGCAAGAGATAGCTTCCTTACCGTCAACGGGAAGAAGGAGCGCCGTAGCTTTTGGAATGAACGGTTTCGGTTATTTTGGAACAGGCTTCGACGGTGATAATGATCGTAAGGATTTTTGGAAGTACGACCCTAGTACGGACTCTTGGTCGGAACTTGTTGGTTTTGGAGGAGATAAAAGACGGTCGGCTACTACCTTTACCATTGGCGATAAGGTGTATTTGGGAACAGGGGTGTCTAACGGCATCTATCTCGATGATTTTTGGGCCTTCGATGCAACAAGCGAGACTTGGACCAAAAAACTTGACCTAGACGAAGAAGATGATTACAGTATAACACGAAGTAACGCGGTAGGCTTTACCTTAAACGGTTATGGCTACATAGCTTGTGGCACGTCTAGCGGTACTTTGGCTTCGGTTTGGCAATACGACCCCAGTACGGATGAATGGGAGCTGAAAACCGACTTTGAGGGAACGAGCAGGCAAGATGCGGTCGTTTTTTCCAACGGGAGCAAGGCCGTTGTTGGTTTGGGAAGGACCGGAAGTCTGTATTTGGATGACCTATACGAGTTTTTTCCTTTTGATGAATATGATGATGAAGACTAGTTATTTATTTGAGTGAGCTATGGGGCAGTACTTTTGGCACTGCCCCATTTTTTAATTGGGTTTATATGAAAGCAAAAAAAACATATCTATTATTTGGCGTTTTGTTCATGGTTCTCGTATCCGTCGCATTTCGCTTAAAGGATGGCGCAGTGCGAACAACGGGCCTCCAAACCCAAGTCATAGAAGTTGATGAGGGCTATGGTTATCAGATTCTGTATGACAATAAGGTATTGGTCAAACAAGAATTTATACCGGCAATCCAAGGGAAGAGACCCTTTAAGTCTGAAGAAGAGGCACGGCTAATAGGTGATGTCGTAATGGAAAAACTGAAAAAAGGCGATGATCCATTTATTACCGTTTCAGAACTTCAGCATATGCAAATAACATTTTAAATCGTAAAAAAAATGAAAGGCGCCAAAAGAAAATATTTGCCACAGTGGTTGGTACATGCCTTCTTATGGTGTGCCTTGTACGGGTTGATAATATATCCGTTTTTGTTCGAGCCAAGATCGGTACCTCCCCATATCATCGTAAAGTTGGTGATGGCTACGGCCTTGTTTTATTTCAATTATTTCTATTTGGTTCCCCGTCTTCTGTTAAAGGGCAAAAAGAAGGTTTATATCGTCTTATCGATCGTATTGCTACTGGTCATCGGTTATCTTTCCCACAATATATTTTCGCCCCAACCGCCTAGGGATTTTGGTCCGGTTGCCGATCATATAAAGGAACATAGGGGAGGGCAAGTGCCTTTTTTTCGATTTTTGTTAATGCCATTCGTGGTTTTGGGTATACCCTACATTTTCGCGATAATGCTGCGCGTTTTTAACGAATTACAGCGAAATGAAAACCTTCGCAAAACCGTGGAAAAGGAAAAGGTGCAATCTGAACTTCAGTTTCTAAAAACGCAGTTGAATCCACATTTTCTCTTCAACTCCCTCAATACCATATACTCGCTGTCGGTCAAAAAATCACCTGATACTTCTGAGGCGATTATAAACCTATCGGAATTGATGCGCTATATGATTTATGAAGCGGATAAAGACCTAGTGCCCTTGAATAAGGAAATAGAGTACATCAAAAATTATGTGGCCTTACAAAGATTGCGCTTGGCCGATAGTGAAAACGTCTTCCTGAAAATTTCAGGGGACGACACCGGAAAGATAATACCCTCCCTACTATTTATCTCATTTATTGAAAACGCTTTTAAATACGGCACCGATTACGATGGAAAGACCAATGTGAAGATAAACCTTTTGATCAAAGAGAAGTCTATACATCTATACGTTGTGAACAAAATAGGAAAACACAGGGCAAAATCTGAGAGTAGCGGTGTGGGCCTCCAGAATGTAAAGAATAGATTGAACTTTCTATATCCGAATTCCCACGAATTGGATATAAAGGATGACGGGGCCACGTATGAAGTTAATTTAATTTTAAACTTATAAATATGAACTGTATACTCATTGACGATGAACCGTTGGCCATTGAAATATTGGCGGACTATTGCAAGAAAATTGGATTTATTGAGGTCATAGGTACGTTCACGAACCCTTTAGAGGCGATTGCGACTATTAACGGGAAAAAAGTAGACCTTATTTTTTGCGATATTGAGATGCCTCAAATCAACGGCTTGGATTTTATAAGTGCCCTTGACAATCCTCCCCTTTTTATCTTTACAACGGCCTATTCCCAATATGCCGTTGAGGGCTTTGAACTGAATGCCGTAGATTATTTGGTGAAACCCATTCCATATCAACGCTTTATTAAGGCTGTTTTAAGGGCAAAGGAGCTTATGGCCCGAAAAGATGTCCCTGCGGTTGCCACCGTTGCCAATGTGTTTCCTTCGTATGGCGATACCAATGAAAACCAGAAGTTCATTTTTGTAAAATCGGAACACGAAAGTGTAAAGATTAATTTAGACGACATCCAATACGTGCAAGGTCTAAAAGACTATTTAAAAATTCACGTGGTGGGCTGTAATAAGGCGATTTTGACCTTGCTCAGCTTTAAGGATATCTTGGAAAAATTACCCCAGAACCAGTTTATCAGGGTACATAAATCATTTGTGGTCAATGTGAACTTTATCAAGACCATACAGCGGAACAGAATTGTAATCGATGATATTCGCATACCGATAGGGGAGAGCCACAAAACACAGTTTTTCTCTATGTTGGGGCTATAGTCGAATATAGCCTTTTTGTAAGGCTTAAAGTAGTTTCTAAAGGAACAAACCGTTATAGGGCCTAAAAGATTGGGACGGGTTTCGGTTGTTGAATGATGTAGGGGAGGGTGGTTGTCTTTGAGGGAGACTTCTTTATATTAAAGCGTATAGCCCAATTCCTGTTTTAACCTCAAGGACATAACTTGGGTTCTGTTTCTCAATTTTTTGGCGCTGGTCAGCAAGTTTTGCGTCTGTATAAGCCGGTCGACCAAACTATTCTGATATTCCTTACTGTTTAATAGATTCCCATAATTTGACGATTTTCCGAAAGTCCGTATTCGGCTGTACCTGGGGTTATCTTTCGAAAGCATGTCTTTTAGGGCCAAGTGTCTCTCCAGTACCGGCTGTAATCTATCAAGAACGATTTCCTTGATTTTTGCATCGATAGATTCCAACTTTTGTATTTCGGCGGGGTAATTGGTAATCAACCCTTTGAGCGAGTCACTTTCGATAAGTTCCAATTTGGTCGTGCTGATGACGGAATTCAAGGCCCCTTCGAGCAAGTTGGTTTCCGAATAGTTGATGTGGATAATCGTGTCTTTGGCCCCTTCGGTGATTTCGCTAGGGGGCAGCCCAATATAGTTCATAGTGGCTTCCAGTCTTTTGGACGTGTCCGAATAATGGTCTATAGTGGAGTTTAGGATTTTTAGATTGGTGTTGAGTTCATCGTACAGGCTTTCGTATATTTTGAGTTCTACGATCCTGTTTTTTCGGATCTCGTTTAAATCGTTGATTTTCCAAGCGATCAGTATACCTATTACAATGAGGAAAATCTCTCCTAGGGCATAGGTTATATAGCCTTTGAGTTTGCCCGAATCCAAAAGCTTCTTTCTTATTTTCCTAAAAACGGTCATTCCTTCTTTAAGTTTTTTACATCCGTGATCAATTGTGCGATCGAGGCCCGGTTCAATCCGTTGTAGATACCCCTTATGTGTCTGTTCTTGTCTACGAGCAGAAAGTTTTCTGTATGCAGGAAGTCGTTAATGTCTTTAGGGATGCCCAAATCGTTCTCAACAAAATAGTGGTTCCTTCCCAAGTCATAGATCTCTTGTTTGTCTCCCGTGACCAAGTGCCATTTTTCATTGATGATACCGTTCTTTTTGGCATAGGTGTTCAGAACGGCAACAGAATCTATGGAAGGGGTAACGGAATGTGACAAAAGTGCTACTTCGGGGTCATCTATAAAAGCCTCTTGAACCTTTTGCATATTCCCGGTCATTTTCAAGCAAATGCCGGGACAGGTGGTAAAGAAAAAATCGGTAATGTAGATTTGGTCTTTAAAGGTTTCGGGGGTTATGGTGTCTCCCAGTTGGTCCACTAGGCGGTAATCGGGAATTTTATGGAACTCCTTTTCTTCTTGTGAGCCAGGTTCCAACCAGTGGGGCGTAAAAGATGCATCTGCGTAATAGGGAAGATGTTCGACCCTGCTCGATTTCTCCTTGTTTTCCTTTTTTACCGTTTGATTGCAGGCGGTCAAGGCCACAAGCAATAGTAAAAAGCTATATTTTTTTATCTCTAACGACAACTTCATCTTCTAGTTTATAACATGAATTGGCTCTCCTCATTCCGAAAATACGGCCATTCTTGGCTTCGTAGTTAACGTATAGTTTGCCATTTTGAAGCCATGCCTTTTGCAGGCCTTCCTCTTTTCCTTCTACCAGGTTTCTCTCTTTTGAAATTTTACCGTTGGCATACCATTTGGTTTGCTTGCCGTGAAGTCGACCATTGACGTAATGTGATTTTTCCGATAATGTTCCGTTTTCCCACCACGTCTTATAAACGCCATCTAACCGATTGTGCTTATAATTGGCCTGAACACGCAAAACGTTATGGTCAGACCATTGTTTTGCGATGCCTTCCCTTTTTCCGTCTACAAAACCTAAGCGTTCTCCCAAGGCCCCGTTCGGGTGGAATTTTACCGAATAGCCGTTGTACGGTTGGTCGTTATAGTACCATTTGCCTTCGATGGGGTTGAGTACCAAATCTTTTTTTAGCACTTCCAGCATATTGATGACAAGGGGGGCTTCTTCAACTTTTGGCTTTGTTGTAGCGCTCTCTTTGCAACTGGCAAAAGAGAGCGCCGACAATAGGGTTATGTAAAGAAATCGTTTTATCATAGGGCTTAATATCCTTGGTACGGTCCTGCAAAGGCCAGATAAGAGCCTGTTGTGGAGTATACCTCGTTAATAATATGATAGTGGTATTCTTCTTTACCATCTGTGTATTGAGTGGTCGATACGTGTCCGCCTGACTCGTCAAGGTCGGTTGGGTAAGTGCCAGTAGCGTTACATTTTCTTCCGTAGAGGAAAACACCGTCCAACAATATGCCCACCAACTTGTCATCGTCGTTACTGAAGGCCTTTGGCTCTAAGTGATAATGGTATACGCCAGGGCCGATATGCGCTCCTGTCCAATCGAGACTTGCCGCCGCTTTGTCAAGTGCTCCGCCTCCTTCTTGGTCATTGAATATGGATGCGCCACTTACGGCAATGCCAATAGTGTTCAGCTGCGTTTCCACCGTATTGCCCGTAAGATCGGGTGTTGCATCCACTCTTATGGTCGTGGCGTTGTTGTTACTGCTCATTATACTAGGTGTCAATGCCACGTCGGGCTCATCTTTGTACAGGCTGTTGCCTTCTCCCCAATAAACGGTCTCGTGGTTGGGCAAACCTGTGGTTTCGATAACCACCTCGGATCCATCTAAGTAAATCGTGGTGGCTTCGCTATTGAAGGCGGCGTAGGCGGCATGCAATTCCGTTACGGTTTCCTCTTCGGAAGTTTCGTCCATGTCAGAATCGTCAATGCTATCTGAACTACAGGCAACAAAGCCGATGCACAGTATTGCGCAACCAAAAGCCAATGGAATAACTTTTCTTAGAAACTCTTTTTTCATGTTTTTTGTATTTTAAATAGTTGATTGTTAATTCTTTGTGATGGTCAAATTTAGCTTTAATGCCCATGTCGAATGGGAGGGCGGTAGGTGGCCTTTTGTTTTCAGTGGTTGCCTCAATCTATCGGATAAACGATCTTTGCCTAAGCCGGACTGAGCTCGCTTTTCTCCGGTTTGAATATTTTTACAATCATAATCGATGAGACCACTACCAAAATATTTAGGGAAATAAAAGGCCAAAAGAGATTCGATTCTTCTCCTTTTGTTTGAAAGTGACCGTTAATTTTTTCGACCTGTACCGTAAACTGATTGTCTTTTTTTATGACGAAGTTTTCGGAAGTATCCGTTTGATCGATTATTTTAAAAACCGTATTGTGTTTTGAATTTTGCTTAAAACCTTTGAGTTTGACCTGTAAGGTGTTTAACTCACTGGGCAAACCGACCACCCTGAATTTAAGGTCCGTTTGGTGGCCCATTTTTATGGCTCCTTCTTTAAGCTCGCCCGTAAAATCAGAATTCGCCTTCAAGAGAATATTGTCCTTTACGTAAGTGATTACCAATTTCTGAAACTCATCGGCCGATAATGCGTCCATTTGAAGGTCAGGGTAATTTTGGATCAACTGCGACCGAAAACCATTAAAAGAAGAACTAATATGTAGCGTCCAGTTATTTTGTTGGTCTTGTGCCAAGGTCATCGTTGCTATCTGGGAGCTGTGGGCGCTGGCAAATAACGAACAGAGGCATGTTAAAAGGCCGAATATTATTTTATTCATGATATCGGTGTTAGGGTCTTACTATTGATTTCTAATTTATTTCAAAGGAGCCTTGAGCACCTGCAAAACAGCCAATAAAGCTATTGGTCCCGGCGGCGGCTACATGGTAGTGATAGCCACGGGTGTCGTCAGTGTGACCGCGACAATCGTCTAAATCCGTTGGCTCGTTACCGCTATCGTCCAAACGTTCGAACATGGGGAAACCGTCTATGGCATATCCGATCATAGCCGAGTGTCCGTCGTCTTGGGCTATTTTAGTGGTCATACCGGTGGCGGCATGGTAATGATAGCCGGTGTTTGGGTTTACGTGTCCTCCGTTATCATCCATCGGGGCCAATGTGTAGGCGCCGAGAATGGCTGAGGTCGGTGCCGGTGGATCAAAGTTTACTCCGTTAAAAGCCAAGCCGATAACCGAGCCGTCGCCACCTTCCATGGGAGCGTCTCCTGGTGGAGGCCCATCTGTAGGAGGTACATCGCCGCCGCCTCCGGGAATCCCATCCGAAATATAATCGGGGGAATCTAGTTTTACGGGAGTAACGGGGATATAATAAGTCAACGTAATATCGGTAACATAAGAAGGCAGACATTCCACACAGAAATTCTCATATTCTTCACCCACGTTCGGATTGGCGGCGTTCTGGCAGTCTTCCAATGAATTGGTGACATAGATGTTTCCGTTTTCATCGTACATTTTCCAAGTGGCATCGGAATAGAAATCGGCCATGTTTTCAATAAAGGCCCCATCTACATCGTAGAGTTCACCATTTTCAAACCACTTACCCCCTTTGTCGGTACCATCGGAAATATGGGTAGGGCACCAAGGGCCCATTTGGTGTTCGGTGGGGGTAGAGGTCGTAGTAATTTTATAGCAGGTGGCCACTGTACCATCGGAAAGTGTTTTTTCTACGGTGGTAATGGGTTCTGCTAGACCATCCGCTAAAAATAGGGTTGGATCTACCGTACGAGTGCCTTCATCGTTTGTCGTAAGACCGGAGCTTTCGTCGGAACTGCAGCTGTTGCCCGAAAAAATTAGAAATACACCGGAAAGTGCCATTACTATAATTTGTTTCATGTGAATAAGGTTTATGGTTTAAGCTTTTCTGTTTATTGCTTTTTTCTTCTTTGGGGCTTAGGGGCCTTCTTTAGTTCATCAAGTGAAAGGTAGCCGTCTTCGTCCGTGTCTATTTTTGAAAAGTCGTTCTTTAAAGGGCCTTTTACTTCTTCTTTGGAAAGTTTTCCATCTTCATCCTTGTCCATCTGTTTTAATATTTCAGTGGCCGATGGCGGTTCTTGTCCTTTTTTTTCTTGAGCGAATGATGCTGTGGCGGTCATCAACATAAATATGGAAAGCGCCAGTGTGTTGTGTATTACATTTTTTTTCATGATATTATTTTTTAATTAAGCCTATTGGGCAGTACAAAGATGAAGAAAGAACAAGGGCGGTATGAAACCATTCAGTGGAGGGAGAGGGGTTTTCAGTGAATGGCCGATAAGCTTCTGTGAGCGATTCGGTTCACCCGGTTTTCAACCCGTGTTTTGTGGAATGGATGAAAAATAAATGCCTTAATTTGTAGCATGAAACAAGCACATCGTTTTCTTTTTCACGCTATTTTATGGCTTGCCGTTTGGTTGATAGCTTGGTTGCTGATAGGTGATGATTCTTCATTTTTAGAGAAAAATGCATCTTCTTTTATCATGCAGGTATTGTTAATAGGTACTCTGATCTATTATACCGCGCCCCGTCTATTGTTCAGGAAAAAGTATATTGCCTTCGGAGTGGTCTCCATAGTGGCCATCATAGTTTGTTCCTTTGCCGTTACCGAGATAGTCCGGCTCATCGATGGGGTGCCGGGACCTCCTATGGGAGGGCCTCCGCCCGGTAGGCCCCATATGGCACCGCCCCAAGTTCTGATTCAATTTCTGGTCCTTTCGGTGGCCTATGTATTGGCTACCTTTGTCGAAACCTTTTTGTTGGCCCAAAAGAAAGAGGAAGAGACCATTCGGAATAAGAATGCCGGCCTACAGATGGAGCTGAAATTCTTGAAATCTCAGATAAACCCACATTTTTTGTTCAATGCCTTGAACAATATCTATGCCCTTTCGGTTATAGATTCAAACCGCACCCAAGAGAGTATCAGTACCTTATCTGAAATGCTCAGGTATGTGTTGTACGAATGCGATAGGCCATTAGTGCCTATTGGTAAAGAGATATCGTATATTGAGAATTATTTGGCGCTTTTTGCCCTGAAGAGTAGTAAGCCCTTTCCGATTACGACGCATTTTGACATCCAAAACTCGACGGTTTCCATTGCGCCTATGCTCTTGATCCCTTTTGTAGAGAATGCTTTGAAGCATGGCAATATAGAAAGGATAGAGGGTTCGTTTTTAGAGATCCGGGTTTCGTGCGATAAGCGTAAAATAGATTTTTTTATAGCGAATAGTATCCCGAAAAACGCCATAACGAAAGATGTCGTGGGAGGAATAGGTCTTGAAAATGTGAAGAAGAGGCTTGAAATACTTTATCCTGAAAAACATCGATTGCAAATAGAGCCAAAAGCGGAAACATATACGGTTAACCTAACTATTGATTTGGATGAAAACGATTAAATGTCTTGTTATCGATGACGAAGAGCTGGCCAGGGGTTTGCTCAAAACATATATCGGGAGATTGGGTTTTTTGCAGTTTGTAGATGAAATGGCCAATCCGTTGGATGCATTGGGCCTTATGAAAGATGAGAAAATCGATTTACTTTTTTTGGATATCCAGATGCCCGAGATCAAGGGGACCGATTTTGTAAAACTGATTCCCGATGGGGTTCAGGTTATATTTACCACGGCCTATTCAGAATATGCCCTTCAAGGCTATGAACTCAATGTTGTCGATTACCTGTTGAAACCCATCACGTTTGAACGTTTTTTGCTTGCGGTCAATAAGGTGAAGGCGAAAATAGAGGATTCGGGGAAGACCGGTGAAATGCTTTCAGATAGTCTTACGGTAAAATCGGGCTACGATTTGCATAAGGTCAAATATGACGACCTCCTATATATAGAAAGTGATAGCGAGTATGTCAATTTTTATCTAGAGGACAAAAAACTTATGAGCTTGCAGTCGTTAAAAAAACTGACGGAACTTTTGCCCAGTGATCGCTTTATGCGTGTGCATCGCTCGTATATCGTGAATAAAACAAAGGTAACGACCTTAAAGGGGCGCGATATTTTTATAGGAAAAACCGAAATACCTGTCAGTGCGCAATATTTTGAGGCCGTGAAAAAGGAGCTTTTCGAGTAATGACAGATGCCTGTGGTATCTTGTTCAAATTAAAAAGGGCCTAACTCTGCGTTAGGCCCTTTTTAGTCAAGTAGGCATGTTCTGGTGAAAATCATAGGGCTTTTGGGAAGCTCGATAATTTTCACAATTTTTTTAGTTCAACCTCTCAGGTGCTGAAATTTGTTCTATAACAACATCGGCAACCACATGGTTGCTGTTGTCTTCGTGGTCTTTGTTGTATCTATCATAAACAATTACGGCGGTTACAAAACTTGCTAAATAAAGTAAACTCTTTAATCTGTTGTTCATAACGGTGGGGGATTATTGGTTTGTTTATCTAATTTACATTACCCATTGCCACGAAAAACGGGATTGTTGTCAAATGTGGGTTTTGTGATGTAAAACTGCCATTTTTTGTTGAATGCCATTTTAACTCATCGGAGATATGATTCAGTTCATCGAGCGGCTTGTAGCCTTGTTGTTTTCTAGTGCTGCGCGATTTTGGCCCTTTTGACCAGTTATTTTTTGTGTTGGGACACGGATCTTATGAATTTTGTTGTGAAGATTTTTGGTGGTGTATAGCCGTGTTTTAATCTTGTCGGTCAATCGTTGCCTAATCGAAGTAAAGCACAGGAAAAAGGGACCTTAATTAATGGACTTCTGTTTTCGGGAAACCTCCCATACAAATGCCCCGGCCATATAGACCATAAAGAGGGCAAAGGGCAAGGAGGTAATGATCAGAAGCTTCTGGACGGCCGTAAGGACATCAATGTCGGGCTTAGCATTGCCCAAAAGGATTAGGGCCAGGGTTGCCAAAAGGATACAGGCCGACCAAATCAACCTATGTTTCTTCTTTGGGTTTTTCTTGCCCCTGTCGGTAAACATGCTCAATACGAATACCGCACTGTCGACCGAGGTGACCAAAAAGCCCACAAGTAGTAAAATGGTAGTAAAGTTCAAAAGGGTGGCCATGGGGTAATTTTCGAAAAACACGAAAATGGAAGAGAACACATGGCCAAATTCATTTTGGTATTGGCCCCAGTCCTCTATGAGTCCGAATGCCGAGGTACCAAAAACGGAAAACCAAAAAAACGTTCCGAACGACGGTATGATTAAGACCCCAAGAAGCAATTGTCTCAAGGTGCGCCCCTTTGAAATCCTGGCGATAAAAATACCCGTAAAGGGTGCCCATGCCAGCCAAAAGGCCCAATAATAAAAAGTCCAATCGGTCAAGAAGGTCATGCCGGGGTGATAGCTTCCGTAGGCCAGGCTCATGGGAACGAAGTCGATCAGGTAGTTAAGGCTTGCCTTGCCAAAAGCGGTCAATATTGCGCTCATATCACTCATAAGGAATACGAACAACAGTAAGAGGGTAGTGATGAGAATGTTGATTCTAGAAATGGCTTTGATGCCTTTGTTCACACCCTGCCATGCCGAATAGAAAGCAATTGCCGAGATTAAGATGGCCAAAAGTAATGTGGTGCCTATCCCGAAATCGTAATCAAAGATATGGTTGAGACCTCCGTTTATTTGTGTAGTGCCCAAGCCAATAGCGGCAATGAGTCCGAATACCGTGGTAATGATAGTCATGATATCGATTCCCTTTTTGGCCAAAGGGCTTGAAATGGAATCTTCAATGGTCGAACTTACCCTGACTTTCTTTTTGCGTACGAAAAGGGCGTAACCGACTACCATGGCAAAAAGTCCATAAAAGGCCCATGCCGTGAGTCCCCATTGATAGAAGGTGAATTCCAAGGCCAGGATTTCGGGCGTCAAATGCGAAGCGAAGGGCGGGTGTTGCTGCATAAATACGGGTTCCTGAACGGCACGTAATAAAATGCCCGAGCCCATGCCCGCACTGTACAACATTGCCGTCCACGACCAAAGAGAGTATTCGGGAGAGGACTCTTTTTTTCCGAGCTTAATATTTCCGATGGGGGAAAGGGCGATAATAATAAGAAAGAGCACACAGCCCAAGCCTAAATACAGGTAGAAAAAACCAAAATAGTTCCGCACCCAAATAGAGGTCAGTTCAATAAACTCGTAACTCTTTTCCGTGGCAAAAAACACAACGAAGGTAAAAAGGACAAGAAAACCTATGGGGAGGGCAAGCAACGGATTTTTTAGATGGCGCATTTTGGGCAAGGTATGTATCTTTTGGGTTCTAATCCGCTCTAAGTCTCCTTGGGTAGGGATTACTTTCTTGAAAAATACAAAAAAATGTCAAGGTAGTTTTTTAGGGCGATGGCTTGGCCTTGGCTATGTTACGGATCATGCCTCCGAAAATAAAGAAATGAAAAGGGATAATACTGTACCAATAGAGCCGGCCCTTAAGACCGCGCGGGCGAAATGTGGCCGTTTGGTGCAGTATATTGTGTTCGTCGATCTTAAATTCGAGCCACGCTTCGCCAGGTAACTTCATTTCTGCAAAGAGCAATAGGCGTTTTGCTTTTTTATCGGCGAGAAGAACGCGCCAAAAATCAAGCGAGTCGCCAGCGAAAATTTTGTCAGGATGCGTTCGCCCGCGGCGTAGACCGACACCTCCCGAAAATTTATCGATAATTCCACGAATCTTCCACAGCCAATTCCCGTAGTACCACCCGGTTTCCCCGCCAATTTTCCAGATGTTGCGCAAGACCTGTTCCGGGTCGTCTACCTTGATTTTTTTTTCATCTTTAAGAACGCCATACTTGGGAACCTGTATGTATTTCCCCAGGTTCTTTTTAAAGCGCCCGCTTACCATGCTGTCCTTCCAGCTGCTAACTACGAGATTTTGCTCGATTTTTTTAAAGGCGAGGGCAATGGCTTCTTTATAAGTGTGTGGTTTTATATGCAATAATTCTTGCAGTCTCTTGTCTTTGGCAATGACCTCTATTTTCATGCTGTCGACAAGGTTCAGGGCTAATTTGTAAGAGGTAGAGGTTACAAAGTACAGCCAATAGCTCGACAATTTAGGGGTCATGATCGGAACCGTAATAATGTAATTCTTAAATCCGCGGGCCTCGGCGTACTGCTCTAACATTTGTTTATAGGTCAGTACATCGGGGCCGGCAATATCAAAAGAATCGTTATAGGTTTTCTCATTGCCCAAAACACCGGTCAAAAATGTCAAGATGTCCCTAATGGCAATGGGCTGGGTTTTGGTCAAGACCCATTTTGGGGTAATCATTACAGGGAGTTTTTCACATAGGTCGCGAATGATCTCGAAGGAAGAACTGCCTGACCCCACAATAATGCCCGCACGTAATACCGTAAGCTGAAAATTGCCCTTGTATAAAATCTGCTCCACATTTTTTCGGGACCGTAGGTGTTTGCTCAGGTTCTCTTCATTGACGATTCCACTTAAGTAGATTACCTGTTTGATCTGGGTATGGCTGAGGTAGGTATTGAAATTTTCGGCGGTCTGCGCTTCCAAGGCATCGAAATCCTGTACGGACGAACTCATGGAATGGATCAGAAAATAGGCCGCGTCTATGTCTTTTGGAATGATCGAAGGATCAACTTCCTTTAGAAAATCGACTTCAAGCACCTGGATCTGTGCCTGTATTTCTTTGTCTATCGAAAATCTTGTTTCGTCACGTACCGTGCACACTACCTCATGGCCCATTTCTAGTAATTGGGGCAATAGTCGCATGCCAATATAGCCGTTGGCGCCTGTCAAGAGTATTTTCATGGGCAGTTTTATGGGTTAGAGGTCGTCGATCGAAGTCGGAGCATTATCGGCCTTGTAATTTTGAAGCTTGATAAAGAATTTTTGTATGGCCTTGGTGTCTGCCTTGACCTTGACATAATAATGGTCGCGATATATGGAATAGATACCGATGTCACCTTTGTACAAAGTGAGCTTGTAAAACGGAATGACCAAGGCATAGGTCTCGAGCAGCGATCTGAATCTTAGGATAATGCCCCTGGGGCGAAGCTCAATATTGCACTGGTCGAGATTGTTGTCTAAAATCAGCAGGTTTCTAATGCCGATACTGGTCTCGGTAATGAACAATTTAGGCGAGCCGATACCCCCCATGGCCCAACGCTCTTTGAGCGTAAAAGGCTTGCCTACGGCCTCATCTATTTTTTTGGTAATCCGTTTGTCCGTGTACGATACGTTTAAAAGCATATGGACTTCGTTTTAAAAACCCTAAGACCTGACCAAGGGCGACATTTTTATAAAGTTAAAGAAAAGCGGGGCCATTACCGCCCGTCTTAGGGTAAAAGCGTAAAAAATGATTAGTTTTGCAGCTTGAAACGAAAGATGATATGGGTATTCAAGCAATTTTAGAAGCCAAGGTTAAAGAGGCAATAGCAGCTATTTTCAATGTGGAGCTGCCATCAGTGGAATTTCAACCGACCCGAAAGGACTTTGAAGGTGATGTAACGATTGTTGTATTTCCCATGCTTCGTTTTGTTAAGGGGAATCCGGTACAGATAGGAGAGCAGATAGGGGCCTATTTGGAAAAGGAAGTAGCCGAGGTTACCGGATTTAACGTTATCAAAGGTTTTTTGAACCTCGTAATCGGTGATGGGTATTATCTTGATTTTTTCAATGGGATCAAGAACGATGCCGCTTACGGATTTGTTTCTCCCTCGGAGAACGATGCCATAATGGTAGAGTACTCTTCCCCCAATACCAATAAACCCTTGCATTTAGGGCATATTAGAAATAACCTCTTAGGATATTCCGTTGCCGAGATTTTAAAGGCTTCCGGTAAGAAAGTATATAAGACCCAGATCATTAATGACCGAGGTATCCATATCTGTAAGAGTATGTTGGCCTGGCAGCGTTTTGGCAATGGGGAAACGCCAGAAAGTACCGGCTTGAAAGGTGATAAGCTCGTTGGGAACTATTATGTGGCCTTCGACAAGGCGTATAAAGCGGAAATAGCCGAAATGGTTGCCAATGGAACCGATAAGAAGGTGGCCGAGAAAGAAGCCCCCATTCTTTTGGAAGCCCAAGAAATGCTTCAGAAATGGGAGGCCGGCGATGAAGGGGTGGTTGCCCTTTGGAAAGAAATGAACGCTTGGGTTTACAAAGGTTTTGATGTCACTTATAAAAACCTTGGGGTAGATTTTGATACCCTATACTATGAAAGTAATACCTACTTGTTAGGGAAGGATGTAGTGGCCGAAGGCCTTGAAAAGGGCGTTTTTTTTAGAAAGGAAGACGGTAGCGTTTGGATCGATCTTACGGATGAAGGCCTTGATGAAAAAATAGTGCTTCGTTCCGATGGAACGGCGGTTTATATGACCCAAGATATTGGTACGGCCATACAAAGGGTAAAAGATTATCCAGACGTAGGCGGTATGGTGTATACCGTGGGTAATGAGCAAGATTATCACTTTAAGGTGCTGTTCTTGATTTTGAAAAAACTTGGCTTTTCTTGGTCTGAAAACCTGCACCATTTGAGCTATGGAATGGTCGATTTGCCCAGCGGTAAAATGAAGAGTAGGGAGGGAACCGTAGTCGACGCCGATGACCTTATGGACGATATGACCAATACTGCCGCCCAAATTTCAGAAGAATTGGGCAAGTTGGAAGGTTATTCCGAAGAAGAGAAAAACTCATTGTACAAATTGATAGGTCTCGGTGCCCTAAAATACTATATCTTAAAAGTAGATCCTAAAAAACGGATCCTTTTCGACCCCGAAGAGTCGGTCGATTTTCAAGGGAATACCGGTCCGTTTATCCAATATACCTATGCCCGTATCCAGTCGATTTTAAGAAAGGCCGATTTTGATACCAATGTCGATGTGGCCATGGGGGATATCGATGGATTGCACAACAAGGAGAAAGAACTTATTAAACAGTTGCAACTCTATCCGGAAACCGTTCAATTGGCAGCGGAAAACTATAGTCCCGCCTTGATTGCCAACTATACCTACGACTTGGTAAAGGAATTTAATTCTTTCTACCAACAGGTTTCGATCTTGGGCGAAACCGATGCCCAGAAAAAATTGTTACGGGTACAGCTCTCAAAGAAAGTCAGTGAAGTTATCGCTTCGGCTTTCGGTCTTTTGGGCATAGACGTTCCGGAGCGAATGTAAGGCACGGGGAAACCTATACAATTTAATTCCGTTTTTGGAGTTGTTAGCAGTATGGTTACAGAGCATGATATCAAGATTTTGGCCTTGTTCTTTTTGTGTGTCCAAGCGCTGTATATCCTCTATTATACGATTGGACTTTATCACCTAAATCCCTTTATAAAAAAAAAGCCGCTTTCGCCCTCGGAGCAACAACTGCTTGCCGATAATTTTCCTATTTATACCAAGTTGCCCATAGATTTAAGGGAAAAGTGCGATAAACGCATCGTATGGTTCAGAAGTAGAAAAAGATTTGTTTTTTATGGAAAGGTCGAAAGGAGGAAAGAACTTAAATTGCTTTTAAGTGCCTCTGCCGTATTAATGACCTTGGGGTTGAAGAACTACAAAATGATGCGTTCGCTGTTGCGGATCGTTGTTTATCCTTCCAAATATTATTCCCGTATAAACCGAAAGCACCATTTGGGGGAGTACAATCCCCGTTTTAAGACCGTTATTTTTTCTGCCGATACGATTTGGGAAGGTTTTCGCATTTCCGATGACAATGTAAATTTGGCCTTGCATGAATTTGCCCATGCCCTCAGCTTTGAAATGATTCGAAAGAATTCGTGGGAGGCCCGTAAGTTTAGGGTGGGACTCAAAAAGATTAAGGAGCTTTTTCTAAGGGAAGGCTATGCCCAAAGGCTGGCCGATTCAAAATATTTTAGGGAGTATGGTATGACCAATCTACAGGAATTTTTTTCCGTAGCCGTAGAGAACTATGCCGAAACGCCCCAAATATTCTTGGCCGAGTTTCCCGAATTGTACGCCGTTATCCAAAAAATGTTGGGCTTCGACTTTCAGGTGTTTCCAGAACATCGTTCAGGGGTGGCCATGGGTACGTGATACGGGCTAGGGTTCCAAACACGGCCTAGAATCTAAATAATCGGTGTTCCAAATTTTATTTTGCTTGCTAGGGTCGATATTTCCACCGGACAAGATTACCATTACGCGTTTTTTCGATGTGCTGTGTTTTAGCCATTCGACCACCCCTGCCATGGCCATGGCACTGGTAGGTTCAACATGCAATTTCAATAAATGGGTCAGCCATTGGGTCCAGTATATCAACTTTGGTTCTTCGACTTCGTAAAGGGCATCGAGCAATTTGAGGTACTCGAAGGTAATATCGCCTACGGCCATGGTCATGGCGCCATCGGCTAGGGTGTCGGGCGTTGAACTTAATTTTTGAATACGGTTGGTGCGTAACGATTGTGCCGCATCGTTGGCGTTTAAAGGTTCAACTCCGATAACTTGGGTTTTGGGCGATAGGGCATGGGTTGCGATAAGCGTACCCGAT
This sequence comes from Zobellia sp. OII3, assembly GCF_002211465.1. Taxonomy (NCBI): domain Bacteria; kingdom Pseudomonadati; phylum Bacteroidota; class Flavobacteriia; order Flavobacteriales; family Flavobacteriaceae; genus Zobellia; species Zobellia sp. OII3. The sequence goes on along the minus strand of NZ_MWRZ01000008.1, from coordinate 79,354 downwards.
AAAAGTCCCCCTCCGCCACAGGGCGCAAAAACGGCGTCAAGATTATCGACTTGTTCGATGGCCTCACAAATGGCGGTGCCTTGGCCGGCTATTACTTGATGATGGTTGTACGGGGGGATCCAATAGGCTCCTTTTTCTTTGGAAGCTGCAATGACAAGGGCATCGGCCATATTTCTGTCTTTGCATAGTTCAACATGGGCTCCGTACGATTGGGTGGCCTGTATTTTTATTTTAGAGGCGTAGGCCGGCATATAGATGGTGGCCGGAATGTTGAACTGTCGGGCAGCCCATGCCACGGCCTGCGAGTGGTTGCCCGAACTATTCGCAATAACATGTTCGGGCCTCTCTTTGTTTTCAACGAGCCAAGCTAATGTATTGCAGGCGCCCCTGGCTTTAAAGGCTCCTATTTTCTGGAGGCATTCCGCCTTAAAATAGATTTCATGTCCGAGCCAATTGTTTAGAAGGGAAGAACTGAAAATCGGTGTTTCGTGTACAGGGCCGTGGATGCGTATCCTGGCTTTTTTGATGTCTTCAATGGTAGGCATAGGAAATTTTTATTGTATTACGGTAACGGACACATTCCCTAGAGCAGTGCTAAAATCGGAGCCTAAAACTGGCGTTGGGGGTCAGACCTAGGGAAACGTTGTCTACTTTTTCAATTTCATCGGTTTCGTTGAGGCGATAGTAGGTATTCAATATATTGTTCCGGCCCGTAAAATTCAAAACCGAAATTCCTGCTGAAGCCTTTAGCTTTCTGCCTATGTCAAAGTCATAGATGGCCGAGGCATCGGCGCGTAGGTATTCGGGTAAGCGACTGCCGTTCGGTTCTTGGTAGTTGATGCGGTTTGGAAAAAAGGAGGTGTTCAAGGGCTCCTCTATATTGGGTTCGGTGTAGGGTTTGCCCGTACGGTAATTTAAGCCTAGACCCAGTTTAAAATTGTTGATATTATAGGTGCCCGCAAAGGTGGCGGTATGTCTAATGTCTAGGTTGTTCGGAAAATCGGGGGGCAGAACTTCCGAAAAGTGGTAGTTGTTCAAATTGTAGGTGTAGCTGGCCCATATACTGTAATCGTCCGTTTTTCTATTGATCAAGAACTCAAGGCCTTTAACGTTGTACTTTCCCGTTTCACCATTGAATTGGTTCTGGTTCTGAAATCCTTGGGTCAATGTACTGATGCCGTTGACTTCCTTATAAAATGCTTCAAGGCCGATATATAGGGTTTTGTGGTCGTAGTTGATCCCTATAGAGCCCTGTTTACTTTTCGTAATCGGTAGTCTATCGTCGTCGGAAACGATCCAGCGCCGTTTTTCTATTCCGAGAAAATTTTGTTCTAGGTCGATGATCTGATTGACGGCCTGGCTTTTAAATTCGCCCAACAGCTGTAGCTTCCACCTGTTGGTAAAGGCGTAGTTCATGCTCAATCGGGGCTCAAGAAGATATTTGGTGAACGATTTCGGGTTGTCCAAATAATTCAGGCGCATACCCGCACGGCCGTAGAGTCTGTTATCGGTTGAAGTGTAGGTCAATTCGGAAAACAGCACATGGCTTTTAACGATGTCACGCTGATTGCTGGTATAGGGAGGTTGAGTGACCGCCGTCTTGTTCGAGATAGAGGTTTCAATAAATTGATAGCCGTTCAGCCAATCTAAATTTTCGAAAAGACTGTAATTCGTGTTCAGTTTCAATGCGGTTTCCTGTACTTCGTTGTTCTGGAAAAGAACTTGCTCCGCATTGCCCGATATGTTCTGGGCCTCAAGTTTATAGTGTGTTTGGTAGGCGTTTAAAGAGGTGCTGAGCTTTTTGTTCCATTTGCTTTTTACAGAGGCCCCCAAAGATAGGTTCGTTTGGCTTAATGCACTTTGAATTTCATCGTTCGTGTCTATGTCCCTTTCCGAATAGTCCAAGAGATTGTTGATATTGATGAAGCTCAACCTTAGTTTGTGTTTATGGTTGATGTCGTAGAGTAGCTTTCCCGTAAAGTCGTAGAAATAAAAATTACCGTCTCGGGAGACTTGGCTGTCTTCGAAGACACGGGTAAAGAACTTGTCGTAAGTAGGGGTGTCTAAAAAGTCGGTCAAGGATCTTCGCGCCGAAAACTGAACGGCCAATTTTTCGTTCAGGGGCAGGTGGGCGTATACATCGCCGCCGATAAGGTTTAGGCCTGCACCGGCAAAATAGGTGTCGGCGATACTGTCTCTGGTCCGCATATCGATAATGCCGCTTACGCCATCGCCATATTGACTGCTGCTTCCGTTTTTAATCAGGGTGACCTTGTCGGTCAGGTAGGGGTTGAAAGCGGATATCAGCCCAAAAAAATGACCCGATTGGTACATCTTGATACCATCCCATAAAATGAGGTTTTGGTCATTGCTGCCGCCGCGTACGTTGATATTCGATACGGTCTCGTCTATACTTTCAATACCGGGTAAGGCCTGAACGGTCTGAAGAACGTCGGGTTCTATCAGTCCGGGTAAAATGCCAAACTCCTTACTGTTCATTTGAACACTGCCATCGAGTTGTTTTATGAGTCCCTTGGTCAAAAATTCGTAGACGACCACTTCTTCGAGCTGTTGGTAATATTGGGCGAGCAACAGGGTCTTGCAAGGCTCTTTGGCCACCAGCTCATCGGCATTGACAAAAAGGGTCTTGTAGCCTAAATATTTAATTTGGAGTTTGGCATCGCGGGGGACCCCTTTAAATGAGAAATTTCCGTTTTCATCAATGACGCTACTAAAATCGGTACCCAGTACGGTTACCGTGGCCCCGATAAGGGTATTCATTTTAAAGTTGTCGTAAACCGTGCCGCAGATATCGATTGTTGTGCTTCGGGTGAGGGTGTAGTAGCGGTCGTTCAGTTTTTCGATCAAGACCTGGGTTTGCGATTCGATCAGCCGCAAGATGGTATTAAGTTCGGTGGCATCGGGGGCCTCGACAAGCACATCGCGTATATCGTCATCGGCATAAGAGAATTTTATATCAAACTTATGCTCTACTTCCTGTAGATATGTGGTCAAGGGAATTTTAGCCCTGTTTTGGGCATGAATGCCGTAGAAACAGAAAAAACTCATGAGGGCGATTAAAAAATGAAAGAGTTTACGAATTTTAATTGCCATAGAAGAGCACTTTGCTGCCCTCAAATTTAAACTTTATTTGTGAAGGCGCACTTATGCTTTTTAAGGCAAGCTTAGTATCGGTATTACTGAAAGTGCCTGTAAATAATTGGTCGGTATCAATATTTTCGATTTCTACCTTAATGTTGTGCTGTCGCGCAAACTCGTTCAAAACATATTTGAGCGGTACGCTCTTGAAAGAGCTTTCATGGTTCAGCCAAGAAGGTTGCTCGTCTTTTGGTGCCGTCGTTTCTATAATCTTGCCGTCTATTACCATAAACGAACTGCCGGCAGGTAGTTTGCTTTCCTTGCCTTTAAAGGTGACGCTTACCAATCCTTCGTAGCAGGTGACCTCAAAAAAACCATCCCTATTCTCTACATTGAACTGCGTGCCCAATACGGCAACGGTTCCGGCATCGGTGGCAACGGTAAAACGTTTGCCTTTGGCGACTTTAAAGAAGGCTTCACCTTTAAGGGAAACGTTGCGTTCTTTCTTCCATTTCCGTTCACTGAACGAAAGTTCGGAATCGGCATTTAATAACACTTCGGAATTGTCGGGGAGTAGAATTTCTTTGTTTTCGGCATATTGGGTCACTATATTTTTATCTAAAGTGTTGAGGTAAAAATAAGAGCCGAACATAATTATGGCCGCCGCGGCCGTAACGCGTAAAAACTTTTTAAACGGATGTAGCTGTACTACCTTGCTGTCTTTTAAGGTGCGTTGGTTCTTTAGGGCCATAAGGGCTTCGTCTGCGTTGAAATCAGGACTTCTCAGCTGATTGGAAGCAGCAACGATTCGTTCATACGAAGCGTACTCGGCAGATTTTTTAAATGCTGCGAGCTCGGCCTCGGTGAGGTCGTTGTTCAACCATTTTGCTAAGTGATTTTCTTGCATCGATTCTAGCTTTATGCCTTAATAACAACTCATTACGTAAATACCCTACTTTTTATGGGTACTACTTGTTTGTTATGAGGAAAAAAATAACTTTCCTACTAACTACTAACTACTAACTACTAACTACTAACTACTAACTACTAACTACTATAGCTATATTCCTTCAATTTCTTCCCTAAGGGCCTTAAGGGCCAAATGCATTCTTTTTTCAATGGCTTTTACGCTTACCCCTTCCATTTCGGCAATTTCCGCATATTTTTTTCCATCTATACGGTTCAATAGAAATGTAGAACGTTGGTTTTCGGGCAAACGGTCGAGTGCACGCTGGAGTTTTTGTCTAAATTCTTCCTCCTCCATTAAAAATTCGGGCGACTCGTTTGTGCTCTTTAAGGTCTTGTCGGCATATTTTAAACGGACCTTTTCGGCTTTTATCACGTTAAGGTATATGTTGTTCGCTACTGTGTATACATAAGATTTAGCTTTGTCAGGAGCTACCTTACCGCAGTTTTCCCAAAGTTTCAAAAATGCTTCCTGAACGGCGTCGTAGGCTTTCTCCTCATTGCCGAACTTATAATATATATAGTTGAAAACCGTTTTAGAATTAGCTTTGAAAATTGCATCAAAGACTTGTTCTTCGCAAACATTGCCTGTATTTTTGGTTTCCAAGTAAGTTGATTTTTTTCAAAGGTATTTGAAAAAAACGAAATTGAACAGGTAGGGTATTTTAAATTTTGGTTGTTTCAAACTTGAAGTGCCGATAAATTCCAAATCGAATATGAGAAAGTGTTTTAAATTTTGCTTAGTGGCTTTCCTACTGGCCACGTTTGTGGCTTTGACCTCTTGTCAGGAAGAAGAGCCCTTTGAAGAGCATATAGACACGGAGTTGACCTTAACTTCAGGGTCGGAGGTATTGGATCTTTTGAAACGCACGGTGTCGAACGATGGTTCTTATGATAATATTATTGATCAGGCCAGTTGTTTGGAAGTCCAATTTCCCTACACGATCGTTGTCAATCAAGAGGAAATAGAGGTTGAATCGGCCAAGGTCTTTCAGCTTATAGAAGATATTTTAGATGTAGCCGATGACGATGTAGACGAACTGAAGATTATTTTTCCCATTACGGTAGTAACGGCCGATTATTTGGAAGTTGAGGTAAATTCGGCCGAGGAACTTGAAAATTTGGCGGAACAATGTGTCGAGGGCGGCGACGATGCCGATATTGAATGTTTGGATGTATCGTATCCGGTAACGGTGTTTACGTACAATCGTGATTTTCAGCAAACCGGCACCCTCGCCTTAGAGAGTGATGCCGAGGTAAGGCGATTTTTAGCAGGTCTTTCCGATTCCGATTTGATCAGCATCGATTTTCCCGTTAGCCTGACAGTACTCGATGGCAGTAGTCTTGTAGTAAGTTCAAATAGTGAGTTGGCCACTGCCCTTAAGGAAGGGGTCAAGGCTTGCAATGAAGATGATAACAACGATCATAACGATGACGATTTTACCGAGACCGACCTTGGGGCGGAGCTGGTAAAGTGCCCATGGCAAATTGTACGTATGGATCGGAAGGCTTTCGATAATACCGCACAATACGTTAAATATGCCCTTATTTTTTCGGAAGAAGGAAAAGTAATCGCTTATGACGATTACGGGTATAGTGTAGAAGGGGTGTGGAGTACTTCCGTAGTTGGGTACCGTGTGGTGGTAGAACTCGAGTTTAAGGAAGCTGCTGAATTTAATGATAGTTGGTATGTGTATGAAATGGTCGAAGGCAAGATCAAGATGTTCATAGAAGATGATGCCATTATTTTAGAGCGTTATTGCGGGTATGTGCCGGCAGAACCCTGTACGGATCAATTGGTCAGCGAAAAATTAATGACGTGCCAGTGGACCATTGCCGACGAAAAAGGCGAATCGACCACAGAGCTTTCCATGGGTTTTGGTCAAACCGATATGACGGTTTACGATGCCAAAGGGCAAATTGTCGACAAGGGAACTTGGAGGTTGTCAGAAAACCAATTGACCCTTACGGTCCTACAAAGTGATTTGGAAAGATATACCGGAGAGTGGCAGTTATATCAGTGCTACGAAGACCGTATAAAAATAAAGAGAAAAGAAGAAATTGCAGTCTTGACAAAGGTTTGTCAATAAAGATTTTTGTTTTAGATTGAATAACCCGACACCTATTTTTGCCCCACAGAGTTTTGAAGAGCATCCATCGAAAGATGGATGCTTTTTTTGTGATTTCATATTTTTTTCTTTACGCCCCGTTCTTTCCCCCAGTTATTATTAAATTTGCCTTTCTTCAAAAGCAAGTAAGACGATGTTCGACAATTTAAGTGAAAAGTTAGATAAGGCGCTCCACACCCTACGGGGACATGGGCAGATTACGGAAATTAACGTTGCCGAGACTACTAAAGAGGTCCGACGGGCTTTGCTAGATGCCGATGTCAACTTTAGAATAGCCAAGGAGTTTACCAATAAGGTCAAGGAAAAAGCCCTAGGGCAAGATGTTTTGACGACCCTTCAACCAGGGCAGTTAATGGTAAAGATCGTTAAAGACGAGCTTACCGAGCTCATGGGAGGCGAGACCGAGGGCATCAACCTTTCCGGTACCCCTTCCGTTATTTTAATGTCCGGGCTTCAAGGTTCGGGTAAAACGACCTTTTCGGGTAAGTTGGCGAACTTCCTTAAGAACAAGAAAACAAAGAAACCTCTTTTGGTAGCTTGTGATGTATACCGTCCTGCGGCTATCGATCAGTTGCACGTAGTAGGAGAGCAGATAGGGGTAGAGGTATATTCCGACCGCGGGAATACCGATCCCGTAGCAATCGCACAGGCCGGTATAGCCAAGGCCAAGTCCGAAGGTTATAATGTGGTCATTATAGATACGGCCGGTCGTTTGGCGGTAGATGAAGAGATGATGAACGAAATCTCTGAAATCCATAAGGCCATTCAGCCCCAAGAAACACTTTTTGTAGTGGATTCGATGACGGGTCAAGATGCGGTCAATACGGCCAAGGCTTTTAACGATATCCTGAATTTTGACGGGGTAGTACTGACCAAGTTGGACGGTGATACGCGTGGTGGGGCGGCAATTTCGATTAAATCGGTTGTTGATAAGCCGATAAAGTTTATCGGTACCGGCGAGAAGATGGAAGCTATAGATGTCTTTCACCCTTCACGTATGGCCGAGCGAATTTTGGGAATGGGCGATGTGGTTTCCTTGGTGGAACGGGCCCAAGAACAGTTCGATGAAGAAGAAGCCCGTAAGATCCAAAAGAAAATTGCCAAGAATAAATTCGGTTTCGATGATTTCCTTTCCCAGATACAACAAATCAAAAAGATGGGAAACATCAAAGATTTGATGGGGATGATACCGGGAGCCGGAAAGGCTTTGAAAGGACTGGATATCGATGATGATGCCTTTAAGCATATCGAGGCCATAATTCACAGTATGACGCCTGATGAGCGCGCTAACCCTTCTAAACTGAACGTAAGCCGTAAAAAGCGAATCGCCAAGGGAAGTGGTAGGGATATGCAGGAAGTGAACCAACTGTTGAAGCAGTTTGACCAGATGAGCAAAATGATGAAGATGATGCAAGGTGGCGGTGGCAAAAAGATGATGCAGATGATGGGCAATATGAGAGGTATGAAATAATACCCGAACGAATAAGGAAAATGGGGTTCGCCCCTTATGATAATAGCGTAGACCGTAACCGAACATTATGAAATTACTAGACGGAAAAAAAGTATCGAACCAAATCAAGGATGAAATCGCCATAGAAGTGGCGGGAATGAAGGAAAGAGGCGAGAAGGTGCCGCATTTGGCGGCCGTTCTTGTTGGTAACGATGGGGCCAGTTTAACTTACGTGGGCAGTAAAGTGCGTTCGTGTAAAAAGATTGGCTTTGAATCTACTTTGATCCACTTACCGAGTGAAACTACAGAGGAAGAATTGCTGCAGCAGGTCCATCAGTTGAACACCGATCCCGATATTGATGGGTATATCGTGCAACTTCCCTTGCCCAAACATATCGATGAGGAAAAAGTGTTGATGGCGGTAAACCCCGATAAAGACGTAGATGGTTTTCATCCGACCAATTTTGGTAAAATGGCCTTGGATATGGAGACCTTTATTTCGGCCACCCCTTTCGGTATTATGGAACTTCTAAAGCGTTATGACGTAGATACTGAGGGCAAGCATGCCGTGGTGATCGGACGTAGCCATATCGTAGGGAGGCCAATAAGTATCTTAATGAGCCAAAAAGGAAAGGCGGCCAACTGCACCGTAACCTTGGCGCATAGCCGAACAAAAAATATCAAGGAACTTACGCTTCAAGCCGATATCGTGGTGTCTGCATTGGGTGTTCCGCATTTTCTCAAGGCCGATATGGTCAAAGAAGGTGCCGTAATTATCGATGTGGGTATTACCAGGGTAGCCGATGAAACCAAGGAAAAAGGGTACTATATCACCGGAGATGTAGATTTTGAAAGTGTGGGTCCCAAAGCTTCTTTTATCACCCCGGTTCCTGGGGGCGTTGGTCCAATGACCATTGCCATGCTGTTAAAGAACACGCTTTTGGCCAGGGAGCGGCATAGAAATGCCAATTAGTTTTTTATTGCGTAGTGGGTCTTATTGGTAGGGTATTCTTACAAATTAGGCAAAGTTGTTGATTATTAGTCGTTAACTAATGTTAATGTACAACAATTTGTTATAGTTTTACGTTCGCTCCTAATATACCTGCCCCAAATGAACCCAGCATTAAAAGCTAAGCATATTCTACTAGACCCTTTTTTTGATCTGTCTATGGATTATCTCTGTGTTGCTGGTTTTGATGGGTACTTTCGAAGGGTCAATCCGGCCTTCGTGAGGCTTTTGGGCTATTCAGAGGCCGACCTGTATTCTAAGCCGATCGATAATTTTATTTACGAGGAAGACCGTAACCTGACGGCCTTGCAAAGAGAGGGGCTGATCAAGAATAGGCCTTTGGTGAATTTTGAAAATCGTTATGTCCGTAAATCGGGTGAATTGGTATGGCTCCATTGGACTTCCATACCTTTAAAAGACGAGCAATTGGTTTACGCAATCGCCAAAGATGTAACCCATAAAAAGAATATGGAATCGGAGCGGATTTCCCACGTGGCCCGCCTTTCGAAAATAAACCAACAGCTCAAGCAGTTAAATTACACTACTTCACATGATTTAAGGTCGCCGGTAAACAACTTGCTGAGCCTTGTGGAGATGATAGATTTTAAGAGTGGTAAAGAAGAGGGGAATCTACAGATTATAGACTATATTAAACAATCGGCCCTAGGCTTGAAAAATTCTCTGAACTCGTATGTTGACGCCCTGAAGGAAAATGAAGCGGAAACGGTTGGCTTGGGGAAAGTAGGCCTACGGGAAGTTTTTGAAAAGGTTCAGGGATCTATCAGTTCCTTGATCAATAATTCAAAGGCAAAATTCTGTGTCGATTTTTCCGGCATGGAGAGCGTACACTTCAATACGGCCTATATGGAAAGTATTTTTCTGAACCTGATTACCAACTCCATCAAATATATGAGGCCCGATGTTTCCCCTGAAATAAAGATTATTTCGTTTCAAGAGCAGGGGGAAAGCATTTTGACTTTCTCCGATAACGGTCTCGGATTTGATATGGATAAAGTTGGGGGCTTGATCTTTAACTTAAACCAAAGGTTTCACGATACCAAAGATAGTAAGGGGGTAGGTCTGTTTTTAGTGCATAGCCATGTAACAAGTCTTGGGGGTACTATCGATGTTGCTAGTAAGGTAAACCAAGGAACCACTTTTACTATCAAGTTTAAATCTTGATAGGGGTGCCTAGTGCCGAATAGGGTTAATTGAGTTTCTTTAAAGCCACCTTTCCCATAATAACGGTGTCTCCCGGCTTTATAATTTCTATATCGTTACTGTCGTCAACACTGCAACTGCTAAATATTATGATTGTGGTGAGTATGAATAATAGGCTTGCTAATTTTTTCATAGATCGAAAACTTAAATGTAATTGAGGTTATATAACGTTTAAAACTTCGTTTTCCGTATAGGATTTCTGTAATCTTTATCGATTCTACCCCTTGCAATGGGGCAAAACCGTTACTTTTGCGCTTTTTCGTTTCGCCGATGTCCAAAAACTATTTTTCCTTTATCGACCCCGCTAAAAGTCCTATTTTCTATGGCTATGTCATTTTGGTTATCGGTACGATCGGTATTTATTTTAGTATACCGGGGCAGACCATAGGGGTGTCGGTGTTTACCGATCCAGTAAAAGACGCACTCGGGTTGAGCAGAAATCAATTTAGCAATGCCTATATGATCGGAACCATTTGTAGTTCGTTGGTCATTGGCCGGGCCGGTGTTTGGTTCGATCGCTACGGGGCACGTTATGTGGCTTTCTTTGCCGCCCTGACACTTTCCGGGGCGCTTATGTTGTGCTCGTGGTCGGTGCGGATGAGCGAATTTATGAAGCACCTTTTGAAGCTCGATACCTGGCTTGTGCCCTTTGTATTGATGGCCTTGCTGTTTTTTGTGCTGAGGTTTTCGGGTCAAGGTGTACTCACCATGGCATCAAGAAACCTGATTATGATATGGTTCGATAAAAACCGTGGAAAGGTCAATGCCATTAGTAGTGTGGCTATTTCCTTTGGTTTTTCTTCTTCCCCGCTTTGGGTAAATGCTTTGATAGAGGGTTATAGCTGGCAAATTACATGGCAGATATTGGCGGTAGCCTTATTGTTTTTCGCTATTTTGATTTTAATATTCTATAAGAACCGGCCCGAAGAGCACGGTCTGTTGCCCGATGGGGAACCTAAGAAAACGGAAAGCGACCCCGAACACCTACCCCTGGCGAAACAGTACACCGCCAAAGAGGCCCAGCGTACAAGGGCATTTTGGATGTATGCCTTGATATTGGCCTTTAATAGTTTTTTTATAACGGGACTCACCTTTCACGTAGTATCGGTATTTGCCAGTGAAGGCTTTCCTAAAGAGGATGCGATTTCCATTTTTCTTCCCGCCTCGGTAGTGGCCGTAACGGTATCGTTGATTTTTAATTTCTTGAGTGATTACCTTCATCTCAAATTGTATTTGTATTTGATGATCTTGGGCGGAATTATGGCTTCGGTCGGATTTTTGTTTCTATCCTCTGTTGTAGGTATTCCTCTATTGATAGGTGGGTTTGGTATTTTAGGAGGCTTCTTTGCCGTCTTGAATGCCATCGTTTGGCCGAGGTTTTACGGGCGGACCCATTTAGGGGCCATAACGGGTAAGGTCATGTCGTTCTTGATTTTGGCCAGTGCATTGGCACCGTCCATTTTTAGTTTGTGTTTCTCGACTTTTGATACTTATAGGCCCTTAGGTTATCTAGGTCTGGGCTTTTTGCTTTTTCTGGCCTTGGCGTCGGTAAAGGCCAATAACCCGCAATAAAGAATCTGTTTTCACTAGGGTTCTTTTACTTACATTTTTCTTTGTTTTTCGTGTAAAAGGTTAAGAAAAAGAATACGCAATACTTAAAAGTTAGCATATTTATGTATTGACTTGCCGTTATCGGGACATATATTTTGATTCTTGGGGTAATGTTGCTAGATTTAGAAATTGTACAGGGCTTGCCGTGCTTGTGGTAATGCCGGCGTGCTAAACCAGATACAAAACAACTTGTTTAATGAAGAAAATTGCCTTGGTGCTATCTCTAGCGGTAGCCGTTGTTTCATGTAAAGGTGAAACCAAAAAAGAAGAAGCGACCGTTGAGACGGCTAGCACCGAAACTAAACCTGAAATTGATGAATGGATTTATCTTTTTGACGGGACAACTACCGAAGGATGGCGGGCGTACAATGGGGATGACCTACCTCCACAATGGGTTATTAAAGACGGGGCTTTGACTTTTGATACGGAGAAAAGAACCGAAGCCAACCGTAAAGGAGGGAAGGATATTATTTATGCCGCCCAAGAGTTCGACAATTTTGAACTGAGTTGGGAATGGAAAATTCCCGAGGGAGGAAATAGCGGATTGTTGTACCATATCCAAGAAGGCGATTGGAGCATTCCCGAGGTTTCTCCCGAATACCAGATGTTGGACGACCTGAAGTGGGAAGAAATCAACAATGCCAAGTTGGAAGAATGGCAAAAAACAGGAGCGGATTACGCCATGCACTTGCCCGATAATAGCCAAAAGATAGTGAAGCCTGCAGGGGAATGGAATACCTCCCGCATCATCTTTACCCCAGAAAATGTGGAGCACTGGCTCAACGGTAAAAAATTACTGTCCTTCGTGCCTTGGTCGAAAGACTGGGAAGAGCGAAAAAGCAAAGGGAAATGGAAAAACTCCCCAAAATACGGTTCTTTTAAAAAGGGCTATATCGGTTTCCAAGATCACGACAGTCCACTTTGGCTTAAGAACGTTAAGATTAGGCCATTATAATTAAGAACTTAGAACAACCTCCAATAATCCAAACTACTAGAAATGAATAAAAGGGAATTTTTAAAGAATGCTGCTACCTTGTCAACGATTACCCTGTTGCCTTCAGGGGCCATGGCTTTTTCCAAGTCAAAAAAGAAACGCTTGCGTACGGCACACATCGGTGTCGGTAATATGGGCGGTGAAGATTTAAAGGCGATTTCGTCACATGCTGCAGTAGATGTGGTGGCCTTATGTGATGTTGATTCCGAGCTTTTGGCCAAGGCCAAGGCCTTGCATCCGGACGCTAAAACCTATACCGATTATAGGGTGATGTTAAAGGAAATGAAGAAAAAAATCGATGCCGTGGTAGTCTCTACACCAGACCATACCCATGCCCCAGCTTCTATGATGGCCATGGAAATGGACAAGCCTGTATATTGCCAAAAGCCTTTGACGCATCACGTGACCGAAGCAAGGGCCATGAAAAAATTGGCCAAAGAGAAAAATTTGGTTACCCAAATGGGGATTCAGGTGCACTCTTTTTACGACTATAAACTGGCGACCTTGATGATTCAGTCCGGTATCATCGGGAAAGTACACACCGTAAGGGCCTGGTCACCGAAAAACTGGGGTTATGACGGACCGTTGCCAGAAGGACAAGATCCCGTTCCGGCCAATTTAGATTGGAACCTTTGGTTGGGTACTTCGTCCGAAAGACCTTATAAAAAAGGGGTATACCATCCTGGAAACTGGAGAAAACTGGTTGATTACGGTTGTGGTACCCTAGGTGATATGGGGGTTCATATTTTTGATACGCCTTATAATGCCTTGGAACTGGATGTGCCAAGGACCATTACCACTAATTGTAGAAAGCCCAATGGTTTTGGCTATCCGGAGCAGAATATGGTAACTTATGAATTTCCCGGTACAAAATATACGGCAGACACGCTAAAGTGGGTGTGGTATGACGGCGAGGGAGCCGATAAACAACGTGAAGATTTGATGCTTCCCGGTGGTGAGAAGCTCCATGATCAAGGAGCAATGTTCATAGGGGAAAAAGGAAGGTTGTATTTGCCGCATTTTCAAATGCTTCCCAAGGTCATCGTAGATGGGGAGTACCAGGAGATAGATGTTGAAAAATTCAATCTAGGGGAACCGGTTCGCGATTATGAAAGTGAAGGGAAGAAACACTACCATCAATTTGTCGATGCCTGTTTGGGTACTGCTGAAACGAGTGCCCCGTTTTCTTATGCATCGCGTTTAACGGAAACCATATTGTTGGGCGTTATCGCAGGCCGTTTTCCGAACAAGACCCTTCATTGGGACGCTAAATCGGCCAGATTCGCCGAAGATGAGGCCAATCAGTTTTTAGATTCGCCTTATAGGGAATTTTAATAAATACCGATGATACAGAAACTCGCTTGTACCGTATTTACCTGTCTTTTTGTGTCTTTTTCCGTCGTTTCACAGACGGGAAAGGTCTTTGATGCACTGACGATGAAAAGTGAAATATTAAAGGGGGAACACAAGTATGCGGTTTATCTGCCCCCTGATTATGACACTTCGCAACGGTCGTATCCCGTACTCTATTTATTGCACGGTGCCGGTGATGATCAAACCGGTTGGGTGCAGTTCGGGGAAGTACTGCGTATTACCGATGAGGCTATCAAAAACGGTACGGCAACGCCCATGGTCATTATTATGCCCGATGCCGAACAAGGCAAAAGGGGCTATTTTAACCAAGGCGACGATTGGCGGTATGAAGATTTCTTCTTTGAGGAATTTATGCCCTATGTAGAGAAACAATACCGTATTAAATCCACTAAGAGATATCGGGCCATAGCCGGACTCTCCATGGGGGGTGGCGGTTCTTTTATGTATGCGCTACATCACCCTGAACTATTTTCATCGGCCTGTCCCTTGAGTGCTTATGTAGGGCCATTGACCATTGCCGACCTTAAGGAACGCCTAGAGAAAAGTGATGTCAAATTTAGCGAATCGGAAATCAAGGCCTATTTCAAAAGACACAATGCTTTGGAATTGCTAGAGACCGTTCCCGTTGAAGATGTGAAGTCCGTACGTTGGTATATCGATTGTGGTGACGATGATTTTCTCTTTGAAGGAAACAGTCTGATGCATATTGCCATGACCAAGAAAAAGATTCCGCATGAGTACAGGGTGCGTGACGGTAGACATAGTTGGACGTATTGGAGGGCATCCCTACCCAAGGTCTTGGAGTTTGTATCCGATGCTTTTCATCAATATTAACGACCAATAGTACGTTTTTTTGAAGGGCAGTAATCTATTATAGAGCAATATGAAATATAGAAGATTTGGAAGAACCGACTGGCAAGTAAGCGAAGTGGGATATGGTATGTGGGGTATGGCCGGATGGACGGAGTCCGACGATGTGCAATCGGCAAAGTCCTTGGATTTGGCCGTGGAAAACGGAGTGAACTTTTTTGATACGGCCTGGGGCTACGGTGAAGGACATAGTGAGGAATTGCTGGGAGGGCTCATTAGAAGGCATCCTGGGACTAAACTATATGCCGCAAGTAAGATACCTCCCAAGAACTTTAATTGGCCAGCAAAGCCCGAGTATAGGTTTGAGGATTCGTATCCTAAGAACCATATTATAGAATATACCGAGAAAACCCTGACCAATTTGGGCATGGAACGCATTGACTTGATGCAGTTTCATACCTGGGACGACTCTTGGTCGCACCGTGAAGAATGGCAACGTGCTATAGAGGATTTGAAAAAAGCCGGAAAAATTGCGGCTATGGGTATCAGTGTAAACCGCTGGGAACCCGAAAACGGTATCGAGGCCATTAAGACCGGCCTAATAGATGCCGTACAGGTCATCTACAATATTTTTGACCAAAACCCGGAAGATGTGCTTTTTCCTTTATGTGAAAAGATGGATGTAGCCGTAATTGCAAGGGTGCCTTTTGACGAAGGTACCTTGACCGGTAATCTTACCAAGGAAACTACTTTTCCCGAAGGGGATTGGCGCGGAACCTATTTTGTGCCTGAAAACCTAAACTCAAGTGTAGAGCATGCCGATGCCCTGCGACCCTTGATTCCTGAAGGTATGAATATGGCTGAGATGGCCCTTCGGTTTATTTTGGAGAACAAGACCATAGGTACGACCATACCGGGTATGCGAAAAGAACGTAATGTTTTGGCCAATACCGCCACGAGCGATGGTAAAAGACTCCCAAAAGAATTGATGGACGAATTGCGAAAGCACCGTTGGGTACGAAAGCCCACCGAATGGTCGCAATAAGAAATAGTAACCCAAGTCGTCCTGAGCCCAGGGCGACTTGTTTTTTTAGGGGGTTATTTGGCAAACAACTGCCCTATATCTTTAAAAGCCTTAAACTCCAAGGCATTTCCTGCAGGGTCTAAAAAGAACATGGTAGCCTGTTCCCCGGTCTGGCCTTTGAACCGTACATAAGGTTCTATTACAAATTCTACGCCTTTCGCGGTAAGTTCCTCGGCAAAAGATTCAAATACTTCCCACGGTAAAACCACACCATAATGCGGTACTGGAACATTTTTGCCATCTACCGGATTGCTGTGTAGGGCTTCAGTTTCGGTTTTGGGCTTATAGTGAATGACCAATTGGTGCCCGAACAGGTTGAAGTCGACCCAATGGTCGCTGCTTCGCCCTTCCTCACAGTTGAGTACTTCCCTGTAAAAGCTTCGGCATTCATCTAGATTATGGACCGGTATGGCAATATGAAAAGGGGTTACGGCTTGCATCGATGTCTGTTTTAGTTTTTTAAAAAATCTACAATCTGATCGTTCACATGTTCTTGGTGCATAGAATGGCCGAGGCCCTTGGTCCGGATAAAGGTACTGCCTTTCCATTGGGCGTGTACCGCCTCCGAGGCATGAAAAGGGGCCAGTTTATCAAGTTCATCGTGTAGTAGGAGTCCTTTTTTGGTATTTTTTTTCGCAAAGCGGGAAGAAGAAAATTCGTTTACGGTAAAGCCAAAGCGATCAAGGACAAAAGCTTCGAGCTCCTTTCTGACTTTGTCGTTGAAATTGAGCAGCTTTTGATAGTGGTCCATTATTTCATAGAACTCCGAAGGCGAGCCAATGGTTACCATTTTTTCGACAGATGCATTTTGATGGCAAAACTCGTTGTACATGAGGGTCATTCCTCCCATAGAATGGCCAATAAGATACTTTGGGCCATACTTTTCTATCATGGCTTGAACACCGTCGGAATACAGGGGGAGGTTTAAGTGCTGCCCTGAGGAATATCCATGTGCGGGCGCATCAAAAGCTACGATATTATAGTCGGCTTCACGGAGTTTGGCGATGAGGTTGCGCCAGCGAAAGGTATTGCTTTCCCAACCGTGGACCAAGAGTACGGTCTCTTTGTTGCCGGGCCAAGCATAGGTCTGCAAGGTGTAGCCTTGAACGTTTATGGTTCCGTTTTTCGCTTGGTCTAGATATTCTTTTTGATTGGGGAGAACCCTTCCTTTTCGAACCGTACAGAAAACATAAAACGCTTTCTCCGCAGCCTTTTTGGGGGATACTCTGGCAAGCAAGTTAAAATAGCGCCCGTAGACCTTGGGGAGCATTTTGTTCAGGTTTTTACGCATAGATTTTTCGGTCTATTTTAAGGGCTTCTTTTTGATCATTCCGCCTCTTATATCTTTTATAACGCCCATAACGATAAAGGCGTTTTTGTCTATTTTGTCTATTTCGGTGCTTAACCGGGCCAGTTCTAGGCGGGTCATTACGGTATAGATGATTTCGGTAGAAATACGTGCCGTACCATCTTCGGCGTACCCGCCCTTTCCGCTATAAACGGTACAGGCCCGCCCCATTTTTTCGGTGAGCATCACCCGTATTTCTTCATTTTTCGGGGAAATAATGGTTACGCCAATGTATTCTTCCACACCATCTACCACGTAGTTCACGGTCTTGGCCGCCGCCAAATAGGTAAGAATGGCGTAAAGTGCCGTTTCTATACTCAATAGGTAGGCCCCAGCCGAAAAAATCAGAATGTTTATAAGCAGAAGTATATCGCCTATGGTCATATGCCATTTTCGGCTCAGGTAGATAGCCAATACCTCGGTGCCATCGATGACGCTTCCGCCACGCATGGCCATTCCTATACCTAGGCCCAAGAAAAAACCACCGAAAACGGCTATAAGAAGCTTGTCGCTTGTTATTATTGGGTAGGGAACAAAATGAACGACAATGGCCAAGGCCAATATGGCAAAAATACTTCTGATCGCGAACTTTCCGCTTATGGTCTTGGCCCCGAGCAGTATAAAGGGGATGTTCACCAATAAGAGCAAAATTCCCAGTGATATGTTCGATTTTACCTGAATCAATAAAGATACGCCCGTAGCCCCGCCATCGATAAAATTATTGGGCAATAAGAAGCCTTTTAGGCCAAACCCTGCCGCGCCAACGCCAATGGCGATGAACAAGATTTCCTTTAGGGCGTGCATTAACTCCACATGGCCCACGCGTATTTCTTTGACCAATTGGCGCTTGGCCACGTTTTTTTCGCTATTTAGTTTATTTTTGGCGCGTTGTACCAGTATGTATTGTAAGATAGTGTTCATGGTACGGAATGTTTAAACTAAAGGCAGTAGCAAAAGGATCAGTCCCAAGCTACCATCATATATTTGATTTTTGCATCATCGGGAATTTGAACGGCTTCGATATTGACACTGGAAGCATAACGCAAGCTTGAAGGGAGCTCTTCTTTACTGATCGTAAAATAGACATCGCTATCCTTTAGAAGGATGACCACATTGTTCATAGAGGTAATTACCTTTCTGATGGTGTAGTTGTCCTTTATGTCTTTAAAGGTACTGTTTAGGCCAACCCCTTTTTCGGTAGTGAAACGGGGGTCTTCAATACGAATGTTCTCGATTGTCGGAATACTATCGGAGTTTGGTGTAAGCGTCAAGAGCGGTTTTCCTCCCTTTTCGAAAATCTTTATTTTTTTACTGTTGTTCGCCCTATTGGCTATCGTACTGTCTTTTACGATGGAATCGTTCTCGTAAATGATGTCAAGGTCGCGTACCAAGCTGATGCGATCCAGTTTGCCTACTCGGTCGGTAATGATTGAAAATGAGGTGTCTTTTTCATCTTTACAGCTGGTAAGGCAAATGATCAGACAACTTAAGGTTACTATTGTTTTCATGAATTTTTGTGCAAAGTTAAAATTTGATTCTGAAATTAGGTCGGTACATTAACGCATTACTTTCTTCAGAACTCCCAAAACTCCACGAATGAAGGTGGCACTGGTCAAAACCTTAATGATCGGGTTCTGTCGGGTACTGGCCCTACTTCGGCTGGTCTTTCTGGGTGCCTTTTTTTCTTTTTCGGCCTCGGCTTCGGCCCGTTCTATTTTTTCGTTCAGAATTTCATACGCGCTTTCCCGATCAATGGTCTCGCCGTATTTCTTTACCAGTTTAGAGGTGCCGATTACAGTATTGAGTTCGGTTTCGGTAAGAACGTCCATACGGCTCATAGGGGCGCGCAACAGGGTTGCGGCCAAGGGGGTCGGTCGTCCCTTTTCATCTAAGGCCGATACCAGTGCTTCACCTATACCCAAGGCCGTTAAAACCTCTTTGGTGTCGTAATAATCGGAAATCGGGTAGTTTTCGGCCGTTAGTTTTATGGCCTTTCGGTCTCTGGCAGTAAAGGCACGCAGGGCGTGTTGAACCTTTAGTCCGAGTTGCGAGAGTACTTCATTGGGTACGTCGGTCGGGTTTTGTGTAACAAAGTAAAGACCGATACCTTTTGAACGTATCAATTTAACGATACTTTCTATTTGGTCGAGTAGGGCCTTTGAGGCTTCGTTAAAGATAAGGTGGGCCTCATCGATGAACAAGATCAGTTCAGGCCTATCACTGTCGCCCTGTTCTGGAAAAGTACTGTATATCTCGGCCAGTAGGCTTAACATAAAGGTCGAGAAAAGTTTGGGCCGGTCTTGTATATCGGTCAGACGTAGAATGTTTATATAGCCTCTTCCGTTTTCGTCTACACGGGTAAGGTCTTCGACATCAAATGATTTTTCACCAAAAAAGAGATCGGCTCCCTGCTGTTCGAGTTCTATGATCTTTCTAAGGATGGCTCCCGTGGAACTGGAAGAAATTCTTCCGTAATCTTTGGTGAATTCGGCTTTGCCTGCGCCTGTGGCATATTGCAGTACCTTTTTGAAATCCTTTAGGTCTAAAAGCGGAAGTTTATTGTCGTCGCAATATTTGAACACTACCGATACGATACCTTCTTGGGTATCCGATAGGTCAAGTATACGGGATAGGAGCACTGGTCCGAATTCCGATACCGTGGCCCGAAGTTTTACGCCGTCTTGTTTGGAAAGCGAGAGGATCTCGACCGGAAACGCCTTGGGTTCAAAGGGCAGGCCTATTTTGGCATGGCGCTCATCTATTTTCGGGTGACCGGGACTCGGTTGGGCCAAGCCGCTCAAATCCCCTTTAAGGTCCATCAATAAGACCGGGATTCCTTTTTCAGAAAGGTTTTCGGCCAGTACCTGTAAAGTTTTTGTCTTTCCAGTTCCCGTAGCCCCTGCGATAAGTCCGTGACGGTTCAACGTTTTTAAAGGTATTTTTACATGGGCATCGGTAATAGCCTCCCCATCGAGCATGGCAGCGCCCAATATTATGGAGTCACCTTTGGTAGTATACCCTGCTTCAATGTGTTGAAAGAATTCGTCTCTAGTTGCCATTCGGTCTATTTTGGAGTAAAAATAAGAGAATTTTACTGTTTGGCCGTTACTTTTAGAGAAGTTTGGGATTGGTCAAGGCTGAACCTTGGCCCTCTGGTGGTATTCTACCGTTGAAATCTTGCTTATGGGGCAAATGGTGAATTTAAGAATCAGAATTTGGGTTTTGGAATTTGCAAGGCCTATCTTTGCACGATGGTCAAAGATGAAGTTTTACAGGAAGTGGAGAAAGGGATGATGTTGCCCCTAATGGAAGAATTCTACACCATACAGGGCGAAGGTTTCCATAAAGGTACGGCGGCATATTTTATTCGTGTCGGAGGATGCGATGTCGGATGTCATTGGTGCGATGTGAAAGAGAGCTGGAATGCGGAAACCCATCCGCCCACCGATATTCGGCAAATTACCGAAAATGCTTCAAAATATTCTGATACCATTGTCATTACGGGTGGCGAACCCCTTACTTGGAATATGCAGCCCTTGACCGATGCCCTAAAGGCGAAGAACCTTAAGATCCACATAGAGACTTCGGGTGCATATCCCTTGACCGGTACGTGGGATTGGATTTGCCTTTCGCCCAAAAAGAACAAGCTTCCGGTAGATGAAATTTATGAGGTGGCCCACGAACTTAAGGTCATTGTTTACAATAAACACGATTTGATCTTTGCCGAACAGGAAGCGGCAAAGGTGAACGGAAAATGTATTCTCTACTTACAGCCCGAATGGAGCGTACGTGATAAGGTTACGCCTATGATCGTCGATTATGTGATGCAAAACCCTAAGTGGAAGGTAAGTCTACAGACCCACAAATATTTGAATATCCCTTAATATCTTAACGACCGCCTGCGGATTTTAGATCCAATAGGCATTCGGGGTCAAGGCTTGGTGGGTCGGGAAAAAGACCTTTTGAGGTTTTTGATTCCAACATTCGAAGTACGTCTTTGCCGCTTAGGCGACAGGCGGCTTTTAATCCGTTTTCATACGATTCCGTCTTGGCCGATTTATTGGCGAATCCGGCAAACTGTAGTTCGGCCTGCATAAGACAGCCCTCTACCGAGCAATGGCTGTTTCCTTTTGTATTGCCATCTTCATCTAAAACCGGTTTGCCGTCTTCGTCACGTTCTATGTCCTCATGGTCGTTTATCGGCGCCGTTCCTAAATTTACAAGGCCGAAAAGATGGCCGAATTCATGGTTGAGGGTTGAGCTTTCTACGTCGGCAGCGGTAATAAAAAAGCTTTGATTGGCCAGTTTTCGTACCGTTACTTCATGAATGATCATAGAAGTATTGCGATATACCGCACCTAAGGTAACAAGTCCCACTTCCTCATCATCGCCTTCTGCCGGTGCATCGGCAAAATAGATATAGAGACCTAAAGTAGAGCCCTCGTTAAAAACGGTTCTGTTTTCCGATTCGAGTTTGGCTATTTCTTCCAAGGTCAAATTTTCTTCATCGGGCGATTCCAGTTGGGTGTACTTGAGTTCAATATCTTCCTTGAACGTTCTTTTTTTTAGGTAGGAGACAAAACCCAACATGGCTTCGTCCGTAGGTTTGAAATCTTTTACGTAGGCAATTTCGATAAGCAGCTTTGTAAACCTTTCGTTCGATAGAATGTCTTTGGCCGAGTCGCCAGCACTTTTTAGACTGGCCTCTTTTGCCTGAATTTTTTCCTTTTCAGCGCTATTGGTGTCGTCGTCTTTGGTACAGCTTAGGAAAAGGCCGGTGAACAAGACCAATAAAAATAAGTGCGATTTTTTCATCATTGAATTTTAGGGACAGTCGTACAAGAACAAAAATGGCAAAAAATGATCTTATTTCAACCATAACTTGGCCAAATAGTCGTAATGATCGCCCTTTCTTACGAATTGGCAATTGAATCCATTGGCTTCCGAGGCCGTTTCCAAGGTTTTGTAATCGAGATAGAGCCAGAAAAATGGTTCGCTTTCCTGATTCTTGTATTTCATACTGAACTCGACTTCGCCATAGTACGAACCGGTATCGGGTACCCAGCGGCCCCCATCTTCGTCTTCGTCGAACATGTATATGATATCGCTGGAGTCAAGTAAAATTTGCCCGCCCGGATTCAACAAGGTTTTTAAATGGTCTAAAAAGCGGGACATATTGTTCAGCCTTCCAACAATGCCAATACCGTTCATCAATAGGAGCAAGGTGTCAAATCTAGGACCTTTAAAGTCGTATATGTCGCTATGTGCCACCTTGTTGATGCCCCTTAGGGTACAGGTTTCTATGGCGCCTTTGGAGTGGTCGAGCGCGGTTACGTCGAGGTTTTTTTTCTGAAGGTAGAGACTGTGGCTTCCGGCCCCGCATCCTATGTCGAGTACGCTGCCCTTGCAAAGGTCAAGGGCTTTTTGTTCCAGCTCTGGCATCTCCTTGTAATCCCTAAAGAGATAGGGCAGGGGTATTTTATCCTCTTCGTCCAAAGAAGAGAAGGTGATTATGTCTTCGGTATAATTTCCTTTTTGATAGTCTAATACTGCATTTCCGAAAATGTCGATCATATCACAATAGCTTTGTATGGCAAAAATGGACTTTTTAAGTATTTCTTGCTTAGTTTTGGGCAGATTTTTAAGAGGATGGACCAAATTTTACGTGAACTTCCAAAGAAGGCCAAAGATAAGCAGAACGAAAACAAGAAGTTTTTTACGAAACTTAAAAAGCGCCCGCCCAAGAATCTTGATTACATTATGCAAGAACTGCATGAAGAGGAATTTGAGCGAACCGATTGTCTTGATTGTGCCAACTGTTGTAAAACTACGGGGCCTTTGTTCACTAGGGCCGATATCGAAAGAATTGCCAAATTCCTTCGGCAGAAACCCCAAGCCTTTATTGAAGCGTATCTGCGAATCGATGAAGATAACGATTACGTGCTTCAGCAGGTGCCCTGTGCCTTTTTGGGTGCCGATAATTACTGCTCTATCTATGATGTTCGCCCTAAGGCCTGCCGTGAGTTTCCGCATACCGACCGGAAGAAATTCCAGCAAATATCGAACCTTACACTAAAGAATGTGGCTATTTGCCCTGCGGCTTTCAATATTGTCGAGAAAATGAAAAAAAGCATCGGGAACGGCTAGATAACCCTAAATAGAAACCCCATATGTACCTTAGAACAGAAGTCCTACCGAAGAAAACACTAGTGGGCCGCCGCTTGAACATGAGCTTGGCACATAACCGAACCTTTGAACTTTGGAGCGGTTTTATGCCCTTGAGGAAAACCATAGCCGACCCCGTGGGTAGTGATCTGTATTCCGTTCAGGTGTTTTCGGAAATGCCCGAAGGCACTAGTTTTGGGCCGGATACCAGCTTTGAAAAATGGGCTGCGGTAGAGGTGAAGGGGGAGGCGTCGTATGGTGATGGCTTGGAAACCCTATGTTTGATCGGGGGACTTTATGCCGTATTCTTACATAAGGGCCTGTCTTCGGAATTTAATCGGACAATGGATTTTATTTTTAAGGAATGGCTTCCCGTATCCGATTATCGCCTAGACCATAGGCCCCATTTTGAACTACTCGGAAGCAAATACAAAAACGACCGTCCCGAATCGGAAGAAGAGGTGTGGATCCCCATCCGGCCGAAGTGAAGCGGGCATCGTTCTTAAAAGGTTTTTGTTATCTTTAAGACATGGAGCCCATTATCGATTACTTTGAAAATATCCCCTCGTTGCACCGTTCGCTTATTTTGGTCGGGGGAATCACCTTTTTTTGGCTTCTTGAGGGCATCGTGCCCCTTTTTGGTTTTAGGTACAAGAAATGGCAACACGCACTTCCGAACCTATTTTTTACGATGACGACGGTTGTCGTAAACTTCGCCCTCGCTTTTTTGCTGCTCAAGACCGCCGATTTTACGGTAATACATGATTTTGGGATTATCAATTGGCTTCCCGATATGCCCTTATGGCTCTATGTTATCGTAGGACTGTTGTTGCTGGATCTTGTCGGGGCCTACCTGGCCCATTTTGTCGAGCACAAGGTGAAAATTTTATGGATGGTACATCTGGTGCACCATACCGACCATAATGTAGACACGACTACGGCCAATCGGCATCATCCTTTGGAAAGTATGATTCGTTTTGTGTTTACCCTTTTAGGGGTTTTTCTGGTCGGTACGCCTATCGGTATTGTAATGTTGTATCAGTCCTTATCACTTGTGGCGACCTAATTCAACCATGCCAACATAAAAATGCCCAAAGGCTTAGACGACCTCTTAAGTCTGTTGATCGTTTCGCCCGATATGCACAAGGTGCATCACCATTATCGATTACCGTATACCGATAGTAATTACGGTAACATATTTTCGCTGTGGGATCGCTTGTTCGGTACCTATATGAAGTTGGACAGGGAAGAGATTGTATACGGGGTAGATACCTTTCCCGATGAGGTCGAGAACTCCAGTATCAAAGGGCTGTTACGGCAGCCTTTCCATAAATACAGAAAGCCTACCACCTTGCCTGAAGCCGAATCGGTAAAAGGGCAGCCCCTGTAATTAGAGGTACATCAGGTATTTTTTTCTGATTTTCTTGAATTTGTCAATGTCGCTTTGCCAAGTAGCCTTGATTTCTTCTTCGTTTATCCCTTGTTCAATTTGTTTTTGAAGCGTTTCGGTTCCTGCATGGGCGGTGAAGCCTTTGGTATTGAAGAACTTGCTCTTGTCTAGGGTGTTGGTATAGGCGTCTATGAGCCATTGCAGGGAAACTTCGTTCATTTTAGGGAATCCGGATAAATCTTTTCCGAAGCATGTCTTTCCGTTTTCCTTTGGGGATTTTGAACCGAAATTAGGCATGGGGGTATATTTGAAACTATACTGGGTGCTATCGAGAAAAGAGGCCCCGTAACACTGAAATTGCAATTCGGTTCCACGTCCGGCATTGATGTTCGTTCCTTCAAAAAGACCCAGGCTCGGATAAAGGTTGATCGCCGTATCGTTGGGCAGGTTCGGTGAAGGCCTGACCGGTATGCTGTAGGGGGTGTCATAAGTCCAATTTTCCAATGGAATAACCGTAAGGTCGGCCTTAACGCCGCTCCCAAGCCATTTCTCTTCATTGATCATTCGGGCGTATTCGCCGATGGTCATGCCATAGACCAAGGGGATTTCGGTCATGCCCAAAAAGCCGGAGTGCTCTTTTTTCATGGTCGGGCCATCTATGTAAGCGCCGTTAGGGTTAGGGCGGTCAAGTACTATAATGGGAACATTCTGTTCCGCACAGGCTTCCATGACCAATTGTAAGGTGGCTATATAGGTGTAGAAGCGGACCCCCACATCTTGAATGTCGAAAAGAACGATATCGATATCCTCTAATTGCTCGGCGGAAGGTTTCCGGTTTTTTCCGTAGAGGGAAATCAAGGGAAGTCCCGTCTTATTGTCGACCCCGTCCTTAACTTTTTCACCGGCATCGGCCCTACCTCGAAAACCGTGCTCGGGAGCGAACACTTTTTTGATATCGACATGGTGTGCCAACAACGAATCTACGAGATGGACGTATGGAAGGGGGGCATCTTTTACCTCGTCCTTAAAAATAATGGTCGTCTGGTTTCCTACAATGCCGACTTTTTTTCCCTTAAGTAAAGGAAGGTAGGCTTCGGTTCTATTGGCCGCCACTACAACGGGCTTTACTTTGACCGAATCGTTCATTGCCACCGCAGGTTTTGATTGGGTTTTCTCGGCTTTCGTCTGGTTTCCGCAGGCGATAAGAAGCAAAAACCAAATGAAAAATGTACTTTTGAGAGAGTTTAAAAACGCCATAGATTGAATTTTGAATATTTTTTGGCCAAGCGGCTCATCAAAGGTGAGGCGCATAAAATTAGTATTTCCGCACCAATAATAAAAATAGCTATTGCAGCTATTGCATTGGGGGTGGTAATGATGCTCATTGCGATAGCTACCGGAATAGGCCTGAAGTACAAGATACGGGAAAAAGTAGCTGCCTTCAACGGGCACATCCAAATTTCCAGTTACGACAATAATGCATCCGATGTATCGGTCATTCCGGTTTCATTGGATCAAGAGTTTTATCCCGAGTTCAAGACTATTGACGGTATCCGTCACGTACAGGCCGTTGCTAGCAAGGCGGGCATTATTAGAACCGAGACCACCTTTGAAGGTATTATTGCCAAGGGGGTAGGGGCGGATTATGACTGGACGGCATTTGAGGAATATTTGGTAGAGGGTCAGTTGCCGAACTACTCCGGCGATTTGAATGAAGAGGTATTGATGTCAGACCTCATGGCCAACCGACTACACCTAAAAACTGGCGATACCTTTTACGCGTTTTTTCTCAAGGATGGCGATGTGTCGAAATTGCCCAACCAAAGAAAATTTAAAATTACCGGCCTCTACGATAGCGGATTTGAGGAGTTTGACGGACTTTATCTTTTTACCGATATACGGCACATACAACGTATGAACAAGTGGGAAGATGACCAAGTAGGTAATTTCGAGGTGTTCTTGAACAGTTTTGACGATATCGACGCCAAAAGCAATGAGATTTACGGGAATACCGTCTCTACACTAGATACACAGACCATCGTAAACAAATATTACAAGATCTTTGAATGGATCAGTCTTTTCGACTTTAATATCATTCTGATCATCGGTATCGTGATCATCGTAAGTGGGTTCAATATGATTACGGCACTGTTGGTGCTGATTTTAGAACGCACCCAAATGATCGGCATCCTCAAGGCTTTGGGGTCGGCCAATTGGAGCATACGTAAGGTGTTTTTGTACAACGCTACATACCTTATCGGTATCGGTCTGTTTTGGGGGAACCTTATTGGCTTGGGCATTATTGTACTGCAAGACCGGTTCAAGATATTGAAGTTTCCGAACCCGAAAGAGTATTACATAGAATACGTGCCCGTACATATCGACGTATTTACGGTCTTGGCCCTCAATGCGGGCGTGTTGATCTTATGTGTGCTGATGCTGTTGATTCCATCGTATATTATCACCAAAATTTCTCCGGTCAAGGCCATCAAATTCGAATAGAAAATGCCTTGGGGTATTTCTCTGTGGTAAGGTCTTTCTATTTTTTTTGCTAGATTACATGATAATTTATAGCTCATGAGATACGCAGAAAATATTCTTGGAACCATAGGGAATACGCCTTTGGTAAAGCTAAATAAGTTGACCTCCGACCTTCCTTGCCTGGTATTGGCCAAGTACGAAACCTTTAACCCGGGCAACTCGGTAAAAGACCGTATGGCCCTACAAATGATAGAAGATGCCGAAGCGGCTGGGCTTTTAAAGCCGGGCGGTACCATTGTAGAGGCCACCTCGGGCAATACCGGAATGGGTTTGGCATTGGCCGCTACGATAAAAGGCTACAGGCTCATTTGTGTGATAAGTGATAAGCAATCCGTAGAAAAGATAGATATACTAAAGGCCATGGGCAGTGAAGTGCACGTATGTCCTACGAACGTTGAACCGAGTGACCCAAGAAGTTATTATGCCACGGCCAAAAGGCTGGCCAAGGAAACTCCGAACGCTTGGTACGTGAACCAATACGATAACCCTAGTAATACAAAGGCCCATTACCTTAGTACCGGGCCGGAAATTTGGGAACAGACCGACGGTAAGATTACCCATTTTGTCGTTGGTGTGGGAACCGGAGGTACGATTTCGGGCGTGGGTAAATTTTTGAAGGAGAAAAATCCCGATATAAAAGTTTGGGGCGTCGATACCTATGGTTCGGTCTTTAAAAAATACCACGAGACCGGAGTGTTCGACGAGAATGAGATCTACCCCTATATTACCGAAGGTATCGGGGAGGATATTCTCCCGGAAAATGTAGATTTTGACATTATTGACGGCTTCGTAAAAGTTACCGATAAAGATGCCGCCATCTATACCCGACGTTTGGCCAGGGAAGAGGCCATGTTTTTGGGGAATTCGGCAGGTGCGGCCATAAAAGGGCTATTGCAGCTCAAGGAACATTTTACGAAAGACGATGTGGTGGTCGTGTTGTTCCATGATCACGGAAGTCGCTATGTCGGAAAAATGTTCAATGACGATTGGATGCGTGAAAAGGGGTTTTTAGATTAGTTTTGTAAGCGTGTTCAAGAAAAGCGACTTCTATTCTAGTGGAAGGCTATAAAAAAGTGAGAGATGACAGAGTTAAGTTTTAAAGATCAAAATGTAAAAATAGATGCCGGTGAATTGGTAGGTTATACCGTAAACGGGCACGAGTATATTCATCAAAAAGGCAGTCCGGGATGGCGCAGTTCCGATACCGAAATGTTTCCGATCATCGGCCCCACCGCCGATGCCAAATTTATGGTACAGACCCCAAGGGACATTGCGGTTCAAGATCAGCACGGATTGCTACGGGAGATGGAGTACGAGTTGATGTCGGAAACGGAGACGGAGGCGGTTTTTCAAAAGGCGTATAAGGCCAATTCGCGGGTGAAGAATTCGAAATATCCGGACAAGTCGAACAAGGAATGGTTGTTTTGGACCTATGATTTCAAATTTAAAAAGACCTTTCGATTGGGGGAAGACGGGCTGGAAGTAAGCTTTACGGTTTCCGGGGAACGCGATATGCCCTTTATGCTGGGGTACCACCCTGCTTTTAAGCTGCACACCGAAAGTCCCGTAGTAATCGCCGGCGATAAAGAAATAAGCCTTGATGAGATCATGGCGGTAGGAAGCCGGGCGCTAGAAGTGGCCGACTGCGAGGAAATTGTATTGAAGGACCAAAAAGAGCTTCGTGTCCGTACCGAAGGCTTTGGCAATTTTATGTTGTGGACGGAAGTGCCCAATATGCTGTGTATAGAACCAATTACGTTTTATCCGTATGCCGTACCGCAGGTGAAGCTGTTTGAAGGTTTTAGTTATTTGAAGGACGAAGATGCCCAATTGAGGGTCTTTATAAGTGCGGTCAATTAAATAGGAAATATGGAAGAAGGTCTTTTGCAGAATTATGGCTATCTCTTTGAAGATGCACTCTTGGCTGAGATGCAAGAGGTAGGCTTGGTAAAAAAGTATGGTCAGGGTACGGTAATCATGGATATCGGTGAGACCATTTCACATATGCCCTTATTGTTGAACGGAGCGATCAAGATTTTGCGCGAAGATGAAAACGGAGACGAACTGTTACTTTATTTTTTAGAGCGGGGCGATACCTGTGCCATGACCTTTTCATGTTGTGTAGGAACCCATAAAAGTGAGATACGGGCCGTTGCCGAAAGTGATACGGAGCTTATCATGATTCCCGTAGATAAGATGGAAGCATGGATGTCAAAATATGCCACATGGCGTCAGTTTATCTTGGACAGTTACCATACGCGAATGACCGAATTGCTCGAAACCGTCGATACCATTGCCTTCCTTCGAATGGACGAACGGCTGCTCAAGCACCTTCAAGACAAGGCCATGGTCAACCACGACGAATACGTCCAGACAACACATCAAGATATTGCCTATGACCTGAATACTTCAAGAGTGGTCATCTCAAGGCTGCTTAAAAAGCTTGAGAAGGAAGGAAAGATAGAAATGCAGCGTAACCGGATCAAGGTCATCGACTTATAAAGGGGGCGTTGGCGTAGGAAACCATTTTTCCAAAAAAAAATATAAAATAGATAAGCGTTTTGGAATGTTTGTTCCAAAACGCTACTTTTGCCCTGTGAATAAGAAAGAAAGCATCTTACGGTCGGCTCTAGCGCTTTTGGTTGAAAAGGGAGTACATAACACCCCCATGTCGGCCATTGCCAAAAATGCGGGTACCGGTATGGGAACCATATATAACTATTTTCCCAATAAGGAAGTTCTGATCAACGAGATTTACGCCGGAATAAAGGAAAAGGAAAATACCATTTTCCCGGAGTTTGATACCACCCGCCCCATAAAGACCCAATTCGAGCGGTACTATACGGCCATTGTTGAATTTTTTATCGAGAATGCCGAGTACTTCAAGTTTATGGAACAAATTCAAGCTTCGCCCATCATCACCGAGGAGACCAGAAAAAAGGGGTTGGAAACGGTGGCACCGGTTTATGATTTGCTTAAAAGGGGAAAGGAAGAACGCATTGTTAAAAATTTGGAAACCGAAGAATTGATCCAGTTCATCGGAGGTTCGGTATTTTCGTATTTAAGGTGGTACCATAGCCAAGGGAAAGTAGAGACGTCCTCTGTTCAAAACCAGGTGCGAATGGTTTGGGACGGGATAAAAGAGTAAAAAAATTTACACGAACAATGGAGTGAACGTTCATTCCAATATAAATAAGGTGAACTATTTAATATTTTAAAAATGAAAAGAGTTGTTTTGGTTACGGGTACGTCATCGGGAGTAGGTTTTGAAAGTTCCCTGCTTTTTGCGGAGAAGGGGTATAAGGTTTATGCTTCCATGAGGAATTTAAAAAAGGCCGACCGCCTAAAGGAAAAAATAGAAGAAGGCAATTTAGACATTGACATATTGGAACTCGATGTGACCAAGGTCGACAGTATCAAGGGCGCAGTGGATACCATTATCGGGAAAGAGGGTAGAATTGATGTCTTGATCAATAATGCCGGGGCAGGTTTTGCAAAAGCCGTGGAACAGGCGAGCGAAGAGGAAATAAGGTGGGTCACCGAAGTCAATTATCTAGGCACGGTGTTTTGCACCCAAGCCGTCTTGCCACATATGCGTAAACAAAGATCGGGGCAAATTATAAATCTAAGTTCGGTGGGTGGATTGGTAGGCCAGCCCTTTAATGAGCTCTATTGCGCCGCGAAATTTGCGGTAGAAGGCTTTGCTGAGGGTTTGGCGGCCTATGTTACCGACGCTTTCAATATCAAGATCAGTAATGTAGAACCAGGGGGGATCTCTACCGAATTTATGAATTCGGCCGTTGAAAAGACCGCGGTTGACGGTAAGTTGGCCTCGGGTGAATACCTTCCTATTTTTGAGCGTTACCTCGCGGGCAACCAGCAGAGGGCGGCCGAATCTGTAGAGCAAGTCTATCAAACGGGCCGAGAGGTTGCCGAAGTCGTACTCGATGTGGCCGAAAACGAAAATCCGCCGATGCGTATCCGTACTTCGGAATGGGCCCAAAATCTATGTGAACTTAAAACCAAGGCCGATCCCGATGGAACCAAATTGGTAGATCAGATCAAACGTAGTTTTTTATAGGATTTGGAAAGGGGCCGAAAAAATATTCGGACAAATTTGTCCTCTTTCTGTGTAATTTCTATTGAATTACTTATTTTTACCTTTCTACTTGTGCAATTAAGATATGGCTAGAATGGTGAAAATAGGGGTGCGTTTAATAGTAGTCTTGTTATTGGTGAGCTGTAGGGATACCAATGGGAAGCCCAAAAAAACGTCAAAATCGAACCGGGTCGTAACAACTTATATTGCATTGCCCAAAAAGGTGAAATCACCTAAGGACAACCCGGCTTCCCCAGAAAAGGAGGCCTTGGGGAAATTACTTTTTTACGACCCCGTTCTTTCCGGAAATAAGGATGTGGCCTGTGCCACCTGCCATCACCCCCAAAACGGTTATGCAGAGTTTTTGGATATCAGTATTGGTCCCAATGCTACTGGCCTGGGTGCCCGTAGGAAATTCAATGCGCCCAACGATATTCCCTTTGTAAAAAGAAATGCCCCAACCATTATCAATTCGGCCTACAATGGAATAGACCCCTTCGGCAACTATGATCCGGAACAAGCCACTATGTTTTGGGACGATCGTGTTAAGAGTCTTGAAAAACAGGCCTTGGAGCCGATAAAGGCCTTTGAGGAAATGCGTGGGCACGGTATAGGTGTCGATAGCATATTGCAGGTCGTGGTGGATCGCGTAAAGCAAATTCCCGAATATCAACAAATGTTCGCCGATGCCTTTGGTGTGCCGAATGCGGTAACGGTAGAAAATTTAGGAAAGGCCATCGCCGCCTTTGAGCGTTCGTTGGTAACGAACAATTCGCGCTTCGATCAATTTATGAGGGGAGATGAGGATGCAATTCTAATTTCGGAAAAAGAAGGTTTTGAACTGTTTAAGTCGGTAGGTTGCGTCAATTGCCACAATGGTCCCATGTTTTCTGATTATAAGATGCACGTATTGGGTACCCCTGAAAACGATAAGCTGGGCGAACCCGATAGAGGAGTGAAGGATACCTTTGCCTTTCGTACGCCTACTTTACGGAATCTACGCTTTACCGCCCCTTATATGCATAATGGGAGTTTGCCTACCCTCAAAAAGGTGCTGGAATTTTATGAGGATATCGCCAATGGTAAGGAGCGTAACCCACATGTACCGGTACAAAATTACGATCCTTTTGTGCGCGATCTCAACTTGTCGGTCAAGGAGATGTCCCAAATCATTTCATTTTTAAACACGCTTAACGACGATGGTTTTGACAAGACCGTACCCGAGCGCGTACCCAGTGGCTTGCCGGTAGGGGGCAATATTCAATAATTTTTTTGGTTTTAGGTCTGGTTTCTTGATGTTCATGTAACACAGGTAACATAGCTGTTTTAGATTAAATGGTACCTTTGTCCCATGCGAAGATTTCTCCCTTTTTTGGAGTGGATTCCAGACTATAACAAGAACTGGTTTTCCAAAGACTTGGTGGCAGGCCTGACGGTAGGGATCATATTGATTCCACAGGGCATGGCCTACGCCATGATTGCAGGCCTTCCTCCGGTATACGGTCTCTACGCTTCTTTATTGCCCATGATTGCCTACGCCGTTTTCGGTACGTCTAGGCAATTGGCCGTGGGGCCAGTTGCCATGGACTCGCTTTTGGTGGCTGCAGGTTTGGCTACCTTGGCTATTACTTCGGTAGACGATTATATTGGTATGGCCCTGCTTTTGGCTTTTACCGTTGGGGCTATACAATTGACATTAGGACTTTTACGAATGGGTTTTTTGGTGAATTTTCTATCGAAACCGGTCATAAGTGGCTTTACCTCGGCCGCGGCATTGATAATTATGTTCAGCCAGTTGAAGCACCTTTTGGGGGTAGATATCACCCGTAGCAACCGCTTTGACGTATTATTGGTGAACGCATTTGAAAAGATGCCCGACACTAATTTATACGATTTTGCCATTGGTTTGGTGGGCATTGTGATTATTGTGGCCTTAAAAAAAATCGATAAACGTATACCCGGTATACTCTTCGTGGTCATTTTGGGTATTTTGGTGGTTTACTTATTGCAGTTGCCCGCTTTTGGGGTGCACATCGTAGGGGAGATTCCTACCGGCTTGCCCTCGTTCCGGCTTCACAGTTTCAATGTCGATGCCTTGCTGGAATTGGCGCCTATTGCGGTGACACTTGCACTTATTGGGTATTTGGAGGCAATTTCCATAGGGAAATCGTTGGAGGAACAAACCGGGGAAGAAACCATAGATGCCAATAAGGAACTTATTGCCCTAGGCAGCTCGAATATGTTGGGGTCCTTTTTTCAGTCGTATGTGGTAACGGGTAGTTTTTCGCGTTCGGCCATTAACGCACAAGCCGGGGCAAAAACCCCTATGGCCTTGTTCTTTAGCGCCATTGTCGTAGCCATCACCCTTTTGTTTCTTACGCCGCTTTTCTATTATTTGCCCAATGCCGTCTTGGCGAGCATTATTATGGTTTCGGTATTCGGACTTATCGATATCGCCTACCCGAAAAGCCTTTGGGAGTATCGTAAAGACGAACTCTTTGTGCTGGTTATCACGTTTTTGATTACGCTTTTTGCCGGTATATCGGAAGGAATATTGATCGGTGTGTTATTGTCGCTGTTGTTGATGGTATACAAAAGCTCAAAGCCCCACTTTGCTGTTTTGGGGAGAATAGAAGGGTCCGATTATTATAAAAATATCGATAGGTTCAGCCAGAATGTTTTGGTACGTGACGATTTGCTTATTGTACGTTTTGATTCACAGCTGTATTTTGGGAATAAAAACTATTTCAAAAAAGAACTTTTAAAAAATGTAGCTAAAAAAGGCAGCAAGCTCAAAGGCATCATACTTAATGCCGAGGCCA
The DNA here is from genome assembly GCF_002211465.1 of Zobellia sp. OII3. Taxonomy (NCBI): domain Bacteria; kingdom Pseudomonadati; phylum Bacteroidota; class Flavobacteriia; order Flavobacteriales; family Flavobacteriaceae; genus Zobellia; species Zobellia sp. OII3. The sequence continues at coordinate 45,242 of NZ_MWRZ01000008.1, read as the reverse complement.
TTAGTTATATCGATTCCAGTGCGGCACAAATGCTTAAACGGGTGATTGAAGAGTTTCACGATAAAGGACTTCAGTTTTATATTTCGGGGGCAACAGGGCCGACAAGGGACACGATTTTCAGCAGTGGTATTATCGATGCCCTGAACAAGAAGTGCCTCTTCGTTCAGACAAAGGAAGCGGTCGATTATTTTGATAACATGACCCCCTTGTCCATTTTAAGCGAGAAAGTGGCCTGCCAAAACCATCGGAACAGTAACTAATGTTACGCCCATATTCAACGATTAGAGGTATTTTTGTAAGGAATGATGAAGATAGACTTCCTTTTTCGGGAATGTATAAGGAAGGTATAATTTTCCTATCGGGAAATAAAAAAAACAATTATGAAGATAGAACAGATATATACAGGATGCCTGGCACAGGGCGCATATTACATTGAAAGCAAAGGTGAAGTGGCGATTATTGATCCACTTCGTGAAGTAGAACCCTATATCGAAAGGGCCGAAAAAGACGGGGCAAAGATCAAATATATTTTTGAGACCCATTTTCACGCCGATTTTGTCAGTGGCCACGTTACCCTTTCCAAGGAAACCGGTGCACCCATCGTATACGGACCCAATGCCAACCCTTCCTTTGACGCTATAATAGCAAGTGACGGACAGGTATTTAAGCTTGGGGATATTAGTATACAAGTATTACATACCCCTGGGCACACTATGGAAAGTACCACCTATTTGTTGAAGGACGAAACAGGAAAAGACCATGCCATTTTCTCAGGTGATACCTTGTTCCTAGGAGATGTAGGTAGACCCGACCTGGCCCAAAAGGCGGCCGATATGACCCAAGACGATCTAGCGGGCCTATTGTTCGATAGCTTACGGAACAAGATCATGCCCCTGTCCGATGATATTACCGTTTATCCGGCACATGGTGCAGGTTCGGCCTGTGGTAAGAATATGATGAAGGAAACAGTGGATACCTTGGGCAATCAAAAAAGGGTAAACTACGCATTGCGGGCCGATATGACCAAGGAGGAGTTCATCAAAGAAGTGACCGACGGTTTGCTTCCTCCTCCAAAATATTTTCCGCTGAACGTTAAAATGAACAAAGAAGGCTATGAAGATATAGCCGATGTTTTGAATCGGGGCACCACCGCTTTGGATCCAGATGCCTTTGAGGCCATGGCCAATGAAACCGGTGCCGTGGTGTTGGATGTAAGGCATCAAGACGATTTTGTAAAAGGCCATATCCCTAGGTCGATTTTTATCGGACTTAACGGCGATTTTGCTCCGTGGGTAGGAGCCCTTATTGCAGATACCGAGCAACCGCTCTTATTGGTGACGCCGGAAGGTATGGAAGAAGAGGCGGTAACCCGTTTGTCCCGTGTTGGTTTTGATGCTACTATCGGAATTCTTGAAGGGGGATTCGAAGCATGGAAGAAAGCCGGGAAAGATTACGATACCATTAACTCCGTTTCTGCGGAAGAGGCAAAACCACAGATCGAAAATAAGGAAATGCCCGTTTTCGACGTGAGAAAAGAGAGTGAGTATCTTTCGGAACACGCGGTCAATGCGGAAAACACACCATTGGATTTTATAAACGACTACATGGGGGAATTCCCTAAGGAAAAAACATTTTTTGTTCACTGTGCCGGAGGCTATCGTTCGGTCATAGCGGAATCGATATTAAAAAGTAGGGGAATACATAATTTTGTGGATATAGGCGGCGGTTTCGGAGCCATGAAGAATGCAGGTATTCCGTCAACGGACTATGTTTGCCCTACGACCTTATAAGAAGGTGCGAAATTATAAAAAACCCATAGGAAAAAGACTATGGGGTTTTTCTTTTTAAAACTGTTTGGGATTGTGGCTAGCTAATTGCTGGCGTCTTTCATTCGGTTTTCTATTTCTATCCAATGGTCTTTTCGCATGGAGAATAGGAAGTAATCGTAAAATCGAATCTTCCATCTGAACCAGCGCTTGTTTCTTTTTAGATAGTGCTTTGTGCATTCTTCGTTCAACCAGGTCTCATCGAAACCTCTCCATTCACCTAAGGTATTTATTAAATTGGCCTTTAGTACGGGAAAAACCTCGTACCGGTCAATGGCTTTTAGTTCGTTTAGCGATAGACCTGAGTCAAGAAAAGTACGGGTGATGGAATGGTAATCGTGAGGTTGTAGTTCCGTATCTAGATATAGTTCTGAAATGGATTGCCATATCGGAAGTCTTTGCTCCAATACTACGTTCTGGGATTTGTCTCCCGCCCATGAACCATCAGGCAATTTGCCTAGGGATGCTTTAGGTTTCTTTTTATCAGCTTTCATATAGAAAAGGTTGTTTCAACTGCATTTTCAATTTTTATCGGTTGAATTTTTCATGACATATCGCGTATACTATATGTATTCGTTTGGTGAGGTGTTTTCGGCATACTTGCTAAGAAATCTCAAATGTAAGTGCAGCCCCCATGTTCTTTAGGGGGTTAATAGGCTTGCTATGATCAAATCTTCTAATAGGGCTGTAATTTAACCATATTTCTACTTTATTTGGCCTTTCGGGCAATAGGCTTTAAATGCCTGTTTTTACGTTTAGGCCCACGATTTTTTACCCCCGATCACTCCCCACTTCTTGGCGATTCGGCTTTCATGTAAAAGACTACGGATGTCATGCGTTTGGGGCTGGACCCAAGTATTTCAGCCGATTATATGGGACGTTCTTTTGATAATAACTATAAAAAATCCCGAGCCTTGACAAAGCTTTGAATTTGTCGTGGGCCCGGGAAAAATTATCATAAATTTTAGATGAGGCTATGTTATAGTTGCCTCCAAAATCAGTTTTTCTGAAACCAGGTTTGTTCACCTGATCCAGTGCGCAATAGGTAGTTGCCTTTGATAAGACCGGAAACGTTTAATCGTTCTTTACGGCCTAGTATGCCTTCTTTTTTAAGGACTGGATTGCCCGTCGAGTCAAAAACACGTAAACCATTTTCGCCCTCCACTCCCTCAATAGTCAAGGTTTCCGATGCGGGGCTGGGATACACTCTTATTCCATCTACGGTCTTTGTCTCCAACTGGGCGGAAAGCGCCGTACTGGCGGTAGGTGATGTCTCCTTTTTCCAAGCAAAAGTTTCCCAACCATTATCTACGGGCCCTTTCGGTCGGATTATCGCGTTGTTTTCGGTCCATGGAGCCTGTAGCCATTTGCCCGTAAGCACGCTTTTCAAGGCTACAAGTCCGTTTCCTTTGGATTTCCATTCGAATTGTTCCCAATCGCCCTGAAAATCGCCCGCGGCCCTTACCGGTTTGTTGATGTCGCTTCCTTGAACTTGTACATATTTACCATTGGAATTGGCCTTAAGGGTAATCCCGCCTTTAGGGTGTTTTTCTACTTTGAATTTTTCCCAGCTTTGAACGGTCGAGCCTCTTGCAACCAATTGGCTGCCATCTTTTTCACCGGTTACAAATTTACCGTCGCCTTGCGTTTTTTTGAGGGAAATGTAACTGCCGATCGGAGCATCGGAACTGTCTTCCGCGGCGGTGCCGTCAACCAATTTATACACCCGTACCCAATCTACTTTCATGGTGTTTTTAGAATTGTCACGGAGGTTTTCCGGCTTAGGAAGTCCGATATTGGCAACACCTGCCGTGGCAAAAGGGAATACTTCTGTGTCAAAAATCATTCTTAATTCCTCGTCTAAAGGCACTCTTGGAACGATACGCATAACCTGCTTGCCATTGAAGTAAAAAAGAAGTTCATTAGGACTCTTCCACCAGAATCCATAGGTGTAAAAATTATCCCTTCCCCTGCCGGGCATTTTATATTCGGTTCCAAGTGGTTGCAATCCGGCATGTTTTCCGTAATAATGTGTATTAACATGATATTGATAAGGAAGATCGTCCTGTCGGTTTTCTTTGGATGGATTTCCAATATGCTCGATAACATCGATTTCAGAAAATTGGCCAACGCGGAACCAAAACGAAGAAGTCATAGACAAAGAGGAGGCCTTAAAGCGAGCCTCGTAATAATATCCGGGTTGGGCCTTGGTCTTGGAAACCGCCGCGGCAGCATCTACCCAAATATCCTTAAAAGGATCTTGAACGCTACTTGGTTCTTTTCTTAATGTAGAACGAAGGTTTAGGAAACCGTCACTTACGAAAGCATTCCCTTTTTTAAAATTGCTGGGGGCTCGGCCCTCCCAAAAAGGGTGGTAATCATACCACTTATTGGTGTCAATGGAGTTGCCGTTAAATTCATCGGATAATTGTTCAACCTTTTCCCATTTCTTCCCGTTTGTAGGAGATGGTAATTGCGCAGAAAGATTTGCGCTTACTAAAAAAATTAAAAATAGTAATACTTTTTTCATGTTGTAAGATCTAGAGTTACGTAGGTGTTTACGTACAAAATTGATTATTGGATTTTGGGAATGACTAAAAGGCGTATTTCCTAAAGAAATATATGTTTTGTTTCGTGTACCGGAGGCTATCGCTCAGTCATAGCGGAAGCGATTTTAAAGAGTAGGGGAACATGATTTTCTTGATATGGGCGGCGGTTTACGAGCCATAAGGAATGCAGATATTCCGTTAACGGACTATGTTTGCCCTACAATCTTATAAGTAGGACGAAGGTTTGAAAATCCCTTAAACAAAAGACGGTGGAGTTTTCTTCTTAATGCGGTTTGGGATCGATGCTTGCTAGTTGCTAACGTCTTTCATTCGGTTTTCTATTTCGGTCGATTGGTCTTTTTACATGGGAATAAGAAATAATCGTAAAAATGGATCTACCATTTGAACCAGCGCTTGTTTTCTTATTAATGCGTATTCATGAAACGGTTGTTTTGTCCTCACGGCCATAGGGTTTCAAAATACTCACAAACAACGAGCATGTCTTCCGTGGCTTGCTTTTCGCTTTCTTTCATTGTACTTGCAAAGAAATCCCAATGCGCCTTCTTCCATTTTTGTAGGGCTTCATTGGTCGTTCCCATATCTAGGGCGGCGTAAGCTTCAGAGATTTGGTTAAAGGGAATGGTATCTACCTTTTTGGTTTCAATGATTGCCCTTGCGGTTCCGTCAAAATCGGTAATGATGTGTTTTGTGCCTACGGATGGCAAATTTGCCTTGGCTTCTTTGTACCAAGAATAGAGTCCTGAACCCGCTTGCTTTTTCCCTTGTACGACCAATTCGGCCAAACGATTGGCATCTTCTTCATTATCGTGAAAAAACCAAGACTCAGGTTGTTCCTCTTCCTTAAACTCCGGATAGGATGTGGTAAAACGCTCCCACATCTCTTGAACGGAAGGATCTATGGCAAGCTCTTGCTCCGCTTTTGTTTCGCCTTTACAGCTGCTTAATACGAGAAAGGTAATTAGGATGAGGTGTTTCATTGTATTCTGGATTTTGTTGGATTTTGCGGCTGTCTTGTTGGTTAAACGAAAAGTAATGTAAATATCTGTAACCTTCAAAGGGGTTATAGGGATTAGAAAGAACGGAGCCCCTGATTATTATCATATTTTTTGAGGGGGTTTCATTTTAACTTTAAGTAGTAATTTAAAAATCAAAGTTATGATTTCTCAAATTTTCTCCTCGTTAGATTTCGACCTTAGAAGCGTAATAATTTTAGTACTTGGTTTCGTATTCATCGGTTTTGTGATAAGCTCGGTGCTTTTTGGGCAACATGACCATAAATGCTAGACGAAGCGGCATTTTATTATTTAGTCGAGGGTGTCTTTGGGTGTGATGCTCCCAATTGAATAGGTATGGGCCTTTTGGGGGTAAGGCCGTCAAATGGATTTTAAGTCCATATTCAGCTTTTGCTATATCAAGATCAACTTTTTTCAGTTGGTTTCGTGTAGGTGGCATCTTCAGGGCAAATTACTGGAAACACCTATAGTGTGTTCGCTTTGTTTTATATAAAATATTGTAATACTGATAATTATCATATTTTAAATTAGGACTTCATATTAAATTTGAAGGAAATAAATAATCGACCTATGATCTCACAAAATTTACCTCTCGTCAATTACGGCAATGGCATTATCATGATTGCCGTTTTCGCCATAGTGTGCTTGGCCCTGGTAGTCACCGTTGTACTTTTTATGAATAGCGGCAAGAAAAAATAGTTGTATATCCTTGATTATCTGTATTTAAGTTATTTTTTATTGCGAATAAGTCACGGTTTGGACGTTTTTCTTAACATTTTTACAAATGTTAAAGCAATCTTAATTCATAAGGGTTGTTTTTATTGATTTTTGGTTATCTTTAATAAGAATCGGATTACAAACTAGCGAAGTGTATCTTTTGCCGGTATTGTAGTGCTTTTATGGCCACCAATCTTTGTACCACCTGAAACCAAACTTATGGACGCTATATGGATATATACCACTGTTGTAATCGTAATATTTAGTGTGTGGTTGTTGTTTGTAATTCTTATGTACAAAAAGTTGAACAAATAAGCCCGACCGTTAATCGTTGTGATGTTCGCTGTTTAAAATCACGATTTTATCGGGGTTCTTACTAAGATATGATTTGATAATACTCTCCGTTTCCAAGGTGTTGTTCTGCTGAACGAGAAAAGTTTCCAGTTCGTGTTCGGCACTTATGTGTTCTTGTCGGTCGACGAAGCCATACCCCATATACGTACTGTTTTTTACATATACAAAAGCCTGCTCGTTTGCGTTTCTTCCTTTTTCCCTTATGACAAAATCTTCTTTTTGCGCCCGAATGTGATGTAGGGCCCGATGTACTTTTTCGTTGTAATGGTCGGTGGCTTCTTCTTCACGGCAGATGCCGTCGCAAGATTCGATGCGGTAATGTGAGCAGCTCTTTACGTTTTCCTGGAGATGGCAATACTTGGGGCAGAGCCTAAAGCGCTTACAGATTTCTTCGATGAACAATCGGCAATCGGTAGGTCCGTAGAGGGTCAATACCGAGTTTGGGGCCATTTTCAGTTTGTTGAAGGCCAGGTGCATAATGCCGTTGCGGTCTTCATAACTGAATATGCCGTAGGGTTGAATCTTTCTTTTTTGGGCGCGGTTGAATTCGGGGTAGTGGTGCTTGATGGCATTCGATTCCATCAACAGGGCCACGAGCTCGCTTCCCGAGAGTTCAAAATCGATATCGGCCGTGGCCTGGCAGAGCTGTATTTCCTTGGTAGACTTGTCGTAAAAATGGCTTAACACCCTCTTCTTGATGTTAATGGCCTTTCCTACATAGATGATTTTCCCCTTCCCGTCCTTGAAATAATAAATGCCGGGCGCTGCAGGCAGTTTTTCAAAGGCTTCCCTAGGCAAGGAAGAGGGTAGGGTGGTTTCCTGTGAGCGGGCGTTGAGGTGGCTCTTGAACACTTCTTCGGCCCCATCTGCGCGCAATAATTTTTTAAAAAGTAGGGTTGTGGCATGGGCATCGCCGCGGGCACGATGCCTGTCGGTCAAGGGAATGCCCAATGAAGAACATAGCTTTCCTAGACTGTACGAATGGTATCCAGGCAAGAGCTTACGCGATAAACGGACGGTACAGAGCTTTTTCCTAATAAAGTCCCTTCCCAAGAGTTTTAATTCGTTCTTGATTACATTGTAGTCGAAGTTTACGCTATGGGCTACAAAAATGGTGTTTTCCGTAATTTTCAGAATGTCATCCACAATTTCGTCCAGTGTAGGTGCATCACGGACCATATCGCCATCGATTCCCGTCAGTCGCGTGATGAAATAGGGTATTTCACATTGCGGGTTTACCAAGGAGGTAAACTCCTCGACGATTTCGTAACCGTCAAATTTAAAAATGGATATTTCGGTAATCTTATTACCCTTTATGCCATTGCCGGTGGTTTCTATGTCTACGATGCTGTACAAATGCGAATGAGGTGGAATTATACCCTAAAATTAAGCAAACTAAGGTCGACATAACAAAGTTTAACGTTATGTCGACAAGTGGGATAAGGTCCTAAAACCGTGGATGCCTCGATGACCGGGCTTTTGAGTCGATCAAACATTGTATAAAGAGCAGGCCAGAACGGGCCTAGGCCTATTTTTACGAAAAACGATACACATGCCGATCATAGGACATCTTATTAAGGGATTTATTGAAGTAAGGGATAAGCTTTCGGGATCGAAAGACCCTATAGCGGAACAAAAAGTCGTGCTTGACGAACTTTTAAAAAAGGCGGAAAACACCTCTTTCGGGAAGCATTATAACTTTAAGGCGATTCTAGAATCGGAATCCCCTGTCGAAGCATTTGCCAAGTCCGTTCCCTATTTCGATTACAACCGGATCGATAAGGAATGGTGGCAAAAACTACATGATGGGGAAGCGGATGTGACCTGGCCGGGCAGGCCCGATTATTTTGCCTTGAGTTCGGGCACTACGGGAAAGACGAGCAAAAAAATTCCCGTAACCGATGCTATGATAGACGCCATCCGAAAAACCGGGTTGGAACAGGTCTTTGCCTTGAGCAATTTCGACTTGCCCCCCGATTTCTTTGAACTTGGTATCTTGATGCTGGGCAGTTCAACGGATCTGAATAAGGTGGAAGGTCATCAAGAAGGGGAGATAAGCGGCATCAGTGCCAGTAATATTCCCACTTGGTTTCGCGGGTATTATAAGCCGGGCGAGGAAATAGCTGAAATCGATGATTGGGACGAACGCGTGCAAAAAATAGCCGAGGAAGCACCCAATTGGGATATTGGGGCATTGAGCGGAATTCCGTCGTGGATCGAGCTGATGTTGCAAAAGGTCATAGATTACCATAATCTGAACCACATTCACGAGATTTGGCCCAACCTTCAGGTATATACTTCGGGAGGAGTGGCTTTTGGCCCGTATAAAAAGAGTTTTAACGCACTCTTGGGGAAACCCATTACCGTAATAGATACCTATTTGGCTTCGGAGGGATTTATGGCATTTCAGGCCAGGCCTGAAACCGATGCAATGCAGCTCTCTACCGACTCAGGTATCTATTTTGAGTTTGTACCCTTTGAACCCGAATATATAAAACCGGACGGGTCGTTAAGGGATGATGCACCCGCCCTACAGCTTTCGGAAGTGGAAGAGGGACAAGATTATGTGCTTCTTATCAGTACGGTTTCCGGGGCATGGCGTTACCTGATAGGGGATACCATAGCGTTCACCGATGTGGAAAGGGCGGAAATAAAGATCACAGGGCGGACCAAGTTCTTTTTGAACACCGTAGGTTCGCAACTTTCCGTGAATAAGTTGGATGATGGCGTACAAGGTTTGGAGGAAAAATTCGGGATCCGTATTCCCGAATATACCCTCTGTGCCAAACGGATAGAAGGGGAATTTTACCATTGTTGGTATTTGGGCACGGAAGATAAAACCGATGATCAAGAGTTGGCCCGTGCCTTGGATGCATCCCTTAAAAACGCCAATAAGAATTATAAAGTGGCCCGCTCAAAAGCGCTGAAGGGCGTGAAGGTCGTTTCGGTTCCGCCATCCGTATTCCATGACTGGAACGGCAAGAATAAAAAGAAGGGCGGACAAGTAAAGATGGAACGCGTTATGGGCGAAGAGAAGTTTGAAGAATGGGAAGCTTTTGTAAAATCGTAAGGCCCTGATCCGATTCGATATTAGGACCTTGGCCCGGAAGCTTCACGTTTTTTTACGATGGCCATTATTTCTTCGGGGGAAAGGTAGTAGCGGCGTATACGGGCTTTGTACTTTTCATCTATATCGGCATTTTCAAGAATGAACGCCTTGGTCTTTAGAATGTATTCGTGCATGCCATGGGCTACGGCAAAAGTGTCTGCAGCGCGTTCGGCTTCCTTGATATAGGCTCCTGAAAAATAATATTTGAGTCCGAACCAGATGAGGTTTAAGGTACTTCGTTCCCGATAATCCATCACGTGGCCCAGCTCATGGCCCAACCAGCCGATCATAATATCTTTTGGTACATCTTGGGTTAAAAACACTTGGTTTGAAATCTTTATGTGTTCACTGATCAGAATAACATAGGCCCGTTTTTTCCTTCCTTTGATGAGGCTGTTGAATTTCGGTTGGGCCCGCATGGTAGACTGTTTGATTTTCTTTACGATTTTAAAGGTAATAGGGGTGTCGGCCAGCTCGGGGTAATGGGAAAGGGCGATACCCGCCTCTTCCTTAATTGCGTCGGGAGCAAGGTGCTGTGCATGGAGTTGAACAAAGGCCATAAGGAATATACAGAGTTGAAAAGGATGCAAAATTGAAATACTATCGGTTTTAAATGACGGGTTGGCCTCAAGATATAAAACCCTTGAATATTTTGACCCCGTTTTTCTTAACCGGTCAATTATAATTCTAAAAACACACGCATTTTTGGCGGTAAAGGGGGATTTTTAGGTTTTAGGAGGGTACGTTGGTACCATTCGTTAAAACCATATACAGGCATGCATCTACAACGGACAAAAAGAAATATTTTTAGGGGGCTTCTCATGCTGCTGGCCTTTTTGGTGCTTGTGATTATCGGTGCCCAATGGATGGCCAAAGATGCCATAGCGGGTTTTTTGAAGAACGAATTGCCGTCCCGTATTCAACTGGATTATGAAGATATCGAGGTAAATGTGTTGACGGGTAGCGCCAAATTAAAAATGATAGCGTTAAAAGTGGGAACCCAAGATTCCCTACGGGACGGTACCGCCAAAATAAATGCCTTAGAGGTTGTCGGGCTGGGGTATTGGCAGTTTCTTGTCCATCAGAAAATCACCTTAAGGACTTTATACATTGAAAGGCCAATCCTGACCTATGGTTTGAAGGACAAGGAGAGTGATACGACCCGTAGGGGGAAGAATCCCTTAGGCAACGTACAAGCGCTGGAGGTTGGTAGTATCAAGGTAGTGGACGGTGATGTTACACTCTATAAAGACCAAAGCGACAGTGTTGCCTTAAAGCTCGATTCGGTAAATATTGAAATCAGTGATGTGGCTACCGATGCGTCCCGTATCGTTACCAAGCTTCCGGTTACTTATTCCTCCCTTGGGTTTAGTGGGGCTTCCTTAATGGCCGACCTGGGCCCGTATGAAACTTTAGGGGTAAGTAAGGTCGAAATAAAGCATGGGGCGTTGGTCATCTCTGATTTGGCGCTAAAGTCGAAATATTCCAAAAAAGAATTGTCTTGGCATCTGCATAAGGAACATGACTTTATTGATTTAAAAATTCCCGAGCTCAGTTTTGAAAACATGGAATTGGGGTATAGTGAAAATAAATATAGGTTGCGTACTGGGATAGCGGTCATGAAGGGGCCTGACCTCGAACTGTATCGGGATAAGCTCTTGCCCGGTGATACCGAACGGAAAAAATTATATAGCGAGGCGCTTCGTGAGCTCCCCATACAATTGGATATACCCAAGATAGAGATAAGCGGGGGGCATATTGCCTATAGTGAACGGGTCAATACGGAAACCGCTCCGGGGAAAATTAATTTCGCCGAAGTGAGTGCCCAAATCCTCCATGTGCAGAACATTCCGGGCAAGAAGGTGAAAACAAGTGTGGAGGCCAAGGCCTTATTAATGAACGAAGCGCCTATTACCCTCAACTGGTCTTTTGATACCCAGAAGAAATCGGATGCCTTTTTGGCTTCCGGAACGGTAAAGGGGTTTAACCCGAAGAACCTGAATCCTTTTTTGGAATCCAATCTACGGGTGAGGGCCCGGGGCGACATTCAAGAACTGTATTTTACGGTGAGTGGGGACGCCGTATCTTCCTTAGGGGATATGAAGATGAAATATGAGGATTTTGAGTTTTCCGTTTTAAAAAAGGACCGCTTGCGCATCAATAAATTATTGACGGCCATAGGAAAGGTTTTTGTAAACGATGGGTCGAACACCGATGAAAACGGATATCGTTACGGTGGCATAGAGGCCCAAAGAGATCCTACCAAGTCCTTTTTTAATTACCTATGGTTAAATGTGAGCGATGGGCTGACTTCCACCATTATCGGCAACGGAAAGAACGAAAGGAGAAAAAAATAATTTTTTTGGGCTAAGGAGGCACACGGTAAAGTCCTAGTTTAAGGGTATCATAAACTAAAACACGGAAAAATGGGAGTTATATCAAAAGACAAAAAGAAAATCACCTTATATTATAATTCGGAGAATTCAATAGGTAAGCAGACCTATGCATACGTTGAATCCGCGGATGAAGATATATTGGCGATAGACATATCAAAGACAAAGGTGACCGGTACCCAATGGGCGGAGATTGCCCATAGTATGAACCGGCCCGTAGGAAGTCTTGTAAACCAAGACCACCCTGATTTTATGGAAAAATACGGTGACCAAAAGGTAGACCTCAACGAACATGATTGGTTGCGGGTATTGGAAAAATCGCCATCTACCTTGGCATATCCCGTCGTTATAAAGGGCGACCGCTTTATTCCGATAAAAAACCCATCGGATTTTGTGAAGTTCTTAGACGATGATAGTGCAGGAATAGATAAACCCTACTCATAACCGTTTAGGTCAAAAACAGAATTTTTTGCGCCAAACTATGAAGGGGAACCTGCTTAACTTTAGGTATAGTTTAAAAGAAGTAGAATCTTAAAAATAAAGAAAATGAACCAAGAACAATTAGAAGGTAAGTGGAAGCAAGTAAAAGGAAAAATCAAACAGAAATATGGAAATTTGACCGATGACGATGTCACCTATTCAGAAGGTAAATTCGACGAAATGTTGGGTAGGGTACAAGAAAAGATCGGAAAGGGCAAAGAAGAATTGAAAGAGGAAATTGCCAGTTGGTAACACAAGTCAATACCAATCGAAATAAGAAGGCCTGGGCATTTAAGTCCGGGCCTTTTTTTTATTCCCTATGGTAGTTTTTATCGGGTATGGCCGTGAAAAATGCGCCCGTTTCGGTATCTGCCGACGGTCCATAGGCCATAAGGAAGGTGCCTTTAATAGCATCGTTCGTTTCAATAATGTAGAGAATGGAGAGGTCTTCGGGGTCGCTCATGCCCTCATATCTGATTTCCTTGACGATGGTTATCTCTTGAGGGGTATAACCCTTGTGTGTTTCAAGATCGACCAAGGTACCGGCTTCATAGCGGAATCGGCGGGTGTATCCTTTTTTTTCATAAGCGTTCATGGCGTCCATTTCATGCTTGGCGTATTCACTGTCCATAATGTTAGGTATTAAGGTGAAACAAAAAGAGGATGGCCGCATAACCATCCTCTACAAGTAAAAGTTTATATCGTGATCGGTTCTATATCTTCTTGCGGCCCATAATCAAACTGATTATGAAAAGTACTATAAAGATAAAGAATAAAATCTTGGCAATACTAGCAGCTCCGGCGGCAATTCCCCCAAATCCGAAAATTCCTGCGATTATGGCTAATATGATAAATATAACGGTCCAACGTAACATAGTTTTTGGTTTTTAGATTACTGTTCATTTGTCATCGGCAAGGGTTGTCTTGCTCCATGTTTTACAAATGTCCCAAAAGGTGTGTATACCGCTTAGCTGAATTAGATATAAAAATAACCGTATGCCTTAATTAACAGGGAGTATAGGAAGGGGTTACTACCTATTCTAGAAATAATTCCAGAGGGCCACGGCTCCATTATACGAGATGATGATGGAGAAGAACAGTGCCGCTGTGAGTCCAATATTAAGCAATAAGGTCGCCTTGTGTTCCTTCATGAGTTTTTTGTTGTTGCACAACAGTATGATGCCAAGGATCACGAGGGGAAGCACAAATACGTTGAAGACCTGTGAAACAATCTGCATCTGGATCGGGTTGGCCCCGAATACGGGTACGATCAAGGCGAATAAACAGGCAATGGCGGTAATGATCTTAAATTGTTTTGAGGTCGTGTCCAATTCTCCCGATTGGTAATCGGCAAGTAGAATAGGGGCAATGAGCAAACAGGGGAAAATAGAAGATAGCCCCGCACTTAATGTACCAAAAAAGAAAAGGGTCAATGCAAATTTGCCCGCCACCGGCTCAAGGGTGTTTACCATGTCGAGCACCTTGGTCACGGGTTGTCCTTGATGAAAAAGGGCTCCACAGGCAACGGCCATGACCGAAGCACTGATGATAAAGACCAAAGAGGCCGCTATAATGGAATCTCTCTTTTGTTGTTTTAGGTTCTTGATGGTCCATCCCTTTCCTTTAACGAACAAGGGGCGAGATAAAAACGTTGCCGCGGCCATGGTGGTTCCAACAAAGGCAGCGACCATCATTCCTCCTCCCTCGACCTTTGGAACGGTCGGTATAAGTCCTTTGGCCACTTCTATGGGAAGGGGGTATACCATGAATAGGGACACTAAAAATGAGAGTCCCATTATAGTAACGAAAATCACCAGTATCTTTTCGAAAAAGGTATACTTACCGATAAGCAGAAAATAGTACATGACAATAATGACCACAACGGCAATGGTGAGGACCAGTTCATATTGATAAGCCGCCAGGGCCGGAAAATAGATGAGGAATATCTCAAAGATGATATTGGCCGAGATACCAAGAATGCCCATAAGCGAGTTCCATTGGCCGAAAGAAACCCCCAAAATAATCAGTATGGCAATGGGTTTGCCCCATTTTAGGTGTTTTTTAAACGCATAGAGGGCGGTTTCGCCTGTTACCAAAGCATAATTGCCATAGGCGAACATGAGCATGCCCGAAAAAACGCAGCTTAGGACCAAGACCCATAATAGCTGCATACCATAGGTGCTTCCCGCAACGATCATAGAGGTGACGCTTCCCGTGCCAATAGTGTATCCGATGGCAAAGATACCAGGGCCAAAGGCCAGTACCATAGCAAGAATCTTTTTTAGCAAGCCCGGTTTCTCTTCAAGCATTGTTTCAAATATTTTAAAAGTTTGTTTATGGCTATTGCCCAATAGCGGCCACCGGTTTACACTTCTCCGGATAGAATTTTGTTGAAATCGTACGATTCGGGGTCGGGAAGATAGGCCTTGGCCGCTTCGTAGTCGCTCTCTTCGATATAGTGCATGTTCTGAAAGAAGAGCCTCGCAAATTCAGAGTCTACCTCCACTAGCCGGGGGGCTATTTTGCCGTCTTCACCTTGTAGGTCTTCCAAAAACAGGGGGGTGACCTCGCCACGGGAGTTTGCCGTAACGATACAGCCGCTAAGGCCTTGGTCGAATAGCTTTTTCACGCCAATTCCCAAGAGCGTACAGAGCGTAAGGTCAAAACCTATGGGTCTGCAACAGCGGAGTTCATAGCCAAGCTCTACGGGCCTACTTTTTATATGGATGCCCAGTTCCTTCAATTTTACCTGAACGAGCATATTAAAGATGTGTGACTTGCTCACGTTGCCCAATTCAGGATGGCCGTGGTCGTCATAGGTGAAGTTGATACCACAATGATCGAGCTCACTGTCGGGCATGATGTGGAAGACCCCTTCACTTACCAGGGCAACACCGTAGTTGATGTTTTTTATCTTTCGTTTTACAATAGACGATATGATCAAGCGTACCACCTTGTCAAAAGTAATGGGGGTCTGGTTGAACATTTCGGGGATGACCATCATCGGGAAATGGCAACTGGCAGCGATACCGAAGGCCAAATGGCCCGCCGAGCGCCCCATGGTAGACATTACGAACCAGTTTTGGCTCGTACGTGCATCTTCGTATGTGGTATTACCGATACGTACTCCTTCGTCTTTGGCCGAATGAAATCCAAAAGTTGGGTTTCGGTCGGGCAAGGGCAAATCGTTATCTATGGTTTTGGGCACATGTATGTTCGAGATCGATATGTTCTCTTTTGATAGGTACCCTGTAATTCTGTTGGCCGTAGAGGCGGTGTCGTCACCGCCAATACTGACCAACAGTTTTACATTGTTATCGGAAAAAAGTTTCGTATTTATCTTTTCGTCGCTCGGTTTGAACCTACTCATGATCAAAGTAGATCCGCCACGACTAAAAATACGATCGGCATGTGCAAAATCGAATTCCTTGATTTGCGGTTCTTCGGAAAAAATACCTTTAAAACCTTCGTGAAGGCCAAGTACACGGTAGCCATCTTTGAGAAAAATTTTAGCTACGGTGCTTATAACGGCATTGATGCCCGGTGCGGGACCTCCGCCACAAATGATCAGTATCGACTTTTTAGAAGCCATCTTTTTTATTTTAAAAAATTACCGCGCTACCCTTCCGGAAGCGTCGCCACCCATTAATTTCTCTACTTCGCTTACCGTAACCAAATTGGCATCACCTTTAATGGTGTGCTTTAAACAAGATGCGGCCACGGCAAAATCGAGGGCATTTTGGTCGTCTTCGGGGTATTGCAAAAGGCCGTATATCAATCCACCCATAAAAGAATCGCCACCACCTACGCGGTCTACGATATCGGTAATCTGATACTGTCGGGTCTCGTACATTTTTTTACCATCGTAAAGTACACCGGCCCATGTGTTGTGCGATGCGGATATGGAGCCCCTTAAAGTGGTTATCACTTTTTTGGCTTTCGGGAACTTTTTCATCATTTGTTTACAGACCGATAGAAAAGCCTCGGCCTTTACCTCACTGCCTTGTTTGTGCACGTCAAGTCCTTCAGGATGGATCCCGAAATGTTTTTCGGCATCTTCCTCGTTGCCCAAGATAATGTCGCAGTAGGAGGTAAGCTCGGTCATTATGGCCTCGCGGTCACCACCATAGTTCCAGAGCTTGGCCCTGTAGTTCAGGTCGGTGGAAATGGTAATGCCCATATCGCTGGCCACTTTTACGGCCTCCAAACAAACATCGGCGGCACTCTGTGAAATGGCAGGGGTAATGCCCGTCCAATGGAACCATCCGGCTCCTTCAAAGACTTTTTTCCAGTCGATCATTCCTGGTTCAATTTCGGAAATGGCCGAATGGGCACGGTCGTAGACTACCTTGCTTCCTCGGCTTACGGCACCGGTTTCCAAAAAATAGATTCCGAGACGGTCGCCACCAAAAATAATGTTTTGGGTGTTGACGCCCCTTTTTCGCATTTCCATCAAGGCGCATTCACCGATGTCGTTTTTGGGCAAACGGGTAACAAAATCTACCGGAACCCCGTAATTGGCGAGTGATACCGCGACATTGGATTCGCCACCACCGTAAACAACGTCAAAGCTGTTGGCCTGTGAGAAGCGTAAGAATCCTGGAGGTGCTAAACGGAGCATGATCTCTCCGAAGGTTACTACTTTTTTCATTTTAAATCGTGTTACTATATTACTGTTTTTAAGTGCTATTTTAGATATAAGCGGTTAGATTCCTAAAGCTTGCCCACCCCCAATTTGTATGGTTTCGGCGGTAATGAATTTTGCATCGCTGCTTGCTAGGAAAGATACCACACCGGCTACATCTTCGGGTTGACCTAATCTGCCCAGCATAATGCTGTTGGCCCATGAAGCAAAAACTTCGGGCTTGGTAGCTTTGATCTGTGCGTGAAATGGGGTGTCTATGGTACCTGGGGATACTGCATTTACCCGAATCCCATATTCGGCCAAATCTTTAGCCAATGCTTTGGTAATAGTGTTAACACCCGCTTTCGAGGTTCCGTAGATTCCCGCTCCAGGTCCACCAGCGGTCCAAGCTGCATTTGAAGTATAATTTATGATAGAAGCGCCTTCTCCTTTTTTTAGATAAGGAATAGCCGCCCGTGAGGCAAAAAAGGTAGAATCTAGATTCAGTGCCATTACCGATCGGTAAAACTCCGTAGTCATTTCCTCAAATCTTGATCGACCTCCTAGACCTCCGGCATTGTTTACAAGGGTATCTATTTTCCCGTATTTCTCGCCAATTGCCTTAATATTCTTGGTGACGGCTTCTTCATTGGTAACATCAAAACTATAATATTCAGCTTCAATACCTTCTGAAGTAAGTTCCTTTACCCTTTCTGCGCCGGCTTCATCGTCTATACCATTTAAAATAACGGTATACCCATCTTGCCCTAATCTTTTTGCTACGGCAAAACCTATTCCACCTGTTGCTCCTGTTATTACTGCTACTTTTCTTTTCATTTGTATGTTAGTTACTGTTAATGATTTTTTTTTTTTGATTAAACTGACTCAAGTTCTACGGGGCGTATCCGCTTTATCAATCCATAGATCGATAGTACCGCTAGGGGAGCCAGTACGGCAATTACAATAAATGCGGGAGTATATGATACTGATGCTATCATTGGAATCAAAGAGTTCATAATGATGACCGAGACAGCTGCCACGGTACCGGCCAAACCGGCCAAGGTGCCCACGGAGGGTCCGCGGAACAGGTCGCTTGAAATGGTCTGGATATTACCAATGGCAAACTGAAATCCGAAGAGTACGACAGCCACGATATAGATAAAGGTCATCGGATTCTTTTCGGTTACCAGGAATATGATGCCCAACAAGCCTAAGAAAATCAATGCGCCCCCAATGGTTATGGTAATCTTTCTCGCGGCATCCACCGTTTTGGTTTCCATTAATTTACCGCTGTACCAGCCGCCGACAATACTTCCTGCCATACCGCCCAAATACGAGATCCAAATAGTAGATCCTATTTCTTCGATACTGAAACCGAACTTCGAGTTGAGGTAGAGTGGCATCCATCCTACAAAGAGCCACCATATCGGTTCGATGAAAAAACGGGACATGAGTACGCCCCAAGATTCCTTATAACTCAATATTTTAAGTACCGAAAGTCCTTTTTCCTTCTTCTCTGGCGAACTAAAGGCAATTTGATCGGCAAGGATGATCTTTTGTTCTTCTTCGGTGATCCAAGGGTGGTTTTCAGGCTTGGCCTTGTTGATAACCAACCAAGGAATGACCCAAAGCAAGCCGATGGCACCGATGATGATAAAGGTGGTGCGCCAGCCGAAATGCCCGTATAGATAGGCGATAAGTACCGGGGCGATAACACTTCCTAGTGAAGCTCCCGCGTTAAAAATACCTTGTGCAATGGCCCGCTGTTTAACGGGGAACCATTCACCGTTGCTCTTTACCGCTCCTGGCCAGTTTCCGGCTTCTCCCAAGCCCAACATGGCCCTGAAGAGCGTTAATGAAACCAAACCTCTGGCGAAAGCATGGAAAATTGATGCTACGGACCACACAACTATGGAGACCACAAAACCCATACGGGTGCCGATGATATCATAGAGCTTGCCCGATAAAAACTTACCGGCGGCATAGGTGATCATAAAAACATTGAGCATTATGGCGTAGTCGGACTCGTCCATACCCAAATCTTTACCCATTTCAGGCCACATAACACCAAAAGCGGTACGGTCTATATAGTTAATGACCGTTGCCAAACAAATTAGGGTGATAACCCACCATCTTAAACCTTTGACTTTCATCTTCGTTCTTTTAAATTATTCATTGTATTTAGGCAGACGAATAGCAGGCCTAGTCCTTTGGGGATAGGCAATAAGCAATTCAGGATACCTGTATTTAAGGGACTTAAATACGTATTATGTAAATAGGATATGGCATGGGCGGCTTAGCCGTCTACCTTCATAGGATAAGTTGTTTTTTAGTATTATTAGTCTTCCCTTCAGTATTTGAGATCAGGATAAATCGTGCACTTTTATCCTTTTCCAATTTTAATTTTACGGTCTTTGCCATAGATGTAATCGTACAATTTGCTAAAGTGCAATTTCATCTTTTCCTTGGCGAGTTGTGGGTTTTGGTCCTTAATGGCCATATAGATGTCTTCATGCTTTTTTACCTCTGCCAAGGCTACATCGCCATCACAAACGCGATCTTGGTCATAGGCCACGATAATCTCGGGGGTAATCAATAGCATGAGGGTGTTCATGGTGCTGTTCTTGCTTGCCGAAGCGATCGCCAAATGAAAGAGTAAATCTTCTTCAAGGCAATCATCACCGGCTATCATTTTTGTTTTGTAGGCATTAAAGGCCTGTTTAAGGCGTTCTAAGTCTTCCTCGGTTCTTCTGAGGGCCGCTAATTTTACGGTTTTGAGTTCAAGTAAAATACGGGTTTCGACCAGTGATTTAAAATCTTGCTCTTCCAAGCTAAGAATATCGTCGATCATACCGTTCATGGCAATTTGGCCAATATTGGCGATGAAAGTCCCGCTTTGGGGTTTAGAATTCAATATGCCGTAGAATTCCAATTTTTGAATGGCTTCGCGAACGTTACTTCTGCTAACACCGAACTTTTCTGAGAGTACCCGCTCGGCAGGTAGTTTATCCCCAGGTTCAAGGTTTTTGTAATTGATAAGATCACGAATCTTGGCGATGATCCCATTTTGGATATCCCTATTTTCGTGTTTGGTCAATATTTCTAGTTTCATAGCGTAAGCGGTTCAAAATTGGTTAACCAGATTGGTTTGTTAAAATTATAAAAAAATAACCTACTAAAAAAGTATTTTTTGTTTTATAAAAATCAGCTTTCATGGGGCATTGAAGCGATTTTTAGAATTCTACCGACCCGTGGTGAGCGGGTCGGCAAAATTACTGCCAATCTAACTCAAAACAACATAATTTTAATTCTTATTTTATATAGTAGGTACTTCGTTTTTATAGAAAAACCAACTAGTGTATAACTTCTAAATCGTAAAATTTCACCTTGGCGTAACTCCCTTCATCCTTACTTTGAAAGTAGTTTCCTGCCTTGAAGTAATTTTCGAAGATTCCCCACCTTTTGATATTGACATCATCATAGACCGCATATTCCGTATTGTTCATAATGACTACCAATTTCCCTTTGGAAACCTTGACCTCAAGTTTGAACTTTTTAAATCCGACATAGTCGGGGAAGGTATATCCCTCATCATCGCCCCAAGCTTCTTCGTGTAAAATTTCTTGATCCGAAGCGCTTTTGTTCTTCAGTACCTTAGTCTTTACCCGTACATAGCCTTTGTCCCAATATATTTTTAATATGGGCGGGGCATTGTTGTCTTTTGCCCCAATGAGCTCTTTTTGCTCGTTGGTCAATCGGCCATGGATTTGCATGATTATGGTTCGATGGTACTTGCCATCGGAATCTTTGGTGATTTCGTCTACCGCCAAAGTTCCCTTCATCCTTCCTCCTTGTTCAAATGTCCAATTCACATTGTTGTCACCGGGTACCATTTGCTCGCGTAGCTCGCTTCTTGAATACTTGGTGTTGGCCGTAGTTGAATTCGGAAAAGCATAAAATACCAATGAACCATCGGTGGAATCATTATAGAAATAGGGACGTACGACTTCATTCGTAGCGTATTCCAAAATTTCGGGAGGCTCAACTTCTGTTGGTTTTCCAACAGGAAGGGTAAGCTTCCAATGACTCAGGTCTATTTTGGGTAACTTATATTTCTTGATGTCGACACTCTCGGTTTCCGGAGTGTCTGAATTCGCATAGGGCCCATCTTGATGATTTGCCGCAACTGCCAAGTCATTACTGTCTTGGCAGTTTCCGGCAGAAACCAAAACTAAACTCAAATAACAAGCTCTAAAAAAGTTGCTTAAAAACTGCATTTTTTTATTTAAGGTTGTTCTTCTACTGGAGCAATGGCAACATTATCCAAGTAGGAATCTTTTGCGTTACCGTCGTGGTCGAACAATATGCTTATTTCACCATTGGCACCTGTTTCGAAGGCTACCGTAAGCGTGTTAAAGTTGCCTTTGCCTTCATTTACGGTTCCTGATTCTTGTGCCAATAAGGTAGCATCGGCAAACTCGCTGAAATTACTCAGTTGTCCATCGATAACACTTGCCCGTACACTGTCTCCGTCAGCTTGCAATGCATATCTGGCGGTCAAGACATATTTGGTGTTCGGGGAAACTTTAACGGCTTGATAGGTGACACGGTTATTATCGCTTCCGGAGGGGTATTTGGCTCCTCTTGTATCGGCTTCCCCGTCACTGGTAGTTTGGTGAATGGTCGCCCCTTCAATTCTCCAACAATCCCTACTGTCAAGACAACTGTCATCGACACCGTCATCAAAAGCGGCCCCGCCAATTACCGGTGTTATCGCTAGTGGAATTTCAGGTTCAACTACTTCAACGGTTTGTGATACCGTACTTGATACGCCTAATTTATCGGTAGCGGTCAAGGTAACCGTGTAGGTTCCTTCATCTGGGTAGGTATTGCTGCCATCTACATCTGTAGACGTATTACCGTCGCCAAAATCCCATTCATAATCAGTAGCACTACTGGAGTTGTTACCAAAGGTAAACGTCAGGAAGTCATCGGTCGGCGATATTGAAAAGCTTGCCGATGGAGGGGTCAGGTCAGCCTTTGAATTTGCTTCGGGCAGTTCGTACTCGAAGGTGTCTTCACAAGCAATACCGGATAGGATTACGACAAGCGATAGAAATCCGTAGTACTTGTTTTTCAATATTTCGATATTTAAAATATGTTTCATTTTTTACAGTTTTTATGGTAAACCAAGTGATTAGTATCCCGGATTTTGACTCATTGATCCGTTGCTCAGGTTAATCTCGTTTTGCGGAATAGGCAGTAACAAGTCGGTTGAAGAATACCCAAGGTTATTCGCTGAGGAGAAGGCGGAAAAAACGGATTCCGCTTGACCAAATCGAACCAAATCGAAGAAACGATGATTCTCGAAGGCCAATTCGACCCTTCTTTCCAACAACAAATCTTCTTTTGTAACTTCGGTAACCGGGTCGGTAAGCCCCGCCCTGTCGCGTACAGCCTGAAACGAGGTCAAAGCTTTTGAAGCGGTAGTGCTGGCGCTACCGGCCATAATAGCTTCTACATGGAGAAGAAGTACATCGGCGTATCGGATTACGATCCAATCGTTGCCAGCAAGTGTTGGGTCGCTATCAAAGCTTTTCCCATTCGATCCGCCATCTTCGCCGTTCGGAAGGTATTTGGTTACCTGATACTGACCTACCTGCGAAGGGTCAGGCCTATATGAGACCGCGGTCCTATCACCCCCAAATTCATCTAATACGGCAACGGCTTCACTGGTTACATAGTTCACCCCAGAAGTTCTACCTACACCGTTCAACCATTCGGCTGAAAAGTTTTGACTGTCTGAACTTAGGTTTGGAAGGTAGCCTATCGAGAAGATAACTTCATTGTTTTCTTCGTTGTAAAATACGTCTTCAAAGTCGGGTTCTAAGGAATAGCCTGAAGCCATTACACTTTCCAATAGGGTTTGGGCTTCTGAATAGTTTTCTCCCAAGGTCAAATATACTTTTGCCAAAAGGGTCTGTGCAGCAGCTTTGGAGGCTCTTGTGCGGTAGGTGTTGTCTAGCCCATCAACTGCAGTGGACAAGTCACTCTTTATAAAGTCATATATAGAAGATGCCGCAACCCGGGCAAATTGAATATCGGTTTCCAAAGGTCCGACTACCCTATCTATCAAAGGAACATCACCATAGAGGCGCACCAAATTGAAATAGGCATAGGCTCTAACGAATTTAGCTTCGGCTTCATATGATGCTTTAGTCGCTGCATTTTCTATTACATCAAGATTGTCCAATACTACATTGGCCCTATAGATAATGTTGTAATAGCTCTCGTAATAATTGGCAATAATACCGTTGTTCGGTGTTATGTTATAACTTTCGAATTGTGCTGCTTCACCCTCGCTACTTTTGGTACGGGTATTATCGCTCCGCATTTCGGTGATGTAGAATTCGTATTGAATACCATGTCTGTCATCGGGATCCGTCGAATTTACTCCTTGAATACCGTCATACATATTGATCAAAGCGGTTTCTAGTTCTTCTTCTGTAGAGAAGTAGGTTTCCGAAGATACCCCTGATGTTGGTGCGGGAGACAAGAAGTCCTTTTCGCAGGCCGTAAAGGATACGACTACCGCCAGAAGCATCGTTATTAGTTTGAATTGTTTCATAATATATCGTGAATTTTGTTTATACTGTTCTGATTAAAAATCAAGGTTAAGTCCTATAGAAATCGTTCTATATATAGGGGAACCTGCTCTTTGGTAACCGTAAGCTGTAGGACTTGTTCTGTCTACGGATTCAGGATTGAAACCTGTATAGTCATCTGCCGTCTTGTACATAAGGTTTTGGCCACTAGCATATATTCTTAAACCAGACACACCATAATCACTCAAAACGTCTTTTGGGAAATTGTATCCAATATTTACGTTTCTCAGTGCTACGTACGAAGCGTCTTGAATAATATCATCAGTAAAGATTTTTTCTTTGATAAATTCTTGGTTAGGCGTTGTTTCAGGATTGAAATCTTGAGAAGAATTGAAATGGTTGAACAGGTATTGGTCTCCCATGTTCCTGATTTCGGCCCCATGTGAACCTTGGAACATAAAACTAAAATCGAACTTGCCAAGATTAAACTCGTTGGTGAAACTCCAGACTAATTCTGGATATGGGTCTCCTAAAGCAGCTTTGTCTTCATCATCAATAATACCATCGCCGTTTAAATCCTTTACGTAAACATCTTGGGCTTCGCCACCAACAGGGTGGAAAGCATCGTTCAAGTATTCAAGCGGAATGTCTTTGTCGACGACCCAACCGTAGAATGTGGAAATCGGTTGTCCTTCAAGGTTGATCCACTCTGCTGCCCTTTTAGAGTCTACATTTGTAATTTGACCGTTGGAGTCGGCGAAGTCTACTAAAGTATTCTTGTTCGTTGAAGCTATGATGGTAGAGGCCCACCTGAAGTTTTCTGTAACAATGTTCTTTGTTCTCAGTTCAATTTCATAACCTTCGTTTTTGACTTCACCTAAATTAACAAGGGCACTGTTGAAACCTGTAGTCACTGAAATCGGATTGTTCAATAATAGTTGGTCACTGGTTCGTTGGTAATAATCAACGGACCCCGATACTCTATTGTTAAAAAAGCCGAAATCCAAACCAGGGTTGAATTCTCTCAAACGCTCCCATTGCAGTCCCGCGTTGGCTATGTTCAGAGGGTTGAAGCCCGCTTGTAATGAACCGTCTACGGAATAGGTCGTTGAGCCTAAAAGGGCCAAGTATGGGTAGTTGTCTACCAAGATATTACCTGTGCTCAAAGAACTCGTACTACTACTGGTATCGGGATCAACACTACCTACGTTGAGCAAATCGTTTCCTGTTAGACCGTAACTGGCCCTTAATTTAAAAGTGCTTACGATATCACTATCCTGTAAGAAGTTTTCTTTGGCAAGGTTCCAACCAACAGAGGCGGCAGTAAAATTACCGTATTTGAAGTCTTGACCGAAGATAGAGCTACCGTCCCTTCTAAAGCTAAATGAAGCTAGGTATTTATCGTCATAAGCATAGTTCAGTCTGGAAACGTATGATAGGCCGTTCTTTTCCCATTCAAAGGCATCTGCGTTTGAAATGGTCGTGGCGTTGGTGATTTGCTTAACGGCATCGGAAGTATAACCAGTTCCGCTAATTTGTGAATAAAACGATTTTTTCGTTTCAGCGGTTACACCTAAAATTACACTTAGATCATGTTTACCGAAACTCTTGTTAAAGGATAGAAAGTTGTCGGTAATAAGGTAGATTTCCTTTTGTGAATATTCGTCCATTGAGGCGCCTGCGGCACCGTTTCTACTGGATAGGGTACCTTGCCATCTTGTTCTTTTGGTGTCTTGATACGAACCGGAAAGGGTAGATCGGAAACTTAAACCGTCAATAATGTTGTAATTACCGTAAACGCTACCGAACATTTTGAATTTTTTGTCGTAACGTTCGCGCTCCAATACTTTGGCCGCTGGGTTGGCATTCGAGGTGTTACTGATACTTACCCCACCAGAATCTGCAGGGGCACCGGCGTCGAGGTCGTAACCGTCAAAATGATATTGTTGTGCGTAATCACCGACTTGCACATCGGCCCACGCCCCATTATCTTGAACCCTATTTACAAATTGAATAGTGTTTTCATCATGGTAAAGTGGTAGCCAATTGGTCTGTCTTAATATATCGTGGGTACTTCCATCAAACCTTCTTCTGTTTGTGTAAGAAGGGGTGAAGTTCACACCAAAGGAAAACTTATCGTTTATTTTGGTATCTACTTTAAGTCTTAATCCGTATTTTTTGAAATCATCGGTAATTAAGACACCTTCGTCATGTGAGTAGTTAAGGGCGGTGCTATACTTGGTTTTTTCACTTCCACCGCGAGCCGATAGGGAATGACTGGTAATGGTACCACCGTCAAAAATGACATCTTGCCAAGAACGGTCAACACCTATGAGTTGTTTGTATTTTGTCCTGTCGGATAATGACCCGGTGGCGGCCAATTGGGCTTGTGCAGTTTCTTCTATTGAAAAGGTATACGCTTCACTATGTCTGGCTTCTTTAAAACCAGTATAGGTACTATAGTTGATACGGGTCTTACCTTCAACACCACCTTTTGTGGTTATCATGATAATACCGTTGGCACCTTTTGAACCGTAAATGGCAGATGATGCTGCATCCTTTAAAATCTCGAAAGACTCTACATCGTTCATGTTCAATGAACCTAGGAAGTCTGAACTTACAATTACACCATCGACAACGACCAATGGGGTAGAGTCACCGGCCATAGAGCCTACACCCCTGATATTTATGGTAGGAGCGGCTCCTGCTTCTCCGTCGGTGGCTTGTATGTTTACCCCCGATACCTGCCCGACCAAGGCATCATCGACACGAGCTACTGCTATTTGATCGAGGTTTTCGTTGACTACTTTTGAGATCGAACCGGTCAAATGTGATTTCTTTTGGGTTCCCCCGTAACCTATAACCACCACCTCGTCTAATTGTTTGGCGTCTTCGGCCATGGTTATATTTAACTCGGTCTGGCCCGTTATGGGTATGGTTTGTGTAACATAGCCGATGTATGAAAATTGAAGAATATCGCCTTCTGAAACGTTTATTTGAAATAATCCGTCAAAATCTGTTGAGGTGCCTTTGGTTGTATTGGCGATTATGACGTTAACTCCCGGTATTGGAACATTGTCCGCATCGGAAACCGTGCCTGACAGTGTGTAACCGTCTTGGGCAAATAGCGATATATTGAGACACAATAATGCTATTAGTGTGAGTTGAGTTTTTAAATTCATTTGTAATAATGTTAAGTTAGTAATGTTCATCGGTTAAGGTCCGATACCTAAATGAGATTGTATAGAATCGCATTTGTTCTTCAACTTACTAGTGCACGTTACTCATTAATGTCCCTGAATTTTGTACTTTTGTAATGAGCGTGTATAGTAAAGTGTACATGTTCTTAGTATTACTTCCCTTCAGAATGAAGTAAATTTTTTTAAAAGGATGGGCGTGCACCCATCCTTTTTTTATTGAAAATATCCTATGGTATCATTAGTATTTTTCTTTTATTAGTATTAGCTTTTTCTACAAGTTTTAATTGGTTTTCCATATTGGTTAACCAATTTGGTTTACCAAATATAACTTAATAGTTTGTTAAAAAAAAATTAATGTCAAATTTTATGATGTTAATTTTAGGTATCTAATACTTAAAGGAGCACTAAGTTGCCATATTGGTAATTTGAGGCCGTTCTAGCTTATGAAAAGGCGAGTCCGCCATTGATGTCGATATTGGCCCCGGTAATAAAAGTAGTTTCGTCGGAAGCAAGACAAGCTACGGTATTGGCTATCTCTTCAGCCGTACCTTCCCTGCGCAATGGGGTGGCTCCCGCTACCTTTTTACGTACATCGCCCGTAGTGAAAGTGTCGTGAAAGGTCGTGGCGATCATTCCTGGGCAAAGGGCGTTGACGCGAATATTCTTGGGGCCTACTTCTTTGGCCAGACCTCGTGTAAAGGTCATAACGGCGCCTTTTGAAGTGGCATAGGCCAAAGAACCGCCGCCACCGCCATCACGGCCTGCTTGCGATGCAATGTTTATGATCGAGGCACCAGACTTCATATGGGGCAATATGGCTTGTGAGACCAGAAAGGTGGAGTTGAGGTTCAAGGCAATGACCTTATTAAAGAAAGCCTCGTCCATTTCGGCAATACTTTTACGGGCTACCAATCCACCGGCATTGTTTACCAAGATGTCAATGGTACCTCCAAATGCCTTTATCGCTTCCGATACCAAATGGTCAACATCGGCCTTTTGGGTCATGTCTCCTTTAACGATTATGGCTTCGCCCGAAATTGCCCTTATCTCATCAAGGGTTTTCTTTGCGTTGGCCTCGTTGTTGTAATAGTTGACTACTACTTTGGCTCCTTCTTTTGCCAATTTAAGTGAAATGGCCTTGCCAATATCCCTTGTTCCGCCTGTGACAACGGCAATTTTTCCTTTTAAATCCATAGTTATTATTTAGTCATAAAATCTTCCCTGATCGGGCTGAAAACATCTATTAATACACCTGCTTCTTGACAAACGGTTCCGTGCATTACGTGGGGAGGAATGTAAAACGAATCGCCTCCTTTTAGTATTTTGGTCTCTTCACCTATTGTCATCTTGAATTTTCCGCTAACGACGTAAGTTACTTGTGAGTGGTAGTGCTCGTGCATGGGGCCTATACCGCCTTTTTCAAATTTTACGTTTACGAGCATGATCTTATCGTCGTAGCCCATAATCTGACGTTGTACGCCTTCGCCAACGGTTTCCCAGGGGATTTCGTCCCCGATTAAAAACTCTTTACTTGATCCAAAACTTTCCATAGTTTAATTTTAATTGATTTTAATAAATTGATAGGGCCCCGTCCAACGGTATTCCTTGCCCTTGATTTCTATAATATGCTCTTTATTGACATTTTTGTTTTCATTGGCCAGTATCAATAGTGTTTGTTCGGTATTGGACTTGGCATCGATCAATACTGCCGTGTACTCTTTCGTATCTAACATAAGCTCGATTTTAGAGATTGAACTGTTCGCATTTACCGAAAACTCTGAAACAGGACTATAATGGCCGTGTGATTCTAGTATCGATACAAAGGTGGTGTTCTTTGTGTTCTTTCTTCTGATGATCAAACCGGCGTCCCTTCTTAGGTTGAACTCTGGGTCATTGGCCCCGATGCGTACGAAATGTAGCTCGTCGTCGTTGTTCGTTGCCGTGGTCAGGGTATAGAAGCGTCCGTTTTCCAACCAGCTGAGCTGGGAGTTGTCGCCTTTGGGCTGTCCTAGGCCTTCTGACCAAAGGTGCTGATAGCCGTTATCGGAACCTAGGGGTTCCAAGCTTTTTGGGGTGGTGAAATCAAAATTGGTTTGCATCACCTGTCCTTTGAAGTAGAAGGGAAGGTCGTATTGGTTCGCGGCATTCGAACCGACCCTTAGGATATCGAGTACAAAGGGCTTTTCAAAACCATCGGTTTTTATCAGGGCCATGGTCCGATGCATTTCCGTACCGGGATAGGCGTTTTGTTCTTTGGCGCTCACCACCTGTACTTCTGGGTTGGAAGCGTCAAAAAAGTAGAGCTCAGAATGGTGTTGGCTCCCCACTTCGTACTTTCCTTCAAAATGTGAGGTTTCGTTTTGTATAAGGGTATTGTGGGCTATGGTCTGTTTGGCCCAGGTCGTGTTCTCCTTGAGGTAATTGCCCCCGCCTTTTTGCTCGATGTTGACAAAACGGGCGAGACCGTAATCTTGTAATATTTCGGTTCCCTTTTCGTAAAGTGAGAACGATAGTTTGTCGTAGTGCCCATGGCTTAGCCCTTGCGCCGCATATTTGTAGACCAAGGTCATAGCTTCGTTGCCGTACCTGAGTATGGCCACGCCCCCTTGGTCGCCGTTGGCCCCATCGCTAAGCTTGATCGATTTTTTCTGGAAGTCCTCGCTTTTTCCTTCCCTAATGCCCAAGGCTACGGCCAGCCCCGAATCGTCCAATAAAACTTGGCCCTGTTCTTCGGCTATGCTGAGCAATTGCGGATTGTGGTTTCCGTAATGATAGGCGATATCAACGGCGGTAACCAGCTCTCGGGAGTGATATGACATACCTTTTTGGGCGTCGTTCAAGGGAAAGAATTCGCCATCGGCATCGGAGAGGCTCAAAAGCGTGTTTACCGATTTTAGCAATACGCCATCCTTGTGTTCGAATATTTTCTGTTGGGGCCTTACATTGTGCAGGGCCTCGGCAAAGATCAAAAAGGGGTACATGGCATACCTTTGGTAGTAAGGGCCTTCGGTATAATATCCGTCAGGGGAAAAAGGCTCGTCTATATTGGCCAGAAAACCGGCTTTTTGGCCTTCCACCTTTATGAATCCTCCGTCATTGTCCTTGGCCCCGATCGGCAAGCCGTCGTCTTCAATACCGTAGAGCGCCCTTTGGATCAACTCCTCATCGCCCATTACCAAACCGATCATCCCTACGGCGGCATTGCCCCAAGTACTGTGGTTGTGTACGCGGTTGTAGAATTGCGGATTTTCTATGGATATGTAATCGGCGAATGGCCTGAAAAGGTTTTTTTCAAGTTGCTTGCGTTCTTTTTTCGAAAGGTAGTCATATACGCAGTCATAGGCCTGACTCACGTAAACCAGCCAATTGGAATCGTTTAGGCACTGCCAGAACAACTTTCCCCGGGCGTAAGAACGCGTTTGTGGGTGTACCGGTAGGTCTTTGTACATTCCTTCGTATTGAAACAGCATGTCCTTTATGTATAGGGCATATTTCTCATCGTTTAGAATTTGGTACAATACCCCTGCTTTTTGAAGGATCAAAAAATTGCGCTTATGGCGCTCATGGGTATAGCCTCCGGAATAATCTTTAGGGAGGGGCGTATCTATGCCCAATGCTATTTCGGCATCCACTTCGGCCTTTACCTTTTCCAAGGTGGCGTCAAAAATGGGGATGTTGCCCAATTCGGCCCTTATTTTTTCTACTCCCGCCTTGGTCATTATCAGACTCGGGTGTTCTTGTGCATGTCCGCTGAAGGAAAGCAACAGAACGAAGAGGAGGGATTGTAGTACGGGTATGTATTTGGTCATGTTCATATCTAATTAGGTGTTGGGCCTAAATGGAACCCATTAGTGAAAAAAATTGGTCATCGGTTGCTTTTGATGTTTTAAAAGTGCCTAGGTATTGTTGCTATGGGCGTGCCGACGACCAAGTGCATGCTAATGGTCCTACTATCATTATATGTTTTCTTTTTACTCGATAATCGAGATTAAATGCTCCGAGGCTTTGCTCGAAATCAAGGTGTATTCCTTTTAATGCCTCGTGGGCTTGCCCCGAGGTAGTTTACGATCTTTTTCCTGAACATTGCCTTATGACATAGAGGCAGTGGCATTTTTAAGGAACAAACCCATTCGCCGAACCTGTATAGTCGGTTTGTGTTCCATCGGTATTACCAAGGGAAGTCACAAAAGAAATACTAGGGACGAAAGGCGATTTCATATTGACCATAAAATTGGTTAACCAATTTGGTTGACCAAAAATAAGTATATTTGTGGAACTAGCAAATTTTTAACAGTTAGTGGGGTTAATTAATTATTTAAGCAGGTGTTATGGGGAAAGGACATGATTATATCTCAAGAAGGCATTTTTCAAAACGGACGGCCGCCGCATTGTGCAGTGTGCCCTTTATGCCATTACATAGATGGAACGCTTTATCTTCCAATACATCGGAAGAGGATATCAAGGTACATCTTTTTTCTAAGCACTTACAGTTTTTGGGCTACGAAGAAATGTCGGAGGTTGCCGCGGATATCGGTTTTGACGGATTGGATTTGACCGTAAGGCCGAAAGGCCATGTATTGCCGGAAAATGTGCAAGATGACCTGCCCAAGGCCGTTGAGGCCATGCGTAAATACGGACTGCAACCTAAAATGATGACCACTAACGTGCTCGATGCCCATGCGGAAATAGACCAACAGGTGTTGAAAACGGCCAGTAAATTAGGGTTGACCCATTATAGGACCGGATGGCTCAGTTATCCTGAAGACCGAAGTATTCAAGAAAGCCAAGAAATGTATAAGTCCCTTTTCAAATCCTTGGAAGCGGCGAACGAAAAATGGGGCTTGATAGGCTGTTATCAAAACCATGCGGGCAACCACGTTGGGGCGCCTATTTGGGATTTGCCTCCTATGCTGCCCGGCCCGCAAAGCAAATATTTGGGCAGTCAGTACGATATACGGCATGCGGTGGTCGAAGGTGGTATGAGCTGGGAACTCGACCTTCGGCTTATAGCGCCATATATAAGGTCGATCGTGATAAAGGATTTTAAATGGGGAATGCAAGAAGGCCAATGGAAACCGGTGAATACGCCGCTTGGTGAGGGTATGGTAGACTTTGGCCGCTATTTTTCTTTGCTAAAAAAATACGGGATAAACGTACCGATATCGCTGCACTTGGAATACGATCTAGGGGGAGCCGAACATGGTGCCCAACAAATAAGCATCGACAAAAAAGTGGTCTATGCCATGATGAAAAAAGATTTGACCTTTTTAAGGAAGGCATGGAAAGCAGCGGAATAATATAAATTTAACCAACCAGGGTATGAGTAAAAAAGAAGAGAGTACCATAGAGAAATTGAGAAAGGTCAGTACGGCTACCATTGCCACCTGTTTGTTTAAAAAGGGGCTGAAAAACCAATTTATACAGAAGGTTAGGCCGCTCAAGCCCGGTCGGCCCACAATGGTCGGGAGGGCCTATACGCTGCGTTACATTCCGGCACGCGAAGATCTCAACCCTATAGAGGTTTTTCAAGACCGGAGACACCTGCAGCGGGTTGCGGTAGAGGAATGTCCCGAAGGATATGTTCTGGTCATAGATAGTCGAAAAGATGCCCGTGCGGCTTCGGCGGGTTCCATCTTGGCAACGCGTTTAATGGTGCGTGGGGTAGAGGGTATGGTGACCGATGGCGGCTTTCGGGATTCCGCCGAGATTGCCGATCTTGATTTTGCGGCTTATCACCAAGGGCCATCGGCGCCTACGAATTTGACCTTGCACCACGCCATTGGCGTTAATGAGCCTATCGCATGTGGCGATGTGGCGGTATTTCCCGAGGATTTTATTGTAGGTGACGATGATGGGGTCATGGTAATACCGGCCCACCTGGCCGAAGGGGTGGCGGAAGAGTGTACAAAAATGACCCTTTTTGAAGACTATGTGATGAAGGAAGTCCAAAAAGGGAAGTCGATTATGGGGCTCTATCCGCTTACCGATAAAGAGTACAAGGCCCGTTTTGATGCATGGATGTTTTTAAAAGACAAGGAAAAGTCATAGTCCGGAGTTACTGCGAATGGCTTCCCTGCGCCGACTTGCGATTGAAGGGGTTTTTGATCGCTACATCAAAGGCGAGATAATGGGCGTCTTTAGAAAAATCCCTTCCCAAGAGGTTGTTCATGTAGCCCATATTAAGGGTGATATCTTGTTGGGGCAGGGTCAGGGAGTAGTAGAGGGAAAAACGACTTTCCTTATAGGCGAATTTACTCCAGTTTTCCGTTTTGCCCGTGGCGAATAGCGATTCTGCAGCGGTGCTGATCTGCTGCGTTTTTGAGCGGTTGAGATAAAAGGAAAGTTTGGCCTTGAAACGGGAGCGGAATTGTAAAGATTCGGTCGCTAAAGTGAAGTCGGGATCGTAAAAGCGTCGGATCTCTGGGCGGTAACTGAACGCATAGTTGATTTTTTTTAAGGAATTGAGATAGGAGATACTGCCGTAAGCCCGTAGTTCTTGACGTGCTTTTGGGGTGTCGTAGTCGTAAGGAGGGGTCGATGTATACTTGTTTTGCCATCGGTAACTCAATGCCAAGGCGTACTTCCAGTGGGGTTTGAAGCGGTGTGTGACTTCTTGGTTTATCACGTAAATCGATGGTTTTTCTATCGGATTATAGTTGTTCGGGTCACTAACACTACCGAATCCTAAATAGGTGGAAGACACTGTAGTCCCTTTTTGGCCAAGGTCCTGTTTTGCTCCTAGGGCCAACCATGCGGCGGTATGGACCTCACCCAATCCCGGAGGGGAAAATTGGGCAAGGCCTTTTATTTGGGTTAGAAGTCCGAAAAGAAGAAGGGGAATAACTTTACGAATACTTCCTTCCATCTTAGTCCTCAATTTGGCTCAATATATTTCCATTGGCATCGAAAACCACTTCCCAGTCTTGCTTGAGCAAGGAGTTCAATTCCATCTTATAGAAGATTTTTCCCTCGTCGGTTATGCGTTCCACATCGTCGGTGGAGTAGCCCTGAAAATTGGTTTCGATAGTTTTATGTACCGCTTGGGGCAATTCCTTTGAAGCTATTTCTTCCTTTTGTTTTACCATCTTTCCTTCGGCATTGTACCATACGTCGTGCTCCGTGTTCCATCCGGTTTCAAATTCCACGTTGTATAGCTTGCCGTCCATTTCCCACTCTACATCCGTGGCTTTTGGATATTGGCTGTTGAACTGATTTAAGATTACGGAAGGAACCTGGCTTTTAGGAAGATCTTGGGCCTGTGAAAAACTGAGGGTTCCCAATGCCGCTAAGAATAAAATTTGCTTTTTCATGTGTATACTGTTTTAATTTATACCGTAAAGAAAGCATGTGAATTTGGAAACAATTGGGAATGCCCGAAGTGAGGGCTTATATTGTGGAGAAGCGTATACTGAAGGAGTGCACGCCTTTTTCGAAGCTGTAAGTTAGGGGGAAGCCGTATAGGTCGGCAATGGCTTTTACAATGGCCAGACCCAGGCCGCTTCCGCTCGTTTTTGAGTCGGTTTTGTGAAATCGGCTGAATACCTTGCCCTTGTCCAAGGTTTTGTCTTTTCCCGTGTTGCGGACGGTAAGCGTATCCTTCGAAATATGTACTTCAACCGTGCCGTTCCCGTGATTGTGGAGTATGGCATTTGTAAGTAGGTTCGAAACAATGATCTGGGCAAGGGTAGGGTCTAGGTGTACCCGTAGTTCATCGGTTTCGGAAACTTCTGTTTTTAGTTTTTTATAACTACTGATTTCCTCAAGGTCACCCAAGGTTTGGTTGACGATGGGATTTAAATGGATTTGCTGATTGTCAAAAAACTGTTTGTTGTCTATTTTAGAGAGTAGGAGCAGGGATTTGTTCAGTCGGACCGAGCGCTCGACAATCTGAAAGATTTCGGCGATCTTTAGCGCATGCGCTTCTTTCAGGTCTTCCTTTTCCAAGAGCAGCTCGAGTTTGTTGATGACCATGGCCAAGGGGGTTTGCAGCTCGTGGGAGGCATTTCCGATAAATTCCTTTTGCTGTTCGAATGCCGATATGCTATGTTGCAACAAGGTGTTTACGGCATATTCCAAATCTTTGAACTCCTTGGTTTTTGTGGAAGTTGCCGGAAGTTTTTCGGTGCTTCCGAGCCGGTAACTTTTTAGTTGGTGCAAGAAGTCGTAAAAGGGTTTCCAGAGCTTTTTCAATACCACATTGTTAATGAGTATGATGCTGGCGATTAGAATGATATAGAGCCAGACCACATCCCAGAACAGTTCGTCGATAAGGTCGTCTTCCTCCACCATGGAGTTGGCGACCTTTAGCTCGTAATACTGTCCCTTTACTTCAAAAGAGGTGGTGAGCATGCGTACCGGTTCGGGTTCGGGTTCTTTGTCGTCGGCATCTTGCATGTAGATGATGGTATCGACGTATTGGTCCTTTGCCGAAAGCGCCCTTTTCTTGTCGATTTTTTGCAGGGTAAAGAAACTCTCGTCAAAACCGCTTTTGGTCAAAATGGTAGAATCGGTCTGTGCTTTTTCAATGATGATGCGCTTGTAGTTTTCCAGACCTTCATCGATGCTGCTTTTGATCTCATTGAGCATGCTCATATAAAAGACCACGCTCCATACCGTAACGATGGCCAAAATGGAAATGGACAAATATTTCAGCGATTGGTTGAGGAGCTTCATTTTTCAACAAGTTTATAGCCCACCCCGTAAACGGAGGCTATTTCTATATCGGCTCCGGAGCGCTGCAGTTTTTTTCGCAAGTTTTTGATTTGTGAGTATACAAAGTCCAAACTGTCGACCTGGTCGGTGTTGTCTCCCCAAACATGTTCTGCCAGTGCGGTTTTGGTGACCAATCGTTTTTTGTTGAGAAGGAAGTAATTAAGGATGTCGAACTCTTTGCGGTTGAGGGGCGTACTATTGCCGTTTACGGAAAACTTACGATCGCTCAGGTCCAAAACCGTATTGGCGAATTCAATGCTGTTTTTTCCATTGAGATTTTTCCTGCGGAGGACGGCCTTGACACGCGCGTTGAGTTCGGCAAGGTGAAAGGGCTTGGTAAGGTAGTCGTCGGCCCCTAGTTCCAAACCCTTGAGTTTGTCATCGAGGGAATCTTTGGCCGAAATGATAATGATGTTCCCGCTCTTGCCCTCTTTTTTCAGTTCTTTTAGAATGTCCAATCCACTGCCGTTGGGCAGCATAATATCGAGTAAGATGCAGTCGTAGTCGTAGACGAAGGCCTTTTCCATGGCGGTATGGTAGTCCGCTGCGGTCTCCACTAAAAAATTTTCTTTTTCCAGTGATTCCGTTATGCTGTTCTGCAGCTGGGCTTCGTCCTCTATTACTAAAATCTTCACCTTGCAAAATTGCTACAAGATTTTGGAAAGAATTGGGAATTTTCGATTTTTTTTGGACTTCCTTTCCAGGTCGTAGTGTTTTGCGGATCGAGGGCCGTGCCTAATTTTCCTTTTGGTCGTTTTCGTACACTAATTTTCCTCCAAGATAGGTGGCCATAACTTTGACTTCCCTGATTTTCTTTGGGTCTATTTTTTGTATGTCCTCGCTTAAGATGACGAAATCCGCTAGTTTTCCGGGTTCAAGAGTGCCCTTTACCGTTTCGTCAAAAGAGGCGTAGGCCCCATTTTTGGTATAGGCCCGCAAGGCCTCTTCCGTACTTATTTTTTGTTCCGGCACCCAGCCATTCGGGTTTTTGCCATCTAAGGTATTTCGGGTAACGGCGGCATATATGCCGGTTAGAGGATTGCCGGGGGCCACTGGCCAATCACTGACAAAGGCCAATATAGTTTTAGCATCCAAGAGCGATTGAAAGGCGTAGGTGGTCTTGACCCGTTCGGGCCCGATCAAGGTTTCGGCCCATCTTCCATCATCAATGGTGTGATAGGGTTGCACGCTGGCAATGATGTCTAGTTCGCCAAATCGGTGTAGGTCTTGTTTTGAGATGTGCTGGGCATGTTCAATGCGCGGTCGGCGTTCCTTTTTTCCGTTTTCCTTGACGATGCGTTCATAGATTTCCAATAAGGTGTGAATGGCATTATCGCCTATGGCGTGGACCTGAATGTGAAGGCCGGCCTTGTCGGCCTCCGAAATCCATTGGTATAGATTCGCTTCACTGTTAATAAATAATCCATTGTCGGCGGGTTTGTCGGTATAGGGTTCCATAAAGGAAGCGGTATGTGATCCCAGGGACCCATCGATAAAGCCCTTGACTATTCCTGTTTTTAACCAAAGTTCGTCTGAGCTTATTTTTCTTTGGGCTTCTTTCCATCGGTTCAGTGGTTTTGCTGAATAAATACGTAGGGAGAGTTCCCCTGAATCCAGCAATTCTTGGGCTACTTCGGCGGTGCCCAAACTATCCACATCGTGTACGGAGGTCACACCGTGCGACAAAAAGTAATGCGAAGCTTCTTTAAGGGCCTTTTTCTTTTGTGTTTTGGTCAGTGGAGGAATCTTGTCGAGTAAAAGTCCCATAGCATTACTCTTTAAAATTCCCGTCGGTATGCCCTTATCATCCCTTACGATCTCGCCATTAGGGACGTCAGGGGTGTCTTTGTCTATACCTGCAAAATCGAGGGCGGCGGAATTGGCAAAGACCATATGTCCGTCAAGACGGTAGACAGCTACGGGATTGTTCTGTGTATAGGGGTCTATCCATTCTTTTTTTGGCAGTTCACCACCCCAAAGGGTATGGTCCCAATTGCCTTCCATGATCCAGGTTCCCGGGTCTATGGTTTCGGCAAAATCGGCGATGCGCCGGGTAAACTCTTCCGGTGTTTGCGCATCGCGGAGTTCTACGTTCGGCAAGCTGTTACCGCCCATAAGCAAATGCACGTGCGAATCGATAAAACCAGGCGTGATAAAACGGTTGCCTACATTAATTATTTCCGTGGTATGGCCCTTGTATTTCTCCAGTTCGCTATTTGAGCCGATGGCCAAAATGGTATCGGCCAATACGGCAATGGCCTGCGCACTGGGTTGGGACTCGCTGCCTGTCCAAATGTTGGCATTGGTGAGTATCAGGTCTGCTTTTGGGCCGGCTTCCTGACAAGAGATCAAGGAAAGCAGGGCCAAGAAAAAAAGGTAAGGAGGCAGTACTTTTAAGGGCAGGCCGTTCTTCATACAATTCTTTTTTTACTTTACATCCTATTCCCGGGCCGCCTTAAATTCGCTTCCCTCGTACCATTTCGGAAAATAGGTCTCGTTGGCCAATTTTCTTCCTACCTCAAAAAACAACTGTAGGTCGAAGCTTACCCCGCTCAATTCGGTGGTTTCGGGATCGTATTCATCCGAAGGTTGATGGTACTTATGGGTGTTGTAGTCGTCTAGGGTGGCTTTTATCGATTCCATACTTTGGTCGAAACCTTCGTAACTGCCACTGGCGTAGAGGGCGGGGATACCGATTTTCGCAAAGTTAAAATGGTCCGATCTAAAAAAGTAGCCCTTTTCGGCATGGGGATCGGGAATAATATAGCGCCCTTGTTCCAGTGCGGCTTCCTCGGCATATTTGTCCATTTCCGACTGACCGTAACCCGTTATGGTCAGGTCTTTCATTTTTCCGGGACTGCCCAAGGCATCCATATTGATATTGGCTACGGTTTTTTTAGGATCGAAAACCGGATTCTCGGCATAGTAGGCGGAGCCCAGCAGGCCTTGCTCTTCCGCGGTAACGGCTATAAAGGCGACGGAACGTTTTGTGGGACCGTTTTTCTTGAAGGCCTCGGCAATGGCAAGAAGGCCCGCGGTGCCCGATGCATTGTCTATGGCACCGTTGTAAATGGAATCGCCATCAATGGGCTTACCTACGCCAAGGTGGTCCCAGTGGGCCGAGTAGATAATGACCTCGTCCTTTTTTTCCGTACCCGGAATAAGGGCGATTACGTTTTTTGAAACGTCTTTTTTGATTTTGTTTTGAATGGAAACGGAAACGTCTAGGCCCAAGGGGATGGGTTCAAAGCCCTTGCTTCGGGCCAATACCTTATGGTCTTCCCCTTTCATGATGGAGGCATCGAAGATCTTTTGGGCGCTTTCTTGGTTTACCCAAGACTCGACCTTTAAGAGGGGCAGGTCGCTTTCAATGATCAATTTGGCCCCGCTCCAACCCGATTCGACCACGTTCCATCCATAGGAAGCCGGTTCGGTATCGTGAACGATAATAACCCCGTCGGCCCCTTGTCTTGCGGCCTCCTCATATTTGTAGGTCCAACGCCCGTAATAGGTCATTGCGTTTCCCTTGAACAAGGTAGAGTCGCCCGATTGAAATCCCGGGTCGTTGACCAAGACCACGGCGGTCTTTCCTTTCCAGTCGATACCTTCGTAATCGTTCCACCCGTATTCGGGGGCCACGATGCCGTAGCCGGCAAAGACCAGCTCGGAGCGGTCAAGGCCGATTTCGGTCTTCACCTGGCTGGTGGTGGCCACAAAATCGCTCAGGACCTTGAGGTCAAAGCTTCCGTCTTTTCCCGATATCACCATTTTTTCCGAAGGGCTTCCATCGATTTCTACCATGGGCACCTCTTGAAAGTAGCTATCGCCGTTACCCGGTGAAAGTCCGAGTTTTTCAAATTCATCCTTTAAATAATTTACGGTCTTTACCTCGCCTTCGGTAAAGGGCTTTCTCCCTAAAAAGGCATCCGAAGCCAGACGTTCTATATGTTTGGCCAAGGTGGCTTGGTCTATCTCCACCGGTTTTTCGGCGTTTTTATTTTCCGTATTACAGCTTATACATAAGGCGAGTACTAAAAATTTCAAGAGATTCTTGGTCATAGGGATGATGTTTTGTTGAACAGATGGTCTATAGGGTCATAGGTTGCGCTAAGATCTACTAAAGCACCTATAGAACTAAGGTCGAAAATCTAAAGGGATTTTCCAACTTTAAGGGGGCAAACCGAAATTAAGGTAGGGCCTTGTGTCTCTATCGCTTAGGCGTTATAAAATAGGGGGAGAGGGAGGGGATAAAGGCAGCCCTTCTTTTTAGGAGGGCTGCGCTGTATTCTTATCCGATATGTCGCCCATCCCCGTCCCATACCCAAAAAAGCATTGAAAATTCAAAATCGGTATGGGGTAAAATGCGTCATTGACACGTGTATCGCTACCGCCCATACATTTTAAAGGAATATGTAACTCTCTGGTTGCTAGCTTTATTATAGTCGTATCGCCATAAGGTAAGAGCTTGTGGCGACGCTAAAAAAAATGCTTTATACACCTTAAAACAGAAAAAGATGATACGAGTTACAGCCGATTTATTTTCAGGTCGCCCCAATCCGAGTTGGATCATGGCCGATGCCAATGGGGAAGAAATCCTTAAGCAGATAGCAAAAGAAAAACAGATCATTTCCAAACCCAATACCGGTTACGACGGTTTGGGATTCAGGGGCATAGAGATCGAGGTCATCAGTGATGAAAAAATACGGGGCATACCCAATTCCTTTAAAATTGCCGACGGTACGGCCGAAGACCAAAAGACGAGTATTGGAATCGCCAGTAGGATCGTGGAGCAAATGACCCGCTACAGCAAGTTGAGCCTCGATTCACACAGGCTGACGCCCATAGACAAGCATATTCAGAAGATTATCTTGGCGAGTATAGAACAGTATCAACTAGATCTTGAACGAATTCGAAAGGTGATAAAAAAGCGCTATCCCAAACTTCCTAAAAACTCCAAAAGGGTTACCGTAGACGATGCTTCTTGCTGTGATTGCAAAT
Source organism: Zobellia sp. OII3 (assembly GCF_002211465.1). Taxonomy (NCBI): domain Bacteria; kingdom Pseudomonadati; phylum Bacteroidota; class Flavobacteriia; order Flavobacteriales; family Flavobacteriaceae; genus Zobellia; species Zobellia sp. OII3. Next base: position 4,641 of record NZ_MWRZ01000008.1, on the reverse strand, counting down.
ACGAGGAAAGCAAGTTCAACCCGAATTTTTGGAATGCCGATAGCCATGTGCGACACAATAACAATTGCTACAACTACGGAAGGAACTGGAAGACCAACACCTTTGCCCAGCCGGGTAAGTTCTCGGGGCAAATGGCTTCATCAATGAGCTGTAGCGAGGTCAAGGCGGCTTCCCTTCGCGATGGCTTGAAGTTGCGATGTGACTGCCTTCCACAAAGTGAATATCCGAGAAGGTTGATGGCATTGGTCATTGCCCCGGGCGTCGATTACCACTGGTACAGAAAACAAGACGGTGGGTTTTGGGGGCATAAGCCTGGCGGAACCCCTGCCAAAAACACCGATAATAGCGGTAATCTCATTACCGATCCCGAGACCTGTGACCGAGGTTCGGGCTCCACTTTGAACTATACCGATTTTTGTGATTATTTTTATGCGGGCAAAAGCGTGTCCATTATCTAAATAAGAAGGCCATGGAGGTATACAAACTGGAACTGGATATACTTTCAGGCGGACAGAATCCACAATTTGAGATAGGGCCCTATGAATTCATGGGGCTTTTTCATACCATTGAAGCCTTGGACGAAAGTGCCACGGATGGTTTTTTTGACGGCCTCGGTTTTCGGGGCTTTGTCTTGTCGAAGGGAGAACGATTGCGGTGTACGGTGCAGAAGACCATCATAAAAATAGAGGAGGGTCCTGAAACTAGATATAAACGGGGCGATGACGGCTTGATACGGGAGTTGTTCGAACTGGTCCGTAAATACGACCCCGATAGGCGGTATGGGCACCTGATCGCCATGGCTGCGAAAGAGTATAGGTCCTAGCCTTGGTATATAGAGATACACCGAAGGCAAAGAGCTTTCTTTTGAAGTGGCCCCGTTTCGGGTTCTAGGGGGCATAAAGGAGAAGGTTTCGGGGGAACCGAGCTCTATCCACTTTCCATAACTTAGGCCTTCCGTATAAAAAATACAGTCTGGTCTTCCTGTTAAAAACAGCAGGTAAAACTAGGATATCATCCGTATTTACGGGCCAGGTATTTTAAGATGGTATCGATATTTTCCGGTTCGGGGGAAGCGATATCGATGGTCAGGGCGCGTTTGGGTATTTCAAGGGCCTCAAAATCCGATTTGATCATGGCAGCCGGGCGGTCGTGGTTTTCCGTTTGTTCCGCACGCTGTACCACGTGTTCGTACGAACCGTTCATAAAGACCCAATCCAATTCATGCTCTACCTGGTCCGCGATTAATAAACGGTGTTCTTTCTTCAATACCGAACATGAGATCACACAGCCTTTTTTTGCCGATTCCGCAAGAATGATTTCTTTAATGGACATCAACCATTTTTCAAGGTCTACGTCTTGGGGCAATTGGCCCTCGGGCAAGGCTTTGGACAGGGGCAGCTTTTCCGCGTCAAAGAACGGAATTTCCAATCGCTGGGCGACCTTTTCGCCTACGGAACGTTTTCCCGAACCGCAAACCCCTACTAAAATGACGATGTAATTGTGCTTTTTCATATACTTCTCTAATTGGTTAACCAATTTGGTTAACCAAATATATGTATATTTGTTCAACTATCAAATTTTGTGGCCTAAAAGGCAAGTAAAATCGCAAGGGCTTGTGAACGGGGCGGGTATCGCTACTTGGGTTTCGGGGCTTTTCTTTGCTTTGGCCTGCCACGGCGATAGTCGGTATACGGATGCAATGGAGGCGCCATTCCATACAAGCGTATGCCAAGAAACTACTAAGGATATGACATAAAATCTATGCTATGGCTAAAAAAGTGATCACATTCGGAGAAGTAATGATGCGTTTATCGCCTCCGGGATATTCAAAATTTGCCCAAGCCACCTCTTTTGAGCTGGCCTATGGGGGAGGAGAGGCCAATGTAGCGATCTCACTGGCCTATTTGGGCATGAAAGCGGCCCATGTAACGCGCTTTCCCGATAATGCCTTGGGCAAGGCCGCTACCCAATTCCTACGCAAGCATTGGCTGAGTACCGAACACGTTTTTTACGGCGGTGATATGCTGGGCAAGTATTTTTTGGAAAAGGGAGCAGTGCACCGCTCTAGTGAGGTGATCTATGAAAGGGAGGGCTCTTCCTTCTCCTTGATCGCACCGGGCATGGTCGATTGGGAAGCGGTGCTCAAGGATGCGGATTGGTTTCATTGGACCGGCATTACCCCCGCTATTTCCGAAGGGGCCGCCATGTGTTGCCTAGAGGGAATAAAAACCGCCAACCGAATGGGGATCAAGGTATCGGGCGATATCAACTCGCGAAAGAACATGTGGAAGTTTGGCAAGAGCATGCAGGAAGTCATGCCCGAACTCGTTCAAAATTGCGATGTGGTCATTAGCAGTAGCCGCGGGATACGCGAAATATTCGGACTGGGGAAGGCCGGTGATAAATTCCGGACTTTGGCCGAGCAGCTCATGTACACCTTTCCCCGGATCGAAAAGGTCGTAGGGAAGACCCGCAAATCCATTAGTGCCTCGCACCAGCAGATCCATGGGAAGATGTGGGACGGCGAAAAGTATGTAAAGACCAAGAAGTTGAACATTACCCACGTAATCGATCGCGTCGGTACGGGCGATGCCTTTGCGGCGGGACTCATCTATGGCCTATTGCACTATGGGGATGTAGAGGCCTTGAAGTTTGCCTCGGCCGCCTGTGCGCTCAAACATACCGTTCCTGGGGATGCCAATATGGTGTCTTTGGAAAACGTCTTAAGCTTGATGCAGGGCGATACCTCGGGCGCCATTAGAAGATAGGAAAAGGAAGCCTTTTAAAGCGACTTGCACGCGATGTGGAACGGTTTTTTTTAGAGTTTGGCTTCCCTAGGGCCGTGATTTCCCCGTTTTTATAGGCCAGTCGGTAGGCCTTGCCCTTTTCGACCAATTCGATCTCAAAGGCAGAGGAAAAGGCTTTGTCGTTCGTAGGATACCAATCTTTTAGGGCCTTGTCGATACATATAAAAAGTCCGTGTTCATCGCCAATGGCACAGAACCTCTCGAATCCGCCATCGAAGATTTCAATACCGGTTAAACGGGCCAGTCGGTCATACTTCTTTTGAATATCGGTAGTGGGCATGCCTATCTCTGAAATCTCAAGAAACTGGTCGAGGCCAAATTTTTGGTCCGATGGATTGTTCAGGTTTTTGCGGGCTATGAGCTCTACTATATTTTGGTCGCTGTCGTAAAAGTAAATGGCCTTGGCGTTCCAGAAATCAAAATCCTGTATTTCACGATCCCCATCCTTTAGAATTTTTACTTTCGATTTGAGCCAATTCAAGGCCTCGAGCTCTTTGTTGGCTGGAATATTGATGGCAAAATGGTAAGGGCTTGTATCGGCATTGAACTCGATATGGAGTATCGATTTGCCACATTGAAAGGAAAGCTTGTTCGCACTTTCCCCGATTTGGGGCAATCCCAAGACCTGGGCGTAAAATTCGCTTTGTTCCTCGATCTTCGAGCTGTATATTGTTAATTCCTTAATCTGCATTTTTTATTCCATCGGATCGTACTGGCCATGGTACAAGTTATGAAAAAAAGCAAATGGGGGAACGGTAGGGAAGTTTTTAAAAGCGATGTGCTATTCTTTTTTAGTGAACGGGTCTTTGTGTTTTAGGTAAGTGTTCCGGGGATGCAGCTCAATGTTGATATGGTGTAAAAGCTTTGATTTTGCCGTGTCCCCACGCTTGACCCGCAAGAGGCTCAAAAGGCCCATTACGGTATATCCGAATTTTGGGCTATGGGTTTTCATGTTTTTTATCCGTTAGGCTGCTGTAGTGGCAACTTCTATTTCCTTTTTTTTCAGAACAAATTTACCGCCTGCCTAAAAATGTCTTGCTTTCGAACAAGGATTATCTCCTCAAGTATGGCTAGACCTTCTATCTTTCCAACTAGTAAGGAATCGGTCTTCTCTAAGCAATCTCTATTTTTGCTTCTTTGCCCATTCCGAATATTCGTTTTTTTCAATTCGTATGGGGCAATGTACTATTCTAAGTTTTTATCGATGTGGTTTTAAACTTAGTTGCTTGAGGTGTGATTTGAAATTATCCGGTGTTCTTAGTTTCGGTATACTAAATAATCGGGAATATATAATGAGGCAATGGCTAAAAAAGTAGAAATTAAAAGTAGGCTTATAATAATTTTAGCTTCTCTCACTTCAAGCTTCTTTTTGATTTTTATTCCTTGTTTTATTATGGTGTATATAAACACTATGATTCCACTCACCAAAAAGAGGGTATACTTGGTAAAGTCGTGAAATCCTCTAAATCCAGTACTAAGTTCCGATTTTAAAATTAAAAAAAGTAGCACCCCGATGGGGATATAAGCTAGTAAGATTGTTCTGTAGCTTGTTTTTTTCATAATTATACGAAATGGTCTCGATTAGGGGTAGTGGCAAGGTTTTCAGAAGGATGCGGGTCATTTGCTATTTTTTTCCGAAAAGTAACGCTAATAGGCCCATGTATGCTTATTGCAGGTCTAAGGTATAAAAAGTAGCTAATAGTTCGAGGGGTACTCCGTCATTTGATGGCGGAGCCATCCATTCGATTGGCTGTAGTGTTTTTTCAATCCCATATGTTTGGTCTATCAATTTTCATTGCTCTTAAATACGACAAAAAATGTCCTGCGTGAACTG
>NZ_MWRZ01000007.1:0-238284 GCF_002211465.1 Zobellia sp. OII3 | reverse complement strand
AACCCCTTTTCGGTAAAGGTATATGTGGGACTATCTCCAATTCTATGGTATCTTTGTCAAGTACTTTGTACATGGGCTATGGTATTTGCGTGTGGTAACACAAATGTCCGTAGCCCTATCTTTCGATTCAAAAAAAGTTTAAATCACTTCGCTGCCTATATTTTTATCCAAACAAACATGTTAATAAAAACCAAAAGAGTTAATTGGATTAATACAATTCCTGATCATATGTCAGAAATACAAGCAGTCAATACCGTTAATCGATTATTTTACTAATTAAATGTTAAAATTTAAACATTCAAACATCTAAACGCATCAATATCGACGTAATGTATGTTGTATTCGTTCAGTGGTCGATTTTAACACTTTTTAGTGCTTTTCACCGATTTTTAAATAATTTTCATCGAAAAAACAAGATGTCAAGAATTTGTTTTTATTTTTGGCCGATTGCATTTTATCGATGAAGTATGTTTTTGAGCGAGTTCATACAATTATGTAGTCTCAGTTTTTTTTAAGACAATTTAACTTTTTAGCCCACTTATGAAATTTCACCCCACTACTGAAGGCAAATCGTATTTATGGTTTGTAATCACATTTCTTATTGTCATTATATCCTGTAGCAAAGATACAGAACTATTAAAAGATGCGGTCTTAAGCAAGCCTTCCCAAGAAGTAATTGACTCTGAAACTAAAGAGACCGAAGAAGAAATCAAAGAAGAAGAAAGTATTGCAGAGGAAGAAGAAATCAGTGATGAAACCGAAACAATTGAGGAAGTCGTTTATGAAACTAGAACAACGGTATTTACCCCACTTCATGATGCACATGTACAGTCAGGAAAAGGGTACAACCAAGATTTAATACGTCTTGAAGAAGGTCACAGGGAAAGTTACCTCATGTTCGATTTAAGCCAAATTGATTCTATAGGTGGCTATCTGGAAGAAGCTCGACTAGAATTTACAATTAGCAATGATGATGGTAGTGGCACTATTTCCGTACTTAAAGGAGATTCTACAAGCTGGACCGAACATAACATTTCTGAAATTACAGCTCCGAAATCAGATACCATTCTTGGTTCTACCACTCAAAAATTTGAAGTGAACCATACTCAAGAAATCACCCTTGACCAAGAAAAGATTACTCCCGAAGTGGTTACCCTAATCCTACAACACGAAGATGGTAATGATTTAGCCTTTGCCTCAAAAGAACACAGCTCCAAAGAAGGACCGAAGCTGGTCGTCACCTATAACGCACCCCAAGGTGCAGAAGCCATAACCCCTAATGATTACAACTCCCCCATATCCCCTACTGATCCGGAACCAACGGATTCTCCCGAAGAGGATGACGAATTGGATGAGGAAGAAACTTTAGATGAGAGCCCAACAAAGGAAGACCCCAAAGACACTCCAACCTCTACAGAGAACCAAGCACCTATAGCTATAGTTGATGCCAGTACCGTTTCTGGAACCATTCCCTTAAAAGTAACTTTTACGGGAAAAAACTCAAGTGATGACCAAGAAGTCAAAAATTATGGTTGGAATTTTGGGGATGGATCATCTTCAAATGAGATTAACCCTGTACATACGTTTGAAAAGGCAGGAAGCTTCAAAGTCACCTTAACCGTTCAAGATGCCCAAGGGAAATTTGATACAAAGGAGATAATCATTACGGCCAAGACGAAAGAAAACACATCTCCTTCTGCTGTGGCAAATGCCACACCTATTTCTGGTGAAGCTCCTTTAACCGTCAATTTCAACGGAAAGGAATCCTCTGATGATGATGAAGTTGTCAATTATACTTGGGATTTTAAAGATGGCGATAAGGGAAGCTCCTCCTCCACTTCCCATTCATTTACAGAACCTGGAACATATGAAGTTCTCTTAACGGTTAAAGATAATGATGGATTAACCGATACCGATGTAGTTACCATTACTGTTAGCGAAAAGGAAAACAAGGCCCCAACCGCAAAAGCTTCCTCAAATACATCAAAAGGTGAAGCTCCTTTAGAAATCCAATTTAAAGGAAGCGGTTCTACCGATGATAAAGCTATTAAAAGTTATTTCTGGGATTTTAAAGACGGTAGTACATCAACCAGTAGCAACCCATCCCATACTTTTACCGACAAAGGCACCTATACGGTATCATTAACAGTAACCGATGAAGAAGGCCTCAAAGATTCCGATACTATCACTGTCACAATTACTGAAACAGAAAATCAAGCCCCAGTAGCGGTTGCTTCTGGAACCCCCTTAACCGGAGATGCCCCCCTGAATGTGCAATTCAGCTCAGGAAAATCAGAAGACGATAAAGGAATTACGGGATACTTTTGGGATTTTAAAGACGGATCTACAACTACAAACCAAAACCCCTCTCATAGTTTTTCCGAACCGGGCACATATCAAGTTGAACTATCTGTCAAGGATAAAGAAGGACTTACACATTCCACAACTATCGAGGTTAAAGTAAACAGTAGACCTGTTGACACTGGTGGTGATACGGGCAATGGTGGAAATACGGGTGGCGGCGATAGCGGTAACGGCGGAAATACTGGCGGTGGTGACACAGGAGGTGGCAGCTCTAACGGAGGAAGCTCAGGCAACTATCCCTCTAATGCGGTTTTTGCATCAAGCTTCGGTTTTAAATCTGGTGACGCAACAGCTGCTTTTGAAGCTGCCATCAAATCAGGGAGTTCCTATGTGGTCATTGACAAACAAAGTAGTGATTGGGTAATCGAACCTATGAAATTCTTTAATTTGAGAGATATGACCATTGTTTTTGAAGCTGGCGTAGTTCTGCGTGCTAAACCCGGTGCATATGGAGGTGTTAGTGATCATATATTTCAAATGGTATCTCCTACGAATATTACGATAGAAGGCAATGGAGCAACATTTCAAATGAACAAATCCGAATACACCAGTGGAGAGGGGCGTCATGGACTCAGTATTTACGGAGGTAAAGACATAAAAATAAGTGATTTAATTATAAAAGATACAGGAGGCGATGGTATTTTTATTACTAGAACTTCGAGTAAAACTTTTTCGGAAAACATTACACTAACCAATATAACTTCTCAAAATAACCGGAGACAAGGTATGAGTATAACAAGTGGAGAAAATATCTATATCAGAAATTGCAAATTTATAAACACAAGTGGCACCAAACCGGAAGCAGGTGTGGATTTAGAACCAGACTATCCCTATGAAAGATTAGTGAATATAAATTTCAGCAATTGTCAATTTTCAGGAAACGATAGTTCGGGTTTTCATTTAGCCACTTTAAAAATGAACAGTTCTTCTACACCAATAAGCGTAAAAGTTACGGATAGTGAGTTTAGCCATAATATGAAATCCCCTTCCGAAGGTGTTACAGGCACAGAAATTTATTTAAGCCAAGGAGCTACCAACAATCCCGTTAAAGGTGAAATCAGATTTGAACGTATACAATTTAATGGCAGTACCGATCGTATTATATTTAGCCGAAAGGCCCATGATTCTTTTAAAGTAGTTTTTAAAGATTGCATAGCAAAAAACATAGGAACAAACGAATCAAGAGGACTGATAGAGCTACAAGCTTCTTCCACTGAAACTTCTTTGGGAGGTTTTGTCTTTGAAAATTTTAGAATGGAGTACAACAAGAATGTTCCATTTATGGAAATCAATGCTCCTAATAGCAATTTTACCGTCAGGGATATAAGCGGTTCTTTTACTATTGTCGAACCGAATAATAACCCATTAAAATATTCGGGGGGGTATAAATCTTCCAACAATGTAAATGTATCTATTAATTATACGCACCTTTAAAAAGAAAAGAATAGAAAAAACATCGCTACAACCTAGTTGAAGTTGTAGCCTTACCTGAAAATGTAACCTTACAGAGTTTACATACGATTTCCTCAAACAGTTTAAAGCAGGAGAGAAACTCTACGATTTTTTTTGAGGAGGTTATTTTTTGAGACTGCAAACTGAACTCTGTCTGAAAAAAGATTATAATTATTAATTTTATTCAGACAGAATCATGACAAAGAAAGAACAAACGGAATTTAAAAAAAAGTGCTCGAACAGTTCATGTCGGGCAAGAACCTTTTCGGAGAGGGGGAGCCTTTGCTTTTTTGTTTCGGGACTATCTTATAAAGTGTGTAAATAGAAAATAGCTGGGGCATGCCCCAGCTATTTTTTTGTTTAATTTTAAATATTTACACATTATGAAAAAAGAAGAATTATTCGACGATGGATTTTTAAAGCAGTTCAAGACCGGGGATGAACTCAACGGTTTTTTGAAGGAGCTCCAAAAACGGGGTATCGAGAAGATGCTCGAAGGGGAGCTGGATGGTCATTTGGATTATGACAAACATCAAAAATCAAATCAGGGCAATTCGCGAAACGGGTTTTCCAAAAAGAAGGTACGCACTTCTTTCGGGGAATCCGAAATAGCCGTGCCAAGGGACAGGGAAGCTTCCTTTAACCCCATGATAGTGCCCAAACGCGGGAACATGGTCGACGGGCTCGAGAACGTGATCGTATCGCTCTACGCCAAGGGGATGGGCAACAGCGATATCGAGGAGCAGATAAGGGAGGTCTATAACTTTGAAGTCTCCACTTCGACCATATCAAGGATTACCGACAAGGTATCCAGCGATATCGTAGCCTGGCAGAACCGCCCCCTGGCACCTGTCTACCTTATTGTGTGGATGGATGGCATCGTATTTAAGGTACGTGAGAGCTCCAAGGTCATAAACAAGACCGTCTATATCGCCTTAGGCTTGCGCAGGGACGGTAAAAAAGAAGGGATGGGGCTTTGGCCGGGCAAGAACGAATCGGCCGCTTTCCGGATGGGCGTACTGACCGATATCAGGGCGCGAGGTACCGAGGACATCCTTATTACGGCCACCGACAATCTCAATGGGTTTACGGACACCATCAAGAACGTCTTCCCGGAATCCAGGACCCGGATATGTGTGGTGCACCAAATAAGAAATGCCCGTAGGTATGTGGTCTGGAAGGACAAAAAAGCATTTACCGCCGATATGAAGCACATTTACAATGCCCCGACCCAAGAGGCTGCAAGGGCCGCCCTGGAAAACTTTGCAGGGCAATGGGAATACAAGTATTCCTATGCCATAAAGAGCTGGAGGGACAACTGGGAGGACCTGACCGTCTTCTTCGAGTTCCCCTTGGAGATACGCAAGATCATCTATACCACCAATCTTATCGAGAACCTGAACGGCAAGATCAGGAAGTACACCAAGAACAAGCTGTCCTTCCCGACCGACGAGGCCGTAATGAAATCCGTATATTTAGCGGTAAGGGAGGCCACGAAAAAGTGGTCCATGCCCATCAGGAACTGGGGCATTATTTTAAATCAGTTCCTTACGATCTATGAAAAAAGGGTCAGACTATAGATAAGGGGTCAAACCCTAGTTATTTTTAATTTACAGACCCCTTACACAGTTTACGGGATAGTGTCTTTGTTTCATATATTTCTGCCACTTATTTAACTTTGGAACCGTAAACAGTTCTCGCAACATAATTGGTAAAATATATAGCTCCTTTTTCAGACATATGCGTCGCATCTTTCCAATTAGACACATCTGAATTTTCACCAAAAAAATCACTGAAATCCTTATATGTTAAGTTCATTTTATTCATTTCCTCACTTAAAAACAAATTGTCCTCTTTACAATTATCAAACAGCTTAGGGGACGTAAAAAATATAAGTCGCTTTCCATTCTTTTCACTAAACCCTTTTAAATCTAATAAATAAGCCCGGTAAATTGGATTCAAAGTATATTCTCTTTTCGCACATTCCATTTGCATTTCTCCTTCTTTTAATTCTAAAACATTTCTATTTGACGAATTGTTTACACGCAATGGATCATACCCATTGTAAGTTGTATAATTATAATTTGGCTTTAAATAATTCTTAATGACACCAAACAGAATTCCGTTATAAGAAATACACCAGTAAAATTTCTGTAACGGATTCATTTTCTTATACTTATCTATTTCATTCCTAACTATTTCATTCTTATAATACATAGCCTTCAAACTGCCTAAATCATCAGCCTTGTACAAATCATCTACAGCATTCTCTGGATCTATATGAAATAAAACCGTTTGCTTCCTATTAGGCAACAATTTGAACAATGTAGCTGAAAATGCAATTTTCTGACCATCCATTCCCATGTTATACCCATTTTCACTAATTAATGATGGGTTTATATGATGATTAGCCCTAGAACTCCCAAACACTATAAAATCTAAACTATCTTTAATCGAAAGGTATTGATTCAATTTTCCAACACTCTGACCTGTATAAACCCCATTCTCAATCTGTCTGATTCCAAAGTATACTAGTTTGTCCGTGACGTACGAAACCATTAAAAAAAGGATAAGTATTCTACTTAAAAAAATCACATTTTTCCGATTCATACCTCACTAAAATTGAAAATATATAAAATTATCCGATGTAGAATAAAAGAGTGTTATCAACAAAGAAATAACACATATTAAAACAATTAATTTCGTTGTGCTTAAGCTACTCCCCATCTTCTCCAAACTAAACTTAGTTCGATACAAATAAAAGTCGAATACAAGCCCAAGAATAAGCATGGCTATACAATTGGCTAAAACCGTAATATCTCCTACATAAGGCATGTTTAGTTGCACTTGAAAAATCTTTCTCAAGGCAAGAAGTGCCGTATCAAAGTCTTTAGCCCTAAAAAACACCCACGCTAAAAGTACCACTACAAAAGTCAATATCCGCCCTAACCAATTGACACTTCTTATTGCACGAAACCATTGATTCGCATTTAAAAATTTTTCTATACTCAGTACAACACCATGAATCCCCCCCCAAATAACAAAATTCCACGAACTTCCATGCCACAAACCTCCTAAAAGCATTGTAATCATTAGGTTTCGATAAGTAAGAACGATTCCTTTCCGATTCCCTCCCAAAGAAATGTACAAATAATCCCGCAACCAATACGATAGGGAAATATGCCATCTTCGCCAAAAATCGGTTAAAGATGTAGCAAAATAAGGTAGATTAAAATTACGCATAAAACTAAAGCCCAACAACTTAGCCGTACCAATAGCTATATCGGAATAACCAGAGAAATCAAAATATATCTGAAACGCATAAAAAACTGTTGCCAAAATAATCGTTGTACCATCGTGCACTTCTATATTGCCATAGACGACGTCTACATATTTGGCCAAAATATCAGCAATAACAATTTTTCGAAAAAGGCCTACAACTATTTGCAAGATACCCTCGCTAAAATATGCTTTCGTAAAAGTTCTTTTAGACAATACTTGAGGAAGCAGATTTGAAGCTCGCTCAATGGGGCCGGCAACCAATTGCGGAAAAAAAGCTATATACGTAAAAAATGCTACAATATCTTTTGTTGGTTTCAGAGTGCCTCTATAGATATCCAAGGTGTAACTCAAGGTCTGAAAAGTATAAAAACTAATACCCACAGGTAAGATAACATTCAATGTTAAGTCATTAGGTGTCCAGTTCCAATTTTCTGCAAAAACAACGAAAGATTCAACAAAAAAATTATAATATTTAAATACACCCAGTAAGCCCAAATTTACCGAAAGACTAAATAATAGCCACCGCTTCTTTGTTTTTGAGCTTTCTACTTCAGAAAGACGTAGTCCAATCACATAGTCTACAATAGAACTAAAGATTATTAAAGATAAAAACCGCCAGTCCCACCAAGCGTAAAAAAAATAACTGACGAGAAGCAAAAAAATGTTTTGAACCTTTAAACTAAACTGCAAGAGCCAATACAGTAAAAATACAGTTGGAAAAAAAAGTAAAAACTCAAATGAATTGAACAGCATACTTGAGTAAGATTATTTCTTAAATCAGAGCGAAAATACATTTAAAACTTAATGATTTCCAAATAGTTTACCCTCCAATAGTGTATTTCATCGACTTTTTCAAATCTGCCATTGCATTTCATCTAGAAAAGTGAACCGTTCACAACATAATCACCTACGTAAAGTTTAATCCATATAACAATTTACAAACATCATATAGATTCCAAAAAAAACTGTTTATCTACATTTTTTTGACGACTAAGATTGATCCCCAAATGCAACCTTATTAATCACAAAAAAGTTACTAGAAGACAAGTTTACGAAGACAACAAAATATACATCTTACCTACTTATGCAAAATTTAAAAATAAAATTCGTTTATTTGGCTATGCTTTTCATTGCTTTAATATTAAGTATCTCGTGCAGCAAAGACACCGATTTACTCGCGGATTACATTACTCAAGACTACCAAGAAGCCCGCCTCGGAGCTAACATATTTATCAATGACGTTTATCAATTTTCCGGTGACACCATGGTTTTAGATGTACTGGCCAATGACTCTATCTCCGACCCGGATAATGTCAAAATAATAGACACCTCCACTCCCAAAAACGGCACTGTAATAATCAACGATGACAAGACCCTTACCTACCTACCTAACGAAGAAAAAGAAGAAGCCCTTGCCCAATCAGAAAATATTACTGAAAATAACCAGAATCCTATAGAAAGTTCAGACGACACAGAAAAAAATTCTTCGGATGAAGACACCTTTACCTATACCGTGGAAATAGACGACAACGGTAAAAAAGTAACCCAAGAAGCAACAGTGAAAATTGTAATGGATATGGGAGAACTTCGAGCCTTTCCTGGCGCTGAGGGTTTTGGCAAACACACAACCGGTGGACGTGGTGGATATGTATATGCCGTTACGAACTTAAACGATTTCGGAAAAGGAAGCTTGAGATATGGCGTGGAGACAATCTCTGGAAATCGTACAATTATTTTTAATGTTTCCGGATACATAAATTTAACAAAACCTTTAAAAATAAGAAAAGGATTTGGAAACATTACTATAGCAGGACAATCAGCACCTAATCAAGGGATAACTTTAAAAGGCTCTAGCTTTTGGGTACAGGACTCGAACGTAATTATAAGGTATATTAGGATTAGACCAGGCAAAGATTGGACGACGACGACAAACACAGCTTTGGATGAAAATTACGAACCCGATGATGTCTTAAGAATTATTGCTTATAGCGGCCAACATTTGAGCAACATAATTATTGACCACTGTTCGCTATCCTGGGGAAGAGACGAGATTCTTGATATCTCAAGTTCAAAATCTGGATCTATAAGTAATGTAACCATACAGAATTGTATAATCTCAGAAAACCTTGATAAGGGATACGGTGTATTAGTTTCAAACAATGTTAGCAATCTAACTTTTTACAAAAATGTATTAGCTCACAATAAGGAGAGAAATATTTTATTCAACAATTATGTTGATGGTGTTGAGTTTATCAATAATATTATCTACAATTTTAGCAGAGGAACAATTTTATTCTATGGAGTAAAAGGCGATTTGATTGGCAACGTTTATAAAACAAATTCTACATCCAACAGAAAATTAGAAACCGTTCGTTTGGAAAGTAGCGAAAAAGCTAAAGATAACACAGGTCTGTACATATTCGATAATTATGAAAATTCTAATGATATTACAATATCGTCAAAAGGCTCTAACAATTTAATTACACATATTTCCAGCAATCGATTTTTTAACTCTAAAACACCGAACATTCCTAGCGGTCAGGTTTTAGATAATGTATTGCCAACCGTCGGCGCTTATCTCTTCCAAGACGCTATTGACAAAAGAATTATTACCGAAATCATAAATGGTAACGGAAAGAGAATCACTCACGAGAATCAGGTTGGGGGATATCCTTCCCTACAATCCATTTCACGACCAGAGAAATTTGATAGCGATTTAGATGGTATTCCTGACCAATGGGAATATTCAAATAACTTAGAACCTCTTAATTCTGACGACGGTTCTAGTGACCAAAATAATGATGGATTCACTAATTTAGAAGACTATTTGTATTCCTTAGAAATTTCTAATTAAAACGAGGAATATCCCTTATTTTTGGGAAGGCTACAATTCATCCAAGAGCAATTTTAAAACAGGCCCATTATTCAGTTGATGAAACGTTATATCCTGACCTTTTAAATTTACTTCGATTAAAACAACATCTCCTTTTTTATCAATGGCCAAATCCCATGAAATTATTTTGAAATAAGGCATTTCACGATGAAATTGTTCAACTGATGACCTTATTTCTTCAAAAAAAGGTAGGTGAATTTGATCAAATTTAGTTCCAGTACTAGTAGCAAAAAATTTATCTCCTGATAGCTGATATCCTATTGCATTCAGTGTACCGTCGGGTTTAACCCCACAAGAGACACCTCCCGTGGTAGAATTATCTGTGACAGCTCCATTTCTTCCCATTCTAACAATAGCAGATAGAATAACAACTTCACTGTTTCTTAAATAGGTCATTACTCTAAAAGTATTGAGTGATGAGAAATTTAAATTAGCCATAAGTTCATGCTGCTTCAACTTTTGTTGAACTATAAAGTTTTTACCATAAACATCAAGTAATTGATTCAAATTATCTTTCCCCATATCCTTATTAGTCAGGATAGAAACATTCTTTCCTCCTCCAGTATCCAAAGAAGGTTTTATCACTACCGCAGCATATCTTTTTAAAATTTCTAAAACAGTATTTCTGGTAATGATTTCACCTTTATTGTTAAAAAAAAAACCATTAATATTTTTAATTACAGTTTTAGGCTGTTTAAAGCCAGGGATAAGTTTCTCCAACATATTTTTATCCATCAATACAGAGGCTGTTTCCCTATTGTTTAATTTAGGTTCCATATATATATAAAACAAGTTCTCAGGGATATACTCAGCCGAATAAATTCCATTGCAACCAAAGTAAAATCTATGCCAATACGTTTTGATACCCTGTACCTTCTTTTCAGAATAAAATTTCTTAATATCAGCAACTTGCTCTTTAGATAATTTCGGACAACGACCAGATTTAAGAAGATTTTTAATCTTTATCTGCCATTTCATATCATGAGAAATCCTTGATAATACTTCATAAGCTTTCAAAGCCCCATAAATAAATATACTCAATGGATTCATCATCAATATAATTTTATATTCTTCAGATAAATATACATTTAAATATCCAAACTTGAATATCTCAATAATTACCCATAATTTGAAAAGAAAAAATTGAATTAAGTGATAAGCTTTAACTATAACATCCAAAATCGCGCTCATCAATAAACATATAATCTACATGTTCAATACACTATCGAGAAGTTTTTCGAGGATGCCTTCAACAATGCCGATTCTTCAAAAGAAAGCAAAACCTCAATGATAAATACCCCAAAGAGACAGTAACCTGAACTCTGTCTGAAAAAAAGGTGCTTGAACAGTTCATATCGGGCAAGAACCTTTTAGGAGAGGGGGGAGCCTTTGCCCCCATGTTGAAGAATGTGATCGAGAAGGCTCTGGAGGCGGAGATGGACGACCATCTGGACAAAGGCTAGCGCAGCAATGGCAATAAACGCAACGGCAAAAGGAAAAAGACCCTGAAAAGTGGTTTTGGCACCTTCGACATCGACACCCCTCCCAAGACCGCCAGAGCAGCTTTGAGCCCGAGCAGGTGAAGAAACGCCAGACCATTTTTGCGGACAACCTTTCGGAGAAGATCATCGGCCTCTACGGCCTTGGGCCAGATCAGCGATAGGGTCGTCCCGGAGGTAAAAGCTTGGCAGAACCGCCCCCTGGAACCCCTCTATTGCATCGTATGGCTCGATGCGATGCACTACAAGGTGAAGGTGGACGGGAAGATGGAGCACAAGTCCCTTTACAATATCCTTGGTATCAACAAGGAAGTTCTGGGCATGTACATCTCCGAGAGCGAAGGTGCCAACTTCTGGCTCCAGGTACTGACCGACCCAAACAACCAGGGATTGGAGGATATCCTTATCACCTGTACCGACGACCTGAAGGGCTTTACAGAGGCTATCCTGAGCATATTCCCAAAGACACAGGTACAGAAGTGCATCGCCCACCAGGTACGGAATTCCCTGAGGTATATCACCTCAAAGGACCAAAAGGAGTTTCTTCGGGACCTCAAACAGGTGTGTCGTGCCACCAGTAAGGAGGTAGCCGAGGACGAGCTCCTGGCCCTGAGCGAAAAATGGGGCGGTAAATACCCTGTGGTCATCGAATCTTGGCAGAACAACTGGGAGGAACTCTCCCAATACTTCCAGTACACCCCGCCGACACGCAAGATAATCTACTCCACCAATGCCGCGGAGGGCTTCCACCGACAGGTGCGAAAGGTCACCAAGACCAAAAGGGACTTTACAAACGATATGGTATTGCTCAGGCTGGTCTACTTGGTCACCGGAAACATCGAGAAGAACTGGACCTCGCCCATCCAAAATTGCAGTCTGGTGGTCCAGCAACTTTATAGTAAATTTGGGGAGAGGATGCCCTTGGAATTAAATCCCAATCCCTCTGCGGCTTGCCCCAGAGGGATTGATAGATCGGATAGAGTTTAATTTACAGACCCTCAAATTACTTAAACATCTAAAAAATCACAATATCTTCCCTCCGGAAAGTTCTGTTAAAATTATAAAAAAACGTTGTTCTGAAGGATTAACAAACCCTTTTCTTTCAGAAATACTTAAAGTTTCAAATTGTAGAAATGCTCCCATGAGATTATCCATTGTGAATTTCTATCTTTGCAATTATATTAGAAATAATCTTTTTTAATCGTTTATCACATTGCCATAAATAGTTCTAAAAGCTTAGAAACAATAAATAATCTTCTCTATCGTTTGCTTTTGGCTTTATCCCTATAGAAATGAAAAAAAAAAATCTAGCTTTTGTAATACACTCAATGGCCTCAGGTGGGGCTGAGCGTGTAGTAAGTATTATTTCAAGTAGACTTGTATCCGAATACAACGTTTTTATTTTCACCCTCACCGCGGAAAAAAGCTATTATCATTTACCTCCAGAGGTTACACACATTTTTTGTTGTGAAGGCTCAATGCCCAGTGCTAATATTTGGGATGCACTAAAAACAAATTACAAGATATACAAAGCAATTATCAAACATCTAAAAATGTATCAAATTCATAACTGTATAGCTTTTATGACATCAACCAATATAATTACAACTTTAGCTAGTAAATCCCAAGGAATCCCCGTAATCATATGTGAGAGAAACAATCCCTATATAGAAACTAAATCAATAAATTTATTTTGGAGAATAATAAGAAGGTTAGTATACCCTTTAGCAAATAAGCTTGTTGTCCAAACAGATCAAGTCAAAACTTTCTATCAATCATTTATTATCGAAAAAAAGTTAAAAACTATACCTAACCCTATTAATCCTGAATTTCAAACCCTCAAAACTTCGAATATACCCAAAAAGAATATTCTTTTAAACGTTGGAAGATTAGAATATCAAAAAGGACAAGATGTGCTAATAAGAGCTTTTAAAAAAGCCAACCTTGAAAACTGGGTTCTATTTATCATTGGTGAAGGAAGCTTGAGAAACCCACTCGAAAATCTAATTGATGAACTTGGATTAAAGGACCAAGTATTTTTATTGGGTAAAAGAAAAAATGTGTCAAAATACTATCTCTCATCCACGATTTTCATATTCTCATCTCGCTTCGAGGGATTTCCAAATGCACTCCTTGAGGCAATGTATTTTGGTATGCCGTGCATCTCTACGGATTGTCCTACCGGTCCATCTGAAATGATCAAGGATAATGTAAGTGGCTTGCTAACACCCGTCGACAATGTTGACAAATTAGCAAAAAAAATATCTCTTTTATCAAAAAACCCCACCTTAAGAAACACTTTGTCAAAAAATGCTTACGAGTCTGTAAAACAATATTCTTGCGAAAACATAATAAGCGAGTGGAGAGACTTAATAGAGAAATTACCTTAATAAATCACGTTAGATTTACTCCCCACGATGAAAAAGATTAAACAATACCTTTATATTCTCAGAAATAATATTGTTGCTCAAAATATTATTTTAGTAGGCATAATTACTTTTATAATAAAAGGCTTAGGCTTTTTCAAAGAGACAATTGTAGCATCTAATTTCGGGTTAACTGAAGTACTAGACACCTTCTTTATCGCAATTCTTGTTCCCACATTTATTAGTAATGTTTTTTTAGGAGCTTACCAAAGTGTTTTTGTCCCGAATTATATTGCTGAACTGAAAATTAAAGGAGATAGGGCGTCTTTTCAAAGTTCAGGGTTTATTGTTACCCTACTGGTTAGTATTTTTTTTATGTTTATTGCCTATTTGGCTACAGATGTGTTTTTAGAAAACCTTTATCCTGGTCATGACACAGAATTTTACACTTTAGTCAAACAACAGTTTTACCTCATGCTTCCATGTGTTGTCTTTTGGGGATTCTCTTCCTTATTTGGAGCATTACTGAACATAGCCAGTGCGTATCGCCTTTCTTCGTTTGCAAATGCCCTTACCCCTATTAGTGTAATTCTATCGTTGTTTTTCCTAAAAGATATACTCGGAGCAAAAGTTTTGGCTTTTGGCACACTGGTTGGCTCTGCACTATCCTTTATATACTTGCTTACCCTAGCAACCTCTAAAAAACTTATTGCGTTAGCTCCCCCCAATTTCAACAACAGAAACATTAAAATTTTATTTCGGCAAATACCAGCCAAAGTAGGCTCTGGTTTATTGACAGGATTGAACCCTGTGGTAGATCAATTTTTCGCGGCTAAATTGGCAATAGGTTCAATTGCAGCTCTAAATTACGGGCTAAAAATACCGGCATTTATCACTGGGCTAGTTACTATAGCCATATCTAATGTTATGCTTCCTTATTTCTCAAAATCTATTTTTGAAGATAAAAATAAAACATATTCCATCTTATTCAAATCACTTAAAATAGTGTTTCTAGGAGTCAGCATTTTAGTTATTTTAGGTTTCTTTTTTTCAGAAGAAATTATTGAAATTTTATTTGAAAGAAAGGAATTCACTAAAAACGATACTATTGTAGTCTCACAAATACAACAAATATTTTTGGTTTACCTACCTTTCTCCATATCAGGTATGCTTATGGTAAATTTTCTGACAAGTATTAACAAAAACGCAATTATGGCATATACCGCTCTAGTAGCAGTTTTTTTAAACCTATTATTTGATTTTCTCTTAATTGAACACTATGCCATAATTGGAATTGCATTAAGCACAACAATTATTGTAATTCTAAAAAATGTTTATACTTTTATTTACATTCGTTCCTTGAGAAACAAAGAAATCCCTTCGAACCTTTAGCACTCGAAAATTATCAGTTTAATCGAATAATACTAATCATAATATTCTGAAAAACACTAATTAATCAAATAACACGTTTTAACTTTAGTTATAATCCCATACGAGATAATTATACATGAAAACCTCCCTATTTAACTTTTATCATAAAACTATTTTAGGTAATGGGATCCGAAAGATTTTCCATATTGTTTTGCAACACCTTCCTGACTCCATCTACCAGAGATATAGATTTAAAAAATATACTGGCAAATATTTAAACCTTAATCAACCGAAAACTTTAAATGAAAAAATAAACTGGCTAATGCTGAATGACAGAAGACCTCTACATACGCAGTGTGCAGACAAACTTGCTGTTAGAGACTACATTTCAAAAACAATTGGCCCTGAATTCTTAGTACCCCTATTCTTTTCCACAAAAAAAATAGAGGACATATCCCCTAAAACAATTACCCAAACCCCTTGTATAATAAAGACTAACCACGATAGTGGTGGAGGATATTTCATATATGATGTAGCAGAAATCGATTGGAATAGCATTCGGCAAAAACTTAAAGAAAGACTATCTAAAAATTACTATCGCAGTTCAAGAGAGTGGCAATATAAAAACATAGAACCAACTATAATTGTAGAGAAATTACTCTTGACAGAAAAGGGTGATATTCCATATGATTTTAAAATACACTGTTTCAATGGAAACGTTAGGATGATTCAAGTTGACATTGGAAGAGGAACAAAAAATCATTTTCGCAATTGGTATGATATAAATTGGAAAAGAGAACCATATAGATGGTCCTCCCCCAAAGGAAATGGTTTATATACTGATCCTAGTCCAACTGATGTTGAAAAGCCTGAAACTTTAGGGGAAATGATTAGATTATCCCAAACTCTATCACAACCTTTTGATTATGTAAGGGTTGACTGGTACGATGTAGACTCTAAGCTCTATTTTGGCGAACTTACTTTTCATCATGACGGTGGTACCAATCCAATTCGTCCAGCAATATGGGATTTGAAACTAGGTCAAGAATTAAAATTAACCAATCACCTGTAAGGTCATAATCAAAAAATAACTTGAAATTCGGCGTAACATTTTTTTCCGTGAATAAATTGTCGTTAGTTTTGTTTTGTAATTAGACACATAATAATTTGAAAGCTTTAGAACCAATAAAATATATTCTGTTATTTCTGTTGCTATGTAACATCCCTGCTTATTCCTTGGTTTATTTTGGGCCTGGATTAGGAGCGACAACAAGTGTTTTGAGTTCCCTGTTACTAATTATTTATTTTGCTCTTGCCAAACCAAAACATAAGCCACCCCTTCCTTTTATCATTTTTGGTCTAATGTTTTTTTGTTTTAGTAGCTTCAATTATTCCGAAGTAGACACGACTAACTTTTTTATCAAGGAGTTTTCTCGGTTTATGATTGTAGCATTCTGTTCAGCTACTTTGTTATATCATTCTAAAACTAGCGATTTTTTTTTTATTTTACTTATAGGCGCACTTAGTATTATTTGCAACGCTATTTTATTTCCCGAAGCGAATGCCGAACATAATTTGGTAATTGGCAGATTCAGTGGATTTTTCCTCAATCCGAATTATGCGGGTAGTGCCTGCCTAATCGGGTTTGCCCTTTCTTATAGAATAAATTCACGCTATATTATGCTTGCCGGACAGTTTCTCTTTACATTTGCAGGAATCCTAACCCTGTCGCGTACATTTGTAATTGTTTGGCTATTAATTAATCTTATTGCCATTTATAAAAGCAGAAAAAACCTCATGGCTCCATTAATAGGGGTCGGCGTATTATTAGTTGTGTTTACAATGACAGATACTAAAATTTTTGCCAGTAACCGTTTCTCTGCTTTGGAAAGTTTTTTTGGTGATGGTCCGGTTGAAACGGAAACTTTAAAAGAGGATTCAAGAACAGATACATGGGCTATGTATTACGACATGATTACAGATAAGCCTTTGTTTGGACATGGGTTCATGAAATTACAAAAACATACCTCAGAATTACCGGGAGTTCATAATACATACTTATTAGTAATTGGAGAAGGAGGTATAGTCCCATTTTTGATTTTAATAGGAATTTATTTCTACCTCTTGATAAAAAGTTATAACCATTTTGGGTCACATCCTGAATTATTATATATCATTCTAATCGTAATGCTTTCTATGACCACTAGTCATACTTATTTTTTTATTTATAACAATATTCTGTTCTCAATCTATGTTTTTATAATGATAAAAAAATTAAAAGCTATGCCATCCTTGATTTCAGACTAAATTACTCTATGTAATTAACCAAATTTACTTACAATAAACACTGCCATGAACCCAAATTTTAAAAAAAAGACTGTTGTTTTTATAATCCCCTCCCTTTCTCCAGGAGGAGCAGAGAGAGTTTTTTGTTTTCTTTCCCAAAATCTTTCTTTGGAAAAATTTAACACAGAACTAATCGTAATCGGTAGTGCCAAAGACACATCATACGCTGTAGAAAACGTACCAATAACATACTTAAACAAAAATAGGGTAAGACAAGCAATACCCCAACTGTTTTCTTTATTGGCAAAAAAAAAACCTGATTTTGTTCTTAGTTCAATAGCTCATCTAAATGTCATCATGGGCTTGTTCTCATACCTTTTTTCTAACATAAACTTTATTATTCGCCCAAGTAATATAGAAAATGAAAATGAAAATTTTATCTCTCAGTATTATTATCGCGGTATTTATAAAATTGTTTGCCAATCACATGATATGGCGAACAATTTTCGCAAGAAATATAAGGTTGCCCGAAATAAAATTATAATTATAGGGAATCCAATTACCAACTTTGAACATATTCAACCAAAAGAAAGTTACCGTACTCCAAAAAAATTTATAACGGTAGGTCGCTTAAACAAAATAAAAGGGCATTCTAGAATCATTTCCATTTTAAGTAAGCTTCAAGCCGATTTTCATTATACACTTGTGGGAGATGGGCCAGAACTAAATGAGTTATTTCGATTGGCAGAAACACTTCAAATAAGGGATAAAATTACACATATTCCATTCACTAAAAATGTAAACATGCACCTTAAGGAAAGTGACCTGTTTTTACAAGGCTCTTATTCAGAAGGTTTTCCAAACGCAGCTTTAGAAAGTTGTTCTGTTGGAGTACCCGTATTAGCTTTCGATGTTCCAGGAGGGACTAAAGAAATAATCGATAACTATAAAAATGGATTTTTAGCAAAAACAGAAGAGGATTTTCTAAATTTCATCAAATCCAAAACAAAATGGAATAATTTGAGTGTTCAAAGCACCGTTGCCAACAAATTTTCATCTAAAAATATCTTAAAAAAATATGAACAACTATTATCCTCTTAAAATTAAAAAACCCAGTATCTTGAAGAATATCATTCATCCAACCTAGTCGTCTTAAATAACTTACAACGAAAAATATGTGTGGAATATACGGAACTACAATTAGTTACACCGAAAGGCAAGTTAAAAAAAAACTTGAAGTAACAAGTTTTCGAGGGCCTGATCAAATGGGAATCGAGACCTATAAAAACAGGTTATCAACTATCACTTTTGGACACAACCGTCTATCAATTATAGATCTTGACCCACGATCAAACCAGCCTTTCAACTATCAAAACAGAGTGAATATAGTATTCAACGGTGAAATTTTCAATTTTGGGGAATTAAAAGCAATTCTTAGAAAGAAAGGACATTCATTTAGTACAGAAAGTGACACTGAGGTTATATGTGCAGCCTATTTGGAGTATGGCACAGAGTGTCTATCTCTTTTCAATGGAATGTTTTCTTTTGTTATTTACGATATTGAGAAACAACTTCTTTTTGGTGCTCGAGACCGTTTAGGCCAAAAACCTTTTTACTACTACCATAATGGAGATAAATTTGAGTTCGCTAGTCAATTATCTTCAATCCAGCTCTTCAACCCAAACTTAACTATCTCTGAAAATAGCATTACAAGCTATCTAAACTGGAATTCAGTACCTCCACCATCTTCTATTTTCAATGAAATAAAAAAATTAAAAGATGGGCATTTTCTCATCTTTGATATTAAAGATTCAACTCTAAACATTGAAAAATATTGGGATATTGATTATCAAGGTAAAACCCAATTTACAGGAAGCTATGAACTAGCCCAAACGCAACTAGAATCATTACTAAAAGACGCAATAAACAAACGTCTTTTTGCAGACGTCCCTGTTGGAGTATTTTTGTCTGGTGGAATTGACTCCTCTTTAATCGCTGCTATTGCAACTGAAACGAGTGAAAAACAAATAAAAACGTTCTCCGTGAAATTTGACGAAAAAAAATTTGACGAAAGTGAATATTCTAAAGAAGTTGCAAATCATCTGGGTACGAACCACAATATAATAGAATGTAATTATAAAGAAGGTATCAACTTAATTCAGAATTTTCATAACTTTTTTGATGAACCCTTTGCTGACTCGTCGGCAATACCTTCCATGCTACTATCGAAACACACACAAAAACATGTAACCGTAGCCCTATCAGGTGATGGAGGAGATGAAGCGTTTTTAGGATATAGCCGATATACATGGGTAAAGTCCAAAAAGAAAATTTATAAAATCCCTTCTCCTGCAAGAGATATTATCTCAAATTTTCTAAATACAATTCCATACAAAAACAATAGGTTTAAAACATTTTCGCAATACTTAAAACTTTCGAATATCGAAGAAGCATACATTAAATCCATGACAACACCAGACACTACATGGATAAAACCTTACCCAAAAAAACAAACTATAGAAGAGCTGAAGTACTTATTCCACACAAAAAAAAATATTTATGAACGTATTTCCGATTTTGATTTAAAAACCTATTTATCTTGGGACATCAACACTAAGGTAGACCGAGCTAGTATGGCCTATTCCTTAGAAGTTAGGTCTCCCTTATTAGATTATAGAATTATCGAATTTTCACGTTCTCTTCCAACAAGTTATAAATTTGACGCAAACTCTCAAAAAAAGATTTTAAGGTCAATTTTATTTAAGTATGTTCCAAAAGAAATTTTTAATAGGCCTAAGAAAGGGTTCAGTATTCCATTTGAAGAATGGTTCAGAAATGAATTAAAGGATTTTGTAATGGATGAGCTATCTCCTACTCAATTAAAGACTATTCCTGGAATTAACCATTTAGAAGTAAAAAAACTTATAACACAACATATGGATGGATCATGGAATCATTATTTATTAATCTGGAAACTCTTAGTACTTAAACAATGGCTAGACAACAACGGAAAGGGCTTTTCTATACAATAGCCAGATTACATCTAAAAAAAGAATGAACGTAACCCTTTTTATATATTCCATGGCCGGTGGTGGTGCCGAACGAGTAGTTTCCTATCTACTACCCTATCTAAAAGAACAAGGATTTTCCGTTCATTTGGTGCTTATGAACGACACTATCAGTTATGACATTCCCAAAGACATTAATATCCATTATTTAGAAAGGTCAAAGGGCGATGAAAATGGAATAATCAAACTACTAAAACTACCTTTTTTAGCTTTTAAATATGCTAGACTACTGAAAAAATTAAATGTTAGCCATTCGTTTAGCTTGCTTACACGACCAAACTACATTAACACTTTATCGCAATTATTTACTTCGTTTCGCCCCAAAATCATTATAAGTGAACGATCTTTTCCCAGTCTACAATACGGTTATGGGAATTTTCAATCAAAAGTGAATAATTGGCTTATCTCCAAGTTGTATCCGAAAGCCGATTATATTCTTTGCAATTCTCAAGGAAATGCAAACGATTTAATAACAAATTATGGTATTGATTCAAATATAACCGATGTTATTTATAACCCAGTCGACATTGAGAATATTATAAAGAGGCAAGCGGCTAACTCGTTTTTCGACCCCCACTATTTCAACATGATTACGGTGGGGAGACTTGATACCGGTAAAAACCATGAACTTTTGATTCGTGCCCTACAAAATCTGCCCCAGGCCAGGTTATATATTTTGGGCTCGGGAGTACTATCGGAATATTTAACCGAACTCGCAAAAGAATTGAGATTACAAGACCGCGTATTCTTCCTTGGCTTTGACAACAACCCTTATCAATACTTAAAAGCGGCCGATTTATTTGTTTTCGGCTCCAATCACGAAGGCTTTCCTAATGTTCTCTTAGAAGCCATGTGCTGCGGGCTACCTATTTTGACTACAAATTGTAAATCCGGCCCTAGTGAGATCATGAAGCTCGAAGAAGCCCATGATGAAGATATAATGAAAACACCTTACGGGATTTTAACTCCGGTCGGTGATGTTGACCTTATGGCCAAGGGCATGACGTTTTTCTTAGAAAACCCCCAATACCTAAACGATTGCAAAACCAAGGTTCTTGAACGAATAAAAGATTTTAGCAAAGAAGGCATTCTAAAAGCCTACGAATTAGCTTTGTCCAAACAATAAAAACCCGAACCTTTAGTTTTGCTAGATAGAACACCTCCTTACATAGGTTATGAAAAGAAAACTATTTAGAATTGCCGCTGCCCCAGGTTCCCTTGCCGTTCTACTCAACGGCCAGTTACGTTATATGAACGATTTTTTTGACGTAACAGGTGTAGCTTCTGAAGGTTCACAGCACCAAACGATAAGGGACAGTGAAGGTATTCGTACGGTAGTTGTCAATATTGACCGAAAAATAAATCTTTGGGCCGATATCGTATCCCTATACAAGTTGTTCGTTCTTTTTAAAAAGGAAAAGCCCGATATCATTCATTCCATCACCCCTAAAGCGGGACTGTTGAGCATGGTTGCCGGTTACCTGGCCGGGGTCCCTTATCGCCTGCATACCTTTACGGGCCTGGTTTTCCCTACCCAACAAGGTCTAATGAAGCATATGCTTATCTTCTTCGACCGCATCATCTGTTTTTGTGCGACCCATATTTATCCAGAGGGAAGGGGGGTAAAGAAGGATCTTACTGCATACAAAATCACCCGTAAACCTTTAAAGATTATTGGTCACGGGAATGTGAACGGTATTGATTTAGACCACTTCGATCCTATGCTCTATCCGAGCAATATTCAAAAGGAAATAAGGAAAAATCTACATATCGACGAATCTGATTTTATATGGTCTTTTGTGGGCCGAATTGGGTTTGATAAAGGGATAGAGGAAATGATCACTTCCTTTGTTCAAGTACAAAAAGAATCAAAAAACTCTAAATTATTGCTCGTGGGGCCTTACGAAAAGGATATGGACCCCTTGCCCCCATCCATAGAAAAGGAAATTGAAGAAAACGAGGGCATTATATCCGTGGGTTGGCAACAAGATGTTAGACCCTATTTTGCCATTTCGAACGTATTCGTATTTCCCAGTTACAGAGAGGGATTCCCAAATGTACTTCTCCAAGCCGGCGCCATGGGCAAATACAGTA
Source organism: Zobellia sp. OII3 (assembly GCF_002211465.1). NCBI lineage: Bacteria > Pseudomonadati > Bacteroidota > Flavobacteriia > Flavobacteriales > Flavobacteriaceae > Zobellia > Zobellia sp. OII3. The sequence continues at coordinate 215,609 of NZ_MWRZ01000007.1, read as the reverse complement.
TCGTTACCAATATTAATGGTTCTAATGAAATTATCGAAGACGGAATAAATGGTACGATTATACCCGTAAAGAACAGCGATGCCCTAACCCATGCCATGCTAAACTGCTTAAATACCCCATCCGACTACTTCGGTTCCAATCCAAAATACAGACAACTGATTTCCGAAAAATATAGCCAACAGTTCGTTTGGTCGGAGCAGCTCAAAGAATACCGATTGCTCAAGTAGGCCCGAACGCCCCCTATGGGTTAGCATAACCAAAAGTATGGGTTTCCTCCCTTTCGTCTTATTACAACAGACATCGATATGCAGTAAACTACCTTGGGGCAAGCCCTCAAGGCATTAAAAGGAATACTCCTTGATTTCGAGGCAAGCCTCGGAGCATTTCATCTCGATTATCGAGTAAACTTGCATTTTAACAAAAATGCAAGTACTTGGTCTATAACCAAAATTTATAAGGCGTTTTTATCTGTATTTTGCAAGGGTTATTAGACGCTTCATGATTTACCGTTATTTTTTTAAAAGACTAATCGATTTTATAATGGCATTGTCAATTTTGACTCTGGCCCTGCCTATCATATTGCTCATTGTTCTTTTTTTAGGAATCGCTAATCGTGGAAGTATCTTTTTTGTTCAAAAACGCCCTGGAAAAGACGGCAAAATCTTCACCATATTGAAGTTCAAGACCATGAACGACAAAAAAGATGCAAGCGGAAACCTTCTTCCTGACGAAAAAAGACTTACCTCTGCAGGTAAATTCATTAGAAAAACATCCCTTGATGAACTCCCCCAATTATTAAACGTGCTCAAGGGAGATATGAGCCTAATTGGCCCCCGCCCATTATTAGTCTCGTATTTGCCCCTCTACAACGATTATCAGAAGCGAAGGCACGAGGTCAAGCCGGGCATAACGGGATGGGCACAAGTGAACGGGAGAAATGCCATATCTTGGAATAAAAAATTTGAATATGACGTGTGGTATGTTGACCACATCTCTTTCCCCCTCGATCTCAAAATATTGTTTTTGACCGTACTGAAAGTAGTCAAAACCGATGGGATCTCATCCGATACCAGTGCCACAATGGAATTGTTTACAGGAAATAGCGAACTATGCGATTAAGTATTATTATACCGTGTTACAACATGGAACTCTATTTAAGCGAATGCGTCAATAGCTTATTAGACCAGCAAATGACGGATTCCGAATACGAGATTATTATTGTAAACGATGAATCTAAAGATAGAACGTTAGAAATCGCCCAAGAATACGCTTCGCAACACTCCAATATAAAGGTTATCGACAAAAAGAATGCGGGCGTAGGTGCGGCAAGAAATTCGGGATACGACCTCGCTCAAGGGGAATACATTTATTTTCTCGACCCCGATGACTATGTTGCCCAAAATACTTTGCCCATTTTACTCGACCTATGCAAAGCCAACGATTTAGACATCTTGACTTTCGTAAGCAAATCGGTCGTCACCAAACCTTATCCCTATTCTAAAAACATTGATTCCTTTGATGCATCCGCTCAACCTGACATCTGCGACGGCATTACCTATATAGCGAACAAAAAGCACAAAAACGAAATTTGGTGGTATTTGATCAAGCGCGATTTTATACAAAATACCGGAATCCGCTTTATCGAGGGCAAATGGATGGAAGATGCCATTCTTACCTCCGAACTCTTCTGCCAGGCCAAAAGAATGGCCCATGCCGACTTAGACGTACACCGATATCGTATTTTGCCAACATCGGCCATGCGCAATAAAAGTCCGGAACACTACAACAAAGTGATCTACGACAATGCAAATGCAGCCCATGTGTTCAACGAATTAATATCGACCATACCTAGGGGGCATAAAGACGCCGAGGCCTGTATCAAAAGACTTAAAACACGTCAGCAGTCCTTTGTCTTCTTTCTAATGGTTCGCCTGATGAAATCAGATATTCCGGTTTCTGAAATTCCCGCCATGCTCTCGGGTTTTGAAAAAATAGACGCATACCCATTAAAGAAATTTCTAGGGGAAGATTACCACGGGATAGGCTATTCGTGCTTGGTTTTCGTATTTAACAGAAAACCTTTGATCAATCCTTTCATAAAGATGTTCCGATCTTTTTATACTTTAGTACGATGAATATTCTCATATCTTCTGCCGGGAGGCGTGTTTCTCTCGTTAGGGCCTTTCAAAAGGAACTTAAAAAAATATATCCCGAGGCTAAAGTGTATGCATCCGATGCCGACCCAACACTTTCCGGTGCCTGCCAAATAGCCGACGGCTATTTTAAAGTGCCTTTTGTGACCCATGCCGATTATTTCGATGTGTTGATCAGCGAATGTAAAAAACGTGACATCGGCCTGTTGATTCCTACGATTGACACAGAGTTATTACCACTGGCACAAAACAGACTGCTTTTGGAAAAAAACGGGATCGTACCCGTGGTTGCCTCCTCCGATTTCGTCGGAAAATGTAGGGACAAAAGACAAATCCACAAGTTCTTTGAAGCCCATAACGTAGAAGTTGCCAAAGAATATTCAAAAGACAAATATCGCCTTCCACTGTTCATCAAACCTATTGATGGCAGTAGAAGTGTTGACACCTATCTGATCAAGGAGGAGAAAGACCTAACGGACTATCATTTTCAAAATGATAAGCTTATGTTCTTAGAATACCTCGATCATGATCAATACAATGAGTTTACCTGCGACCTATACTACGGCAAAGACCATGAACTGAAATGTGTCGTTCCTCGAAAAAGAATCGAAGTAAGGGATGGAGAGGTCTATAAGGCCTTGACCGTGAAGAATCTTCTCGTCGATTACATCAAAAAAAATATGGCTACCGTAAACGGTGCCGTGGGTTGCCTTACAGCCCAGTTTTTCGTCCATAATACGGAAAACAATGTTAGGGCCATAGAGATCAACCCAAGATTTGGTGGTGGCTACCCCCTATCTTATTTGGCAGGTGCCAACTACCCCAAATGGATTATAGAGGAATTCACCCAAGGGAAACAAATTGATCAAGATTTTGATTGTTGGGAAAAAGACCTTCTCATGATCAGATATGACGATGAAATTTTAGTCCATGGATATAAAGGTTGATGAAAAATCCGTCATCGTTTTTGATTTAGACGATACACTCTATAATGAAATCGATTATCTAAGATCTGCTTATTCCGCCATTGCCATGGAACTCGCCCCCAAGCAATGGAAAAAACTTTTTGTACAAATGTTCTCAATGTATCGAAACAAAGAGAACGTGTTCGAATACTTGACCACTACTTTTGGGGTTGAAAAACAAATGCTCATAAACCTTTATCGCAACCACCAACCAGCTATCGTTCCATTCGAAGGGGTTCTACCTTTGTTAAAACACATAAAGGACAAAGGTGGAAAACTGGGTGTCATAACCGATGGGAGGAGCAAAACCCAAAGAGCCAAGCTCTCAGCCTTGGCCGTAGTTGACTACTTTGATACCATTGTGATATCGGAAGAACTAGGTTCCGAAAAGCCCGACAAAAAAAACTATCGGGCCATAGAAGAAGCTTTTCCAAATCATCGCTATTGTTACATTGCCGATAATATAAGAAAGGACTTTCTCGCTCCTAATACCCTTGGGTGGGATAGTATCGGGCTCATCGACAATGGCCTGAACATCCACAGCGATGCTTTTCGCTATTTTACCGAAGACCACCTTCCAAAGACCTTCGTTAAAAATATTGGCGAAATTGCAGTTACATAAAATACCATCGCTTTTTTCTTTGATCGTGTTAAAAAGTTGACCTGGGTTTTTTGAAAGTCTATTTCAAAGTGGTAAATTTATGTTAGTAATTATGTAGGTATAATCTGGTTCGGACAACGGATTCCAAAATAACGGAATACACCTAGTTTTAATTAAATTTTTATCAAATGGCTTTAACAAAGAGTTATTTACCTATCATTACCCTTTTAGTCCTATTTATGAGTCAACGTTACGGATAGCCCCCATTTTATCAATAGTACCCATCCTAAACCAAAACACTCTGATGACAGGGCCAGCACTGTCTATTCGGATATTTAGACCATATGCATGATCAAAATCATAACTGAAAGGAATGAGTGGAACGACCTCATAAAAAAAGTCGACCACTGTGACTTTTACCATACCTACCACTACCACTACCTCTCAAAAGGAGATGATGAAACCCCTATTCTGATTCATTACGAAGAAGAAGGTACTCATATCATCCTCCCCCTAATGTTACGGGAAATAGAGGGCACCTGTTACAAGGACGTTACCTCTGTGTATGGCTATGCAGGCCCGCTATGTAGTACCAAGAAGCTTAATTTCGACAACACCAATTTCAAAAACGAATTACAAAAACTATTCTTGGCACACAAAGTGGTATCCGTTTTTTCAAGACTCCATCCCTACATTGACCACCAAGATGAAATTCTGGCCAATATTGGGGAAATCTATAGCCCTGGTGAGGTAGTTTACATTGATCTCACCCTACCACTTGATCTACAACGACAACAGTACAGTAGTCGCTTAAAGACTTATATCAATAAATCGCAAAAGCTCTGTTCCGTTCGTAAAGGGACTTCGGAAGAGGACATCCGGACCTTTATCGAAATCTATTACGAAAACATGAGAAGGGTAAATGCCGATGAAAGTTATTTCTTCAGTGACCGTTACTTCTACCAGCTCATGCTCAGTTCGTTCTTTGAAACGGAACTATTGCTATGCGTATTAAACGAGACCAATGAAGTCATCGGTGGTGCCATGTTCATAAAGACCGACGAAATAGTACAATACCATTTGTCGGGACATAAAGAAGAATTCTTGCACCTCAATGCCATTAAACTGATCATTGACACCATGCGCATCAATGCCACCGAAGAAAAATACAAGTATTTCAACCTCGGTGGTGGAAAAGGCGTTAAGAGCGATACGCTCTTTGCCTTTAAGTCCACTTTTTCAAAAAACCACAGACCTGCTAAATTTTGGAGATATGTAGTAAACCCTAAAGTGTACAAGGAACTCGTAAAAATGAACGAGGACCAACGGTGTGAAAGTACCAATGATGGCGAAAGCAACTTTTTTCCCGCCTACCGACAAATACCAAAATCCAATTAATCCCAGTCCGTTTTGATAAAAAATAATCCCTTTCTATCAGACACCTACACCTCGATTTGGTCGAATCATTTTTACGGAGGCAAGAAGCCCTTGACTGTCGATTTTTTAGAAAACATACAATTTTACAAGTATGCGGGACTCCCCCTTTATATCAATTCAGGAAAAACCCTTACCAAGGGTATGGACTATCGATTACACCCCGCGCCTATAAACGACCATAAAAAAAAGGTATTTCTCATTTACGATGTCCCTACCTATTTCAATACCATTCGCGACATCCCCGAAAATACCACTTTAAAGTTGCTCCGATCCAAGCAATACCCCGGCTTTGCCATCGAATTAGGGCCATACACCAACTTTAACGAGTATATGCTCGCTACCTTCAGCAAGAGCAGCAGGTACAAGTTGAACAAATACAAAAAGCGTTTTGAAGCCTGTTTCGATATTAGATACAAAATGTACCACGGGGACATCGGCAAAGAAACCTACGATTTTGTATTTGCTTCTTTTAAGGAATTACTCACCAAACGATTTGACGACAAACAAATCACCAACAATAATCTCAATCCGGAAGAATGGCAGTTCTATTACGATGTCGCCTATCCGTTGATTCTTGAAAAAAAAGCCTCCCTATTCGTTATTTACGACAGGGAAAAACCGATCGGGGTAACCTTGAACTATCATTCCGACAGCGTTCTCTTTGATGCTATTACCGTTTTTGATATTGATTACGCCAAATTCCATTTGGGTTCGGTGACCATTATGAAATTGATAGAATATTGCCTAGCTGAAAAAATAGAAGTATTCGATTTTTCCAAAGGTTACTTTGATTATAAAACGAGGTGGTCGAATACGACCTATGATTTTGAATATCATATTTTCTACGACGCCTCATCCCTTATCGCCAAGACCTTGGCGTCTACTTTGAAGCGATTCTTCGATTTCAAACAAAAGCTGCGCGATAAGAACATAAACGAAAGATTGCATCGGTTCACTTATAAACTAAGGCATAGAAAATCCGAAGTCAACACTATAGATGCTCCCTTTACATTTCATGATATTTCTTCGGACCCCCTACCCAATGGGCTTACCGAAGTCGATTTAAACCTGGCCGAGAACCATAAATTAAAAATGCTGGCGTTTGAATTCTTATATCTGAACGATGAGTGTTTTACCTCGCTTAAAGCGTTCACCGACCTAACCGACCAATATTATTTTATAGGGACGAAGAAAAAAGTGAAAGTTTCCATAACTTAATTCGACCTTGAAGAGATTACAACAATTAAGGATAAATAACATCAATAAAAATAGATAACAGTGCTGTTCAACTCACTCGATTTTTTGATTTTCCTTCCGGTGGTATTCGTACTATATTGGTTCGTTTTCAAAAAGAGCCTCAAGGTGCAGAATCTATTGGTCATTGCAGCCAGTTATGTCTTCTATGGCTGGTGGGATTGGCGTTTTCTTATCCTTATCTTTTTCAGTACCGTTCTCGATTTTTTCGTTGGCCAGCAAATTTTTAAAAATCAAGACAATAAGCAAAGAGCCAAATATTGGCTATGGGTAAGCGTTGCCTTTAACTTGGGCCTATTAGGCTTCTTTAAATACTACAACTTTTTTGTAGACTCGTTTATCGAGGCGGTTAGCGCCTTGGGCTACAACATTAAAAGCGTATGGACCTTACGTATCATCCTACCCGTAGGTATCTCCTTCTACACTTTTCAGACCATGTCATATTCATTTGACATCTATTACAAAAAGCTCGAGCCCACCAAAAATTTCATCTCCTTCGCAGCTTTTGTAGCTTTCTTTCCGCAATTGGTAGCGGGCCCCATAGAAAGGGCCTCCAACCTATTGAACCAAATCAATACCCGCCGTAGTTTTAAATACGAACAGGCCAGTAGCGGATTAAAGCTTATTCTTTGGGGCTTTTTTAAAAAACTCGTTATCGCCGATTCCCTAGCCCCCATAGTTGATGATATTTTTACGAACTATACCGACTACCCGGCCTCTACCTTGATTCTTGGGGTCTCGCTTTTTAGCTTTCAAGTGTATGGCGATTTCAGTGGCTATACCGATATCGCCATCGGTACGGCAAAACTCTTTGGGGTAGAGCTGATGTCCAACTTCAAATTCCCCAATTTTTCACGGAACATTGCTGAATATTGGCAAAGATGGCACATTTCGCTCAGCACATGGTTCAGACATTACCTCTACATTCCTATGGGAGGGTCGCGGGTGAGTAAATTAAAGTCATTGCGAAACATTGCCGTCATTTTTTTGGTCAGCGGACTTTGGCATGGGGCCAATTGGACCTTTGTTTTTTGGGGAGGAATTCATGCCTTGCTCTATATGCCCGTATTTTTAATGGGCCGAAACAGGATTTATGCCGACAATGTTATAGCCGAACGTACTTGGCTTCCGAGTATTACTGAAATCCTTCAAGTGTTACTGACTTTTATTCTCGTAACCTTTTCGAGGATATTCTTCCGGTCGCCCACCCTATCCTCATCCTTCGATTTTATCGAAAGAATAGGAAGTAATTTTTATTACGAACCCTATATGCACCCCATGGGCTATAGAATGTTCGATTTTTATTTACTGATAGCCCTGTTTACCTTTTATGAATATTTGATACGAAGGGATGAACGCAACCCGTTCAAGTTTAAATCGCCCGTAGTCCGGTTTCTCTTGTATACCCTAGTGGTTTTGAGTATATTATTGTTCTATGACGATGGGGTCAACCGTTCGTTCATTTATTTTCAATTTTAAGATAGGATGAAAAAGTTTATTCTAAAATCCGTTCTCTATATGCTTCTGATCCTCCTATTATTGGAAGTGATCGTAAGAGTATTCCATCTCTATACCGAAGACCCTCCTCGCTTTATTGATGAATATGGAGTTGAAAAACGAGTGCCCGACCATAGTGGATACGCTGTTACAGGCAATAGAAACCAAAACTTCTCTGAATTCCATATCAACAAGGCGGGCTTCAATTCCTTCCGAGAGTTCACGCCTTCAGCGGACAAGTTTGAACTGGCCTTGATCGGGGATTCCTTTATTGAAGGTTTTCACCAAGACGTTTCAAACTCCATAGGCAAGCAAATTGAAATTCAGACCGAAGGTATCGAAGTATATGAATACGGATACGCCGGCTATGACTTTGCCAACCAGATGCATTTGGTACATGCTTATAAGAACGATTTTCAACTCATAGACCAAATCATCTTATACCTAAATTACGATAACGACTTAAACCGAGGGGTTTACGAACCAAATAAGGACCGGATCAAAATGCTCTCCTCTACCCTTTTTAAAATACGCGACAATATCAAACTACTGGCCTACGGCAGCAAAATAGGGATTATAGAGCCCCTCAAAAAATTGGCCCAACGTGGCGTAGCCTTTAACGACACCAAAGAAGGCTACCGTACCAATGAACTTACCCTAGACAGTGAAGACGAAAAGTTAAAACGCGACCAAAAAAGAATAGCCAATTTCAAAAGCTTGATCCACCTTTACGGTTTTGACAAAACTAAAACCACCCTGCTGCTAGACCGTAGAAAAACCAGTAAACGCTTCTTGGACTTCTGTCAGAGCAATGGGATACGGTACATTGACTTTTCATCCAGTTTTGAGAACTCCAAGAAACCTACGACCCTGATATACGACCACCACTGGAACGCACACGGTCGAGCCCTTATTGCCAAAGAGATAGCCGACTATGTAAAGGAGACCCAAAAGCACTGAACGCGTTAACAAAATTCTTGCACGACCTGCCCCCTATGAACTCCACGAACTTTTTTTTCGACGCCTACACCAAAGAACTGCTGCCGACACATTACAGGCAATTGCAAAACAGGTATACGGGTGACGTGGTCTTTACCAATTCCAATACCGATGAATTTCACTTTGAAGGACCGGCCTTCGTAGTTGAGGACGTACCTGGTTATTTCAAGGTAGAGACCGAAAAACTTCCAAAAAATATAGGGCGCCATACCATAAAACAGTATCCCGGCTTTCTAATCAATTTTGAGAATGTACCTTCCTTAGGCGCTTACCTAAACGAGCGCTTCGGTAAAACGAGCCGCTATAAACTACGTCGAGAGCAAAGAAAACTAGAACAATGTTTTGATATTCGTTATGTCATGTACTTTGGTGCCATGGAAAAACAGGAGTATGATTTTTTAATGGATGAATTCTATCGACTGTTGGAATTGCGCTCGCTTGAAAAAGGAATCAAGGATAATATCAATTTGGCTACCCAAGATTTTTACCGTGCCAACGTCTATCAAATGATCTTAGACAAGAAAGCTTCATTCTATGTAATTTACAATGGAAAAAAACCTATCGATATCTGCCTGAACTTCCACATGAAAAATGTTATTTTTCAATATATACGAACCTACGATATCGATTATTCGAAGTTCAACACCGGTTACACCGACCTGATGAAGCAGATAGAATGGTGCATTGCCAATGGCGTACGATTGATTACTTTTTCAAAGGGCGATTTTTATTGGAAAAGACGCTGGTGCAATACCGTCTACGATTACAATTACGATATCTTTTTCAAAAAGGATTCCTTAAAAGGAAGACTAAAGGCCCAATTGTACTATCTGATCAAAGCCTTGAAGCAATTTGTTCGCGAAAAAGGCCTTATTGAGAAATATCACGATTTTAGGGACAAACATCGAAAACCCATAAATTTACCGAACGACCCTTCAAAAATTACACGGACCCCGATACCCTTCGAAAAGGAATTCGAAAAAATAGAAGCCATTGATTTTAAGAATAGCAAATTCGATTTTCTTAGACGGACTATTTACGATTTTCTCTATGAGAACGACGAAAAAGAGTCCGAAATTAACGTTTATGCAATTTTAGATCATCCAAAATCGTACTTGGTCGTAGGTAAAAAGAGTAAAATATTGCTTTCAAATACTTCCGATAGCCCGATTTTCTGAATAAAAACCGTAAATAAACCTTTAATTTTGCCGTATTTATGCGGTTCATCGAGTTTTTTCCCAATATTTTCTTAAAAAAAATCCAGACATTGCACTTCACCGTATATATTCGCAGTTGAACCCCGTAAACGAGAACACTGTGGCTGATTTAACCAAGACGTCTGAAAATTTCAATATACAATTGTGGCTTGCTGAATTAAAAGAAAATATAATTCTTTCTATTTACCATAAATCCCCCATTATTTTTCTACTCTTTATTAGGTAGTAGAGCACCCCAACCTAGTTTTAATTTAGTCCCCCTTGAAAGACCTGAAACGAAGAATTTCGCGGTTTGATGATCGAAAAGTTCTTTTTACGGACTTTTTTGATACGCTGGTCCACCGTACCGTACACCCTAATTACGCCATACGGTTATGGGCCAAGTTTATGGTTCGTGAGTTGGCCATACCCATGGAGGGCGAACAATTGTTTACCATTCGTACCGAAGCACTTGCCTATCTCGGCAAAAAGCAAGGTTGCTCTACCCTAGAGATCAAATACAAAGATGTAATCACCGAGGTATATCACAGGCTTGTGAATACCGAAAACTTACACGACGTTCCCTTCCCTAGATTCAAAAAATTATTTGAAAGGGCCGACTTTACCGCTGAAATTTCAGTGCAGTTCAAGAACGAAACCCTTATTTCCACTCTCGAACACTTTAAACAAAAGGGCTATCGCATTTACCTAATGTCCGATTTCTACCTTTCAAAAAAGGTAATCGAAAAAATTCTTGACTTCCATAAAATAGACCATTTATTCAATGCCGTTTTTCTCTCTAGCAGCGTAGGACACAGCAAAGAAAAAGGTTCATTATACCCCTATGTACTGGACAAACTGTCCTTAGATGCCAAAGAGGTTTTGATGATCGGCGACAATATGGGCAGTGATGTGAACAATGCCCATAAACACGGTATACCCTCATTGCACCTGAAACACTTTTCCCATAAGTTCAGGAACAAAAAGAACCTTTTGGGTTCCGATAAAAACGACTTTAAAAAAGTTTGCCAGACCATTGAATCCCGGTGTAAAAAAAGCGGACATCCGTTTAGCGAATACGTGCTCCATTTTTACTTCTTTACCGAGCGACTTTATATCAATGCCAAAAAAAACAAGGTAAACGACCTGTTCTTCCTTGCCCGCGAAGGGCACTTTTTAAAAGAACTGTTCGATTGCTACCAAGACATGAACCTGTTCAAGAGCGAGGCGAAAATTCGAACGCACTATCTCAAGGCTTCAAGGCAATCGGCTACTCAACTGGCCCTTCGACCATTGCCCGAAGAAGATTTTGGGGGCTTACTCAAAAGATTCGGAAAGATGTCATTAGATCATTTCCTTGACTGGTTCCCTTTTTCCGATGAGACCAAAAACGATATCAAGCAGGAAATCCCTATAACTACGGACAGTAACCATGCTGCGTTTTTTCAATCGGAAACCATGCAGTACCTAAGAAGCAGCCCTAGATTTCAAGAGGCCTACGACCAAAACCGCTACGACCAAAAAATGGCATTCCTCAACTATTTGAAATCCTTCGAAGCCGATTTTGATAAAGATGGTCTTGCCCTAGTTGATGTGGGATGGGGAGGCACCATGCAAGAAAGCATATACAAGTTCCTCAAAAGGAAAATACCGGTAACGGGCTACTACCTTGGACTTAAGGAAATATACAATATTGAAAAGGGCACCAAGAGATACGGTTTGAATTTTTCAATCTATCCGAGCCAAGATTTTTCCGATGATGTACTCATGGCCAACGGACAACTTTACGAACAATTGCTGGCAGCGCCACATGGCAGTACCCTATCGTATACCATGGGCGAAAACGGCCAATCCCCCACAGTGGAGTTCCACGAACCCAATGAGAAAATGGTTTTTGACCAATACGTGAGTCCGATTCAGGAATATATGTTTTCCGAATTCAAGAACCTTTTCAACGATTTGCGTGCCATTGACTATTCACAGGCTATGGTACAAAACTACATTACCGACATGGCCTTGCGTACAGGTATTTTTACCAACAGGAAAAAATTAAAGTTCGTAAACCAGATTACAAAGGGGTTTTACCAAAATGTAGGCGAGAATAAAGTAGGCCTTGAGTACAACCCGAACCAAGTTAAAACTTCAAAGGTGGCCCTTATCAAGACATTTTTGAAGTCTCCCGAAAAAGTCTTCCGCTATTTGGTGAAAATCAAACCATTCATGTATGCTAAAGGCTATTATTGGATGTCATGGCCCTTAAACCTAACGTACTATTACATTAAGTTTAATTTTTGGGCCAAGCGAAAATGGCTGAACAAAGGTTTGTTATCGTAACTAAAACTTGGTAATAACAAACTCCGACCTTCTATTTTCTTGATGTTTTTCCTCATCGCAATAGGTGTTGTCATCACATTCGTTCAACAAATGGGTTTCGCCATAGGCTTCCGTATCAAGACGTTCAGCCGATACGCCCCGCTTTACCAAATAGGCCTTGGTATGGGTTACACGTCGTTCCGACAACCAATCGTTGTAGGCCGATGTACCCCTTGAATCGGTATGTGAAGTGATTTGAAGCTCCAATTCCGGATATTTCGCCAAAATATCGGCGAGACCGTCAAGAACCTTTTTCGATTTTGCATTTAAATACGAAGAATTCAGGTCGAAATACGCAAAGCCCAAAGCGTCAATCTCATTTCTGATTTCCGTTTCACGCTGTTTTAAGGCATCTAGCCTAGCTTTTTCGGCTGCGGCCAATCGAGCTTCCTCTTTTTCTTTGGCCAGTCTTGCAGCTAGGTCCGCCTCTTCCCTTTCCCTTTCTGCAGCCGCGATCGAATCTTGTTGCTTCTGCCTTTGGGCATCCAACTCCTCGATCAAGGCGAGTTTGGCCTCGCCCTTTTTCGATAGTCCTTTCGTAATTCCAAATTGATATACCACCCCAGCCGCATGCTGTAAGTGATTGGTGGCCTGGTCATTGTTCGCCGCCCATTTTCCCGAAGAACTGAAATCGAGTCCGAAACGATCGGAAAACCAGGTTCTAAACCCAACTACGGCATTATAAGTGGCCCGAGGTTCATTATTGGCTTCCGTATAACCCGCACCAACACCCAAGTAGGGGTCGAACCATCCGGTCTGCCCAATGATCTTATTCAAGTCATAGGTCAACCGGGCGTCTATCCCATAATAATCGGTTTCTTCAAGGTTAGTCCTTCCATCGATAAATTTACCCACGGCGTATTTGTTGTAGGTACCGATAGCCTCTACGCCGATTCCACTATCAAAATATCTTCCGATACTGATTCTTGAGGGATATGGCAGTACGTTCCATTGATCTCCCGGAGCCAATAGTTCATCGAACACATCTCCTGAGTCATCTACAATATTATAACCAAGGCCAATAATCCACGAACTTTTTACAATACTGTCCTTTGCTACAAGTTTTGGTTCTTCTTGCGCCTGCAATAGGTTTGTCGTGGCACATAACAATAGAACCATATATTTTATATGGGGTTTCATAAGAATACAATTTGGGTGTTCTCACTACAAAGTAAGAACTATAAGGGCAAGAACCCGAATGTACACTTCGAATGGCACCAATAATCGATAGCCCGTTCAATACCAGCTATATATCGGTTTTACTCTACAATAATTTGCTTTTGGGTAAGCGGTAGGCTATAAATTGAAAACGGACTCGTCAAGGCGGTAGAAGACGCCTCTCCCTTGGTCGTTTCAACGCCTAAGACCAAACGGCTGTCGGATGTATTCTTAACGAACAATCGAGGCAAGGAAGCTCCTTGCTGTTTTCCGGCGCAGTAGATGAGCAACATTTCCTTGCCAAAGTCAACTTCGGGTACCACCAGTCCCGGTTTTCGGGTTCTGTTGACCTGTGCGTAGAATTTAAGCAGGCTTTTTCTATCGGTAACGACTATCATCCCCTCTTCATCGGTCCCGCTATAAAAATCGCTTTCAATAAGTTGCATTAGGTTTTCCTGTTCGGAAACGTCTTGTTGGCGCCCTCTTTTTTCCTGCCCTTTACAAGATGAGAAAAGTAGAATCAAAACCAAGAAAGCACATTTCATATTACGTCAAAGATTTGTCAAACCTTGCTTTATAGGCCTTTTCATAGAGTGCTTCATATAAGGGCAGCACCTTTTTGATATCGAACCGTTCCGCAGAGGCTACCGCATTTTGTTTAAATTGCTCCAAAGTATCCTCATCTTTCAAAATACGCAAGGCGTTGTGTGCCATATCGGCAACGTCGCCAATATCGCTCAAAAACCCGGTAATACCGTGTTCATTAACTTCAGGTATACCCCCCGCATTACTCGATATTACAGGTACCTTATTGATCATTGCCTCCAAGGCCGCCAAACCAAAACTCTCAGATTCGGAAGGCAAAAGAAACAGATCGGAAAAACATAGAATTCTATCTATTTCATTACTGTTGCCTAAAAATATGACCTTATCGACCAAACCCTTTTCTTCGCACAACCTTTCGGCATTTTCCTTTTCAGGTCCTTCCCCTACCATAACCAACTTGGCCGGTATTTCCTTTTGAATACGGTCAAAGATCTCGATGACATCGGGTATGCGTTTTACCTTCCTAAAATTACTGATATGCGTAATAATTTTCTCGTCGTCCTTAGCCATTAAAGAACGCTGGCAATCGGTAAACGTAAGACTGTAATTTGATTTATCTATAAAATTGGGTACCACCTCGATTTCCTTCTTAATATCGAAGAACTCCATGGTACGTTGTTTTAGGTTTTCGGAAACGGAAGTCACCACGTCGGATTGATTGATACTGAAGGTAACCGCCGGTTTATAGAATGGATGGTTGCCCACCAAGGTGATATCCGTACCGTGCAAGGTCGTTATCATTGGCACATATATTCCCTCTTCCTCCAACATTTTTTTGGCCATATAACCTGCATAGGCATGTGGTATGGCATAATGAACATGAAGCAAATCGATGTTGTGCAACTTCACCGTATCTACCAATTTACTTGACAACGCCAGTTCATAAGGTTGATATTTAAAGAGCGGATATTCGGGTACATGCACTTCGTGGAAGTAAATTTTATTACCTAAGAGCCCTAGGCGCACGGGTTGCTTATAAGTTACAAAATGAACCTCATGCCCTCTATCGGCCAAGGCTATACCTAGTTCCGTGGCTACTACACCGCTCCCTCCAAAAGTTGGATAACAAACAATTGCTATTTTCATCAGTCAAATTTAGCTAAATCTATAAAGTAAGTCGGTAAAAGCCCTTTTTAATTTCAAGACACCGCAAAGTATATGGCAAGTAAACCGAGCATCTTCGCCCAATTCTTTAATTATCAAGGATGTGCCAAAGAATTATAGTTCCTAAAAAAAAAAACATCAATTTACAATAGCGTCGTAAATTACTTTTTGAATACGTGTTCGTAAACCCGATTTTATCAAAAGCGTATTGGAAGAGGAAGGGTAAGTTCTGTTCGACAAGAACACGTAAACGATTTCCTCTTCGGGATCGGCCCAAGTATAGGTGCCGGTAAAACCACTGTGGCCAAAACTTTTTCGGGATACACAACCACAGGTAGGGCCGCCATCTTTTAATTGGGGTTTATCAAAGCCTACCCCACGCCTCACGTTTTCATCGCAGAAATAACAGGTATTGAACTTTTTGACCGTACGTGCATCCAAAAAACGGGTGCCTCCGTAAATGCCGTCCTGTAAGTACATTTGCATGATCTTGGCGATATCACCTGCATTACTGAAAAGTCCGGCATGGCCTCCGACCCCACCTTGCATGGCCGCCCCCATATCGTGCACATAGCCTTGAACGGTCTCGTAACGGTAATATTTATCGACTTCGGTGGGTACAATCCTGTTTTTAGGGAATTTCTCAAGAGGATTATAACTCGTATTCAATGCCCCGATGGGCTTATACAGAAATTCATCCACCTGCTTGTCCAATCGCTTCTTGCCAACTTTTTCAATGTATTTTTTCATCACGTAATAACCTACATCACTGTACCTATAGCGATTCGATTTTAAGCTCTGTCTCCCGATCCGGTTATAGATGGAATCGTTATACGCATCGGTAAGATAAAGTTTATCGGTTACCTTATACGAAAAACCATCGGTAGGTTCCGTTCTATAGAACTCTTTCGATGGTTTTCGGTTCTTGTCAAGCGTAGCGACATAAAAAGCGATCCACGCGGGCAGTCTTCCATAATGTGACAATGCCTTTAGTACGGTGACGTTCTTCAGTTCCGATTCGGCATATTCGGGAATCAGTTCCTGAAAGGTATTGTTCAGTTTGATATCCCCCTCCTCTTCCATTTTCATGATCATCGGCAACGTACCCAATATTTTTGTTATGGAAGCCAAATCATAAATATGTTCGGTGGTAATACTGTCCTTAGAATCGTAGGTCGGCTTACCAAACCCTTTATTATAGACCACCTTTCCCTTTCGGGCCACCAGTACCTGGGCACCCGGAAACATTAAAGAATCGATCCCATGCCGTACCAGTGTATCGATTTGGGCCAATTTGGCCGCATCGAAACCCACCCGCTCGGGATAACTGTACCCCAATCGCAATAACGACTTTAACCGAACCTGGGTGTTTACCGGAAAATCGCTATGGGCGGTAACCGGCAACTTACCTTCACCGGGGATGGCCCCGAAAATCAACTGAGCCGTCTTACGCTGTGCCAACTCGCTGTTTTGATACGCTACCACTACCCCGTCGATACTCTTAAAGGAAGGTACATCTAAGAGTGCGTAAGGCTTAGCGAATACCGACAATATCAAGTTTGATGTTCGTTGGTTCGCTATTTCCTCCAACCACTGTAGTTCTCTTTTTGAAAACTTATACGCTTTCCAAGGGCTTTCATTACTCTTATGAAGTCCCACGATTACCAAGTTATAATCTTTAAGCTTCGTCTTTAAGGTTCCGATATCACTGGCGTTCACCTGTTTTACCGCAGCATATTTGTTCAATTCTTCAAGAAAGGGATCACTATTGGCATCGCCGAACTTTACATAGGCGATTTTCTTGTTCTCCAACTGCTTGACTCCCATCAGGTAAAAATTGTTCTTTACCACGGTCAAGGCCTTTTCTATGGCCTCTTCGTAAATCAGGTCATCGGTTCTCGAATTCAGGTCCTCATAAAGATTTTTGAGCTCCACCGGCTTATACCTGTTTAGCCCGACCTTATATTTCGCCATTAAAATTTTCTTTACCGAACTGGCCAACCTTTCTTCGGTAATCCTTCCCTTTTCATAAGCTTTGGCCAGTTTTTCCTTGGCCTTGTCCACTTGTGTAGGCATTAATAGGATGTCATTGCCCGCCATGAAAGCGGCCAACTCGGCATCACCATCTTTACCGTGGTTGGTTACCCCCTTCATATTTAGGGCATCGGTAAAAACCAATCCTTTAAAATTCATTTCCTCCTTTAACAACCCAGAAATGATCTGCTCCGACAAGGAAGACGGAAGTTCTTTTTGCAACTCGAGCGCAGGTACCTCTAGATGGGCGACCATAACACTACTCAAGCCTTCGTCGATCAATCTTCTGAAAGGATACAATTCTACACTATCAAGTCGTTCGCGGGTAAAATTGATCATGGGCAAGGCCTTATGCGAATCGGTTTCCGTATCCCCATGGCCTGGAAAGTGTTTTCCACTGGCGAGTACCCCGGCACTTTCCATTCCTTTCATAAAGGCAATTCCCTTATTGGCTACGTTCTCACGGTCTTCCCCAAAAGAGCGATTACCTATTATAGGATTTTTCGGGTTTGTATTGATATCGATGTCGGGAGCAAAATTGATATGCACGCCCAAACGTTTGGCATGCTCCCCGATGCGCCTACCTACCTTTTGTACCACGGTGTTATCGGTAATGGCCCCTAGGGTCATATTCCATGGAAAGGCATATGTAGAGTCTAACCTCATGGCAAGTCCCCACTCGGCATCTAGGCCGATCATCAAGGGAAGTTTTGAAACCGATTGAAATTCGTTCGTTAGTTTGGCCTGTCTCATAGGGCCACCCGTAGAAAAGATTACCCCTCCAATATGCTGTTCCTTAATGAGTGCCTTTATTTTATCTGTACTGGATTTAGCCTGATCCGAGCCCACCATGACCATAAAAAGTTGTCCTAACTTTTCGTCAAGCGTCATCTCACTATAGCGCGCATCGACCCATTTACTTTGGGCCAGACTGTCTTTGGTCACCAAAGGATGTTGCGCTGCAGCACCTAGAATTACAAAAAAAAGTAAGGAAAAAACAGAAAAAAAACGCATTGTTCAGATAGATCTATGGCAATAACTAAAAACTAAAAGGAATATTGCATTTCATCCGATATATATAATGAAACCAATACTTCAGGAAACATGTCGAACCGATTTCACTACATAAACCGGGCATGCCAACTCTCCCCGGCGGGTACTTCCCAATGTTCTTGGTACTCCTGTTTATTGGCAACAAGATTGTTAAAAACAATAGTGTTTTTAGACACTGCCTTTTGTTTGGCCATTTTTTTGAAATCTATCAAGGTCTTATAGGCAATGTGCTCGCCTTGCTTATAAGAAACGTTCATCTTATCAAGAAGTTCTACATTGTATTTTTTCTCTAAATGTTGGATAAAATGAACCGATGCGTCTATTGAACAACCTGATGCGGCCACCTCACTTTGGTCGAGGGCCAAAACAATAAACCTTTTGTATTTTATTTCATATCCTGCTTTCAACTGACTACCATGGGCGGTCCATTCTGTTATAAAGTCGTTGAGCTCGTTACGTATTTCGGCCAATTCGGCTTCGGTAAAACTGCGGTTGGCCTGATAGATCCATATGCGTGAAGCATCGGGCAAAGTATTAAATTCTACTAGCATTTTCTTGTGTTCTAATTGGGGGTTCTTAATCGAGGGGCCCTACAGGTCTTGCGCAGAGGCAATCAGCTCGGCAATATCCATCACGGCAATGGCGCCCTCCTTTTCTTTATTCTTAACTCCGTCTGTCATCATCGTATTGCAAAATGGGCATGCGGCGGCAATAATTTCGGGCTGGGTCTCCATTGCCTGTTCCGTACGCTCTATGTTCACGTCCTTATCCCCTTTTTCGGGTTCCTTGAACATCTGTGCCCCACCGGCACCGCAACAAAGTCCCTTTTGCCTACAGCTCTTCATTTCAATAAGCTCGGCATCAAGTTTTCGGATCATTTCCCTTGGCGCTTCGTAAACATTATTGGCCCGGCCCAAATAGCACGGGTCATGGTAAGTTATACGCTTTCCTTTGAATTTTCCACCTTCAAGGGTAATCCTTCCGTCTTCGAACAGGGTCTTTAAAAATTGGGTATGGTGAACCACCTCATACTGCCCCCCTAAACCGGGGTACTCATTTTTAATGGTATTGAAGCAATGGGGACAAGCCGTTACGATTTTATTTATACCGTAGGCATTCATCACTTCGATATTGGTAACCGCCTGCATTTGAAAGAGAAACTCGTTGCCCGCCCTTTTGGCCGGATCACCGGTACAACTCTCCTCCGTACCCAAAACGGCAAAGGAAACATTCGCCTTGTTGAGCAATTGCACAAAAGCCTTTGTTATTTTTTTCGCCCTATCGTCAAAACTACCCGCACAGCCGACCCAAAACAAAACTTCTGGTTTCTGACCTGCGGCAAAGAGTTCTGCCATTGTTGGAACTTTCAATTCGTTCGCCATTGTAAAAAATTCAAATTCTAAAATTAGTATCGCGGCCCAAGTACCTTGTTTATTCTTCTTTGGCCCAGTTGAGTCGATCCATCTGGTTGAAAGGCCAAGGCGCCCCGTTATTTTCTATATTCCCCATCATATTGTTCAAATCCGTAGGCGCAGCGGATTGCTCCATTACCAAATATTGACGCATATCCATAATTATGGAAAGGGGATCTATGCTCACCGGACAAGCCTGAACACAAGCATTACACGTAGTGCACGCCCAAAGCTCCTCCCTAGAGATATAATCGTCTAGCAATTGCTTTCCGTCGTCTACAAACTGCCCCTTGTTGGCATCTATATTCTTACCCACTTCCTCTAAGCGGTCACGGGTATCCATCATGATCTTTCTGGGCGACAATTTTTTTCCGGTCTGGTTGGCCGGGCACTCGTCGGTACACCGCCCACATTCAGTACAGGTATAAGAATTCAACAACTGCACCCAACTCAGGTCGGTAACGTCGGAAGCCCCGAATTTTTCAGGTTCCCCAGCATCTTCTTCCGTAGGAGCGGCAAAAGGGTCGGCAGAAGGATCCATCATCAATTTTACCTCTGCGGTTACGGCATCCAAGTTTTTAAACTGTCCCTTTGGCTTCAATTTACCGTAATAGGTATTGGGAAATGCCAAAAGAATATGTAAATGTTTGGAATAATAAAGGTAATTCAAAAAACAAAGTATCCCTATAATATGAAGCCACCATGCCGTACGTTCCAAAAGTATCAATGAAGACATGGACATCCCCTCAAAAAGAGGTGCCATAAACTGGCTTACCGGAAACATACCGGCCTTTAAATAATGGTCTGCCCCCATTTGCTGCAATTGGTAATCGGCCCCGTTCATAGTCAGGAACAATACCATAAGAACCAATTCTATATACAGAATAAGATTTCCATCTTGCTTGGGCCAACCCGTCATTTCCGGTTTGATAAAACGTCTGACCCGAATAATATTACGGCGTACCCAAAATACGGTTACGGCAACAATGACCAAGAAAGCCAATACTTCAAAAGAGCCGATCAGCACATCGTATACCGAACCAAGGGGCGCAAAAAGGCGGTGTGTCCCCAAGATGCCGTCGAGTACGATCTCCAACACCTCGATATTGATAATGATAAAACCGACGTATACTATAATATGCAGAAAGCCCGCTACGGGACGAACCACCATCTTCGTCTGCCCCAAGGCAATTTTGGCCATGTTTTTCCAGCGTTGGCCTTTGTCATCGCTTACGTCTACATCTTTACCCAGTTTAATATTTCTTGACAGCCGTTTTACGTTTCGGGCAAAAAAACCGATACCGGCTATAAGTACGATTACAAATAAAATATTTGGGAAGTATTCCATCTATTGTTCGGGTTGTGGTTGTGGTTGAAGGTTGGCTGGATCGTCTTCCGGTAATTCGTAATCTACCTGCTTCTTACCGAAAACGGATACGTTTACGTAACGCTTGGGGTTCAAACGAAAGTCTTGGAGCAATAGATCCAGTTCCCTTGATGCATTGTTCAAATTTGTATAAAGTTCTTCGTCTTTCATAAGCTTGCCCAAAGTACCGTCCCCCTTCTCTATATTCGACATCAATTTGTTCAAATTGACCATAGTGGACTCTAGTTTTGCCAAAGTATTGCCGAGACCGGCATTGTTCAACGAGTCTGATAGTTTAGCGAAATTAGAGGTAAGTTCCTGAAAATTGTTCAACGATTGGTTCAAGTTCTCCTCGTTGGTACTTAAAATCCGGCTGAGCATATCGGCGCTTTTTTGAAAACTGGCTACGGTAGCGTTCAGACCGCTCAAGGTTTCCCTCAAATCTTTTTTGGCCCTATCGTCCAGCACTTCGTTCACGTTCATCAACAAGCTATCGGCATTGGTAACGGCCCCTTCCACTTTTTGCTGTAAGGGAGTCAGTTGTTTCTGTACCAATTGTGTCAGCCCCAGCTGAACCTTGCTGGTCAAGGTGTCGCCCGACTTTGCCATCGGTGCCCCGTCAAATATGGGTTTAACCTGAATGCCCTTTCCCCCGATAATTCCCGTATCGTAGAGCTCGGCAAAACTGTTCTTACTGAATTCAAAATCACTTTTAATAAACAAAGTGACCAATAAATGACCGCTCTGGTCCTTGAACTTAACGTCGGTCACTTTACCTACCACAAAACCGTTTATGGTTACGGGCGTGCCCACTTGAAGTCCTCCGACCTCTTTATACACTGCGTATATGGTTTTACCATCTTCAAATAAAGGCGATGATTTCAAATAGCTAAAACCTAAGATGAACAATAGAATACCGCCTATTACTATTATTCCTGTTTTTATTTCCCTGGATAGTTTCAAAAGGATCGATTTTGGGTTAATTAGAGACTTCTTTCAATATATAGGTCCCTAACAAAATTAGAAATAAAATATGGAAGGTAATTATTTATTGTATCGAAACCTACTTGATACTGTCTTTAAAAGGTATCCGTTCGCCATTTCTATAGGCAACGATATACGAAGTGGTATACCCTTTTAAGTCGGCGTTCGATTTCAACATTTTTGCCTCTTCCAATGATGGTGTGCTACCATATACATATCTATAAAGCCCTTTATAAGGTTCTTTGGCCACCCGATTGAGTCCGTTGAACGATTCAGGTCGTAAAGGGAGGTTCTTTGCACTGGCCATAATCTGAACCTTGTACACCACATCGGATTTTTTTTCCGCTGGGGCCACAGTAGTTTCCTTCGAAACCGAAGGTGCTGTCTTTTGCGGTTCTGGGGGAGTCTCTTTTTTTACCGCAACGTCCTGATCATTTCCCTTGGCCTCTTCGATGATTTGAATAGCCTCCTTCTTTGGCTCCGCGGGCACCTCGGTAGTCTTGGCCACAATAGGCTCGTCTTTGATTTTTTGCGATACCGTTTCTTTTTTCGGGGCAGCGACCGGTTCCGGTTTAGGCTGTTCTTTCTTTTCCTCTATCGGTTCGGGTTCGGGCGTACTGGTTATGATACTCGTATCGAAATCGGCAATATTGGCCCTAATATTCTCTTTATACGTAAGGATTGCCTCGGCTATGGAGGTTCCCATCTCCGACTGTCCCCTTTTTGAATTCAGGTAGGCCCCTTCCTCCTTATTCGTCAAAAAACCGGTTTCCACCAATACACTCGGCATAACGGTCTGGTGCAAAACAATAAACCCGGCCTGCTTGACCTTTCTATCGGTTCTCTTGAGCTTTTTCGTAAAGTTGTCTTGAATGGCCTTCGCCAAAGCTATACTCTGATCCAAAAACTCTTCTTGCATTATGGTAAGTCCGATTACCGACTCAGGCGAGTTAATATCGTAATCGGCGTACTTGCTCTTATAATTATCCTCCAAATAAATTACCGAGTTTTCCTTTTTTGCGATTTCAAAATTTTGTTTGTTCGCATGAAGTCCCAAAACAAAGGTTCCCGCACCGTGTGCATTTGAAGTATGTGAATCGCAATGAACCGACACAAAAAGGTCGGCATTGGCCTTATTCGCAATTTGTCCCCTTTCATAAAGATCTACGAAGGTATCATCCTTACGGGTATAGATTACTTTTATATTCGGATTTTTCTCTAAAATAGAGCCAGCTTTTAATACAATGTTCAACGCGATCTGCTTTTCCAAATACCCGTTGCCCATATTGCCTGGATCATGTCCGCCATGCCCAGCATCAAGCACTACCGTGAATTTTCCATCGTTTCTGTTTTCAGGATTCTTGGTGTAAAAAGAAGATAAGATTAGTGCTAAAAAAATAATAGGAAATAGGAAAAACCGTTGTACACGGGTATTCACTCTGTATTTAGAAGCCTTCATTATGGTTAAATTTATGGTAACACCCTGTATAGGGAACGAAAAATATATGTAAGTTTGAGCTCCGAAAAATAAGCCGAACGGTTACAAAAATAGGATATATAGCCTTGCAATCAAACAAACATCTTTTACTTTTACTAGCATTGCTATTTGTTGGCGCTTTCAATTCACTCGCTCAAGAAGACGGTTTAATATGGCTACCCATCAAAGCAGACAAGGATACTATTATTGCCCCACTTTTCCCAGACCCCGTACAAAAAGACAGTATAGCGGGAGATTCAACCGCACTTGGCCCCAATAATGGCAAGGAGCCCTTACTACTTGACAAAATCAAGTACAAGGCCAAAGATTACGTCAAACTGAGCCAAAAAGACCAAAAGATATACCTCTATAACGAAGCCGAAATATATTACCAAGATACCGAATTAAAAGCCGGTATTATTACAATGGACTAT
The DNA here is from genome assembly GCF_002211465.1 of Zobellia sp. OII3. Lineage (NCBI taxonomy): Bacteria > Pseudomonadati > Bacteroidota > Flavobacteriia > Flavobacteriales > Flavobacteriaceae > Zobellia > Zobellia sp. OII3. Next base: position 191,506 of record NZ_MWRZ01000007.1, on the reverse strand, counting down.
ATTAAAAACGAGGTATACGCGGGGCGAATCAAAGATTCTTTGGGCAATTACACCCAGCTCCCCTATTTTAAACAGGGTGATAACGAGGTACGGCCCGACAGTATCCGTTTTAACTTTGACACCCAAAAAGCCTTGATCTGGAACTCAAGAACCGAGCAGCAGGCCGGTCTAGGGCAATTGGGAAGCGACGCCATGAAGGTTTATGCGGAGATCACAAAAAAGGAAAACGATTCGGTCTATTTTCTTCACGAAGGAAAATTGACCACCTCACAAGACACCATAAATCCCGATTACTACATTCGGATCCGAAAGGCGAAATTTGTTCCCAAAAAGAAGGTCATTGCAGGCTTCAGCAACCTTTACATAGCCGATGTGCCGACGCCCGTGGCCTTGCCCTTTGCCTATTTCCCTTTAACGGTAGGCCGCTCCGCAGGATTGATGATGCCCACATTCGGTAACGACCCCGATAGAGGCTACTTTTTACAGAATGGAGGGTATTACATACCCTTTTCCGATTATGCGGATATTACCCTTACGGGGGATTTCTATACCAACGGAAGTTATGGTTTTAGAACACAAAGCGTGTACAGCAAGCGCTATCGCTACCGCGGTAACGTTAATTTCAGGTACGAAAATTTGGTCACGAGCCAGAAGGGTTTTGACGATTATAGCAACAGTAAGGTGTGGAACATTCAGATATCACACTCACAAGACACCAAGGCCAGTCCCAATTCCCGGTTTTCGGCATCGGTAAACCTAGGAAGCAGTTCGTATTACCAAAACTCATTGAACCAGGTAAACCTGCCCTTGACCCAGAACAACAACCTATCGTCATCCATTTCATATTCCAAGACCTTTCCGGCCTATCCTTCGGTCAACATGAGCCTTACGGCCAGTCATTCGCAGAATACGAGCCCTACGGCACGTGCCAACCCCGACCAAGACAACATACAGATGACCCTTCCTACTTTTCAGGCCAGTATGGAACGTATATTCCCATTCGCCAAAAAAGATGGGATTAAAAAAGGGGTGATACAGAATATTAATTTCCAGTATGACGTCAATGCACGTAACTCACTGACTACGAACGACGAAAACTTTTTAAAGGCGGCCATGTTCGACAATGCCAAGGTCGGTGCAAAACACCGCATCCCTATCAGCACCAATTTTAAGGTCGCCAAATTTTTCAGTGTTACCATGGGTGGGAGCTATGAAGACGTATGGGCATTGGAAACCTATACCCAACGCTACGAGCTCGGCGAAGACGGTGAGGTCGGTTCGGTCGTAAAAGATACCATTTCAGGTTTTGACCGCTACAACAAATACAATATGAGTGCCAGTATAGGAACTACGGTCTACGGTACTTTCAATTTTGGGGAAGACAAAAAGATACAAGCCTTACGCCACGTTATGCGGCCCTCGTTAAGCTACGGTTACTCCCCTTCTTTTGACCAGTTCTACGATGAATACCTGAACAACGATACCGGAGAGGTCGTACAGTATAGCCGCTTTGAAGGCACGCTAAACGGTGCCCCTAGCCTCGGCAAGAGCAACAGCCTTAGCTTTTCTTTGGCAAACACCCTCGAAGCCAAGGTAAGGGATAAGGATTCAACGGCCACCGAACCCAAAAAGATTCCGATTCTTAGCAATTTCAATATTTCCACCGGATATAATTTTGAGTCGGATTCCTTAAAATTAAGCCCCCTAAGAATTAACGGCGGAACGAACATTTTAGACAATAAAATGTCTATTAACTTTTCTGCAGGCCTTGACCCATACGCCATAGACAACAATGGTAGCAGAATCGACAAATTCAACATCGATAACGGAGGAAGCCTTTTTAGATTGACCCAAGCCAATATAAACATCGGGTATTCCATAGACAGCAAGACCTTTGGAAAAAAGAAAGAAGAAGAGGAAGAAGAGGAAGAGGCCGGTGCCTACGATTACGTAGCCCAAAGCGGAGGTAGGGACGACGACCTTTTCGGAAGGGCGGACGACTTTGACAGGCGAAGAATAGATGACGACGAAAAAGATAAGGGTGAAGACGTAGATAACCCGCGCTACGCCACCAAAATCCCATGGAATTTTCGATTGGCCTATTCCGCAAGTTACTTCAACTCGGCCCGACAGAACGAATTCAGCAGTCATTCATTGATGTTCTCGGGCGACATTGAGCTTTCTCCCCGTTGGAAGGTGGGCGGCTCCAGTGGATACGATTTTAAGAACAAAGGTTTTACCCTTACCCAGTTACGCTTTGAACGCGACCTAAAAAGTTTTAGGATGAACTTTAACTGGACCCCTTTTGGTCAATACTCTCGATGGTATTTCTTTATCGGAATAAAAAGCTCCATCCTTAGCGACCTGAAGTGGGAAAACCGAAGTCAGCGCTAACAAGGTCGACATTCTTAGCTACATTTGCCAAAACAGCCTACAGCTAAAAAACAAAAATCACAGAACGATGAAAACAATAATCAACACCCCCAATGCCCCTGCCCCTATTGGTCCTTACAACCAAGCCGTCTTAAGCGGAGACACCCTTTATATATCAGGACAGATCCCTATAGACCCCGCCACAGGAAAGCTTATTGAGGGTGACATCGCAAAAGAGGCACGACAATCTATGGAAAACCTAAAAGCGGTACTTACCGAAGCCGATATGACTTTTGAAAATGTAGTCAAGAGCACTATTTTCTTGAAGGACATGAAGCAGTTTTCAGAGGTCAACGAAGTGTACGCGACTTATTTCGACAGTGAAACGGCACCCGCCAGGGAAACCGTAGAAGTCTCAAACCTGCCCAAGTTCGTCAATGTTGAAATTTCAATGATTGCGGTACGCTAACCCAAAACAAAACAGGCCTTGACTTTCATCAAGGCCTGTGATATATTGCAATAAACAAAGCTAGATGGTTTCTACATGAAACTCCATCAATCCTTCTATCGGTCGTTGTCTAATAACCCCAACGATCAAGTCGTTACGCTCAAGGACCGTTACCAGTTCATCCCTTAAGTAATGCGCTATACTTCCCACAAAGTTGATCGGCACCTTGGTCGCCAGTTCAAACTGCATGATATAGTTGTTTACAAACTGCTGGAAGCCCTTATCGATAACCCCTTTACAATACGGATGGTTTTTGTTTTCCACTAAAAACCGGGCAAAGGTAGCCAAATAGGTATTCGGATTCGGTTGTTTGTACAAGTTCTCTTTTATGACATCGGCATCCAAATTATACTCTTTGGCAAACTTGATACCTAAGTCTTGGGGCATTTTGTGAAAATAGTAGTCCCTTATCAACTTTCGTCCAAAGAAATTACCACTACCGTCATCCATGGGTATATAACCTAAGGAAGTCACTTTCTGAAACAGCTGATGCCCGTCGTAGTAACTACAGTTAGAGCCTGTTCCCAAGATACAAACGATTCCTTGGTGACCTATTTTGGTTGTGGAAAAAATTGCGGCATAGGTATCTTCCTTTACATCGGTTTTTGCATTGGGGAAAAAATCCTTAAAGATATCCCCAAGGAATTTTTTCATACGGTCGGTACCACATCCGGCCCCGTAAAAATGCAATCTGGAAACCTTCTCCCTATTTTTTGAAAGCTCAAAGTTATTGGCCAATCTATCCTCGATTACCTCTCTAGTCAAAACTTCTGGGCTCAACCCTAAGGTTTGGGTCATAAACAACTGGTTACCCTTTTCATCCAAGGCAATCCAATCTGATTTTGTGGCCCCACTATCTACAATTAAAATCATAATCTTCGTTTAAAAAAATAATCCTGAAAATAAGCAATTTTTTGCCCACTCTCAGGATTACCATTAGTAATATTCAGAAAAATTATAAGCTGGCAACGTGCTGAGTCAAATCTACCATTTTGTTAGAAAAACCAGCCTCGTTATCGTACCAACAAATCAATTTGAAGAACTTAGAGTTCAATTCGATACCTGCACCGGCATCAAAAATACTTGTACGTTTATCACTTACGAAATCTTGAGAAACAAGAGCCTCTTCAGTATAACCCAAAATACCTTTCAACTCGCCTTCAGAAGCCGCTTTGAACGCTTTTTTGATTTCTTCGTAAGAAGTGTCTTTTTGAAGACGAACCGTTAAATCCACTACAGACACATCAGCCGTAGGAACCCTAAAGGCCATACCTGTAAGCTTACCTTCCAATGCTGGAATAACCTTAGTTACCGCTTTAGCAGCACCTGTAGATGCAGGAATAATGTTCAACATAGCACTTCTACCACCTCTCCAGTCTTTTCTAGAAGGACCATCAACGGTCATTTGAGTTGCTGTAGTAGCGTGAACCGTAGTCATCAATGCCTCCTCGATACCGAAGTTATCGTTCAACACTTTGGCCATTGGAGCCAAACAGTTGGTAGTACAAGATGCGTTAGATACGATAGTGTTAGAAGCCGTAACCTCTTTATGGTTAACACCCATTACGAACATTGGGGCATCTTTGGACGGAGCGGAGATCACTACTTTTTTGGCACCCCCATCGATGTGGTATTGTGCAGTTTCCAAAGTGGTGAAGATACCGGTACACTCAGCAACGATTTCAGCGCCAACGGCATCCCACTTGATATTTTTTGGGTCACGCTCAGCTGTGATCCTTACTGTTTTTCCGTTAACGATCAAGTTACCATCTTGAACCTCAACAGTACCTTCGAACTTACCATGTACGGAATCATACTTTAAAAGGTAGGCCAAATGCTCAACGTCCAACAAATCGTTAATGGCGACTACATCTACACCTTCTCTTCTTACAGTTTCCCTAAAGACCAATCTTCCGATACGGCCGAATCCGTTAATTCCTATTTTTAAATCTGACATGCTCTTCTTGTTTTGAATTAAATTATGTTGTCATTATTTCTGAAACTCGAATAAGTTCCTTATCTATTTTCGTATGTCCTTTGATAGCTTTGCTAATCGGCGTAAGAATAATTTTGTTGTTCTGGACCCCCACCATAAAGTTGGTCTGCCCTTCCAACAAGCTTTCTACGGCCTTCACTCCCATTCTACTGGCCAAGACCCTGTCGTAACAAGATGGCGCCCCTCCACGCTGCATATGCCCTAATACGGACACCCGTACATCGTAAATAGGTAAGTGTTCCTCAACATATTCCTTAAGTTCAAAAACACTTTTACCGATCTTATCACCTTCAGCCACCACAACGATACTAGATGACTTACCCGATTTTTTACTACGCTTTAAAGATTCGAGCAAACGCTCAAGACCTCGGTTCGCCTCAGGAATCAATATCTCTTCGGCACCCGCACCAACGCCGGTATTTAAAGCGATATGACCTACATCCCTACCCATAACCTCAACAAAGAAAAGTCGGTTATGCGAGCTGGCGGTATCCCTAATCTTATCGATTACCTCAACCACCGTATTCATGGCCGTATCAAAACCTACCGTATTAGATGTACCGAATATATCGTTGTCGATAGTACCCGGAATACCTATAATCGGAAAGTGATACTCTTGGTTAAATACCATAGCTCCGGTAAAACTACCGTCGCCCCCGATAACCACGAAAGCATCGATACCCTCTGCCCTTAATTGCTCATAGGCTCTTTTGCGCCCTTCGGGCGTTCTAAAACCATCACAACGGGCCGATTTGAGAATCGTTCCTCCTTTATTGATTATGTTATTGACGCTACGTGCGTCCATCGGCTTAAAATCCCCCTCGATCATGCCCTGATATCCTCTATAGATACCTACGCAATCTACTTTCATGTAGGCACAAGTTCTAACCACGGAGCGTATTGCAGCATTCATGCCGGGGGAATCACCTCCGGAGGTCAAAACACCTATTTTCTTTATTTCTGAAGCCATTAAAAAAAACTAAGTTGCAAAACTAACAAACTTATTCGAATTCCGATCCTGTTATCCATCTAATTTAACGTCTTGATAACTCAGCTCACATTTTCTTAAAATATGTAACCAATTATAACATTTTTACACCCCTTGCTTTCGACTTACTAAGAATATGACAAAAGCCTGATTCTGCTACAAATGCGAAATTTTAGTATTTTTTAGATGCGTTTTTTAAGAAAATACCCCCGTTTTAGACCGATTACCACTAAAAAGAACCGTATAACCCCTTTTAGTTTAACTGCTTATCCTTAGGGTAAAATTTCAGCAAACTATCTTTACCCATTACGGCACTAGGAACCTGGCCGGGTTCGGGAAGCTCTTCTTTAGCCGCTTCCTTTTTTAGAATATTCCGGAAGAGCTCCCTAAAACTATTGAAATCTACTTCATACGAAATACCTACACCTTGGGTATACCCCAATCTATCGGCCAAATATTCCTGTATCTCGTTCTCCCTGTTGAAAAATTTGGCACTTAAGGTCCCTTCTTCGTTCAACAACAATTGTATCTCAAAATTTCCCGCTACGACGGTTTCCGTGGTCCCCCCTACCGGAACCCCTACTTTTCCATTAAAAAGCATGCGGTCACTGATCCGGGTAGAAACGGTCACCCCTATTCTGTTTTCCGTCTGGTAATCGGCACTTCTATCAAGAATTCCCTGCTCGTACGAAAGACCAAGGTTAAATTTATCGTTATTGCCCAACACTTGGTTCAACAGTCCCGAGGCCGATTGCAAAAGATTACCGGTTACCGCTTGTTGGTCGATGCCGGTCTGATCGTTCACGAAAGAGCCCTGAGCCAGCAAGAAAAGGGCATTGCGCTCTTCGACCGTAGGATCCTGCAATCGATATTCCAGCTCAGACTGCACGATACTATTGGTCCCCGGGAAATCAATATTAAACTCGATATCAGGACTCTCAAGGTCATCAGTAAGCTTAATCACCACTTCCGTAGGTATACGTCGTGTATACCCCGGATTGTCCAACAGAGGCGCCGGGTTGGCATTCAAGGCATATACCGCCTCGAGGTCCAAGGTCGCCTTTAGAGGCTCACGATCCCATACGATGGTACCCCCCGGTTTCACCTGAAAGGTTTTATTGATCACCCCACCGAACTTATAGTTATACTGTCCTTCGACCACAACAAAATCTCCGTACATTTCAAAGGCACCACGGGTATTGATACGGATCAACAAAATACCGACCCCGCTTCCTTTTAAAGAACTTCCGGTCTTGGTATCGGTCACGATCTCTACCTCTGCATCAGGGGTAACATCAAGGTCAAAAGTAAGCTCAAGTCCCTGAAACTCGTCTAGGGTGCGTTCTTCTTCCACATGGTTCAACTGATTCTTCTCCACAAAATTGATAAAGGAATAATCCCCAATGGAAGCCACATCACTAAGCGGGATCTTTAAGGAAGTCCCCCTTGCCGTTTTTCCTTCCACCTTAATATTCAAAGCCTTGGTAGGCCCGAAAATCCGACCTTTTCCGTCTAAGTAACCGGTACCATAGTACAGCACTTCCTCTTCAAAGTCGGTATTCAAAATCAAAAGCCTGTCGTTATTCGTATCTACATCGATATCGAGCAACCAATTATCAAAAAAGGAATGACTTATCGTTCCATCCAAGACTGCCTTGGTCTTCTTATCTACGTCCGTAATTTTTATCTGATCGAAATCAAAGGTCTGCTTACTCAGGTTCACCCTAGAGTTCGCCGCAAAATCATAGTCAACATTTAGATACGGAATACCCAGACCGGCCTTATCCAAAGTAAGTACACCGCTAAAATCAGGGTTATCTACCGAACCTTGGATACGTGCATTACCGCTGACATACCCCCGTATATGGCTAATAATATTTTCCCCCAGGGGAGCAAAAGGCTCCAAATCAAACCGATCAAAGCTTACCAAAAGGTTGGCTTTGGGCATATCTTCCTTATTGTCGATACTCCCTACCACGCTCAATTTTTCCAATCCCTTATCGGTAATCTGTGAATTTACCGCAAACTCCGTCAAATCTTTATTACCGACAATACCTACGGTAAGATCCCCCAAGCGCATATCATTAATGGAGAAATCATCGACCGCAAGGTTGGAAGAAGGCAAATAAATATTGTCTTTCTGCAAGATATTGAGCGTTCCGTTCACTTCACCCTGTAACCGAAGACTATCTATAGCGGGCGTTATTTTGTTCAGCGAAACAATCTTGAACTGAAGCTGCAAATCTTTATAGGTAGAGTCGGCCAACTGCCCTTTCAGACGAATCTGTTCCTGGGCGCTATTGTTCATTACGATTTCCCGTATATCGATACTATCGAGCGTACGGTTAATGACTACCTTGTTTTTATTGTCGCCGTCTTTATTGAGAATCCATTTATTCCCCTTAAAGTTTACATCGGAAGTCTTTAAACCGATCACCGACTTGTTGTCTTTATTAAAGGTGTGATAAAAGTTAAGATTATAACTATCGTTCAAATCACTCCCCCCTTTAAATTCCGTCCTAAAGAACAAGGTATCTTTTAGAGTCGTGTTGATCAGGTTAAAATCTTTTACATCGTAGTAGTTGGTAGAAAGATCACTAACCGATATATAGGTATTGAACAATGGGTTTTTATTATCGATCTTGATATCTATATTATCGGCCTCATTACCAAATGCGACTATACTAGGGGACTTAAAGTTCAACTTAAAGTCACCCTCATCGGCCACAATATTTCCCTTGATAAAGGTATTTGGGTCAAATTTCACTTCAGGAAAAAAGACATCGACAATCTTGTTATAGATTTTAAAATTAAAGGCAAGGGTCTGCCCTCCCGATATCTTAAAAGGCCTATAGTTGGTATAGATGCTTCCCAAGGAGTTTTGTACCAAACGACCCAACTCACCCACTTTAAACTTTCCTTTCATATAACCGGTGATAATATCCGGCGAGTTGATATCGATCACGCGAACCGTATCGTTCTCAAAGGTCGAGGACACTTTAAAATCTTCAAAGTAATAGGTGTCGTTCTTATTCTGAAAGATGGTCTTGGTGAATTTGACATCCCCCACAAGGTTATCCAGGGTATTTCCGGTAACATCCATATTCACATTTCCCTTAAATATGGAAACGCTGTCGTTGACAAAATTCAACTTATTGAGGTCGGCGTAATCAACGGAGGCTATAAAATTAAAATCGTTTCGATCTTCCCCGAAATCGGCAAGCCCTTTAAAGCTGAATTTAATATTCTCGTCATTGCTCAGTACCGTACCATCGAACAACTGCTCCTTTAAAATTCCCGAGACCTTGAGATTCTTATAAGCGTAGTTGTTAAACTCCACCGAATACACCTCACCTATAACCTCGGTATTCAAAGTTTCCTGAACAAAGCCCTGCCCCTCCACATTAAAATCCAAGGAGGTCTTGCCCAATCTTTCGTTTTCGGTAAAATCGCCCAAATCAAAATCAATAAGGGACACAAAACCTTTATAGGTTGCGTTGTCGATATTGTTGATATCGGAAAGCTCAAGATCGGCATAACTGCTTCCTATAGCTGTATTAAGGTTCACCTTGGCGTCTATTGAATTTTCGGTAATGACCGCATCGCCCCGTATGGTGAACTGCCCCAGTTTCTGAAAACTTGAAGGCAAGGATTTTCCCAATATATTCGGCATAAGGGCACGTAGCTCATAATAGCTTGACGTAACGTTCTTCATATCGGCCCGCATAATGAAGGGCTTTTTACGATCGAACAGGCTTTTAAAATTAAAATTGCCCCTGATACCCGTATTGTCGGACTGTAAGAACAATTCTTCGGTATTAAGATCATTTAACACCCCAGATATCTTAGACGAAAAATTGACCTCCTTGCCCCTACCGAACTGATCGTAGAGCATGTTTATCTCGTCAAAGGACACGACAGATTCTTCAAATTCGGCCGTTAAGTTGACCTTGTTTAAAAAGTCGGCAAAATCCTTTCGCTCATAATCAAAGACCAAATCCCCTTTTAAGTGCGAACCAACAGTCTGTATCTTCAACGAGTCAAAACGCATTTGCTGTTTTGTATACTTGAAATCGGTAGACATTTGCTGAACGTTGATGCCCCGCTGACTATTAAAGGCCATGGTATTGATTTTGGCCGACACCTGAGGACCAAGAATAAGAAAATCGCTTGCCCCGATATTCAGCTCTTCAAAATCAAGCAAGAGTTGATTTTCAAAATTCTCATCGATCAAGCGAAAAGTACTATTGGCAATCTCAACATCAGAAGACGAAAAGAGAAAAGGATCCGTACCGGGCTTACGCGGTTTTCCGTCATCGAACTTATCGATGAACACCTCAAGGTTGGTACTCCTATTGTCCAAATAGGTTTTCAACTTAAAATCCAGCTCATCTATTTTTATGTCACCAAACTCGAGTTTGCCCTTGCTCAGGTTTCTAATACTAAGAATGGAAGTCGTAAGCTTGTTTACGTAAAAAAGGGTATCTTTTCTGTAGTCCTCAATATAGATTCCTTCAAGATTGGTATCCCACGTAATCAGTGAAATTCTGAGTTTATCGATATTGATATTCGTACCAAAATCATTGTTGATCGTATCCGTGGCATATTTGGCGAAACTTGTCTGAACGAAGGGCAAGGAAAGTATGACCGTAGCTAAAATACAGATCAGCACGAGTACCATCATGGTTCTAATCAGTATTTTTCTCAGTTTTTTGATAGGTCTATATGTTTTATCTTTGCGCGTTCAACTTTTATTCCAAACTCGGTGAAAAACGAAACTATTTATATCCTTGCCATAGAATCTTCATGTGACGATACTTCTGCGGCTGTCTTGAGCAATAAAAAAGTACTCAGTAACATCACGGCCACACAAAAAATTCACGAAGAATATGGAGGTGTTGTACCCGAACTCGCTTCACGGGCGCACCAGCAAAACATAGTTCCAGTAGTACACCAAGCTTTGAACAAAGCAAATATCGACAAAAAACAATTATCCGCCATAGCTTTTACGCGCGGTCCTGGATTGATGGGCTCGCTTCTTGTCGGAACCTCGTTCGCAAAGTCGCTTTCATTAGGCCTGAACATCCCACTAATCGAGGTCAACCACATGCAGGCACACATCTTGGCCCACTTTATAGAAGGGCAACAAGACGGCGCTCCCGAGTTTCCTTTTTTAGCTATGACCATTAGTGGCGGCCACACGCAAATTGTTCTTGTAAAAGATTTTTTCGATATGGAAATTCTCGGCGAAACACTTGACGATGCCGTTGGGGAAGCCTTTGACAAGAGTGCCAAAATTTTAGGCCTACCCTACCCCGGAGGGCCGCTGGTAGACAAATATGCCCAAGAAGGAAACCCCAAAGCCTTTCCTTTCCCTAAACCAAAGGTCGAAGGACTAAATTTTAGTTTCAGCGGATTAAAAACCAGTATTTTATATTTCATACAAAGGGAAACCGCAAAGAATCCCGATTTCGTTCAAGAAAACCTGAAAGATATTTGTGCATCGATACAAAAAACAATCATCCATATTCTAATGGACAAGCTCAAAAAAGCCGTAGAAGAAACCGGAATTACCCAAATAGCTATCGGAGGCGGGGTAAGTGCCAATTCAGGTATTAGGAACGCACTTAAAATGGCCGAAAAAAATAGGGGCTGGCAAACCTTCATACCCCGATTCGAATACTGCACCGACAATGCGGCAATGATCGGCGTAGTAGGCTACCTAAAATACCAACAGCATAAATTCTCCGAACAGGACATCTCCGCCAAGGCCCGTTATATGCTTTCCCAAAAAAAACTCTAACAATAGATTCGCTACAACCCAACCTTGAGTGTTAAACAAATTTCGTTCCCACCATATTGTTCATACCTTAGACCTATGCAATTATTTTACAATCCAGACTTAGACCAGAGCGTTTCACAGTTCACCTTCTCACAGGAAGAGAGTCGACATATAGTTAAAGTATTACGTAAAAAAGAAGGCGACACTTTACACATTACCAATGGAAAAGGATTTATTTTCGAGTCCGAAATCTTACTCGCCGACCCCAAAAGATGCAAGGCCCAAGTGGTCTCGACAACAAAGAAACACCCTCAAAGACACTGGCTACATATGGTGGTCGCCCCGACGAAAAACAATGATCGCTTCGAGTGGTTTTTAGAAAAAGCTACCGAAATTGGGGTAAACGAAATTACCCCTATCTTTTGCGATAGATCGGAACGAAAAGTTATCAAAAAGGAGCGCTTGGAAAAAGTGGCCCAATCGGCCATGAAACAAAGCCTACGCAGTTACCTCCCCAAATTGAACGACGCCATAGCCTACAAAGACTACATCGCCCAAGCACAAAACGGACTCTTGTTCATCGCACACTGCGAAGAAGAAGAAAAAGTAGACCTAAAAAGAAGGGTCGCGGCCGACACGGACGTCACCATATTGATCGGGCCCGAAGGTGACTTTTCACCCGAAGAAATACGATTGGCCCGTAAAAGCGGCTTTTTACCCGTTTCTTTGGGCGAATACCGCTTACGAACCGAAACAGCGGCCATTGTAGCCTGCACCACCGTCACCATGATCAACAATTCATAGGAAGCCAAACAAGGAACACAAGCTTTTTTACCCGCCCGTTACACAAGATTTCACATGTTCGCAAAGACCATAAACCAACTATGACGGAAAGCTTCGCCCCACCTCTTCAACGAAAATATTTTTCACATATCTATTGTCTCCCCCAAACAATCGATATCTAAACAATTCGTTTATACTTCATAATTCATACATTTGAATAATAGTTCTTTAGTCTGACATTAAAATGAAACGATTGACCCATTATTTAGCCTTCCTTACCCTGTTGATAACAGTTTCCTTACCTGCCCAAGAGATTGCCATATTAAAATATAAGGGAGGAGGCGACTGGTACGCCAACCCCACCGCCCTACCAAATCTCATCGTATTTTGCAATGAAAATATCGGGACCGCCCTGCCCCCGAAACCCGAAACCGTTGAAGTAGGAAGCAGCACCATTTTTCAATATCCCTTCATTCATATGACCGGACATGGCAACGTAGTCTTTTCCGACGAGGAAGCAGAAAACCTAAGAACCTACCTTCTATCCGGTGGGTTTTTACATATCGACGACAATTACGGTATGGCCCCCTACCTAAAAAAAGCCCTTGAAAAAGTCTTTCCCAACAAAACTTTGGAAGAACTCCCCAGCGACCATCCTATTTTCAAGCAAGTCTATTCATTTCCCGACGGACTACCCAAAATACACGAGCACGATGGTAAGCGCCCCCAGGCCCTAGGCATTTTTGACGAAAACCGACTGATACTGCTCTTCACTATAGAAAGCGACCTTGGGGACGGATGGGAAGACCCCAGCGTACACAACGACCCCGACGAAATAAGGACCAAGGCGCTTCAAATGGGCGCCAACATCATTCAATACGCCTTTACCAAGTAAATATACGCCCACAAAACGCAACAAAGAGATGAACTCAAAAACTATCAGCAACGGAATTCTGCGCGCCGTAGGAATCATTCTCAGCACCGCCCTGCTACTCTATTTTTTATGGAAAATCCAGTCCGTTATCGCCTATTTGGCCATTGCAGCTGTCGTAGCCCTTATTGGCCGTCCTGTCGTGTTCTTTTTCAGGCGCAGGCTCAAGTTACCCAATACCATTGCGGTAATCTTGACCATGGCCCTAATGGTAGGTGTGTTGAGCGGGATTATCGCTCTTTTCGTTCCGCTTCTAACGGAGCAGGGCAAAAACCTCTCACTACTCGATATTGACCAACTCGAACGAAACCTAGATTCACTGCACGAGCAAATCATCAATTTCATAGGCACCGCGCCAAACGTAGTGGACGAAATAATCGAAGACACCGACTTTGAAAAAACGATTGTAGACAGCCTTAATATCGGATTTATACCTAATTTTCTCAACTCTTTCCTAGACGTCCTAAGCACCGCCAGTATCGGACTCTTTTCCGTTTTGTTCATTTCCTTTTTCTTTTTAAAGGACAGTAATCTTTTTCAAAGCGGCATTCTGGCTTTTGTCAACGAAAAAAACGAAAAAAGGACCGTAACCTCTATTGAAAAAATAAACAATTTATTGTCGAGATACTTCGTTGGCTTGCTGCTTCAAATTTTTATCCTGTTCGTAATTTACACGATAACACTATTGATTTTAGGTATAGAAAACGCCATTGTCATCGCCTTTTTGTGCGCCCTCTTCAACATCATTCCATACATCGGTCCGATCATTGGCGGGGTCATTATGGTAGTGCTTACAATGACCAGTAATTTAGGCATGGATTTTAGCACCGTAATCCTCCCCAAAGCCGGCTATGTTTTAATCGGATTATTGATAGGACAACTCGTTGATAATTTCTTTTCACAACCCTTCATTTTTAGCAACAGTGTAAAGTCACACCCTTTAGAAATCTTCTTGATCATTATCATTGCCGGATTGCTTTTCGGTGTGGTCGGAATGATCGTCGCCGTACCCGGATACACCGCCATAAAAGTGATTTTAAAGGAATTTTTATCAGAAAACAAGCTTGTTAAATCGATCACAAAAAGTTTATAGTTAAGGTTTGAATAAAAATATATTAAATACTGGTGTACAGAATTTTATATTAAAAAATTTGAATACTGACATCATGTCAGTATTGCTTAAAAAACCCTATTTTGGGCTAGTTTCCAACAAAGAGCTAGCCGAGCAATTAGAGTCGCGAAAAAAGAGCGAAAAAAAACTCAATACCTGGTTCAATGCCTCGAACATCTACTACCCCAACAAGCTAAATATTGAGCAAACCTCTTCTGAAATTACGGCTCGCTACAAGTCGGAAATAGTATCGGGGAAATCACTTGTCGACCTTACCGGAGGTTTTGGTGTAGACAGCTATTTTTTTAGCAAAAAAATAGACCGTGTTTTCCACTGCGAAATCGACAAAAACTTGTCCGAAATCGCGTCCCATAACTTTGAGGTTTTAGGTGCGAATAACATAGAGACAAAAGCGGAAAGCGGTTTGGATTTTATCAGGAATTCGGAACGGCATTTTGAATGGATCTACATCGACCCTTCAAGGCGAAATGATATCAAACAACGAGTTTTTTTATTGTCGGATTGCCAACCCGATGTAATCGCAAATCTAGATCTATTGTTTTCCAAAACGGAACACATCTTAATTAAGACAGCACCCCTCCTCGATATTTCCGCAGGGATAAACGAACTGAAACACATCAAGGAAATACATATCGTTGCCCTAAACAACGAAGTAAAAGAACTCTTATGGGTTTTAGAACGAGGTTTTAAAGGCGAAGTAACCGTCAAAACCGTTAACAAAACCAAATTAGACGACCAAAGCTTTAGCTTCGGCCTCGAGCAAGAAAGGAAATGCGACTCAAGCTTTTCCCTTCCCCTATCGTACCTGTACGAGCCGAATGCCGCAATTTTGAAATCCGGGGCCTTTAAAACCATTGGCCATAGCTATCAACTGAAAAAACTGCAGGAACACACCCATTTATACACCTCCGATGAACTGATCGATTTTCCGGGAAGACGATTCAAAATCGAAAAAGTGCTTCCTTACAACAAAAAGGAAATCAAGCGAAATGCCATAAGGAAGGCCAATATTACAACACGCAATTTTCCCGATAGCGTAGCCGATATCCGAAAGAAGTTCAGTATTAAAGATGGGGGCGAGCTCTATATCTTCTTCGCTACAAACCTAGAAAGAAAGGCCATAGTTATACTTACCTCCAAAACCTAGTAAATCTAAGTTTTCTTTTAGCGGAGAAGTAACGTACACTGAACGTCGATAAGAAAAGAAATAGCCCTGCTGAACTTCAAGTTAATAAAATAACCCATTTTATCGACTCCTTAATTCCCCACAAAAAACACCCTAAAATCAATGCGTACTTCCGTATGCATAAAAGCTATTAAATTCATTTCTAAACTTCCATGGACTTCCACACTTTGGCAATGAAGCCAAAAAGAAATTCAATACTCCCCCTTATGCTTATAATCGCCAAATCTATATTTTACCGTACGTTTAATAGGTATCTCCATTCCATTGGTCTTTTCCAACCAATCATATATGGCAATAGACATCGACTTTACAATTTCCTGCTTGTCTGGGTCAGCGATCAGATTGTACATTTCATCGGGATCGTTCTCTAAATCATACAGTTCATTTCTATCCCATATACCTTGATACTTTATGTATTTATATTTATCCGTACGCATACCAAAAACGGTAGGCGTCATAGGAAAATCGTATTCCCAAAAATATTCGTAAAAAACCTCTTTACGCACATTTGCCCCGGCCTCGCCCCTAAGAGCCGGAATAAAAGACACCCCAGGCATGTTCTTTGGTTTTTCTATTCCCGCTTCCGCTAAAATAGTAGGACCTATATCGATATTCTGGACCATGGCCTTGGGCTTCAATCCACCTTCGAACAATTCTGGACACCGTACCAACAAAGGTACTTTTACCGACTCTTCATAAAAATGTCGCTTATCGATAAGCCCATGTTCCCCCCAACTGAAACCATTATCCCCCATATAAATAACGAGTGTAGATTCATCAAGACCATGCTCCTTAAGATATTGCATGACCGTTCCTACACTTTCATCTACACCCAAAAGAGTTTCGCAATAATCTACGACCATTTCATTTAAATCCCTATTCTCATGGTACATATAATCCACACCATGCCAACTTACCCGTTGGTCCGCAACCCATTGTGGCCATTTCAACTCTTTGTATGCGCCTGTTTTTGTCTGCTCGTAGGTGGCCGGCAAGGCAATTTTATTTCCTTTATACCGTCCTTTGTGTCTGCGCGCTGGCTGAAAACCGGCATGAACCGCTTTATGCGACAAGTATAGAAAAAACGGTTTTTCCCTATCCCGATTATCGAGCCAATCGATAGCGTGTTCCGTTAACAAATCGGTAATATAGGTCGAATCTTTATAGGCCACTCTTTTCCCATTAATATTTAGTGTTGGGTTATAATAAACACCCTGGCCCGGGAAACTTTCCCAATGGGTGAAGCCTGGCTGCGGGTCATCACCATGGTCTCCCATATGCCACTTTCCAAAAAAACTGGTTTGATAGCCCGCCTTTTGCAAATATTGCGGGAAATAGGTCAAGTTTCCTGGGTCGGGAGCTTGATTGTCCACTATGGTATGTGAATGTGAAAACTGTCCGGTCAATATTGAGGCCCGACTGGGCGAACAGAGCGATGTGGTTACAAAGGCATTGGAGAGATAAGCGCCTTCCTCTGCCAATTTATCCATATGAGGGGTTTCCAACCACGGTACCTTCCCTGTAAACCCCATATAATCATAGCGGTGGTCATCAGTCAAAATAAAAATTACATTACGCGGTTTTTTCTTTTTCCTATTATCAGGTCCCGTATTTGCCAATACCGATGACAGGTTAAAAACCATTAAAAAAACCAAACTGTAAAAAAAATTCATCTTGTTCATTTCATTTATCTTATTACATTAATCCCGCAGCAAATTCAAACACCTGTTGCGGCTTAAAATCATTCTCAAAAAGATTAGCCCATCAATTATTCCTGACGTTTTTGCTTCACGAACCATTCGTACAGCTCTTCATTGTCATAGGCCGGCACCCATGCATCGTGGCCCACACCCGGATATCGAGTGAAACGCACCTCGTACCCCATGCTTTTTAACCTGGCCACCATAGTTTCCGATTCGGATATGGGAATGGACTCATCTTCTTCCCCATGAAAAACCCAGATAGGCATTTTCTTGTCGATCCACGAAGCATATGGCAAGGGGGTCATACCACAAACTACAGCCATGGCCGCAAATTTTTTAGGATACTGAACGGCCATTTCCCATGCCGCCCCTCCACCTCTACTAAGTCCTGTCAAATAAATCCTAGTCGTGTCTACCCGATTGTTTTTTACAATCGTATCGAGCAATTGTATAACAGAGCGGGTGTTCCACCACATTTTCTTATAGGGGTTTTGAGGCGCAAGAATTAAAAAAGGAAATTTTTTGCCCCGTTTTATCAATTTAGGCGGACCGTTTCTCTTTACATATACCAAACTATCCCCAGACTCTCCGCCTCCATGCAAAAACAGCAAGAGCGGAAACTTTTCCTCTGGACGCTCATCGTATTCCTCTGGATAGTACAGATAATAGCTGTAGTTTTCGGTTATGACCGTTTCTTGTTCGGCATCTATGAGTTTATATTTTGATTGGGCGACACACCCCTGTAGGACACCACAAAGTAAAATGAAATATAATTTTCGCAACATTGATCTCTTCTTTTCCGCAAATAGGTATGACAGAATTCATCGGTTAAAGTACAATTTTAAATGTAGCGCAAAAAAAACGGATGCCAAAATTGGCATCCGTTTCTATATGATTTATATTATAAAAGTTTATCGATACAGGGTAAAATGTCCAACGTAGCGTATATCTCGGTCATCGTTTTGATTCACCACGTACCAATAATCACCACTTGGTAGTTCTTTTCCTTCGTAGCGTCCGTCCCAATTACTAACTTGGTCCAGTTCAGCAACCACCCTACCGTAACGGTCATAGATAATCACCTCTATGTTAGGGAAGAACTCACGATTGCCCGGTGCCCAGAAATCGTTCTCATTATCGCCATTGGGCGTAAAGAAATTGGGTATTTCGAGCATTCCGGTAAATTCGAACGGAATCACCGCTATAGCCTCACAACCATTTTGGTCGACTACCTTAATTTCTACCGTACCGCTTTCCGTGGTGGTATAAAGACCTTCACTACCGTAAGACACGCCATCAAAGAAGAATTCATATCCACCAAAACCTCCTTCGGCAGTGGCCGTAATCTCGTTCGGTCCGGTTTTTTCCGCTGTCAATGTTAACGGATCGTACGCTTCTATAGTAAATTCAACAAAGTTGGTACAACCGTTTTCATGGTAGATATATACCGTATGGTCTCCTGCCGGTAAATCTCCCCAGGAGCGTTCCGATCCGGCCAAGGCCGTTATGGCATCCGTAGGATCGATCGGATCTAACGCGAACAACAATTCGGACAATAGACTTTCATCTTGCATCTGTACGGAGGCCGTGCTATTTGGGAAAATACCCTCACAACCATATTGTACCAATGGGTCCGCCGTAAGGTCCACCCCAATTTCTATAGGAATGAACACATTCGTCTCACACATATTGGCATCGCGCACATAGACAATGTAGCCTTCACCACCAATCAAACTGTCGAACGAAAGGTCATCATTTCTTAAGAAAACCTCTGTTCCGTCTGAATTCGGCCCCACTAATCGGGTTTCGTAGTATTCTACAAAAGTCACCGGATCCACAAAAGGCGTTCCTCCCGTTACGTTCAAACGTGCCGTACCATCTTCAAAACCGATACAGGTTTCGGGCGTTGAGCTAAAGTCTACAATTTGCAACTCTTCAGGTGCCGTTACTATAATTTCAAAAGTTTGCGGACAACCTTCGGCGTCTTGTGCCAACACGGTATACGATGGATTGCTCGGGGTATTCGCCGGCAAATCGGTAAACGTATAGGACGTTGGATTATCAGGGTCGCTAAAGAACTCGCTCAAATTCGGCTCTATGGCAAATTGCACCAATCCTGATGCCCCACTGTCTACCGTCATGGTAATGGTTCCATCGGAAGCCCCATAACATGTTGTCGGTGTCGAAGTCGGCGATAGAACAACCGGTACTGCAGGAGCTATGGTGAACGGACCTTCTACGAGTCCACATGTAGCACGACTGATTACCGATATCCAATAATCACCCGCATCTAAGTTTTCAAAAGTACCGAAATCTTGAGCCGGTAAACTTCTATAGGTCGGCATACTTTCGGCCGCAAAGGCATCGGGACCTGGATCATAGTCATAAATTCTAAATTCATAAATACCGGTACCTCCGTTGGCAATCGCCTCTATCCTACCATCAACCTCATAGGCACAAGACACATCAAAAGTAGGCGAAGCCGGGTCTAGACTTAAAGGTTCGGCATCGGTAATGGTAATACCATTGGTTTTCCGGGCGAGACATGAACTTGCACTTCCCACCTTACGAACCTCATAGCGATACGAATTTCCAATAACACCGGGCAATCCAGTTTTTACAGGAAGTCCATTTCCGTCAACCTCATCAATTGGCAACCATGGCCCTCCTGAACCATTGACACTATATTCATATGTACCCCCTTGTGGGTTGTTCACCCGAATCATCATTGTTGCTTCGTTACCACAAGCTGGAACCGAAGTTTGAATCAAGGCAGGATTGATCGCTGGTGGCGGAATTACCTGAACCGGAGCGGTTATCACACGACAATTTAAAGTAGAGACCACCTCAACGGCATACCAACCTCCCGGAATCACTCCGGTACCTGCGGTTCCAACAAATTCAGGACTAGTTTGCAAACCAGTGCTCGATTCTATATCGGTAATATCGTTACTACCCAAATGTAACAACCTATATTGGTAGCCACCGCCAGGTACACCCCCTATGGCCCCTGGTGTGGTGGTACCAGGTTCTACGGCAACAATTACCGCATCGTTTCCTGTCGGACATTCAAGTTCTCGAGTAACAATAGCATCCGCCTCAATTGGAGGCACAGGTAGCAATTCGAGTTCCGCGGTATGGGTACAACCTTCGATATCGCGAACAGTTACCCTATAGTTACCACTTGACAAACCGGTAAAACGGTTATTGGTTCCGTTGGCGGCAAATGAGGCATAGGCCGCATTGCTATGTGGCGCAAAACCACTACCTACGGGATTTTCATACTCTAACATATATTCATATGGCGAACTATCCCATCCTCCTTGTGTAGTGACAAAAATTTCACCGAGATTATCGTTACAACCCACACGACCGATTTCTTCCATGTTCGTAATAAGAAGTTGTTCGTTAGGCATTTCTATCGTACTCATGTTGCTAAAGACATCACAGGTTGTCGCAGATTTACCCTGCTCACGAATAACCACCCTTAAGTTACCCCCTTCCAATCCGGTAATGGTCGCCGGGTTATTTACGGTGGCATCAATAGTTCCCGTAGAGTTCCCTCCTACTGGCGAACCAAAGGCCCCTCCGCTAAAACCTGGGTCCGACGCATCGTAAACCGTATATTCATACACTCCGGAGAAGTTGGTCAAACTGGCCAAATTGGTTATTTCTATATTCAATATACCATCGGTAGTACCAAAACAACCAACAGGTTCATTCTGGCTGATGGAAACCGTAGGCAAAACAGGCTCATCTACCACATAGGCGACAATCGGATACGAACATCCCCCTATATCGTTTACCCGTAAATTGTACTCCCCGGCCACCATAGGCAGATCAAACTCAACAAAACTGCCACTAGGTTGGACCTGGTCGGGCACTGGTGCTACGGAGAACCCTTGATCTTCGATGATAAAATTGGTGGTTCCGGTAACATCGATTCGAATACGCTCCGGATTCTCACAATCCATTGGCGATATTTGGGTAATCGTTGCGGTTACCGTATTAGGCGCCAATACCGTTACCGAGTCAAAGAACTCACAACCATTGGAATCCCTTGCGTAAATGGTAATGACCTGATCAGACCCCGTATCGACTATTTCAAAATCAGGGCTTGACTGATAACTATCCGCAAGATTTATTTTGTATCCATATGGCGCCCCGTTACCCTCGTTTCCGGGTACAACGGTGGCACTGACAATGGTAGTGCTGTATTGGTTGGCTGCCGGATTACAGACCAAGGTACCCGAGGTCACATCAATTTCAAATGGGGGCGGTTCATTGATCACCACTTCTTCCCTATCGAAACAATCCCTATCGGTAACTACCTCTATTACATAGGTACCTGGAGCCAAGCCCGTAAAAGAACCTGATAGATTAGTGTTGATTCGGCTTGAAGTATCCAAGGTTAAGGGTAGCGCCCCTATAGTACCCGAATACAGGTTGTATTCCTTAATACCATCTACGTCGGTGCCTGCAATCAATGAAGCGGAAATACTTCCATCATCAGCTCCATTACAACTTACGTCGCTCTCGCCCGTATCATCAATATCGGGACTTGTAGGTGCAGACCTCACAATACCATCTACGGTAAAGGTACAGTTATCGATACCATCATCCACTAGGTTATCGGTTATCACAACTTCGTAATCTCCCGCAGGGATATTTTCAAAAATACCGTCGTCATCTGGGTCGGTTATATCTACGGCCCCTCCAAAGATATCGGTTCCGATAAGTCTATAAGTAAAGTCACCACTACCTCCATCGGCAGTAATTGTAATAATCCCATTGTCTACCTCACAGCTCGGTTCGCTGGTAAAGTCACCCGAAGCCGACAAAACCTGAAATACTTCGGCCACGCCGTCTATGTCACACCCATTGGCATCGATGATATTGTAATCATAGGCCCCAACGCTGTTAACGATAAATGTTGCCGTGGTATTGATAGCAGGATCACCAGAATTGGCTACTGTCTGACTAATACCGTTCAAGGTAAAGGTAGGTGTATCGAAATCGCCCGGTAAACTTAAGGTGATTTCAAATCCGCCGGCAGCGGTAGCGGTTACATCACATTGATTCTCAACCACAGGATCCAACAAAGGTAAATCGGGGTTCAGCTGTATAATTGCCGCAGAAATACGATACGCACAGTCATTAGCATCTTTTACCCAAATATCGTATTCCGTACCCGGTGGCAGAGATCCCGGCAAGGCTACCGTAGCGGCATCACTAAAATCTGCATTCGTCGGTGGTGTTCCGGCAAGCATAAAAGCATATAGATAAGGACTACCCGTAGCAAAAGGCGTACCTCCACTTCCCCTGACCGTCAATTGGCCCAGGGCGTTACAGTTGGCATTTTGATTGTCAATAATATCTACTCGAGGTAGGTTTATAACAGTATCTACCGTTGCCCCATCCGTACAACCATTAGCATCTACGATAGAAATTCCATAGCGCCCTAAATCTACTCCAGTAGGTACGATTACTTCAGTTCCTAAAACCGGGGACACCCCAGTTTCGGTATGAACGACAGCACCAGTATCTAAATCGGTTATTACAATATCAAACGGGGCAAGACCCGAGTTTATCATATACCTCAACTCTACTTCCCCCACACCACAACGATATTCACTTGTTAAGGCAACATCTAAACCTAGGCCACTTGGCAATGTTATTTCTTCAGAATAAATACATCCCGTATTATTGTCACGAACATCTACGGTATACGTTACCCCAAAAAGCAAATTGTCAAAACAATGCCTGTCCGGAGGACTACTCGGAGAAGTCCACCCTGCAAGCGGATCTGGATCCGTTAAACGGATACTGTAATCTAAAGGCAGTGTACCTCCGGTTATATTCACACACACCGTAGTTCCACTTGCTGTACATGTAAATCCTGGAAACGGTTCAGGGATGATATCAAGGGAGCCACTATCGATCGTAAAAGGCTCAATATCCCTACATCCACGTGAATCCAACACAATCACCTGATAATCTCCCGGTTCCAAACTTGCATCCTCTATGGTCAACGGAAAATCACCTGGTACCACGTTATCTAAGGTCACAAGGGGATTCCCAAAATTATCCTCTACTATAACCGTATAGTCAGGCTTCCCTGCTCCGGGTAAATTTACAACAACCCCACCAGAGAGCGGTGCCGGTGCACAAGTAGCATCGATTGGCATTACCGTAATATCCGGGGCCGGATCGGTGTCCTCGGCTACCGTAATCGCCATAACCCCTGTGGTACAGTTTCTGGCATCCTTTACTACATATTCATAACTTCCTGCCGCTAAACCTGAATAAATGGTTTGGGGAGAAAAAGCATAATCGATCGTATCCGGTCCTGCCGGATTGTTGGGATCCAATGGATTGTTCTGCAATTCACCTGCCGGGGCAAATACCACCTCAAATGGAGGTACACCCGACGCCACAGTAGGAATTATTTCTACAAAACCACTATTGGCATCGCCACAACTGGGGCCGACTATTCGGTGGGTGGCGATAATATTGGTCGGTTCTACAAAAGTCAAGGGTTCGGATATGGCGCTACATCCATTACTATCGCTTACCTCTACCGTATAATCCCCAAACTCCGTAAACAACATATTATAGGTAAACGAGCCAGACGGAAGTGGAAGTCCGGTATGGCTAGCTACCGCGGCTCCATCCCTGTATATCGTATACGAAGTAGTAGAAAGATCAGTAATATCCCCACCTGTAATAGTAATCTGCATTTCACCATCGCCACCACAATCAATTTCACGATTAAGGTTTAGACTTACCTGAAGCTGGGGCGGTATTCGAACTGCCGAAGTAGAAGCGATACAACCGTTTCCATCAACGACTTCAATAGTATAGTTACCTGGAACCAAGCCTGTAAACGTATGGGTTCCGGGCGTGCCCGGGGTCACCAAGGTCCCTCCATTAATTCGGTACTGATGCGTACCTATTGCTGCGGAGCCCGGAGTAGAAGAAACGGTAATTTCTGCGGTATTGGTAGTTGAATAACAGTAATCGGCCGAGTCAAAGCTAATTGCCGGAGCATCAACACTGGTAAGGGTGAACGTTGTAGAAGCACTACAACCCTCAGAATCAGTAACCGTTAAGGTATAGGTTCCTTCCTCGGTCAAGTTACCGAATGTCCCTCCTGTTTTTGGCCCATCTGTCCGTCCATCGGAAGGAGGCCATTCCAATTCATAGCGGTATCCACCGAAACCTCCTGTGGCACTTCCAACGACCCTACCAATATTGTTGTTCTGACAACTCATATCGGTTAGGCTGTAATTAACGCTCAAGGGGGTACCGGCTTCTTCGACGTCGAAGGAAGCGGTAGAGGTACAATTGGTATCGTTATCGGTTACCGTAATCTCGTAGGTACCGGCACCTAAACCGGTTATAGGAATTTCCAAATCACTGCTCGTTCCACTCACAACAGGTGTAGCCGGCAATTGAACCACGGCATAGTCATAATCCGTAGCAAAACCATCGACCAAGAAGGCGCCGTTACCATCAGTGGCACCAGGACAAACCTTTCTATCCCCTCCCGATTTTACCCTGGCACGGATAGAACTAAAACCTCCCGTGGTAAAACTGGCCGTATAAGTACAACCATTGGCATCGGTAATCTCAAATTGGTAAGATGTATCCAACCTTAATCCATTAAAAACATTGCTCGCTTGCGGTCCGGAAAGCGGTGCTGCGGGAATAGCGGAAATCACTTCATATTGAGTAGCAAAACCTGCTGGCAACACATCAATAGTAACCCTGCTCGTGCCCGTTGAACAATCTAAATTATCTTGTGCAAAATTTATGGATGTGGGCGGTACCGGTTCCGATACGGTTATCGGCGAAAGGGCCTGAAAACAGCCTGCATCGTCCTTAACATAAGGTATATACGTACCTGGAGCTACCCCTGTAAAAGTAGTTCCCGATTGATAGGTAACATTATCTAGACTATATTCATATCCTGAGCCCGATCCACCTGTAGCCGGTGTAAAATCAATAATAGCCCCGCCATTGATACACGTATAATCTTGGGTCAGCGATGCACTACCACTGAGACCCCCAGCGGAAGTAACGGTAACGGCAGGCAAAGACAGAACACAACTGAACGCCCCTTGCGAGTAACGCACTTCTACAATAGTGTAGGTATCATCCGTAACAGGTATGGTAGGTGAAGAAGTAAAGGGATCTCCTGCATTATTGGTAGCCCTAAACTCTAGGTTAAACCCTTTCGGATCAGCAACATTAAAATCGACTTTTCCTCCACCATTGGTACAGGTTCCTATAATAGGAGCGGCCGTAACGTCTGGAGGTGTCAATTCGGCGACATACTCCGATTTTTCCGCCGTACAACCCTGATCGTCGGTAATATAAAAGGTATAGGTTCCCGGACTTGTTACGGTATACGAACTCGTACCCGAGAAAAATCCGCCCGAATCACCGCCATCACTAACCGTATAGCTATACGAGCCAGAACCTCCCGAAGGAGTTACATCGATATCTACACTAGATATAGTAGAGCAGCCAAAGCTCATACCGTTTGTGTCGGTTACTACACTGATCGGACTCAAGCCCGTACCGACTTTTATCGGATTACCACCGGTATCGGTATATTGTATAGGCGCAGCTATCCCATTCGGAATATCTTCCTTACAGTCATTGGTCTCAACTTTAACGGCATATGTACCTTCACTAACAGCCCCAAAAGTATAGGTATTACTAGATATGGTAGAGGTAAATTCAATTTCCGCTCCATTTTCATCCAATAAGGTATACACATAAGGCCCCGGAACTTCGGAGTTAACGGTTACATCAATACTACCGGTCTCACCGCTACATACCGGATTGGTATAGGTGACATCGATTTCGATATCTACTTGCTTAATCTCGATAACGTCATATAAATATTCACAAACCTCGCCCGCTATGTTCAAACGCGCCTGAACGGTATAGAACCCAGGGTCAAGGTTTGGGAAAATAGATGAAGATTGGTACGGCCCAAAGGTTCCGCTCGCTTCGCGAATTCTAAATTGGTAACTATTAGGAAGGCCGGTAATCTCGATTCGACCCGGGTTATTACAAACAAAATCTTTCTTCGTATAACTCTGGGTAATCGTACTTTTTATTACTTCAAAATAATAATACTGACCTCCGTTTACCTGAACCCTATATTCGGCCCCTGTTGCAGCTGAAATGGAACTGGCATCTAAATTAAAAGTCGACGCGGTAGACACTTCGGTATAGTCCCCTCCATTGGTATTCGGACAAGGTAAGTTTGTATTTGGAGCAGCTCCCGTTAATCTTTGCCAAGAAACACTTCCGGAAGTTGACAAGGTGATGTTCCTATCATCGGAATCACCACAAAGAATAAAACGGGCAATAGTAGAACCATCGCTCGTACAGTTATCGACATCGTCATAACCTTGAATAATAGTCGCGAACATAGGAGCTGCGGTAGCGCTCACCGTTTCTTTTTTCTCGGTTATGGATGAATTCTTGAGCGCAGTCTTTTCAACGGCCCCAGTCTTTGAAGAAGTGGCCTCTTTGATTGCCGAAGCGACCTCCTCGTAAACCGAGAAAGCCTTCTTGCCTGCAATTGCTGAAGTACAAACTACTGAAAATGTCATTAACAGTAGGGCATAAACAATATGCCTTGTTTTTTTTGGGAGCATAGGTTAAGTCGTTTTTAAAAGAAAATGAGCGATTTGGGCTGCATCACTTTCTCTTGTCTAATTCTTTTAAACTTATAAATTCTCGTTATCTTTAACCACAACGAGGTACCTTAAATTATTATCATTTAACGTCAAATTATGCGAAATAGTGTACTATCGATTACCCTAGCTGCCATAACACTTAGTTACTCATGCGCGCAAAGCACTGAAAACAAGGTAGATACACCCGTAAACACCCCCTACTCGGCCGAGCTTATGATCGATGAACTGCAGACTCCGTGGGGATTTGTTTTTCTAGGGAAAAACGAACTGTTGATTACGGAAAAATCAGGGGAACTGATCCATTACAAAGATGGAAACAAAACAAAAGTTAAGAATGTACCCGAAGTCTATGCTCGTGGCCAAGGCGGTCTATTGGATATTGAGCTACATCCCGATTTCAAAAACAATGGTTGGATCTATATTTCATACGCCTCTCAGGAAGGGGAAGGCAAGGGGGGACACACGGCATTGATGCGCTGCAAACTAAAAGACAACTCACTAAGCCATAAGGAGTTGTTATATAAAGCATCTCCCAACACTACCAAAGGCCAACATTTTGGTTCACGTATTGAATTTGATAACGATGGTTACCTTTATTTGTCAATTGGCGAGCGCGGGGCCCGTGATGAAAACCCTCAAGATATTACCCGTGATGGCGGAAAAATTTATCGCTTTTACGATGATGGAAGAATTCCTGAAGACAATCCGTTTACAGGAAAGAAAAATGCCAAAACCGCCATTTACAGTTATGGGCACAGAAACCCGCAAGGCTTGGCCATACACCCCGAAACTGGGGAGATTTGGGAAAACGAGCACGGTCCGAGGGGCGGGGATGAAATCAATATCATAAAGGCCGGTGCCAACTACGGTTGGCCTTTGGTCACCTATGGCATAAACTACAGTGGCACCTCCATTACCGACAAAACCGAAATGGAAGGAATGACCCAACCCATTCACTATTGGGTACCAAGTATAGCCCCTAGCGGAATGGCATTTGTAACCACGGACACTTATAAAGGCTGGAAAGGAAGTATTCTCATCGGTTCTTTGAAATTTCAGTATATGGAACGGCTTCAGATGGAAGGCGACAAAGTGGTCAAACGCGAAAAACTATTGTCCGATCTAGGCCGCGTCCGCGACATTAAAGAAGGTCCGGACGGACTGATTTACGTGGCCGTAGAGGGAAAGGGCATCTATAAATTAGTGTCAAGCCCATAACCTCCTACCCTATATCCATCCCTATGAAAACCTTTGGTATAAAATCATTTATAACGCCCCTTGCACTTTTCCTTTTCGGATCGGTCGTCCATGCACAGGAATCCGTATTAGCGGAAAGTATGATGCGGGGTAGTGAAATCTATGCCGACTTTTGTGTTAGCTGCCATCTAGAAAACGGAGAAGGCATCCAAAGTACCTTTCCCCCCTTGGCCAATTCCGATTATCTTGTCCAAAACCGAGAAGCCAGTATTCGCGGGGTAAAATATGGCCAACAAGGTAAAATGACCGTAAACGGAATATCCTATAACAATATCATGCCCTCCATGGGACTAGAAGATGAAGAAATTGCCGATGTCATGAATTATATAATGAATTCTTGGGGCAACACTTCAAAGAAAATGGTAACTGTCGACGAAGTAGCCGCTATAGAAAAATAAGCTAGCTCCCGGCATCTATTGCCGCTTTTACCGAACCGTGTTTTTTCAATAATTTCTCGGCCTCGGCATAATCAATGCCCAATCCTTCCGAAACGTACCTGGTTCCCCTGTCCACCAACTTGCTATTGCTCAGTTGCATATTGACCATTTTATTTCCCTTTACCCGTCCGATCCGTATCATCAGGGCCGTAGAAATCATATTGAGGGCCAATTTTTGTGAGGTACCGCTTTTCATACGGGTGCTTCCGGTTAGAAATTCGGGTCCTACGTTAATTTCTATAGGGATATCTACCGCCAAAGCTAAGGGAGAACCGGGATTATTGGTTATACCTGCAGTCAACACCCCGTGTTTCTTGGCATCTGCTATACCTCCCAACACATAAGGTGTAGTACCCGAAGCAGCTATTCCCACAACAACATCATTATCGGTAATATGGTGTTCCATCATATCTTTCCACGCCTGTACCATATCGTCTTCCGCATTTTCTACCGACTTTCTTATTGCGGTATCTCCTCCGGCTATAAGTCCAATAACCCGGGAATGGGGCATTCCAAAGGTAGGGGGGATTTCAGATGCGTCAAGAATACCCAGCCTACCACTGGTTCCGGCACCGATATAAAACAAGCGCCCGCCCTTTTCAAAACGTTCGGCGAGTCCATCTACAAGTTTTGATATTTGTGGAATGACCTCGGCCACCGCATCGGCCACTTTTTGATCTTCCTCATTTATCTTTCGTAAAAGGGACAAACTGTCCATCTTCTCCAAATCATTATGGTTTGAAGGGGTTTCGGTTATTTTGGTATACTCCATAGTACTTAGAGAATTCTAATATCGTGGTTTCTAAATGAGCTTAACAAGTCGTTCTCGGGATCCAGCTCCGTTATTATCGTATTAATGGCATTAATATCACAGGTTTTATAACGATGCTGCGAGTTCAGTTTTTCCGAGATGGACAAAAGTACCGTTTTTTTCGAGCATTTTATTACCGCTTTTTTCACTTGTACAATATCCCAATCGAATTCGGTCAATCCGTAATGGGAATCTACATAGCCTGTACCGATAAAGCTAAAATCCACTTTTATTTCGGCCAAGTTGTGTATGGCATTGGCCCCTATAGCCGTTTGCGATTCCCTTGAAAGCTGGCCACCGACGGTTATAACCGTAACATTCGGCTTTGTAAGCAGCTCCATGGCCACCGGCAAACTATGGGTAAAACAGGTGAGCCTAATATTTGAAGGAACCAGATGTGCCAGTTCCAAACAGGTGGTACCCCCATCTATAAAAACGACCCCACCGTCTTTCAACAGTTTCAGGGCTTTTTCGGCTATTTTTATCTTTTCCTTTTGCTTGTAGATATTGCTATTTCGGGTACTATTGGTAGTAAAGCCCAAAGAAATGGCCCCGCCATGGACCCGTCGCAATTTATTCTCGGCATCAAGCTCTTTTACATCCCTTCGGACCGTATCGATAGACACGTCCAAGGTTTCGGCAATATCGGTCAGTAAAATCCGGTTGTGCAGCTCCACTTCGTTCAATATGGTCTGCTGCCGTTCTTCTTTTAACATGAGAACTATATATTATATTCTTAATACAAAGATAGCAATTTACGAATTATGCAGTTTTATACTACCTTAAAGTTAAATAATCATTAAAAGTTGCAAAAAGCAGCAAAAAATACAGCAACAAACAGCAAAATATCATCCTGTTGCCTATATTTGCATGATTCAACACAAAGAACACAGAAAAAACGAACTGCATGAAAACAATTCTAGAAAAAAACGGAACCGACATCAAGTATAGACCGGTGGGCCAATTTGAAGAAACCCGATTCGAAAAGATACACAATGTCATATTTTCCGATTCCAACGAGGCCTCGATAAAGGTGGCCGAAGAAATTGCCGACTTGATACAAAAAAAACAGGAAGCCGGAAAAAAATGCGTCTTGGGATTGGCTACGGGTTCATCGCCGATTCGGGTCTACGAAGAGCTCGTCCGTATGCACAAAGAAGAAGGGCTCAGCTTTAAAAACGTAATCACCTTCAACCTTGACGAATACCTGCCCATGGAAAAAGACAATCGGCAGAGCTATTGGTACTTTATGCACGAACATCTTTTCAACCATGTAGACATTCCTACAGACAACATACATATTCCCGACGGTACTATTGCCGGTGAAAAGGTAATTGAATACTGTATTGCCTATGACAATGAAATCAAAAAGAACGGGGGACTCGATTTTCAACTTTT
Source organism: Zobellia sp. OII3 (assembly GCF_002211465.1). Classification (NCBI taxonomy): domain Bacteria; kingdom Pseudomonadati; phylum Bacteroidota; class Flavobacteriia; order Flavobacteriales; family Flavobacteriaceae; genus Zobellia; species Zobellia sp. OII3. Next base: position 160,499 of record NZ_MWRZ01000007.1, on the reverse strand, counting down.
AGGGATAGGCCGAACCGGACATATCGGTTTTAACGAACCTGGATCACACTACAATTCAGGCACGCGTGTGATAACGCTCGACCACATTACCCGTGTTGATGCCGCCCCTGCCTTTTTAGGAATCGACCACGTGCCCAGAAAGGCCATAACCATGGGTATCTCAACCGTAATGGGCGCCAAACGTATCGTTCTTTTAGGATGGGGACAAAACAAGGCCGATATTATCAAAAAGACGGTAGAAGGCCCCATTTCGGCCCAAGTACCCGCCACCTACCTACAAAACCACAAAAACTGCACCTTTGTATTAGACACCGGAGCGGGAAGCGAATTGACCCGAAACAAGACGCCATGGTTGGTTGACGAATCGCTGGAATGGACGGAAGAACTCACGGCAAAAGCCATTGTTTGGCTTTGTAACGAAACCGGCAAATCGATTTTAAGCCTGACCGACAAGGATTATAACGATAACGGTATGTCGGGACTATTGGCCCTTGAAGATTCGTACGACCTTAACATCAAAATGTTCAACAGGTTGCAACACACCATTACGGGGTGGCCCGGTGGAAAACCGAATGCCGACGATTCAAGCCGGCCCGAACGTGCGGAACCGATCAAAAAAAGGGTCATCATTTTTAGTCCCCACCCTGATGACGATGTCATTTCCATGGGAGGTACCTTCGACCGCCTAGTAGAACAGGGCCACGATGTACATGTCGTATACCAAACCTCAGGAAACATTGCGGTATCGGATACCGACGCCCTTCGCTACGCGGAAATCTCAAAACGGATTTCACCTTCTGAAGAAGCGCAAAAGATCATCGATAGCATAAAAAACAAAAACGACAGCAGTTTCGATTCACTGGAAGTAAGAAAGCTCAAGGGAAATATTCGCCGAGGGGAATCTTATGCCGCAGTACGGTACTTAGGACTTGACGATTCGAACGTTCACTTTTTAGACCTCCCCTTTTACGAAACGGGCACCATAAAGAAAAACAATCTTTCCGAAGCCGATATTGAAATTATGATCGATATCATTGCCCAGATCAAACCGCACCAGATTTTTGCCGCAGGTGATTTGGCCGACCCGCACGGAACGCACAAAGTATGTTTAGACGCTGTTTTTGAAGCCATGAAACGCTTGCAATCAGAACCTTTTATGAAAGATTGCTGGTTATGGCTTTACCGAGGTGCTTGGCATGAATGGGATGTCAACGAAATAGAAATGGCCGTACCTATGAGTCCGGATCAGGTCCTTAAAAAACGCTATGCCATATTCTGCCACCAATCACAAAAAGATGGGGTGATGTTTCAGGGAGACGATTCCCGTGAATTCTGGATGCGTGCAGAAGAGCGCAACAAAGACACGGCCGAGCGCTATCGGGCCCTAGGTCTTTCGCACTATGCCGCTATGGAAGCTTTTGTACGACACAAATTCGAATAGTTTACAATAAAAAAGAGGTCGGTTCCTTCACTGGAACGGGCCTCTTTTTTAACTTTTACCCTCATTGCCCCTTTCCTTATCCCATTGAAAACGAAGGTTTTTGACCTGAAAACCAAATACTTCCTAATGGAAAAGAAGGGCAAAATCACAAAAAACAAAGAAACATTACCAAAAAGGATATCGCCTATCCGTATTTATCCTTCCTAAAATATCATCCAAAAAAAATGGTAGCTTTAAAGCACAATTAAACCTCAAGCAAGATATTTCGCTACATGATAGAAAAAGATAAAGGGGCGTGGATATGGGTTCCCATTCTATATTTTACCCAAGGATTACCGTATGTACTGGTCGTAAGCGTCTCGGTCATAATGTACAAACAACTTGGCGTAAGCAATGAAGACATCGGTCTTTACACCAGTCTATTATACCTTCCATGGGTCTTAAAGCCCCTATGGAGTCCTTTTGTCGACCTTAAAAGCACCAAGCGCAAATGGTTCTTGGCCATGCAGTTTTTAATTGCCTTGGCCCTTTTTGGGGTCGCCCTTACCATACCCAGCAATATGTTTCTTACCGCTACCCTAGCCTGCTTCTGGATGGCGGCTTTTGCCTCGGCTACCAACGATATTGCTTCGGACGGATACTATATGCTAGGATTGACGGAAAAGAAACAATCCTTTTTTGTAGGGATGCGGAGTACGTTCTACCGTTTGGCCATGGTGACCGGGGAAGGCCTTATCGTGGTCATGGCCGGATTTTTGGAAAACAAATATGGCGACAACTCCAAAGCATGGAGCCTTACGATGACCGCTGCAGCCTTTTTGATGCTGGCCTTAACGGTCTCCAACTTTTTTGCCGCCCCAAAGTACGAAGCGGAACAGAACGATGACACCGAGAGTCCAAAAGGCTTTTTTGAAGTGTTCGCCTCCTTTTTTAAAAAACCGGGTATCGGCATGGCCCTGGCCTTTATCTTGACCTACCGGCTGGGCGAATCGCAATTGGTAAAAATGGCCGCCCCCTTTCTGCTAGACGCCCCCGACAAGGGCGGATTAGGCTACTCCACCGAACAATTGGGAACGATTTTTGGCACGGCTGGAGTTATCTTCCTTTCCATTGGTGGTATTTTAGGAGGTATCTTGATTTCTCGGGACGGACTCAAAAAATGGATGCTGCCCATGGTACTTTCTTTAAACCTTCCGAACCTGCTCTATGCCATATTGGCCATGAGCAAGACCACGAATATCTACGCCGTGACCGGTACGGTAATTCTCGAGAAATTCGGGTACGGATTCGGTTTTGCCGCATTTCTCATGTACCTTATTTACATCGCCGAGGGCAAGTCAAAAACATCCCATTATGCCATTGCAACAGGTTTTATGGCCTTGGGCATGATGCTTCCGGGAATGATAAGCGGATTTATGCAGCAATGGTTAGGCTATGGCGGTTTTTTTGTATGGGTGGTCATTGCCGCGCTACCGGCGCTCTTCCTTTTAAACTTTATTAAATACCCCGCAGATTTCGGAAAGAAAAGCAGTACTGAAAATGAGTAGTACCCTACCCTATATCGAAGCAAAGCAGACCCTTGCCCTAAGAGAAAAAATAGGACAATTGTTCATGCCCGCCGCCTTTATAAACGATAGCGAGATCGAAATACAACGGCTTGAAACACTGATCAAGGAACACTGTATCGGTTCCATCTGTTTTTTTCATAGTAGGGCCAGTGCGGCTACCAACTTCGAAGGGAAGAAAAAAATAATAGCCAACGAAAAAAGCTTCGAGACCCTACAAGAATTGATACGCCGCTACCAAAAGGCCGCAAAACACCCCTTATTGATCGCCATAGATGCCGAATGGGGATTGGCCATGCGTATAGAAAATACACCACAGTACCCCTACGCGATTACCTTGGGAGCCATTCCCGATGACTCGGAGGTTTTGATATATGAAGTAGGAAAGCATATTGCCCAAGATTGCAAAACCGCGGGAATACACTGGAACCTAGCGCCTTGCATTGATATCAACAACAACCCCAACAACCCCGTCATTGGCTACCGCTCCTTTGGTCAAGACCGAGACAAGGTTACCAAAAAGGCCCTGGCCTTTATCAAGGGTACCCAAAGCGAAGGCGTACTAAGCAGCATCAAACACTTTCCCGGCCATGGCGATACCGCTACCGATTCGCATCTGGGGCTACCGGTTATAGAAAAAACAAAAGAAACCCTATTCGCCAACGAATTGTACCCCTTTCAAAAATTGATCGGACAAGAGATCGATTCCGTTATGGCGGGCCACCTTTCCGTTCCTGCGCTTGCCAATGGTTCGAACACCCCTTCCAGCCTTTCCAAAGACATGATCAAGGGAGTTCTTCGCAGAGAAATGAAATACGATGGCCTTGTTATTTCCGATGCCCTGAACATGCATGCGGTTTCAAAGAACTACCCTGTAAAAGGGGAGCTCGAATGGCTGGCTTTCGATGCCGGAAACGATGTACTCTGCTTTGCGGAACATATTCAAGAAGGCATAGAATACATTTTAAAAAATGCCGACAAAGAACAGATTGAAGCAAGTTTTCAACGCCTTTGGAAGCTAAAGGAAAGAATTGACTTTCATTTGCCATCCGCACCGAAGAACCTAACACCACCCGATAGCCTAAACCTAAAAATAGCCGAAAAAAGCCTTACCTTATTGCAAGGTAGCCCCCAAACCATAACTGAATTTTCAAAAACCAATTTTACTTATATCTGTAATATAAAGGATACTCAAGATCATTTTTTAGAGCACCTCCGTTCAGAAAAAAAGCCAAGTATCATCAGGTGGAAGGAAACACCCCCTAGAAACGAAAACAATGTTCTATTGGTCCTCTTTCCCCCTCAGGTTAAACCGACCCATGGTTTTGGTTTCACCGAAGAGGAAATCAGCTATATAAACCATCTTATCGCTACTCAAAAGGTAGTGCTCTATCTCTTCGGAAATCCGTATGTACTCAATCTTATCAATTATAAAAAGACAAAGGCCCTTGTTCTCGCATATCAAAATTTTGAAGTTTTCCAGACCACGGCGGCCCGGCATTTTTTAAACCAATTAGACGCCCAAGGCTCCTTGCCCGTAAGCATATCGTCATGATAAAAACACATAAAATACTTGGACTCATGTCGGGCACATCACTAGATGGGCTTGATTTGGCCTATTGCCTAATCCAAGAAAAAGACAATCGCTACACTTTTGAAATAAAGGCCGTTGATAGCATATCGTACACCAATGAAATGCAGTTAAGACTTAAGGATGCGATCCTACTCCCCAGTGACGCCCTACTCAAGTTCCACAATTCATATGGCACTTGGCTCGGCGAACAGGCCAAAAAATTTATTGAGGCCAACGTCCTAGAAGTCGACTATATTGCCAGTCACGGCCATACCACCCATCATCAGCCTGAAAACGGACTCACCTTTCAAATTGGCAGCGGTCAGCATTTGGCCAACGCCAGCGGACAAAAGGTCATCTGTGATTTCCGAACCAACGATGTGGCCCTCGGCGGACAAGGTGCTCCTCTCGTACCTATCGGCGACCGTCTTTTCTTCAGGACCTACGATTTTTGCCTCAACCTAGGGGGCATCAGCAATGTCTCGTTCGAACACCGAGGTCAGCGAATAGCCTACGATATTGGCTTGGCGAACATGATATTGAACCACATTACCCGAAAAAACGGCCTTGAATACGACAAAGGCGGAAAACTGGCAAAAAGCGGCAAGATTATCCCTGAAATGCTTTCAAGGTTAAACGCCCTTGAATTCTACCGACTTCCCTTCCCGAAATCCATCGGCTATGAATGGTTTATAAAAGAAGTTGTACCTATAGTAGAGACCTTTCCCCATCGCATGGAAGACCTTTTGTGCACAAGCGTCCACCATATTTGCGACCAAGTAGCCATGCAGGTAAAGCAAAATAGTAAAAAGGAAGGCAGCACCCTCTTTATAACCGGAGGCGGGGCCCTAAACGACTACTTGATAGAAACCTTAAGGGAAAAACTTGGAAATACGGCAGAACTGGTCGTTCCCTCAAAACAACTCATTGAATTCAAGGAAGCCTTGGTATTCGCCCTTATGGGGGCACTACGGGCCGAACAAAAAATAAATGTCCTTAGCTCGGTTACCGGGGCGAAAACGGACTCTTCTAGCGGAGTAATTTTTCTACCGAGTTAAAAATCTTTAAAAATTCCCCTAAAAATCGCTATTTTCAACACCGATAAACCACCAAACATGTCAAAAAAGCAAAAACACGCCACCGCATACTGGAAAGAGAATATAAAATACCTCGCCATTCTTTTGTCGATATGGTTCGGTGTATCATATGGTGCGGGCATCTTGCTTAAAGATGAGTTGAACGAAATAAAAGTAGGCGGATTCAAACTCGGCTTTTGGTTTGCGCAGCAAGGTTCGATCTATGTGTTTGTCATTCTCATATTCGTATATGTCCGCCTTATGAACAAACTGGATAAAAAATACGGCTTCAACGAATAAACCAACCAAAAAACAAGCCCTATGAGCGTTCAAACATGGACCTATCTATTAGTCGGCATTACTTTTGCCCTTTACATTGGTATCGCGATCTGGTCGCGGGCGGGTTCTACCAAAGATTTTTATGTAGCCGGTGGAGGTGTTTCGCCTTTGGCCAATGGTATGGCCACCGCAGCGGACTGGATGTCGGCCGCATCTTTTATTTCAATGGCGGGCATTATTTCCTTTGCAGGCTATGACGGTTCGGTATACCTCATGGGGTGGACGGGCGGCTATGTGCTCTTGGCCCTGCTTCTGGCCCCCTACCTCCGTAAATTCGGAAAATTCACCGTACCTGATTTTATAGGGGATCGCTATTATTCGAAAACCGCCAGAATCGTTGCCGTAATTTGCGCCTTGATCGTTTCCTTCACTTATGTTGCGGGGCAAATGCGAGGTGTAGGCGTGGTATTTTCCCGATTTCTTGAAGTCGATATCAATACCGGGGTAATCATCGGTATGGTCATTGTGCTTTTTTATGCCGTTTTAGGAGGAATGAAAGGCATCACCTATACACAAGTGGCCCAATTCTGTGTATTGATATTCGCCTTTATGGTGCCCGCAATTTTTATCTCCATACAAATGACCGGAAACCCTATTCCACAATTAGGAATGGGCTCTAAACTCAACGATGGGTCGGGCATGTTTCTCTTGGACAAGCTGAACGGACTGTCAACCGAGCTTGGTTTCGCCGAATACACCGAAGGGAAAAAGTCGACCATCGACATATTCATGATTACCTTGGCCCTTATGGTAGGTACCGCCGGCCTACCTCACGTAATCGTTCGCTTCTTTACCGTAAAACGGGTTAAAGACGCCCGAAAATCAGCTGGGTTCGCCCTTTTGCTTATTGCCATTCTTTATACCGCGGCACCGGCCGTAGCCGTATTTGCCCGTACCAATATGATCCACACCGTCAGCAATCAAGAATATGCAAAAATGCCCGAGTGGTTCAAAAACTGGGAAACCACGGGCCTGTTGAACTTTGAGGACAAAAACGGGGACGGAAAAATTCAATATGTTGCCGACCGGTCAAAAAACGAATTAATCGTCGACCCCGATATCATGGTTTTGGCCAATCCGGAAATCGCCAATCTTCCTGCTTGGGTCATCGCACTTGTAGCTGCTGGCGGTCTGGCCGCCGCACTTTCTACCGCTGCAGGGCTACTTTTGGTTATTTCCGCCTCGGTATCGCATGATTTGATCAAAAAAATATTCGTTCCGAACATTTCCGAAAAAGGGGAACTTTGGACCGCTAGAGGTGCCGCCACCGTAGCCGTTGTCATTGCCGGTTACTTCGGCATCAACCCGCCCGGATTTGTGGCCGCCGTAGTCGCCTTGGCCTTCGGTCTGGCAGCGGCCTCGTTCTTTCCGGCCATCATACTCGGTATTTTCTATAAAAAAATGAACAAGGAAGGCGCAATCGCGGGAATGATCGTGGGGATATCTTTGATGTTGTTCTATATGCTAAAGTTCAAGTTCGGCATATTCGACGGAGGAAAAGAAGCCGTAGCAAGTCTTGAAAAAGACTGGTGGTTCGGCATATCCCCGGAAGGTTTCGGCAGTGTGGCCATGTTGGTCAACTTTATCGTTTCGATCGCAATTATGAAGTTCACACCCGAACCTCCCATAAATGTTCAGGAAATTGTTGAAGATATTCGAATTCCCAGTGGGGCAGGTACAGCCATAAACCACTAAATTTTGTAATTTTAGGCAAACATCGTCCCCATTTTATTCTCGGTCCTGATGATGCCATTAATATAGATTCGTTCAAATAAAAATAGGTTAGGCATAATGAGTAATTATCACATTAAACACTTAGAGGAATATTATCAAGTATACAGAAAATCAGTAAGAAACCCCGAAGCCTTTTGGGAAGAAATCGCCGAAGAGCACTTTGTATGGCGAAAAAAGTGGGACAACGTTCTAAGCTGGGACTTTAGCAAACCCGAAATAAAATGGTTTGAAGGCGCAAAACTCAACATCACCGAGAACTGCATAGACCGGCACCTCCCTACGCGGGGCGAAAAGACGGCCATTCTATTTGAACCGAACGACCCTAATGAAGAAGCCCAGCATATTACATATAGACAACTTCACGAAAGGGTCTGCCGTATGGCAAACGTACTGAAAGACCACGGTGTCAAAAAAGGCGATAGGGTCTGTATCTACCTCCCCATGATTCCCGAGCTGGCCATTTCCCTTTTGGCCTGTGCCCGAATCGGAGCGATACATTCCGTAGTCTTTGCCGGTTTTTCATCCAACGCATTGGCCACCCGCATCAATGATTCCGATTGTAAGGTAGTTTTGACTTCCGACGGTTCCTACCGCGGTTCAAAAACCATAGACCTGAAAGGCCTTGTCGACAAAGCCCTAGAAGAATGTCCCGGCGTACATACCGTACTTGTCACCAATCGTATCAACGGTAAAGTAGAAATGAAGGAAGGCCGTGACAAATGGTTACAACCCTTACTTGATGAGGCATACGCCGATTGCGTGGCCGAAATAATGAATGCCGAAGACCCACTTTTCATTTTATACACCTCAGGTTCAACCGGTCGCCCAAAAGGTATGGTGCACACCACCGCAGGTTACATGGTATACACTGCATATACATTTAAAAACACATTTCAATATAGGGAAGAGGACGTATACTGGTGTACCGCCGATATCGGATGGATTACAGGACACTCGTATATCGTTTACGGCCCCTTGGCCAACGGGGCCACGACCGTTATGTTCGAGGGCGTGCCCTCATATCCCGATTTTGGGCGCTTTTGGCAAGTGGTCCAAAAACACAACGTCAATCAATTTTATACGGCACCTACGGCCATACGGGCCCTAGCGAAGGAAAATCTCGAATTTATAGACAAGTACGACCTCTCTTCCTTAAAAGTACTAGGTTCGGTAGGAGAACCTATTAACGAAGAAGCATGGCACTGGTACAACAATAATGTAGGTAAAAAAATGAGCCCGATAGTAGATACTTGGTGGCAGACCGAAACGGGAGGTATCATGATCACCCCCATACCCTACGTCACCCCTACTACCCCAACATACGCCACCCTGCCTTTTATAGGCATACAACCGGCCTTGATGGACGAAGAAGGAAAAGAGATCAAAGGAAACCAGGTATCGGGAAGGTTATGCATTAAATTTCCATGGCCTTCTATCGCCCGAACCATTTGGGGAGATCACGACCGGTACAGGGACACGTATTTTTCAGCCTACAAGAATATGTATTTTACAGGCGACGGTGCATTGCGCGACGCCGTAGGTTACTACCGAATTACCGGGCGTGTCGACGATGTTATCATTGTTTCCGGCCATAACCTGGGTACGGCCCCTATAGAGGATTCCATCAACGAACACCCTGCCGTGGCAGAAAGTGCCATTGTAGGTTTCCCTCACGACATAAAGGGCAATGCCTTGTACGGCTATGTAATTCTCAAAGAATTTGGGGAAACCCGAGACCGCGAAAACCTACGAAAGGAAATTAATCAACAGATTACCGAACACATCGGGCCTATCGCCAAATTAGACAAGATCCAGTTCGTTACAGGACTGCCAAAAACCCGAAGCGGAAAAATTATGCGCCGAATTTTGCGTAAGATCGCTTCAAAAGACATCTCCAACCTTGGGGACACCAGCACACTCCTGAATCCCGAAGTCGTTGAAGAAATTATAGAGAACTCCCTATAAACAAAAAAAGTACAGGGGAAATATATACGGTTCAGTCCGTTTTTATCTCCCCTGTACTATATTTTTCAAAAATCAATAAGTACGTTATCTCAAGCGGTAACCACCACCTTTGGCCTTCGCACCAATAGCATGGTACCCAAGGAAAGGAGTCCGCATATGGCAAGACCTACGAACATAGGCCAAACCGTATCCTGCACAAACCCACCGATAAAATTGGCGATAGGCACGCTCAGTATAGTCGATACAAACCCGTTGATCGCAGCTCCAATACCGGCAATATGACCGATAGGTTCCATGGCAATGGAACGGAAATTACCCCATAGAAAGCCCAGACATAAAAACTGTACGAACAGAAATGCCACTAAAATCGGTACGCTGGGGTTCGGTCTTCCCCAAAACAAAACCACATAGGTCAAGGCTATTATACAAAATGCCGTCATGGCCATAAAGGCCAGTTTTCGCATACCAAAACGAAGCACCAAGGTTCCGTTCAAAAACGTGGAAAGACCAACGGAACCCGCCAGTCCGGCAAATATATATGGGAAATTTTCCACTAGCCCGTATTGATCCTCAAAGACGTGCTGTGAAGAACTCAAATACACCAAAAAGGCGCCCGTTACAAAACCGGAAGCAAAAGTAAAGGCTATGGTTTCCCTGTATTTAAGAAACTCTTTCAATCCGCTGGCAAACACTCCCATGGAAAAAGGAACCTTAAACTGTGGTTTCAGGGTTTCAGGTTGGCGCTTCCAAAACCAGATACAGACCAATAAGCCAAAAAATAATTGCACATAAAATATAGACTGCCACCCAAAGGCGTCCATAATCCATTTACCTATAGCCGGCGCCACCACTGGAACAAGGATAAAAAATGCGGTGACAAACGACATGATTTTCGCCATATAGTCCCCTTTATAGGTATCCCTGATAATGGATATAGCAATGGTTCTGGGAGCCGAAAGGCCAATTCCCTGTAAAACCCGACCAATGATCATAATTTCAAGGGACGGGGCCAACACACAGATTACGCTAGCTATAGCGAACAGTCCAAAACCAACGTAGACCACTGGCTTTCTGCCATAACTATCGGACAAGGGCCCGAAAAACAACTGTCCTACCCCCAAACCCAAAAAGATCATGGTGATAAGGAGCTGGTTCTTAAGGGGATCCAAACTGTTTATGGTTATACCAATATGTGATAAGGCGGGCAATAAAGCATCGATTGCCAAGGCCACAATAGACATCAATGAGGCCATCAAAGCGATGAACTCGAAATTGGGTCTTACATTCTCTTTTTGCATGGTACAAAAATAGGTATATCCCCATGAAAGCCGAGGTCGAAAAGTTCATTTTAGATATAAACCTTAATTTGAGTTACAAATATGTATTTTTGACAAAAAATTGAAGAGCATGTTGATAATAGGAATAGCCGGAGGCACTGGTTGTGGAAAAACCACGGTAGTAAATCAGATCATTGACGAACTGCCGGATGGAGAAGTAGGCGTAATATCGCAAGACTCCTACTATAACGACCTATCGGACCTATCATTGGAAGAACGGAGAAAGACCAATTTCGATCACCCGCAGTCTATTGACTTTACCTTACTTGAAGAACATTTAAAACTATTAAAATCGGGGCATTCCATCCATCAACCGGTATATTCGTTTTTGGAGTGTAACCGTACGGAAAAAACGGTATTGGTGCACCCGACCAAGGTGTTGATCGTTGAGGGGATTCTTATCTTGACCAATTCCCTACTCAGAAAAATGATGGACATTAAGATCTTCGTACATGCGGATTCCGATGAACGACTGATACGCCGATTGAAGAGGGATGTAAACGAACGCGGATGGAACTTGGACGAAACCCTTGAAAAATACCAATCGAACATCAAGCCCATGCACCTGCAATTTATAGAACCGAGCAAAGAATACGCCGATATCATCATTCCCAACAATAAGTACAACACGGTCGCCGTCGATATTGTACGGACCATCATCAACGAAAAACTGGCCTAAAAATGGGATTAAAAGATTTGAGACAAAAAAAATGGTTCGGCCTATTGACCAATATGTACGTATTGGTACTTACCGTTTTTGTAATATGGATGGTCTTTTTCGATACGAACTCCCTACTTATCCATCTGGAATTGAAAAAGGAAATCAAGAAACTTGAAAAGCAACAAGAATTCCTAAGGCAGGAAATCGCCAATGACAAAAGGATACTTGAAAGGCTATCCGATCCAGATGAGCTTGAAAAGTTTGCCCGAGAGCAATATTTCCTCAAAAAAAAGAATGAAGAAATCTATTTGATAGAATACGAAGACAGCCTCGACCTGAAGAAAAAGGAGTAAATACCAATCCCAGACTTGTGTGATCAGTCGAAATGTTGATAACTATTTCCTGTATGTTCTGGTAGTGAATTTCGGACGAAAAAGAAGAGCCAAGGTTAACAAAACATCAAATATAGACATTCGACAAAGGAAGAACCTCAACAAACATTACCACTTAATTATCAATAAGTTAAATACATATACATAATTGTAAAACTTCTTGGTTCGGCCATTTTTTTCCGTCGCCGCTTTACCATATCACTTGATACGATCGTAAAAAATATTCGCTTCATTTCGTTTCTACGAGGCGAAAAATAGGCCGATGCATTAACGAACTTTAACGAAAAACGGGGCAATTATTCACGCGCTGTTAACAAAATGGTTTCAATAGCATTGTAAATAATCGTATTTTTACTCCCTAACTTAGACTGAAAATGGGCAAGATTATTGCTATTGCGAATCAAAAGGGAGGAGTGGGTAAAACCACTACAACAGTTAATTTGGCGGCTTCCTTAGGTGTTTTGGAAAAAAAAGTGTTGCTAATAGATGCCGACCCACAGGCGAATGCCACATCGGGTTTGGGTATAGATGTTGAAAGTGTAGAGTTTGGCACATACCAACTTCTCGAGCACACTATGAGCGCCCAAGAAGCCATTATTAAAACCGACTCCCCTAATCTAGACCTTATTCCCGCACACATTGACTTGGTGGCCATTGAAATCGAATTGGTAGACAAGGATGAACGGGAGTATATGATGAAGAAGGCCATATCCCACTTAAGGGACAGCTACGATTATGTATTGATCGATTGTGCCCCTTCCCTAGGTTTACTTACCCTAAATGCATTGACTGCGGCAGATGCGGTCATCATTCCTATTCAATGCGAATATTTTGCCTTGGAAGGACTTGGAAAACTCTTGAACACCATAAAAAGTGTACAAAAGATCCATAACCCCAACCTCGACATCGAAGGTATGTTATTGACCATGTTCGATTCAAGGCTGAGACTCTCTAACCAAGTGGTAGAGGAAGTCCGTAAACATTTTGCCGATATGGTTTTCGATACCATCATACAGCGTAATGTACGCCTGAGCGAGGCACCTAGTTATGGGGAAAGCATTATAAAATACGACGCGAGTAGCAAGGGGGCGACCAATTATTTGAACCTGGCCCATGAAATCGTCAAGAAAAACAAAGAAATAGCTTAATGGCGAAAGCAACCAAAAAACAAGCACTGGGTCGCGGTCTGTCCGCACTTCTAAAAGATCCAGAAAATGATATTCAATCGGCAACTGACAAGAATGCGGACAAGGTAGTCGGCAACATTGTTGAGCTCGATGTCGAGGCCATTGAAATGAACCCTTTTCAGCCGCGTTCAAATTTCAATGACGAAGCCCTTAAGGAATTGGCATCGTCTATACGGCAACTTGGGGTGATACAACCCATTACCGTTAGAAAGTTAGAGTTCAACAAGTACCAGCTTGTTTCGGGTGAACGAAGGTACCGGGCATCACGCTTGGTCGGCCTTACCACAATACCGGCCTACATACGTATTGCCAACGACCAAGAATCCCTTGAAATGGCACTGGTCGAGAATATTCAACGCCAAGACCTTGACCCGATTGAAATTGCGCTTTCATACCAACGCCTGATCGACGAAATTCAACTCACCCAAGAGCAATTGAGCGACAGGGTGGGCAAAAAACGCTCGACCATTACCAATTACATGCGGCTTTTACGCCTTGACCCTATTATTCAAACCGGAATGCGAGACGGTTTCTTAAGTATGGGCCACGGACGCGCCTTGGTAAACATTGAAAAGAAGGCGGATCAAATAGCGCTTTACGAAAAAATCATAGGCCAAAACCTATCGGTCCGTGAGACCGAACGCGCCGTAAAGGCCTACCATGAAGGCGGAACATCTGAAAAACCAAAACCAAAGAGTACTAAAATACCTGAATTTGCCGAAGGCAATATCAAAAAATTTACTGACCACCTTTCCGTTAAAGTCGCTATTTCCGCATCGGAGAAAGGCAACGGAAAAATAACCATTCCATTCCATTCAAAGGAAGAGTTTCAACGAATCAAAAAATTGATCTTAGGTGAGTAAATCCCTTTTAACACTTGTTTTTATTGCTTTTTTGTCCTTTGCCGTCAGTGCCCAAGAAGAAACGCCCGCCAATACAGAGGTAGACTCCCTTCAATCGGACTTAAAAGAACAAGGCATCGTCGTGGTCGACACCCTGAAAAAGAAAAGAGTAAAAATCAATCCGCTCGCCCCGAGCAAGGCGGCTTTCTATTCCGCCGTTATTCCGGGCTTAGGACAAGTTTACAACAAACGTTATTGGAAAGTCCCCATCGTTTACGGTGCCATTGGGGCAGCTGTATACGGCTACACTTGGAACAACAATCAATACCAACGCGTACGGACCGCTTTTAAAAGACGGCAAGCCGGCTTTACCGACGACGAACTCTTCGACCCTCAAAACACAGGGAGCACTACCCCCGCCTTTGGTCTGGACGACCTGCAGAACGAACAGGAAAGATACCAGAGAGATCGTGATTTATTATTGCTCGTATCCATTGCCCTATATGCCTTAAATATTGTAGATGCCAATGTAGACGCGCACCTAAAACAATTTAATATCGATGACGACTTAAGTTTCGATATGCAACCCTTTTTAGATTTAGATCCCGTAACCAATAATCCCAATTACGGTATGGCACTTATTATTAAATTTTAAAATTCTAAATTTAAACCAGTTACATCTTATTAACCTAACAAGAACACAAAGTGAAAATAGCACTATTCGGATACGGAAAAATGGGAAAAATGATCGAACAGATCGCCCTTAACAGAAATCATACCATCGTTGCCAAAGTTGATGTCGACACCGTAGATATCGATTTTTCGGAAATGGATGTGGCCATTGATTTCAGTATGCCCTCGGCCGCTTATGGCAACATCACCAAATGTTTTGAACACGGCGTACCCGTTATCTGTGGAACCACAGGTTGGCTAGACAAATACGATGAGGCCGTGGCTTTATGCAAAGCTAAAAACGGGGCTTTTATCTACGCTTCGAACTTCAGCTTAGGCGTAAACGTCTTCTTTGAACTCAACCGTTACTTGGCCACCATGATGAAAAACCTAGACCAATACAAAGTGTCGATGGAAGAAATCCATCATACCCAAAAACTTGACGAACCCAGTGGTACGGCAATTACCTTGGCAGAAGGCATAATAGACAATACCGAATACAAGGGCTGGAAATTGGAGGGAGCCGGCGATATGGAAATTCCGATCACTTCCAAAAGAGTGGGCGCCACACCCGGCACCCATAGCATTGATTACAGCAGTACGGTCGATTCCATCGAAATCAAACATACCGCCCACAATCGCGAAGGCTTTGCCCTTGGTGCGGTAACCGCTGCGGAATGGATTGTTGGAAAAACCGGTATTTTTACCATGAAAGACGTGCTCAACCTTGGTTAACAACAGGGGGACCAAAAATTAATTACGCTTATTTAGCTTAAAAAAACTTACTGTTCATTACTTTACATCGATTTTGATCGAGTATAGAACTAATAAAACAAACAAATGGACGCAATACAATGGTTACTTTTTATTCTGATCGTTCAGATCATCCATTTTGCAGGAACTTGGAAACTATATGTAAAAGCAGGTAGAAAGGCATGGGAGGCGGCAATACCGGTCTACAATGCCATTGTTCTAATGCAAATTATCAATCGTCCGAAGTGGTGGACCGTACTTTTGTTCATCCCCATTATCAACCTATTGATGTTTCCAATAGTTTGGATCGAAACGATCCGAAGTTTCGGTCGCAATAGCACGGCCGATACTTGGTTGGTGATTCTAACTCTTGGGTTTTATATCTATTACGTCAACTACGCCCTAGATGTAAAATACATCGAAAACCGTAACCTTCACCCCCAGACCGCTACCGGCGAATGGGTAAGTTCCATTGCCTTCGCCATAATTGCGGCTACCTTGGTCCATACCTATTTCATTCAGCCCTACGTGATCCCGACACCTTCATTGGAACGTACTTTGCGGGTAGGAGACCTTTTGTTCGTCAGCAAGTTCCATTATGGGGCCCGAACCCCAATGACCACCGTAGCAGCGCCCATGGTACACGATACACTGCCCCTACTCCATGTAAAATCATACCTCGACAAACCCCAGCTTCCCTATTTTAGGATTCCGGGTTTTACCAAGGTCGACCGAAACGATATTGTTGTCTTCAGCTGGCCTGCGGATACGGTACGCCAATTTTTCAAAAAGGAAAAAGGGGTCAGAAAGCCTATCGATAAAAAGTCGAATTACGTCAAACGCTGTGTGGGCATCCCTGGCGATTCACTCGCCGTTATAGACGGATACGTCTACATCAACGGTAAGCAACTGCAGCTTTCCGATAGGGCCAAACCTCAATATGACTATGCCCTCTACTCTAGCAAAGGGGTTTCCTCTAAGCTTCTGGAAAAAGTAGATGCTACCGGTTACGACCGAAAGTATATCATCAACTCACTGAACCAACAACAACTGAATGCCATTCAAAAATATGTTAGAGGCTACAGACAAAGAAATGACGGTAAACTAGAAGTCTACACCAAATATACCGGTATCCCCCAGTCGGTGGCACGTAAAAACGCCATTTCAATGGTGGAGGAAACCGCCCTGAAACGTATCGTTCCCCTGACCGATGAAATGGTCGAAGTTTTGAAAAAAGAACCTAGCCTTGATTCCATCGTAAGAATCGTTGAAGCGAAAGGGGTT
This sequence comes from Zobellia sp. OII3, assembly GCF_002211465.1. NCBI lineage: Bacteria > Pseudomonadati > Bacteroidota > Flavobacteriia > Flavobacteriales > Flavobacteriaceae > Zobellia > Zobellia sp. OII3. The sequence continues at coordinate 143,678 of NZ_MWRZ01000007.1, read as the reverse complement.
GCCGGAGGGAACATTTTCCCACAGAGTCCCGACTATCCTTGGAACTACGATCAAATGGGCCCGATTTACATTCCCGAAAAAGGAGCAACGGTGTCCTTGAACCTCAAAACCTTACCTCTTTATAAAAAAATTATAAGGGACTATGAAGGCAACAGCCTTAGCGTTTCAGGAAACCAAATCATTATAAACGGACAGGCAACCGACAAGTACACCTTTAAACAAGATTACTATTGGATGATGGGTGATAACCGCGATCACTCGGAAGACAGTAGGGCCTGGGGCTATGTGCCTGAAAACCACATTGTGGGTACTCCTATATTTATATGGCTGAGCGTTGACAACTTTAACGATGGCATTCTTAACTGGAAACCTAGATGGGACCGTATTTTTACAACGGTAAACGGTGAAGGCGAACCCGTTTCTTATTTCAAATATTTCCTAATAGCATTGGTCGCTTATTTTGTAGGAAGTTGGTTATGGAATAAAAAGAAGGCCAAAGCTTGATTTTTAACACCTTTTCAAAAAAATAGGCTTGCGATGATTTCTTTTAAGAATGCTTTCGACCATGTTTTACGGCACACACCGGATTTCGGAAACGAAACGGTAGCGCTCACGCACAGTACTGGAAGAATTCTTGACGAGGATATTAGGGCCGACAGGGATTTCCCCCCGTTCCACCGATCGACCAAAGATGGCATTGCCCTTGCATTTTCAGCTGTTGAAAGAGGTGAAAATCGATTCAAGCTCGAAGGGGTTCTTAGCGCGGGTATGCCACAAAAAACCCTCTCTTCAGACCATAATTGCCTCGAAATCATGACGGGGGCCGTACTTCCAAAAGGGGCGGACACCATCGTAATGTACGAGGAAATAGAAATCCATGACGGATGGGCCACCCTCACCAAAACACCGAAAAAAGGACAAAACATACACCGACAGGGTAGCGATGAGCAAGAAGGTGCCATCCTATTAAAAAAAGGAAGCCTCATTTCCGCAGCCGTAATCGGGGTGTTGGCCTCGGTAGGAAAAACAGAGGTGTCGGTTAAAAAACTTCCAAAAATCTGTGTTGTTTCTACAGGAAACGAACTTGTGGAAGTAAACGAAAAGCCCCTTCCCCATCAAATTCGAAAATCGAACGTTCTATCATTGGCATCAGCCCTTGAAAAGGTAGGAATTACACCTAGCCTCCTTCATTTGGCCGATGAAAAAAACAGTATAGAAACCAAACTGGCCGAGGCTCTTTTGACGCATGACATTCTTATGCTCAGCGGAGGGGTTTCAAAAGGAAAATTCGACTTTATCCCCGAGACACTTGAAGCTTTGGGCGTAGAGAAAATATTTCATCGTGTTGCCCAACGCCCCGGAAAACCGTTTTGGTTCGGAATCCAAAAGGAAAAACAAAAAATTGTCTTCTCCTTCCCCGGCAATCCCGTTTCAACTTTTGCCAACTATCACGTGTATTTCTTGCCCTGGCTCAATAAATGCTTGACGCTAGAGCCCCAAAGGCAAACCGTTGTCTTAGAGGCTCCCTTGGATCCCCACCCTTCCCTCACCTTGTTCGTTCAGGTGACCGTAAAATGGGATCAAGGACAAACCTTGGCCCGCCCCATTAAAGGCAATGGCTCAGGTGATTTGGTAAGCTTGGCCCAAGCGGACGGGTTCGTTTGCGTACCGGTAGGTGATAAAGAAATAGCCAAGGGAAGTGTATTGGACTTCTTTCAGGCCTCATAAATTAACTCCCCTCATTTTCGGCATACCCACAAGCTTAAAAGCTTAAGGTTTAAAGGGGGTGCTTCTCATGATACCCGACCATTAATTCAACGATCTTGCCATAACTCTTAATCCCGTCTTTTTGTTGGTTGGCCTTTAAGAAGGTATTAAAGACCGACTTGAATATAGGTTCGAAGGGGTTTACGTATTTTAAACTATGCTCATAGAGTTCCCGGTAGTTTTCTTGAACCCCAAAATTCAATTTGGCGTAAAGCTCTTGGAACAGGGCTTCGTCAGAACGCCTTACAGCACTCAAACAGTGGCTCAGGGCATAAGCGGAAGCCGAATATTGAAAATAGGTATCATCATTCCTTAGGGTAACCAGATACCCGATAAAATTGGTTTCATTCTCCTTACTATACCCCACTTGATGTCCTACTTCATGCGCACTGACCACCGGAAACCGAAACAAGGGAGTAGTCGCATTTACCTGGGCTTCATTGGTAAACGGATTTAAATAGCCCCCGATACCCATATAACTGGCAAGCGTACTGAACATAGATGCCTTTAGACTGCTATGCCGATATTCCAAAAAAGGATATTCTAGTTCCAATTGCCGATAACCCTCAACGGTCTTATCAAAAATCTCCTCACGACTATAAGGCACTTCCACTCGTTTTGTACTGTCAGCTGTTAGTTCGAATTGAAGTTGATTTGTCCTTAAAATCAATCGTTCGGCCAGGTCGACCACTTCTGAGGTTTGTACGCTGTCACGTATGGCAAAGTTTTCGGCAATGGGCTTTCGGTAATAGTTCAGGCCCCAGACCAGATTAAAGGTGAAATAAAACACCGACAGTACCACGACTACGTTCCTTAGAAACAAGAGGGGGCGTTTCTTTATTTTTAATCGGTTCTTGTAAAGGTAGCGCAGCCCAAGAACAATGAGCAAGGCATAGAGTATTTCGCCTATTGAAAAGGGAAGCCACCCAAAGAGTATGCGAAAAAATTGACTTATGGGCGGATAAATACCATTGCTGTAATAGGCCTCGACCAAATCAGGCCTCCCTCCCAACCATGCAACTAAAAGAATCTGCGGAAGTAAACTTAAAGCTATTCCGTTTTTTAATTTATCCTTCAAAAATTCAAATTAAAGATTACCAAAGCCATTTTTGTGCCGACACATTTTTACCGAACTACCAAATAGGCACTTTATCGCTCGTCAAGCATCAAAATTAACCAATTATCGCCCATACCAATTTTTGACTATGTATTTTTGCAAAAAAATAACAACGTATGAACGAAGCTATAAGAGAATTGATCCCCAAATCGGTCTGGAACAAGTTTGCCGACCTAAATGCGGTACCACGCCCCTCTAAAAAGGAAGAGCGCGTAATCGATTTTATGATCAATTTCGGAACATCGCTAAATCTCGAAACCATTAAGGACGAAGTCGGTAACGTAATCATCAGAAAACCTGCCAGTAAGGGAATGGAAGACCGAATGACCATCACCTTACAATCCCACCTAGACATGGTGCACCAAAAAAACAATGATACCGAGTTCGATTTCGACAGACAAGGTATTGAAATGTTCGTTGATGGAGACTGGGTCAAGGCCAAGGGAACCACCCTCGGTGCCGATAATGGCATGGGGGTAGCCGCTATAATGGCCCTATTGGAAAGTACCGATATCGCCCATCCACCGCTAGAGGCACTTTTTACCATAGATGAGGAAACAGGCATGACCGGGGCTATGGGACTTAAAGGAGGGATATTACAAGGGAAAATCTTATTGAACCTCGACACCGAAGAAGACGATGAGCTCGATATAGGATGTGCCGGAGGAATAGACATTACAGCAACCCGACAATACAGCGAAAAACCGGTACCACGCGCCAGTGTTGCCTATAAAATTACGGTCAACGGGCTTCAAGGTGGCCACAGTGGTATTGAAATACACAAGGGTCTGGGCAATGCCAATAAAATCATGAACCGCGTACTGTATACCGTTGGAAACAAGTACATGCTACGTATTTCAGAAATTGACGGGGGCAGCCTAAGAAACGCCATTCCACGAGAAAGCGTATCCACCATAGTACTCTTAAAAAAGCAAAGTGAAGCTTTTGAAGCAACTATAGAAGAATTGGCAGAGATCATAAAGAAAGAATTGAATGCCATAGAACCCAACCTAAATATCGCCATAGAACCCACAAAATTACCAAAGACGGTAATGGGACTCGGTTCTCAAGAACGGCTCTTACAAGGTATCTACGCAGCCCACAACGGGGTCTACGCCATGAGTGCCACCATACCAGGCCTTGTTGAGACCTCAAACAACGTGGCCCGCGTTTTGGTCAAGGACGGAGAGGTTAAAATCGGATGTTTGACACGGTCTTCCGTCGATTCGGCCAAGATGGACCTAGCCAATGCCCTTAAGTCTACCTTTGAGCTCGCCAAGTGCGATGTTGAATTGAGCGGCACCTACCCGGGATGGACCCCGAACCCCAATTCAAAAATATTAAAAGTGGCCGAAAACAAATACACGGCCTTGTTCAATGAAAAGCCAAAAGTGGCCGCATGCCATGCGGGACTGGAATGTGGAATCTTAGGCCAAAATTATCCCGACATGGATATGATCAGTTTTGGACCTACCATTCTTGGTGCCCATTCACCGGATGAACGCGTTAGTATTTCATCGGTCCAGAAATTCTGGAAATTCTTACTGAGCATTTTGGAAGAGACTCCAAAAGCATAAACAAAAAAAGGGGCCTGTCGTCTGACAAGCCCCTTTTTACTATATATCGACCATAATTAAACTTTCTGTAAATCGGATACTTCTTCCGCCTTCGGATTTGGACCATATTGGTTATCACCCTTTTCACTATCCGTACAGGCTAAAATCAAATTGTAAATAGGTACTAGGATAAACCACCCGCTCTTACCCACATCATGCATACGACGTATAGCCACAGCAATACTGGGAATCAAAACACCAAAGGCATAGATCATATACAGGAAGCCAAGTGCAGGTATCTCAAGAAGACCGGCTAAAATTAACAGCCCGTATGAGATAAGCGTATTAAACAAAAAGAACATCCAATACTCCTTTCTTCGCGCACGACCTCCAAAGCCAGCGTAGTTTTGTAAAACTTTTAAATACCAATTCATAGGTTATAAGATTAAGGGTTTATAAATGCTACAAACGGAGATCTATGCGAAGTATTATGATTTTTAGACGAACTGCACATAAAACACAAAAAAACGTGGTAGTTAGTACAAAAAACAGGGACAAGGTGCCTAAGCCCCTTGTCCCTGAACCACTAAAGACGATAAACAACTATAGCTTTAAGAATAGGACCTTACCCTTTTGAACCCGCAGGTATAAATCAACAAGGAAGCCCTTCTTACTATGCTTTGATTCAATCCGCGCCCTTTTAAAATTTAGGGTTTTTCGCCAATATTTCGGCACGGACCATACGTCCTGATTGGGTAAGCTGGCTTTCAGACCAACCACCTTGACCGCTCGCCCCTGGTGTAAGTGCAGCCGAGCTTTCCTCTTTATCGGCTATAGACCAATTACACCAAGAAATAGAATTGTCGTCTAAAAACTTCCACCATTGCTCTACCGATTCAACATCGATATAACCATTGCCCGTATATTCGGTTACACCGTACTCGGTTACGAACAAGGGTATATTATTGTCTATGGCTACCTGTGCCGCATTGCGCAAATCTTCTTTATGGGAAGAAGCATAGTAATGTAAGGTATACATCACATTGGGATCATTAAGTTCGTTCCCTACCACTTCGTCTACAGCTTGAGACCAGTTTCGCGTTCCACATACCACTATATTGTCAGGGTCGTACTTTCTGATTTCAGCCACTACCGCTTCATGGTATGGTTTTAATACCTGTGTCCAGGAAACCCCCAAAGGCTCATTATAGGTTTCATAAATAATATTCGGATGCGATCCGTATTTCTCGGCCACTTCGGCAAAAAATCGTTTGGCCTCGTCAAGATGGTCTTCGGCATGATGGCTATGCCAATCGACCAAGACATAGATACCTTCTTCTATGGCCGCATCTATCACTTCAAATACCTTTGCTTTTTCCTTATCTGGATTAGATAGATAACCATCTGAGTCCTCAACTCCCATAGAGGCGCGTACAATGCTAACGTTCCAATCATCCTTGAGCCATTTCACGGCCTCCTTGGTGTAGAATTGGCCCATCCACTGGCTCCAGAACAAAGACATACCCCTCAATTGTACTTTTTCACCATCTTGGTTTACCATATATTTTCCATCTACACTAAGCTGCCCGTATTCGGCTACCACCGTGTTTTTTGAAGTATCGTCCCCATCATGGCAATCATCGGTTTCTTCAGAAGATACATCCTCCGCCTTGACCGTAACATCGTCTTCTACCAAGACCTCCTCGGTATCCGGATTCGGATCACATCCTACCAAAACCATACATACCACAGCACAAATTAATTTAATCATTTTCATAAATTCTACTTTTTAAATTATTAGGTTAAGTTCATATTACTAAAGACCAAGATGTTACCTTACAACTAGCCTTTAATACCACAATAGTTGTACGTATATACTTATGTTTTTGGACTTTCAAAGCATAAAAAAACCCGCATAAAGCGGGTTTTTAACTTTTCTTTAAAACAGCTTATTCAGCTATACCGGTGATTTCCAGGTCAAACACTAAATTAGAATTCGGTGGGATCGGCCCTGCGCCTTGCTCCCCATAACCTAAGTGTGAGGGAATGAAAATTCTGACCTTGTCTCCAATCTTCATATTTAAAAGTCCTTCTTTAAATCCAGGAATAAGGGCGGCATCAGGACTGTATTCCATAGGTATCGGCTCGTAGCCTCCTCCTTGTTTTCTTCTCTCGTCGAATTGGTTGTACTTTGTAGCCACTTCTTCATAATTGCTATCGAAAAGAGTTCCATCTTCCAAGAAACCGGCGTAGCGAACCAATACCTGTTGCCCAGTTCTAGGTGTATCTCCCTCTCCTTCTTTGGTTCTCATAATTTTGAGACCACTGGCCAATTCTTCAGCCTCGGCCTTTTGCTTTTCGAGTTCGGCCTTGAATTCACTTTTCATTTTATTAAAGGCGGCGATCAGTGCTTCCTCTTCCGCAAAATAATCGGTCATGACCTTAACGGCATCGAATTTTTTGGCCTCTTTACCATTTCTCACAATTTCCACACTGGTCATAATCACGTCTTCCAAAGGTCGGTCTTGGGTCATTCGGTCTTGGGAAGTTTCAACATTGGCAATAGAATCCACAACATCCAAACCTTCTATCACATGACCGAATACGGTATGTCTACCGTTTAAAAAAGGAGTTTCCTTATGGGTAATAAAAAACTGACTCCCATTGGTTTTAGGTCCGGAATTGGCCATGGACAATATCCCTTTTCTATCATGTACCAAAGAATCGTTAAACTCATCCTTGAACTTATAGCCAGGATTTCCCCTTCCGGTACCCGTCGGATCGCCCCCTTGAATCATAAAGTCTTTGATTACCCTATGAAATATGATGCTATCATAAAATTTCTTTCCTTTTAGGCTATCGGTAACGAAGGGGTTTTTTCCTTCGGCCAAGGAAACGAAGTTTGCCACGGTAACCGGTGTCTTTTTATACTCCAATTTTACGATAATATCACCTTTAGTGGTATGTATATCGGCAAAAAGACCATCGCCCAATTCGGCATATTGACTTTTACAACTGGCTAGCAATACGGCTAGGGTAATCAAGTAATAGAATTTTCTCATGTTTTAATTCTTTGTTTATAATTTCTTTTGTGATTTAATGTTTATGGGGATTACTCGGCCGCTTCTTGGTCTTCCTTTTTTTCGATCTTCATTACCGAAACGGTTGCCTTGACCGGCACGTTGATTCCGATCCTATCGTTATCGCCATGATAACCGTATGCCAAGGACGATGGAAACAAAAATGTAGCGGTCTCGCCCTCTTTCAGCATTTTAACGCTGTTTCGCAAGCCCGGAAACAACTCTTGTTTATCTACTTTATACTTTAAGGTACCTATATCGTCCATACTATAAATGGTATCGTTGTTGAAACCGACCAAGTTATAGCCCATCACCACCAAATCGTCGGTTTGGGGCGTATATTCGGCGGTATCGTTCTTAACGTCATAATAGAACCACGAGCCACTGGCGCTATGGGCATATTCGTGTACCGTATCGCGTTCGATAATTTCTTGGATCATCTTTTCTTCTTTGGCCAAAAGCTCTTTGCTCCGTTTTACCGATTGCTTAAAGAAACTGCCCGACTTTACCTCTACAGGTCTTCGGGCTTCGGGGCCTCCACAACCGACCAATACGATTAAAAATAATATACTTACGATTCTCATGCCGTCAATTGCTCTTTATAGTTCACCAACAAAGACTCAAAAAACAAGGTGGTCTCCTTAAGGCTTCTGTCACTTTTCCCCCCTGCCGCATTATTATGTCCACCTCCTTCAAAATGGGCCCTGGCAAACTCGTTTACCGAGAAATCGCCGATAGAGCGAAAAGATATCTTTACAATGCCTTCTTCTTTGTTTTCAATAAAAATAACCGCAAATATAATACCTTCAAGTGTAAGTCCGTAATTCACAAAACCCTCGGTATCGCCTTTTTGGTATTCATGGGCGTCAAGTTCTTCTTGACTTAGGGTAATATATGCGGTTCTGTACTGATCCAAAATCACCATATTCTTCAAGGCACACCCCAAAAGATGGAGTCTCCCCGGTGTATTGGTATCGTATACCCTATGGTGTATCTGTGTGTTTTCTGCGCCCTTGTCTATTAAATCGGCCACTATACGATGGGTTCTTCCCGTAGTCGACCTAAATTTAAAAGAACCAGTATCGGTCATGATTCCCGTGTACAGGCAATTGGCAATTTCAAGGCTGATCTTATCCACGTCACCCAAAAACTCAATGAAGTTATAGACCATTTCACAGGTTGAACTCATTGAAACATCGGAATACATGATTTCGGCATAATCCGAAGGAGCCTGATGGTGGTCTATCATAACGAAAGGCACCGCCAAGTCTTCCAAAACCGACTGCATCTGCCCTATTCGGCCCAAATGATTAAAATCTAATGTAAAAACTACGGTAGCCTCGGCTATTTTCTCCTTCGCCTGGCTATTTTCCCTTTCAAAATTCAAGATGTTCTCGTTTCCAGGCATCCATTTTAAAAACTTTGGGTAATCATTGGGCGCGATAACAACGGCCTCTTGCCCCCTATCGACCAAGTAATGCCATAGGGCCAAAGTTGAACCAATGGCATCACCATCGGGATTTTTATGCGGTACGATTACGATTTTTTGCGGTTGGGAAAGTAGTTGCTTAACCGCTTTTATAGACTCCAAATTCATGCTTGTAAATATACAATTTAATAACGTAGTCCTTTTAAGACAATCGCTTATTTTTGTGCTAACGTACAAAACGAAACCATGAGCCACAAGTACATTGCCCTTTGCTTGATTTTTATAACCCTTGGTTGTAAACCACAAAGCCACACCTCAAAAGACACGCCCACAACCTATTTGGATAGCACCGTTACGGCCGATTTTACTTTGGCCTTCGGCTCTTGCAACAAGCAGGACGAAACCAATTTTCTCTGGGACGACATCCTAAAAACCCAACCTGATGTATGGGTCTGGGGCGGAGATAATATTTATGCGGATACCGACAACATGCAACGGTTAAGAGCCATGTACGACCAACAGAATGCCATAGAAGGCTACAAGAAACTAAAGGAAAACACTCCCGTTATAGGTACTTGGGACGATCATGATTACGGACTTAACGACGGCGGTGTAGACTTTCACAAAAAGAAGGAAAGCCAACAAGAATTTTTAGACTTTATGGGCGTTGAAAAAAATGATCCCAGAAGAACACAGGAAGGCGTTTATACTTCACACACCTATAAAACCCCTCAAGGAAGTATAAAAGTAATCGTACTCGACACCCGATATTTTAGAACAGCATTAACGCCAGACACCAAGACCAAGAAACGCACCAAACCGAACGCCTATGGTGATGGCACGGTTTTGGGCGAGCGCCAATGGACATGGCTTTCCAATGAGCTTCACGATTCGACAGCCGATTTCAACGTTCTGGTAAGCAGCATACAAATACTATCGAACGAACACGGCTTTGAGACCTGGGGCAACTTCCCCCATGAGGTCGACCAACTTAAAAAACTCATCGCAGATTCTAAGGCCAAAGGAGTAATGATCCTCTCCGGAGATCGACATATTTCGGAATTTTCCAAAACGGAAATTGAAGGCCTGCCCTACCCCCTTATCGATTTTACGAGTAGTGGACTTACACATTCGTATACCCGATTCAAGAACGAGTCCAATCCGTTTAGGGTCGGAAAAGTCGTCTCCACAAAGAGTTTCGGCCTCATCCGATTTAACTTTAAAACCAAGGAAACACACATGCAAATGCTCGGTGACGGCCTAAAACTATTGGGAGAACTACATCAAGCCTATTAAAAGTTGCCTGTTGATGAATAAAACGTATTTTTGCAAAAAAATTTTAAAATGACAACGAACAGAACTTTTACGATGATTAAACCCGATGCGGTTGAAAATGGCCATATTGGCGCTATTTTGGAAAAAATAAGTTCCGCTGGCTTCAAAATCGTCGCCATGAAATATACGCAATTGAGCATACGTGATGCCCAAGAGTTCTATGCAATCCACAAAGAGCGTCCGTTCTTTGGCGAATTGGTAGAGTTTATGACCCGAGGCCCTATCGTTGCGGCCATTTTAGAAAAAGACAATGCCGTTGAAGATTTCCGTGCATTGATCGGTGCTACCAACCCAGCCGAAGCTGCCGAAGGTACTATCAGAAAATTGTTCGCTACCGATATCGCAGAAAATGCCGTACACGGTTCCGATAGCGATGAAAATGCTGCTATAGAAGGTTCGTTTCATTTTTCAGGAAGGGAAATCTACTAAAAAACCGAACACTTCTTATCGATATAAGGCCCGGAAGCATCAATTCTTTGATGTTTACGGGCCTTTATCGTAATACGAGTTTCTTTACCAAGTTTTTGCCCAAGTCTTCATTGAGCATGGTTACGATTTTAGATTTGCCCAAACTCAGCTCTTCACGAAGAACCGACGAAGATAGCGCCACAAAAAGGGTGTCTCCCCGTAGTTCAATGTCGGTGGTATAATTATTCACGCCGTTACCCATAAGTTTACGCCAGGCCTCTCGGGCATCTACCTTGTCCATACCCTTCTGCAAGCGGTTTTCCTTTATAAATTCTTGCAAAGCCTCGCTCATGTTCAGGTTCTCGTTTCTTCTCTTTGCCATCTTTTATTGAATTGAAATAGGTTCAAATCGTTTGTAATCGTAGCGGATACCCTCTGGATTGACTACCGAAAAGGCATCATCGTCTAGTTCGGTCAATAGCTCCGACCACTCACTAAGTTCGGTCTTGTACTGAATCGAAAGCCCCTTCTCTTCTTCGACAACGGTAAAGCTTTCGGCATCATCGGAAGTTTCGAAAGTACCGTTCAATTTTGGGTGTACTTTTTTCCTAAACCCTTTCCGGTCTTCGATCTTGATATAATCTACACTGGTATTCACCTTATACTCCTTGGTGTTTCCGTCTGCAAAAGTTACCCGGGTAATTTCCCAATAGCCGTTAAGCTTGCCCAAATCATCTACCGACACCCTGGAAGAGCATCCTAAAAACAAAAAAATACATCCTATTAAAAAAAATTGTTTCATCTCTATGCTATCAATATTTACAACTTACCCATAACCCTAACCTTAATCATTCAATCGAAACAACTTATAGGTCTGATGGATCTGTTTTACTACATCTTCCGTTCTATCGGCATGGGTATCGCTTATAAAAATCTGTCCAAAATTCTCATTGTTCACCAAAGCTACAATATGTGACACCCTATGCTCGTCTAATTTATCAAAAATATCGTCTAACAATAAAACGGGCGTCGTTTTCGATTGCATCTTTATAAATTGAAATTGCGCGAATTTCAACGCGATCAAGAAAGATTTTTGTTGACCTTGACTGCCGAACTTTTTAATCGGGTGTCCCGATATCTCAAAACCTAGGTCGTCTTTATGGATCCCCACACTGGTATACTGCAAGGCCTTGTCCTTTTCCACATTACTTTCAAGAAGTGCCAACAAGCCTTGATCCTTCAGCTTGCTTTCATAACGTAGGGAGACCTCTTCGTGCCCTCCTGAAATAGCGACATACTGTTCCTTAAAAATAGGGATAAAACGCTCAAGGAAGCCTATCCTTTTTTCAAAAATCTTACTGCCATAATCGTTTAACTGCTCATTATATACCGATAAGGTATCTTTATTAAACGTATGGTTGGCCGCAAAATATTTTAAAAGGGAATTCCGTTGGGCCAATACCTTGTTGTACTTCAGAAGGTCTTGAAGATAGTTCTTATCGGATTGCGATATAACACCGTCAATAAACTTCCTACGGGTATCGCTCCCTTCAATAATAAGATCCCTATCGGCCGGAGAGATAATTACCAGCGGCAATAGTCCGATATGGTCTGACAACCGATCATATGCCTTGCCGTTTCGTTTGATTATTTTTTTAGATCCGCGTTTTAAACTGCAAACTATTTTCTCTTGACGGTCTTCTTTTTCAAATTCTCCCTCGATTACGAAAAAATCTTCGTCGTGACGAATGTTTTGTGTCGACACCGGATTGAAGTAACTTTTACCGAAGGAAAGATGGTAAATTGCATCGAGCACATTGGTCTTCCCTATCCCGTTCGGCCCCACCATACAGTTGATCTTTGAGTCGAACTCAAAATCTTTGGAGTCAAAATTTTTGTAATTTATAAGGGATAATTTGCGTAAAAACATGTGCCAAATTTCGAATTAAAATAGGGTTCGTTTCGAAAACATCAAAAATAACGAATAAATACCCTTTCGGTTTTCGATAAAACCATTATTTTTGCGCGACCAATAAAAAATAAAATGGCAACATACAAAAAGCGGGGCTTCAAACCGAAAGACAAAGCAGAAGAGCAAGAAGTTACAGAACAGGAAAGCGCAACTGCAGAAGTTTTTAGTACGCTTGACGAAAGCGCCTCTAAAACAGAAGCATGGGTAGCCAGTAACCAAAACTATATTTTGGGGGTAATTGGTGTGGTAGCAATCAGTGTTCTTGGCTATTTGGCCTACGCACAGTTCGTAGAAAAACCAAAAGAGTCGAATGCGGCCAATGAAATGTACTACCCGCAACAATACTTTGACCAGGCATTGAACAGCCCGACGGCGAAAGACTCGTTGTACAACCTCGCCTTGAACGGCGCAGAGGGCAAATACGGCTTTCTCGATATCATTAATGAATACAGTGGTACAAAAGCCGCCAACCTTGCCAACTATTCCGCAGGTATGGCCTATTTGAACATGCAAAAGTACCAAGAAGCCATTTCGCACCTTGAGGATTTCAAATCTGAAGACGATATTCTAGGGGCTTTGGCCAAAGGTGGACTTGGTGATGCCTTTATGCAATTGGGACAACCCGAAGATGCTTTGGAGTATTACGACAAAGCGATCGCACATAGCAACAACGATTACACCAGACCTAAGTTTTTATACAAGGCCGGGGTTACGGCACTTGAATTGAAGCAAAACGATAAGGCCCTAAAATACTTTCAGAAAATTAAAGATGAATATTCATCTTCTGATGAAGCCCGTACCGTTGATGCTTTCATAGGAATGGCTAAAACCACCAATTAATGGCTACGGCGAATAAGAACCTTTCGGTTTACGATAAAACGAAAATCCCAAATGCGAAGCATCTTCGATTTGGGATTGTTGTTTCAGAATGGAACACTGAAATCACCGAAGGCCTGTACTCCGGGGCTATTGAAGCCCTTTTGGATTGCGGCGCGCTTGAGTCGAATATACTACGCTGGGATGTACCCGGAAGCTTTGAGCTTACTTACGGCTGCAAAAAGATGGCCACCACACAAGAGGTCGATGCCGTTATTGCCATAGGAAGCGTTATTCAAGGCGAAACCAAGCACTTCGATTTTGTTTGTAGTGCTACCGCCCAGGGCATTAAAGATTTGAACGTTCAATTGGACACCCCTGTAATTTTCTGTGTGCTGACCGACAACAATTTGCAACAAGCACGGGAACGCAGTGGAGGAAAGCACGGCAACAAAGGTACCGAAGCCGCCATTGCCGCCATTCAAATGGCCAGCTTAGGCAAGTAAGCCTTAAAGCGCCCCAAACTTTTTAAGTATACCGTTGTGGGTATGTCGGCCTATTTTAGCACGGTCAACATCTTAAAACTCCAACTATTCGGACCGCAACAACTTAAAACACTGCAAACCAAGGAGTAGATTGCTTCGTTTTTCTTTAATTCATCTCTTATCGGGCTCTTGTTAACAAATTTTGGCATTGGCAAGACGGCATATTTTTTGATTTTAAGTAACTTTGGAGTTCATGGGAATGCTAAGTAAATTCACGCGCTTAAAGCGAAACAAGAAGTTTGGATACGCCCCTCGTTATTTTGACGATAAGGGAAAAGGCAGTCCGTTCAAAATTGAACCAAAATTCGATCAATATAGAAGTACGCTCAATGCTCCAAGAGGACTAAAAGGGAAATTCGGTAATGCCATGGCCGACATGAGACGCCAAGGTGACAACAACCTAAAAATACGGATGGCCATCATTTTGGCCATTTTAGTACTGATCGTACTTTTTATCATCGATTTTGACCTTTCTATATTCTTTCCGAACTAATGGCAGATATCATAAAACTTTTACCGGACCATGTTGCCAATCAGATTGCAGCGGGTGAAGTGGTTCAACGCCCTGCCTCGGTGGTCAAGGAATTGCTTGAAAACGCTATTGATGCGGGTGCCACCACTATAAAACTCATCATTAAAGAAGGAGGGAAAATCCTCATTCAAGTTGTTGATGACGGTATGGGCATGAGTGCGACCGATGCACGCTTGAGTTTTGAGCGTCACGCTACGTCAAAAATACAGAAGGCCGAAGACCTTTTCAACCTGAACACCAAAGGGTTCCGCGGCGAGGCCTTGGCTTCCATTGCGGCGATTGCCCATGTAGAAATGCAGACCAGGCCCGAAACCGAGGAATTGGGTACCCATATCAAAATTGAAGGCAGTAAAATCATTTTTCAAGAAGCCAGCGTTACCCCCAAGGGTACGTCTATGGCGGTAAAAAACCTGTTTTTCAACATTCCGGCCCGACGGAATTTCCTAAAAAGCAATCAAGTCGAGCTCAGGCATATCACCGACGAATTTCACCGTGTGGCCTTGGCCCATCCTTCGATAGCCTTTCACTTTTACAATAACGGGAATGAACTTTTCAATCTTCCTTCGGACAATTACCGAAAGCGTATCGTGAATATCTTCGGAAGCCGTACCAACCAGAAATTGGTGCCGGTAGAAGAAGAAACCCCGATCGTAAAGATAAAAGGGTTTATTACCAAGCCCGAATTCGCCAAAAAAAGCCGTGGCGAGCAGTTCTTCTTTATCAACAACAGATTCATTAAAAGTCCGTATTTACACCATGCCGTAGTGGCGGCCTTTGAAGGACTGATAAAATCGGACTCTTACCCTGGTTATTTTCTTTATTTAGAAGTGGATCCGGGCTCTATAGATATCAACATACACCCGACCAAAACGGAGGTCAAATTTGACGACGAGCACAGCCTGTACGCCATTTTACGGTCTACGGTAAAGCACAGCTTGGGCCAATTTAACGTGGCCCCTGCCCTAGACTTCGAGCACGACCCGAATTTACAGACCCCATACGAGTTCAAGAACAAATCCGCCGTGCCTCCCAAGGTGACTGTAGATGCAGGCTTCAATCCTTTTCAAGAGTCCAAAAGCCCATCACCGTCCCCCGCTTCAAGAAGCTATCAAAAGCCAAGTTCCGGCAATTGGGAAAGCCTATACGTTGGCCTCGAGTCAAAAATGGGCGCCGATGACGAACCCGGTAGTATCAGCTTTGAATCCGATACGATTACAGGCTCTATCTTTGAAGGTGAAAAAGAAACCACAGAGGCGGTTACCACCACCTTCCAAATCAGAAGAAAGTACATTGTAACGACGATAAAATCAGGAATGGTGGTCATAGACCAAAGTCGGGCACACCAAAGGGTCCTCTACGAAAAATTCTTAAAGAACAGTACGGTAAAACAAGGAGTAAGCCAGCAGTTGTTATTCCCACTTCACCTTTCTTTTTCAAAGTCTGAAATCAATGCCCTTAAAGAAATTCAGGATATTTTGGTCTCGATCGGCTTCATTTTCGAAAATATAGAAGGTGAATCGATTACGGTTACCGGAGTACCCCTATTAGTGGCCGAAAGCGAAGTTGGCATGATATTGGACCAACTGATATCGGATTACCAACAAGAGGTGACCGACGATAGTTTTTCGCATACGGACATACTTTCAAAAACCTTGGCAAAGACTTTGGCGGTCAAAACCGGGGAAACATTGGACAACGCCTCGCAAATTGCCTTGGTAAACGACCTGTTTGCCTGTAAGGAATCTATGGTAAGTCCGTTTAATAAACCGGTATATATTACCATTACCGAAAATGACATCGACAAAAAATTCATATAAATGGGAAGACTTACAGAAGCCATAAAGCATTTGCTCATAATCAACATTCTGTTTTTTGTGGCTACCTCTATGTACGGCGACCAAATGTACCAATGGTTTTCCTTGTGGTTTCCCAAGAACGAGCACTTTGAAATCTATCAAATCATTACACACATGTTCATGCATGGTGGCTTCACCCACATTGCATTTAACATGTACGCCTTATGGGCCTTTGGTACTCCCCTAGAACAATTATGGGGGCGTAACAAGTTTCTATTTTTCTATTTTTCCGCAGGCCTTGGTTCGGCACTGATCCATACAGGGGTCAATTATTACTATTTTAGCGAAGGCATGCAAGCCTTGGTAAATAGTGGTATGACCGAAGCCAACGTCATGGAGATTATCTCTTCGGGCCAGTACAGTCCCGATTGGTACAATATTGCATCAAAAAGTACCATAGACAATTTCTTATCGGCCTATAGCACTCCTGCCGTAGGGGCCTCTGGGGCCATCTATGGCGTTTTGGTAGCCTTTGGAATGATGTTCCCCAATAGTGAGCTTTTCTTGATTTTCCTTCCCATCCCCATTAAAGCGAAATACTTTATTCCCGTTTTAATAGGATTGGACTTATTTTCAGGAGTGACCGGATATAGTCTTTTCGGTCAAGGCATTGCCCATTTCGCCCACATTGGCGGTGCTTTATTCGGCTTTTTAATGATGTGGTATTGGAAAAAAAATCAGTTTAACAACAACCGCTGGAACTAAGATGACGAACGGAGACTTAAAATATCAGTATGCCCGATTGAGCGTTTCCGAAAAGCTC
Organism: Zobellia sp. OII3; assembly: GCF_002211465.1. Lineage (NCBI taxonomy): Bacteria > Pseudomonadati > Bacteroidota > Flavobacteriia > Flavobacteriales > Flavobacteriaceae > Zobellia > Zobellia sp. OII3. The sequence continues at coordinate 126,502 of NZ_MWRZ01000007.1, read as the reverse complement.
ATAGTAATTAACGTTATCGTTTTTATCGTTATGGGGCTTATTTCGGCGCTTATTAGCCCTAGGTTTGAAGAATGGTTCGCCCTGCCCAAAGATTTCTTCGACTTCTTAATGCAGCCTTGGTCCATTGTGACCTACTCTTTTTTGCACGGTGGAATTTTCCATATTATCTGGAATATGTACGTGCTCTACGTGGCGGGCCGTATTTTACTTAACCTTTTTGACGGCAGGCGATTCTTGAACATCTATTTTTTGGGCGTTATTTTAGGTGGACTCCTATTTCTCTTAAGCTATAACATTTTCCCAACACTAATAGGCGTTAACGCTTCCCTTATTGGGGCATCCGCCGGGGTCATGGCCGTGCTTATATTTGTGTGCACCTACATACCCAATCAAGAAGTCCGTCTTATTTTCTTTAACGTAAAACTCTGGCAAATAGGTCTGTTCGTTGTTCTGATGGATTTGGTACAGATTCCCATGGGAGGCAATGTTGGGGGACGCATAGCGCATTTGGGCGGTGCCCTTCTAGGTTATATGTACGCCAAACAGCTATACAATGGAAAGGACATCGGCGAAGGTTTTTCAAAAATGGTAGATGGCATAGCCAACCTTTTCAAAAAAACCGAAAAGAAAGCCCCCTTGAAAACGGTTTACAAGAATAGGCAATCGACCACAACAACTTCAAAAGCCAATTACGACAAACAGGCCCATCAAAAAAAGATAGATGCTATTTTAGACAAGATCAGCAAGTCGGGTTACGAAAGTCTTTCTAAAGCGGAAAAGGACTTTCTTTTCAAGGCCGGCAAGGAAGATTAGCTTATGAAGGGACTTTCATTTTTCAATAAAATCGCTTACTTCTTTAATCTAATTTTTGCCCTAGTACTTCTAGCGGCCTGTGGGGTACCCTACATTTCCCTTGAACTTTTTCCGTTTTTGTCGATTTTGAGTTTGGGCGTGCCCGCTTTGGTGGTCGTCAACGGACTCTTTTTTCTCTACTGGTTGTTAAACCAAAAATGGCAAGCGCTTACCTCATTGTTCGTTTTGGTCTTTGGCTATTTTACCTTGGGCACTTTTATCAAAATCGCCCCAAAATCAGTTGATTTTCAAGAAGACGAACTAAAGGTAATGACTTATAACGTACGGGCTTTCAACCGATATCATTTTTTAGACAACGACAACATCCCGCAAGAGATCGAAAATTTGGTCAAACAAGAGAAGCCCGACATCATCAGTTTTCAAGAGGTAGGCCATGATATGCAGGTAGATTATTTAGACTACCCTTATCACTTCCTAAAACGAATCCCGACAGGTGGAAAGGTGCACATGGCCATATTTTCAAAATATCCTATAATCAATGCGGAAATCATTAATTTTCCGAACAGTATCAATAATGGTTCCTATGCCGACATCCTCTATAAAAAAGACACGATACGGCTCTACAACCTACACATGCAGTCATTGGGCATTACCCCTGGCACGGGCGTGTTGCGCTCGCAATCTTCAGATCGCTTGTACCGAAGGGTAACCAACGCCTTCAAGCGCCAACAGCACCAAGCACAGATCATAGCCGAACACAAGTCCAAAAGTCCCTATAAAACCTTGGTTTGCGGCGACTTCAATAACACTCAATTCTCTTCGGTCTACCATACCATCAAGGGCGATATGCAAGATACCTTTATAGCAAAAGGCTCGGGTTACGGACGTACGTACAATTTTTTAAAGATTCCTATTCGCATCGACTTTATCATGGCCGATGCCAACTTTGAAGTTATGGCCCACAAAAACTACGACAACAAGTATTCGGACCACTTTCCGGTTATGGCCTCATTCCGATTGAAAGAGTAAGAAACAATCGGTAGCGTCGGCCAAGATATGTATCAACAAGGCCCAGCCGAAAATTCTCGTCTTTTTAAAATACAGCAATCCAAAATATAAGGCTATGGCCCAATAACTGTGTAAGGGATGAAAGCCGATACTACAACGATCGGGATCAAAGGTGGGGTTTGCCAACAAATGGTCAACATCGATAATTATACCCGCCAATAGTATAAATATGGCCTTCGTTCGGTATTCCTTATAGAAATACCATCCTACCAGAACGGGAACCAAAAAATGGATCCCATAGTGCAAGAATAACCTAAGCATTTAGAAAGCTTAAGTCCTGCGCCTTTAAATAGCTCAAGGCATTGGTTCCCTCATTAAACAACAAATCGAGTATACTGGTATTGGCCACAAAACTATTTCTATCGGAAAAGACTTGCGTATACGTTTCGGGAGCGAAATCCAGCTTTTTTTTTGCATTCACAAGAAATCGACCGTCTACCATGCTTACCGGTGTGGTTTCGTACGTAACCGTCTTTTCTTCGGGCATATCCAACTGAAGGCAATCGCATACGGTCTGTATGCTCAAAAGATTGAAGTCTAACAAATACTCGTACGGCCTTTCGTAAAGCGGCGCAATTTCATCTTCGTAGAATTCAAAAAAGGGCGAGGTTCTGTACGCGGTTTGCAAGGTTCTCCAATGCTGACGTTGCCACTGATACGTGTTTTCTAGTTTAACGTCTTTGTATTTCTGCCTGCCTTGGCTTCCCCCAACATGGCGAATGGATATGCTGAGCATATGTCTTCCCAAATCATTACAAATGTAGGCCCGGTTACGGTAGGTCTGTTTCTGAAAATTATCTTCCATTTCCCAACAAACCTCGTGTTGGGCAATTACCGAAAAACTTGCTATATCCGGAACATAGGCCGGGTTCAAAAGAATCTTCAATGCTATTACTTTTTAAAAACTATTTGTTCAGAATACCTGAGGAATATATTTGAGCAAAATACGAACCCCTACAACAAAAACCAATAAGGCGGTAATTCTTTTGATTCCTTTAGGGGTAAATCGTTTTAAGCTGATGCGAATTCCAAGTTGACCACCGACAAGAACCGATACCACAAGGGCCAGAGTTTCCTTCCAAGGAAGGTCTAACATCCCCCCTTGAACCAGACCGGCAAGTCCCGAAATTGAATTCACCAAAATAAAAAAACTGGCCAATGCCGCAATTTTAATAGACTTGTCCCATTTCAGATGGTTGAGGATGGGCGCCAAAAAAATACCCCCGCCAATACCTACGAGTCCTGACAAAAGACCGATACCACCTCCCAGCAAATAGGTCATCCACTTCGGGTAGTCCGCCACCTTTTCAGAGGGGTCCCTTTTTGAAAAGGTCTGCAAGGCCAGAAAAATGGCCGAAGTCACTAAGGAGAAGCCTAGCAACAGAAAAAAAACATGTTCTTCCAAACGAAAAGAAGCCCCTATAAATGCCATGGGAATACTAGCCAAAACAAAGGGCAAGAAATCCTTTAACTTGGCATGGCCGTTCTTGAAGTACAAATAGGTACTGCCGGAAACCACCACCAGATTACAGATCAAGGCGATGGAACGAATAGCAAAAAAACCGCCCAAAAAGAGTGTCAACAAAGCCAAATAACTAGATCCGCCCCCAAAACCCACCGAAGAGTATAGGGTGGCCACAATAAAGAAACCCAAACACAAGAGCACCAAGTTTTCAGTACTTAAGAGCATGCCTTGTAATTTGGTTCATTCCTCCTTCAACATTGATCAAATGGGCCTTAGCGTAGATTCCCTTGAGTTTTTCCACGGCTTTTCGGCTTCGCACCCCAGATTGACAGACTACATAGATCGGCCCATCGGTTAAAATTTCACCATGCCGTTCATCAAGTTCGGAAAGTGGGATGTTTTTAGCGAAAGACAAGTGCTTCCTTTCGAATTCCTTTGGAGTACGGACATCTATAAGCTCTACTTCGCCCTTTTCAACGAGCTGTTGGAAAGCTTCAGGAGTAATGGATGCCATGGGCAGGCCACAGTCAAAATCATAGCTTTCACGAAGTGCTTTTATCTTTAGGTTTTCGGGGTTTACCGTAAACCGAATTTTCTGAAAATTGTTCAACAACCCATCAAAGAGCAACAATTTCCCCGAAAGGGTCCCCCCTATTCCCGTTATCATTTTTACGGTTTCCAAGGCTTGAAAATTACCGATGATTCCGGGTACAATACCCAAAACCCCATTTTCATCACAGTTGGGCACCTCATCGGCCTTCGGCATTTCAGGAAAAAGACAGCGATAGGTTGGCCCCCCTTTAAAATTAAAAACGCTTACCTGGCCTTCAAAGCTGTGCAAGGCACCGTAAACAAAGGGTTTTCCTAAAATAACACAAGCATCGTTTACCAAATATCGGGTAGGAAAATTATCGGAAGCGTCGACGACCACATCATAATCCGCTATAATTTCAAGCGCATTCCCTTGGGTCAAAAAAGTTTCGTACGAAATTATTTCGGTCTCCGAATTCTGCGCTTTTAGCTTATGAACAGCAGTAGCAACTTTAGGCGTATTCACATCTTTTTCAGAATACAGTACTTGTCTGTGCAAGTTTGAAAGTGATACCACATCATTGTCTACAATGCCCAAAGTACCTATCCCCATAGCGTTAAGATAGGTAAGCACGGGTACTCCGAGTCCGCCCGCGCCTATCACCAGTACTTTGGCCGACTGTAATTTCAGCTGGGCCTCCATACCAAACTCTTTTAGAATCGTTTGTCGGTCGTAGCGTTCCGCATTCATTCCACCGCCAGTTTTACGATAGCTTCCTTATATTCTTCCTCTGAATTGGCATTCAAAAGCACATTCGGGTTATCGGGAAAAACCAATTTCACCTCGCTGTTAATCAAATATTTTCTAGGACAGGTCCCGTTTCCACTTTCTAGATAGGCCAAGCTTTCCTTAAAAGCCTTGGGTTCCCAAATAGCGCAGAGCGGTTCGGGCAAAGGGTTTTCTTTTTGGGCAAATGAAGTCGCCACCATATTCGGGTCGCGAGCTGCAATCAATTCCTGTAAGGCCTTAAGGTCGATCAAGGGAAGGTCGCAGGCCAACACCAACCAAGCCACATCAGGGTGCTGTAAATGCGCGGATAGGAGTCCGTTATACGGCCCTCTATACTTGTTTTCGTCAATAACCACTTCAAGGTCTTCGGCTATCTCTTGAGCTTGTTCCGGCCTGATACTTAAAAAGGTCTTTTCACAAACCCTGCCCAGCAGCTTATAGAGATAATCGCGTTGTGGCATACCGTGATAGGGAATCAAACCCTTGTCTTTTCCCATGCGGGTACTTTTTCCTCCGGCCAGCACCAAACCGTATATTTTAGGACCTATAATCATTCTTTCCTCCTGTTTTTTCTTCTAACTGAACATTGGTAATGCGTATATCGTGTGACAAGGCCTTGCACATATCGTAAATGGTCAATGCACTAACCGAAACCCCTGTAAGCGCCTCCATTTCAACTCCCGTTTTTTCGGTACATTTTACGGTACAGCTAATTTCTAAAGCCTGCCCTTGGGGCACAATATCGATCTGTACTTTTGACAGGTTGATCTGATGGCAAAGCGGAATAAGCTCTGACGTTTTTTTTACGGCCTGAATACCGGCAATGACCGCTGTTTGGATAATGCTTCCCTTTTTACCCAGAAAATCTTGGGCCGCCAAGGTCTCAAAAACCTCCTTGGGAAATTCTACTTGGCCCGAGGCCCTTGCCATTCGTGCCGTTACTTTTTTTTCGGATACGTCTACCATTGCCGCGTTACCCGAGGCATCAATATGTGAGAGTTTTTTTTCCATGAAATTAGCCTCCTATTGAAGTCATTGAATTGGCGAAAACGCCTTTGTACTTTTGTTGCGCCTCGAAGCCCGTTTTAGAACGGCTTCCTATGGCCTTCAAAATACTTTCCTTTATTTTTTCCGTTGACCCTTCCCCCCGTAAAATATCGCGTATGTTCATGCTCGGTTGCGCATACAGACAGGTAATGACATCTCCCGTAGCCGAAATTCTCAGACGATTACACGAACCGCAAAACGTTCTACTAAAGGAAGGAATAACCCCGAAGGTTCCTTTAAAAACCGGAATTTTATAATTGATGGATGTTGATGTTTTGGGCGATGGCAACTCGTAATAATCGGGATGGCGTTCTTTTACATAGGCCAAAATCCGCTTATAGTCCCACGCAATACTTTCAAAGGTCTTACTTCCTCCATTAAAGGGCATTTCCTCAAGGAAGCGTACCGAAACCTTATAATGCTTGGTAAGCTCCAGCATCGGCAATATGTCTTCGGTATTCTGTCCTTCCAAGGCAATGAAATTGATCCTTACGTTAAAACCTTCGGTAATCAGTCTAATGATATTGTTATGTACGGTATCATAATGGTCGCGACGGGTGATTTTTTCAAAGGTCTCACGGTTGATGGCATCCATACTAACATTGATGTTTTTTACGCCCAATTCCTTGAGTTCATCAATGTAGGGGCCGATCAAAGTAGCGTTCGTAGTCACGGAAATATCGTTAAGCCCTTCGAGTTGGGACAAATGGCGCATGAGCACCATCAGGTCTTTTCTGACAAAAGGTTCCCCTCCCGTAATCCGTATTTTATCGACGCCCTGTGACACCAGGATCTCACTCAATCTAGAAAGCTCATCAATAGTGAAGAGCTTATCGTTCTTGGCAAAATTGATCCCCTCGGCAGGCATACAGTAATTACATCGCAAATTGCAACGATCGGTCACTGCCAAGCGAACGTAATTAATGGTTCTATTATGATTGTCTATCAACATACATCTATCGTTCTCGTTTCGGTTTATTCAACCGTTATCGCCCCAGTCGTTTTTACAAAACCCGACTTTTCCTTCTATTTATGGATGGGCCGAAACCCAAACCGTCTTATTCTTAAAAATTTCCTTCTTCCAAATCGGCACCCGTTCCTTTAAGGTGTCTATTAAATAGCGACAGGCCTCGAAACAGGCCTCGCGGTGTGCCGACGAAGCCCCTACTACCACAACGGGTTCCTCTACCTCTTTTTTTCCTACGGCATGACGGATGACCACCTTGTTCAGCTCCCATTTTTGGGTCGCTTCGCCAGCTATTTTCCCCATTTCCTTGAGGGCCATGCTTTTGTAGGCCTCAAACTCAAGTGCCGTTACCTCCTCGTTATTGGTGAATTCCCTAACGGCCCCTACAAAAACACAAATACCTCCGCTATTGGGGTGTGAAAGCTCGGCATATACCTGCCCAGGGTCAATTTCATCTACAATTTCTACAACCATATTTCAAGATCATCCGCCGCTTACGGGGGGAATTATAGCTATTTCATCACCAAGGTTCAAGCCCTTGCTATCATCGGCATATTCACTATTTACGGCCACTGCCAAAGAAGAGAGATTATCAAACTCGGGAAAGGTCTCACTGAGCCTTTCCTTTAATTCTAAAACCGATTGTGGCACGACATCGCCCCCTTCAAAACGAAATGACGACGTACCTACAATATCCTTGGCAATCCCGAATAACAATACTTCCATATTCAAATAAAAGTTTAAAGATACAATTTACTTAAAAAAACAGCATTCCTTAGTCCTTTAAGACGACTTTGGCATTTTCAGGTTTCGCGTAAAACGAATCGGGCCTTGATGTCTCTTCCAAACTAATATTCTCAAAAACGGTAGGCTCTTTCGCCTCTTTGATCGTACGGCCCTCATAATTGTGCCATGTCATAGATTTCGGCAATTGTATACCCTCTACCTCTATCCAATCATTGTAATGTATCCAACGCACATTTTCAGATTTTTCATTGCTACCGAAGGTAAAGGTATACCCCAACCAAGCCATTTTATAGGTTTCGGGATCGTAGTGCAAGTAATAATCGTCTTTTGAAGAAGCCCCGACCCCATCGTTGTAACTGATATGGATTCCCGGATAGCTCTTACCTTCATACACTAAATCCTCGGCGGGTTTATAGTTGATTCCCGAATCGGAAAAAACAAAGGGCATGGCATAAAAATAGAACATCAGGTTATGATATAGTGCGGGATTGCCTTTATAGGAATCCTGTTCGTCGAGCAACCAAACCGCACCCCCATCGAAACCCATTGTTACCGGGGGAATTTCGACCTTATCCCTTCTCGAATATAGATCTACCGTGTGCACCTCTACCGATTTAGGCTTCGGCAGGCTAAAGCTCAAAGTGCGTTTGCCCTTCCAGTTTTTCAATCCCCCATGGGCGTCAAACACCTTGACCAAGGCTTCCGGATACCTCTCATTCGCTACAACCGTCTCCGTTTTTACATCCGTTTCTACCTTTTTTTCACTCTTGGCCACCTCTTTACAGCTCGATAGTCCCAAAATCAATACAATCGTTAAAATTCGCTTCATCTGTTTGTTTTAGTTTTAGCTCTATAGGTCGCACAAAGGCTCTTTTATTTACATTTGCGGTATGCACAAATCTAAGCAAATCTCGAGCGTTCAAAATACGCTGGTCAAGAAAATACTGCTTTTAAAGGAAAAGTCTAGGGAACGGAAGAAAACCGGACTTTTTATTGTGGAGGGCCAAAGGGAAATACAATTGGCCCTGAAAGGGGGCTACCACTTTGATACGGTGCTTTTTCAACCCGAGCTGATCGACTTCAAAGAAACCTTATCGCTTTTTGAAAGTAGTTCGTCGACACCCGATTATATCGAGATCAGCAAGGAAGTGTATCAAAAGTTGGCCTATAGGCAAACTACCGAAGGTATCTTGGCCATTGCCCAAAGTAAGCCTACCCTGTTAAGTGAATTAAATCTAGGCAAGAAAAACCCCTTGATCCTTGTTGCGGAAGCACCTGAAAAACCCGGAAACATAGGGGCACTGTTGCGTACCGCCGATGCTGCAAATCTTGACGCCGTGCTCATTGCCAACCCTAAGACCGACCTCTACAACCCTAATATAATACGTTCCAGTGTGGGCTGCGTTTTTACGAACAACATAGCCATGGGCAGCAGCACGGAGGTCATCGATTTTCTCAAGGCCCAAAACATCAATATTTACTGTGCGGCCCTTTCGGCCTCCGAAACCTATACCGAAACCGATTTCAAGCCAGGGTCGGCCATTGTTGTCGGCACCGAAGCGGACGGACTCTCAGAAGAATGGCTCAACAGCTCAAAACAGAACATCATCATACCCATGCAGGGTGAAATCGATTCTATGAACGTATCGGTCTCGGCCGCTATTCTTATCTTTGAAGCAAAAAGACAACGGAATTTTAAATAATCCCTGTTTTATTCTTTAGGAGACCTACACCATTTTACCAAAAACCACTATCCAATGAGCATGCTGTTTTATATTATAATCACCATTCTCGTACTTCAATTCATTATTGAGACCGTACTGGACTATTTAAACTCCAAACGCTACAACGACCCCATACCGGAAGAACTCAACGACGTATTCGACGAAACCGAATACAAAAAATCACAGGCCTATAAAAAGACCAACTATCGTTTTGGACTTATTACTTCTAGTTTCTCGTTTCTTTTGACCATAGGCTTTTTGATTTTTGGGGGATTTGAATGGATAGACCAATGGGTACGCACCATTACCGACCAAGCTATTCCCATGGCTCTTTTGTTCTTTGGTGTCATCATGATAGGAAGCGATGTGGTAACCCTTCCCCTTTCGTATTATTCGACCTTCGTTATCGAAGAGAAATTCGGGTTCAACAAAACCACCAAGGGTACGTTCTTTTTAGATAAGATAAAGGGATGGGCAATGACCGTGGTGGTAGGGGGGCTCCTACTGTCCGTTATCATTTGGTTCTTTCAATGGACGGGCACCAGCTTTTGGATCTATGCCTGGGCGCTCATAACGCTTTTTACGGTATTCATGAATCTCTTCTACAGCAAGCTGATCGTACCGCTCTTTAACAAACAGACCCCGCTTGAAGACGGAAGCCTCAAAACCAAGATAGAATCCTTTGCCAAAAATGTCGGTTTTGAACTCAACAACATCTTTGTGATAGACGGATCAAAACGATCTACCAAGGCCAATGCCTATTTTTCTGGTTTTGGTAAGGAAAAACGGGTCACCCTTTACGACACCCTGATCAAGGACTTGGAGGAGGAAGAAATTGTTGCCGTTTTGGCACACGAAGTCGGTCATTACAAAAAAAAGCATATCATTTTCAACCTTATAGCTTCAATTTTGCTAACCGGACTTACCTTGTTCGTACTATCACTATTCGTCAACAACCCCGATGTATCTATGGCCATTGGCGTATCACGGCCCAGTTTTCATGCCGCCCTGATCGGTTTTGCCATTCTCTACAGTCCTATCTCAGAAATCACTGGTTTAATTATGAACCATTTTTCAAGAAAATTCGAGTATCAGGCCGACGATTATGCCAAGGCTACCTATGCCGCCACCCCCCTGATCACCTCCTTAAAAAAGTTATCCAAAAACAGTCTGAGCAACCTTACGCCCCATCCGGCCTTTGTTTTTATGCATTATTCGCACCCTACCCTTCTGCAACGCATTCAAAACCTAAAACGATAGTCTGGATGATGGCCGTTACAATATAAGGACACATTGTCCGCAGCTTAAAAAGAGGTATAATTTTTGTTGTAAGGCTGCTAAGATTGTGCTATTTTTATTTGACTATGACGCAGGAAGCTATAGAAAAAGAAAACAAACAGATAGCCAAGCAATATAAAGAATTGCTACGCATAAGCTATCAACACTTATCGGACGACGATAAGACACTGATTCGCTCTGCCTTTGAAATAGCGGTAGACGCCCACAAAAACCAACGTAGAAAATCTGGGGAAGCCTATATATTCCATCCGATCGCCGTGGCCAAAATAGTGGCTTCGGAAATCGGCCTCGATGCCACTTCCATTGCTTCGGCCCTTTTACACGATGTTGTAGAAGATTCGGAGTATACGCTAGATGACATTGAGCGCATGTTCGGCAAGGTAGTCGCCCGTATAGTTGACGGACTCACCAAGATCGCCCACCTTAAAAAGGACATGAACACCTCGCAACAGGCGGAAAACTTCCGGAAGATGTTGCTGACCCTCAACGACGATGTGCGTGTCATCATCATTAAAATCGCCGATCGCTACCACAACATGCTCACCATGGATGCCATGCCCGAGCACAAACAGGTGCAGATGGCCTCGGAAACCCTGTACATCTATGCCCCTTTGGCCCATCGTATCGGACTTTACAATATAAAGACGGAACTTGAGGACCTTAGTCTTAAGTATACGGAACCCGATGTCTACAACGACATCAAAGAAAAGATCGAAGACTCAAAAGAGGAACAGCAAGCTTATATCGATGCCTTTTCGGGCGTAATAGACAAATCGTTAAAAGAAGAGGGCTTAAACTATTACATCAAAGGACGGATGAAATCGATTTTTTCCATCCGCAGGAAGATGAAGGCCCAAAATGTCGCCTTTGACGAAATCTACGACAAATTTGCCATTCGTATTATTTACAAATCGGATCGACAGAACGAGAAATTTCTGGCCTGGAAAATCTATTCCATAGTTACCGACCACTTTACCCCCAACCCCGTACGACTTCGGGATTGGATATCCTCCCCGAAAACCACGGGCTACGAAGCCTTGCACATAACGGTAATGGGACCAAAAGGTCGATGGGTAGAAGTACAGATACGCAGCGAACGTATGCACGAGATTGCCGAAAAAGGCTATGCGGCCCATTTTAAGTACAAACATGGGGACCAAAAAGAACAAGGCATCGAAATTTGGCTGAACCGTTTACAGGAAGCCCTAGAAAACGCCAACACCAATGCCGTCGATTTTGTAGAGGAGTTCAAGCTCAATCTTTATTCCAAGGAAATTTTTGTATTTACCCCCAAAGGGGAGCTGAAGTCCTTGCCCAAAGGGGCCACCCCTCTCGACTTTGCATTCAACATACACACCGAGGTCGGTATGCGCACCCGGGGCTCAAAGGTCAATGGCAAACTCGTTCCTTTGAACACCACATTACATAGTGGTGACCAAGTTGAAATCATTACCTCCGACCAGGCAAAACCGAACCAAAACTGGCTCGACTATGCCACTACCGCCCGCGCAAGGGCCAAAATAAAATCTTCCCTACGTGAAGAGAAAAAGTCCATTGCCGAAGAAGGCAAGGAAGTCTTGAGGAGAAAACTGAAATCGCAAAAAGTAAGCTTGAACGAAGATACGGTGAACAAAATGGTCACCTTCTTTAAGCTAAAAACCAGTCTCGACCTGTTTTATAGGGTAGGAATAGGTGCGATCGACAATCAGATGATCAAAGATTTTACCTCTTCGTATTCCAATGCCTTCATCAGTTTCTTTAAGAACAAGATCCGCCGGGCCTCCGCCCCCAACGAAATCAACAAGGAGGAGATTACCAGCAAGTACGATGTTCTGGTTTTTGGGAAGGAAGAAGAAAAACTCGAATACAAACTATCGCAATGCTGTAACCCTATCCCTGGGGACGATGTTTTCGGTTTTGTCAGTGTTAACGAAGGTATTAAGGTACATAAGAAGAACTGTCCCAATGCCATACAGTTACAATCCAATTACGCCTACAGGATCATCAGTGCCAAGTGGATCGATTCTACCCAGCAGGAATTCCAATCGGTCATACGTTTAACAGGTATAGACAACCTCGGACTCGTAAGCGAGATTACCGAGGTTATATCGGACAATATGCATGTAAATATCCGAAACCTTAACTTCAGTACCGACGGAGGAACTTTCGTTGGAGAAATCACCGTAGTGGTCAAAAATATCGGCATCCTCAAAAAACTAATCGTCAATTTAAAGAAAATCAACGGAATCGATAAAGTCACAAGAATTTAGAATTCTAATTAAAATATAACCGTACATTTGCAAATTGACGAACAGAACCTAATTATGGCAGAGAACAAAAATCAAGAGATCGTAAAGAATGTTTTCACCAACTTTTTAGAAGAAAACGGGCATAGGAAAACACCCGAACGTTACGCCATACTTCAAGAAATTTATGATAGCGAAGACCATTTTGATATTGAGTCGCTATACATAAACATGAAAAACAAGAATTACAGGGTAAGTCGCGCCACCCTTTACAATACCATTGAACTTTTGTTAGAATGTAAATTGGTTCGCAAGCACCAATTCGGTAAAAATCAGGCGCAATACGAGAAATCATACTTTGACCGTCAGCACGACCACGTTATCTTGACCGACACCGGTGAGGTAATGGAGTTCTGCGATCCTCGTATTCAATCGATAAAGAAAACCATTGAGGAAGTATTTGATATAAAAATCAACACACACTCCCTTTATTTTTATGGTACTCGAAATAAAAAAGAAAACACAAACAGCTAACCAAAATTTTAGATGGCAGTAGATTTATTGTTAGGATTACAGTGGGGAGACGAAGGAAAAGGAAAAATCGTTGACGTTCTTACCAAAGATTATGATATTATAGCCCGATTTCAAGGTGGGCCCAACGCGGGACACACTTTGGAATTTGATGGAATAAAGCATGTATTACACACCATTCCATCCGGAATTTTCCACAAAGAGTCCATAAACATCGTAGGTAACGGCGTGGTTATCGACCCCGTTATCTTTAAAAAAGAGCTTGACGCCTTAGACAAGTTCAATATAGACATCAAGGCTAAATTGTTCATTTCAAGAAAGGCCCATTTGATATTGCCAACACACCGTTTGCTCGATGCCGCTTCCGAAGCATCAAAAGGTAAGGCCAAAATCGGGTCCACCCTTAAAGGGATCGGACCTACGTATATGGACAAGACCGGACGTAACGGTATGCGCATCGGAGACCTAGAATTATCTGATTGGAAAGAGAAGTACCGTAACTTGGCCAACAAGCACGAGGCCATGATCGCCTACTACAATGTAGACGTACAGTACGATTTGGCCGAATTGGAAAAAGATTTCTTCGAATCGGTTAGCGAGTTAAAAAAATTGACCTTTATCGATAGTGAGGAATACCTTTTCCAAGCTCAAAAAAGCGGAAAGAAAATATTGGCAGAAGGAGCCCAAGGTTCTTTATTGGATATCGATTTCGGAACCTATCCCTTCGTTACCTCCAGTAACACCACTGCCGCAGGTGCCTGTACAGGTCTTGGGGTCGCCCCGAACCAGATAGGTGACGTCAAGGGTATTTTCAAGGCTTACACCACAAGGGTCGGCAGCGGTCCTTTTCCAACCGAACTCTTTGATGAAGACGGTGAAACCATGGCACGTGTCGGTAACGAATTCGGCGCCACCACAGGACGTCCGAGACGATGCGGCTGGCTAGACTTGGTCGCCCTTAAATACGCCGTACAAATCAATGGCGTTACCGAATTGATGATGATGAAAGCCGATGTTTTAAGTGGTTTTGACAAGATAAAAGTCTGTACCGCCTATAATTACAAGGGCGAACAAATAGAGCATCTTCCCTTCAACATAGAGCCTGAGAACGTAACCCCGATCTACAGTGAAATGAAGGGCTGGTCTGAAGACCTTACCAAAATGAACAATGCCGATCAGTTACCGGAAGCCTTACAGGCCTACATCGACTTTTTAGAAAAAGAACTCGAAGTACCGATCAAAATTGTATCCGTAGGTCCCGACCGTACGCAGACCATCCATAGATAGTCTAAAGATTTTTAGCAGAACTTCGGAATATATTATAATGATATAGTTTAGGATGATGGTGGATAAACTAGGTTTCCCACACTACCTACAATCGTCCTAAATCTATCCTAAACTATATCACTTCCTTTAAAAAAAGCCTATTTTTGGGCAAAATATCCGATAGCCTTGAATCTACTTCGTATTTTTTTACTACTTCTTTGCCCCGTCTTTATAAGCTATGGGCAAGACAAAAAGACGACCGTAACCGATACTACCCAGAGTAAACAGATCAATATTGTTTATGGTGCCAACTTTACAAAAAACGAAGCCCAGTTTCCCGGTGCCTCAATATTCAGTAAAGACGACAGACAGGTTCAATTCGAACACCAAGGAGCCGACCTATGGTGCGATATCGCTATCTATTATCAAAAAGAAAACCGCTTACGGGCCTTGGGCAACGTTCGTTTACAACAGGGTGACTCCATTGAAATGACCAGTGGAAAAATCAATTATGACGGTGAAACCAAACTTGCCAAGGCTTTTGAAGAGGTTCTTTTAGAGACCGACCAAAAAAGTGGCAAAATGACCTTAAAAACCGACACGCTCTATTTTGACCGCCAAAAACAAGAAGCCTACTACAACAGCTCGGGCACCATTGTCGATTCAACCAATACCCTTACCAGCGAAATTGGCCGCTACTTTATGGAACTCGACAAGTACCAGTTTTTAGACAGTGTACACATTGAAAACCCCCAGTATACCTTAGATTCTGACCGCCTCGATTATTACACCACATCAAAGAACGCCTACATGTACGGTCCTTCGACCATAACGGGTGAAACCTATAAAATTTATTGTGAACGCGGGTTTTACGATACGAAAGTCGAAAGTGGCTACGGAATAAAAAATACCCGTATCGACTACAACAATCGTATCATACAAGGCGATAGCGTATATTTTGACAAGGCTAGCGAATTTGCCTCGGCCACCAACAACATTGTAGTCACCGATACCATAAACAAGGGAATTGTTCGTGCCCACTATGCCGAAGTATTCAAGGCAAAAGATTCGGTTTTTGCCACCAAGCGGGCCGTATCCATAAGTTTGGTAGAGCAAGATTCGCTTTATATGCACGGCGACACTTTAATGATAACGGGAAAACCCGAAAACCGTGTACTTCGTGCATTTAGAAATGCGAAATTCTACAAGACCGATTTGAGCGGTAAGTGCGACTCTATATTTTCTTCTGAGAAAACGGGAATCACCCAACTGATTCGCAATCCGGTCATATGGAACGGCGAAAACCAGATGACGGGCGATAGCATACACCTTATATCAAATCTTGAAACCGAAAAACTAGACTCCCTAAAAGTACTTGAAAACGCTTTTATTATTTCCTTGGACAGTATTGGAAAAACCGGTTATAACCAGGCTAAGGGAAAAGACCTCTTCGGGAAGTTTGAAGACAATGAACTCAAGTATATCGACTTGATCAAGAACACCGAGGTCATCTATTACATGTACAATGATGACGACGAGCTTATAGGCATAGACAAAACCATTTGCAGCCGGATCAATATTGTCATGGCCAATAATGATGTGGAAGACCTTACCTTCTTTACCGAACCCAATGGCGATATATTCCCTGAAAAGGAACTCCCCGTTGAGAGCCGGAAACTCAAAGGTTTCATCTGGCGTGGCGATGAGCGTATCAGGACCAAGGACGACATTTTCGACGAAGACGACAACAATCTTGTGCTACCGGTCATACGGGGCATTGACAACCCTATCGACATTGATGCCGAAGAGGCAGAACGCAGCCAAAACTCGGGCGATCCGGTCAACAAAATCCCTTCTTCAAATGACAAGGCCCCGGCTCCCAAGCTTAGGCCCAAAGTTCAAAAGGTGACTTCAAGTCCGATACAATGAAAGAAGATTTTTTAAAATACCAGGCACAAACCTCCCCTTACCCGTTGGCTTTGCCAATTTCGCATGCCAAAGGCAGTTACATTTACGATACCGATGGCAAGGCCCATTTAGATTTTGTTGCGGGAGTCTCGGCCTGTAGTCTCGGACACTGCCATCCCAAAGTAGTGGAGGCCGTACAAAAACAAGCCGAAACCTATATGCACGTAATGGTATACGGGGAATACATTCAAGAACCGGCGGTAGCCTATACCAAACTACTCGCTTCACTTTTGCCTCCTTCCCTAGAAACCACGTATATGGTGAACAGCGGTACCGAAGCGGTCGAAGGCGCCATGAAACTAGCACGTAGGGCTACCGGAAGAAGTCGATTGTTGGCCGCCCGACACGCCTACCACGGCAACACCATGGGCAGTTTGAGCGTAATGGGCTACGAAGAACGCAAAAGTGCCTTTAGGCCCCTCATACCGGATGTAGGCTTTATCCGGTTCAACAACGAAGACGACCTCGATAAGATCACCGACAAGACCGCAGCCGTAATTTTGGAAACCATACAAGGCGGGGCGGGTTTTATAGAACCTACCAATGGCTATCTAAAAAAGGTGCGCCAGCGTTGTAACGCTACCGGCACTATGCTGATCTTAGACGAAATCCAACCCGGTTTTGGCCGTACCGGAAAACTTTTCGCCTTTGAACATTACGATTGCGTACCCGATATCTTGGTCATGGGCAAGGGCATGGCTTCCGGACTACCCGTAGGAGCCTTTACCGCTTCCAAAGAGCTTATGTCTACCCTACAGGACAGTCCGAAATTAGGACACATCACCACATTTGGTGGAAACCCGGTTATTGCCTCGGCCTGTTTGGCCACCCTAAAGGAAATTACCGAGACCCAACTGATCGCGGACACCCTAAAAAAAGAAGCCCTTGTCAGAAAGCTACTAAAACACCGACTAATCAAGGAAATTAGGGGAAAAGGCCTAATGCTCGCCTTGATTATGGAAAATGCCGAAATAGCAAATCACGTAATACTGAACTGCGCCAAAAGAGGTTTGATCTTATTTTGGTTGCTCTTTGAGCCCCGTGCGGTACGAATTTCACCTCCCTTAACCATGTCCACCGAGGAAATTGAAAGTGGTTGTGGCATAATACTTGAAGTTTTAGAAGGTTATAAGCAATAAGCTGTTAACTAATTTGTTAATAATATAGCGGTAACCAGTTTTAAAAGAACCTATCAAAAGGCTACTTTTAATAACATAGTTTAACCAAAACGTTTCTATGGCGTTAGAATCCAACGAAAGGCCCAATAGGCCAATTGCCAAGTTTGAATCGATGCTTAAAACCGACGACGTCTATTTCTTTGACGCCGAAGATTTTGAAGACATCATACATCATTATTTGAACAATGGCAAAATAGCACTGGCGAAGAAAGCGATCAAGATCGGTCTGCAACAACACCCAGGTTCTATTGAACTCAAGTTGTTGGATATTGAGGTTTTGGTTTTTGAAAACCACCTTGACCTTGCCGAACAGTATTTGGACGAACTTCAAATATTGGACGGGACCAACGAAGAGATCTTTATCCAACGTGCCAATATCTATTCAAAGAAAGATAATCACGAAGCCGCAGTCGCGCTTTTGAACCAAGCACTCGACCTGTCGGAAAACAGCTTTGATATTCATTCCTTACTGGGGATGGAGTACTTGTTCATGGACGATTTTAAACTGGCCAAAGAGAGTTTTATGCGCTGTGTTTCCTTCGATGAACAGGACTATTCATCGCTTTACAATGTAATCTACTGCTTTGAATTCCTGGAAGATCATGACGGAGCCATTGTGTACCTGAACGATTACTTAGAAAGAAACCCGTATTGCGAAGTGGCCTGGCATCAATTGGGCAAGCAATATATTTACAAAAAGATGTATCCCGAAGCTTTGGGTGCCTTTGACTTTGCCATCATTTCCGACGATACCTTTATAGGTGCTTATTTTGAAAAGGGAAAGGTGCTCGAAAAAATGGGCAAATACAATGAAGCCATCGACAATTATGAGGCCACCATTAAAATGGACGACCCCACCTCCCATGCTTATTTGCGTATCGGCAAATGTCACGAGCGACTGGAGAATGACGAAATGGCCAAGTATTACTACTACCATACGGTACACGAAGATCCCTTACTCGATAAGGGTTGGTTGGCCATTACCGATTTTTACTATAGACGAAACAACTACAAAAAAGCCCTCTATTACATAAACAAGGCTTTGAACATAGATGGCGAAAACCCATTGTACTGGAAGAAATGCGCCTACATCAACGCCGCGCTCAAAAAGTACGACCAAGCCGATTTCGCCTTTAAGCAGGCCGTAGACCTCGGCAATTACGAATTAAAGACTTGGCTAAACTGGGCCGATGTGGTCTATAACAACGAAGATGCCGCTACGGCACTTCAAATACTGTCACAAGGTCAAGAATTCTATCCCGAGAGTGCCGAGCTTAAATATAAAATGGCGGGCTTCCACTTAGCGAACAACGATACGATCAACGGTCGGATCTGCTTGATGGACGCCTTAAAACTAGATTTACAAAAATTATCGCTTTTCTTTGAGGAATTTCCCCAGTACACCAAATCCGAATGGGTTTTAAAAGCTGTGGAAAAGGCAGAAAAAGCAGCAAAATAACCACCTTACCACCAAGCCCTTATATTTTTAATCCATAAAAATCATAAGGGCTTGTTCCATTTTTTCCTAGGTTCAAATTTTAAAAGCTATTTTTGCTTTTCAACGAATAATCTACATGGAAAAAAGAAATTTTCTTGACTATACATTCATTACTTTAAAAGGCATGGCCATGGGCGCTGCCGATGTTGTACCAGGTGTTTCCGGAGGTACCATAGCCTTTATTTCGGGAATTTACGAAGAGCTGATCACCTCGATCAACAACGTAGACCTTTCCCTTTTTAGGGAACTCAAGGAAAACGGACTGAAGGCCGCATGGACCAAGTTGAACGGGAATTTTCTTATGGCCTTGTTCTTGGGGATCGGTATAAGCGTACTCTCTTTGGCCAAACTGGTGAGCTGGTTGTTGGAGAACAAGCCCATTCTGATTTGGTCTTTCTTTTTCGGACTGGTCATTGCAAGTATTTTGCTCGTGGGCAAGGAGGTCCAAAAATGGGATGCAAAAACCATTATCGCATTGGTACTAGGGGCCGCCATCGCCTATTATATTACCATTTTACCCCCCTCTGAAAGTGCCCATAGCCTGCCCTATCTTTTTCTGTCGGGAGCTTTGGCCATCTGTGCCATGATCCTGCCCGGTATTTCAGGGGCCTTTATCTTAGTATTGCTGGGGTCGTACAAAACTATAATCGATGCGGTGCACAATCTCGACTTCAAGATTATCGGGGTCGTAGGTGTAGGGGCCATTTTCGGTCTCTTGAGTTTTGCCAAAGTATTAAAGTGGATGTTCAACCACCAAAAAAACCTAACCCTTGCCTTACTGACCGGTTTCATTGTAGGTTCATTGAACAAAATATGGCCTTGGAAGCGCGTACTCGACACCAAGACCATTGGCGAAAAAATCATTACGATAGACGAAAATGTGAGTCCCTTTAATTTCGAAGGCGAGAATCAACTTATGATCGCCATAATTGCCGCATTGACCGGCTTTTTGGTTATTTTTATTCTCGAAAGAACTGCTTCGAAAAAATAAGTCCCCTATCATGTACAATACCAGAACATTTCTTGACAAATTCTTCTTGGTCATAAAAGGTCTGTGCATGGGTGCCGCTAACAAAGTGCCCGGTGTTTCAGGAGGTATAGTTGCATTTGTCGGAGGTTTTTATGAAGAATTTATCTACTCGCTACAAAAGGTAAATGGCAAGGCATTCAAATTGCTTTTGAACGGAAGGTTCAAGAGTTTTTTCCGTTACATCAACGGAACCTTCCTCTCGCTTCTTATTTTTGGTATGTTGGTCAGTTATTTTAGCGTTTCCAAACTGCTCGATTACTTTTTAGAACGCAAAGAGCTATTTGTTTGGGCCGCTTTTTTCGGTATGATCCTAGGGTCTATCTATTACATTTCAAAAGACTTTGAACACTGGAACCGTAAAACCATTACGGCCGGTATCATCGGGCTTATCGTGGGTATATCTATAAGCTTTCTTAATCCCGCTAAGGAAAATGATAACCTTCTCTTCATTTTCGTCTGTGGTATCATCAGTGTTTCAGGTATGACCCTTCCCGGACTTTCGGGCTCTTTTATCCTTATCCTCTTGGGCAACTATGTGCTCTTGCTGGTCGATTCGGTAAATGCCCTCTACGATACCTTTGCCGAAATACTACGCGGCGATTTTAGCTTTACCCAAAATGCCGAACGGATCGACACCTTGACCATTTTAGCCGTATTCACTGCGGGCTCGGCTACGGGACTCGTAAGCCTTTCGCATTTATTGACCTATGTACTCAAACATTACAAACACATTACCACTGCGGTCATCATCGGTTTTATAACCGGTTCATTGGGTGTGGTCTGGCCATGGAAACGCACGATATTTAAGACCGATGCTTCCGGGGAGTTGATACTGGATAGCAACGGAAAGGAAATCATCAGTAATTACGAACGCTTCTTTCCCGATCTCGGAAGTTCGGAAACCTGGTGGGCCATCTTTTTCATCGGGGTCGGCATTGCCATATTGCTGTTGCTCGATTGGTACGGAAAGACCCAAAAAGAAACTAAACTATCAGTATAAACGATTTACCCTTTATCCTTAAAAACAAAATATGAAAAGAACACGGTTCGGATTGGTCGGTAAAAACATCTCCTATTCCTTCTCTCGCGGATATTTCACCAAAAAATTCGCTTCCTTGGGCCTGAACGACCACTCTTATGAGAATTTCGACTTTCAAGCCATCGAAGAAATTACCGATGTTCTAAAAAACAATAAAGACATCAAGGGTATGAACGTGACCATACCCTATAAACAAGAAATAATGCCCTTTTTGACGGAACTCGATCCTGAGGCCGAAAAAATTGGCGCGGTAAACACTATACAGTTCAACAAAAACGGACTCAAAGGTTTCAATACCGATGCCTATGGTTTTAAACACGCCATGTCACCTTTTCTAAAGCCGCACCACACAAAGGCGTTAATCTTGGGAACAGGTGGAGCTTCAAAGGCCGTGGCCTATGTTTTGGGAGAGCTTGGCATTTCCTATCTTTTTGTTTCAAGGAGTGAAGGGAAAAATAAGATCAGCTACGACCAGGTCACCGAAGAAGTATTAAAAGAACATACGGTATTGGTGAACTGCACCCCATTGGGTACACACCCCAATATTGAGGAACGCCCCACCCTGCCGTACGAATTCATCAGTGACCGGCACTTTTTGTTCGACCTTATCTATAATCCTGAAAAATCTGCTTTTTTAACGGCCGGAGAGGCCCAAGGCGCACAAATTTCCAACGGTTTACGCATGTTAGAGCTACAAGCCGACCGTTCTTGGCAGATATGGCAAGAGCGTTAGTCGTCTTTTCCTTGCACTTTCCAACACTAACTATCTAGGCAAGAGGACCTATAAAAAACGGTACCTTCCCTACCTCCAAATCAAAGTCCGACGTAGTGCAGAAAAGCTAAAATACGAGCATACCTTTTGTCATTAGAGCGGTTGTTAGTATCTTACCCTAGCAATCTGCATAATCAATATCTTATAAACGATGGAAGATAAGGAACGGGAACTACAACATAACGTAGGGGAAGAAAACATACAAGAAACCACTGAAAATACTGAAGCTACGGCACCAAAGGAAGTACCGGAAGCCGTAGAAATCCCCGAAAAAGAACCATCTAAAGCAACGGACGAGGCGCCAACGGAAAAGCCGTCGGAACCCCTCGAGGCCGAAACGGAAACTACGCCCGAAGCTGACGCTCCGCCTGAAACGCCCCAAGCGGAAGAACCGGCCCCGACAGAAACCGCAAAGACAAAGAATGAAGACGATGCCGTACTCGAAGAAATAGACGAGAACAATGCCGAGGACGCCGAAGATACCGACAATCAAGAGCGACATACCATTCCGCTTTTAGATTACCATGCGATGTCTATGGAAAACTTGGTGGGCGAACTTCAAAAATTGGTCCGTAACGAAAAGGTACAGGCCATTAAGAAGCATGTTGAAGGCATCAAATACGAGTTCGACCTGAAATTTCAGGAATTTATAGAAGGGAAGAAAGAAGATTTTATAAACGCAGGCGGTAACGAAGTCGATTTCAAGTACAATTCGGTGACCAAAAGGCAGTTTAACGAAGTCTACAGTGACTACCGTGAAAAACGCAACCAATATTATAAGAACCTTGAAAAAAACCTGAAGGAAAACCTAAACCGGCGACTTGAGATCATTGAAGAGCTGAAAGGTTTAATAAATGTAGATGAAGATATGAACTCCACCTACAAGGCGTTCAAAGAACTTCAGGAAAACTGGCGCAATGCCGGTCCCATACCGCGTACCGAGTACAACAATGTATGGCGCACCTATCAGCACCACATAGAGATTTTTTACGATTTCCTACATTTGAACCGCGAGTTGCGCGATCTAGATTTCAAACACAATCTAGAGGAAAAGGAAAAACTGGTACGAAGGGCCGAAGCCCTTGCAAACGAACCTGACCTCACCGTAGCCTTTAGGGACCTGCAGACCTTGCACAAAATCTGGAAGGAAGATATAGGCCCCGTAAGTCAAGAACACCGCGAAGAAATCTGGGAACGCTTCAGTAATGCTACCAAGGTATTGCACCAAAGGCGCCAAGACCATTACAAAGAGCTTGATGCCCAATACGAGAACAACCTGGTCCGTAAGAACGAAATCATTGCTTCCATTAAGGAACTTTCGGAAAACGTTGCAAGTAGCCATAAGGCCCTGCAACAGCAGATCAAAAAACTAGAGGAGCTCAGAACCGCCTTTTTCGCCGCCGGAAAGGTCCCTAGAAACCAAAACGAAAAAACATGGGACGCCTTTAAAACCGCGGTCCGAAATTTTAATAGGAATAAAAACGCCTATTACAAGAACCTTAAAAAAGAACAACAGGAAAACCTTGATAAAAAACGGGCCCTGCTCGACCGTGCCGTTGCCCTGAAGGACAGCGAGGACTGGGACAGCGCTACCCCTGAAATGAAACGAATTCAGAGCGAATGGAAGGAAATAGGACACGTACCCAGAAAATATTCCGATAAGATATGGAAGGAATTCAAAAGTGCCTGTAACCATTATTTCGACCGACTCCATGCCCTAAAAAACGAAGGCCTAAAAGAAGAACAGGAAAACTACGACAAGAAAAATGCCTGTTTGGAAAGACTGTCGGCCTTTGAACTCTCGGGTACAAGGGAAGACGACCTAAAGTCGATAAAAGCCTTTATAGCCGAATGGAAATCCATTGGAAGAGTGCCTTTTAAGAAGAAGAACATCGACCAAAAATTCAATAAGATCCTCGATGGCATCTTTAAAAAGCTCGATCTTGACCGCCAAGAATCGGAACTGCTGAAATACGGTAATAAAATTCAACAATTGGCCGATGCCGATAACGAGCGGGCCATACAAAACGAACGTAGTTTTATTCGTAAAAAAATAGAGGAAAGCAAGGCCGAAATCCGCCAGCTAGAAACCAATCTTCAATTTTTCTCCAACGCATCGGAAGACAATCCCTTGGTTCGTGATGTCATAAAAAGGGTAGAAAGCCATAAAGAAACGCTCGAGACCTGGAAGGCAAAGCTGAAAAAGCTCAATATCATGAAAAACGACCTGAACCGGGCAAGCGACGCCGAAGAGGAAGAGGCCGCTGCCGGAGAAGAAGAATAAACATGTACATTTGCTAGAAGGGGACGGCATCGGGAGGGTGCTCGTGCCGATAAAGAAAAGATAGGGGAACGAAGTTCGGCACCATGGAATTGCCAGCTATTTTACCCCTAGCTTAGAAATGCGCGAATACCAGTTTTTTTTTAATCGGAAACCTAAAGTAGCCGAAGAGAAATAACACTCCTGCCATGCATGGATCCGACCAGAAGGAAAGTCGCCTTAAATAGCCTGTATACGTTTAAATAAAAAATCTCTGTTGGCCTTACTCAACGGAATCGCCTTTCTATTGATCTCTAAATGGTCATCAGCAATTACATCCAACTTGGAAAGGTTGACCACATAAGAACGATGTACGCGCATAAAACTGGAATTAGGCAATCGCTCCTGCATTGTTTTGAGCGTACAGCTCAAAACAAAATTACCGTTTTCGGTCACTACGGTGCAGTAGTTACGATCGGCTTCCATGTAAAGGATATCGTCCAATAACACCTTTTCCATTTTACCATTATAACGAATGAATATGCGGTCGCCCAAAACCTCCAAATCTAAAAAAGAATGCCGAACCGGATGCTCTTGCACCCATATCTGGTCTGCCACCAACTCTACGGTCCGTTGCAAGTTCAGTTTGTTGAAAGGTTTGGTGATAAATGCCTTAGGTCTCGTTTTCTTGGCCGATGCAAATGTGGCTTCATCTGTATTGGCGGTGAGAAAGATAACGGGAATATCCTTAAACGTTTGGATGGCCTTTGCCGTTTCAATCCCGTTCAAACTTCCCTTAAGGTTAATATCCAACAACAAGATATCCGGAGGGTTTTCCCTGACGTGAAGTATAGCCTCTTCCCCCCTGGTCACGATTCCTGTAACCTCATATCCCAAATTCCCGAGTTGTAATGAGATATTGGCAGCAATGATCATATCGTCTTCTACAATAAGTATCCGAACTTCCCTTTCCATAATTAAGCAGCTTTATGCAGTTGAAATTGAATCGAAACCGAAGTACCTTGATCTACATTAAGTTTCATCTTTCCATCCAATTGTTTTGTGAGCAGTCCTACGAGCTGTGTGCCAAACCCGCTACCTTTGGGTTTCGCATCAAATAGTTGACCTATACCGTCGTCCCTCACATCTAGCTGGAGTATATGATCTATTTCCTTAAGACTTATTCTAATGTTTCCTTTCCTTCCATTCGGAAAGGCATATTTCAGGGCGTTGGTAAATAATTCATTTACAATAAGCCCAATAGGGATAGCCATATCCACATCTAGTTCCAGGCGTTCCATATCTACCTCTAACAAGACCTGTGGGTCGAAACCAAAGGCATCGATGATATATTCCCCCAATTGCTCAAAATACCCTTTCATTTCAACGGCCGCCAAATTCTTTCCCGTATACAACTTCTGATGAATCATCCCCATGCTTTGCACCCTGTGCTGACTTTCGCGCATGGTCTTAAGCATATCTTCATCATCTATACGGGCGGCTTGAAGCGACAGAAGGCTAGAAACTATCTCTAGGTTATTTTTAACCCTATGATGAATCTCTTTGAGTAAAAACTCTTTTTCCCCATTTTGCTTTTGCAACATTTTGTTGACCTTGAATTTATTCTGAATGACCTTATAGGATAGAAGCAAAAGCAACAATAGCAATGCCAAAATAACAACACTTAGTTTTTGTGTGGTCCGTTGTTTTGAAATAAGCGCCTCTTGGGCCAATATCCTATCTTCTTTACTGGCCACATCAAATTCGGTCCGCAACAGTGATGTTCTTTTATCCGCCTCTGCTGTAAATACCGCGGCTTTCAGTTCATCGTAACGGGCAAATGCGGCATATGCTTCCTTATATTGGTGGTTCCCTGCATGAGCCTTGCCCAAGGCCTCATAGGCCTGACTCAAGAAAAAGGTATCGCCAAAATCTTCCGTGGCAATGGTAATGGATTTTTCAAGACATTCAATAGCGGTAGCGTATTGACCTTGTAGGTTTTTCAATTTACCAATGGCCAGCCAGCTTCGCATCGTCATAAAATTATTATCCAACAGATCGGCATACTTTAAAGCATTGACACCGGCCTCTTCCGCCTTTTCAAATTCGTTCAAATAGGCATAGGTGTCGACCAAAATCATATACACATCACTCAAATTATTGTAGAAACCGTAACGCTCCCCAATGGTTATTGAATGTTCAAAATAGTTCAATGCCTTTTCATGATCTTTTAGCGACAAATAATTATTACCGACCACATACAAGGTAAAATCGTAGTCCAAATCATTTATACCACGTTCTTCATAAAGGGATAAGGATTTAAGGCCATACTCCAATCCGGCAGTGAATTTCGACTGTTTCCAAAAAAGGTTGCTTAAATCACTATAGGCCATGGCCATGGCCCTTTTGTCCTTCAGTTTTTCGCCCAAGCGAAGGGTTTCTAGGGCATAGTCTGCTGCTTTGCCCAATTTTCCACGTCGTTCGTATACGTAGCCCAATTGGGTATTGAGGAGGGGTAAATCTTTTTCTGGTATTTTGCAACGTGCACTTTCCAATACGGCTTCGGCAGAATTTAATTTTTCCTTTCTCAGTAAAATGGCAGCTTCGGTAATTTGAAAACGCCCCCTCCAAACGCTATCATGGGAAGCCCTGGTAAGAAACAAGCCCCTTTTTGTAAAATTCATGGCTTTGTTCAAATTTCTGGTATGCCAGTAATACGCTAGGTCGTTCAGCATGGAAAACTTGAGGGAATCGGGTCTTGCCAAAGGGTATGCCCTTTCTAAAACATCAAGGTAGGAAGCCCCAAAATTATCGGTATCCACAAACACTTTTCTGTAGGAAATATCGCGGCCATCATTCACGATTTGGGCAAAAAGCATACTGCAACTCCATATGGAAAGGGCGTAAAAAGCAATAGCTTTTTGAAAGTTGGTTCTC
This sequence comes from Zobellia sp. OII3, assembly GCF_002211465.1. Classification (NCBI taxonomy): domain Bacteria; kingdom Pseudomonadati; phylum Bacteroidota; class Flavobacteriia; order Flavobacteriales; family Flavobacteriaceae; genus Zobellia; species Zobellia sp. OII3. Next base: position 99,326 of record NZ_MWRZ01000007.1, on the reverse strand, counting down.
ATTGTTTGGTGTGCTTCTCACCGGGGGACATGAGGAAAATTTAAATATACAACAAAGTTGTTAGAATCCCTTCGATAAATAGAAAGGCGTATTCGGACAGTATTCCTAGGGTTTCGTCCTAACACGATTATACCCTATTGTTGAATTAGATAGCTTCACCTCAAATTAATATGTCAAGCAGCCACCAGTTGATTTGTTAACCCTGATAATTTTAGGAAAGCATGAAACCTATAGGACTTTTATTGACTCTTCTTATTTCCATTATGGCTTCGTCATGTAAAGACAATGGCCAATTACATTCGGACGGTTTACCAAAGCTCGAGCACCTTATGGCTACTAACTACAACAACTTCATAGAGGCCTCTTGGAACAAAAAAAACGTGGATACCCTTCAATCGGTTTCAGCCGAAAATTACATTCACAATCAAAACGGAATACGGGTAGCGGATAATCAAAATGAAATGAAAGCCTTTATGAATATTTATTTTATGGGCTTTCCCGATGCCTATATGACCGTTGACGCTATCGTAATCAAGGGCCAGCAACTTTTTACACATTGGACATTGACAGGAACGAACACCGGAATATTCAGTGAAACACCGGCCACGGGAAAAAAAATAAAACTGAGCGGCCATGCCACCGTTTCATTTAACAATAAAGGTAAAATCATACAAGAAGACGTGTACTACAACGAACTTGAACTGCTTCAGCAGTTAGGCTATACCCTAAACCCTCCCGTCTTAAAATAATTAAATACATATAACCAATTAAATATAAAATTTATGAAAGCAATTAAATCGCTTCTGGGAACCTTACTTCTACTGCTAGTATTTATGCCAACCTCAGGTACGGCCCAAGATGGACATTATTACATGGCAACCACATGGAAATTACAAGTACCGGAAGATGGCAGCAATAAGCAACTCAAGGAACTTCTAAAAGAATTTTCAGAAAAGACAGTCTTTAAAAACGAAAAGATCATAAGCGAAAAAGTAATGTACCATATTTCTGGGGCCGATCTACGTGATGTTGTCGTTATTACCGAATATGCGAATTGGAATGATATTGAAGCCGCTAATATCAAACAAGAAGAACTTATGGAAACAGGGTGGCCCAATGAAGAGGAAAGAGCCACTTTCATGAAGACATTTGGTAAATATGTAGTAACCCATTCCGATGAAATCTTTAAGGAAATTCCGGAACTGGCCAAAAAGTAGTTGTTCTACCAAAATCAAGACTAAACCGGGCAGTATATCCTACGGCGGATTTCGGGGGAAACCAAAGTGGGGTTCTGCCGGTTTAATACCTTATAAAATACCGAACAGATGGGTTATCCTATTCAGGGGAATTGAAAAGACAATGCTCTCATGGTAAATAACCAATGAATTAGCTAAAACGTATTGTCCCGATAGCCTGTCTGTTTTTATATCATTAGTTTAAGGCCTTTTCTATAAAACCGAAAAAAAAAGCAAGTCGTTCTTCAGGTCTAAAATCATGAATTCACCAACAAGACTCGAGGTTTCCTTTGATTGATACCCCAAGCCAAAAAGTCGCTATTCCCACTATATCGGGGCAACATTCCAAAATCGGAGCGTGCCACTCAATGGGTAATGAAAAAAGTTGGGGCATAAATAATCAAATGGCACAAAAAAATGTGACCTTTGCCCGTGCAATTGGATAAAGTAAGAATGAATGTTTAGACATCAAGGCAAGAGCAGGACCCTCAAACACAATCTGCAGATTGCAACGGTATTGTCTTTTGTGGCCGGTATTGTAAATGTAACGGGTTTTTTATCGATCAAGCAGCTAACTACAAATGTCACCGGACATTTTGCACTTTTTATTTACGATGTGGCCAATTTTAAATTCTGGAGGGGTACCATCTATTTTCTCTATATTTTTTCCTTTCTCTTCGGTTCGTTTTTATCAAGCTTTCTGATCGAAAAGTTTCGGGCCAATAAAAAACTGAACGTTTTTGTGCTCCCCACCACAATCGAATGTCTTGTTTTGATATCCATAGCCCTATCGAGCAATGTGATGAAACTAGAGTCGTTCGATACCATCGCTTGTTTGTTGTTATTTGCTATGGGACTCCAAAACTCCTATGTTACCAAAATTTCCAACGCCATAGTCCGAACTACGCATTTAACGGGACTCTTTACGGATTTGGGAATAGAAATTTCCCAATTGTTCTTTCCCAAACTGCATCCTAACAGGGAAAAACTTAAGTCGAATATTCAGTTGCGCGTCTATATTATCCTTTTCTTTTTTGCCGGGGGATTAGTAGGCGGGTTTCTCTATTCTAAAATGGAATTTAAACTGAATACCCTAATTGTTGGGGCCGCCATTCTTCTTTCCAGTCTCTTTTACGACGACATCCGTTACCGTTTGATCAAGGCGCGGAGAAAGTATAGCCAAAAGAAAACCGCAAAGCACAAACATGCGTTTCGCAGATGACCGTATCGGCTTGCCATTGTTCAATTCCCTTTTCTTTGAATTCGTTTCTATGCCTTAACTTGTACCCTTAATCCCATTCTTTATAAAAATCGCTTATACCGAAATACATATCGTAGCGCAACTTGACGCCCCTATCCGTATGCAAGAGTATGGCGCGGGCGTGTTTCCTTCCGTCCCCACAAAATCGGCCTGGAAAAAAGCACTAAAGAAAAAGCGTGTCAAGGTAAACGGACACTTGGCCCATACGTCCACCTTCCTCAAGGGAGGCGAGAAGATCGAACTTTCCCTAGCTGAAGAAAAACCCTCAAGCAAGACTTTGATTTTCGACCTCAAGGTGCTTTTTGAAGACGATTATTTGGCCATCATCCACAAGCCCGCAGGGATACTGGTGAGCGGAAACAGTTTTAAGACCATTGCAAACGCCCTGCCCCAAAACCTAAAACCGAGCCATTTATCCGACGCCACCAAGCCGCAGCCCGTACATCGACTGGATTATGCTACAACGGGACTTTTATTAACGGGAAAAACGGGTGCGAGCATCCGTAAACTCAACCAACTTTTTAAAGAGAAAAAAGTTCAAAAGGTCTACTATGCGGCAACGATCGGAAAAATGCCGCTAACGGGAAAAATCACCGATCCTATAGACGACAAACCTGCCGAAAGCCATTTTGAAACCATCCGTTCGGTTCCCTCTAAAAAATACGGATACTTAAATTTGGTCAAGCTCGACCCCAAAACGGGAAGGCGACACCAGTTACGGAAACATCTGTCGACTATGGGAAACCCTATTCTCGGTGACAAAACCTACGGTAAAGAAGGCTTTATCTTAATGGGTAAAGGCCTCTACCTGCATGCGTATTCCTTGGAATTCATTCATCCCTTTACCGGGGAACATCTCAAAGTAACAGACGATCTACCGGAAAGGTTCACCAAGATTTTCGGTGAGCTTTAGGCGATGTGAATACAGCGTCATCAGGCGAAAACCTCCCAATCTTTAAACACGGGCTCATAGCCTTGCTTTCGTATCATTTCCTTGATTTCCCCTGTAGAACGTTCATCTGAAATCTCAAATTGCTCCAAAGATTCGGGCTCGGCCGTATACCCTCCCGGATTGGTCTTAGACTCGGCACTGATGGAGGTAATCCCCAATTTTATAATGTTGTTTCGGAAGGTTTCACTTTCACGGGTAGACATTGAGAGCTCCACATCCTCATCTAAAAGACGATAGGCGCAAATCAGCTGAACCAAGTCGGCATCGGTCATTTCCACTTTGGGCTGCACGTCGCCCTGATGCGGTCTTAACCGAGGAAACGAAATGCTGTACTTCGTCTTCCAATACGTCCTTTGCAGGTATTTTAAGTGCAGGGCCGTATAAAAACTATCGACCCGCCAGTCTTCCAAACCGAACAAGGCCCCCAATCCTATTTTATGGATTCCGGCCTTTCCCAATCGGTCAGGTGTATCCAATCGATAATGGAAATTGGATTTTTTTCCTTTAGGATGATGTACCTTATACGTGGCTTCATGATAGGTTTCCTGGTATACCAAAACCGCATATAACCCAGCTTCCATCAACAATTCGTAATCTGCCTGCCCGAGGGGCTGCACTTCTATACTGATATTGGAAAAGTGGTCTTTGATCAGTTCTATGGCATGTTTCATATAGGAAACCCCAACGGTTCTGTTCGCCTCTCCTGTCACCAATAAAATATGGTCGTACCCCAATTTTTTTATATGGGCCACCTCTTTTAGAATTTCGGCATCGCTCAAGGTTTTTCGGGGGATTTTGTTCGTCATACTAAACCCACAATACGTACAAATATTTTGGCATTCATTGGAGAGGTACATGGGCAGGTACATCTGTATGGTATTCCCAAAACGCTTCTTGGTCAACTGATGGCTACGCTGCGCCATTACTTCCAAGAAAGGTTTGGCGGCCGGGGAAATCAAGGTCTTAAAATCATCCAAGGAAATGCGTTCCTTTTTTAACACCGCTGCCACCTCCGCTTCGGTCACGGCATAAATTTCCTGCTCCAGCGTATCCCAATCGTATTGCTCAAATGTATCTTTAAAGGCCATATATTCGGTTTTAATTCAAAAATGAGGTCAAGGGGCTACTGGCTTCGGCCACTTCCTTTATCGGGGCCAATTTCGCGCAATATGCCATTCGACCTGCCGCGACCGCCATTTTAAAGGCGACCGCCATGTCAACCGGACTTTGGGCTACCGCAATGGCCGTATTCACCAATACGGCATCGGCGCCCAGTTCCATAGCATAGGCCGCATGCGATGGCGCCCCGATACCGGCATCTACGATTACCGGTACATTGCTCTGTTCAATGATGATCTTGAGGAAATCATCGGTTTTCAAACCTTTGTTACTGCCAATGGGTGCACCCAAGGGCATTACACATTGCACCCCAACATCTTCCAAGCGTTTGCACAAAACCGGGTCGGCATGAATATAGGGCATTACTACAAAACCCAATTTCACCAATTCCTCGGCCGCCTTCAAGGTTTCAATCGGGTCGGGCAATAAGTAGCGTGGGTCTGGGTGGATTTCCAATTTCATCCAATTCGTCCCTAGGGCCTCACGCGCCAATTGTGCGGCAAAAACCGCTTCTTTGGCCGTTCTCACCCCGGAAGTATTCGGTAATAAATTGATATGTTCCGCATTAAGGCTTTTGAGCATATCGTCCGACTTATTCCCTACCTCTACCCTTTTAAGGGCTACGGTAACCAGTTCGCTTTCCGAAGCCAAGATAGCTTCCCGCATCTTTTCAGAACTTGAAAACTTGCCCGTACCGGTAAACAACCTTGACGAGAAAGTCTTATCCGCTATTTGAAGTATATCTGTCATATTTAAAATTTTGTTTCCCTATTCCAAATCTGTTCATTGGTGGAAGTGGCCTTCAAAAGTTTATGAAAGGCGTTTATTTTATTGAAATCCTTTGTAATCTCGCCAGATGCCGCAATACCATAAACCCCTGTTTTTAAAATCTCGGGAACGTCATCTATGGTAATGCCACCAATGGCGATAATGGGCATATCCGAATTTAATTCCCCAACAATACCCTGATATCCGATCAGTGGAATAATGGGGCTCAGGTTTTCCTTGGTGGTCGTAAAACGAAAAGGCCCTAAACCAATATAATTGACGCCCTTCTTTACCAAAGCCAAGCAATCGTCCAAGGTATTTGCCGTTCCTCCTATGATATAGTAATCGCCCAATAACTTTCGGGCCACTACGGGATCGGCATCGGTTTTCCCCAAGTGTACCCCATCGGCTTGTACCTCTTTGGCAATTTGATAGTGGTCATTGATAATTAAGCGTGTCTGAAAATGCGCCGTTAGCTCCCTTGCCTTTTCCGCTGTTTTGAGCACCACGGTTTTTTTTACGTTCTTTAAGCGCAATTGCACCAGTTCAGCTCCCGATGTACAGGCTTTCTGAATATTTTCCAGATGCTCTTCCGGTGTCTTTCCTTGCGATATGTAATGCAGTTTCGGTATGTTCATGTTCACTAGTTTCTATAAAATTCTTGCATCGCCCTGAACTCTTCAACTGGCGTTTTACTGTTCCATATCCCTCCTAAAACCCCAACGCCCCGAAATCCTAATTTTTGAATTTCAGGCAAGTTGTTCTTGGTTACGCCCCCCATACCTATGATTCTTTTGTCGATATGGTTGACATTGAATCCCCTACCCTCATATCCCTTCTTTGAAATGGAAGAAAACACGGGACTCAATAGGTGGTAATCGAATTCAAAGTTACAGCCTTGCAGCTCATTCGGTTCATGAAACGAAGAACTTATGCTCTTGATCTTGGAACGGTCTACTTCCAATGATGCTGCGTAATGTTGCATCAGCGTATCGGGAGTCTTTTCATCTAATGCCCCTTTTTCAAGTACCTCCCTTCGCTTTTGCTCCTGAAAATGAATTCCCTTTAAATCAAAATCAGCGATTAAGCGATGGTACAGGTGTACTACGACCCTATTATGATAGGCTTTATCGATACCGTTCATATACGCCACATGCCCCGTATAATCCTTATTAGGTTTACGTAGGTGATAGTATTCCAACCCTTCTTGAAACAAATGGTTTAAGGTTTCAAGCTCGTTGGGCACATCGGTTTCCGGGGCAATGAGAACGATCATGGTTCAAGGTTTACAAATACACTTCCGAGCCCTTATCCTTAAACTCTTTTGATTTTTCTTCCATACCTTTCTGAATGACTTCGTTATCTACGATATCATTGGCAGCGGCAAAATCACGTACTTCCTGAGATATTTTCATGGAACAAAATTTAGGGCCGCACATAGAGCAGAAATGTGCAATCTTGGCTCCATCCGCAGGTAAGGTCTCATCATGGTACTCACGGGCCAGCTCTGGATCCAAGCCCAAGTTGAACTGATCTTCCCAACGGAATTCGAATCGCGCTTTGCTCAAGGCATTATCACGATGTTGTGCCCCAGGATGTCCTTTTGCCAGATCTGCCGCATGGGCCGCCAATTTATAGGTAACTACCCCAGTTCGTACATCATCTTTATTCGGTAAGCCCAAATGTTCCTTTGGTGTGACATAGCACAACATGGCGCATCCGTACCAACCGATCATGGCCGCACCGATTCCTGAGGTTATATGGTCATAACCAGGGGCGATATCGGTCGTTAACGGGCCCAAGGTGTAAAACGGGGCTTCGTCGCAAACCTCTATTTGCCTTTCCATATTCTCCTTGATCATATGCATGGGCACGTGACCTGGACCTTCGATAAAACATTGTACTTCGTGCTTTCTGGCAATTTTTGTCAATTCGCCCAAGGTCTCCAACTCGGCAAATTGGGCTTCGTCATTGGCATCGGCCACCGAACCCGGTCGTAGTCCGTCACCCAATGAAAAGGCCACATCGTATTGCTTCAGGATTTCGCAGATATCTTCAAAATGGGTGTACAGGAAACTCTCTTTATGATGCGCCAAACACCACTTCGCCATGATGGAACCGCCACGGGAAACGATACCGGTAACCCGTTTGGCCGTCATAGGAACGTAACGTAACAAAACGCCCGCATGGATCGTAAAGTAGTCCACTCCCTGTTCAGCCTGCTCGATTAAGGTATCCTTAAAAATTTCCCAAGTAAGGTCTTCGGCAACACCGTTTACCTTTTCGAGTGCTTGGTAGATCGGTACGGTACCTACGGGAACCGGGGAATTACGGATGATCCATTCCCGGGTTTCGTGAATATTTTGACCGGTAGAGAGGTCCATTATATTGTCGGCTCCCCAACGACAGGCCCAAACCGCTTTTTCCACTTCCTCTTCAATGGAAGAGGTCGTAGCCGAGTTACCGATATTCGCATTGATCTTTACCAAAAAGTTACGGCCCAAGATCATAGGTTCCGCTTCTGGGTGGTTTATATTGGAAGGAATAACCGCACGCCCCCGTGCCACTTCATCACGCACAAATTCCGGTGTTATTTTTTGGGGAATAGCCGCTCCAAAATGTTCGCCCTTGTGCTGCTTGGCAATCTCCGTCATCTCATCGATCCTTTGGTTTTCACGGATGGCGATGTATTCCATTTCAGGAGTAATTATACCCTGTTTGGCGTAGTGCAACTGGGTTACGTTTTTACCCTTTTTCGCCCGTAGGGGTGTTTTCAGGTGTGAAAAACGCATATGGTCAAGGCTTGGATCCTTCAAGCGTTGGTTACAGTATTCAGAAGAGAAGCCCTCCAGTCGTTCCACATCACCACGATCCAATATCCATGGTTCGCGTATGCGTTCTATACCATTGTGTACGTTTATTTCCTTTTCGGGATCTGTGTAGGGTCCCGACGTATCGTATACCGTTACAGGTTCGTTAGGGGTTAGCTTACCCGTGAGGGAATCTTTGGTATCGCTCAAAGTAATCTCACGCATGGCCACTTTAAGCTCTGGGTGGATCTTTCCACTTACATAGATTTTTTTCGAATTCGGAAAGGGATGTCTTGTAATTTGACCTTCTTTTGGGGCGGTGTCTCTTTTTTTCATTTTTCTATGGCTAAGTGCGTCAAGCTATTCGCTGTTGGCGTTTTTATATGAATTTTTATGTTTTTTATTGGAAATGGTAAGGGACGGGACGATATATGGTCCTATTCCTATCCGCCTTGGGCGGCCTGAATGATTAGAACGGTATCGTCGTCTTGCAGAGAACGGGTTTCCCAATGGCTTCGTGGCACGACTTGGTCGTTAATGGCAACTGCAACGCCACTTACGGAAGAATCGATTTGTTGTAAAAATTGATGGATGGTGGTCTTGGCACCGACCTGCAACCGCTGTTGGTTCATGTTTATCGTTATCATACAGAATAAATTTATGCTGTAACGATAGAGGTCCGAGAAGTCTTTGAAACGAAGGTACCCAGAGAGAAAACAGGGTACATCAATGAAAAGGCTGTAAACATTTATTGCAAAATGTTTTTCAACTTTTCCCTTCGGCGGTACTAACCGCATCAGGTTCAAAGGGTATGTCTCAGTTCCATGTATTGGGAACACCCCTAAAGTTTACTCTACAAATGTATAGAATGAAAATGTTATAAAATTGAAAAAACGTAAGAAGTTTGTTTTTTTAATCAATTGGCCATAAAATGAAAAAATAAAACTCCCCCTTCCCTACTTAGGTCCGAGGAGTATTTCTGCGGTATAAAAAAAAGGGAAGAGCATGGCTACTTCCCTTTCTTCCCTTCAGGTATTTATTTCGTCTTATTCCACCACTATAAATTCAGAACGCCTGTTCATTTGGTGCTGTGCTTTGGTACAGGGCACCCCATTGCTACACTCGTTCGTCAGTTGGGTTTCCCCGAAGCCTTCAAAGGATATCCGGCTTTCAGGGATGCCCTGGGCGATCAGATAATTTGCCGTGGACTTCGCCCTGTTGGATGACAATTGCATGTTATAGGCATCGTTGGCACGCGAGTCGGTATGGGAGCGTACCTGTACCTTTACGTTCGGGAATTCCCTCAAGTAGGCCAAGACCTTGTCGATACCGATCTTGGCATCTTCCCTGATAAAGTACTTGTCGAAATCGAAGTAGATCGGTTCTATATTCAGGTATTTGGCCAGGTCCGTACCTATGGGCGCCGAGTTAACGGTTTTGTTCAGTACCACTTCTATACCCGTAGCATCCTTGGCGTTGACCGAAGTGAACATTTTATCCCCTTCGTCATAGTCCGTTTTGGAAGCGACCACTTTATACCTTCCATCGGTACAATCGCCTTTGGCGGCAAAATTCCCGTTGGCATCCGTTTCGGAAGTGGTTACGATATTGTTTTCCCTGTCATAGATCGTGATAGAGGCCTTGGCCAACAAAGCCCCCGTCTTCCCGTCCCTGACCACGCCCGTAATATCGGTATGGCAAGAAAAGTCCAAAGGCTCCCTTTCTACAAAACCGTAGATATCGTCGTTACCCTGACCTCCGTCTCGGTTAGAAGCAAAAAAGCCCGTTCGGGTCTCTTCGTTCACGATATACGAAAAATCGTCCTCCTCCCCGTTCAAGGGCCTTCCTACGTTGATAACCTTACCGCTGTCGTCTTTCAGGTCCGTTCCGAATACATCAAGACCGCCCAGACCGGGATGTCCGTCAGAAGAGAAATATAAAATATCGGAACCTGTAACAAAGGGAAAGGTCTCCCTCGCCTCCGTATTGATCTGTGGGCCCAAATTTTGCGGTGCCCCGAAAGTTCCGTCCTTGTTGATCTCTACAGAAAAAATATCCGACTCCCCGGCAGTTCCCGGCATATCCGAAGCGAAATATAGTTTTGTCCCATCCTTGTTCAAGGTTGGGTGTGCCACTGAGTAGCTGTCGTCGTTGAAGGGCAGCTCTACGATATTGCCCCATTCTTCATCAATTAGATCGGCGCGGTATATCTTTAGTCTGCTCACCCCCTCCCCGTCCCTAGAGAACTTTCCGTTGTCGGAGTTGTTCCGGGTAAAGTACATGGTCTTGCCGTCCTTGGTGAAGGCCGTGGAGGACTCGTGTGTTTTTTTGTTCAGTTTCCGGTCCAGCTTGTCCAGTGCCGTAAAATTACCCTGGTCGTCGCCCGTGGCCCTGTAAAGGTTCAAAAAGGCCCCGTCGTTCCACCTGTGGATGTTCTTCGATATGAGCCCGCTGTCCCTTGCCGTGGAAAAGACCAGGTCATTCCCGTAGAAAGAGGGCGCGAAATCGGATACCTTCGAGTTCAGCCCCAGGTTTTTCAGTTCATAGCGACCCGAATTCGCCTCTATACGTTCAAGGTAGTCCTCGTTATTGCCGAAGGCCAGGGCGCGCTGGTCGTTCGACCTTGCCGTCTTAAACTTGTTCATCCAAACGTCCGATGCATCGTACTTCTCCAACGATTTTAAGGTCTGGGCGTAGCGGTACATATATTCCGGGTCGATATCCGTTATTCCCAACTGAAACAGTTGGGCGTACCAATTGGAGGCCTCATCGTAATTGGCGTTGTAGTAGTTCGCGTTGCCGAGGTTCTTGAAGATCTCCTCTTCCGTATAACCGTCCGCGACCAGGCCCTCATAGGACCGTATCGCAGAGGCGTAGGAATAGTTCGTGAACTTCGTGTCGGCCTTGCGTATCTTTTTCTCCTGTGCCCGTGCCACCATGGCCAGTAGCGCCAGTCCACAGAATATGTATCTTGCTTTTTTCATATCCTGTATATTAAAAGAATCTTGGGGTGATCACGCGTTTGTAACGGTTCAGGAACTCGTACCTGAGAAAGATCTCGAAGGAGCCGTCGTTGAACCGTGTCGCCCCCAAATCGGTCACCTCCCGGTCATAGGCTACCCCTACCATGAACTGGTCGCTCAACTGGAACCCGAAGAGCGCGCTCACCGCGGCGTCCCAACGATAGGCGGCACCTAGTGAAAACTTATCATTATAAAGAAAATTGGCACTTAGGTCTATCTGAAGCGGTGCTCCCTTCACCATTTTTACAAGGGCCGCAGGCTTGAACTTCCACCTTTGGTTCATATCGAACACATAGCCCGTGATAAGGTAGAGGTTCATACGCTCCTCCGCCAGAAAAGAACTGCTGTCGGTGTTGGAATTGTCGAAGTGCTCCGTCTGTAAAAAGTTCGGCACCGATAGTCCCGCATAGAAACGCTCCGTATGGTAGTATACCCCTGCCCCGATATTGGGAGAGAACTTGTTGTCGATGTTCGGAAGGTTGCTCTCCGCACCGTAGTTCCTCAGCTTCGAGAAATCGATGTTCAAAAGGTGGCCTCCCGCCTTCAGGCCGAAAGACAGCTTGCCCTCGCGCGAGGTCTTGACCGTATAGGAGAAGGCCGCGTCTATATAGGTGTCTTGGTTGGTGCCGTTACCAATCTCGTCGTTCACCACCGAAAGTCCCAGTCCCACTTTATTGGAGACCGGCGTATGGAAGTTCAGCGTCTGCGTCGTCGGGGCCCCGTCAAGGCCCACCCACTGCGAGCGGTGCAGCGCCACGATACTGAACACACCACGGGAACCCGCATAGGCGGGGTTCACCGAAATCGTGTTGTACATGTACTGGGTATATTGGGCATCCTGCTGGCCACAGACCGAGACAAGGCCCGCGAACAGGGACAGGATGGTGATTATCGTTTTTTTCATGCTTACTTCGTTTTTGGGGAAATATTTTATCTGTTGATGTATAGGTAGCCTGCCTTGCTTAGGTTTTCTCCCTTGTTCTCGTACTTGATCACATAGAAATACACGCCCACAGGAAGTTTCGAATCCGTACTAATGGTTGTTCTGCCATCGGAAGTACCCGTGAATACATTGGTCATATTATCGTAACCCGACATTTCATAGACACTGACGCCCCAACGATTATAAATCTGCACCGTATTGTTCGGAAAGGATTCTATGTTTTCGATTATAAAGGAATCGTTGGTACCATCGTTATCGGGCGTAATGATTTCATTGCTCACCGAAATACCCGAGTTCACCACTTCGGGGTTACAACCCGCATCAATTGTCGGTACTCCGTTTAAGGAGTCGCAAGGATTGAGGGGGTCTGTTCCGTCCTCGATCTCCTGTCCATCGGGGATGGTATCCCCATCGGTATCCGCTTCATAGGCGTCCGTTCCGATCGCATCCTCTTGGGCCGTGGTAAGTCCGTCGCCATCACAATCGCTGTTCGGAAGTGCGGTACCCCCATCATGGTCGCAGTCATCCAAAGGATTGGTTCCATCCAAGACTTCCTGGCCATCGAAGATCCCATCGTCATCGGAATCGGAATCCTTGGGGTCCGTATCAAGATGGATTTCCTCTCCGTCCAACAGTCCGTCGTCATCGCTATCGGGGTTATCGATATCGGTACCTAGGGCCATTTCCTCATCGGTGGTTAGTCCGTCATCATCACAATCGCTTCCTCCCAAGGGATTTCCGTTCACGGAACTACAATCATCCAAGGGGTCGGTGTTATCCATATTGACTTCTTGTCCGTCGTTGATCCCATCGCCATCCGTATCGGGATCATTGGGGTCCGTGCCCAATGTAGTTTCCGTATTATCGTTGATCCCATCATTGTCGGTATCTACGGAAACGCTTACCCTTCCTGTTCCCGTATTTCCGGAAAGATCGGTGGCTGTAATATTAATTGCATCTTCATCTACCAGAACCGGGAAACTTCCGGAATCGGGTGTAGCGGTTTCGGTATCCAGGCTCCAATCACCATCGGTATCGGTAATTACCGTGTAGCTTACATCGGGAACATCATCCCCGTCCGTATCCAACTCGATCAACAAGGTTTCATTCGCGTCACCTTTACCGGTTAACACGGGAGTGATATCAATGGTCGCAAAACTATCGACCGTAGGATCGTCAAGATCCAGTACGGCGGTATCCGAAGCACTATCAGGCCCCACATTGCCCGCGGCATCCGTAAGGTGGGCGGTTACCACGACCGTACCCATATCCCCGGGATCGGCAACGACCACGTCGACAAATCCATTGGCAATATCGCCCGCGGCAAGCAGTACGTCTTGCGAGTTTCCGTTTCCATCGGTAAACGTAAGCGTATCACCGGCAGCGGCATCGGCGGGAAGCGTTACCCGAACATCGATATCGTCGGACAGTTCATTCCTCCCGATCAAACCATCGTTGTTCGTGTCTTCGGTAATTGCTACCATAGGCGCACTTGGGTCGGTCAAATCGAGCAAGGCGGTATCCGTTAGGCTATCGGGGCCTTGGTTTCCTGCGACATCCGTAATGTTCGCCATAAGGACAATGGTTCCATTGTCACCGGGATTGGCGATAACAACATCGACAAAGCTATTGGCAATATCCGCTGCCGTAAGCACCACCTCTTGGGCATTTCCGTTACCGTCGACAACGGTTACCGTATCGCCTTCCAAGGCATCCAAAGGAAGGCTTACACGGGCATCGATATCCCCGATCAGTTCATCTTCACCGATCAAACCGTCATTGTTGGCATCTTCCAAAATTTCTACCGTTGGCGCACTTGGGTTCGTGGTATCAAGTACCGCCGTATCGCTTGCACTATCGGGACCTACATTGCCGGCCACATCCGTCAGGTTCGCGGTTACTACGATCGTACCCCTCTCGCCCGGATTAAGGATTACCACGTCGATATATGCATTTGCTATATCCGTTGCGGCAAGCACCACGTCTTGGGCATTTCCGTTGCCGTCGACAACCCTTACCGTATCGCCTGCCACCGCATCAGCGGGAAGGCTTACACGGGCATCGATACCACCGGATAGCTCAAGGTCATTGATCAATTCATCGTTATTGAGGTCTTCCGTAATTTCTACGGTCGGGGCACTTGGATCCGTAAGGTCGAGCACGGCCGTATCGCTTGCACTATCAGGACCTATATTGCCGGCCACATCCGTAATGTTCGCCGTTACAGTAATCGTTCCGGTATCGCCGGGACTGGCGATGACCACATCGATAAAGCCATTCGTAATATCGGTGGCCGTAAGCACTACGTCTTGGGTATTTCCATTGCCATCGACAACCGTTACCGTATCGCCTTCCAAGGCATCGGCAGGAAGGCTTACCCGTGCGCCAATATCACCTATAAGTTCGTCTTCGCTGATCAAGCCATCATTGTTCGTGTCTTCCGTAATGACCACGGTCGGGGCCCCGGGAGCCTCTATATCGATTTCCGCGGTATCGGAGGCACTATCAGGGCCTACATTGCCAGCCACATCCGTAAGCTTGGCCGTTACTACGATCGTTCCGTTATTTCCAGGGTTGGCGACAATAACATCAACATAGGCATTGCCAATATGCGTTGCCGTAAGCACTACGTCTTGGGAATTTCCGTTACCGTCGACAACCCTTACCGTATCACCTTCTTCCGCATCGCCAAGGAGGCTTACCCGAACGTCGATAGCACCCGACAGTTCATTCTGACCGATCAGCCCATCGTTGTTGGCATCTTCGACAATTTCTACCGTAGGGGCGCTTGGGCCTGTAAGGTCGAGTTCGGCCGTATCGCTTGCACTATCGGCGCCTACATTGCCGGCCACATCGGTAAGGTTCGCCGTTACTACGATCGTTCCCCCGTCACCTGGGTCAACGATGGTTACCAGGATAAATCCATTGGAAGCTTCAGCCGCCGTCAAAATTACATCTTGGGCATTCCCGTTTCCATCGGTAATGCTTACCGTATCGCCTTCAGCCGTATTGCTAGGTAGGGAGATTACAGCATTAATATCACCGGATAATTCATCGTTGTTTATAAATTCGTCATCATTACCGTCTTCCGAAATAATCACCAATGGGACACCAGGGGCCGTAAGATCCAGTACCGCGGTATCGGTAGGACTATCGGGCCCGACATTGCCGGCCATATCGATAAGCTTGGCCGTTACCACGATCGTTCCGCCATCGCCCGGATCGGCGATAACAACGGCAATAGTCGTATTGGCAATATCCGTTGCGGTAAGCACCACCTCTTGGGAATTTCCGTTACCGTCGACAACCCTTACCGTATCGCCTGCCACCGCATCAACGGGAAGGCTTACACGGGCATCGATAGCACCTGATAGTTCAGTTGCATTGATCAATTCATCATCGTTGGCATCTTCGGTAATCGTTATCGTCGGGGCACTAGGATCCGTAAGGTCGAGCACGGCCGTATCGCTTGCGCTATCGGCACCTACATTGCCCGCAACATCGGTAAGGTTCGCCGTTACCACGATCGTTCCGCCATCGCCAGGATCGGCGATAACAACGGCAATAGTCGTATTGGCAATATCCGTTGCCGTAAGTACCACGGTTTGGGAGCCCCCATTTCCATCGGTGATGGTTACGGTATCGCCTTCAGCGGCATCGGCAGGAAGGGTCACCACGGCATCGATACCGCCCGACAACTCATCTTCACTTATAAAACCGTTATCGTCGGTGTCTTCGGTAATCTCGACCGTTGGGGCGCTTGGGGCCGTAAGATCCAGTACCGCGGTATCGGTAGGACTATCGGGCCCGACATTGCCGGCCACATCAGTGAGGCTGGCGGTTACCACGATCGTTCCCGTATCGCCCGGATTGGCGATGACCACATCAACATAGGCATTGCCAATATCCGTTGCGGTAAGCACCACCTCTTGGGAATTTCCGTTACCATCGGTAACCGTTACGGTATCGCCTGCCACCGCATCACCGGGAAGGCTTACACGGGCATCGATAGTACCCGATAGTTCAGTTGCATTGATCAATTCATCATTGTTGGTATCTTCGGTAATCGTTATCGTCGGGGCACTTGGATCCGTAAGGTCGAGTACGGCCGTATCGCTTGCGCTATCGGCACCTACATTGCCCGCAACATCGGTAAGGTTCGCCGTTACCACGATCGTTCCGCCATCGCCCGGATCGGCGATAACAACGGCAATAGTCGTATTGGCAATATCCGTTGCCGTAAGTACCACGGTTTGGGAGCCCCCATTTCCATCGGTGATGGTTACGGTATCGCCTTCAGCGGCATCGGCAGGAAGGGTCACCACGGCATCGATACCGCCCGACAACTCATCTTCACTTATAAAACCGTTATCGTCGGTGTCTTCGGTAATCTCGACCGTTGGGGCGCTTGGGGCCGTAGTATCGATAGTCAACTCTAAATTCGTAATATCGACCGCAGTGTTACCAGCGGCATCTTCACTTGTTACCGCTACCTCATTTGTACCATTTTCATTCGGACCGAAAATTCCGGATGTCGGGGTAGCCGTATCGACACTCCAATCCCCCGAACCATCGGCAAGGGTTTTATAGGTGGCCCCACCAACGACGACGGTAACCTTAGAACCCGCTTCCGCAGTTCCGGTAACAACCGGTGTCGTGTCGTTCGTAACTTGAAAATCTATCGTAGGCACCTCAGGGTCCGAGGTATCTATGGTCAACTCCAAATTGGACGTATCTATCGCACTATTGCCCGCTGCATCGGTACTCGTTACCGCTACTTCGTTAGCCCCGTTTACGTTGGGCATAAACGTCCCGCTATCGGGGGTAAGCGTTTCGGTATCGATAGTCCAATCCCCCGAACCATCGGCAAGGATTTCATAGGTGGCCCCACCAACGACCACGGTAACCTTAGAACCCGCTTCCGCAGTTCCGGTAACAACCGGTGTCGTATCGTTCGTAACTTGCATATCCACTGTAGGTGGAAGCGGTGGCGTTACATCGACCGTAAGCAGTGCATCCGATGAAGTCAAAGGGGAACATACAAAGGAAGTTTCCGTAAGGACCACTCTATACCGATATCCGTTTTCCGCTATGGTGATGCCGGTCAAGGTTAAGGTTGCACTTGTACTACCCGTATATATATCGGTGGCATTGGCATCGTCTATATCGACAAAACCACCACCCGATTGATCATCTACTTGCCATTGGTAGATCAATTCCGTACCCGTGGCAGTTACCGAGAAGGTCTCCGGGGAACTCCCGTTCGTCAAAACATCTTGAGGTTGTTCGGCCGCCGTCGCTATGGTCGGAACAACACCTGGCTGTTGAAAATCAAATGCGGTATCGGTAGCGCTATCTACATTGTCAGGGGTGGTGTATCCGTCAGAAACATTGGTTCCCGTTACGACCCCATTGCCATCTACTACCGTTAGCCCATCACCCAATACGCCATCGGCATCCGAATCGGTATATCCGGCTTCGATAACGTCGTTACACCCGTCACCATCGGCATCCAGCTCAAGAAAATCGGCAATACCATCAGGAGTGGTTTCAGAATCGGATACGGTATAGTTTACAGTACCGCCATTCTGTTGTCCGCTTGCCTGTACCGTATTGGGTATACCATCGGTACCCACGGCACCATCAAGAACGCCAGCGGTAAAGGCCTGATCGCTTCCGGATTCCACCACGTCATAAATACCATCGTTATCGGAATCTAGATCAAAATGATTAGGAACGCCGTCACCATCGGTATCGGTACTTGGGTCGCCTCCTGAATATTCCAGCGTATCTAAAATACCATCGTTATCATCATCTTGATCAATTGAATCGGCTATGCCATCCAGGTCGTTATCGTCGATACCGTCTTCACGATAATCTACCTCAGGCGTTGCGGTCTTAGCTATGTTAGGTAAGTCTACGGCACCATTATCTTGATCATCATTGGTATCGAAAAGGGTTCCCGGGGTGTCCACATCATCGTATCCGTCCAATAAACCATCATTGTCCCCATCTAGGTTGTTGGTTGCGGCAGCAAATCCTGCTTCGACCCTATCGGTCAATCCATCATCATCCGAATCCAAATCCAAATAATCGGGAATTTGATCACCATCGGTATCGACGACCGTTAAACCTTCGTCGCCGCTTCCTTCATAGGGATCACCCAAACCATCAACATCGGTATCGACGGTACCCCTTGCCGTGTAGGAAGAAGTAAGTTGAGCCTCTACATTATCGGGGATACCGTCATTATCGGAGTCGATATCCAAATGATCCTCGATACCGTCATTATCGCTATCGATACCTTGGTAGATCTTGTACACAGGTGAAGTACCAGGACCGGATTGTTCGCCTCCCGAACCTATATCAGATGTTGTATTGTTTGGTGTAAACAATCCATTGATATCACAGGTTTGAAACAAAACAGAGCCCAAATAATCGTTTGTAAGAAAACCCGATTGTAGCTCACCGGTAAATGTGATATCGAGGTTTGTGGTTTCGTAGTAATTAAAATATACGGCCAACCTCGGTCCTAAATCGACCCCGGTCCATGTTTGTTCAGGCCCCTCAAAAGTGACCGTGCCCGGGGCGGCACTTTCCGATACGGCAATCAAGGAATTACTATCAACGGCGTACAGACCTGGACGTTTAAGGGTTACGCTTTCTTTGGTGTTCGCACCGTCGATATCATAAATGACTCCCCCAAACCGAATAAGATTGACCTGGGTATCGGTTCCGGTGGCCACCAAACGTATATTAAAGGACATACTGCCAATGGCACCGACCCCGCCACCTACGTCAAAAGTAGGTTGCCAAGCCTCGTTACTACCCGAAACATTGGTATCGATCGAGGTCAAGGTAGCGTTAGTTACATCGGTAATCGTAACAATGGCGTCCAAAACGCCCAAAGAGGATGTAACCACGGTCGGGAATCGATATTCAGAACCTTCACTGCCCTCTCCCGTACTGCCCGTTCCGTTTATATAGCTACCGCCAATAAAGGATCCGGAAGGCACGTTACAAGGGTCTAATTTTGTATCCGTAGGTTGGAATCCCAAGGATTCCACGTAATCTAAAATACCATCATTATCGTTATCGATATCAATACTATTGTCAACATTATCGCCATCGGTATCGATCGGTTCCTCGTGTACATTGCTATCCCTAAAATCCACCTCACTGGTAAAGGGATCTTGGGTATTTAGGAAACCGGTAACATCTTGGTCATTATTGGTCGCCCCGTCGGGATCCGCAAGACCGTCAGGTGCCACTATGCTTAAATCAAAGGCATCATCCAAACCATCGTTATCGGCATCCGTTCCCGAAGGAAGAACATCGGCAGCGAGATCATCATTATAATCGTACACCTCGATGATATCATCCAAGAAATCACCATCGGCATCCAAATCCCTAAAATCGGGACTGCCTTGACCATCTGAATTTTCAGGTTCATTTATTGATTCCCCCGAACCGGCCGAAACCTCGTAATTATCGGCCAGACCATTACCATCCGAATCGACGGATGGGCTAAGATGGCCCGATGTGGATTGCCATTCAATATTATCGATGATGCCGTCACCGTCACTATCCAGATCCAAATAATCGGGACGACCGTCGGAATCCGTATTTACGGGAAGGCTGCTGAAACTACCCCCATTATCCGCATCGAAAGCATCGTCTACCCCGTCATTATCGGAATCGTCGCCACTTAGTTGTACCAAGGTCGCATCCGATTGGGCTTCCACTAGATCTTGTATACCGTCATTATCGGAATCGATATCCAAATAATCAGGACCGGCCGTACCGTCAGAATTTAATGGAGCCGTTCCTACTCCCGCTTGATCCACTCCTCCGTCTTCGGCAGCATCGGGAATACCATTTAGCCCTACACCGCTTTCAGCGGCATCTATGGAGCCATTTCCATCGGTATCGAAGCTGCCATTCCCCGTTTCCACGACATCCGGAATACCGTCGTTATCACTATCAAGGTCCAAACGATTTGGAACACCGTCACCATCAAAATCGGTATTACCCTCAACGGTATCGGGAATACCGTCGTTATCATCATCTTCATCACAATCGTCCGGAAGGGCATCGCCATCGGCATTTATGGCATCATCAAAGCCTTCACAGGCATCCGAGGAATTAGGCACACCGTCGCCATCGCAATCACTTGTTGGCAAAGGAGTTCCGCCAATGGAATCACAATCATTTAAGGGGTCGGTATTATCCGATGCTTCCTGGGCGTCGTCAATACCATCGCCATCCGTATCCGGACTATAGGGATCCGTGCCATTGGTCGTTTCCGTAGCATTAAGTACGGTATCGCCATCACAATCCGCTGCCGACCAAGTTAGGTTCGTAGCGTCGTAACCCGTGTACCCTGCAGCTTGTACCGGGGCACAAGGATCCAATGCGTTGGTATCTACGTCATCCGCAATACCATCGCCATCGGTATCGGAACTATAGGGATCGGTACTGTTGGTATCTTCGGTACCGTTGGTAACCCCGTCGTTATCACAATCGGCCGCTGCCCAAAGGGCATTGCCGGCATCGTAGCCGTTATAACCTGCGGCCTGCATTGGACCACAGGGATCCAATGCACCGGCATCCACATCATCTTGAACACCGTCGCCATCGGTATCGGTATTATAGGGGTCCGTGCTATTGGTCGCTTCCGTACCGTTAAGCACATTGTCGCCGTCACAATCCGCCGCTGCCCAGAGGGCATTGCCGGAATCGTAACCGGTGTAACCCGCGGCCTGTACCGGGGCACAAGGATCCAATGTGTCAATATCCATATCATCTAGAACACCATCGCCATCGGTATCGGTACTATACGGATCAGTAGTATTGGTAACTTCCGTACCATTGATCACTCCGTCGCCATCACAATCCGCCGCTGCCCAGAGGGCATTGCCGGAATCGTAACCGGTGTAACCTGCGGCCTGTACCGGGGCACAGGGGTCCGATGCATCGCTATCCATATCATCTTGAACGCCATCGCCATCGGTATCGGTGTTGTAAGGGTCAGAGCCATTGGTCGCTTCCGTACCGTTAAGCACATTATCGCCATCACAATCCGCCGCTGCCCAAAGGGCATTGCCGGCATCATATCCCATATACCCTTCAGGCCGTGCCGGATCACAGGGATCCAAGGGGGCCGTATCCGATCCGTCCGGTTCCCCGTCGCCATCGGTATCGTCGTTATAGGGGTCCGTATTATTGGCAACTTCCGTACTATTGATCACGCCGTCGCCATCGCAATCGGCCGATGCCCAAATAGTGTTCGTAGCATCGTATCCGGCATACCCTGCCGCTTGTACCTGGGCACAGGGATCCAGTGCATCGGTATCCATATCATCTAGAACGCCATCGCCGTCGGTATCGGCATTGTACGGGTCAGAACCATTGGTCGCTTCCGTACCGTTAAGCACATTATCGCCATCACAATCCGCTGCTTCCCAAAGGGCATTGTCGGAATCATAAGCTTCATACCCCGCATCCTGTGCCGGGGCACAGGGGTCCGATGCATCGGTATCCATATCATCTTGAACGCCATCGCCATCGGTATCGGAACTATAGGGATCGGAGCCATTGGTAACTTCCGTACCGTTGATAAGCCCGTCGCCATCACAATCCGCCACCGCCCAAAGGGCATTGCCGGCATCGTAACCGGTATATCCCGCGACCTGCACGGGATCACAAGGATCAAGAGCACCTGAATCCACGTCATCTTGAACCCCGTCACCATCGGTATCGGTATCGAATGGATCGGTACCCTTGGTAACTTCCGTTCCATTATCCAGATTATCACCATCACAATCGGCTGCCGCCCAAACATCATAGTTTTCATCCGTTGCCGAACGTACAGTGGCCACCGTTACTTCACAAGGGTCCGATGGATCGGTATTGTTGCTTACTTCAAATCCATTGCTTTCACCGTCGCCGTCACAATCCAAGGCATTCCAACTTGCCTCGGCATTCGCCGCAACTTGATCGGTACTGTATACACAGGGGTCTGCAGGATCTGGATCGGTCGTATCCGGATCGCCATCACCGTCATCGTCCAAATCACAAACACCGACCAAACCATCGCCATCCAAATCTAAATCTTCAGTGGTTACCGCACTTACCGCTCCCGTAGTATAGGCCGCCGATGCGACCGATCCGTTCGCCAGTATGCTTCCCGAACCATCGGTAAGGGTTGCGGTATCGGCATCGTTGTATTCCGCCCCATCGCCATTATCCGCCGAACTATCGTTATAGGCCTCATTGGCATCCGAACAACCATCGGCATCACTATCCAGACTTAGAAAATCAGGGGATCCCGTCGTTGTTTCCGTTGGGACCGTCCCTGTTCCTGCCGTACTGGGGATGCCCGTTGCGCCAATGCTTCCATCGGCAATACCATTGGCGTCCGCATCCGTGCCCCCTGCTTCCACCACATCGTAAATTCCGTCGTTGTCACTATCAAGGTCGAGTATATTGGGAACACCGTCATTGTCTAAATCGCATGACAAAACCGATCGAAAGGCAAAACCTTCGTTTACATGGTTGGCACTGGAGTTTATGGTTCCGTCCGCATAGTAAACGATGTCCATAGGAAAAGTTATTCCCGTGCTGGTATCTATCAATAAAGACCATTGGGAATCAGGCACAAGTCTCGAAAGTCCCGCTGCATCGGGAGCCACCTGAAACGGTGTTCCCGAGGTAATGACCGCGCCATTTCCCAAATCGGTTTCGCCCAATGGGTCGGACAGCACGGCCGTTCCGCCTCCGGGCCAGGTAATCGTTACGGTTTTATCGGCATTTTGTACTGCCCCTACTTCACTATTCGGTTCATAGGAAGAAACACGAACAGCTTGTTGAACCGCATTTACAGGCGCTTGCAAGGTGAGTGTCATTCGAACCGTGGGATCCGTACCTTGATTCCATCGCACTTGTAAACCGTTATAGGCCGGCCCAGTTTTATCTTCTATATTGTATTCCGTTGATGTAATCGTAAATTGTTGATTGACCCCGTTGCCATTATTATACTCCCCGACAAGCAAAAGTGTGCCGTCTCCCGATGAAACCGAACCTCTCGCCGGAGTACACTCCAAGGCATCGGTTATACCGTCATTGTCATCATCCTCGTCGCAGGCGTCACCGATGGTATCGCCATCGATATCTTCAAATAAGGGATGGTCGGGATCACATTCCGAACATTCGTCGGCCTGTTGCAAATTGTCCAACGACGTTCCCCTACCTTGGGAAGTTCCCCCAGGAATACCGTTCGCATCTACGGTTGCCGTAAGTCTAAGGTTTCCATCAATATCGCCGTAATCATAACTGGCATCGCCCTCCAAGGCATCGGGGCAACCATCGTTATCACTATCCGAATCTTTACAATCCACGATGCCGTCACCATCGGTATCGGTAGTCACTATTCTTGGGAATTCACCGATTTCCATTCGAAACTGCTGGGTACTGGGAACAATATTATCGTCCCAATCCATATAAAAATAGGTCGTACCGTAACTCTCCGCTACAATGGGACTCGATCCCCCACTACCGTTTGCTTCGATACCTGCAATACCCGAACCATCATCGGTAGTAACGGTAACACTAGCCGGCGTATCGCCGTAAACGTAGTGCATTTGGCTACCTGACTGGTAGGTTTCGATCTCACCGGAACTGAAAGCAACGCCTGCCGTGGCCTCCCTTCTAATATCAACGGGCTCCGAGAATTCGAGGATAAACCCCGCATGCCCGCCTAGGAAACTTCCCGACGATGCCCCCATATAAAGTCGGGCATCATCCGGTTCATTGGAAACCGTGGTAATCGTGACCGTAATTCCCGCCAAATTTGAATTTAAGGGACCTAGGTCGAAAGTGCCTATTGGTCCCCATTCATTATCGCTGCCACTTCTACCGGACCAATAGGTGTTTCCTATTATCTTGTTAAATTCAAAATCGATCCAGCTCACTGAAATGTCCTGTACCCCGATAACCGATGCCGGTAGCGGAACACACTCGTCCGAATCGGGAATTCCATCATTGTCATCATCACTATCACATCCGTCGGGAATTCCATCCTGATCGGTATCGAGGGTATCGTCGTATCCTTCACAGACATCGGAAGTATCGGGAACCCCATCGTTGTCATCATCTAAATTTTCTATAGTGATCACCTCTGTCGTATCATCTACGGATGAATTGGAATCGCTTTGATCTTGGGCGTTGGAGATGGTATTCGTTATACTTCGCGAGGCAATCGGGGCATCGATATCGTCAGCCGAGGCGACGATAACAAGCGATTGTTTTTCGCCCTTTACCAAATCGCCCACGTTCCAATTGGGTGCGGACCACGTTCCCTTGCTCGGTGTTGCGCTAACAAGGCTCAAACCTGGTGGCAGGGCATCGGTAATTACGAGGCCCGTTGTATCGTCTAAACCTAGACTTTCCACGGTGATGGTAAAGCTTACCGTTTCCCCTTCCACCAGGCTTGTTTTGTCAGCGGTCTTATTAATGTAAATGTCCGGATTACAATAAAATACCTGAATTACGTTAGAGTTGTAATCGCAACCACTTTTAGAAACATTTACGTAATGCTCCCCAATTTCGGTAGGCGTATAGCTTCCACTCGTGGCCCCTGGTATGGCAACCCCATCGTTAAACCATTGGTAGGTATCAAAATTTTCCGTAAGTGTAATGGTGCTTCCAAGACATCCCGATCCTGAAATGGAGTAATCCACCACAGGTACCGTGTCAAAACCGGAGAAGTACCCGCCTGTTCCCAATGCGCCACTCAAACCGACAACCCCAACAGCGATTGCCCCTGAAGATTGCACATAAATATTCCCGGTCAAATTTGGAATATAAAAGCTTTTCCAAGGTAAGCCCGTGGCCGGTATAGCAGCAGGCAAGGTGACCGGAAGACCATTGGCGGTTACAACAATATTGGCATCAGGAGTACTGTTGGATGCCAAGATGGTCAATCCGCCATCTATTGTTTTTCCTGCCAGATCTTCAATAGCACTTATGTTGTTTACATTGTCGGGAAGCAAACAATTCACCGGGGCTATAAAGTTCATTCCAATAGTTGCCCCCGAAGAACTACCTGCCAAACATTGGTAGGCATATACGTTTTTAGACGTAGTTACGGTCATGTTATTACCCGCCGTACTTCCTGAATAGTTCGATCCTGGCACTACAAAGTATTCGCCATCATTTATAGTGGCAATAGGTGTTGTAGAGCCATTTATAAAAATATCGGTGCCACTGGCCGTTCCAATTATTATGGGGAATTCTAAGGCATCGGTTCCACCCCCCCTAATAAAAACATATTCCCGACCGATGATATCTATAGGTACGGGCTGATCCGTACCCCCATCCTGTATATTGGACCCGGGAATAACACCAAGTAAAATATGACCTGTACTAATAGCGATATCCTTATCTGATATAATATCTGCACCTAACCATCCATATCTATTGGCGTCCCCATTATTTCCTTCTGCCTCCAAAACATAAGATTCTCCTTTATTTAAAGTAATAGTAATCGTGTCATCGGTTAAGCCTTTACCATTATTTCCTAATCTAAAAACACAATCAGGATCATAATCTGAAACTGTAACTGTTGTATTATCTTCCGTAGCCATAACCCCTAAGACAGCATTAAAAATATTTCTGTCATGTAGAAAAGGAATACCGCCCCATTTAAAATGCCTTCCTAATGCCGCACGTCCCTTAGAGGTTAAAGAAACGCCTTGGGCATTACTATTGCCTCTATAATTGGCGTAAAATTTTTGTCCTCCCGGTGCCTCTAAGCGCAAGCCGGCAGTACTGCTAACCAACCCGACTTCCGCATTGGGCAGCAATGTTATTCCATTCTCTTTTTCGGGCAATACATAGGTATACGGTACCGTATTGGAAACAGGGACCGTTGCTACCGGGGTTGATGAAGTTCCTATGTAAATGTCTACATCAAAAGGTATCAGTTCGGGAGTGGAAAGATATACAGATTGATCAATGATATAATTTTGGTTCGTCTCGGTAAGCGGTGGCAGGTAATGCAAATCACTCAGCTGGGCAAAAGAACTGACTACGGTGAATAGTAGAAACACCATTGTCAGTAACTTGTTATTTGTTTTTCGGGTATTTATTTTCATAATGTGCTATTGAAGGGAACAGTCTTATCACCAAAAAAATAAACAGGTTATTTCTTTGATATATCTTGATTCTTATTTGATTCAAGTAGTGATTTGCTAACGACTAACTTGTTTTCAAATAATTGGAAATTCTAAGGGCAAAAAAGCCCTTTTATTCTTATTGAACTGGCTTTTGAGGTCCTATACGCCATATGTATAGTTGAATGGGGACAAAGTGACTTTTAATGGTCAAAACGATACTTAAAACCCCAAACGTAAGTAAGTTGAATATCCCTTAGAGTTTTAAAATGGTTTTTACCATTTATAAGTAAACCTTAAGAAGAATTATAGAAACCTTTACAGGTTGCTAAATTTTGAGGACGGAACTGAGTAGTATAATTTACCTGCTATTGACAATCAGAGCATTTATACTTATTGTAAATAATAATTCATAATGTAATGGTTAGTGTTCTTGTAGTACTTTGTAAGCAAAAGCCTACTACAATATAGTTAATGTTCTTAAATATAGTATCAGAAAATATAATATTATGAATATTGTTGTCAAGCACAGCTAATTGTATGGGAAAACCTATACTTTGTATGCGAAGAGAAACGACAAAAGTGCATTTCATCGATAAACCCAACAATAGACACAGTTGACGAATCATGAATTATCATCTCCCTTTTAAGCTTTAAACTCAGTATTTAAGAGCTATAGCGCTTTTCAATATTCTGTTACGTACGAGTTTACCTAAACGAAAAAATGTGATATAAAAAAAGGGACGAAGCCATGCTCCATCCCTTCTTGGTTGGTCGGTCTATTTTCCTTTATTCCACCACTATAAATTCAGAACGCCTGTTCATTTGGTGTTGTACTTTGGTACAGGGCACCCCATTGCTACACTCGTTCGTCAATTGGGTTTCCCCGAAGCCCTCAAAGGAGATCCGGTTTTCAGGAATGCCCTGGGCAATTAGATAATCCGCCGTGGACTTCGCCCTGTTGGTCGACAGCCACATGTTGTAGGCATCGTTGGCACGCGAATCGGTATGGGAACGTACCTGTACTTTCACCTCCGGAAATTCGTTCAAATAGGCCAATACCTTTTTGATGCTTATCTTGGCGTCCTCCCGGATAAAGTATTTGTCGAAATCGAAATAGATCGGTTCGATGCCCAGGTACTTCGCCAAGTCGGTTCCCAGCGGTGCCGGTCTTACGGTTTTGGCCAATACCACCTCTATGCCCGTGGCATCCTTTCCCTTGACCGTGGCGAACACCTTGTCGCCATCGTCGTAATCGCTTTTTGAGGCCACTACCTTGTAATTTCCGTCCTTGCAGTTGCCTCCCATGTTAAAGGCCCCGTCGGCATCGGTCCGCGATGTGGAGACCACATGGTTTTCCTTGTCATATAAAGTAATGGCGGCATGGGCCAACAGCTCGCCGGTCTCCTCGTCCCTGACCGTTCCGGCTATCAAGGTATGGCACTTGAGGTCCAATGGCTTTGTCTCCGTAAAACTGTAGATATCGTCATCCCCATGTCCGCCTTCGCGATTCGAGGCGAAGAAGCCTTTTTGGGTCTCTTCATCGATTATATACGAAAAATCGTCCTCCTCCCCGTTCAGGGGCCTGCCTACGTTCACCACCTGGCCCGCTTCCATTTCCTTTAGATCGATCGCGAACACATCGAGTCCGCCCAGCCCAGGGTGCCCGTCACTGGAAAAATAAAGTACGTCGGAACCCGTTATGAAGGGAAAGGTCTCCCTGGCCTCCGTATTGATCTTGGGGCCCAGGTTTTGGGGCGTGCCGAAGCTGCCGTCCCCGTGGATGTCCACCACAAAAATATCCGACTCCCCGACCGTTCCCGGCATATCGGAGGCGAAATACAGCTTGTTTTCCTCTTTGTTCAGTGCAGGGTGGGCCACCGAGTAGCCATCATCGTTAAAGGGAAGCTCCTCGATATTTTTCCATTCGCCGTCCACCAACCTTACCCTGTAGATCTTCAACCGGCTGATCCCTTCTTCATCCCTTGAGAACTTGCCGTTGTTGGAGTTGTTCCGGGTAAAGTACATGGTCTTGCCGTCCTTGGTGAAGGCCGTGGAGGACTCGTGTGTTTTTTTGTTCAGCCTATTGGAAAGTCTATCTACCCCGATAAAATTTCCCTGCCCATCTTGTGAAGCCTTGTACAGGTTCAAAAAGGAGCCGTTGTTCCACTTGTGGATCTTCTTTGACAGGAGGCCGCTGTCACGGGCGGTCGAAAAGATCAGGTCCTCCCCGTAAAAGGAAGGTGCAAAATCGGACACCTTGGAATTGAGCCCTAAATTCTGGATCTCGTACCTACCCGAATTGGCCTCTATCCGCTCCAAGTAGTCCGTGTTCTCGCCGAAGCGTTCCGCGCGCCGGTCGTTGGCCCTGGCCTCCCTGAACCTGTTCATCCACCTGTCGGAGGCTTCGTAATCCTCCAAGGACTTGAGCGTCTGGGCGTAGCGGTAGATGTATTCGGGGTCGATATCGGCCGTATCGAGCTCGAAGAGCTTCCCGTACCACTTCGATGCCTCGGCGTACCTGGCGTTGTAGTAATTGGCGTTGCCGAGGTTCTTGAATATCCGCTCTTCACTATACCCGTCGGCCACCAGGTCCTCATAGGACCGTATGGCCGGTGCATAGGCGAAGTCGGAGAACCTGTTCTCGGCCTTTTCCAGTTTTCTCTCCTGTCCTTGGGCGATACAGGTTATTACGGCGAGGGCGCAGAAAATATATTTTGCTCTTTTCATATCGGGTCGTTAAAAGAATCTAGGGGTTAGTACTCGTTTGTAGCGGGTAAGGAACTCGTATCTTAGGAATATCTCGAAGGAGCCGTCGTTGAAGCGTGCCGCCCCAAGATCGGTGACCTCCCTGTCGTAGGCCAGCCCCAACATAAGCTGGTCGCTCAACTGAAAACCGAAGAGCGCACTCACTGCCGCATCCCATCTATAGGCCGCCCCCAAGGAGAACTTGTCGTTAAACAGAAAGCTCGCGCTGAAATCGATCTGCAAGGGCGCCCCTTTAACCGCTTTGACCAAGGCCGCAGGCTTGAACTTCCACCTTTGGTTCATATCGAACACATAGCCCGTGATAAGGTAGAGGTTCATACGCTCCTCCGCCAGAAAAGAACTGCTGTCGGTGTTGGAATTGTCGAAGTGCTCCGTCTGTAAAAAGTTCGGCACCGATAGTCCCGCATAGAAACGCTCCGTATGGTAGTATACCCCTGCCCCGAAATTGGGCGCGAACTTGTTGTCGATGTTGGGCAGGTTGCTCTCCGCACCGTAGTTCCTCAGCTTCGAGAAGTCGATGTTCAAAAGGTGGCCTCCCGCCTTCAGGCCGAAGGACAGCTTCCCTTCCTCCGAGGTGTGCACCGTATAGGAAAAAACCCCGTCGATATAGGTATCCTGGTTGGTGCCGTTGCCGATCTCGTCATTCACCACCGAGAGGCCCAGGCCCACCGAGTTCGATACCGGGGTATGGAAGTTCAGGGTCTGGGAGGTAGGCGCCCCCTCGAGGCCCACCCACTGCGAGCGGTGCAGGGCCGCAATGCTGAACACGCCCCGGGAACCCGCATAGGCGGGGTTCACCGCAATCGTATTGTACATATACTGTGTGTACTGGGCGTCCTGCTGGGCACGGGCCGAGACAAGGCCGGCAAAAATCGACAGGACCGCTATAACTAGTTTTTTCATGTTTATCGTTTGTATTGGAGGAAATTTATCTGTTGACATATAGGTAACCTGCCTTGCTCAGGTATTCTCCCTTGTTTTCGTATTTGATCACATAGAAGTACACCCCTACAGGCAATTTGGAATCCACTTGGATCGTCGCCCTTCCGTTGGAGACGCCCCTAAAGGAAGCGGGACCGTTGTCGTAGCCCGACATCTCGTACACCAGTACGCCCCAACGGTTGTAGATCTGTACCTTGTTGTTCGGGAACGACTCGATGTTGTCGATCTCGAAGTAGTCGTTTACCCCGTCGTTGTCCGGTGTTATGATCTCGTTGGTGACCGAAATGCCGGTCTCTACCAATTCCGGATCACAGCCTGCTTCCAAGGTAGGTACTCCATTTATGGAATCACAAGGATTCAAGGGATCGGTACCGTCCTCCAGTTCCTGGCCATCGGGGATCGTATCCCCATCGGTATCGGCATTGTTCGGATCCGTGCCTATGGCCTCTTCTTGTGAAGTGGTCAGACCATCTTCATCACAATCGGAGATCAGATAATCGCCTCCTTGCTCCAAGCTTATGCTAGCCTCATCGTAATCACATGGATCTTCCGGATTGGTCCCGTCTTCCAACTCTTGACCATTGGTTACCCCGTCCCCGTCACAATCGGCAACTAGGTAATCGCCAGAGAAATCCAAGGTAACATGCTCGATTACGTAATCACAAGGATTGTTCGGATCGGTACCATCGGCCTCTTCTTGGGTATCAAGTACGCCGTCGCCATCACTATCTCCCATCTCCCTAAAGTCTACTTCAGGAGTTGTTGGGTCATCATCATTATCGGTTCCGTCGGCCCCAGTATCCAAATCGTTGTTCACGTCATTACCAAGAGTATCATCGAAGCCGTCGTCAAGACCGTCGTTATCGCTGTCGGTTCCCGTAAGGCTGCCTTGTCCGGCCTCCACTACATCTGAATATCCATCATCATCGGAGTCGGCATCCAAATAATCGGGTGTACCGTCACCATCGGTGTCCACGGGTGTGATACCGTTTGGATAGTTCGTATCCACTCCGTTGGCATCGAAGGTGTTGTCAGGAGCCTCATAACCCGTTGTAGGCTGCACCTCCACGTTGTCGGGAATACCGTCGTCATCGGCATCGATATCGAGGTAGTCGGGGTTGCCCGTACCATCGGTGTTCACCGGTGTGGTACCCTCGGAGCTATCGGCCTGGCCGTTGTTGTCCGCATCCGCGAAGCCGGTATCGTTATTATCGATCATACCGTCGTTGTTCGTATCCAAGGCTCCGTTGCCCGATTCTAGGACGTCTAGGATACCGTCGTTGTCGCTATCCAAATCGAAGTGGTTGGGGATACCGTCACCGTCAAAGTCGAAGTCCGGCTCCACCATTCCGTTGTCGTCCCCGATCGCAGGGTCGGCAGGATCATCGTCCAAGTAGTTCGGAACCCCGTCGTTGTCGTCGTCCGCACTTGGGTCGGTGCCCTTGGACTCGTCCACGTCGGCAATGCCGTCGTTATCGTCATCGAGGTCCACCGTATCTGGAATACCGTCTTGGTCGTGGTCAAGTACCGATCTAAAGTCCACTTCCGTTAGGTCGGCATCGTCTTCATTATCGGTTCCGTCGGCCCCTGTATCCAAATCGTCGTTCACGTCGTTGCCCGGGGTATCGTCGAAGCCGTCGTCAAGACCGTCATTATCGCTGTCCGTACCTGTAAGGGCACCCTGACCAGCTTCCAGTACATCGTCGACACCATCATCATCGGAGTCGGCATCCAAATAATCGGGCGTACCGTCACCATCGGTGTCCTCGGGAACCAATCCTCCCGGATAGTTCGTATCCACTCCGTTGGCATCGAAGGCATCCGCGGGAGCTACGTAACCCGTTGTAGGCTGCGCCTCCACATTGTCGGGGATACCATCGTCATCGGCGTCGATATCGAGGTAGTCGGGGTTGCCCGTACCATCGGTGTTCACCGGTGTGGTACCCTCGGAGCTATCGGCCTGGCCGTTGTTGTCCGCATCAGCGAAGCCGGTATCGTTGCTATCGATCATACCGTCGTTGTTCGTATCCAAATCGCCATTGCCCGATTCTAGTACGTCGAGGATACCGTCGTTGTCGCTATCCAAATCGAAGTGGTTCGGGATACCGTCACCGTCAAAGTCGAAATTGGGCTCCACCATTCCATTGTCGTCCCCGATCGCAGGGTCGGCAGGATTATCGTCCAAGTAGTTCGGAACGCCGTCGTTGTCGTCGTCCGCACTTGGGTCGGTGCCGTTGGACTCGTCCACGTCGGCAATGCCGTCGTTATCGTCGTCGAGGTCCACCGTATCTGGAATACCGTCTTGGTCGTGGTCAAGTACCGATCTAAAGTCCACTTCCGTTAGGTCGGCATCGTCTTCATTATCGGTTCCGTCGGCCCCAGTATCCAAGTCGTTGTTCACGTCGTTACCCGGGGTATCGTCGAAGCCGTCGTCAAGACCGTCATTATCGCTGTCCGTACCTGTAAGGCTACCTTGTCCGGCCTCCACTACATCTGAATATCCATCATCATCGGAGTCGGCATCCAAATAATCGGGCGTACCGTCACCATCGGTGTCCTCAGGCGTGATACCGTTAGGATAGTTCGTATCCACTCCGTTGGCATCAAAGGCATCCGCGGGAGCTACATAACCCGTCGTAGGCTGCGCCTCCACGTTGTCGGGAATACCGTCGTCATCGGCATCGATATCGAGGTAGTCGGGGTTGCCCGTACCATCGGTGTTCACCGGTGTGATGCCCTCGGAGCTATCGGCCTGGCCGTTGTTGTCCGCATCCGCGAAGCCGGTATCGTTGCTATCGATCATACCGTCGTTGTTCGTATCCAAATCTCCGTTGCCCGATTCTAGGACGTCTAGGATACCGTCGTTGTCGCTATCCAAATCGAAGTGGTTGGGGATACCGTCACCGTCAAAGTCGAAGTCCGGCTCCACCATTCCATTGTCGTCCCCGATCGCAGGGTCGGCAGGATCATCGTCCAAGTAGTTCGGAACGCCATCGTTGTCGTCGTCCGCACTTGGGTCGGTGCCGTTGGACTCGTCCACGTCGGCAATGCCGTCGTTATCGTCGTCATCGTCAAGAATATCCGTTATACCATCTTGGTCGTGGTCCAAAATCGACCTAAAATCAACCTCATCGGTATTTGTATCGTCATCATTATCCGTATCGATGGCACCGGCATCCAAATCGTTGTTCACGTCGTGGCCCGGGGTATCGTCGAAGCCGTCGTCAAGACCATCTCCATCGGTGTCCGTACCTGTAAGGCTACCTTGTCCGGCCTCCACTACATCTGAATATCCATCATCATCGGAGTCGGCATCCAAATAATCGGGCGTACCGTCACCATCGGTGTCCACAGGTGTGATACCGTTAGGATATTTGGTATCAATACCATTGGCATCGAAGGTGTTGTCGGGAGCCTCATAACCCGTTGTAGGCTGCGCCTCCACGTTGTCGGGAATACCATCGTCATCGGCGTCGATGTCCAGATAGTCGGGGTTGCCCGTACCATCGGTGTTCACCGGTGTGGTGCCCTCGGAGCTGTCGGCCTGACCGTTGTTGTCCGCATCCGCGAAGCCGGTATCGTTTCTATCGATCATACCGTCGTTGTTCGTATCCAAGGCTCCGTTGCCCGATTCTAGGACGTCGAGGATACCGTCGTTGTCAGAATCCAGGTCTAAATGGTTGGGTACATTGTCCCCATCAAAATCATCTATTGGTAGCGCCGTACCAGTGCCATCCGTATCCACTATATCAGAAAGTCCGTCACCATCGGCATCCTCAATAGGTCCGGCACCAATGATACCATCGTTATCAGGGTCTGAACCACCTGCTTCGGTTACATCGGAAATACCATCGTTATCGGAATCCGTATCCAATCGATCATCCCTTCCATCACCATCGGTATCCGGATTTTCCAAAGGCGTACCCGAGGTAGCCGGACCAACAGGGTCTACGCTATCGGCCAGACCGTCGTGGTCAGTATCCGTAGCATGGGTATCGATAACTCCATCTCCGTCGGCATCCGATCCGCCCGCTTCGGTTACATCGGGGATACCATCGTTATCGGAATCCAGATCCAATCTATCCTTTACCCCATCGTTATCGGAATCTTCGTCCGGAAGCGGGTTCGTTTCAAATTCATCGGCTAAACCATCGTTATTGGTATCGACCATAGAAGTTGGATCACCGGGAGTCGGGTAGTCTACACGTCCGTCACCATCGGTATCGGTACCTCCGGCTTCGGTAATATCGGGAATACCGTCGTTATCGGAATCCAAATCAATACTATCGGGAATACCATCCCCATCGGTATCACAATTCTCGGTCTTAATTCCGTAAGTTATGTTGGCCAGGTTATCATCGAACTGTCCGTCGTTGTAATAGAAATATAAGGGTCCGCTATTCGTTGATACCGGAATACTTGTGGGCACCAAGGGATCTACAGGCCCCAACAGTTCGTCCACACCGTCTTCATAAGTTCCGTTTCCGTTCAAATCTACAATGGCGTAGAACAGGTAATAGCCATTGTTTACGATTCCCCCACTCGATGGATCTACCGTATTTTGGGTAAAATCGGAATAATAAACGGCCGTACTGCCATTAATTGTCGCCCCTCCCCGAGCAGGCTCGGTCAAGTAAACATTGATGGTCCTTCCTTCGAAAACTCCATCTTGGGCCACTCCGGTCAGAATACCTCCGGTAGCCACGTTCTCGATGTCGAAGAAGTATTTTACCCCAGCTTCCACTACGGCATTGGCACTTTGTAAAGTACTAATGTTCGAGTGTAAGGTTTGACTGGTAGTGATATAGCTACAACTATTTTCATCCACA
This sequence comes from Zobellia sp. OII3, assembly GCF_002211465.1. NCBI lineage: Bacteria > Pseudomonadati > Bacteroidota > Flavobacteriia > Flavobacteriales > Flavobacteriaceae > Zobellia > Zobellia sp. OII3. The sequence goes on along the minus strand of NZ_MWRZ01000007.1, from coordinate 64,501 downwards.
TCCAAAATTCCGTCATTATCGTCATCGATATCGACCGTATCCATAATACCATCGCCATCGGTATCCAATATTGACCTAAAGTCTACCTCGTTCGGATCTAGGTCGTCTACATTATCGGTAGCAAGGGCCCCTATATCCAGGTCGTTGTTGACATCATTACCGGGCGTATCGTCAAAGGCATCGTTCAGTCCATCGTTATCGCTGTCGGCCAAAGGATCCATAATGATACCTTGCCCTGCCTCGAACACATCGTACACCCCGTCATTATCGGAATCAGGGTCTAAGTAATCAGGAATTAGGTCGCCATCCGTATCTACAGGGGTCAGTCCGGTTGGATAATTGGTATCCAATCCATTGGTAGCCTCTGCATTGGCCGGGGCCACATAACCTGCTGTTGTCTGTGCCTCTACATTGTCGGGAATACCGTCATCATCGGCATCGATGTCCAAGTAATCCGATTTACCATCCTCATCGGTATCAGGAATTAGTAAGGGAGAAGCTGCCGTAGCATCGTCCCAACCGTCGGTAGTCGTAGTATCATCGAAACCATCGATCCTTCCGTCACCGTCCACGTCCGTACCCCCGGCCTCGGTAGTATCGGTAATGCCATCGTTATCAGAATCAATATCCAAATAATCGGGTAGGCCATCGCCGTCAAAATCAGATATCGGCAAGGCAGTTCCCCCGCCATCACCTGGAGTACCTTGGGTGGTATTATCGTCCGTATCCACAATATTCGAAAGTCCGTCGCCGTCATCATCCGCTATGGCCCCTGTACCGATCCTACCATCGTTGTCGGGATCCGTACCTCCAGCTTCAAGCACATCGGGAATACCGTCGTTATCGGAATCGAGGTCCAATCGATCATCCAAACCATCGCCATCGGTATCCGGATTTTCCAAAGGCATACCCGCCGTAGCAGGCCCTACAGGGTCTACACTATCGGCAAGACCATCATTGTCGGCATCGGTCATAAACGTATCTATGATACCATCGCCATCGCCATCGACGCCTCCAGCTTCGGTTACATCGGGGATACCATCATTATCGGAGTCCAGATCCAATCGGTCTAAAACACCGTCATTATCAGAATCCCCATCAGGCAGCGGTGTAGCATCGACACTATCGGCAACACCATTGCCATCGGCATCGGTAAAACCATCAATGGCCCCATCGCCATCGGTATCGGCACCACCGGCTTCCAATGTATCGGTAACACCGTCGTTATCGGCATCGAGGTCTAGGTAATCAGGGTTACCATCACCATCGGTATCGATGGGATCAATGCCATCGGTATCGGTCCCCACCACGGGAATGCCCGTTGCCGGATCGATTGCTCCTGGAGCGTTAAAGCTACTTGTGGCCTGTGCCTCGACCGTATCCAGAATACCGTCGTTATCACTATCCAAATCGTAAGCATTAATAATTCCGTCCCCGTCGAAATCCCCCGAATTATCAGTTGTACCATCGCCGTCCGTGTCAAAAATATTCGAAGTGGAATTGGTCTGTACACAACCGATTTGCGGCGTACATGGAACACTACCTTCGGGACCATCTGTCGTATCGTTATCGACAACATCCGCAAGTCCGTCGTTATCCACATCGGTTAGGTTATCCAATACCCCATCACCATCGGCATCTTTATTTCCTTCTCCCAACTCAACGATATCGGTAATACCGTCGTTATCGGAATCCAAGTCCAAATGGTTGGGAACCCCGTCTCCGTCCGTATCAAAATTGATACAAACCCCATTGGCGTTCAGTCCGCCACAGGCAGGGAAATCGGTATCGTAATAATTGGGGGTTCCATCGCCATCCAAATCAGCATCGGGGTCTGGCAAGCCCATGGTGGCGCAATCCCATCCGTCGACGCCATCAAAATTGGCAGCACAGAAATCCGGATCCCCATAGTCCAAAACCCCGTCGCCATCGGCATCCCCGTTATATACCTCAATCACATCGGGAATACCATCGTTATCGTTGTCCAAATTCAGCGGAGCACCGGAAACTACCGGAACCTCAATCTGTATGGCCTCACACTGACAGTTGGTACTTGAAGGCAGGAACTCTACGATAAGGTTGTTGCCCGAACAAGCGGCACCCGCAGTGGTAAACACGATTTCCTCGACAATAGTCGAAGAATTTGGTACCGTAGAAGCGACCGTTCCCGTGGCAATGGCGGCTCCCAAAATTTCCCCGTTTACATCGGCACAGTACACATTATAGGTATAACCAGCAGCGGCATCCAAGGCACTGAGGTTCTCTATATCTATCGACAAGTTATATTCGTAGTTATTGCCGGTATCTACCGTAAAGAAGCTGTCGTTCGCGGTGCCCGCCAAAACCGGTTTCTCCAAAGGCATGGTCTCGTACGAGAACCCTGGGGATACCTGAAATTCGGAACAGGCAGTGCCCCCGCAAGACATGGTACCTACCGTTACATAATTTGTAATATGTATCTCTTCGGTATCATCGCAAATACCTTCATTGGTCGTTATAAAATCAAAGTCGAAGGAAATGCTCTCGCCCGGTGCTACCCCGGCCGGATATTTTACAATAATCTCTTGGTGGTCGCCCACGGTCGTAACAGATTCAAAGGTTGCCACATGGGTTCCCGTACCTGTAAACGAAGCATCGACATATTCAATGCCCGGCCTTAGCTCAATCAAGGCATAATCGGAAGCCCCGGTGCTATTGGAACCGGCTATCAAAGTCTCCACATTTATGGTTTCGGTAACGCCACACCCTTGGATCGGGGCTCCAAAACCAGGTAGGTTAATGGTGCTTAAAGCGTCATAGGGTGCCACGGCCCCTGTTGCCTCTATCGCATCGGAAACCACACGGGAACCATTGCCAAAGGCCGGGTCGCCACACGGACTCTCACCATATACCTTAAAGGTAAGTGGCGAGTTGGAAATAAAATCGCACATCAACTGCAGCTCAAGGTCTACATGTACAGTTCGGTCGTCGACCGAATTATTGGCCGGATTACCGGCAATACCGCTTATGGCGGCAATACCCGAATGTTCCATCAGGTTTACCGTTGCCGTCCCATCGGTAATGGTAACGCTTACCGTTTCGGAATTACCCGAATTTTTGGGATATTCTACCTCGGCTTCCACAATATCGATACCTGTTGCACCTCCGGGAATGGCAAATTCCAATCTCGGGTTGACCAAGTCGGCCAATTGCGCACTTATGATGTCCAATTCTACATGAAAAGGGGTACACAAATCTTGTGATGACACGGGCTGATCGGTAATACCTATCTGAACCTGTGCATTTTTAGGTTCCAAGGTAATGGAGGTCGAATTCTGATAGCAAGACGCACCGACCGCCTGAAAATCGGATACATCGACATGGGTATCGGGATACCCTGGGTAGCCCAAACAATCCCATCCATGTTCTACCAAGACCGTTAGATCGGAGCAATCCTCAAAATCGCCCTTGAAGCGAATCGATTTGGTAGCGCCCGAAGCTATGGCCCCGGCCTCTATCCATGTTTTATCCCCTGCCTGATAAAAATTGACCGCAGTCTCGACACCTCCGGAAACACTGAAGGCATCGGTAATGTTTATTCCCACGGGTACCGTAACCTGTAACCAGTTGTAGTCGATATCCTGGGGACTCGTATTGCTAATATTTACGTCGAAATCTACTTTATAGGCGTCTCCGTTGACCGTAGGCAAGGGAGATTGCACGATAAAGGTAGGCTGTGTATAGCTGAATTTATTGGTATTCGTAAAACTCGTACTGACAGGGCTTGCATAGGCAAAATCCTGATAGTTGATGGTATAATCGTACGAAGCCTCCGTAGGCGAGTTGCAGGTACCCACAAACTCTACCTCGAACCTTTGGTACACCAAGCCCGTTTGGTCCCTGTTCACAAAATTCGGTCCCGGTGTTATTATCACCTGTCCGTTGCTCTCCGTTGCAACAAACTCGCCCGTTGCGGTAGAATAGTTGTTGCTGCTGAAAGCGTTGGACGTAACGTTACCGGTAAACCTTGCCCCTTCGGGGATATCTACGACCGTGGACTCCCAAATGGTCATAGGACGGTACTCATCGGCAAACATGTCGCTAGGTGACATATTATGTGTAAAGTACATATAGCCCAGTGAAGGCGTACAGCCCTCGCCCGAGCGGGTTTGGTTACTGCCATAAATATTGGGTCTGGAGTAATAGGCGCGATCGCCCCAAGTATCACAACCTACCCTGTTCGCTTCCGTATGTGCGGAATCCGTATAGGCATAAAACTCTCCCCTGAAGTTGGTAAGCTCAAAATAATCGACAACTTGAAAATCTTTACTGAACTCAAAGGTCAGTTCCAGTTCGACCACATCGTTCTCCGTAGCGTCGCCTTCATATTCGTAACCCGGACCTATCAAACTTCGATCGTCGCTTAGGTCAAAGGTCAAAAGGTGTTCTGTGGAACCGTTGGTGGTCAAAACAGGGGCATTCGCCAAAACTCCCGATTGGGATGTAGACGGGGTATCATTGATCGTAATTTTAGAATCGACCAAGGTAATTATTCCCGCACCTCCTGCAGCGGCACTGGCCGTATTATAAGTAAGGTCGAAATAAAGGTTATCGAGGGAAACATTGTTGATGGAGGCCTTGGTGGTCACTTTCATTTGATCTCCCGCCAAATACTTTTTGATACCGTCGGTATTCTCGTCGAGTACAACCGCCGTAGACATGGTTTCATCCGTCCATCCGGCCGTAATCCTTTCAGCGGTAAAATCTTCGATTACCGGACCGACACAACCGCCTGGGCAATGCGTAAAAATATTAACCGTACCGCAGTGTATGTCTTGGCTCCAACAAACCCCGCTCGATCCCGTAGCCGTAAAATTAGTGGTATAGGATATGCTTTTCATTCCGTTGGTACCACAGGTATATGTCAATGGAAATTCTACCCATTCCTTAAAAGTGTTACCACTCATGTTCGTAGTGGTATACGTAATCTGGCTTCCCGATTGCGAAAAATCAGGGGAAGCCGATGCCTGTAGCTCCATTCCGGCAGGCACATCGATGGTTATGGTCCACAACGAGCTGGCCTTGTTGGAGAATATGGCCTCGCCGTCGATGGTAGGCCTACCCGAACCGCCCGCATATATCGAGGGAGCTATTTTTAAGGTAAAATCCTCATTGTTTGTAATATCGGTGGGCGCCTCAATTTCGGTTACGTTCTGGTAATCACGAATGATATTGAAATAGTTAAGGTCTATACGCTCAGGGACACGGTCTCCTTTACACTGATCTTTAAAATAGACATCGAAATAGGTGTGCTCCCACCCCATATAATCATATCTTCCTGTACCACAGACATCCCTAGGGGATATTTCAAAATCGAAGGACAGTTCCGTTGAAGCGTTCGGAGGCAAATCGTCATAGAAGCCGTCGCTGTCCAAGTCATCAAAACCGTAGTTCGGCCCATCGGGATCCGAGGTAAAGAAATCAGGCGGTATGGATATGGTATTGCCAGACCCCCTGCCCGGATATGATGTACTCGGCTTTGTACCCGGGTTAAAAGAAGCATTGGTCCCAAACCTGAAATTTGAAACCTTTCTTGTATTGTAATAATCAAAATCCCAAAGGGGATTCGTATATGCAGTGGTTACGGCCGAGGTGTTGTGGCCCATTCCCAAGTTAATACCCACGTCCAAGGCCATGGAGCCTTCGGTCGTTTTGGTATTCTCTATTTTAACGGTATAGGTAACGGCATTACACAAATCTGGCGTTGTAGACCCAACTTTGGTCAAGGCTATGGCAGGTACGCTCGTCCCAAAATTCAAGGAACCCGTCTGTGGCGACGCCGCCTGACATGTTTCCCCCGGGCTACATCCCCAATAGGCATTATGTACTACGGCCGTGTCTAAACAATCGTCTACCCTAAATTCTTCCTGTAAGACAATGGTCTCGCCGTTTTCGAAGCAGCTATTTTTATTACCCACATCTTCGAACGTTTCAGAATTTAAATCGATGGTAACCGTATACACCCCGTCTACCATAGTACCCAAAGGTTCTCCGTTATAGGACAAGGAATAGACATCCCTTACGTCCTCACCAACATTTACATAATAGGTAAAGCTTTCGGTACAGCCATTTCCCCCTTGTGCGATTACAATATCCCTGACATAAGTTTGGCCTACGTTGGCATTTATTGTAGGTATGGAAGAAATGTTCAACGATGCCGCCATTAAATCGTAGGAAGGGGGATCGCTCTCCGAATCTGAATTGGCCCCACCGGCATCTTGGAAGTTGATCGTATAGGCATCTTTAAAGATGCCTCCAGAACCGGAAAACTCAACGGCATCGCAATTGGCACTCCGTTCAAAGGTAAAGGTTACCACATCGTTTACTTGCCAATTTTCATCATTGGGCCGCAGAATGGTAAAGATGGGATCGGACGACGTTCCCCCCTCGGAAATGACATAGTCCCCTGAACCGGATTGGGCCGTAATAGTTGCCGTGCCCGATACATACTCAATACCTAGGGGAAGATCGAAAGTGATACTAAAATCGTGACAATTGGCATTTTTACCTAGGATCGTCACTTCTTCCAACGAGTTGTTGACACCCCCACAGGTTGCAAGATCTTGCGGATTTACATCAACCTTGTAGCGGTTGTTTTCAAGTTGCGCATTTGAATTAATTGCATAGACAAAAGTCAAAACTACGGCAAGAATGCCGGTCTTAAGGGAGAACTTCATAAAAGAATGGTTAGCGTAATAAATAATTACCGTAAACTACAGGCAAATGGTGTTTATAGTTACCCAAATATATTGTTGAAGAAAAACCTAGACCATTTAATGTTGTGTGTTAAGGGCGGAGTGTATGGGAAATCTTAAATTTTGTATACGAACTCATTTTTCAACTGTGTATTTCATCGAAGATCCTTTTGGTACCAGTACCTAACAGAGGTGTTGTTTTCCTTTCAGATTATTGGGCATAATTAAAATCCGAAGTAAACTAGCTCTATATCACAGATCAGAACAAGGGAAATATGGCCTCAATGCCTAGCCTCCCATTGCCGCAATACAGTGAAAATTTCAGGGCTAGCAACAAATTTTGGTTTTATTCATTTGTTCGTTTTTCCAAGACAAATCTCAGGCGTTGTCACCCGACTCCTTCTAAAATAATTTGATACATTTGAGCTTCTTTTATGACCATCGTATTCCCTGCCTTGTATGAATTCAACTTATAAGAGTGTATTAACCATAGCCGGAAGCGATTCCGGGGGCTGTGCCGGTATTCAGGCCGACATTAAAAGTATCAGTGCCAATGGGGCTTTTGCGGCATCGGTCATAACCGCCACTACGGCCCAGAACACCCAGGGTGTTTTTGACATTCACCCCATACCCGTACCCCATATAAAAAAACAGTTGAAAGCCGTTCTTGGGGATATTGTCTTCGGTGCGGTCAAAATAGGAATGCTCCATTCTTCCGAAGTCATAGAAGCGGTACAAGAAACCCTTAAGGAATACCGTATAAGAAATATCGTCATAGATCCCGTAATGGTGGCCACGTCGGGTGACAGACTTCTGAACTCGGCAGCCCTGAACAGTCTAAAGTCATTTTTGGGCGATGCCCTCCTCATTACCCCTAACCTACCCGAGGCCGAACTCCTGATCGGCAAAAAAATAGATTCCGAAAAACTGGGTGAGGCGGCCAAGGAAATCGGGAATCGATTTCAAACCTCGGTATTATTGAAAGGGGGACACTTGGAAGTCTCAGATCAAATGACCGATACCTTATTTCTTTACGAAACCCAGAACACGGTTTTTATTCATAACAACTACATCGCCACAAAGAACACCCACGGAACTGGTTGCACCCTATCCTCGGCCATTGCGGCACAATTGAGCTTGGGTTTAACTCTAGAACCCGCCGTAAGAAAAGGGTGCTCCTACCTAAATGAAGCCATTGCCCATGGTAAGGACAGACGCCTTGGCAAGGGCCATGGACCCGTTCATCATTTTTTTTGACAATAAGTGTTATTTTTTATAAACACATATCTATAATTTTAAATATCCATTTCATTAAATATTTAAACAACGGCAGAAATAGATGAGTACCTATCAAACCTAAACCGTATGTAAGTTATGGAGTGGTTAGGGGAGCCCGAAAAAAATCCCCCATAAAACCATAAAACATTTTAACGACGGCGCTTGTGCTTCCTATTTTGCCCTAATTCCTTCGATATAAACATATGTGGTAGTATATAAAATATCTGTTGCTCCGATATAAGTTCTAAATTTGGAATTTCCCTCCTAGTTTAGAACACCACACCAATGAACAGAAAAATAATTTCGATTTTCACGTCAATTCTATGGCTATGCGTATCCTTTTGCGCTACGGCACAAGAATCATTACAGAAAGAATCATCGGTAAAATGGACCAATCCGTTTCCCCAAAACGAACTCGGCATCAGCTATACCATTACACCGAACGTCCTTCCCGACAATCAAGAGTTATTTGAAGTAAAGAAAAACAAAATCAAGGTCCTCTATGACTGGAAAGGCGATGAGGCCCCTTTCGGAATGATTACCTCTATACGTGAGTACAGTCATTTTAACCTAGAATTGGAATATAAATGGGGCAAACGCAAGTTCGCTCCCCGACAAGACGCCAAACGTGATGCCGGCATAGTTTTTCACGTACAAGGCGAAAAAGTCATCTGGCCCACCTGTTTGGAATGCCAGATACAAGAAGGTGACACGGGCGACCTATGGGTCATAAAAGGCCCAAAGGTAAGGTGGTTCCAGAAAGACGGTTCTGAAAAACTACTCGATTCAAGCGGTAAAAAAACATACCTAGAAGGTGACAAATACGGTAATTACGAAGTAGACGGTTGGAACAAGGTCCGTGTAGAGGTCAGGGGCTCACAAAGTGCCCGATTCTTTGAAAACGGACATCTGGTCAACGAGCTAAAAGACTTTTTAGATGCGGAAGGCCATCCTTTGGAAAAGGGCAATATAGCCCTACAGGCCGAAGGCTCAGAAATCATCTACAGAAACATAAGAATACAAGAGCTGAATTGATTAGATATTCTTAATACCAATATGTTCTATGAAAAAATATGTTGCCATATTACTAATTGCCTTTACCCACCTAGGCTTGGCCCAGCAAAAATTCAAACCCGAATGGGAAAGTTTGAAACAACATAAGGCCGCTCCCGATTGGTTTGCCGATGCCAAATTGGGCGTTTACTTCCATTGGGGCGTTTATAGCGTACCTGCTTGGGGAAGTGAATGGTACCCGAGGTGGATGTACATTTACGACCGTGAAGGTTGGGGTGAGGACATTTACGATTATCACAAAACAACCTATGGTAAGGATTTTCAATATCATGACTTTATCCCCCAGTGGAAAGGCGAAAAATTCAATGCCGTCGAGTGGGTCGATATGTTCGAAGGCATGGGGGCCAGATTCATCGGCTCCATTGCCGAACACCACGATGGCTTTTCGTTGTGGGACAGCAAGGTGAACGAATGGAACTCAAAAGCCATGGGTCCCGGTATCGACGTGGTCAAAGCTATAGGGGAAGAAACCAAAAAACGCAAGCTAAAGTTCATGGCCACCTTTCACCACGGTTTCCACATGATGTTCTACCCTAAGAACGAAAACACCTTTTTACGGCCTGTAAGCCAATTCAATTGGGTATACGATTCGGTTGAAGTACCCCAAGCCCCCAAATACCGTAAACTTTATGGCAATTTAGGCTATGATGAGGCGAACGACCTTTGGTTGGAAAAACTAAACGAGGTCATAGAGGCCCACTGCCCCGATTATATTTGGATGGATTTTGGGCAACGTTTTATCAAGGAAGGCCACAGAAAACAATTCTTGGCCAACTATTTCAACAAGGCCGAGGCATTGGGCAAAGAAGTCGTGGTCAATACCAAGGGCACTTTTTTTCCCACCGAACTGGCCGTGGTAAACGTCGAGCGGGCCACGATGGAGGATATTACCCCCGATGTTTGGATCACCGATTTTATATTAGGAAGTTCTTGGTGCTACAATCAGGCCAAACGTACCGCGATCAATCCGCATAAGGCCATTCGTATGTTGGCGGAAGTGGTCAGTAAAAATGGGGTAATGCTTTTATCGGCAGGTCCCATGGCCGATGGCACCATCCCCGAAGAACAGGTAAAGGCTATGGAAGGCATCGGTGCCTGGCTCAAGCTTTATGGGGAAGCCATTTATAACACCAAGCCCTTCGTAGCCTTTGGTGAAGGCCCCACCATCTTGAAACGCGACCCCAAAGACGCCTGGAACGCCTATGGGGCGATAAAAAAAGGTTTAGCCGACTTAAACTCCAATGATATCCGCTACACCCAAAAAGACAACATCGTCTATGCCATTCAACTCGGTTGGCCAGGTGAAAACAAAGAAAAGCTACTGACCGTTTTTGCCGATAAGGCCAAAGACAAAAAAATCAAATCGATTTCGGTCTTGGGCAGCAGGCAAAAAATAAAGTGGAAAAAAACAATGGAAGGCCTTTGGGTGACCTCCCCAAGAAAGAAACCCGAACAGGCCGAAGCCGCACTAGTCTATAAAATAGTATTCAATCAATAACAACAGATTTCCTTATGAACACAAAATTTCTATACGCACTTGCTTTAGCGCTTATGACCGCTTTTTCAAGTTTGGCACAAGAAAAAAAACCTAACATTATTGTCGTATTGACCGATGACCAAGGTTGGGCCGATGTAGGTTTTAACGGGGCGACCGACATCCCCACCCCTAACCTCGACCGATTGGCTTCGGAAGGTATCGTTTTTGACAATGCCTATGTATCGCACCCCTATTGTAGTCCATCTAGAGCCGGACTCTTGACCGGACGCTACCAAGCCCGTTTTGGGCATGATTGTAATATGCCTTACGATTCCGAGAACGATGATACGGTAGGAACTCCCCTTTCCGAAAAAATGATTCCCGAAGCCCTAAAGGAACATGGGTACCGCACCAGCGCCATCGGTAAATGGCATTTGGGCGACCACCCCAGCCTTCACCCGATCCACCAAGGTTTTGACCACTGGTTCGGTTTTGCGGGAGGCGGCATGAATTACTGGGGAATACCTGACGGCCCGATAAAAACTATCGTTCGCAACGGAGAACCGGTTCCCCAAAATGAACTCAGGTACCTAACGGACGATTTTACCGATGAGGCCATAGATTTTATCACCAAAAAAGACGACAAACCTTTTTTCATGTACCTGGCCTATAATGCACCACATGCCCCAGACCAGGCCACCAAACAATATCTTGAGCAGACCAAACATATAGAGTATGGTGGCCGTAGCATCTATGCCGCTATGGTAAATGCCGTTGATGCCAACGTAGGTCGAATAGACTCTACCCTGGTTGCGAACGGCATGAAAGAAAATACCATTTTGGTCTTTTTGAGCGACAATGGCGGACGTGGCGAACATGCCGATAACAGACCCTATCGTGGACATAAAGGGATGCTTTTCGAAGGCGGGATAAAAGTTCCTTTCTTTATCACTTGGCCAAAAAAACTAAAAGGTGGCCAGCACTATGAAAAGATGGTTAGCTCCCTTGACCTCTTCCCCACCTTTTTGGAAGCTGCCGGTGGCAAGGTGAAAAAAGAAAGCCAATTAGACGGCACCACCCTCCTACCCTACATTTTAGAGGGTAAAAGCGGGAGCCCACACGACAAACTGTTCTGGCGTTCCGTAGGAGGATTCGAGTACGCCGTTAGAATTGGTGATTATAAGCTTTACAAGAGCGCATACAAAGGCAAAACCTTACTTTTCAATTTAAAAAACGACCCATGGGAACGCACCGATGTTGCCGATAAGCATCCAGAGATAATTGCCCAATTGGAAAAAGCCTACACCGCTTGGGATGCCAAAAACCTGGTGCCAGGTTGGATCGATCCCCATCGTGAAAACGTTATCAAGGAGGAAAAAGCCTTTCAAACCCTCAGAAAAAAAGCCATGGGCCCCACAGGAAAATAAGAACGGAAAAAGCACTTTTAAGTATTTGAAAAAATGACACGGAATTTACAAGTAAGATCCCTTAGAAATTTACTCCTAGTATGTTTGGTCTATACGGCCTCTACATTATCGGGATGGGCACAAGAACGGCCCAATTTTATATTCATCCTAACCGATGATCAACAATACGGACTCATGGGGTGTACGGGCAATACCATTGTTCAGACCCCCAACCTAGACCAATTGGCCAAAGAGGGCGTTCTATTCACCAATGCCCATATAACCAGCGCCATATGCACCCCAAGCAGGGCCAGTATACTCACCAGTCAATTTGAACGAAAGCACGGTATAAACTTTAATTCCGGCACCAGTATGTCTGAAGAAGGCTGGGCCAACACCTATCCTATGGTGATGCGAGAAAACGGTTACTATACGGGCTGGATCGGAAAAAACCATGTACCCGTAGGTAAAGGCGGCTACGCCAGTGGCCTTATGGAAAAGAGTTTTGATTACTGGTATGCAGGACACGGCCACCTTGGTTTCTACCCTAAAGATCGCCATGAAATTTTCAAAGATGCCAAATACGACACCCAAGTAGAAGTGATCGACGAAGGCGTACAAGATTTTTTATCGAACGAACAAAAGTTGGGTGGGGCCTTGAAGTTTATTGACCAGAGACCATCGGACAAACCCTTTATGCTTTCCGTTTGTTTTAACCTACCCCATGGTGCGGGCACAGGTTCTATGCAAATGCGCGATTCAGACGATGAAATTTACAAGTCGCTCTACCGCGACCAAAACATTCCCCTACCGGAAAATTACGTGGCCCGAAAAGATATCACAACGCCCAAGCTTCCCGCGGAACTCCTTCATGCCGAAGACCGGCAAACGGGATATGACTATGTAGATACCCCCGAAGGTTTTAGGGAACGCTATATAAGGCAAATGGAAGCCCTCACCGGCATCGACCGCCTTCTCGGTCAACTGAGAAAAACCCTGAAGGACCAAAAGTTAGATAAGAATACCGTTATTGTATTTACTTCCGATCACGGACTATTTATGGGCCAGTTCGGTTTAGGGGGAAAAGCTTTGTGTTATGAAGAGACCACGCATGTTCCTATGATCATCTTCGATCCCCTAACAAAGAAATCAAAGCGCGGGAAAACATCGGATGCCCTCGTGCAAAGTATCGATATTGCCCCAACCATGATGTCCATGGCAGGTATACCCATTCCCGATTCTTACCAAGGAAAAGACCTGACCCCACTTTTGGCCGGAAACCAAGAAAGTGTACGCCCTTATCTATACACCGAAAACTTATGGTCGACCCAATTTGGAAACCCAAGGTGCGAATCGGTTCAAGATCAAGAATGGAAGTATATCCGTTACTACAAAAACGAGAACTTTTCGGCTTTAAAGAAAATAGCAACGGCCAAAGCGATGGGCATCAACATGAGTTCCATGCTTTATAAGGTACATGATCCCGATATTGCCGTATACCGTGATTATGCCGAAGGGCCTTTACAAGGAGAACCTGCGGTTTACGAAGAGCTTTTCAACCTAAAAAAAGACCCCAAGGAAACCTCCAACCTAGCCAATGACGCTTCTTTAGCCGATAAGCTGAACACCATGCGAAAGGTCTGGAAGAAAGAGATAACCAAGGCCCGAGGCACCGGTTTCCCCAAGGTGGTCAGATACACCGCCGATAGCGAAGCCGAGAGAAATGTACTCATAGAACCCAAATAAAAGGTAATTTTATACGTAAAATACTTTTTAACCTAAGCCCCCCGATTGAAACGAAGAGACTATGAAAAGTTACATGTATGCCGTTTTGATATGCCTTTGCTCCATAGCTCGGTTGAATTCCCAACATGCCGGCGTCAAAAGTGAAAAATGGGGTGTGGCCCAAGGTAAAGAAGTACTATTGTACACCCTGACAAACGAAAACGGTATGGTGGTCAAAATCACCGATTTTGGTGGGACCATAACCGCTATACACGTTGCGGATAAAGAAGGGGTTTTTGAAGATGTGGTGCTCGGTTTCGATAATTTAGAACAGTACAAGGCCGAGCACCCTTGTTTTGGGGCCACGATTGGACGCGTAGCGAACCGCATACGAAACGCCAGATTTGAAATTGACGGAACCTCCTACCAGCTAGCGCAAAACAGTAATGGCCATTGCCTGCACGGCGGCAACGAATTTGACCGTGTGGTATGGCAGTCGAAAATCGTAGCGAACGAACTAGGGCCCTCCGTTCAGTTACACCACCTATCAAAAGAGGGCACCATGGGCTTTCCTGGTAATTTAGATAGCTACGTTACCTATACCCTGACCGACGACAATTCCATTCACGTTCATTATGAAGCCACTACCGATAAGGCTACCCACGTCAACATGACGCAGCACAGCTATTTTAATCTGAATGGTGGAAAGGATAAAATTTACGACCACATCATCAAAATCGATGCGGACAACTATACCGAAATTGATGAAGAAATTATTCCTACCGGGAATTTGGCGACGGTAAAAGGTACCGATTGGGACCTAACTTCCCCTACCCCAATAGGAAAGAACATCCACAAATTGAATTTCAACGGCTACCATTACAATTATGTTTTCAACAAGCCCAATGGAGAACTCAAGGAGGTAATACAAGTTGTAGAGCCCAAATCGGGCAGAACACTAAGCGTTTTCACGACCCAACCCGGGGTACAATTCTATTCGGGCAATACCATAGGCGATACCTTTACGGGAAAGAACGACATCCGATATTCCGATCATATGGCGTTTTGCCTAGAGACCCAACATTTTCCCGACACGCCCAATCATCCTAATTTTCCTTCCACACTATTGCTTCCGGGAGAAAAATACGACGAAACCACCATCTTCCGTTTTGGGGTGGAAGAGTAATTCCCCCCTATTGATCTACAGGAAGCAAGGTATACGACCTTACCCAATCATAATAGGTGGTATTCTTTGTATCGTCGGCTAATTCTTCGGGGGTCGGCGGTGTTTCCCAATTGTAGGTTTCCGTGACCATGTGCATATACATGGGCTTATTGAAGGGAGTGTCCCTAAAATGGGTGCTGGGGTTCATGGTGAATTGGTATTCGCCATCCAAGTAGATCTTAATGGTATTGGCATCTACCCACCAGCAGCCATAAACGTGATAGGCCTCATTGGCCGGAGGATCGATCTTAGCTTCGGTTCCCCCTGCCGATTTTACGGTTTTCTCCCCATCACAATCCGTATAAAAAATATGGGTATTTGACTTCAGGTTGGTTCTAAAGTCCCACCCCGTCTTTTGCTGGCCCACCACCTCAACTATATCCAATTCCTGTACTTCGAAGGGGCATTCTTTGGTGTCGGGTTTATTTTTCATCCAGAACGTAGAGGACATACTGATGCTTGATGCCTTCATTCTCGCTTCGTAATAACCGTATAGGGCATCCTTCGCCACGGAGGCGACTGCCCCTCCGGCTATATTGTATTTTTTATCGCCATCCAAAACCGAATTTTTGATTTGAAGCTTACCTTCCTTTACCGAAACCGAACCGGCCCTAAACGTTGCGGGGGGCCTGCCGTTTACCCAATAGGGCGAACGAGCATACCACTTTGTAGTGTCGAGCACTTCCCCATCAAATTCATCACTAAAACTTTCGTTCTTTACCCATCGAAAACCTTCCGGCGGCGGCGGCGTCTGCCCATAAGCGACAACTACGACCAATAATAGGGTCAAAAGCATTGTATTTCCCATCGTATCTTTTTTAAACCGTTACAATTAAAAACCGCTCCAATTTATCAAGTGGGAGCGGTTTTTCCTAAATAATCAAAACACTACAAACAAACAAATTTTCACTTAAGGTCTATTATCATCTACTTGAATGATATACTCATCATAATACACATCGCTTATGCCTGCCGGTACAGGCTGAATACGAACAGTTCCGTTGGTTGTGGAAGCTGCGGTAAAGGTAAACTCGACCAACTGCCACTTGCCCAACTCATCTTCGGGATCGTTCCAATTATCGTTGATCTGCTGGCTTCCGAAAAAATGCTTGGCAAAGGTGGTAGACGTGGTGCTGCCCAAGTAGCGCTTGAACTTCACCCGGTACACCACCCCGGCCTCAAAAGGATAGGTGCCACTCGTTATGGTGTTGGGCTTATTCCCGTCAGGGGCCGATAGATGCATTACATTGCCCGAAGGAGCTACTGCTGAAGGAAAATCAGGTGTTGGCGGGGCCGTAATACTTGCCGCTCCCGTACCGTTCGAACCTGTGTTCAACCAATCGGTTCCGATGGCATTCTCGAACATACCTACATCCCCTAGAATATTATCTTCGTCGGGCGTGACGATGTCGGGACCAAAATCGGACAGCTCGCCCGCGCCGATGGAGCGAATATCGCCCGGGGCCATATATGAAATAGCTATTTCATCATCCCTGTACAACTCTTCGTTCAAGTATAGTTTTAAGATAGAAGGGTCGGTCGCATCGAGCTCAACAGAACTAACTCCGGAGGCCACTCCATTTACGGTCGCCGAAAAGCCCATGGTAGCATCTGCAGAAGCGGTAATAGAAGCCGGATCCAACTCTTGGTCGAACTGTAATAAAATAGCATCGTCAGCAGTTTTCTTTTGTGCCGTTCCGACCCGAAGAACCGGTACGGGCACGTACACCTCGACCGCTACATCGGTAAAAGCCTCGAGCAAACGCTCATCTATTGATTTTAAGGTAGCATTTCCGCCGTCATACGAAACCGTAACCGGATTCACCGCATCGCCCCCTTCTAAGGGAGTGGCCAGTGTAAGCCACAACTGCGCGGCATTGGTCGGGTTTTGGGCTACCGTGGCCACAGGTCTTTTAACCCCGTTGACCTTTACCGAAAAGTGCGTAGAAACATCTTCGGTCAATGGGGCCAACTTTGAGCTCACGGGCACCACAATGGTATTATCGGCAAGTTCCATTACATCTCCCGACAGCTCCAAAGCCTCATCCAACGCGGTTACGTTAAAGATTACGGGTATTTCATAAATCTCCTCATCTGCCTGCACCGTTTCGGTTCGCTCCCGTTTTGAGATCAGGCGACCTTTAAACTGTCCGATACGCTTGTTGAAGGTAAGGGTATCGATCGTTTTTTCTTCGTTGACGTTGATGATGTTTTCTTCGTCTTCCTTGTTTTCGGCAATGGTATGGATCGTCCATACCGTAGTGTTAGGGCGAGACGTATTATTGTTACGGCTCAGGTCTTCGAAGATCAATTGATCGCCAAATTTCAGGTCGATAACATCCTGATTTTTAAAATCGATTTTATTGCCGGCCATATTCCTGATTTCCATATCGGCCACAATAGTATCGTACACATCAATGATCAGTGTATAGTCCAATACCCATACCGAACCTTTTTTCACAGTTTTCAAGGTGTCGATTATAGTTGAATTGGTTTCCGCATCCCATCCGGTAGGCAAAGCGAATTCGGTATACTCCTCATATTCGTTGTGCAACTTTATCGGTGTAAGCGAATCGCCCTTGGAAAACAGTACGTGTACCGTGCCCTCTTCCGAAACCTTACCGGCATCTTCAATGATATACTTCTCAAAATTATCGGCATTTGTAGGCAAGGGACCTTTTAAGAAAAACGTGCCTTCCGGAATGGTCCACTCATGTTTGATCGTACCGTTGGACAGATCCATAAAGGACCCATAGTTATTGATATCGATATCTTTATCTACCGCTGTACCCCAAGTGGTGGTAAATGCGGCATCGACAAAACTATTCGGGGCCACATACTCATCATCGTCTTCGCAACCGATGATGATCAGCAGCAAAAACAAAAACCTAATACTATATTTTATATCTCTCATCTTCTTTTGTTTAGCTTTGATTATTGAACAAACTCGTCCCAATTCAGGTTGGAATCAATCTCACTCTGTGGCATGGGCAGGTACGAATGGATACTTTCATTGAACTTTTGTGCCCCTACCGTTACATCTTGGATCTCGGCAGGCTGATTGAACACCTTCAACCCGGTAAAGGTCGTTGGCTCTTCGCCCGAAACCGTAAGGAAGCATTTGTATCGGGTACCGTGTTTGCCATTCAAATTTTTCTCAAAATTCCAGTAGTCATATGAAATGGAAGCCATGTGTACCAATTGCTCCTTGAACTTGCCCCAACGTCTTAAATCTACCGAACGATCATCTTCCAAGCCCATTTCCAAGGGTCTTTCGGTGAAGCGAAGGTGTTCCATCAAATTATCAAGGGTAACGGGCTGTTCACCGTTAGAAGAATCAAAATCGATATCATCCATATACGTCGTTTCCAAATTATTGAACTCGGCACCGGCCTCGGTAGACTTGCCCAATAAAATAAGATGGGAACGCTTCCTTACCCGATTGATGTACCTTAAGGCTTCGGAAAGATTGCCCAATTCGATCATACATTCGGAATACATCAAGTATACATCGGCCAAACGGATTACGGGAATATTGATACCGGAACGGTTGTTCATCAACGTAGAGCGATCTTCACCGGCACCGCCCCCTATCGTATTCCAGTGCAAGAACTTTTTAAACATGTTGACACGGTTTCTTGCAAAGGGCGCAACGCCCGTTGCATTGCCATACTCCCCGCAGACTACGCCGTACATGGGAGCGTCGGGATCATCGACTTGGCCCATACAATCGCCCATTCGCTTACTGTACAACCTCATACGATCTTCGGTTCCGATGATTTCGCCATTCTCGTTGTATACATTCGCCCCTACATTGATATTGGCAGGATCGGCAGGGTCGGGCTTTTCGGCCCGGTACTTCATGACCAACCAAGAACTCGGCTGAATATTCGCATTGAAGATCATGTGGGTAATGTTCTGGGCCAAGGACTCTTCCCCATTGGTTTCAAGATTGACATTGGTGGTATAATTGATTTCAAAAATAGATTCGGAATTGAACTCGGCTATACCCGTCACGTTGGTGGCTATATCTTCTACCAAGGCATAGTTATAGTTCTCTATTACATTTCTAAAGTGTATTTCTGCATTTTGAAAATCGTTTTCGGCCAAGTAGCTCTTGCCCAATAGGGCTTCACACGCCCCGGCGGTAATCCGCCCTAGGTTATTACTTCCGAGGGACTCCCATTCCGCATAGGTTTTGGGCAGGTTATCGACTCCAAATTGCAAATCCTCTCGATAAAATGCCTGAACGGCATCGGAAGAGGACAGGGCCTTTTGAAATTCCTCAAAGTCTTTGGGAACCGAACTTACCAAGGGCACATTGCCATTATTAAAACTTACGTTCAATACGTGGTAGAAGTAGCCTCTCAAGGCACGGGCCTGGGCATATACCCTTAAACCTTCTTCCCGAGCTGCATCGCTATTATAATCGACCGCCAAGCGCTCGTAGTTCTCGATAACCTGATTGGCCCTAAAAATGCCCAAATAGAGGGCGTTCCATTTATTTTCCACATATTTGGTGTTGGCCGTAAAATCTTGAAAATACATTTCATCCGGCCGGGTTGCCTGTCGGTATCCACTAGGAACGGCAATATCGGTACGTACGGCCTCATCACTAATCCCCAGCACATTACTATTTTTCAATGCACTATAGGTTGAATTCAACCCTTGGTTCAGCTGTGAATTGTTTTTCCAAAAACTTTGGGTGGTCAGCGAGTTGGGGTTCGTTTGATCTAAAAAGTCATCGCTACATGCCTGTGACACCCCTATCAAAAGGCATAATGCCATAGCTCTCTTTAAGAGACCTTTTGTCTTTCTCAAATCTGTTTTATATGTTTTTTTCATCTTTCGTTGTGTTAGAATTGTAATTGTAGCCCCACTTTATACTGTGACGTTACCGGATAGGTACCCTGATCTATTCCCCTACTACTAAAACCATTGTTACCTACCTCTGGATCAAAACCGGAATAGTTGGTAATGGTTAGCGCATTCTGGGCTTGAACGTAAATCCTAAATTTGGCAAGCCTCATCTTGTCTATTATTTTTCTAGGGAAGGAATAACCCAGACTAACGTTTCGAAGTCGAATAAATGAACCGTCTTCTAAAAAGTAATCCGACGCATCCCGATATGAATTGGTATTGGGCGACCCATCGTAGTAAGGTATATCGGAAGATGTATTGACCGTGGTCCACGAATAATAGATATCGGCATGGGTCCCTGATTGGTAGGCATATGCCTTACTTCCGTTCATCACTTCCGCACCCTGCGAACCGTACCAGTTCATTGAAAAGTCCACTCCTTTGTAATTGGCACCGATATTCAGTCCCATATTAAAATCTTCCGATCCACTACCCTTGTACACCTTATCATCTTGATCGATCTTGCCATCACCGGCATCGGGTATACCATCTCCATCGGTATCGACCGTAAGTTGGTCTACATAGCGCAGTTGCCCTAGGGAAGCAGCCGGATCGATTTCACGATAGGCTTCCAGCTCTTCTTCGGTTTTGATGACACCATCGGTCTCACGTAAGAAAAATGCGGCAGCTTCGTAACCTTCCCTGATCACACTGACCAATTCTTTGGGACCACGTTGCGATATATAGCTGTTATCTAGAAATATCACCGGATTGTTCGGACTGGTTTTGGTTACCAAGTTGACGTTCTTGGCATAGGTAACCCCCACATTCCAACTAAATCCCTTCTTACCGTGATGATTGTATTTCAAAGCCATCTCATGACCCGTATTACGCATATCGCCAATATTAAGAATGCTATTTCGATTACCTCCGAACACCCCTGTTGACGGTGGGTTTACGACCCCGAACAACAAATCTTTCTTCTCACTTACATACACATCATTGGAAAAGGTCAATTTATTATCGAAAAACGCCAGATCAACCCCGAGGTTTCGCTCTACCGAGGTTTCCCATTTTACGTTTTCGTTCGCGTATCTTTCTTGGGTAGTACCCAATGCCGGGGTTTCGGTGGTTGAGTTCAAGCTGGGATCTACATCGGCACTTCCGAATACATAATCCTGTCCTAAATCAACAACGGCCTGATTGCTATAGGAAGCAAACCTATCATTCCCCGTAGTACCGTATCCGACCCGGATCTTAAACGAGTTTACCGTTTCCTTTACCGGTTCCCAAAAAGGCTCGTCGGAAACGTTCCACCCTATGGAAGCACTTGGAAACCATCCCCATCGGTTTTGAGGGCTAAACTGAGACGAACCGTCCCTTCTTAGGCTCCCGCTAAAAATGTATTTTCCATCATAGTTATACTGTACCCTACCGAGATAACCGATCAGTGTTCGCTTATAATCCCTTCCATCGGAAGTAATCAAGTCTCCGGTAGTATAGCCATCAAAAACCGTAACGGCCGCATCAGCATTGTCTCTTTTTTCGGCCCTGAAATATTCGTTTTCGGTCTGCTCTAGGGAATTCACCAAAAGCAGGGTCACATCGTGCTTACCTATTTTTTTGTGATAGTTCAACATGCCTTCGAAAGTCAATTTATTGTTATCGGTCACCGAGGTTTGCATCAAAGAGATATCCCAAGGGTTGGGCGGAATCAAATCGCCCGCAGTGTTGTACACATCAAGACGGGGTATAATACGAACCCCTTTGGTATGTGAGAAATTGGCACCTCCCCTGGCCGTGAACTTCAAGGCTTTGGAAAGCTTGTAATCGATCTGTACATTGGCTCCGTTACTGGTACCGTCCCTAACCTCTTTCGTATTAAGGTTTCTGGCTACGCCCCCAAGGTTTTTGATAGGTCCTATGCCCCCGGGTTCGTCAATATCGTCTTCGGTTACATCGGTCAATTCCGTTTGCCCCAGTTCTATATCGGGCTGAAAGGGTTTGTACTCTAAAATTTTATTGAAAACCCCATAGTTCGGCACGGTCTTCTCGTCACGCTTAAAGGTAAGACCGGTCATGATTTTCCATTTGCCCTTGGTAAACTGGGTGTTAGAACGAATATTGAACCTACTATAATCCGAATTGATCATTATACCTGCCTGATCATAGAAACTGGCGTTGAAATTATAGGTCAGGCCGTCTTTCCCTCCCGAAACATTGATCGAGTGGTTTTGGATCGGCGCCAAATCGTTCAAGATCAAATCTTCCAACTGGGTATCATTGGTGAACCAAGATCTATTCCTATGTATTTCGGCATTTACGCCCCCTTGTGATTTACCACTGGATAACGCCCCACGGAGCATTTCCATATAGGTCATCTGGGAAGATGTCATCAAAGGTGTGCCCGAAGTAATATCCTGGACCCCATATTCGGAGTTTACCCGAATATCCATCTTACCGACCTTACCCTGTTTTGTGGTTATCAAAATAACACCCCCGGCACCACGCGTTCCGTAGATAGATGCCGAAGCGGCATCCTTTAGTACATCTATAGATTCTATTTCACTAATGCTTAACTGGGGGTCGCTATTGTACGGTATACCATCAACGACATATAACGGTCCGTTTTGCCCATCTAGCAAAGAGCTAAACCCACGAATTAGAATATTGGCCTCTTCCCCAGGTTGCCCCGAACTGGCCGTAATGTTAACACCTGCAATCTGCCCTTGCAATGCGGTACCGATATCGGCCGTTGTAGTCTTGGCCAAATCTTCGGACTTGACCTGTACCACCGCCCCGGTAAGTTCTTTTTTACGTTGGGTACCATACCCTACTACGATAACCTCGTCGAGTTGGGCCGCGTCTTCCTCCAACGTAATATTTATGCTCGACTTGCCCTTAATGGCTACTTCCTTGGTTGCAAAACCAATATAGCTGAATATCAATACATCGGTCGCTTTGGCCTTAATGGTGTACAAACCATCAAAATCGGTAACGGTTCCCGTCTGTGTCCCCTTTACCACCACACTTACACCCGGTAATGGCGCTCCATCTGCAGACACCGTACCGGAAACGGATTGTGATTGCGCATTCGCAAAACCAAAGCATAGACACACTATAAGTGTGATAAGCCTTAGCTTGGAATTCCTAATTAATAATAGCTCGTTTTTCATACATTCTCCTTGTTAAAATTTAGTTAAACAAATGTGTCTTTTTTATTTCGTTCTCCTAATGACATATGATTTGATCCTTAGGTCAAATGATTAAGTCTCAAAACTAGATCTGCCGTATATGGTTAATCAACAAGTTTTTAAATAGAAGACATTCTGTAAAAACAAAGCTTCTGAAGGTACTTTGATGAATTGAGGGAAGTAAGGATCGAAAAGGGCCTAAACGTTAATATTATGTTAGCAAAACCCATAAGGCACAAGCATCCTAAAAAAGAGTGTACAGGCTTAAAAAGCCGCTCGATTAATCATATGTTCCATTATCAAAACCATTTACTCCATTTCAAATATTAGTTTTACCTTACCTTGTATCTCAAACGTGGATGATGTTTGGCAAAGCGATCTTAACAGCTTTATAGGACCCTAAAACGAGTCCACACGAGTAAAAAAAGAACAATTAACTATTGATCATTAGACAGACCATAACCCTTAATTCATTTTACTAAATGATGTTTGTAGTACCGAAAAGAATAAGTTTATATTGGTTTCTTGTCCTTGTTTACCTTGGCCCGACAATAAAGACCTTAGGGCAAAACCAAATTTCATTTCAACATATTTCTACGGAAGACGGACTCTCACAAAGTGATGTCAATGCCATATATCAAGACAAATATGGTTTCATGTGGTTTGGCACCCATGACGGCCTCAACAAATATGACGGTTATGAGTTTACCGTATACAATCTCGATGACAAGCATCCCGATAACATAAACAGTAACCTGATTTTTGATATCGTAGCCGATAATGAGGGAAATCTTTGGATCGGTACCACGGGCAACGGCCTCAATTTCTTCAATGTCACCACCGGGAAATTCACACAATACGTACATGACCCCAATGATCCTACGAGCATATCGAGCAACCACATCACCGATGTTTTTATCGATAGCAAACAACGCCTATGGGTAGGCACCAAAAACGGTCTCGACAAATTAGATCTAAATACAACGGGCGACAAGGTAAGCTTTGAACATTTTAATTCACAGGTTTCGACTACCATGGCCAAATACGACGGTTCCTTCGTAAGTATGATCTACGAAGACACAAAGGGCAGTCTATACGTTGGAGGCAAAGCGGGCCTGCACCGGCTGAAAAAAGACGAAAAAGGCAATGATTTTTTTGTAAACGTCACTACCGAGATCGGTCTTCCCCAAACCAATGTCAAAAGTATAACGGAAGATGCCACTGGACGCCTTTTTATGGCTACGGGAAGAGGGCTCTATTGCCAGACCAAAAACCCGGAAGAACCTTTCAAACGTTTTATTCAGGGGCATTTCAACAATATTTTATTGGACAAGGACAATCACATTTGGGCCGGATCCGACAACGGCCTCTATTATTTCGAGAATTTTACCGATGATAGACTGCCCGTTTTTTTAAAACGTTTTAGATACGACCCCAAAGACCCGACCAGCTTGAGCAAGAATATCGTCCGGTCGCTCTTTATAGATGATACAGGTATTATTTGGATCGGCGTGAACGGGGGCGGCATCAATACCTACGATCCAGAAAGAAAACAATTCCAACATGTAAGGAATACCTCCGCCCCACAGAGCTTAAGCTACGATAAAATCAGAGCCATGTTCGAAGACAGCAACGGCACCCTTTGGGTCGGTACCGAAGGTGGTGGACTCAATATGTTGAAAAAGGAAAACGATAGCGGGTCGTACAATAACTTTAAACATTTTAGATCCATTTCAAAGATTTTTGCCATTGAAGAGACCAAAATCGGCGCCAAAAAGACTTTGTTAATCGGTTCAGAGGGATTTCCGGGCCTCTATTTTCTAGATATTTCCGACCCGAACAAGGTATCTACTGAAGATTTGACCGGCACGAACTTGAATAATGGCGTATTCAGCCTTTTGACAGATTCCAACGAAAATATCTGGATCGGCACCTATAATTCGGGCGTTCATCGTTGGATAAAATCAGACACCATAGGACAGTTCAAAAAACAGTCGTTCAGCTTTTATCCAGGAAAACCTAGCTCCATTCCCAGCAATATTATACGATGCATACTCGAAGATCGAAAGGGCAACATCTGGCTCGCCACGGGAGACGGCCTCACCATGTTATCGGCCAAGGAACGCTACAAGAAACGGCCCAAGTTTATCGTATTCAAGAACGACCCCAACGACCCGAACTCGATTAGCCACAACTATGGCCTTTCATTATACGAAAGCAGCTCGGGCACCATATGGATCGGCACCTTCGGAGGCGGTTTGAACAAACTGATACCGGGTACCGATGAACAACCACCCACATTTAAGCACTATACCTCACAAAACGGCCTTCCGAACAATGTGATCAAAGGCATTTTGGAAGATGGCCAGCAAAACCTATGGCTTTCCACCAACAAAGGCCTTTCGCGTTTTGACCCCGAAAAGGAAACCTTTAAAAACTACAATTCAAGTGACGGACTCCAAGACAATGAATTTCAAGAGCTTGCCTGTTTAAAAAGGGCCGATGGCGAAATGCTTTTCGGAGGCGTAAACGGTTTCAATGCCTTCTACCCCGATGATATCCGAGAAAACAAATATCCAGCGAAGGCCGTCATTACCGACCTTTTGATTTCCAACCGATCCGTAGGAATTGGCGAAGAAATAAACGGAAGGGTCATTCTCGACAAAAACATCAGTAAAATCCCTGACCTTGAATTAAAATATAGTAACAATAACTTTTCCTTTGAGTTTGCCGCCCTTCATTACGCCGCTCCGACCAAGAATCAATTTGCCTACATGCTAGAAGGCTTTGATCAGGGCTGGACCCAGACCGATGCAAAGAAAAGATATGCCACTTACACCAATCTTAAGCCCGGCGACTATACCTTTAAGGTCAAAGCCTCGAACAACGATGGGGTCTGGAACGAAAACCCTACTAAGATCCATATCCGTATCATTCCTCCCTGGTGGCGCACCAACATCGCATACGTGTTCTATGGCCTCTTGGTCTTAGGCCTACTTTGGCTATTCTGGCGCTATACCTTTATCAGAACCTCGGAAAAACACCAGTTGGAACTCGAATCGGTCGAACGCGAAAGGTCTGCCGAATTACAGCGAATGAAACTGGAGTTCTTTACCAATATCTCCCATGAGTTCAGAACCCCCTTAACCTTGATCAAGGGGCCATTGGAGTACGTTCAGAACAACCTATCGAGCCTCGACCAAACCTCGTTAAAGGAGCAGCTCGCCCTAATGCAGAAAAACACGAATTACCTACTGCGCTTGGTCACCCAACTACTCGACTTTAGAAAGATTACCCAAGGAAAAATGAGATTGGTAATGCGAAATAGCGATATCGTAGCATTCATTCGTGAGGTTGCCGAACCCTTTCAATTTATGGCCCACAAACAATCTATAGATTTTGAAATAGATACCGATTCACCATCTTTGGTAACCTGGTTTGACCATGAGGCCCTTGAAAAAATCATGAACAATCTGGTCTCCAACGCCTTCAAGTTTACCGAGGCCGGAGGACACATAAAGGTTAAGATTTCGGAGGAAGTCATTGAAGGAAAGAACAAAGTAGTGATCAAGGTCAAAGATTCGGGTATAGGCATACCTAAGGATAAAATGTCAAAAATATTCGAACGTTTCAATTCGGTAAAGGAAAATGAAAAGAACCTAAAGATCAATCCGGAAGGTATAGGTATAGGACTGTCGTTTACTAAAAACTTGGTAGAGCTTCACCAAGGTAAAATAGAAGTATATAGCAAGCCTGAAAAAGGCACCAAATTTGTTGTTTACCTTCCCAAAGACAAAGAAGCCTATACCGATATCGACGAAATCAGTTGCAAGGATGTATCGGACAACGACTTTTTGGTAAGGTCTTCCGAAACCGAGTCCTTCGCTATCGGCCTTAACGATGACCTTATTGACGAAGGCATGTCTAAGACAAGATCTAAACTGCCCGTTCTTTTGGTCGTTGACGACAACCCCGATATTCGCACCTTTATCAGTAAGGTATTGGGCAAGACCTACACCGTATACAAGGCTGAAAACGGTAAAAAAGGACTAGAAATAGCCAAAAAAGTTATGCCGAACATTGTCATTTGTGACATTGTTATGCCGGTAATGGACGGTATTGAATTCTCCCGCATCTTAAAAAGCCAGCCCGAAACGAGTCATATCCCCATTATTATCCTGACCGCCAAATCTTCACAAGAAAGCGAGTTACAGAGTCTTGAACTGGGTGTGGACGAATATTTGCGAAAACCATTTGACTTTGAGCTTTTGAAGCTTAAGCTTTCGAATATAATCAAGCGCAGGGAAACGTTAAGAAAGCGTTTCAACAGGAAAATCACCGTACAACCGAGCGAAGTAGTCGTCACCTCCATGGACGAGAAGTTTTTGAGCCAGGCCATAGCCATTGTCGAGAAACACATGATGAACACCGATTTCAACGTAGAAATGCTGGTAAAGGAAATGGGCTTGAGCCGAAGTACGCTCTATTTAAAGTTTAAGGAACTCACTGGATTATCGTCAAGTGAATTTATTAGAAGTGTTCGCTTAAAACGTGCCGTACAACTCTTCAACCAAAGCAACTTTTCGGTTAAGGAAATCATGTACAAAACCGGTTTCAGTACGGCATCGTACTTTTCGAAATGTTTTAAAAAACAGTTCGGGGTGGTACCCAGCGAGTACGTAAAGCAAATCAGCAAGAAGAAAGAATCTGCCAACACCGAATAAATACATATTGGCATAACAAGGCCATAATCTATTATCAATGCAAATAGCGATTTATGGATACCACCTAAAGAAAAGAAACCGAACAGAATAATATCTATTTCGATTCATTAGATTTACAACGCCATTTTTAACTAGAATACAAACCAATTAACCTAAAAAATTTAATCCTTTGAAAAAATTAACGCTTGCCCTTATCTCGGTACTGCTCTTTTCATGCAAAACCGAAAAAAAAGAAGTCCCCGCCCCAAAACCCAATGTAGTTTTCATCTTCGCCGATGATATGACCTATTCGGCCATCCATGCTTTGGGTAACAAAGAAATCCAAACCCCCAACCTAGATAAGTTAGTACAAAAAGGGACCACCTTTACCCATGCGTTTAACATGGGAGGATGGAACGGCGCTATCTGTGCCGCTTCAAGGGCCATGATCATTTCAGGACGCAAACTATGGGAAGTCAGCGAGTTCCGACACAATTGGAGCGAGGGTAAAGAATTCGATAAAACCTGGGGAAAACTCATGGAAGGTGCGGGTTACGACACCTATATGACCGGTAAATGGCACGTTGATGCCAAGGCCCAAAACGTTTTCCAGAATGTGGTCCACGTACGCCCCGGAATGCCCGGTGATGCATGGGCCAAGGAAAATATAGGCGCCAAGTTCAAAACACTCAAGGAATCGGGAAAAAAACCTGAAGATATTATGCCCGTGGGCTATAACAGGCCCCAGAACGAGAACGATACCACATGGACCCCGACAGATAAAAAGTTCGGAGGTTTCTGGCAAGGGGGCAAACACTGGAGCGAAGTCTTAAAAGACGATGCCCTTGGCTTTATTGAGCAGACCAAAACAAGCGAGAAGCCTTTCTTCATGTACCTGGCTTTTAACGCCCCACACGATCCAAGACAAGCCCCACAAGAGTTCGTAGACTTATATCCTATCGAAAACATCAGCGTTCCCGAAAGCTTTCTCCCCCTCTACCCTTATAAAGATGGAATGGGCAATGGCCCAAGTCTTAGGGATGAGGCCTTGGCACCTTTCCCCAGAACGGAATACGCCATAAAAAAGCATACCCAAGAGTACTACGCCCTGATTTCCCATCTTGATTTTCAGATCGGCCAGATTTTGGACGGATTGGAAAAAACCGGAAAAATGGATAATACCTATATCATCTTTACGGCCGATAACGGACTGGCCATGGGGAAACACGGTCTTATAGGAAAGCAAAGCCAATTTGACCATAGCATACGCGCCCCCTTTATGATCGTTGGCCCGAAAATACCCGAAAATAAAAAAATCGATGCCGATATCTATTTGCAGGATGCCATGGCTACCAGTTTAGAACTGGCCGGCATTGAAAAACCTGAATATGTATTTTTCAACAGTGTTATAGACCTCGTAAACGGGGAACGCAAAGAAAGTCACTATGACGCCATCTACAATGGCTATATAGACTTACAGCGAATGATTCGTAAGGATGGGTACAAGCTGATCGTTTATCCGAAAATGGATGTGGTATTGCTATACGACCTTAAAGCCGACCCACAGGAAATGAACGATTTGGCCTCCAACCCTGAATACAAGGAAAAGGTTGAAACCCTATTCGCCGAGTTAATACAACTTCAAAAAGATATGGACGATTCATTAGACATAAGCAAGGTGCTTCAAAACTACCAAGAAAAGAAGTAAACTACGCTTGCCATAGTAACTTAAAAATCCGGCCTATTCATAAGTCAATGAACAGGCCGGATTTTTTTATGCTTGTACCAAAACATCATCACAGACAGCATAAGTCCCTGTAAACCTACGGTGTAACAAACAAAAAAGTGCATCGACCATAAAACATCGATGCACTTAAAACTAACACAAAAAAAACAATCTTTTAAAAGAACTTTCCCTTAAATCGAAATCTCTAACACATGGGCGTATTCACCCGATTTATCACCTAAATCCTTAATCGTAAGGGCTTCCTTGGTTTGCTCAAAATCTATTTTAGCTTCGCTCCCCAAGAGTCTTACACCCTTGATATCCAAACCTTCGGCGTATGCATTGGCACTTCCTAGGGAGGCTATATCTATTTTACCGTCCTTCGGCCAAGCCAACATAATGGCATAGAGCTTATCTCCCTTTTGGGTAAACCGAATGTCTTGTCCTGTAAATTCTTTGTTCTTTCCTTCGGAATGATGTCCCTTCTTAACCTCTGTAGGACCTTCTCCAAAGGTTTTCCAATATCGGGTATCATATATGGCATCACCGTTAACGGCAAGCCAATCACCGATCTGCAACAAGATTTCCTTTTGGTCCTCAGGAATGGTTCCGTCTGACTTCGGGCCTACGTTCAACAATAGGTTTCCATTTTTAGAAACAATGTCTACCAAATCATCGATAATTTGGTTCGGGGTTTTTGAAATCCAGTTAGTAACGTGCGACCATGAATTTTTACCTATTGAAGTATCGGTCTGCCAAGGCAACTTACGAATACCCGGCAGTTTCCCCCTTTCAAGGTCATAGATTACGGTACCTTCGGGAAAAGCCTCATGACCAAAGTTTTTATCGTTGATCAAAACCTCTTTTCCCCATTCAATACCCTTATTATAGTAGTAAGCGGCCAACTTAGGTCGTAAATCGGCAAAATCTTCAATATCTACATAGAAGTCAAAATAAAGAATATCAGGTTGATAGTTGTCTACCAAGTCAATGGTTCGCTTCCACCAGCGTTCTTTGAATTTTTCGGAAACCGGTTCCTTAAGGTCTTTTCCTTTGCTCGAATATAGGTCGGCGTACTCGGGGTCTACCGTATCGAACTTATCTTTCTTATTGTAAAAAGACCAGTTAAAGGCAAAATGCGACGATGCCCCCATCTTTAGGCCTTGTGCCCTACCCTCTTTGAACAGTTCGCCCAAGACATCCCTTTTAGGGCCCATATCGTAAGCATTCCAGCGGGTCGTATTCGATTTGTACATGGCAAAACCATCGTGGTGATCCGCCACCGGCACCACATAACGGGCTCCCGACCGTTTAAAAAGGTCGATCCATTCCTTGGCGTCGAATTTTTCGGCCTTGAACATGGGGATAAAATCTTTGTAACCAAACTCCTTTTGATCTCCCCAGGTCTTTTTATGATGTGTATAGGTTGCATTGGGTCCTTTCTTACCGGGTTTTAAGGTAGCAGAAAAGGTTGCGGTATCCATATACATCTGCCTAGGATACCATTCCGAACCAAAAGCAGGTACCGAATAGGCGCCCCAATGGATAAAAATTCCAAATTTATCATCGCTGAACCATTTAGGGTCTTTATAGTTTTTCTTGATAGATTCCCAATTCGGCTGAAACACTTTAGCTGTATCCGCAGCGCTCAACTGAGCCGTATTCTTCCCTTTCTTTTTATCTGAACTACCACAAGAAGCAATACAGACAATAGCGACAGACATTGCCGCTAAGTGTTTTAAATTCATAAGTAATGGTTGTTATTGACGATGCTATTTTTTACCGTCATGTTTACCTTGGCTAAATTCTATTTTTATAGACGATCGCCGCGCCACGAATGTTCTAAAGGCTACAACAAATGGGCATTTTAAATTTCTTGTCGCCCTATACCTAGCTAAAGCAAGGCTTCTCTTTCTGTCTGGAACTTGACAATAAATTGACATCGGTGCTTTCCTGATATTTTCGGCATATCCAGTCAAACCGAGACGAATTTGGACCACTTAGGGCCCGCAACCGCCAAAAAAACCATCTGTTCTATTTTTTCGGTTGTACGTGGTCTTTTTCCACATAATTATTTTAGAATTTCACCACAACAAATATTAACGTAAAATGATGTTACGAAACAGCTTTCTTTTTATTCTTTTACTACAGTTCTCTTTTTCATTCGCCCAACTGAATACCGAGGCCGCTTATGGCGACATATCTTTCAATACGGATTGGCGTTTTCAAAAAGGTGATCCCGCCGGAGCCGAAAAAAGTTCGTTTAACGATGCCGCTTGGCGGCAATTAGACCTACCACATGATTGGGCCATTGAAGGCCCCTTCGACAAAAAATACAACGCCCGTACGGGGGGCTTGCCCGTACACGGTACTGCTTGGTACCGCAAACATTTTACTATCGACAAAAAATACGCCGGTCAACAAATAGCAATTGCCTTCGATGGTATTATGAACAATAGCAAGGTCTATATCAATGGAACCTTCGTAGGCGAACGCCCTTTTGGCTATATGGGGTTTGAAGTCGATTTGACGCCCTACATCAAATTCGGGGAAGAAAACGTAATCTCCATTCGGGTCGCCCCCGAAGATTTAGCTTCCCGCTGGTACTCCGGAGCGGGTATCTACCGAAATACCTATCTAAAAATAAACAGCCCCGTTCATGTTCCCCAATGGGGCACCTACATTACCACGCCCGAGGTTTCCGATCAAAAGGCCATCGTAAAAATAGAAACGACCGTCAAGAATGCCGTTGACAAAAAAGCAAGGGTGACCATGACCACTACAATTCTAGATGCCCATAAAAAGGAAGTGGCCTCGAACAGCCAAAAAATCAAACTCGATAAATCTTCCGAGCAAGTCGTTATAGAAGAAATAGCAGTAAACTCCCCTACCCGATGGGATATTGAACATCCGTATCTGTACGAAGTAGTGACCCAGATCAAAAAGGGCAATACCTTAATAGACGAATACCACAGCACCCTGGGTATCCGTACCATTTCCTTCGATGCAAAAAAAGGATTCTTCCTTAATGAAAAGCCCGTAGAACTTAACGGGGTATGCATGCACCATGACCTTGGTCCCTTGGGTGCCGCGGTAAACTATAGGGCTACCGAACGCCAAATGCAAATTATGCAAAGTATGGGGGTAAATGCCTTGCGAACAAGTCACAACCCTCCTTCCCCCGAAATGCTCGAGGTTTGCGATAAACTAGGCATTGTCGTCATAGATGAAGCCTTTGACGAATGGAAAATACCAAAGGTCATAAACGGTTACAACAAATTCTTTGACGAATGGCACGAACGCGATTTACGGGATATGATCAAGAGAGACCGCAACCATCCGTCCATAATTATGTGGAGTATTGGTAACGAAATCATAGAACAACGTGAAAAAGACGGTTGGAAAGTCGCCAAAATGCTAAACGACATCTGTCACGATGAAGACCATACCCGACCTACCACGGCCGGTTTCAACAACTACGGCGGGGCTTTTAAAAACAAACTAGCCTATCAGATAGATATCGTTGGCCTGAACTACAAGCCTTATGATTATGCCGCTACTATAAAGGAAAATCCCGGTATGATCCTCTATGGCTCCGAAACCTCATCGCAGACCAGTAGCCGTGGCTCCTATCATCTGCCCATAACTTACGACCACCAAAAAGAAACCCTGCAAGTATCGAGTTACGACGTAACGGTAGGACCACCTTGGGCCTATCCTCCCGATGTTGAATTTGACGTACAGGCCGAAAACCCTTCTTTTTTAGGGGAATTTATGTGGACGGGCTTCGATTATCTCGGCGAACCCACTCCTTATGGCGGCCGAGACAATTCTACGGATGGCTATTGGAACGCCGATTGGCCCGTACATGCCTCTTACTTTGCCCCAGTAGATCTATGTGGGTTTCCCAAAGACAGATACTATCTCTACCAAAGCCAATGGACCACAAAACCTATGGTTCACGTATTGCCACATTGGAATTGGGAAGGAAAGGAAGGGGAAGAAATTCCCGTATTCGCCTATACCAACTGCGATGAAGTTGAATTGATCGTGAACGGAAAATCAATGGGAAGAAAAGTAAAAGGAGTCGATACTACCGATATCCCAGCGGAATTCCGTGGATTTGAAAAAGGAATGTACACATCTAAATACAGATTAAGCTGGAATGTTCCTTACCAACCCGGAAGCTTAAAAGTAATTGGTTATAAAGACGGAAAAGCCGTGGCCGAAAAAACCATCAAAACCGCTAAAAAGGCATCAAACATTCGCCTAACGCCAGATCGTACCGAAATCACGGCAGACGGAAAAGACCTTTCCTTTATCGAGGTCGATATTACGGATGCCGATGGCAACCTAATACCCTTAGCCGACAACCAAGTGCACTTTAGCGTTGAAGGCGTAGGAAGTCTTGTTGCCGTGGGCAACGGAAACCCAGCCTCTTTAGAATCGTTTCAAGACACTAAGATCAAGGCTTTTAACGGAAAATGTTTAGTTATAGTGAAATCTGCCAAGGCAGCAGGGAACATCACAATATCAGCCACTTCCAAAGGACTAGAGAGCTCAAAAATCATAGTAAGGACAAAGTAATCCAAATGAAAATATCTCAATTCATCTGTTTTGCCATATGCTCATTGTTTTATTGGCAGGCAGTTGCCACAGATTTTAATGTGCTTGACTATGGCGCTAAGGCAGATGGAGTGACGGTAGACACCAGAGCTGTTCAAGATGCTATTGATGCCTGTACCAAAAATGGCGGCGGCCGAGTTTTGATTCCGGCCGGCAAAACCGTGGTCACGGGTACGATTTACTTAAAGGATTTTGTTACCCTCCATATTGAAAACGGAGCCACACTCCTTGGGAGCCCGAATTACCGTGACTACGCAACGGACACCCATAAGAACATGTACAAGAACGAACCGCACATGGACCGTTGTTTGATCTTTGCCAAAGACGCACGCTCCATTGCCATTGAGGGTTATGGTACAATTGACGGAAATGGACATCAAAAAAACTTCAACAAGAAAAAAGGAGGCAGGCCTATGATGATTCGGTTTGTTAATGTGAAAGACATCCATCTGAATAACATTACCCTTATCAACCCTGCCGCATGGACCTCTGCTTGGCTCTACTGTGATAATATTTCGGTGAGCGGCATCACTATCATCAGTCGGGTAAACAATAACGGAGACGGCCTCGATTTTGACGGATGCACGAACGTTCGCGTAACCAATAGCAATTTTGACAATAGTGACGACAGCATTTGCCTGCAGGCCTCAAGACCCGATAAACCTTGCAAAAACATTACGGTCAGCAATTGCCATTTTAGTACCAAATGGGGCGGAATGCGCATCGGCCTCCTCTCTCGGGGAAATATCGAATCGGTTACGGTGACCAACTGTACTTTTAAGGATATTCAGGATTCGGGACTTAAGATCCAGCAATGCGAAGGGGGTGAAATGAAGAACATGGTCTTTAGTAATTTGGTGATGGAAAATGTGCCACGCCCCATTTTTATGACCTTCGCCCAGCAACGTGCCTCAGTTGATACACCGGAAGGCCAATTAGAGCCGCTAAAAAGTATGCACAACTTTAGCTTTAGCAATATTGTGGTAGACAATTCCAAGCTTGATAAAAACTCAACCTTCTTTTTGACCGGGTTTCCAGGACATCGTATAGAAGACATTACCATTACGGATGTTCAATTTACGGTATCCGGCGGAGGAACGGTGGAGGATGCAAAAAAAACAGATCTCAAAGAATACACCCAAGAAGTACTTAATGGCTGGTGGCCCGAATTCAGCTTGGTCGGTACCCTGCCCGCTTCGGGACTTTACGCTCGCCATATCAACGGCTTGGTCGTTGACAATTTCAGTATTAAAACGATAAACGAAGACCAAAGAGCCCCCATAGTCCTAAAAAATGTTGAAAACGTGGAAGTAAACAGGATTTACCTCAACAAAAAAAAGCTCAGCAAAAACCAAATCCAAAACAACTAAAATGAAGGATAAGTTACACTTTACAAGTCTATTGATAGCCTTTATACTATTTGTCGGCTGCAACCCTAAATCAGACGTCTACAAGGCTACCGATTTTGGGGCCATTGCCAATGGGAAAACCGTAAATACGGAAGCCATACAGCGTGCCATTGACGCTTGTAACGAAGGAGGAGGCGGTACAGTGATCCTTGATAAAGGGGATTATGTTTCGGGAACGCTGCTACTGAAAGACAAGGTTACGCTTCATATTGCCGAAGATGCCCAACTGATAGGAAGCTCCAATCCCTTAGATTACCAGAGCATCGATACCTTTACCGATGCTACGGGACAAAAACGGGGCAACTGCCTTATCGGCGCAAAAAATGCCACGAACATTGCCGTAACCGGAAAAGGGACTATCGATGGAAACGGGGAAGCCTTCCTTGCAAAAAATATAAAGGCAAAAATTAAGGAGCTGAACCTTGCCCAAACCGAAGGTTTTGGCTCAAACAGGCCCTTTCTTCTGCGTTTTGTTAATTCCTCCCAGATTAAGGTACAGGATGTTCACTTACGCCAACCGGCCGCATGGACATGCCACTTCTACCAATCCAATGACATCCTGGTCGAGAACGTATCTATTTACAGCCATGCCCATAAAAACAACGATGGTATTGATCTAGATTCCAGTTACGATGCCATTATTAAAAACTGCGACATCAATACTGGTGATGATGCCATTTGCATCAAAACTACGAGTCCAAAACCCACCTATAACGTACAGGTTAGCGATTGCAGACTCAGAAGCGACTGGGGTTCGATCAAGTTCGGCACGGAGTCTATGGGAGATATGTACAACATCGATATTACAAACTGCCAAATTTACGATACTAAGGGCGGCGGTATCAAGGTTTTGAGTGTTGACGGGGCCAATATTCACGATGTGACCATAGACGGTATTCAGATGGACCGAGTAGATATGCCCATTTTCATTCGTCTTGGAGAACGCCTACGCACCTATCGCAATGCCGAAAAACAAGAAGTTGGCTCTATTACCGATGTAATCATCAAAAATGTAAAAGGCAGTGCACGGGCCCTCGATAGCTCTAGGGTAAATCCGCCTTCAGGTATATTGATGACGGGCACTCCCAACCATAAAATCGGGAAAATCCTCCTAGAGAACATTGAACTGGAATTGCCCGGCGGTGGGATTGAAGAACACACAATGGCCACGGTTGCGGAAGATGAAACCCGTTACCCTGAGTTCAGCTTCTTTACAGTACTGCCTGCCTACGGCCTTTACGGAAGACATATAGAAAATCTGCAAACCAACAACGTCGTGTTCACGTTAAACGGCACCGATAAAAGAGAATCTCAAGTTTTAGTGGACACCCATACAACCCTATCAGAATAACATTATGAATTTCAAAAATCAATTCACCGTTTACGTTTTAGTCTTTTTCAGCGCACTCTTGGGCCTTCCTATCCAAGCCCAAAAGCGCAAAACAAAAAAGAAAGACCAACCCAATGTACTCATCATCTATACCGATGACCACCGTTTTTCAGGTGTTCATGCCTTGGGTGGAATGCAAGTAAAAACACCAAATATAGATGCCTTGATCGCCGATGGGGTATCATTTTCCAACGGTTACTTGATGGGCGCATTTTCTGGGGCCACCTGCGTACCTAGCAGGGCTATGCTATTGACCGGAAGAAACGTATTCGATCTACAGGGACAAGGACACAGTATTCCTCCCGAACATACCACCATAGGCGAAGCGTTGCAAGCTAATGACTACAACACCCATATCGTGGGAAAATGGCACCAAGACAATGCTTCCTTGGCGCGCTCCTTCGATTCGGGAGACCGGCTTATGTCAAGAGGCCTTTACCTCGTCGACCATTTTCGTATGCCCTTGTGGGATTGGAAAAAAGATGGCGACTACAAATTTGAAGACGGCTACCTATTGGAATATGATAAAAACGGAAAAGTCGTTCGAAGACCGATAAGCAAAGAAGATAAAAGAGGTCCGACCGGTACGGAGAAAAATGGCCCACATACCTCTGAAATCTATGCAGAAAGTGCTTCAGAGTATATTAAGGGCTACAAGAAAAAAAATCCCTTCTTTATGTATCTGGCATTTCACGCGCCCCACGACCCACGACAGGCACCACAAGAATATAAAGATATGTACCCTGTTGAAGACATTGTACTCCCCCCTTCCTATATGGCGCAACATCCTTTTGACAACGGCGATATGTTCCTAAGGGACGAAGAACTGGCCGTATGGCCCCGAACACCGGAAGTAGCCAAACAAGAACTTTCCGATTATTATGCCATTATTACCCATTTAGATGCCCAAATAGGCAAAGTCATCGCTTCATTAAAAGAAAGTGGGGCCTATAAGAATACCCTAATCGTTTTTGCCGGTGATAGCGGTCTGGCCGTAGGTAACCATGGCCTGATGGGCAAACAGAATATTTATGACGAAGACGGGGTTCATATTCCCCTTATCTTTTCAGGAAACCTCATAAAAGATAAAGGCAGTAAGAGAGATGCCCTGGCCTATAACTTCGATATCTTTCCTACCATCTGCGATTTTATAGGTGTAGACATTCCAAGTTCCGTGACCGGCAAAAGCCTATTGCCCGTTATCAACAAAGAGAAGGCCAGTGTTCGCGATTATACCTATCATGCCTACAAACAATTCCAAAGGGCCTATAGAAAAGGGGATTATAAACTCATCGAATACGTACGCGCCAAAAATTACGACAAGAAAAATGGTGAAACCGTAAAAGGATCCCGTGTTACCCAATTGTTCAATATAAAAAACGACCCTTGGGAAGTCTACGACCTTTCCTTCTTTCCCGAATACGCCGATCAGGTGAAGACCATGCGTAAGGAAATGAAAGAGAAAGCCAAAGAATTGGGCGATATCAAGGAAAATATTGAGGGAGAGAAATACGGGTTTTGGGAGTTTTATTGAATTCAGACAATTTAAAAACCGCTTCAAAACCAGAACAATGAAAGTCACAAACCACAAAACCCTATGGGCCTTGCTAGGAAGCATCATCATTTCCTCCAATGCAATGGCCCAAGAAAAACCGAACATCATCCTTTTGTATGCCGATGATATTAGTGCTCGGGAACTTCCCATTTACGGTTCTACGGTTTGGAGCCCACCGAAAGGGGGCAACAGCTCCGATATTCAATACCGGGCCAAAACCCCGGTATTGAACCAACTCGCCGAAGAAGGCTGCTATATAAAGACCGCTTGGGCAGCCACCATATGCGGCCCAAGTAGGGCCATGATGATGACGGGCAGATATGCCCACTTGCACAAATGGTGGCATAACAAAGACAAGGGCAAGGCACCCGACGGCAAGGGCTCTTGGAATTTATACGACAGTTCCCCCCACTCCATTGCAAATGTGGCCAAAGCGGGCGGGTATGCCACTTTTTGGGCGGGAAAAACCCAAATGAACATAGAGGGCTTCGCTTTTGACGAAGGCTGTTTTACCCCTGGTGAAGGCTCTTACAACAAAGCCATTCATACTACGGACTTCCGGTTAGAGACTAGAAAAGTAAACGGGAAAAAGAAGATTTTCAATGCGGATACCAATAAAGAAATTCACAAGAAAAGCTATGTGCAATCCGGTTGGTACTGGAAACCGCACGTACAACTCATGAACCACCCGGGCACCAACAAAAAGCTGGTTTGGTGGCCGAACACTAAAAAGGCAAAAAAAGAATTTGGCCTGAACACCTTTGGTCCCGATGTAGAACTCGATTTCATCTTTGAGTTCATGGAAAGAAAACAAAAGGAAGGCGAACCCTTCTTTGTTTACCACACCAGCCACCTAGGTCATGATGCATGGGACTTTCTTCACCCAGGTTCTGGAAACAAATGGCCCGGCACCCCGAAGATTAACTGGGACGGCACCAAATACTCCCGTATCGAACCCCATATCACCGGAGACAAGGGAGTATACAACACCCATGGTACGGTTACCGAAAGTGGTATCCACCATCACATCAACTATCTCGATTATCAAGTTTGGCAGTACATAAACAAACTCAAGGAGCTCGGTATCGAAAACAACACCATTTTCATTTTCTGTGCCGACAATGGTACGAGCGGTTATGGGAAATCGAGCCCTATTTCGCAAAAGGGAACCCATGTCCCCTTGATTATCTATGCCCCCGGTATGCATATGACCAAGAAAGGCTTACAAGATGTGTTGGTGAATATCTCAGATATGCTTCCTACCATTGCCGACATTGCCCAGGTTGAAATACCCGACAGCTACGAAATTAACGGAGAAAGCTTGCTTCCGTTTTTAACTACCGATAAAAAAACACATAGAAATTGGATTTACGCATATCATAAGGAAACCCAGATCGTAAGAGGAAATCTTGTTCTAAAGGATGGAAACAATGTCTGGTACGATGTGAGCCGAACGCCCGAAGACCTGATCAGTTTTCCAAAAATCACCGACTGGGGCAAAGTATCGCAAGCCCATAGAAAAGAACGCGATGAACTATTGCGGGTCATTCCCCAATATGACCTTCATGAAACGGCACATGACGCTCCGGTGAACGGCATAGGCCCCGTAACTCCGCTAATCTTAAAAAAATAATACCTATTAAAAATGATTCTTAAACAAGCTATTTTGACCCTCGTTCTTGTAAACGCCAGTCTTTTTGCCCAAGACCCCCCTAAAACCTATAGTTCCACCGACAAAGAAACACGCCAAGGTCCACCCAAACCACCTATGGGCAAGCGATGGGTGCTAAACCCTGATTTTTCCGACGAGTTCAACGGTACCGAACTCGACACCACCAAATGGCTCGACCACCACCCGACCTGGATCGGCAGGGCCCCAGGTCTTTTTATGTCCTCACAGGTTTCGGTAGGAGACGGGTTTTTAAAGATGGAAGGAAAAAAATTAGAGAAAGACACTATTGTACATGCCTACGGCAAAGACATTACCTTTAACATAGCGGGTGCCGCAGTAGTGTCTAAAAAGGCGACGAAATTCGGGTATTACGAATGTCGCGTCAAAGCCGCGGCCACAACGATGTCTACCACCTTTTGGTTTTCAAGCTCCAATAATTTCAAAGGGCCTAAGGATTGTGACCGCTACGGTTTGGAATGGGACATTCATGAATCTATCGGACGCGAAGGCGATTTCAATGGAAGTTATTTTGCCAGTGGCATGCATTCCAATGCCCATTTTTGGTATACCGATTGCAACGGAAAAAAATATGACCACAGGGCACCGCAAGTAAAGTTCGAAGACGCCAAGCTTACCTCCGAAGACTTTAATGTTTATGGAGGATGGTGGCGCGATGAAAGCACCGCTAGCTATTACTATAACAACAGGCCGCCCAAACACCAAAAATTCTATGACAAGGTAAAGAAGAAACCTTTTGACCAGCCAATGTACATGCGTCTGGTAAACGAAACCTATCCTTTTCCCTGGATCGAACTTCCTAATGCCGAAGAGCTATCTGACCCGAGCAAGAACACAGTCTATTACGATTGGGTCAGGGCCTACCGATTGGTCGATGTAAACGACCCTAATTCCGAAGTAGAAAAAGACCCGACCCTAAAACTGTACCACGAAAACGTAACGTTTCCTAGTGCGACCATCGAACACAAACGATCAAAATCCCTAGAAATCCCCCTTTCGTATCAAGCGAACGAAGACCGTGAAATAGCATTTATACTGTTTGACAACGAAGGCAAAAAAATAAAGGAAGCGATTCTCACGGCCTATGCCGGATATGCCAACCTGGAATACACCTTGCAATTGGATCAAAAATTACCGCTCGAATCCCCTTATAAGCTCTCGGCCCATATACGTCCGTTAAAGGGGAATAAAAAAAATAGCCTTGACGAAAGTACGGTCTATATCCATTTGACCAAATAAGGTCCCTAGGTCGTTCACTTAAATAAAAATGACATGAATAAAAAGATGATAGCCCCCAAGATAACATTGTTATTCACGGTTTTATGCGGTATATCGACCTACGGGCAAAATACGGATGGGAACAAGGACTTTTTTGAGCGCCTAAAGACCCAAGACCTAGCCTCCGACCCCTCGGTGGTTTGGCAGCAATTCGGCCCGGGAATGAGCGGAAACAACAAATGTGCCTTTTGGCATCCGACCGACCC
This sequence comes from Zobellia sp. OII3, assembly GCF_002211465.1. Lineage (NCBI taxonomy): Bacteria > Pseudomonadati > Bacteroidota > Flavobacteriia > Flavobacteriales > Flavobacteriaceae > Zobellia > Zobellia sp. OII3. Next base: position 22,945 of record NZ_MWRZ01000007.1, on the reverse strand, counting down.
CAACTCCCTTTATATCAGTCCGAATATGGGAAATTCCTACGTTTCTTTCGATCAAGGAAAAACCTACAATACCATGCTCGATGAAGATGCTACAGGGTACAGGGAAGGCCAACGAGGCCCCATGCAGTTGTTCAGTATCGATTTTTCACGCCAAAACCCCGATTTCGGTTTTTGTAGCGATGACAAGAACAAGGGCATCTTTGTTACCCATGACCGCGGGCGATCATGGCAGAACCTGAACCATCCGGTATTCGAGGGCAAATATGTGTCGTGTGTAGCGGTAGACCCGAAAAATGATGCCATTTGGTATGCAGGAGGTGGCGAAATGCGGCATTTGGGAAGAATGCTCTTTCCGAATAGCCAACCCCATGGCTCAAAAGAACATAAGCCCAGCCTCAACAAACTATGGAAAAGTACCGACAAGGGAAAAACCTGGAAACTCATGAACAAGGGGTTTCACCCCGATACCCAATTCGAAACCCTATTGGTTGACCCGAAAGATTCGAACACGATCTATGCCAGCACCAACTACGGTTTTTACAAAAGTACCGATGGGGCAAAACACTGGAAACAGAAGACCAAGGGCTTCGATTATGACGTAATGCGGGCCATGGCGCACCATTACGACCCTGGCACCAACACCCTTACGCTCTACCTTATCTCCAATCCTATGTGGAAACCCGACGGGAAGACATTGACCGATGACAAAGGGGGTATCTTCAAGAGTGTAGACCGTGGGGAAACTTGGCAAAAACTACAAGGCAACCTAAGCCTAGACATGCGTCAATTTCAAAACAACGCCGATATCAAAAAGAGCTATGTACACTGTGCCGCCTATGTTTTTGGTATGAAAGACGGTGAATTCAAAAAGAAATATCCTGAGATGCCCTCGGCCATTACCATTCGTTTCAATACCATTGCGGTAGACCCCAATGATGCCAACAACATTTACCTGAACAACGAATATTCCAATGCCTCGCGAAATAATTTCAAACCTGGGCAAATATGGCGCAGCAAAGATGGGGGGAAGACATGGCATGTTGCCCTGCGAAACGGAAAGGCATGGAAAAAAGGTTCTAAAGACTACGCCTATTGGACCGACAGGGGCAACCCTATGGGAACCAATATTTCCCTCCGTTATTTGAAAGATTGGGTAGACCGTGATTTTTACGAACGTAAAGGTTCCAATTTTGTTCGGTGGAATGCCGACGGAACCGTACTTCATACCCAAATGGCCAAAATATCGCTTATGAGCTACGACAAGGGCGAAACCTGGGTAGATATCGATGACGAGTATACCACTCCCGGTACGGAAAGTTATGTCGGAGCGGGAAACAGCAATCTGCCCGGCCACGGTTTCTACCAACATCCCGAAGTAAGGCACAAGGTATTCTGTATGGCCGGCGAAAACAGTCTATGGATTACCAACAACGAAGGACCTAAGTTACGTCTAGGGGCACAAGCTGCGGAGTCACATAATTTTCTTGACAATGAAACCTCCTTAAGTTGGTACGCCATACATCCTAAAGATACGATGATCCATTACGCTTTGTTCTTTAGACAGGCGGCAAAAGGCAAATTTCTAAAGTCCATTGATAATGGAAAAACGTGGCAAGAGCAGGGCATAGCAATCCCTAAATGGGAAACAAAACCCCACAGTGGTGACCAAAGTGTACACCAAAACCATCTTATCATAGACCCTGACAATCCCGACAACATGTATTTTGTGGTACCCAAGCGTTCTACGGACCTGCAATGGGTCGGGAATTCGGTAACGGGTTTTGGAGTACACAAAACATACGACGGCGGAAAAACATGGCAAGAAGCGAATACAGGCCTGCCCGATTCCCGTGATGCAACAAAAATCGCCTTCGACCCTAAGGACCCCAACACGCTTTACGTAGCCATACAGAACAAAGGAGGGGGACTCTTTAAATCGATTGACAACGGCAAGTATTGGAGTAAGGTTTCTTCCACCGAAAAAATATCGGGCGACCAAGGCATTAACGACATCCATTTCTCTAGAGACGGAAAAGCCTATATTACCGCAGGTAGCAAAAGGGGAAAACCCAATGCCGGAGGGGTTTGGGTCAGTAACGACGGCCTTCGTACCTGGAAACGGATTTTTGACCACCCTTGGACCAACCGTATTGAAACGGCCTACTACAACCCGAACACCATTTTGGTCTCTACCTTGGGCAATGTCTCCATCGGTACAAAAAATGCAGGCACCTACCTTTCACAAGATGGAGGAAAGTCATGGTCAAAAATAAATAAGGGCAACGGCCAAAGCGATCGCATCAACGATATTGCCATAGACAACTATACCCCGGGCAAGTTTTACGCTTCAACACGAGGTAGTGGATGGTACGTAGCACAGCACCCAAAACCGAACAAGTCCATAACCACCCAGAACTAACCAGAACACCCAAGAAGCATGAAAAACCTTTCCTTTTTACTCTCGACCCTATGCGGTATAACCTACGGCCTACACGCCCAAGCAGAGCTTTTGGTACCCGAACAGGCCAATCAATACGTACGCGTATACAAAGCGGACGGAGACTATTTTTTCGGTCCCGACACCCCAAACCTGAAAGAGGGCAAATGGTACGACGAATGGGTGCCCAACGACCACACCTTTGTAAAGGGCGATGACGGCTTATGGCACATATTCGGCATTACCCACCCCCTCGTGGAAACCAAACCGCTCAACAAGGGGATACATGAAGGTGAATACGCTTCCTTTCACGCCGTGTCACGGGCTACAAATTTCAAGGAAACCCTAAAAGAAAACCATTATAACGACCTTCCCAAGATACTCGCCCCTAGAGACCGACCCGGTGAAATACCTGCAAACCACGCCCCTTATGTCGTTAGAAAAGACGGACGCTTTCAAATGGTATACGGCCATAGCCCTATCCGTTTGGCTGTTTCCGATAATCTCTATGATTGGGAACCAAAAGGAGAACTCTTTTCAGACCCCGATGGCGCACGAGATCCCAATTTACTTTTATACAAAGGCACATATTACCTGACCTACTGTTCCATTAAAAGTGTCCGTATGGTGACTTCCAAAGATTTAATACACTGGAGCGAACCCAAAACCATTCTCAAAACGAATCAATTCGACCCAGAATCTCCCAGTCTATTGTTTCATAACAATTCCTTTTACCTTTTTGTCTGTGCCTGGGAAGGTGGATGGGACGGCAAGGATATTCAAGGCGCCTATACCCACAAAGCCTATGTCTATCAGTCGAATGACCTAACCAATTTTGGGGTTGACCAAGAAAAGGAAATTACCGTGTTAAAGGCACATGCCCCCGAGATTTTTCAGGGTGAAGATGGGCAGTGGTATATATCAAGTGTAGAATGGCCTTACAGAGGGGTGAGTATAGACCGCTTTACCTGGAAGCCACAAAACCATAAACAAAAGTAAACCATGCATTTCAAGCTCCTTTTATCGCTGCTTATCACTATTGGTTTTCAGAGCCTCGTCGCGCAGGAAAACAAGCTCTGGAACACTAAAAAATGTGCCGTAGTGCTTACTTACGACGATGCATTAAACGAGCACCTTGACAACGTAATTCCCGCTTTGGACGAACATGGACTTAGAGCTACGTTTTATTTGATCGGCGAATCGGAAACCCTGAACAAAAGACTTGACGAATGGCGTTCAGCGGCCCAAAACGGCCATGAACTGGGCAACCATAGCTTAACCCATCCTTGCATCAATAAACCTGGTCGAAAAAAACCGCTTTCACCCGAAAAGGACTTGGCCAACTTTACCTTAGACCGGGTAGTCAATGAAATTAAGATTACCAACACCTTACTCCACTCTATTGACGGTAAAACCGAACGCACCTTCGCATATCCCTGCGGTCACATGAAAATAGACTCCGTATTGTTCTTCCCCTACCTTAAAGGTGAATTTATTGCGGCCCGGGGAGTTAAACGAAACATGATGACAGCAGGGCAAATAGACCTTGACGATATCAATTGCTTCGGCATGAAAGGGCACACTGGACAGGAAATGAAACAATTGGTCGACCAAGCTATAGAAAGCAATACTCTTTTGGTCTTTCTCTTCCATGGTGTGGGAGGTGGTAGCCCCCTGAATGTTTCGGTAGAGGCCCATCAAGAATTGATAGCCTATTTGCGCGAAAAACAAGATGAAATATGGATCGCTCCCCTAGTCGAGGTTGCGAAATACATAAAGACCCGTACACCACAAAATAAACCGAAAACCATTGAAAAAAACAAATAGATGAAAAAAACGACTTTATTTCTAGTATTGGGATGTCTTACTATGACACTTCAAGCCCAGACCAAAGACTTTTTTCAACAGATCAAAACGGAGAAAATAGCATCGGATCCTTCCATTGAATGGAAGAATTTCGGTCCGGGAATGTCGGGCTATTGCGAAGAATTCTGGAACCACCCCACCGACGCCAACGTGATGTTTATGGGCCCCGATATGCATGTGAGCTACGGAACATGGGACAACGGAAAATCTTGGCATTCGCTAAAAGACCACGATGGGTTGGGCCACGACATGAAACGGGTCTTAGATATTGAATTCTCCCTGCAAAACCCCGACTACGGTATGGCCATCGATTGGAACGGTTGGGTCTTTGAAACCCTTGATCGGGGCCGAAGCTGGAAAAAGACCACGGAATTGGGCGGAAGCCATAAAGACGTAAACATAGACCCCAACGACCCCAAATCATTTGAAAAGGGTTGGTATTACGAACAAGAGGGAACGCGTTTGAGCGAACTGGCCGTAGACCCTACCGACGACAATATCTGGTATGCAGGGGCAGGCGATTTTTGGAACGTAAAGAGCAACCATAGATCGGCCGCCAACCCCAACGGCATTTTCTTCAAATACGCAGCCTATGGCTGCATCTATAAGTCTACCGATAAAGGCCGAACATGGAAAAAAATAACTAAGGGCCTTCACGAAAAGACCGACGTGGGAAAGATTATTGTAAACCCAAAGAACCATCGACACATTGTTATGGCTACCAACTTCGGGGTGCTGCGTAGTACCGATGGCGGACTTTCTTGGAAAAAAGGCGGTAAGGGACTCCCCAACAACCTTCCCCGTGACCTGACCTCCTACTACGATCCAAAAACCAATGAATTTGTTCTGTACTTGGTAGACCAAACCGTTTATGAAGACAAAGGAAATACGGTAAGCGCAAAAGGAGGCGTATTTAAAAGTACCGATGGTGGCAAAAGCTGGAAAGACATTACCGGTAATCTCTATTTTGATATGACTGCCCTCCACTCCAATGCCGAAGTTGACCGTTTCCATAAAACCATGGGATACTGGTTCGGAACCTCAAAGTCGGAATCGAAGAAAAAGTTCACCGCCCTGCCCACAAAAACACTTCCGGTTTTCAATCGATTGGTGGTCAACCCCTTGAACAAAGACGAAATCTATGTGAGCTACAATCGCAAACACGATTTCACCTTCGGCCCAGGCGATGTATGGCGAAGCTTAGATGGTGGAAAAACTTGGATTACCTGTGCCAGATACGGTCCGTATTGGAAAGGAAACAAGGATCTGGACTATTGGAAAAGCAGGAACAACCCTACCGGAACCAATATCGAGTTTGCCCACCTACAGACCTATATGGACGGTACCGCGGGTTCCTCCGGTAACCGAATGATGTCAATAGCCCCTAATGGCAACCTTTATATCGGTATAGACCAACAAACCCTACGATCAACGGACAAGGGCATGACCTGGCAGCAAATAGACGATTATGAGACCTCACCGGGCAGTAACAAATGGATCGGCCGAGGGGGCAGTAATCTTCCGGGAAGGTTTATGCTTTTAGAAACGGGTATTAAAAACAGAAGATTGCTCTGTAGCGGCGAACACGGATTGTGGCAAACCACAGATCTAGAAGGGTGGCCCGACAAGCAGGCCGTAGCCGTTCAGCAGATTGAAGGACAGGTACATGACCATAGCGGTAATCATGGTGCCCATTCCATATCGACCGTAGCGGTACATCCGCAAGACCCCAATACTATTTTCATTTTGTCTTGGCGCCAAGAACACCGCGGGAAATTACGCAAGACTACCGATGGCGGAAAAACTTGGGCGAATATCGCTACCATTTTTGAAGCCGACAATAATTCATGGCAAGGTCTGGCCCCTCAGAACTCCCTATTGATCGACCCGAACAACCCCGATACCATGTATTTCTGTTCGACCTCTCGCAAAATTTCTGAAATAGGTGGGGGAAAACCTGAAAAACTAACCAAAGGGGGGTATGGTTTCTATCGTTCTTTTGACGGAGGCCATACTTGGGAATTGAGCAATACCGGTTTTCATAAAAATGCAAGTGTTAGGCGTATCATTATGCATCCTGATCAACCGGAAACCCTATACGCGGCCCTGAACGATAAAAACGGGGGGCTCTATATGTCTAGGGACAAAGGGAGTAATTGGGAAAAGATGGCCATTCCATCCATCATAAATTCGGTGAACAATGTATTCATAGATCGCAATACCAAGGATATACTTATTTCTACCGGACAACGTAGCGGCACTTATGAAGAAGGCGGAGTTTGGCGGAGTTCGGACGAGGGTGAAACTTGGCAACAAATATTCAAGGCCCCCTTTGTTTGGCAGGCCGAAACCTCTCCCCTTGACCCGAAACTTATCGTTCTCAGCGCTGCGGGACAACAAGTGAGTATGTCCGGTAAATTCATGAATCCGGGGATCTACCTCAGTACAAATGGCGGTAAAAGCTGGAAAAAAATCAACAAGGGCCTGGGCCAACCCGACAAAATCGTCGACGTTAAACCTGACCCCTATAACAAAGATGTGCTTTGGTGTGCCGGATGGGGAAGCGGTTGGTTTATAAGCTATTTGAACGGCAACACCGGCGGGTGGGCCCAATAAGAACCGAAATGAAGCTATTTAGAACCCTTTTTGCTTTCTGCTATGTATTACTGCTTCCTATCGCGGGCATATCGCAGTCTAAAACCTATACCGACCCAAAACCAAGCACCGGTATACAATGCCAACAATGGGAGGTCATCGACGTGGTCTTCCCTGTAAACAAAAGACCAAAGGCCCCTTTTGAGGTTGTGGCCACCGCCCAAGTGACAGATGGAAAACAAACACAGCAGATTCCCCTATTTTACAATGGCAAGGGTACATGGGTGCTACGATACTCCAGTGGCGTCATGGGCGATAAATCCTTCCTAATAACTTCCGAACTAAAGGGTTTGAACGGAAAAAAGGGAAAGATTACCGTCGTTAAAAACCAAAAAAGCGACCGCCATGGAGGCATTGTATTGAACAAAGACAACCCACGGCATTTGTTCTATGAAGACGGTTCACATTACTTTAATCTGGCTTTTGAATGCGATTGGCTCTTTGCTCTCGATTACGGAAAAGAAGATATGGCCAAGACCAAGCACCTCTTATCGCTTTTAAACGAATACCGCTTCAATCAGGTCGTGATGAACGTCTATTCATACGACGTTTCTTGGCCAAAAGACAAACGTCTGGCCGAGCATCCCGAACACGAATATGGGGGACGCGAAGATATTTTCCCGTTTTTGGGGTCCAATTCCAATCCGGACTACAGTTCGCTCAACCTTGACTTTTTCAAGCATTTTGACAAGGTCATCTCAGAAATGCACGATCAAGAAATCGTTAGTCACCTTATGATCTACGTCTGGAACAAACTCGTATCATGGCCGGAAATGGAATCTGAGGCCGACAATAGGTATTATGACTATATCATAAAACGCTACCAAGCTTTTCCGAATATCATCTGGGACGTTTCTAAGGAAGCCCTGCACAAAACCAGGGCCACTGCCGCCTATATTTCAGAACGTATTGAACGGACTAGAAACCTAGATTCTTATGATAGGTTGGTATCCGTCCATGATTATGGCTTCTGTAGAAACCATGCCGATGAAGTCGATTTTATATCGATGCAAAACTGGCAACATACCCTATACCAGAATATGTTGAATGCCCGAAACGACTTCCCCAACAAACCTATTTTTAATATCGAACACGGGGGATATGAAGAATCGCCTTATGTGGTCTTTCCGGGAGCTTACGTAAATGCCGAAGTGTGTTTGCGAAGAAACTATATGTGTCTGTTCGCAGGCGGATACACCACCTATTATTGGCAAGGCGCTTCATGGAATGCCTTGATCCACAACCCTTTTGAACAACCTGAAGATTTTAAAAAACCCCATTTTGAATATTTCACCCACATGCGAAAACTATTTGATTCCGCACCTTTCGAGAATTTTGAACCCAATGCCAGATACAATGGTAGCGGATACAATTTGACCAATGAAAAGGATGGCATCATTTTAATATATACCCCAAAGGAAAACCATTACACCTCGGCCAAGGTTCAGGTTTCAAAGGAGTTCGACTACGAAAACGCCACCCAACAGTGGTTCAATACCCTTACGGGCGAATTGACTCCCGAAGAAAAGTACAATATGAAGGAGCTTGGTTTTTGGGATTACCGCCCATGGCGGTACGAGGCCGATGCCATTCTTATCATTCGCAACCTAAAACCGAAAACTAAATGAAAATCTTAGCCCCTTCTTTCCCTTTTAAATTATGCCCCTGCCTTGTTTTTTTCGTGACATCGGTAATCGGCTTTGCCCAAAACCCGCCTAAGAAAAACGAAAAATCGGCCGCGCCCTATCAAGCGGATTGGTCGTCTTTGCAAAAGCATACTACGCCCGATTGGCTTTATGGAATGAAATTCGGAATCTATTTTCACTGGGGACCACAGACGGTACAAGTAGCTTCCAAAAATCCCGAAATGACGGTTCTTGAAGCTATCGATGCTTGGAAAGGCGAAAAGTTCGATGCTAAAAAATGGGTCGATTTGATGCAAGATGCAGGCGCCCAGTTCGGCGGGCCCGTAGCATGGCACGGTAGCGGGATCGTAAATTGGGATAGCGATATAACGGATTGGAATTCGGTAAACAAAGGACCTAAAGTAGACCTATACGGAAGCCTGGCAAAAGAACTTCGCAAACGCAATATGCCTATAATATCCTCTTTCCATACGGGTGATTTTTGGAGCCGTATGTGGGGCCGATTATCCAAAGACGACCCTACTTACCTCAATCCCCATGAAGATAATTCAAAATACGCTACAGCTAATCAAGGTCGAATAGCGGAAGTTATATTTAAAGCTTGGTTTGACCGTATTTCAGAAGCCATCGATAAATACGAACCGGATATGATCTGGTTCGACACCGGCTTTGGCGGAACCGTAAAGGGCGAATTAAAAAAGTACACAGACCGTGGCCGCCTGTTGCCTGAGGGGGATAATGAACTGATCAGTGTACCGGAAAGCTATCAACAAAAATTGCTCAGTGATTATTTCAACAAGGGGCAAGAACTAGGAAAAGGAGTAGAAGTTTTTTATAAGACCCATGATATCCCTCCGGGAATAGGGATTCGCGATATCGAAGACGGAAACCTATTGGGAATGCAATATGATCCATGGATGGCCGACATCAATATGCAACGCCACTTTGAATGGCGTAACACATGGTTTTACAACCCTGTGAACAAGGTAAAGGATGCCGGTACATTGGTCGACATGTTAATCGATATGACCAGCAAGAATGGCAGAATGCTTTTAAATGTCCCCCCTAAGGCCGATGGAAGTTTTCCTGAGGAAACAAAAAAGGAACTATATGCCATGGGCGATTGGCTAAAGATCAACGGGGAAGCGATTTACAACACCATGCCGTGGATATTTTTTGGTGAAGGCCCTACGGAAGTAACTAACCCAGGCCATCACGGGCAAGGGAAAAACCACGGGGAATTGATTCCGAAATACACTTCAGAAGATATTCGGTTTACCCAGAAAGGCAAAAACCTGTATGCCATCTGTATGGAATGGCCAGGGGAAGAAATTACCATTAGAACCTTAGGCAGTAAAGGGAAGCTCTATCCCAACGATATCAAAAGCATTTCAATGTTGGGAAGTCGTGAAAGCATCAAATGGGAGCAGAAAGCGGAAGGTCTCCTTGTTCAATTTCCCAAAGAAAAACCATGCGACTTCGCTTATGTACTAAAAATCGAGCGCCATTAAATTTTCCCGCTTAAAATAATAGAACACTAATATAGTACTATAAAAAATGACACCTCTAAATCACCGCCGACAAAAAGAAAATAGCAACCTTGCATTCACTTTTCTGTCAATTGCCTTGCTTCTTTTTTGCCATTTGAGCTTATCGGCACAAAGTGTTCTCCTTGGGGACAACGCTCCCTACCCCAATGTAAACGATGGTGATTTTAATTTAATACAGGCCGGTTCTTGGCGCCTCGGATTGCAATCCCCATTCTGGACCCCCTCTATGGAACCTCAAAAAGAAGGACACTCTATGGGCCTGTTCGCCGGTCGCTATTTTAGCTCTTTTGATTATGCCTATATCGATTCCAAGCCCTTGAGCACCACCCCTGCTTATCAAGACCTAAAAGTGGGCGATGAATTGAACTGGAGCCTTGGGGCCGATCTGGAATACATCAGCAAGGGTTCCCTTTCCTTACACCTCTTCTTTGGTGAACAAGAGCGCATCTTGGCCGAAAAAGTAAAACTCATAGGTTCGGACAAAACCATAGAACATTTTTCAGGGACTTATACCGTAACCCAAAAAGACGTAATGGCGGGACCTCCCCGTGTTCGGGTAGTATTTTATTCCAGTGAAGACGTTAAAGTTTTTCTAGATTATGTCAACCTTAGCGTAAGAGCTCCCGAAAAAGAAGGTCCTACCCTCTCGGGAAAAATAGTGGCCAACGGTATCCGTTTGGATTGGACGGACAAAAAAGCGCATTCAGACAGCAAGTTTTCGGTTTACAGAAGCAAAGGAAAAAGCGAAACGTACAAAAAACTGACTACGACCGCTGATCTTAGCTTTACCGATACAAACCTTATCAACGGTATGGCATATAGCTATGTCGTAACCCGTCTCGACACCTCAGAATCGTCAGGATCCAACAAGGTGCTTCTTAAAAAAATAGACCATGAGGCTCCTGCCCCTCCTACAATACTAAAAATTGAGGCCCTTGAAACTGAAATTAAACTGGAGTGGAACAAAAGTGTCGATGTTGATGTGGCCCATTATTCGGTTTATAGAGGAGGGGCCAACGGAAATCATCTTCGCCAGATCGCCCATGACCTTACAAGCACCGAATATGTTGATTTCACCCCGAAAAAAGGGGACTATAACTCGTATGTGGTCTTTACCCATGATCATTCGGGGAATAAGAGTGAGGCTTCACAACTGGTAAGGGCCAAAGTAAAAGCGATATCCGGCACTTCGTTTAGCGACCTTATCCTACCCATGCCCATCCATAAGCAATTGCGGACCGATCTATGGGGAGCGGAAGGCGTTGTGCCCCGTGACCCTGATAATGGCATAGAAGATCCCGAATGGAGCTATTGGGGCGGCAGACCGGTAAAGGACCAAGATAACAAATACCATATGCTGGTCACCCGATGGCCCGCAAACGCAACCAAAGGCCATTGGGAATGGCCCAATTCAACGGTGGCCCATGTAGTCTCCGAAACACCGACCGGACCGTACAAGGTTAAAGAAGATACGGCCTATGGTTTTCATAATGGACTAGGCCATAATCCCGATATAATTCTATTGAACGACGGCACATATATGCTGTATTCCTTGATAGATTGGGAAGCGACCCTATTCACCTCCAAGAGCATGAACGGCCCATGGAAGCGTTTGGGAACCATGACCGTCGATTGGAAAAGTACCAATGAAGACGAAAAACTTTCATACCGGTATTATCGTAACCTTTCTGGAGTTCAGTTAGAAGATGGCCGCTTTCTATTTGTAACCAAGGCCGGGGAAATGATGCGCAGTGCCACAGACGACCCACTCGGGCCCTATACCGTGCTGACCGACCAGGTCCGATACAACCCCATTATTCCCAAAAAATATAGAAACTCCAATTACGAAGACCCGGTTCTTTGGAAGGATGAAGTACAGTATCATATGATGATTAACGCATTCTGGGACTATCGCGCCATTTACCTACGTTCACCTGATGGCATCCATTGGAAGTTCAATCCCGGTACGGCTTACACACCAGACAATACTTCCTACGAAGACGGTACGCGAACCCATTGGTACAAGTTAGAGCGCCCGCATATATTGCAAGATGAATACGGCAGGGCCACCCATCTTTCCCTTGCCGTAATAGATGTCCCAAAAGCAGATGATTTGGCCAGGGATAAACACAGTTCAAAAAACATCATTGTTCCCCTTACCGTACACAAGCGCATTCAGCTCTTGAACAAACACAAGATAGGCCCATCAACAAAGAAGATAAGGGTCTTGATACATTCAGAAGCGGATTTTGACGCCCAAAACGATATCGACCTTGCCTCTTTACGATTCGGCGCTTCAGAGGAAGTCGATTTTGGAAAGGGCTCAAAAGTTATTAAATCCAAGAAAAAAAGGAAGGATCTCATCGTGGAATTTGACGGCTCTGGAAATGGAATTACGGATATGAATTTTGCAGGAAAACTGCTTGGAAAAACAAAGGAAGGAAAGTTGATTATTGCTTTCTCTAAGCTTGCAGCGGACAAAGGTTAAGCGCTACAAACATTTCAAATAATAGTATAGTCCCCAAAACTTACGATAGAATCACTTAAACAAATCTATGAACCTATAAACCCAAAATAAATGAATCTGTAAAAATCTCAACAATTTATGATCAAGGAACAACGCTTGATCGCTAACAGTAATTAACAAAACTCAAAAACAAATTAGATTATGTATAATTTAAAACGAATTAGGTTTGCTACGGTAGTAATATTATGCCTAGGAAATATATATCATAGCTGGGCCCAGACCGAAACTGCCGATGTCAACGATATAGACCAGATTATTGCATGGGGAAATGATGGTGTAACAAAAAAAATAATCTTTCCCGAAGGAGTGTATAAATTTTCAAAAACCATGACTTTTGTAAATGATGGATTAATCTTAGAGGGAAGCGGCAAAAATAAAACGATTCTTCAACTGACCTCTAAAAAAGGAGCTTTAATCGATGCCAAGGGCAATAATTATAGAATATCCGACCTAACCCTAGATGGAGGAAAAAACCAAAAATCTTGGGGCAATACTATATTTCGCTTCAATAAGAGCAAGGGACATCAATTTAAAAATGTAGAATTCACCAATTCCCTCTGGAATGCCATTACCGCCATTACCGCTTACGCTACCGATGGCTTGGTTTTAAAGAACTGTATTTTTTCGAACATAGAATTTATGCCGGTTCAAATTTTTAATCGCAACACGAACAAACGAGGAGGAGAAGTCGTTTTAAGTGTTGATAAGGTACTGATCGATGGCTGTATCTTTAAGGAAGGCTATAAAACCGCCATTTCATCGGATAATGGAAACGATAGGGAAGACAGTGGCGGTGGTACGGGAAGAAGGTATACCGAAAGCACAAGCCTAAACGGCTCGATCATTGAAAATTGTACGTTTGAAAAAAGTAAACAATTTCATATCGCAATGGTACAATCAAAAGATGTGATTATACGAAGGAATACATTTGCGGGTATGACGGATGATGCAGGAGGAGGCTGCCAACCTATCCATATGGAACAGTTTACCCAAAACATCGAAATTTACAACAATACCTTCTCCATGTCCAATACGGTATCTCGACCATATACCTACATCCACATAAATGGTACCGAGGGACATAAAAGGGTAACCCAGTCACGGCCCTCCGATACGTACAAAACATGGACATACAATGTATACGGAAGTAATGAAAGGAGGGCAAATACAAAATGTGCGAAAACAGGGCACATTAACAAAGATTGTAAACGAGATGTACACGCATATGGACCTAGAAACATCTATATTGCCGGAAACACCTTCAATTCTTCTACAAAAATCGCAAAGTACATCACAATCAATGAGGGAGAAAATATACAGATCGGAACCAAAAAGGGTGGTGCAATCAAGTTGAACAATTTCATGGGCGGCGATGCAAACACTAAAAAAATATCCTTTGGCGGAAATGATGAAGGAACGGGAGATGTGCTGATCAAAGCAGGCCAGAATATCGTAAAGACCAATGTTGATATTCTAGATGTCAGTTTTGACAAAGACCCTATTCGGTTGCAAAAGCCGATTGTTATCGAAGAAGAAAACAAGGCTTCTAAAAACGAGGTCGATAAAGAAGAAACACTGTTTTATCCAAACCCGGCAAAAAGCACCATAACCCTTACCACAGAACTTACCGATTACTCCGTCGTAATCCTGACCGTATCAGGACAGGTCCTAAAGGTTCTAAAATCTAACAAAATACCGAATAAGACCATTGACTTAAGCGAGTTTGACCCCGGTATATACGTGTTGATAGTCAAAACAAAGGATGGAACTAAAAAATCGCAAAAATTGATTATAGACCGCTCTAATAAAATCTAATCCCAACTTGGTTGACGACATCGAATTACAATGATATTGTAGAAGATGCCTCGACGAACAAAGGTGTGTAAAACAAATGCCCCAAGATACAAGGTAAAATATCTTGGGGCTATTACACATTTTTTTGAAGGTTTTGAAAAAGGACTATTTAAAACCTACTAAGAAGGGATAATACAAAAAATACTAAGGACCAAAACACTGTTTCAAAAAATAGAACACTATGAATCGATTTACATTAATACAAAAAATATGTTTTCTAGTTTTCCTTGCGGGACTTAGCAGTTCCCTGAAAGCTCAAGACCTCCCTAATATTGTAATCGTAATGGCCGATGATATCGGTCTTGGCGATATTGGTTTTTACCACAAAGAAAGAACGGGCAAAGACCCTTTGGTTCCAACCCCCAATATCGACAAGCTCATTCGGCAAGGCATGCGGTTTTCCGATGCCCACTCCCCCGCTTCTTTATGTGCTCCTACCCGATATTCAATGATGACCGGTAATTACCCGTACAGAAATACAAATAGCCCTTGGGGCGTATGGTCCCCGTTGACCAGCGACGGCATTGGCGATAATGCCACGACCCTATCCCGTATCGCTAAAAAGGCGGGCTATAATACCGCATTCTTCGGAAAATGGGGATTGGGCGGCGTTTGGAACGGTGCCCCCGACGATTACTCAAAGACCGAAGGAGGCGCGCAGCGCTTCGGTTTCGATTACTCTATAGAATTGCCCCAAGGCATACAGAACAAACCCTATATCTATTATGAAAATGGGGAATGGATGAAACTACAAGCCGATTCCAAATTGGTACACATTCCTTTTGAACAGACCGAATATGAAGAAGATAATAGAAAACGCAATCGCGACGGCATCGGTGATTCCCACTGGAATCCTTCCTTAGCCGGACCCATATTGGCCAACAAGGCCGTAGACTATATTAAGAACCAAAAACAAAAACCCTTCTTCATCTATTACTGCAGTCAGGCGGTACACGTTCCGCACACCCCTGCCGAAACCTTAGACGGCGTAAAAATCAAAGGGAGCACTTTGGGCAATCACGGTGATATGATCGCCGAACTCGATGCTCAGGTCGGCATGATGATAAAGGCCCTAAAAAAAACCGGCACATACAAAAACACCCTTTTTGTATTTACTTCCGATAATGGCGGTCTCAATCACGACAGGGCCTTGACCCAAGCAGGTCACGATTCGAGCAATGGCCTAGCGGGTAAAAAAGCTTCGATCTACGAAGGTGGGCATCGCGTTCCCTTTGTAGCCGTATGGCCCGGAAAAATCGATAAAAACTCAGTATCCGATGTTGCCATTGTGGGCCACGACATGGTCGCTACACTCTCAGAAATTGTCAACCTACCTTTAGACGATAAGGTCTTGGACTCCGCCAACCTCATGCCGATTTTTACACAAAATTCCGATCAGCCCGTCCATAAATACCTCATGCACATGTCGCAAGCCGCTAACGGTCCCTTTTACGCCATACGTGATGGCCACTACAAATTGATCCTGCGTGGCAAAAACAAAAAAAACTTCAAGGACCTAAAGCCCATAGAGTTATACCATTTAAAGGATAATGTTCAGGAGAAAAAAGAAATGAACCTTATAGACCGCCCCGAACAGGCCAAGCGTGTAGCCCGAATGCACAAGAAATACCTTGAATTGAGAAACAACGATACAAGCACGCTTTTTTAAAAACATGTAAACACATACCAAAACCATATACCAAGAAAAAAGAATGATCATGAAAAAAAGCATTTTTAAATTGCTAGCCATTTTGCTATGGCTCCCTACCCTTTTATCGGGCCAAGAAAAAAACAAGCAGCCCGAAGGGTTTCCGTTCATCCTTCCCAAAGAAAAACCCAATCGGCCATTGAGTGCGGCCATGCAACGCAACTACGACAACTATATGGCCCCGAGGCCCGAAAACAACGAACTCTATACGCAATTCAAGTATACCGAATTAAAGGGCTTTGATTACAACGGCCATGATGGTACCATTTCGCGAAGAGACCCCTCAAAAGTCATCTACGAAAACGGCAAATATTACGTGTGGTATACCTATCGCAACACCCCGACCCCTCCGCAAGGCGCAAAAAACAGCAATGATACCATTCCCTCGGCAGATTGGGACTTGGCTGAAATTTGGTATGCTACCAGTAAGGATGGTTTTACTTGGGAAGAACAGGGCGTGGCCGTACCCAGACCTCCCAAACCGAACGTAGGCTGGCGCTCGGTTACCACTACCGACATTTTAAAATGGAAAGGAAAATTCTACCTGTATTATCAAGGCTTTATGGAAGCCAGTGGAACAAGGGGCGATGATTGTCCCGTTGCCGTTTCCTATGCCGATTCCCCTGACGGCCCCTGGACGCCCCATACCGAGGTGGTCATTCCCAACGGGAAAAAAGGGGAATGGGACCAATATTCCATTCACGATCCTTACCCCATTGTCTATAAAGACAAAATTTACCTGTACTACAAGTCCGATTTTGACGGCGACCCCAATTTGGTGCGTATGCAAGGTTTAGCCATAGCCGATAATCCCTTGGGGCCTTTTAAAAAGAGTCCCTTGAACCCGGTAATCAACTCGGGCCATGAGACTACTTTGTTTCCCTTCAAAGAAGGTATGGCCGCCTTGGTCATACGTGACGGCACCGAACACAATACCGTGCAATACGCCGAAGACGGGGTCAATTTTAACATTGCCTCCATAGTCGAGTTTATGCCCAATGCCGCCGGGCCATACGTAGCCGACGCCTTCACCAACACCAAATACGGACGGGGCATTTCTTGGGGCATATCGCATTTTACCAATGCCACGACCTGGGACCAAAACCATGCCGTATTGGCCCGCTTTGACTGCGATCTAAGCCTAGATGTAGACGACCCACAAATGAAGCGCTTGGGTACTTATTTCAAGCCCGAATTCTACTACCAAATGGGACTTTCAAAAAAACAACGCGAACGCATCGAAAAACAACATAAATAATCTAACCTTTATAAAAATTAAATACACTCATAAACAACAAATATGTATCAAACCATCTACCACCTTAAAAGAAGTCTCCTAAAAAGAGGTAATCTATTTTTACTGCTACCCGCCATCATGATGACGCTTAGCAACTGTAAAAAAGAAAAGCCGGTCTATACAGACCTTATTTACACCAAACCCGAATTGGTAAAAGATCCCCCTTCGACTTTTATGTCTCCCGAAGAAAGCATGAAGAACATGTACCTTCCCGAAGGCTACCATATGGAACTCGTAGCCAGTGAACCCATGATCAACGAACCGGTTACTATTGCTTGGGGCCCCGATGGCAAACTCTATGTGGCCGAAATGTTGACCTATATGCAAGATATAGACGGTACCGATGAAAACGAGCCATGGAGCCGGGTCTCGGTTTTAGAAGACCTCGATGGCGATGGAAAAATGGACAAAACTACCGTATTCGTAGATAGCTTGATCCTGCCTCGAATACTGCTTCCGCTCGATGACCGTGTCATTATCGGGGAAACCTACAATCGTAGCCTATACACCTACCGTGATACCGATGGCGATAACGTGGCCGATGAAAAAAAACTCATCCTTAAAAATGACAAACGCGACAACGCCAACTTAGAACATCAGTCCGCCACCATGATATGGGGCTTAGACAACTATCTTTATCTATCCAACGGTTCCCTACGATACCGTTTTGCCAAAGGTGAAATGGAAATCGACACCCTCATGGATGCCCCCTCCGGACAATGGGGTATGACACAGGATGAAATCGGCCAAATCTATTATTCCAGCGCAGGAGGCGAGACTCCCGCCTTGGGCTATCAACAACACCCCTATTACGGCAATTTGGAAATGGAAGGAAAATGGGAAGAAGGTTTTGAAAAAGTATGGCCCATTATCGGAACACCTGACGTTCAGGGTGGTTTTGGCCGCTTGCGCGAAGATGGTACATTGAACCATTTTACGGCTAGCTGCGGACAGTCGATTTTCTTGGGCGACAAACTCCCCATGTACGGCGACCTCTTCATTCCTGAACCTGTCGGACGCTTGATCCGCAGGGCCAAAGTCAATATCGTAAACGGTAAAAAAGTATTGTCAAACCCTTATGGTGAAACCGAATTCCTGGCATCTACCGACACCAACTTTAGACCTGTGGATACCCAGACCGGCCCTGATGGCTGCCTGTATGTGGTAGATATGTACCGAGGTATCATACAAGAAGGCAACTGGGTCAGAAAAGGTAGCTTTCTACGTCCCGTGGTAGAACGAAAAGGCTTTGACAAGAACATAGGAAAAGGACGGATCTACAGAGTGGTCCACGACCAAATCGCCCCTTCAAAACAAGAAGACCTATTACACAAATCCAGTGATGCACTATTAGACTATTTACACCATCCGAACGGCTGGTACCGGCTAACCGCCCAAAAGCTATTGGTACTCAAACAAGACAAGGCTATCGTTTCCGATTTAAAGGATATAGTTACCGGAGGCGAACCCTTTATCGGTTCTATGTTCGGGAATGCCGACTATGCCTTGGGCAGGCTCCACGCCATCTGGACATTAGAGGGCCTCGATGCCATTGACAAAGCCCTTGTATTGACCGCGCTACAAGATAAGGACGCCCGCGTACGCATGGCGGCCTTACGCGTAGGAGAGCCCTTGTTGGCTGCTGGAGATTCAAGCGTTCTTGAGGCTGTAAAAGCCCTGAAAAATGACAACGAACCCGAGGTGCTACAGCAAGTGGTACTCTCCCTAAGGTCGGCCAAGGACAAGGCGGGCAAAGAAACCATTTCCGAAATTATGGCCAACCACCCAAGTAATGAGGTTATAGCGGTTATCGGCAAGGAAAGCCTAAAAGAGATTCCCCGGGAAATCGAACAGATCAAAAGGCAATACGTTCTAGAGAGTAGCAATACCCGAAATAGAATTGTTAACGGATATACCCATTTCAAAAACCTATGTGCCTCTTGTCATGGCAAAAACGGCGAAGGAATTGAAGGTATGGCCCCTTCATTGATCGGCTCCCCTAGGGTAACCGCAAAAAAATGGGATATCCCTGTAAAAATTCTTCTAAACGGACTAACAGGTCCTATTGACGGCAAGGAGTACTCAGGGGTTATGGTCGGCATGAAACAACAAGACGATGACTACATTGCCAGTGTATTGACCTATATCAGAATGCACTTAAACGATTCGAAGGGTATTGGCGCATGGCAGGTTAGAAACGTTCGGAACAGTCAAAAAGATCGTGAAGACTATTGGACGATCGAAGAACTGGAAAAAGAGAAGTAAGATCTTTTAATTCAAAACACTTAGATCGTTATAGTATGAAAACATTTAAAATAATGCTCTGTGCGCTATTTTTATCCGTAGCGGCTTGGAGCCAAAATGCAAACTTGCCAGAAGGTTTTATAAAAACGGACCGTAGTAAACTTAATATTAACCAAGGTTGGAAGTTCCATTTGGGCGATCCCGACGCCGATTTCTATACATTGGATACGGATGATTCGAAATGGGAGACGGTCAACGTTCCCCACGGATTGGAACTGACTACGATGGACCTGAACGGCGCCCAAGATGATAAGTACCAAAAAACCTTTATGCGAAAAGTAGGATGGTACCGAAAAGAGGTTCAGGTTTCGGAAAATGCGAACACCAAAGTTTTTCTTGAGTTTGAAGGCGTTCACCAAGTAACCGATGTTTGGGTCAATGGCAAACACATCGGTCAGCATGCCGTTGGAGGCTACACCCCTTTCCACTTTGATATTACCGATTTTGTAAATCGAGGGAAAAAAAACCTAGTTACGGTTCTGGCCGATAACCGTAGACGCGAAGACGTTCCACCTGATCCAGGGCCTATGGACTATATCAAGTTTGCCGGCCTATACCGCGATGTATATTTGGTCGAGACTAATCCCTTGCACATTACCTTTAACTGGGAAGCCGAAAATGCCGGCCAGTATATTACCACCCCGACCGTAGATCCGGTAAACCTAAATGCTACGATCAATATCAAAACAACGGTCCGTAATGAAAGTGGCCAGTCTAAAAAGACCACGGTAGTAAACAGGATTATAGATGACAACGGACTGGTTGTATTAAAGTTGAAGCAGACCAAAACAATCCCTAGCGGAACGGACGTTCAGTTTAATCTTATCGGAAGTATAGAAGACAATTTAAAACTATGGTCTACCGACGAACCTAATTTGTACCGTGTACATACTTTGGTTTTTGACGATGATCAGGCCGTAGATCAAGCCGAAGTTAAAACAGGCTTTCGTAAAATTGAAATGAACAACCACGACGGTGTCGTCCTTAATGGAAAGCCCATAAAACTCATTGGCACCAATTTGCACCAACACTATGGCTTTATAGGTGATGCCATGCCCAATTCTTTACATTATAAAGATATTCTTCAATTGAAGAAATTAGGCATGAACGTAATTCGTACCGCCCATTACCCACATGACAACTCTTTGCTCGAGGCCTGCGACGAACTCGGTATGTTGGTATATGAAGAAGCCCCGACATGGATGTCAATCGGTAACGAAGCATGGTTCGACAATTATGAAAAAGCGGCTAGAACCATGGTCAGGAACCATAGAAACCATACCTCTGTATTTATTTGGGGAGCGGGTATCAACCATAGGGGCTATGTGCCTAGGGCCCATAACGTCATCAAACAGGAGGATCCGTTCAGATATACCGCTTCGCAAAGTAGCCGGTGGACGGGTTGGCAAACTTCCGGCCTGACCGATATTTATGGACAAATGGTTTATGGCCCCTATTATTGGAGTGGTGATGAACCCGTTCTGGCCATGGAAGGCCGTCGTGGCCCCGAAGCCGTCAATGCATATATGAACGACCCTATGAAACTGGGACTCATTTCGTGGACGGCCCACGCCTATTACACCTTTCATCCTACCAAAACCCCAAAAAACAGAAGTCGCGGTGGCTTTATGACCGCTTTTCGTTATCCAAGACCCGAGGAAAACTTGGCCTGGTACCCCGCCGAACTTACCGACTACCCCTATCTACATATCGCCACCGATTGGAAAGAAGGCACCAAGGAAGTCGTAGTCTTCAGCAATTCTGAAAAAGTAGAATTAAAAGTGAACGGTAAGACCATAGCCACACAGCATCCTTCCAAAGCCGATAAGTACAAATACCTCAAACATGCCCCGTTCGTTTTTTCCATTCCCGAATACGAAAAAGGAAAACTCACCGCAAATGGTCTGATCGAAGGAAAAGTAGTGGTTTCGGAAACTACCCAGACCCCCGAATCCGCTTATAAAATCGTACTCGAGCCCGATACCGAAGGACGAAAATTTGTTGCCGATGGTTCCGATATCCTTGTAGCCTACGCCAAAGTGGTCGATAAGAACGGAACCCTTTTACAAGATGCCGAGATGAATATCGCATTTTCGGTTAAGGGCGATGCGGAGATTATTGGCGACAAAGAAGGCATAGGTTCCAACCCCATGCCTACGGAGTACGGTGTGGCACCTGTATTGATACGGGCCGGTAACACTCCTGGAAACATAAGCATAACGGCCAAGGCAAAAGGCCTAAAATCAGCTAGTGCAAGGGTAACTACCCAAAAAGCAAATTTTGATGTCATCGCGACTAATGCAAAACCTATTTACGACTTTGAAACACTTCGAGTGGATTTGGGCGGCGAAGAACAATTGGTACAGTTCGATTGGACGCCCTGGAACGGGAAAGACAACGCCCCATCAACCAAAGAGTTCAAAGAATTCGGAGGTTTTTCCGCTACGGTTCAAAGTAAGGGCCATGCCAGTTCGACCCGTTGGTTAGGCGAAATAAATGTTATCGGAAAGTACGGTTTTGCACATGGCGAAGGTGTCTTGGGCATATCTAAAGAAGGACTCAGCCTAGAATTTTCAGGTCTAAGAAAAGGAAGGTACAAATTGAATACGGTGCATCATGCCCCAAGGACCAATACCGATAGTATGGACCCCAATCAAGAAAAAATGGCCACTTATAAAATCTATAAGATTCCCTATGCCAGAGAAATCGGTATTACGCTTAGCGATGCGAACGGTACCTCTACCCTACCGAACATTACGGTTACTGAAGGAGAAAATATGCAGACCACACCGTTTCAACCTACTGAAATCTATTTTGAATCGGATGGAAAAAACAAGGTGATCCTTGTTTTTAAAGGCTCCGACGAAAAAGCGGTTTGGCTCAATAGTTTTATTTTGAGCGAGTGGCATTAAAAAATCACCTTTGAACCTTCTAAAAATCCCTTCGGTTATGCCGAGGGGATTTTTTTTACATCGAACTCATTTAAACTTTTTTAGTTTGATTTTTTTCAGGGCGATTACGATGAATGATAGGTAGTTGAACCCTTTCCAACTCTCAACGGAGGTATCGAACCTGTTGAGCAGTGACCTGAAACTGTCGAT
>NZ_MWRZ01000006.1:0-265671 GCF_002211465.1 Zobellia sp. OII3 | reverse complement strand
AACCCCTTTTCGGTAAAGGTATATGTGGGACTATCTCCAATTCTATGGTATCTTTGTCAAGTACTTTGTACATGGGCTATGGTATTTGCGTGTGGTAACACAAATGTCCGTAGCCCTATCTTTCGATCCAAAAAAAGTTTAAATCACTTCCATTTAAAACAATTTACACATCAACAGAACGCGGTTCAATTAAAAGGGCCTACCATTATATGCGCCCGAAAAGTACCGGGATCCATAAGCCAAGGCATACCCTTCGCATGGGGTTTTGAAGGCAAACCTGTAGATTCTACTGTAGCAAAAGGGGTATAAATTACATAACGAAACTGTCCGTCTGCCAATTCTCCGGTTTTCTTATCGTAGGCTTCGTCGCTCCCGTAATAAATATAGAGCATACTGGGCACAAGGGGCATCTGCCATTTCCCCGCCGCAACCTCGGCACCTTGAATCTCTCTTTTCTCCTTAGTGTTCTTCCCTTCGGCGGTAAGCTCCCTACCGCGTTTCATAAAAGGTTCCAAGGCCTTTGAATAACAAGCTACGCTTATCCCCTCTTTCGCAGGATCGTCTCCTATGCAAACCAAATTATTGGTACCTTCCCTCAATACCGTCAGATTTCCCGAACTATCATACCCATACACCATGGCCCCATCCTTATCCGCTTCGGGAGCGGGCAAGGTCGCCGTTTTGATCTGTATTTCAGAAGGAAGAACTTCACTACTTTTATCTTGCGATTTGGCAAAGCACACTGAGAACAAAGCTACTAGCAATAAGGTATTTTTCATAATATCAAGGTTTTACCTAAATATAGACACGAAAAATGAATTTTTAATGGATAAGGGACAAAAATTGGGAAGGAAGTCGTAAAAGAAGGACCCCTAAAGCCATAAAGTGGGGGAACACAGAACTTATGACAAATGGGGCCTCCAATGACTTAAGCAGATCAGACGAATCTCAAATAAATGTATTCCAGTAAGAATATGGAGCTATTACAAACTAATTTTCGATGCCAATCAACTGTTAAGACGATACAATATACGGTTATAAATGAATACAAATTCATTTATGAATGTTAAAATATCATGATTTTATGGCATCCCAACACAAGTGGAAGGTTTGGTCGATAATCGCATCCGTAATTTCTACCTCATCCATAGCCATTTGCCTGGCCAGATTATTGGCATAACCGTAAAACAAGGGAATGATCAAGTCACTGTCAATGTTCTTAATGATCAACTCCTCCTTTCCCTGCCCCAATAAGTTTTTGATAAAGCCCACAAATTGGTCGTCAAGCTTATGGGTTTCTTCGGAAGCATAGACAGAATACCGAAACTGGTGCATGAATATCACCTCTGAACTATTGGTTACACGAAACCACAGCACCTTTGCCCAGATGATGGAAAGTTGCTTTTTTAAAGGCAAATGCCCAATAGAAGGAAGTATGGAAAGGGTGCTACCGACAAATAGGTGCATATACAGCTCGTTCAGCAACCGCTCTTTACTATCGAAGTAAATATAAAGGGTTCCGCAGGCCATTTTGGCCCTTTGGGCAATAGATGACATCGTGAGCCGGTTCAGCCCCACTTCTGAGGTCAATGCGGTCGTTGCCTCAAAAATGGTATTGATCTTGGTATCGTCCCTTACTCTCACATTACTAATATAGCAATTAAAGTGAATCTAAATTCATTTCCCATTTATTAACCATAATAAAATAACATTCATAATTCACTGAGTACAGGTACAATGCCCCAAAAGAAACCAAAATCACCCTGCGCCCTGAATAACCAACGGTTATTGCAACACCCAAGATAACCGAAAAACAAAACGGCCGGACATCCTTCAAATAAGGATATCCGACCGCACTTATATTATAAAAAGGACTAGCCTAAACTGGCCAGACTTTTTTCCAAGGTTTCTATCTTAGCCTCGGCATCGGCCTGCTTTTGGCGTTCTATAGCAATGACTTTCTCGGGTGCATTGTTTACAAAACGCTCATTTGAAAGTTTCTTTTGAACCGACAACAAGAAGCCCTTGGTGTATTTCAACTCCTCTTCAATCTTTTTGATTTCGGCCTCAACATCGATAGCGCCGCTCATCGGCACAAAGTACTCATTGTTCTTTACACGGAACGACAACGCGCCGTCTACGGTAGCATCGACATAAGAGACTTCCGAAACATTGGTCAATTTCTCTATGACCACATCCCATGTTTTGGCCAAACCGCCCTCGTTGAGCACCAAAAGCTCCAAGTGCTCTTTCATTGGAATATTCTTTTCCTTACGGATATTTCGAACCCCAGAGACCACTTCCGCAGCAGTTTCAAAGCTTTCAATAAGAGCTTCATCCACTTTCTCCATCTTCGGCCATTGTGCCACCACTAAGGCCTCTTCAGGCTTACGTTCCGTAATGTGTTGCCAAACCTCTTCGGTCAAGAAAGGCATAAATGGATGTAACAATTTAAGGTTCTGTTCAAACAAATCGATGACCGCCTCATAGGTGACTCTATCAATAGGCTTCTGGTAATCGGGTTTTATAATTTCCAACAACCACGAACTATAGTCATCCCAAACCAATTTATAAATTGCCATTAGGGCATCTGAGATACGATACTTGCTAAAATGATCTTCAATCTCAAGCAAGGTTTTATTGAATTTGGCCTTGTACCATTCAATACCCAATCTTGACGCTTCCGGTTGTGGCAGATCGGCTATTTCCCAACCTTTCAACAATCGGAAACCGTTCCATATCTTATTGGCAAAGTTCTTTCCTTGTTGGCATAGATCTTCATCGAACATCAAATCGTTCCCCGCGGCAGAACTCAATAAAAGTCCGACACGAACACCATCTGCCCCGTAATCTTCTATCAATTTAAGCGCATCGGGCGAATTCCCTAGCGACTTAGACATTTTTCTACGTTGCTTATCGCGTACCAAGCCTGTGAAATACACATTTTGGAAAGGACGTTCATCACGGTACTCATACCCGGAAATAATCATTCGGGCCACCCAAAAGAAAATAATATCCGGCCCCGTGACCAGGTCGTTGGTAGGATAGTAGTAGTTCACCTCCTCGTTTTCGGGCTCCAAAATACCGTTAAAGACACTAATAGGCCACAACCAAGATGAAAACCAAGTATCTAGGGCATCTTCGTCTTGTTTAAGGTCGCCTACTGTCAAATTGGCGTTACCTGACTTTTCCTTGGCCAATTTCAAGGCATCTTCAACCGTTTCGGCCACGACAAAATCTTCTTGACCATCACCGAAATAATAAGCGGGTATCTGTTGTCCCCACCATAACTGGCGTGAAATATTCCAGTCGCGGATGTTTTCCATCCAATGGCGATAGGTATTCTCGAATTTTTTAGGGAAGAATTTCACCTCCTCGGTTTCAAGTACCGCCTTAATTGCAGGTTTGACCAAATCTTCCATTTTCAAGAACCACTGATCGCTCAACCTTGGCTCTATAACCGCCTTGGTCCGTTCCGACGTCCCTACTTTATTGACGTAGTTCTCCTTTTTGACCAAAAAGCCCTTTTCTTCAAGCTCTTTGGTTATTTCCTTACGGACCACAAAGCGATCCTTTCCTTCATAATGAAGTCCAAAAGAATTCAATGTAGCATCGGCGTTGAAGATATCGATGGTTTCAAGGTGGTGTTTTTCACCCAAGGCCTTATCGTTCACATCGTGTGCCGGGGTAATCTTTAAACAGCCGGTACCGAACTCGATATCTACGTATTCGTCTTCTATAATGGGGATTACCCTACCCGAAATGGGCACTATGGCTTTCTTCCCTTTCAAATGTCGGTAGCGCTCATCATTGGGATTGATACAAATGGCCGTATCACCCAAAATAGTCTCAGGTCGCGTAGTAGCAATGGTTACCCGCTCGTCGGACCCTTCTATGGGATATGAAAGATAGTAAAGAAGGCCTTGCTTTTCTTCATAGATCACCTCTTCATCGGAGAGTGTGGTCTGAGCCTCGGGATCCCAGTTGACCATACGGTAGCCCCTATATATCAATCCTTTGTTGAACAAATCGACAAAAACCTTGATGACCGATTTATACATATCGTCGTCCATGGTAAACTTGGTACGTTTCCAATCGCAGGATGCCCCTAATTTTTTCAGCTGGTCTAAAATAACCCCACCGTATTCGTCCGTCCAATCCCAAGCGTGCTTTAGGAATTCTTCGCGGCTTAAATCGGCCTTATCGATGCCTTCGGACTTCAATTTTGCAACAACTTTAGCCTCCGTAGCAATGGAGGCGTGGTCCATTCCCGGCACCCAACATGCATTTTTCCCCATTAAACGGGCCCTTCTGATCAATACATCTTGAATGGTATTGTTCAACATATGCCCCATATGAAGTACTCCGGTTACGTTTGGCGGAGGAATTACAATGGTGTAAGGCTCCCTTTCATCTGGAGTGGAAGAAAAGAAATCATGCTGCATCCAGTAATCATACCAATGGTTTTCAGCTTTTTGGGGGTCATATTTAGAAGGGATATCCATATTTTTGGAACGGTTTTTGACTAGAGTATGTCGGTCATCACAATAAAGACCGAAACATGAAGTTACATTGTTAATAAATTATGGCAATTTTGCCGCGTTTTAAATACGAAACAAAAATAAGTAACGTTAAGAGATAACAAAAGAATTTTGGAGGTTCATCTGAAAAGATTTATTTTTGAGATTCCCTAAATTTAACAAAATGAAAAAACTAGTACTTGTATTATTTGTTGGGCTAATGGGTTTTACCCTTACGGCACAAGACAAATCAGCAAAAATCGAATTCAAATCAGAGACCGTAGATTACGGTGAAATACAAAAAGGCGCCGACGGCGTTCGCGTATTTGAATTTACGAACACGGGCGAGGCACCGCTTATCATAAGCAAAGTTAGCTCTAGTTGCGGATGTACTATCCCAAAGAAACCTGAAGACCCGATTTTACCAGGTAAGACCGGTGAGATCCAGGTAAAATATGACACCAATCGTGTCGGCCCGATCAGAAAGGCCATTACCGTAATATCGAATGCCGATACACCTACAAAGGTTCTTAAGATAAAAGGTGAAGTTAAAGCCTAGGAAGGCAAACAAACCTCGAAAATAATATTGCTAAAAACCCTGCTCTAAAAGGCAGGGTTTTTTATTTGAGCATATTTTTCAGCACAAAGGAGAAGATCAAATCGGAATTGTAACGTTCTATAAGCAGTTTTACACGCTTCCCTTCGCGTTCATTGACCATTTCCAAAATATCCTGTAGTTTATAACGGTGGACCTTTTTTCCGTTTACCGCCAAAATTACATCCCCCTCTTTCAATCCCGCTTCATGGGCAGGACTACCCGCCCTGATAGCCGATACCACAATTTCAGGAACTACGCTCAATCGGGTCTGCTCCTCAAACAGTATCTGCACGTTACCAAATTCCTTTTTAGCATCATGCACCACCCCTCGGGAATCGGAAATGCTCTCGGCTATGTACCGAATACCATCGTGCTGCAGGTCTAGACCACTTAGGTTATACTGAAAGGGCTTGCCGAAATTGGAATTTTTTCTAAGTGTAATCCGGTTTTTACTATAGTCGAAGATTACGTTAAAGCGTTTGAGTACGGCCCCACCGATGCTTCCGTTGCGGTCGGTCAGGTTTTTTAATTCGCGGAAGGATTCCTTATCGGGAAAAGCCGCCTTGGCATCACTTAGGGTAAAACGACCGATGGTCAAAGCATCGACCTTAGTTCGTTTCCCGTAAATATTCCCGTTAAGGCCCCTTCCCAAGAAATCGTCATAATGCTTATCGGGCACATTAATGGTGTCGCTCTCGAACAACCATAGCGCATCGCTACTACCGGTATCGAGCAACAAGCGGACAGGAAACTCCTCTCCGTTCTTCAACGATAGACCACTATTGACATAAGCTTTTTTTGCGTTGATATACAAAGGCAAGGCCTCATACTTTCTGCCTTTGCGGTATACGTATTTCCCAGGATCATATAAACGGATGGTCTGGCTCGTATAATTGATATCCACAACAAAATCACGAAACAGGTCATAACCGATTATACCGTGTACGGGAATACCCAAGGAGGTAGAAAAATTGACGCTCTTGTCCATGACCACGAACAATCTTTGCCGGGGGTTTACAATAGACTTTATACGAAAGGCGTTTTCCCGGGAGACCAAGGCCTTTATGGGCACGTCATCGCCAAACCCCTTTATGGTAATTTCGGAAACATTGTTGATCTGCACCGAATCACGCTCCGAGATATTGAACAATATAGGCGTTCCCACCCCGGAATCCAGCAAAAACGAGAGTTCGGTACCGTTCACCTCGATAGGCACTATGATCAGATTGTTGATCAGTTGAAATTTTAGCTTTTCAAACTTTTTTCCCTCGGGCAAACTAAAGCCCTGGGCCGTCGACACCAATGCGGACAACAGCAACAAAAAGAGGACGATATGAGTTCGGACGCCATTCAACTTTTTTCATATTTACCTCTTTAATTTACGATTTTTATAGATGCACCCCCTCTTTTTTAACAAAAGACAAACAAACGAATTCGCTATGAATCATGGTTTTGTCGTTTGGTTTCCTCATTTTTGTGCCAAAATTGTAATTAACATGCCTTCAATATCACAAAAAGGGCAATTGATGCCCGAGTCCCCTATAAGAAAATTGGTCCCCTATGCCGAAGAAGCAAAGAAAAAAGGGGTCAAGGTCATTCACTTGAACATCGGCCAACCTGATATCAAAACACCACAGGTAGCCCTTGATGCAGTAAAGAACAACACTTTGGAAGTACTGGCCTACAGCCGTACCGAAGGCTCGGAGACCTATCGCGAAAAACTTGCGGCCTACTACGCCAAAAACGACATCCACGTGAGCGCAAAAGACATCATAGTCACCACCGGCGGTTCAGAGGCCTTGGCCTTTACCATGAGTACCGTTGCCGACAACGATGATGAAATTATCATTCCCGAACCGTTTTACGCCAATTACAATGGCTTTGCAACGGCCGTTGGGGTCAAGGTAGTTCCTGTTATTTCACATATCGACTCCAATTTCGCCCTTCCCCCTATCGAAGAGTTCGAAAAACTGATTACCCCACGCACAAAGGCCATCCTTATATGCAATCCGGGCAACCCTACGGGCTACCTGTACACTAGGGAAGAAATTAAGAAATTGGCAGAAATCGTCAAAAAACACGACCTTTTCCTCATTGCCGATGAAGTCTATAGGGAGTTTACCTATGACGGCAAGGAACACTATTCCATTTTACAGGAAGAAGGCCTCGAAAACCACGCCATTGTCGTTGACTCGGTCAGTAAAAGATATAGCATGTGCGGCGCCCGCATCGGTTGTTTGGTATCAAAAAACGAGACCCTAACAAAAACCGCCCTGAAATTCGCCCAGGCCCGGCTATCGCCTCCGACCTATGCCCAAATTGCCAGTGAAGCGGCCTTGGAAACGCCACAGAGCTACTTCGACCAAGTCAAGGAAGAATATGTCGGCCGGCGTGACCTTCTGATCCAAGAATTGAAAAAAATAGAAGGTGTAAAAATAGGGGTGCCCCAGGGGGCGTTTTATTGTATCGTTGAATTGCCCATAGACGACTCCGATGCTTTTGCCCAATGGCTGTTAGAGGAATTCCGACTAGACAACGAAACCGTAATGGTAGCCCCTGCTGCAGGCTTCTATGCGTCTGAAGGCCACGGAAAGAACCAGATAAGAATTGCCTACGTTCTCGACAAAGAAAACTTAAAGAAAGCTGTTCATATACTAAAGGAAGGACTAGCCAGTTATATAGGTTAATGGAAGTCAATAAAGATATATCCCTTAAAACCTATAACACCTTTGGCATTGATGCCAAGGCAAAGTTTTTTGTTGAAGTCAATAGTTTAAACGATTTAAAATCGGCACTTCAGCTAAAAGGCTACCCTGAAAAATTCATCCTCAGCGGCGGAAGCAATATGCTTATCACCAACGACCTGAACGCCCTGGTATTGCACATCAACCTCAAAGGAAAGGAGGTTGTTTCGGAAAACGACGATACCGTTAGGTTAAAGGTCATGGCCGGTGAAAACTGGCACCAAATGGTGCTGTACACCCTTGAGCGGAATTACGGGGGGCTCGAAAACATGTCGCTCATTCCGGGCAATACAGGCACCGCCCCCATTCAAAATATAGGGGCCTACGGTGTAGAACTGAAAGATACTTTTGTTTCGTGCGAGGCCATGCATATTGAGACACAGACCTTGAAAACCTTTTCCAAAGAAGAGTGTCGCTTCGGTTATCGCGATTCTTTTTTTAAAAATGAAGGCAAAGGTCGGTACGTTATTGTTTCGGTTAC
Source organism: Zobellia sp. OII3 (assembly GCF_002211465.1). Classification (NCBI taxonomy): domain Bacteria; kingdom Pseudomonadati; phylum Bacteroidota; class Flavobacteriia; order Flavobacteriales; family Flavobacteriaceae; genus Zobellia; species Zobellia sp. OII3. The sequence goes on along the minus strand of NZ_MWRZ01000006.1, from coordinate 257,328 downwards.
CTTTGAGCTCACAAAGCGCAACCATAAAAAAAATACATCTTATGGCGCAATCGAGGCCGAACTTGAAAAAAAGGGGATTACGGACCCCACGATAAAGGATATTTCAAATGCGGTTATTGCCATACGGCAAAGCAAACTGCCAGACCCAAAGGTTTTGGGCAATAGTGGCAGCTTTTTTAAAAACCCGGTAATCAGTGCCGAAGCATATCGGAAATTTTCACAGCAGCACCCCGATGCCCCATCGTACAAGGTTTCGGAAGAAGCCTATAAAATACCTGCCGGATGGCTTATTGAGCAATGTGGGTTTAAGGGGAAAAAATTCGGTGATGCCGGTGTCCATAAAAACCAGGCATTGGTTCTTGTCAACTACGGAAATGCAAGCGGAGACGAAATTTTAAACTTGGCATATAAAATTATAGAAGAAGTAGACCATAGATTCGGAATACGGATTTCACCCGAAGTCAATATCATAAAATAACCCCCGAAAAAGAATTCCGGGGGCTATACCAAACCAAACTAACCAAAAATTAAATGTGCAGTTACCAAGTGCACATTTACATTATTAATATTAACGCGGCGATATAAAAAATCTATTTTATAAATTAGCGTCAAACCATATACGGTACAATCTATCGGATTGGATGCCATAAGGTCGATTTTTTTTCGCCCCATACAGAAAAATGAGTACTTTACTTGAAAAGCACATTGTAGAACTACTGCGAGAACGAAACGATAAAGCGATTTCCCTCTTGTACGAACATTATGGCGACACCCTATTGGGAGTTGCCAATAAAGTGGTACGTGACGAGGAACTGGCCCAAGATGTCTTACAGGAAAGTTTTGTGAAAATCTGGAAAAAATCGGACTCATACGACGCTTCAAAAGCGAAACTTTTTACATGGTTATTCCGGATTACACGAAATACTGCAATAGATAAATTAAGGAGTGTCAATACAAAAAGCGACAAAGAAATCCAAATCGATGTTTCTGACGTATATAATTTAGGCGTCAACAGTACACGACCCGAGTTTATGGACGTCCGTGAGAATCTCGAAAAGATAGAGACCAAATACCAAATTGTGTTAGACGCCTTGTTTTTTCAAGGAATGACACAACAGGAAGCAAGTGATGAGCTTGACATTCCGCTGGGAACTATAAAATCGAGATTAAAGATCGGTCTGAGGGAACTCAAGAAAATTTACGGCCCTACCCTACTGTTGGTGTTATCGATTAACTTGATACCTTAAAACCATGAAAGAAAAGATAAAATTATTTTTAGACTCCGATTTACTCGAGAGCTATCTTTTAGGCACAACCACTACAGAGGAAACATTGCGTGTAGAACGCTATATCTCAATGTATCCCGAAGTAAGGGAGACCTATGAAGAACTACAGGACAATTTAGAGACCTATGCCAAGATGCATGCCGTCAAGGCCCCTGAGCAATTGAAAGACCGTATCCTTAAAAGTATTCGCAAGGAAACGGGAATGAAAAGGAATTTTTACCGAATGGCCATTGCGGCCAGTTTCACCGTGTTGCTATCGGTGGGCGCCTCATATTTCTTCTGGGACCAAAACCAGAGCCTTCAAGAAGAAAACACCATCGTTAACAATAAGATCGACGATTTAGAGGAGACCATGCGTGCCCAACTTGAAGACGTAAGAAACCAGTTTATCGTACTTCAGAACCCCGAGACCAAAAAATACACGGTCAAAGGGAACAAAAAGGCAAAAGAACTCAAAGCGGTGGCCTATATCAACCCCGTAAAACGTCTTTCTTATATAAACGTAAGCAAATTGCCACACCTACCTGAAAACCAATGTTACCAGATGTGGGCAGAGGTAAACGGGGAAATGGTAAACTTGGGCATTATCAAGGAAGCCAATAGCCAAGAGAAATTATTGGCCCTACCCTATGCGGATGATGCCATTAGCTATATCACCATAGAACCAAAGGGAGGTAACCAAAGTCCAACGGTTGAAAACATTGTTGCGAACATCGCATATTAAACCGTATCACATTTAAGATATCATTAAGCCCCGAAACTTCCGTTTCGGGGCTTAATTTTATATCTTTGCCCCAAAATAACTTAATATGAAACTTGTATTATTGACCATTGGGTTATTGGCTTTGGCATTTGCAGGAATAGCCATCAAAATATGGTCTAAAAAAGATGGCAAGTTTGCCGGAACTTGTGCCAGTCAGAGTCCTTTCCTGAATAAAGACGGGGAGGCCTGCGGTATGTGCGGAAAACTTCCTAGCGAACAAGATTGTAGAAAAGACGACAATGTAAACCTTCAGTCTTCCATATAAACTTTTATCTCAAACTTATATTCTTTTGGCAAGAGCCGGCGACCATATCCAAACTACCATTAAAAAAGCTCTTGCGGGTAGCCAAATAGCCTATAGCACGCTTTTAGATACCTTTTGGAACGAAGTCTACGGTTTTCAACTGAAGCGCACCGAGAACGAGAACGATGCCGAAGATATCACCGTTCAAACCTTCTCAAAAGCCTTCGATAAACTGAACACCTACAATGCCGATTATGAATTCAAGACATGGCTCATTGCCATTTCCAAGAACATTCATGTAGACCTCATCCGTAAGCGCAAAAAAAACCTTGAGACCGGTGGCCACCAAGACGTGGTAAAGAAAGTACTTGACGACGCCCCATCGGCGGAAGACCAATTGATCCGCGAACAGAACCTGGCCAGTCTTTTACTGCACATCAAAAAACTAAAGCCCCACTATCAAGAGGTCATCAACCTAAGGTATTTTAAAGAGTTAAGCTATGCCGACATTGCGAAAGAGCTCAATGAGCCCATAAACAACGTAAAAGTGAAGCTATTGCGCGCAAAAAAACTATTGGCAGAGGTCATTCAAAAAAAATAGCGTTCCCCCTAAAGATCTATCGCACCTTAGGTGCCCCCATAATGGCATGCCATCAAAAACCATTGGCGACCGCATGTTACTGCACGCCTAAATCGTATATTTGTATAAAATTGCACAAGCTATGAGTACGGAAACCATAACCAATGTACATCCGCCCAAGGGAAAACCCAAATGGTTAAGAGTGAAATTGCCGACCGGCAAAAAATACACCCAGCTAAGGGGACTGGTCGACAAGTACGACCTACATACCATCTGTACTTCGGGCAGTTGTCCGAATATGGGCGAATGTTGGGGAGAAGGCACCGCTACCTTTATGATATTAGGGAATGTCTGTACCCGATCGTGCGGTTTTTGTGGTGTAAAGACGGGACGACCCGACACCGTTGATTGGGCCGAACCCGAAAAAGTGGCCCGTTCGATCAAGATTATGGGCATTAAACACGCCGTAATCACCTCCGTAGACAGGGATGACCTCAAAGATATGGGCTCCATTATCTGGGCGGAAACGGTAAAGGCCATTCGCAGAATGAACCCTGAAACCACTTTAGAGACCCTAATTCCCGATTTTCAGGGAATAGAAAGACACCTAGATCGGATCGTAGCCGTAGGTCCGGAAGTGGTATCGCATAATATGGAAACCGTAAAACGACTTACACGTGAGGTACGTATCCAAGCCAAGTACGAGCGTAGTTTAGAAGTATTACGTTATTTACACGACAAGGGCGTAAACCGTACAAAGTCTGGAATAATGCTCGGTTTGGGCGAACTTGAAGAAGAGGTCATAGAGACCATGAAAGACCTAAGAAATGCAAATGTTGATGTAGTAACCATTGGACAATACCTACAACCCTCGAAAAAACATTTGCCCGTTAAAGAATTTATTCTTCCGGAACAGTTCAAGAAGTATGAAGAAATCGGTTTGGAAATGGGATTCAGACATGTTGAAAGCGGGGCGCTGGTACGATCTTCGTACAAGGCACACAAACACATTAACTAGGTTTTTGTGGGATAATCGGCTACCGTTCTAAGCATACCAAAGAAAAAACACAGAGTTAAGTAGATCATATTATTGATAAGCCCGTCCCTTTAAGATGAAAAAAACCAAGATTGGCATAAACGGATTTGGCCGTATTGGCCGTACGCTATTTAGACTGCTAGATGGCCACCCCAACTTAAACGTAGTTGCCATTAACGATTTGGCCGATGCGCGAACACTGTCCCATTTATTGAAATACGATAGTATCCACGGGGTTTTTGGAGCCGAAGTCGGCTACGAAAAAAATCAAATCCTTGTCAACGGAAACCGCATAAACCTGACCAACCATACAAGTCCGGCCGAAATCCAGTGGTCAGATTATGAGGTTGACCTTGTTGTAGAGTGTACGGGCAAGTTTAAGACCAAGGAAAGTCTAGCGCCCCATCTGGCCAATGGCGCAAAAAAAGTTATTTTATCGGCTCCCCCGGCGGACGAGGATATCAAGATGGTAGTCTTGGGAATCAACGAAGACATCTTGAACAAAGAGGATACCATTATTTCGAACGCCTCTTGCACGACCAACAATGCCGCTCCGATGATCAAGATTATCGATGAGCTATGCGGTATAGAGCAAGCCTACATTACCACCATACATTCGTATACCTCCGACCAGAGCCTGCACGACCAGCCCCATCACGACCTGAGAAGGGCCAGGGCGGCCGCTCAATCGATCGTTCCCACAACAACAGGTGCCGCAAAGGCCCTGACCAAGATTTTTCCACATTTGGCAGAGGTTATCGGCGGATGCGGAATTCGGGTACCCGTACCCAACGGTTCTTTAACCGATATCACCTTTAATGTTAAGAATGAAACATCTATAGATGAAATAAACTCTATTTTCAAGGAAAAAGCCCATAAAGAACTCAAAAACATACTATTATACACCGAAGACCCCATTGTATCCATCGATATAAACAATAGTTACCACTCTTGTACGTTTGACTCTATGATGACCTCGGTGATTGGAAAAATGGTTAAAATCATCGGTTGGTACGATAACGAAACCGGCTATAGTAGCAGGCTCGTCGACCTAATGCAATTACTGGTTCAAAAAAAATACATTTGAGGTTCAACCTACAACATATAAAACTCACGCGAATACTACTGGTATTCATCCTTATCCTGACTGCCCAAACCGGACATTCACAGGACACCCTTCACTTAAAAAACAAGGATGTCCGCATTTATTTTGAAGCCGCCCGGGCCCATCGCAACAGGGACGAGACCGACCTGGCATTGGAAGCCCTTGAAAAGGCCGCAGAGGTCGCAGAAGCCAATGCCGACGTAAAGGCCTTGGTAGACTGCTACCATAAATTCGCCTTGGTATACCTCAAACTAAAGAAGGAAGAGACCACGTATTTTTACTGGGACAGGGCCAAAGCCCTGCTAAAAGACATAGAATACCCCTATGGCCATGCCATGCAAAAGTACATCGAAGCCATATTACTCTTTCACGACGACAAGAATTTTCAGGCCATTTTTATGCTCAATGAGGCCAAGCAACTGAACAACGACCGAAACTTCTTCAATAACATATTGCTCGCTGAAGGTAATATCTACCTAAAACTGGAAAAATTCGATAGCGCGGCAAAGAATTTCAATTCACTTATTGTCAATACGGACATATACGAAAGTGACTATCTGGCGACCAGGGCACATTTGGGCCTCGCACAATTACATTTTCAAACGGAAAAGTTTAACGAAGCTGCCATAAATGCCGAGAACGCCCTCAAGCTTGCCAAGAAAAATAATTTTTTCAAGGAAATTTGGGAAGCCAATGAAATGCTCACCAACACTTACGAGCAACTGGCCCAATACCCTAAATCTTTAGAGCACAACAAAAATTTACTGCATATACGCGACTCGCTTTTCAATATTGCCAAAATGAAAACCGAGGCTAAGACTGCCGAAAAAATCCAGTTCGATTTTATGAGCGACGAGATAAAACGTCAAGAAGCCAAAATAGAAGAACTGAACGAATCAAAGAACAAATCGGACATTACGGCCATACTCACCTCCGCCCTATTGACGATCATTACCCTTTTGGCCGTTTCCCTTTTTAGGAACAACCAGATCAAACTGAAGACCAACGAGCTCTTACAGACCAAGAACAATGAACTTAAGGCCGCAAGGGATGCCGCCGTAACGGCCATGGAAGCCAAGACCAATTTCTTGTCTACCGTAAGCCATGAACTAAGAACACCGCTGTATGCCGTAACGGGCCTTACCCATTTACTCTTGGAGGAAAACCCGAGCAAGAACCAAAAAGAACACCTAAAAGCCTTAAAGTTTTCAGGTGATTATTTGTTGAATTTCATTAACGACATTCTTCAGATCAACAAGATCGATGCCGATAAGCTGGAACCCCTGAACGTACAGTTCAATCTAAAAAAGGTACTTCAAGAAGTTATCGATTCGCTCAAACAGAGCGCACAGAACAACAAAACCGAATTAATTCTCGACTACGATCCCGAGATACCTTACCACATACTAAGCGACCCCTTGAAGCTTTCGCAGGTTTTCTTGAACCTCGTAGGCAACGCCCTTAAGTTTACAAAAAACGGAGAGGTACGGGTCATTGCCAAGTTATTGAAGAAAAACGACGAAGACATTACCCTCTACTTTGAGGTTAAGGATACGGGAATAGGTATAGCCAAAGAGCAGCAGGAAAATATTTTTGACGGCTTTGAACAGGGATCCATACAGATCAACAGGGAATACGGCGGTACCGGTTTGGGCCTTACCATCGTAAAAAGCCTATTGGGCCTATTCGGAAGTAAAATCCAACTACAAAGTGAACTCGGTGTGGGAAGCTCCTTCTTCTTTGAACTGGAAGCGAAAAGCAAGGAAAGCTTGGTTGACGATATTCCATTTGCCATCACCGAGCAGGAATACGACTTTAAGGGCTTGAACATTTTAATTGTTGAAGACAACAAGATCAACCAGGTCATCACCAAAAAAATGTTGAGCAAAAAAGAGATTACGAGCGACATTGCCAACAATGGTGCCGAAGCGATCGATTTGGCCCGTGAAAATTATTACGACGCCATTTTAATGGATATCCACATGCCCGGAATCGGCGGTGAAGAAGCGACCGTTGAAATACGCAAGTTCGATATCGTTACGCCTATTATTGCCTTGACGGCTATTTCTTTAGACGATAGTTTAGAGAGTTTTTATGCGGCCGGCTGTAACGACGTAATTACCAAACCGTTCAAACCCGAGGTCTTCTACCAAAAAATCGGCGAGAACATTTTCAACCGAAAAGAACTCAAGAATTCGATTACATAAATTCTTCTAGACTTTGCTTTAGCACAGCCTCGCCATCCGCAAGGAACTTATGCCGTACGGGTATAAAATAAAGCTGGTCGACCTTATCCTTTAAGCGAACAAAATCCTTTTCGGTAGTAAGGATACACTGTTTTTGTCTCAGCATTTCCAGTTCGGTTCCAGAAAAACTATGATGATCCTTGAACTTCAGGTGTTCGAACTTCACCCCCATTTTTTCCAAATAGACCAGTAAGGGTTTCGGATTCGCAATACCTGTCACCAATGTAACGTTTTGCCCACGCAAATCTTCGAAACCTATACTGCCCTCGTTTCCTATGAGCCGGTTTCCGTAGGCCAGATAAGAGAATACAAGTCGTTGGCGGGCTTTCGGGCGAAGCTTGTTTTGTAACTCCTGTTGTGCCGCAAGACTTAAATCTTGGGGACATTTGGTCACTACGATAACTTGGGCCCGCCCCGCTTCCTTTTTACTATCCCTCAAATTTCCCGTAGGCAAATACCAATCATCTACATAAAGGTTATCGAAAGAGGTAAGGAGTATCGAAAACCCACACTTTACCTTACGGTGTTGATAGGCATCGTCCAAGAGAATAACATCGGGGCGTATTTTCTCTTCCAAAATAGTGATGCCATTGCGTCGGTCGGCATCTACGGCCAAGGCCAGATCGGTATACTTTGAAAATATCTGATAGGGCTCATCCCCTAGTGTTTCTACCGTGGCCTGGGCATCGGCCAGAACAAAGCCTTTTGATTTTCTACGATAGCCCCTGCTCAACACCGCCACTTTATGTCGATCTTTCAATAGGGCGACCAACAGCTCTACCATAGGTGTTTTTCCAGTACCGCCGGCACTCAGGTTTCCAACGCAAATGGTAGGTGTTTCAAAGCGCTTGGAACTAAAAATCCCTTGATCATATAAAAAATTACGGAGGTAGACCACCAAGGCATACACCAAGGATACGGGAAACAATATTTTTCTAAGTAGTTGCACAAAGGCGAAAATATAATATTTTATCTTTAGACCTAATAAAAAATAGACATGACCGTAAAAGAAGTCACCGAAATACTCGAAGATCTAGCTCCTCTACCCTATGCCGAAGGCTTTGACAATGTAGGCCTTTTGGTAGGCGATTCCACCTCCGAAGTTAGGGGTATTCTCGTAACCTTGGACACTATGGAAAACGTAATCGACGAGGCCATCGAAAAGAAGTGCAACCTTATCGTCAGCTTCCACCCTATCATTTTTGGGGGATTAAAAAAGATTACGGGCAAATCGTACGTTGAACGCGTAGTCATCAAGGCCATTAAAAACGATATCGCCATTTACAGCATGCACACTGCTTTGGACAATGTACCGAACGGGGTCAACGCAAAAATATGTGACGTTTTGGGCATCAAAAACACCAAAGCCTTGATTCCCCAAAAGGGGAGCATTAAAAAACTGACGACTTATGTCCCCCTAAAAGATGCGGATGCCGTTAGGGAAGCCATATTCAATGCCGGAGCAGGAAATATCGGGAATTACAGCAACTGTAGTTTTAATGTCAACGGACTGGGTAGCTATAAAGCCGGGGAAAATGCCAAGCCCACCTTGGGAGAAATAGGCAAGACCCATTATGAAGAAGAAACCCAACTGAACGTGACCTTTTCAAAGGCACACCAATCTAAAATAATGAAAGCCTTGTTTGCCACCCACCCCTATGAAGAAGTGGCCTATGAGATAAGCACGCTCGAGAACAATGACCAAAACCTGGGTATGGGCATGATAGGGACACTCGATTCGCCCATGGGGGAATTGGATTTTTTAAAACAAGTAAAGCAAACGATGTCGGCCGGAGGCATTCGGCATTCCAAACTATTAGGAAGGGAAATTCGGCGCGTTGCGGTTCTGGGGGGCAGTGGGGCCTTTGCCATCGATGCCGCCAAAGCTGCCGGCGCCGATATTTTGATCACCGCAGACATTAAATACCACGAGTTTTACAAAGCGGAAGACAAAATAGTGATCGCGGATATCGGACACTATGAAAGCGAGCAGTTTACAAAAAACCTTTTAGTTGACTATCTTACAAAAAAAATCCCTAATTTTGCAATCCGTTTATCGGAAAGTAAAACCAATCCCATCAAGTATTTATAAAGTATATGGCAAAAAAATCAGAAGCAACGGTAGAGGAAAAGTTAAGGGCATTGTACGACTTGCAATTGATTGATTCAAGAGTCGATGAAATACGCAACGTACGTGGCGAACTTCCTTTAGAAGTAGAAGATTTGGAAGATGACGTTCTTGGTCTAAAAACGAGATTGGACAAGTTAAAGACAGATATTGAGACCATCAATTTTGAGATTGGTGCCAAAAAGAACCTCATAGAAGAGGCAAAAGCGCTTATAAAGAAATACGCGGAACAACAAAAGAACGTTCGTAACAGTAGGGAATTCAACTCTATCAGTAAAGAATTAGAGTTTCAAGAACTCGAAATTCAACTTGCCGAAAAGAACATTAAAGAGTTCAAGGCACAGATAGAGCAGAAGAAAGAAGTTATTTCCGAAACCAAGGAACGTTTGGCCGAGCGTGAATCGCATTTGAAGCACAAGAAAAGTGAGCTTGACGCTATTTTGGCAGAGACCGAAAAAGAAGAAAAGGCACTTATCGAGCATTCCGAAAAATTCCAAAACGAAATAGAAGAGCGATTGGTGAAGGCGTACAAACGTATTCGCCATAATGTTAAGAACGGTTTGGCCGTTGTGCCGATCGAAAGAGGTGCCTCAGGGGGATCTTTCTTTACCATACCTCCACAGGTACAGGTAGAAATTGCCTCACGCAAGAAAATCATTACCGACGAACACAGTGGAAGAATCTTGGTAGACCCTGTTCTAGCTGAAGAAGAAGCTGAAAAAATGCAAAAAATGTTCGCCAAATTATAGTCGAACTATACCGATACAAAAAAAGCCATCATAAAAATGATGGCTTTTTTTTTGTGTTCAAGGGAACTACAACAGACTCAAAATCTTTTGCTCGACCTCGTCACTGTCCCACAGGCTTTCAATATCGGGCATTTGCATTACCTCTTTCATAATTTCCTCTTGGGCATCGCCCATGGCCAAAGCCTCGGCGTAGGGCTTATTTGAAAAAGTAACCCGCGAATAGGCCGGTATCCATTTATCAGGATGCAATTCGGCAAAACGTTTCTCTATTTTTTTCTGCAACAAAAATTTGGCATCGGCCGTTTTGCTGCTCATTTCCATAAAATTGCGATAACTCAGTTCCGCTATGGCATCGGCATTGGGCTTACGCTCCTTTTGGTAGGTTTCAAAAATAGTTCCCCAGTCATCACCGTGTTTTTCGATAATCTGCTTCAAGGCAAAAATATCTTCAAAGCCGGCGTTCATACCTTGACCATAAAAGGGCACTATAGCGTGCGCTGAATCACCTACCAAGGCTACCTTGTCCCAATAGGTCCAAGGATAACATTTGATCGTTACCATGGCGCTTGTAGGGTTTTTAAAGAAATCCCCGGTCAGGTTCTCTATCTCTTTTCGAACATTCGGGAAATAGGTCTTAAAAAAGGACGTGGCCTGTTCCTTGGTCTTAATACTTTCAAAAGACACCTCCCCTTCAAAGGGCATAAACAGGGTACAGGTAAAGCTCCCGTCAATATTCGGCATAGCGATCAGCATAAAAGTGCCCCTAGGCCAAATATGAAATGAATTTTTGTCCAGTTTATGGCTTCCGTCCTCATTGGCCGGAATCGAAAGCTCTTTATAACCTACATCAATAAAGTCTTGCGAATAATCAAATCGGCTACGGCGTTGCATTTTGTGGCGCACCCTTGAGAATGCCCCATCACAACCGAAGATAATGTCGTAATTATACGCTTTCCACTCCCCTTTTTCCGACTCTCCCGTATACAAGGTAGCCTCGGGCAAGTCTACGTTCCAGACCTTCTCATTAAAACGAAATTCCACTCCTGCCTCTTCGGCCAAGTCGATCATCTTTCGGTTCAGCACCCCTCGCGAAATAGACCATATGGCCTCGCCGTCCTTCCCGTACTTCTGAAAATACATCGGCTTCCCGATAACGTGCATGGCCCGTTTGTCTAAGGGTATGGCTATTTTCTTTATCTCATCTTCAATTCCGACTTCCCGTAACGACTGCCATCCCCGATTGCTCATCGCCAGATTAATGGATCGTCCTGAAAATTCAACATTACGTATATCGGGCCTCCTATCGAAAACGGTAATCGTATGCCCCATTTTTTTGAGGTAGATGGACAACAGCGAACCAACAAGACCGGAGCCTATTATGGCAATGTTCCTAGAACTTTGTTTCATATAAATTTCAGATAATGAGAAAGTGGTAAATGTACTAAATTCTATAAGAGTCTCTAAATACAGGACCTTAGTCCACAGAAAACTCCTACTTTGTTACGCTTGGCCATTTGCGCCCTTCGGTATCGACCGATTTAAACAGAATTCAAAACCATCTGGCCTCAGATTTGAGTTTAATATTTTTTTAACGTAAATAAAAAATCCTTGATTTGCCTTTCTTTCGTAAATACTTATGAAAATTCCGCGCAAGCGTCTATATATATCCAAAAAAAAGTCCTTCATAATTTTTAATTACGAAGGACTTTTTTCTTTTCGATACTCAAGAAGGATTATTCTAAAATGCCGTCTACGATACCGTATGCTACCGATTCTTCAGCGTTCATCCAGTAATCCCTATCAAAATCTTTCAACACCTTTTCATAGTCTTGGCCGCAATTGTCGGCAAGAATACGAGCGCTTAGTTCTTTAGTTTTGATAATTTCCTTGGCCTGGATCTCTATATTGGAAGCCTGACCTCTTGCTCCACCACTAGGCTGATGTATCATCACCTGTGCGTGAGGCTGAATAAACCTACGGCCTTTCTTTCCTACAGAAAGTAAAATAGACCCCATAGAGGCCGCAAGACCGGTACAAATAGTTGAAACGGGACTCTTTAACGACTTTATGGTATCGTACATGGCAAAGCCAGAGGTAACATACCCGCCCGGACTATTGATGAACAATTGTATCTCCTTATTATTCTGCATATCTAAATACAATAAACGGTCTATGACATGCTTGGCAGAATCATCATCTACCATGCCCCACAAGAAGACTTTGCGTTCTTCTAGTAATTTCTCGTCTATCGCTTCTTGAACTTTTCCTTTTTTAGAACTCATTTGTGATTGTTTATACCACTCAAAATTAAACAATTTATCCGTACTAAAATAGTGTATGGACATTATCGCGGAAATTACCATCCACCGCCCTATTTAACGATGGCCCCCACTTCTAACCCTGCCCTTGTTTAAAAGAGCCTTCCTATGATTTTTCAAGTATGTCCGCCCCCTTAGTACAAAAGCCATTATCTTTGACCAAAAACAGAGTCATGGCAAAGTACCTTTCCGCATATATCTTATTCACCTTCCTTTTTATCGGCTGTAAAGAAAACAAAAAGGCAGAGCCCTCCCCACCCGAAAAAGAGCTGACCGTTCTTGAAAAAATAGCCTATGCCAACGGCTATAAAAATTGGAACAAAGTCGAAGAGCTAAAATTCACTTTTAACGTCGACAGGGATACCGCCCACTTTGAGCGCAGTTGGATATGGAAACCCAAAACTAACCAAGTAACCGCCATATCGGCAAACGACACCTTGACCTATAACCGAAAGGATATGGACAGTACGGCCTATAAAACCAACGGCGGATTCATAAACGACAAATACTGGTTGATAGCCCCCATTAATATTTTATGGGACAAAAACGGAAGCACCAACGAGCTTAGTCTTAAAGCCGAAGCCCCGATCAGCAAGGAAAGTATGCAGAAATTGACCGTCGTTTACAAACAAGAAGGCGGTTACACCCCTGGTGACGCCTATGACTTTTATTTTGGCGACGACTACTTGATCAAAGAATGGGTATTCAGAAAAGGCAACCAGGCAGAACCTTCAATGACCACCACTTGGGAAGATTACAGTGAGGTTGGCGGACTAAAAATTGCAAAAATGCACCAAAACGAAGACGGCAGCTTTAAGCTCTACTTCACCGGCCTAGAGGTAAAAACAAATTGACCGAGCCCTTTCTTACCGCTTACGGTTGAGCTTAAACGTGGCGGCAAGGACCAAAAGCGCACAGGCGAACAACACTAGAAAACAAGTCTTTAAGGAAGAACTATCGGCAATATATCCTAAAATGGGCGGGGCCGTTAAAAAGCCGGCGTAGCCCGTACCCGCAATAAACGAAACCCCTTGGGAAGAATCGACCCCTTTGACCTTTCCTCCGATACGAAAGAGTTCGGGCACCATTACCGAAAAACCGAGTCCGCTTAGCGCAAAACCGGAAATGGCCCAAAAGGTATCTGCGGTCAGTACCATAAGGTAACCCGTTAACACGACCAGGGCAGCCAAGGTTACCATTTTTACCGAACCGATGTTTTCACTGAGGGCATCGCCTAGAAACCTTCCTAAGGTCATGGTAATCTGAAACCCTAAGAATCCGGCGCCCCAGAGTACTTCCGGAGCCAGACTCACCTCTTTCAAATAGAGTCCGCTCCAATCGACTATAGCCCCCTCGCTTCCCATGGAAACGAATGAAATAAGCCCCAAAAACAACATCGGTTTAAAAAGCTTTAGACTAAAGGCTTCCTTTCCTTCAGAGACGGCAACCACGTTTTTATACTTTCCATGAAATATAAAATTGACCGTAAAGACAAGAAGTACCGCAAGCCCCATGTGTAAAGGCGGATTATCGAGCGGACCGATCAAAAAGCTACCCAATCCTGCCAAAACACCGCCTAGGCTAAAAAATCCGTGGGACGCACTCATAAAACTCTTCTTATCTTCCTTTTCAAGTTCCGTTACCAAGGTATTCATGGCGATATCGGTAATACCATTGGAAGCCCCGAACAGAAACAATGCGGCCATAAGTGTATAGTAGTTGGGAGCCAACAAGGGCATAAGCGCCGCTACACAGCTCATAACGACCCCGTACCACGTAGCCCTTCCCACACCGATTCTATTGATAATCGACGATGCCATGGGGAATACCGTAAACACCCCTAGCGATAGAAAAAATATGGCCAAGCCCAATTGCGACTTATCGATTTGAAGTTGCTCCTTTACCGCCGGGATATAAATCGCCCAGGTGCCAAATAGGATATTTATACTGGCAAAGACCCAGGCAGCCCCAAAATAGCGCGAATTGGTAAGTATTAGGCGTAAAGACTTCATACAAGATATTTGACCGCGAAGGTAATTCAAAAAGCGTTTTCCAGAAATGAAAAAAGGCCATCTTATGCAGATGGCCCTTGATCACTTAATATGTATAACGGACAGTAAACCTGTCTTTGCTTTAACCCCGGTTAGAATTAATTACAAGTCTTGATATAATTCCAACGGGTATAATCCCTTTGGTACAATCTGCCATAATAGGTTACGTAGTCACCAACACTGTAAGCTTTATTCGATGAAAACTCTTCGGCAGTATCGCACAGATCCGCTCCCGGTTCAGGACTACCTCCACCATCGGTAGATGGGTAGGCCACATTGGTTCCTTCAATATCCAAAGGAGAAAGACTGGCCTGTCTTTGAGGCAAAATATTTCCGTTCAAATCGGTAATCGTAGGTTGACCGTTTTTACTGAACGTATAGCTACCGTACATCATGGTAGAGTTGATATCGAAATCACCGGTAAGATAAATAGCCGAAGTATTCTTGTAGAATTGATCAACGGCATCAGGTTGTATATTCTCTATATTGATGATGATATGATCGTCCCTATCGGCACGGTTTTGCTCATGAATATAACCCAAAGTGTGACCTAACTCATGAATGATCACCACGGCAGTCGCACGGGTACCCAGTTTGATATAACCACTGGAACCGTACATACCTAAGGTAGCAACACCTGAATTACTATTAGAACCTGAAGATGATATAGTTACGTAATTAGATTGGTTGGTACGCTCCTTAAAACGGACATTGGTCTTGCTCGTCCATTCGTCAAAGGACTTTTGCAATTCTGACCGAACACTTGAACTCAATCCGTTTATTACATAATACACGGTGTTATCGGGCCACTTTCTGATACTACCGTGCTGGGCTAAACCTGAAAGCTCTTCCCCGGGGACAGGGTTGGGATCATAAGCATCAGGAGAATCGGAAAGCTGGTCTTCGAACAATCGGATATCCGTACCCGCCAAGCTGTACGTACCATCTTCTTCCAGTTCCACCTTTACGGCATCACCCAAGAAATATTTAGTAACGAATTGAGATTCCTGTTGAGCCTCAACTTCCGCTTTGGGACGGACGGAAGTTTCGGCCTCAGGTTCCACGGCATCTTCAGTACAGGATCCTAAAACCAATGCACAGGTCGCCATAAAAAGCATAAATCGCGTAGGGAACGTTTTATTGTTCATTTTTTCATTTTTAGTTTTCATGTTCATTTTAATATTTGGGGTTAAAACTTACATTTAATGTACGGAAACAACCACTCAATTAGCCGACAAGACCCCTATAAATTCGATGAACTACACGCTTAAAAAAAACGGAAAGGGCAATAAAAACCAGTCTTAGCCCCGATAGGTCGGGGCAAGGCGATGGTTGTGAAGAAAAAATAAAATTATACGGTTTGTATTCCTTTTTTTAAGATTTGACCGAAGCGGTACATATCTTCGTAGGAACAGTAAAACGGTGCAGGAGCAAGACGGATGACATTGGGTTCCCTCCAATCGGTAATAACCCCGTTTTTCATCAAGTAATCAAAAAGGGATTTCCCCTGGCCGTGAAGAAAAACGGAAAGCTGGGTCCCCCTATCCTTGGGTGTAATGATTTCAAAGGTAGCCTTGTCGGTTTCCTTGTCTATTTCATGAAGTACAAATTCCAAATAGGCCACTATACGATCTCTTTTCTCGATCAAGGCCTCCATACCTACTTCCTCGAACATTTCCAAGGAGGCCAGATAAGGTGCTAACGACAGCACCGGTGGGTTGCTCAATTGCCAAGCGTCGGCATTGGCCATAGGTTCAAACTCGGGTTTCATCAAAAACCGTGTTTCCTTTTTGGTACCCCACCATCCTTCTAAACGAGGTATATCCTTTTTATTCAGGTGGCGTTCGTGTATAAACACGCCCGAAGCATTGCCCGGACCACTGTTCATATATTTATAACTGCACCATGCCGCAAAATCGGCATCCCAATCGTGCAATTTGAGCTCTATATTACCGGCGCCATGGGCCAAATCCCAACCAACGTTAGCACCTACGGCCTTTCCGGCCTGGGTTATGGTTTCCATATCGAACACCTGCCCATTGTAATAATTGACCCCACCGATCAGCACCAGGGCCAATTCATCACCTACTTCATTGATTTTTTGAAGTACGTCTTCGGTCCGCCAAAAATTTTCACCTTCCCTTTTTTTCACCTCTACCAATGCATCGTCAGGATCAAGTCCGTGATTGCGTACCTGACTTTGCAGCATATACTGATCCGAAGGAAAAGCCTTTTCCTCACAAATAATTTTATAACGTTTGGCAGTGGGTCTGTAAAAGGTAACCATCAAAAGGTGCAGGTTTACCGTAAGGGTATTCATCACCGACACCTCTTCGGTCTTGGCCCCGACCACTTTGGCCAAGGGGGCGGCCAATCGCTCATGGTAATCCCACCAAGGCTTATCGGAATGAAAATGGCCTTCTACGGCCAGTTCTTTCCAATCGGTCATTACCTCATCAACAAACTTTTGGGCACGCTTAGGCTGCAATCCGAGGGAGTTTCCTGTAAAATAGATGACCTCTTTTCCGTCTACCTTGGGGAAATAAAATTGATTACGATAGTTTCGCAATGGATCTTGACCATCTAGTTTTTGGGCAAAACCCAAAGTATTCTCGAACTTCATATCGGCGTTTTTTTTATAAAAATACAATTTCACAAACGATATTGGCCCCTACTCTGGCCCAACCATTCGCATCTCGATAATATGTTTTTTAAATCCTGCTTTTTCGTAGGCCTTGATGGCCCCAGTATTATCGCTATAGACGGAAAGGCGTACCTCGGAAATACCCCTTGAATCGGACCATTTTTTTAGGGCATCGATAACCATTTTGTTCAATCCTTTTCCCCTATAATCGATATGGGTATACATAAAGCCTAGATATGAATACATCCCATGGTCTAGAAACGCCTGGGCCTTTTTGATTTTGGCATAGCCCGAAGCCACAATACTTCCTTCGTGCTCGACCACTACCACCTCGGCATCATCACTATTGATCAATTCCCCCAGATCGTAATAACTGATACGACCGGCCCTAAGGGTAGGGTCATAAGGTCTTTCGGCCGCGATAATACCCTGCTCAAATTCCAACAAGGTTTCCAAATCGCTTAGAATTGCCGTTCGAATTTTAAATGTATCCATAGCTTGATCTCTTCCAATTTGAACTTCTGGAGTTCTAAAATACTATATATTTGCAGAAATTACAGCTCATGCATTTCCTATCTTCGGATTTAGAGGATTATATCCAAAACCATTCAGAGGACGAACCCCAACTACTTCAAGAACTTACCCGGGAAACGCACTTAAAAGTAGTCCGCCCCCGTATGCTCACCGGGCATTTTCAGGGAAGGGTCTTAAGCGTGCTTTCAAAGATCATCTACCCCAAGAACATCCTTGAAATCGGCACCTATACGGGCTATTCCGCCCTATGTTTGGCGGAAGGCATGCAAAAGGACGGCCAGCTACATACCATAGACATCAACGAAGAGCTGCAAGACATTCAAGAACGCTATTTTTCACGCAGTGCCTACAAAGACCAAATCGTACAGCATATTGGAGATGCCAAAACCATCATCCCCCAACTTGAAGCTACTTTTGACCTCGTCTTTATCGATGCCGAAAAAAGGGACTACCCCGATTATTTTGAACTTGCCATACAGAAGACCCGTCCGGGCAGCGTTATTTTATCTGACAACGTACTATGGTCAGGAAAAGTAGTGGAACCCGTGGAGAAAAAAGACAAGGTAACCCCCATTCTTTTGGAGTTCAACAAAAAACTAAAGGAAGACCCACGGGTAGAAACGGTATTGCTACCGATCAGGGACGGCTTAACCCTAAGTAGGGTACTATAAGCCTGAGGTAGAGCATATAAAAAAGCCAGGCCGACAAAACACCGACCAAAGAACCAACAATAATATCGGTAGGAAAATGTACCCCTATAAAAATACGGCTGCTTACGAACAATAGGGGCCATATATAGAATAGCCAGCACCATTTAAAACGCCTTCTTAAAAAGAGTACCACAATAGTGGTCGCCGAAAACGAACTTGACGAGTGGCCGGAAAAAAAACTATAGGATGAGGAAGGCTTAAGAATCCGTATAAGTGTATTCATCGTTTCATCGTTATTGGGCCGCAAACGGGCCACGACCTCTTTGGTCAAATCGGTAAGGGTGACGACGAAAAACAGCATCAAGATTATGGTAAGCACCACAAAAATGGCCTCTCTCTTGGGATATTTTATAAAAATAAGAATAAAGAATAGGGCAAAAAGGGGAATCCAAGTGGAGAAGTGCGTAACGATAATCCAAAATTGGTCGTAGTCTTCAATGCCCAGATTGTTCAGGTAGATAAAGGTTTCCCTATCCCATTCTAAAATCTTTTCGAGCAAAACTAGCTTCTTTTGATGGTTCCCGTAACATCATCGACGGTCTTTTTGACCCCGTCCATTTCTTTTTTGATGTCGGTACCGATCCCTGAGGTAATATTGTTCTTGACATCATCGATGTCTTTTTTGATATCGGTTATAAAACTCGTATCAACACCTTGTTTTTCGGCGCTCTTCTGAATTTCTTGCTTGATATCTTCCGTGGCGTCTTTCAATTGGCGCATACCCTTGCCCAGCCCCTTGGCTATGCCGGGTATCTTATCGGCGCCGAAAACCATCACCACGATAAACATGATAAAGAAGATTTCGCCCCCGCTAATAAATAAGAAGTGCAGTGAATACATACCACAAATATAATGAAGTTTACATAGAAAGACCTGTCAGGTATAGAAAACCTGACAGGTCTTTTTGTGATATTAACAAAATTTATTTGCCCTTGACAGCATTTTCCTTCATCTTCTCGAAATCGGACTTTTCCTCTTTCTTGGGCCATGCATTGTTAGACGTGTCTATATCGGCCGTTTCCGCCTTTGGGTCGACAACGATTCCGGTAAGTTCGCTCTGTGATGATATCACTACACTTACCTCTTTATCGTTCTTACGCCAAATTTCAGGTGGGTAGGTAACATTTTTGGTAGAACCGTCGGCATAGGTGTACTCCACGATCAACGGCATTGGTATGCCCCCTGGCTTATCGTAAGTAACCTCGTAGATATATTTAGGCTCTTTTACGGCGGCGCGTTCTTCGGCCGTCATATTGTCCATCATAAATTCTTTCAAAGACTGCGAACTTTCGGAAGGCGTCTTGCCTTTTAGGTTCGGATCGAGGTCGTCACTACCTTCTTCCGCCAAATACACCAAAGGAGGTAAGTCGGCCTCGGTGATGCCGCGCACCGCCATATACTCTTGCATTTTCTTGCTAGGCTTGTCGGTAACGTAGTATTTTTTGATGCCTTTGACACCTATATCCACAAAATCGGTAGTATAGAACCATCCTCTCCAATACCAGTCTAAATCGACCGCAGAGGCATCTTCCATAGTCCTAAAGAAATCTTCGGGTGTCGGGTGCTTAAACATCCAGCGTTGTGCATATGTTTTAAAGGCATGGTCGAAAAGTTCGCGGCCCATTACGGTCTCACGAAGAATATTCAAGGCCGTTGCCGGTTTACCATAGGCATTCGGGCCTAACTGGTATACGTTTTCAGGGTTCGACATGATCGGTGCAATGCTGCTTTGATCCCCTGCCATATAGGGTACGATTTTGGAAGGCTCTCCCCTTCTCGATGGGTATTTGCTATTAGGGGCAATGGCTTCAGGATATTTTTCCCCGAATTCTTGCTCCGCCATATATTGCATAAAGGTATCAAGACCTTCATCCATCCATCCCCACTGACGCTCGTCTGAATTTACGATCATCGGGAAAAAGTTGTGGCCTACCTCGTGAATGATCACACTGATCATACCGAATTTTACACGGTCTGAATACGTACCGTCTTCGTTAGGGCGACCGTAGTTCCAACAAATCATCGGATACTCCATTCCCTGTTGCTTGGCATGTACCGAAATGGCTTTAGGGTAAGGATAATCGAAGGTATGCGATGAATACGATTTAAGCGTATGTGCCACGGCTTTGGTAGAATATTCCTCCCATAGCGGGTTTCCTTCTTTTGGATAAAGCGAAACGGCCATAACGTCTTTGCTGCCCACTTTAACGGCCTGCATGTCCCAAATGAATTTTCTTGATGTAGCGAAGGCGTAATCCCTTACGTTCTCTGCCTTGAACTTCCATGTTTTTTTCTTTTTGGAAAACCCTTTTTCCGCCTTTTCGGCTTCCTCTTGGGTAACGATCACTACCGGCTTGTCATACGACTTCTTCGCCTTTTCGTAGCGCGCTATCATCTCCTTTGTAAATACATCTTTTCGGTTCTGCAAGGTTCCCGTAGCATCAAGAACGTGATCGGCAGGTACGGTAATGTTTACGTCGTAGTCACCAAAGGTAAGGGCAAACTCGCCACTACCCCAGAACTGGTGGTTCTGCCAACCTTCTACATCGCTATATACGGCCATTCTTGGAAAGAACTGCGCAATAACATAGGCCCTGTTACCATCTTTAGGGAAATATTCATAACCCGAACGTGCCCTGTTTACGGTGTGGTCTGGAATATTGTAGTCCCACTTGATGGAAAAGGAAATCTTCTCTTTACTTTTTAAAGGTTTTGGAATATCGATACGCATCATGGTCTGATTGATGGTATACTTCAACGGTTTTCCGCTGGCATCTTTCACGTACTCTATATTGAAGCCCCCGTCAAAAGGCTCGGTCATGTATTTTTGTGCGAATGACCCCACTTGTTCGGCCATGGGTACGCCTCCCCCGTCACGCAAAGGCGATTTTGAAGTCTTTGCCCTTACGTTTTGATCCAACTGAAGCCAAAGGTATTCAAGGTCATCGGGCGAATTATTGGTATAGGTAATGGTTTCCGTACCAAATATTTTCGCATTTTTATCATCAAGCTCGATATCCATTTTGTAATCGGCCTGTTGTTGGTAATAATCGGGTCCGGGTGCTCCCGAGGCGGAACGATAATTGTTCGGGGTGGCGAACTCTTCGTATAACTGTTTGAATTTACTCTGGTTGTAATGCCCTGGTTCCTTGTCCGCATTAACGCCATCTTGTGCCATCAGAACGCTGGCGAACACAAAAAATAACGATGCAAGACAATACTTCAATTTGTTCATATGTCTGTGTGGTTTTAATCCGTGAAAAATAAAATATTTTAAGGAATAGTTCCCTATATGTTACAAGTTTAACATTCCTTTAGTACGAGATTTGACCAAAACAAAGCTTTTTTTCTGGTCACCTATCTTAAAATGTACTACATTTTGTTGCTCGTCAAAGAGGTCGGTCAAGATTTCGTTCTCGATTTGCACCGATTTCAAGGTAGCCTTATCGACGTTAGGAACCTCGATATAGAAAATCACCACATCGGCGTCGTACTTCTTACCGATATAGGTATAATCGACATTGTTGCCGTTGACCTCTATTACAAATTTGGCCCTTAGGT
Source organism: Zobellia sp. OII3 (assembly GCF_002211465.1). Taxonomy (NCBI): domain Bacteria; kingdom Pseudomonadati; phylum Bacteroidota; class Flavobacteriia; order Flavobacteriales; family Flavobacteriaceae; genus Zobellia; species Zobellia sp. OII3. Next base: position 235,373 of record NZ_MWRZ01000006.1, on the reverse strand, counting down.
ATTTTTCTAGATAGGCGTCGGCCAATGGCGATTCTTCCCCGGTTGCCAATTGCGCCTTTAAATCGTAGCGTTCAAGCAGCAATTTGTCTAGGTCATCGATAAAAATACGGGAGGTAATCTGTAGGGCCTTATCCTTTTCGGAATAGTTTACGTTGGTTACGCTTACGTAAAACTTGTGGGCGGCCGTAAAGGCCATCAAAGGAAGCAGTAATAGTACAAGCAACTTTTTCAAAGACTTCATAATCTCATTTTCTATCGCAAAAATAGGCAAATGTTATGCCAAAAACCGCATTATTCCAAGCCGTTATTTTTTCTATACCCTGGGGCCTTTGCTTCCATCAGCCCATATACAGAAGCCATGTCGTCGGCCTTCGCACCTTCCTTAAACCCTTTATCGACCATACAGTAGTTCAAAAAATCGTTTATATGGGCTTCGGGAATTTTTAAGGTGCTTACAAAAACGAAGTCGGTAAAGAACAATCGTATCGCCTCAATTTGGTTAAGCTCGTTCTCAAGGGTTTTATACTTTTCCAAATCCTTGGTCCGCCCCGATATATCGTCGGCCAGCCTAACGATCTTTAAATCGAGACGAATATCGGGCGTTAAGGTAAGGGTATCATATCCCGTAACCAGGTTGAGGTATTTGTTCAATCGCAGGGTTTCCCCCACGCCCTTAGGCTTAAGCCTTACCTTTTTGTTCAGCAGTCCCAAGGAGTGCGATGTAATTACCGAAGTGACCGGCACCCGATCTAGGTCCCTCCCCATGTCGCCGGTCAAGTTATACGGGGTTACCACTACCTCTTCCAACTGGGTCAAGACTTCCTGCAGGGGCACTATGAGCAATTTACTTTCCATAACCGATTGGGTAACCACTACTTCCTTCCTTTTAAATTGCACGGCCGAGAAGACCAGGGTATCATTCAGGTGAACTACGATATCAAAAAAACCATCGACCGTTGTTATAGTCGCCTTTTTGCTTGTGGTGTTCAATACGTGGGTGGCGGAAACATCCATGTTCTCGCTGTACACACGGCCTTCCAAAGAAATCGGTTCTTGGGCGTATGAAGCATGAGCCACCAAGCTTATGGCAACATAAAAGCTAATTTCAGCCATGGCTTCATATGTTCTTTTTTAATCTATTCCCCAAAAGAAAAAACCACCTCAACCCTAGTGTCAATCTTCCCCTTCTTCGTACGCTTCATAATTTTTACGATAGACCACACTTTTCCGCTTCATAAAAGCCCAAATTTTCAATCGGTCGCGACCATCCACTACTTGCTGAAAATCGGCATCGACCTCACAGAAGTACAGAAAATCATCTATTTTATCTTGGGGGATCTTTAATTCGGTGCTATAGAGCGAATCTACATAAAACGCCCTTACCCTTTCGGTTCTCGAATAGGCTCGATCGCGTTTTACACGTTTCTTGAGCATTTTGGTACGGCCGGTAATTCCGTTTATAATAGGATTCAAGGAAACCGCCCCGCCCGCACCCAGGCCCGATGTGGTTCCGGTCACCGACATGGCCGAAGCCTCCCGGAGCAAACGCTCACTTTGGGTCCATCTTTTGGCATTGGCGTTGGGCAGCCCCAAGGTAGAAGCCGTCACCACCGGATCAATTTCCAGGTTTTTCAGGTCGCTCGCCATATGGCCCGATAAACTGTATGGCGTTACGACTACCTCTTCCAATTCGTTCAGGGCCTCTTTCAAGGGAACCAATAACAACTTGCTTTCAAGAACACTTTCAGAAACCACGATTTCCTTGCGTTTGTACTGTACGGCGGAAAACACCAAGGTATCATTAAGCCTTACCACAATATCAAAAAAGCCGTTGGCATCGGTTATCGTAGCCCTATTGGTCGTCGTATTCAACACATGGGTTCCCGACACATCGTTGTTATCGCTGTACACACGCCCCTCTAAAGTTTCGGAACTCTGGGCCTTTCCCACGGTAGAAACCACTAGCATTACACTTGTAAAAAGAAGTCCTTTTAAAGGTTTCATATCCGAAAGGTTTTAGCCCCACACTATTGAAGCATGACTTTTTACCAGCCAAGCCATTTACTCTTCTTCCCTATGGTTCCTGCGGTATATTACACTTTTCCGCTTCATAAAGTCCCATATCCGCAATCGGTCATGGGTATCCACAATTTGTTGGAAGGCCGAATCGACCTCACAGAAATACAGAAAATCATCGATTTTATCTTGGGCAATCTTTAGTTCTACGGTATAGAGCGAATCTACATAAAACTCGCGTACACGCTGGGTCCGTTCGTATTTCTCATTGCGTTTAACGCGGGCCTTCAACATCTTCTTGCGCCCGGTAATGGTATTGATCAAGGGATCTAAACTCATATAGGGATTTGCCGTGGCCGCCCGAAGCTCGCGTTCGGCCTTATCCATCGGCACCACAAAGGCATTGGGCAGGCCCAAGGTAGAAGCCGTTACCACGGGTTCGATTTCCAAGGTCTGAAGGTCGCTCGCCATATGTCCCGACAGGCTGTAGGGCGTTACGATTACCTCATCCAATTCGGTCAGGGCCTCTTCTAGGGGAATCATCAGGAACTTGCTTTCCAAAATGCTCATGGAAACCACAATTTCCTTACGCTTGTACTGTACGGCGGAAAACACCAAGGTATCGTTCAATTTAACGGCTATATCAAAAAAACCGTCAATATCGGTAATGGTGGCCTTTTTCGTGGTGGTATTGAGAACATGGGTAGCGGCCACGTCGCCGTCTTTACTGTAAACGCGACCCTCAAGTTCAACGGAAATAAGGTCTTGGGCAGCAAGGCGTGCCAAGACCGTAAAAAAAATAGCAAAAAGAAAACTATTTCTCTTCATTTATTTGTTCTCGATAGGCCTTACTCTTATTGACCAGAAAATCGATCAATTCAAATTCGTTCTTTTTCAAGAGCAGGGCATATTCGGGTTCGTGAGTATCTATATATTGTAAAAAATCGTCAATAGCCGCCTGTGGTAATTTAAGGTCGGCCACAAAAAACTCGTCGTCATACACCTGTCTTAGCACTTCGCTCATCTTCATACGGGGCCGACTCTCGGCGTTGTCGCCTTTCCCTGATTTGGCCAATGCCTTAAAGATGTTGACAAAATTGAGGCCATTTTTCATTCCCCTATCCGCCTGGCTCAAGGCTATATTTTCAACTTCGGTAGAGCGGTCGATATCGTACTCCACTTTTTTAAACTCTTCGTTCTGCAGCTGTATGAACTTTTCTTGGTTTTCGGGGCTTACCACCACTTCGTCGAGTTCGGTCACCTTTTCGGTCACTTCCACTACAAGGCGTCCTTTCTTTATGATCTCTTCGGTGACCTTAATCACTTCCATCTGATAGTTGATAGCGGTAAAGGCCAACTCGTCCCCAGCCTTGGCCATAATGGCAAACTGCCCTTTTTCATCTGAAATGACGGCATTCTCGGCCGTAATATTGATAACATTCTCATTAGGGACACTAATACTTCGGTAAAGCACCGTACCTCGCAACAAGGATCGATCATCGTCTTGGGCCGATATGTTTAAAAAGGCAAAAAGTATGAAAACCAGGGTAGGGATATTTTTCATTTGGTTGTTTTAATTGTAAGCGTTCTATAATTGGGTCAAAGTATTGGTCGGTTTAAAAATAGATTCGGGGCAACTTTATTCATAGTACTTTCGTACAATAGTTAAGAACAAGTTCCGTGTCGATTCCTTTTTAAACGAGTTTATAAAGAAAATACATGTTTCGGTCTTAAAAAAACCATGCCCTCTAAACTTTTGTTAATTCGTAATCGCAGCCAAAACCATGTTATCGATGACCTTTTACTACCCATTGTAATCCTTTTAGCCTGACGAACAAGTAGTTTGTCTTGTTAAATTAGATAAATTATTAGATAAGTTTATTTTTGTTGACCCTAATATGCTTAACACCTTAAATCGTAATTGTATGCAAAAGCGCATTTCAATACCCTTATTCTTAATTGGTTTCTTTATCATAGGTTTTGCCCAAGCCCAGGTAAAAATTGGCGATAACCCGCAAACCATAGACCCATCCTCTATTTTAGAGCTAGAAAGTTCGAACAAGGTTCTGGTCATAACTCGGGTAGACGAGTCGCAAATGGCCAGCATTGTACCCAATCGCGGAGCCATGGTCTACAACACCACGGCCGATTGTATTTATTATTACGACGGCACCGCCTGGATCAGCATGTGCGAAGCCGGGGGCGGCCTGATTACCGACCCGGAACTGAACGCCGAAAGTACTATAGCCATTACGCCTACGGCAAACGGGAACACGATAGAGATCGCTCCGAACAGCATCAACAGCGAACAGATCCGTGATGGGGGCATTAATGGAATAGATATTCAAGACGGTTCGATCGGCCAGGGCAAGCTTCAGGACAATTCGGTTACTCAGAACAAACTAGCGGAAAACTCCGTAGGGGCCTTTGCCCTCGATAACGACAACATCAACCTCAGCGATTTTACCAACGACCAAGGTTTTATCACAAGTGCCGATATCGTCAGTGCCAATGCAGGCAACAGCATTACGCCCGATGCCAATGGGGCGGCCTTTTTCGACGCCTCTACCTTGGAAAACAATATTGCCGCCAACACAACGGCCATTGCGGCTGACTTGGACCAAAGCATCACCAACGAACTACAGACCCTTTCCATTTCAGGAGACCAACTAACGATTACCAATGGGAATACCATCACCATACCGACCTCCAGCGGTTCGGACACCAAGATCATAGACGGGACCAACACCACCGTTAGCGGTACTGGGGTCGTAGGGGACGAATACAGGATCAACGTAGCCAACGAAGTTGACGGAAGCATTACCAATGAACTTATCACAAGTGCCGTTCTGAATGCCGCCAATGAATTGGTGATTACGGAACCGGGCAACCTTACCACGGTCGATTTAAGTCCCTTGGCCGGAGGTGGAGACGACGACCAAACGGCTGCCGAAGTACCCTTCACCGCCACAGGCAACACCACCAGTACGAACGTTCAGGATGCCATTGTAGAAATCCAGACCGAGGTTGATGGCCTTAGTGCAGGAGGTGAAGCGAATACGGCCTCTAACGCAGGTATCGGCGGGGTAGGAATAACCTTGACCAAAAGCGGTACAGACCTACCTTTTAAGAGCATAAATGCAGGTGATGCCGGAATTATTTCGGTAACGGACGATGCCGCCAACAACGAAATTGATATCGACATCGTACCCGCAACTGCCTTGCCAACACCGGCCGACCAAATGTTGATTACCAACAGCATAACCAACCAAGTGGAATGGGCCGAGATACCCTCGGGAACCACCACGCCTACCCTCGCCGAAGTATTGGCTACGGCCGGGGGCAATAGCGCAGGAAACTTGCAAATCACAGATCTGGGCGACCCGACGGCAGCCCAAGACGCCGCCACCAAAAAATATGTAGACGACAACAATGCCCTGCCCGACACCCAAATATTCGTGGGCGATGCCGCAGGCGTAAAACAGGCGGTAGCCCTAAGCGGCGACGCCACCATCGATAATGCCGGAGTGCTTACCATAGAAGAGGAAGCTGTTGACTCCGACAAAATAGCAAACGCCACGATCAAGCTAGAGGACTTAAGCGATATGGGGGCGACCGCCGATGGCCAGGTTATGCGATGGAACAACACGGCCGGAAACTGGGAAATCGCTTCCGCCGCAAGTCATTCGGGCCAATCAAAATCCCTATTCTTTGCCGATGAGAACGGTGACCCCGTCCAGGCATTTCACCCTGAGAATGGAAACCCTAGCCTTGTTTGGGATTATGATGCTCGAACAGTGGGCACCACGTCCTATGGAGCACTTGGTATCGGCCTCGATGGAGGCACCATTAACAACAACGTGAAAGTACATATTGCCGAACAAGTATTTAATAATCTTGCCTTTCCCCTAATGATTCAAAACCGCACGGGAGGCGATAATACCGGATCCGCCGTTGGTATGTTATTTGCTGTAGAAACGAATAACTTTGGTAAAGGGGCTCTTGTTTACGACCGACAAGAATCATGGGCCAGAGGCGACTTCCACTTCTTACAAGAACAAAGTGGCAATACCGACCTCCCCACCCTCGCCGACAAAGCTTTTACCGTTAAAAATAACAAGGACATTGTTCTTTACGGAGGTATTGATATCAATGGTATAGGTACCGGTACTGCCGGAGAAGTACTTAAATCTACCGGTACGGGAGTGGAATGGGGTGACGGAGGCGGACTCAGCGCTGTTACCGTTACGGCAGGTACTTTTACCGGGGACGGTACATCAGGTTCAGCCCTCGATATTGCCGACGATGCCATCGGTAGCGCCGAATTGGCCGTAAATGCCGTAATTACCGAGAACATCCTTAATGAAGCGGTCACTACCGAAAAGATCGCCAACAACACCATCCTTGCCGAAGACCTGTCCGATATGGGCGCTACGAACGATCAAGTACTCAAATGGAACGGCACCGCCTGGGCACCCGCAGACGACGATACCAGTAGCACACCCTATACCGACGGAGCTGGACTAACCCTCGCGACCGACACCTTCAGTGTCAATGTTGACGATGCCACTATTGCCGTTTCTGGTGCAGATCAATTGGAAGTAAAGGATGATGGTATCACTACGGCCAAGATTCTAGATGGCCAAGTTCAGACCGATGATATTGCGGACAACAACGTTACCATCGAAAAAATAAAGGAAAGTACCACCGACGGCCAGGTATTGACCACCAACGGTAGCGATGTGGTTTGGGCCGATGCTCAGAATATTGGCAATTCAAATCTAACTTTGACCGCTGAAAGAACTTTAAGTTTAGGGGGTAACAATTTACTTTTTAGCACAAGTGGCGGCGGCAAAATCGGTATTGGAGACCTACCCGCAGCTCCACAAGTTCAGTTGGATGTCAATGGCTCGATAAGAACCAGAGAAGGTTTTGAAGCTACGGGTGGTACTGCCGGAAGCCCTGGTTATGGTTTTTATACAAGCGGCGATACAAACACAGGAATGTTTCGAGCAGCAGCTGACCAACTGGCATTTTCTACAGGGGGATTTGAAGCCTTGCGTATCGATGCCAGCCAAAACGTAGGTATTGGAACAGCTACTCCTGTCGAAAAGCTTCATGTAGCCGGAAATGTTCAAGTAGATGGTACTGTAAGCACAACTGCTGACATAAGCTCGGGTGGTGACATACTATTGAACGGCAACACTGTTGTCCCCGACTACGTTTTCCAAAAATACTTTTTAGGAAGTTCAGACTTAAAAGAAGACTACCACTTCAATAATTTAAAGGAAATAGAAGCGTTTATAAAAAAGAACCATCACCTGCCCGGTGTTACCTCGGCCGCAAAAGCCCAAGAAGAAGGGCATTGGAACTTGAGCGAATCGAACTTGCAGAACCTCGAAAAAATAGAGGAACTTTTTCTGTACACCATTGAACAAGAAAAAGAGATCCACAAGCTAAAGACCGAAAAAGAGGCCATGGCCCAAGAATTGAAATCCATTAAAAACGACCTGGAAGAGATCAAGGCCCTTTTAAAGAAGTAATCAACGGAGTACCATCAGCAGCACATGAAGAAATACCTATACATAGCGGCACTCATTTTGGCATCGGGCGTACAGGCCCAATCGGCCCTGTACAATGCCGGCAACCTGCGTGTTCACGACGGAGGGCGAATAGGCTTTCATACCGACCTGATCAACGACGGTAGTTTTGACGAAAACCTCGGCCTGGTCGGTTTTTATGGCGATAACCTCCGCACCATTAGCGGCAGCCTGCCCGCCACCCTTTACGATGTTGAGTTCGTAACCGGTTCGGGTGCCATATTACAGACCGGCTTGAACGTATTGAACAATGCCAACTTCGTAAGCGGGGATGTCATCACCGATCGGGCACAGACCTTCAATTCCCTTAACTTTTTGAACAATGCCTTTCCTAACGGCCAAAGCGATATCAGTAAGGTAGATGGCTATGCCAGCGTAAGTGGTCAGTCCGATTTTATGTTCCCCGTAGGCGACACCCAACAGTTTCGCCCCTTGCGCTTAATTTCCGAAAGTCCGAATACCCTGGCCCGATGCGCCTATTATTTAGAAGACCCGAACAGCCCGAGCATTATACCGGGTTCGTTCAATACCGATAACAAGGCTGCCGAGATCGGCCGGATCAGCACCGTGGAATTCTGGCATTTAGAAGGCTCGGTGCCTTCTACCGTACAACTGCTTTGGAACGAAAGGAGCAACATCAGCCTTTTGACCAACGACGTTAACGAAGTGGTCATTGTCGGCTACAGCAAGTCGGAAAACCGATGGGTAAGCCTCGGAGGGCCCGTCTCTTCAGGATCCCTTAGCCAAGGGATTGCCGCTACGGGCACGATTGTCCCCGATGACTACGCCGTACTTACCTTTGCGGCCGCAGGCGAGCCCCGTGACTATCTCGACCTCGAAAATTACTTCGTCTCCCCCAATGGTGACGGAATCAACGATTTTCTCGAGATTCCCGAATTGGCGTTATCGCCCAACAACTTTATGCAGATCTTTAACCGGGAAGGACTCAAGGTTTTTGAAAAAAGAAATTACACCAATGAATTCAACGGACACTCTACACAGAACAACTTTGTGGTATCGCGCGATAAGGGACTTCCCTCGGGCGTATACTTTTACATCGTTACCCTAGATGATCTAGATCTTGAATTTCAAGGATTTTTGTATTTGGCGAACGACTGATAAAAAAAGGGGCTTAAAGGCCCTTTTTTTATGCGCCCTATTTTGCCGCACCACATAAAGCCCGGACATAGTGATACCCCTGGAACGTGCCTTTTCTTTTTTTTGTAGGATGTTGAACCTACCTCCCCTATTTCACTTTTGCCCTACTACTGTTTTCATGCCCCCAACGAGCGGCACAAATCGGCCTTAAAGCCATAGGAATCATTCCGATAGCGGGAAGCCTTAGGTTTTTTTCTTATTTACCACCGTCATTTTACACGATAATTGCTAGTTCAAACGTTATGAATTCGGTCGCGATCTATTCTTGGCATCAAATTTGGGTATCTTTGTCTAGATTGCGAACACGATTAAAACAAAATGGTAGTATGGAACGACGAGCATTCATAAAAAAGAGTGGGGTTGCAGGCCTGGCATTGGCCGCACTGCCCAATTTGGCATTCTCAAAAGATTTTGAGTACAGCATTTTAGAACTGATGGGCAAGACCGATATCAAACTCTACGGTAAGGGCATCAATTTAAGAAAAGAGGCACATGACGCCTTTGTTGAAATGAAAAAAGCCGCTTACGGCGATGGCATAGATTTAAAAGTTGTCTCCAGCTACCGCAGTTTTGAACGTCAACGTTCTATCTGGGAACGCAAATTCCTAAAATACACCGACGACGGCAACATGGCCCCGCTAAAGGCCATTGACAAGATCATAGAATATTCCACCATACCCGGCACAAGCCGACACCATTGGGGTACCGACATCGACATTGTTGACGGTAATCGCAAGGTAGAGGGCGATATGCTGGTACCTTCGAAATTCGGGGAAGGCGAACCCTATGCCGATTTCAAGAAATGGATGGATGAAAATGCCAAGGACTTCGATTTTCACTTGGTCTATACCGACACCCCCGGCCGTAGAGGCTTTAAATACGAGCCATGGCACTATAGCTATGCCCCATTATCGGTTCCTATGTTGACCGAGTTCAGAAGAAAGAACATCATGCAATTGCTAAAAAACGAAGATTTCTACGGTACCGAACATTTTACCGAAGGCTTCTTGACCAACTACATACAAGATAATATCCTGGATATCAATACCGAACTTCTTTAGGTCTTTTGTATATTGAGGTACAAAAGAACACTAAACCATGCGAAGAGGAAGTTGGAAAATTAGGATATTCATCGGCTTGGCCATTGTGGCGTTTGCCTTTATCAAGCGTTGGAGCAGCAAAGAGGAAAACCCCTATACCGGAAGGGTACAGACCATTAACATGAGTACCGAGCAAGAGATTGCCATCGGCCTGAACAGTGCCCCTGAAATTGCCCAACAATACGGAGGGCTATACCCCGATGAGAAGCTACAATCTTACGTAGACCAAATAGGGCATAAACTCGTACAGAACAGCATTGCCCGGGAAACTCCTTATAAATACGACTTTCACTTATTGGCCGACGACCAAACGATCAATGCCTTTGCATTGCCCGGCGGTCCGGTCTTTATCACCTATGCCCTGTTCAAACAACTGAACGAGGCCCAGCTCGCCGGGGTTTTAGGCCACGAGATAGGCCATGTGATCGGCCGACATTCAGCAGAACGCATTGCCGAGGGCGAATTTTGGCAAACCCTATCGACCGGAGCTTCCGTCGGTGGCGATATGGGCGGATTGGTCGGTGGAATCGGCCAAAACACCTTGCTTAAAAACGGTCGTGGCGATGAACTTGAAAGTGATGACCTGGGCGTACTCTTTATGATAAAATCGGGCTATCGCCCCGAAGAAATGATCAAGGTAATGGAAATCTTAAAAGCGGCGGCCGGCCCGAACCGGACCCCTGAATTCCAAAGCACCCATCCCGACCCTGAAAACCGGATCGAGAAAATACAGGAATCCATAGAAAAATACCGAAATCAGTAAGGCCCGACCCACTTCATACGGCTTCCCCCACAAAATCCTATCCATTGTCTCCCAATAGGTTACGATTTATTTTATAAATTCCGTGAAGAGTTGTTAAATTCGATGAACTGCAAAGGCACCGCCGTTTAATTGGCTATCTTTACACCTCCCAAAGACTACCATTGCCAGAGCACTGATTTAACCCTTATAGCTTTACAATAACCAATGCCCCTAGACAAGGCATTAAAAGAGAAACTATATGGGAACACTATTGCACTTTAAAAATTTGTACGTCCAAGCATTCGAAAATTGCAAGCCTGAAATCGTTGTATTTCTTTTAAAGGCCTATTCGGTGTTTTGTGGATTAATGTTGTTTATGGCCGTTTACGCGTTTATGCATAGGGCCTTACACGGATTTGAATTCTGATCCGTATCGTTTTACCGCTCTTTTACGAGTCACTATATGAAAAGAAACCCGGCCATAGCAATATGGTCGGGTTTTAGTTTTCATAGCAATCGGGCCAATTCAAGCTTTTAGCTTCCCATGGCCGAATCAATGACCCTTAGGGCATCGACCGCATTGGATAGCTCTGCGTATTTTTTTATGGAATACCCCTTATCGCTCTTGATCTTTAGGCTTGCCCCATTTGCAATCAACAATTCTAGGATTTCGGCCCTGTTATAGCGTGCGGCAAAAATGGCCGGTGTCATTCCCAAAGACTTTTGGTTGACGTCTTCGCCCAGTTCTATCAATTTTTTTACGGTGTCAAAATCGCCCTGCATAATTGCCTTGCAGAAAGAATTTACTTCTAAAGTCCGGTACATTTCAAATGCCGGTGCATTGTTCGTAGTAGTGTTGTCATTGGCCATTAAGGCTGTAGATCCGACCAAACAGGCCATAGCGAAAGTGAATACTGTTTTTTTCATGATGAGTGATTTTAATTGATGAATTTTTATTGATTGTACTAGATAGACTTGATTTTCGCCATCTTGTTACAAGATTTGGGGCATAATAACAGAATTTTAACAATTGGGCTTCCTACAACCCTTGATCTGCAATAGGGCTTATCGGCCCTTTACATCCATTTTCAAGCGTCTTGCCCTCGGTAGCGCTGTAATGCCGTCCTTCCCCAGAAATTTAAAAAATACTATTTCGAACAGTAAAATGTGGTATCTCTAACAATGTTGAAATCACCGTAAAAAAGCCCCGTCATAATTGGTATTTCCTCATAGATCACAGTACTTTTGAAAATCTAATTTTCAGAACCCATGAACAAGAAAGTAATACTTATGATTCTTGACGGTTGGGGCAAATCGCCCGACCCCAAGGTCTCCGCAATAGACAATGCCAATACTCCCTTTGTCGACTCCCTTTACAAAAACTACCCGAACGCCAACCTTCTTACCGATGGTATGAACGTAGGTTTGCCCGAAGGTCAAATGGGAAACAGCGAAGTGGGCCATATGAACCTTGGTGCCGGACGTATCGTATACCAAGATTTGGCAAAGATCAACTTGGCCGTAAAAGAGAACACCTTGAAAGACGAAAAGGTCTTACAAGATGCCTTTGCCTATGCCAAGGCGAACGACAAACCCGTACACTTTTTAGGCTTGTTGAGCAATGGTGGGGTACACAGCCACATCAACCACATCAAAGGACTTATTGAGGCCGGTAACGCCAGTGGCGTAAAAAATATGTTCGTTCACGCCTTTACCGATGGTAGGGACGTAGACCCCAAAAGCGGAAAAGGTTTCTTGACGGACCTGAGCGATTTCTGTAGCGATAAAAATACCAAACTGGCTTCCGTAATCGGAAGGTATTTTGCCATGGACCGCGACAAACGATGGGAGCGCGTAAAGAAAGCCTATGACCTTATGGTAAATGCCGAAGGTGATAAAACCGCCGATATTGCCGCAAAAATGCAGGAGAACTATGACAAGGGCGTAACCGATGAGTTTATCGAGCCCATTGTAATGACCGACAGTAAGGGAAGCCCCGTTGCCAAAATCTCAAATGACGATGTGGTCATCTTCTTCAATTTCAGGACCGACCGTGGACGCGAGCTTACCGAAGTCTTGAGCCAGAACGATATGCATGAACAGAACATGCACAAACTCAACCTGTATTACGTAACCCTTACCAATTACGACGATTCGTACACCGGGGTTCACGTGGTTTACGACAAAGACAATATCAAGGACACCTTGGGCGAAGTCTTGGAAAGGGCGAATAAAAAGCAAATTCGTATTGCCGAGACCGAAAAGTATCCGCACGTTACCTTTTTCTTCAATGGTGGCCGTGAAAAGCCCTTCAATGGCGAGCAACGTTTGCTATGTCCTTCCCCAAAGGTAGCCACCTACGACTTACAGCCGGAAATGAGCGCCTATGACATTAGGGACGCCATCATTCCCGAATTGAAAAAAGGAGAGGTCGATTTTGTCTGCCTAAACTTTGCCAACCCTGATATGGTAGGCCATACGGGAGTTATGTCTGCCGCTATCAAAGCGTGTGAAGTGGTCGATGAATGTGCCAAGGATGTAGTAACGGCAGGACTGGAGAACGGCTATACTTCCATAGTCATTGCCGACCACGGTAACTGTGACACCATGGTAAATCCTGACGGTAGTCCGAATACCGCACATACCACCAACCCCGTACCATTGATCTTGGTCGACAAGGAAATCAAAGAGATCAAAGACGGTGTTCTGGGTGATATCGCCCCTACCATTTTAAAACTGATGGGCGTTCCCCAACCCGAATTAATGACAAGAAAGGCTCTTGTTTAGTCAATAACATCAAATATTTTTACCTTTGCCGCTATGATCAAATTAAAAACACCCGAGGAAATAGAACTAATGCGTGAAAGCGCCTTGGTGGTATCAAGAACTTTGGGCATGCTGGCATCGGAGATAAAACCAGGTGTCACCGCCCTATATCTTGATAAATTAGCAGAAGATTTTATCAGGGAGCAGGGCGCTGAACCAGGTTTCTTGGGCATGTACGATTTTCCGAATACGTTGAACATGAGTCCGAACGCCCAAGTGGTGCACGGCATACCCAACGCAGAACCTTTGAAAGAAGGCGATATTATTTCGGTAGATTGTGGTGCCCTTAAAAACGGTTACTACGGCGATCACGCCTATACCTTTCCCGTTGGTGAAATAGCGGAAGAGACCAAAAAACTACTCAAGGTCACCAAAGAATCATTGTATTTGGGCATTGCCCAATTCAAGGCGGGAAACCGCGTTGGCGATGTGGCCTATGCCATTCAGAACTATTGCGAGAGTCACGGTTATGGCGTAGTTCGCGAATTGGTAGGCCATGGTCTGGGCAAGAAATTACACGAAGGCCCTGAAATGCCGAACTACGGTAAACGCGGTCGTGGAAAACAGTTCAAGGAAGGTCTTGTTGTTGCCATAGAGCCTATGATCAACATGGGAACACGGCGCATCAAGCAACTCAAGGACGGTTGGACGATCTTAACGGCCGACGGTCAGCCCAGTGCCCACTTTGAGCACAATGTGGCCATCGTTAACGGCAAACCCGAGCTTCTCTCTACCTATCAGTATATTTATGAAGCCCTAGGTATCGAAAGCGACGAAGAAGATCAGTTCCATCAGAAAAAATTGGTTCTTTAAGCAAGAGCGGATATAGGTAACCCGAACAAACCCGTTCCATACGTGTCCAAAATTTTCAAGTTCATTCTAAATGCCGTTCCTAGGCCGCTGCTTATCAAGTTAAGCTACCTAGTGCGACCGCTTTTAGGTCTTTGGATGCGCGGCAATCGCTATGAAGACCCTATTGACGGCAAAAGGTTCAAGCGCTTTTTACCCTACGGTTACGAAAGCCCCAGGGAAAATGTGCTTGCCCCTTACACCTTGTCTTTGGAAAGGCACCGTTTGTTATGGCTTTACCTAAAACATCGATCGAACTTCTTTACCGAAAACCTAAAGGTGCTCCATTTTGCCCCGGAACAGGCGTTTTACAAGCGCTTTAGAAAACTGAAAAACCTAGATTACACTACTACCGACCTTTTTTCGCCCCTAGCCGATGTAAAGGCCGATATCTGTAACCTACCTTTTGAAGACAACAGCTTTGATGTGATTTTGTGCAACCATGTGCTCGAACATATACCGGACGACACCAAGGCCATGCAGGAGCTCTATCGCGTCTTGAAAAAGGGAGGTTGGGGCATCTTACAGATTCCGCAAGACTTGGAACGCGAGACCACCTTTGAAGATGATAGCATCACCGACAAAAAGGAACGCACGAAGATATTCGGGCAGTACGACCACGTTCGCATTTACGGTCGCGATTATTTCGACAAGTTAAGAAGCATAGGTTTTATCGTCGAGGAAGTAGACTATACCGCCACCCTTTCGCCCGAAGACATAGACAGGTACCGATTGGCCAAGGGTGAAATCATTCCCCTGGTAAAAAAACCGGCCTAAGATTTCGTCAGCAAAGCCTCAAAACCCGGGGTCATAAACTCGTGGGTTTCCCCCTTCTCATCAAAAAAGATAATATAGGCCTCCAGCTCGCGCCTAACCGTCAAAAGCTTCAACACCTCATCTAAGTCCATTGCCATAAAGGAAGTAGCATAAGCATCGGCTTTTGCGCAATTATCGGCGAGTACGGTAGCGGCCAAGGTATTGGAGTTTTTGGTAAACCCCGTAATGGGGTCGATCGTATGCACATATTTTACCCCGCTGACCGGGTCTTCCCTAAAATGCCGGTAGTTTCCCGATGAGGCCAAGGCCTTATCCTGAAGTTGGATGGTAGCCTTCAATTTTCGATCGTCTTCAATGGTAGGATCTTCTATTCCCACGACCCAAGGCTTCCCTTTGATCTGGTTTTGACCTTTGGCCACGAGCTCCCCACCTACTTCCAGCAAGTAGTTTTCAACATCGTGCATCTCCATCAGCTTCGCCAAGCGATCAATGGAATATCCTTTGGCAATGGCATTAAAATCGAAATAGATATCGGGTTCGGTCTTTTGAACGGTAAAGCGCTCGGTAAGCTTTACTTTATTGAAACCCACATAACGCAGAAGGCTATCTACGCGGGCGCTATCCATCTCCATTTGTTTTCCCGGGCCAAAGCCCCAAGCGTTTACCAAAATCCCCACAGTGGGATCAAAATGGCCTTTCGTATGGGTGTACACTTCTTGTGACAAATTAAAAACCTCCCTGAACATATGATCCACTACCAAGGTAGAATCGCCCTTATTGATCCTCGAAATATCGGAGGTCGGAATATAGGTCGACAAGGAATGGTTGACCGCATCAAAGACCGAATCGATTTGCTTTTGCAAGTCGAGCTTTTCAGGCGACAGATATATCAGGTTATACGAAGTACCCAAGGCCGCACCCGATGCTTCGTTTCGGACCATACCACCCGGACCACCACATGAAATCAACTGCAATCCGACAAGAAACACTATCAATCTATTCATCTTCAATCTCAATTAAACCTCTATAATCAACAATATAGGCCTCGTTCAAATATACCGGTAAATCTTGGTTCTCGGCATTTGACAGTCCCACCCCCGCATAATAGGTTCGCGCTTCATGCTTATTGGCATGATCCTTCATTTTAGCCATTAAGGCCTCGTCATAAACCGTAGGGTCTTTCGGGTGCGGTACATAGCGTACCACGATAAAATGCAATACCTTATCCTTTAGGCAAACAAATTGGGGATTCTTTTTAGGTTCGCTGTTCACGCCCATAAAATCGTAGCCCTCAGCCTCAAGCTCCCGCCCCACAATGTTCATGGCCAGGTTATGCAGTTCTCGGTCCGTTAACGGTTTCCCCATAACTCTAAAAAAATTAGATCAAAAAAAACCGATGTTAGTACATCGGTTTTTATTCAATTTAAAAAGCTTGTACGATATAACATACTAAAACTCCTTTGTTGGTACGTATATGATTATCCACCAAAATCATCAAAACGGATATGCTCATCGGGAATACCAAAGTCTTCACCCATTTTCTGTACCGCCTTGTTCATCAATGGAGGTCCACAGAAATAAAGTTCTATATCTTCAGGTGATTCGTGATGGTTCAAATAGTGCTCGATCACACAGTTGTGGATAAAGCCTACGAAGCCGTCACCCGGTGCATCAATATTTTCCTTAACCTTCCAGTTATCTTCCTCCATAGGCTCAGAAAGTGCCATATAGAATTTGAAATTTGGAAACTCTTGCTCTAATTTCTTAAAGTGGTCAATGTAGAAAAGTTCCCTTTTAGAACGACCACCGTACCAATACGTTACTTTTCTGTTGGTCTTAAGGGTTTTGAACAAATGGTACAAATGCGAACGCATTGGCGCCATACCTGCCCCACCACCAACATATAACATCTCAGCATCGGACTCGTTGATAAAGAATTCACCGTAAGGTCCTGAGATAACTACATCGTCACCAGGTTTCAAGGAGAATATATAAGATGAAGCCACCCCTGGGTTAACATCCATCCACCCGTTCTTGGCACGATCCCATGGTGGAGTCGCAATACGAACGTTCAACATGATCTCTCTTCCTTCCGCAGGGTAAGAAGCCATCGAGTAGGCTCGCTCTACGGTTTCAGGGTTTTTCATTACCAAAGGCCAAAGGTTGAACTTGTCCCACTCCGCTTGAAACTTATCGGGTGTTTCATGTTCTTCCGGGTGGGCGGTAATATCGATATCGGAATACTTGATCTCACATTCCGGAATCTCGATTTGGATATATCCCCCAGCCTTGTATCCCATATCTTCGGGGATCTCAACAACGAATTCCTTGATAAAGGAGGCTACGTTATAGTTACGAACCACTTTGGCAGGCCATTTTTTGATACCGAATACCTCTTCGGGTATGGTAATCTCCATGTCTTGTTTTACTTTCACCTGACAGGCCAAACGAGCTCCCGCATTCAATTCCCTTTTAGAGAAGTGGGGTGTTTCTGTAGGCAAGGCCTCACCTCCACCGGAAAGCACATGGCACTCGCACTGAATACAGGTTCCACCGCCACCACAAGCCGACGGCAAGAAAATTTTCTGGTTACCGAGTGTAGAAAGCAATGAACTTCCCGAGCCCACCTCTATCTTCTTCTCCCCGTTGATCGTAATGGTAACGGGACCCGAAGGCGATAGTTTTTCCTTGGTGAACAATAAGAGGGCCACCAAAATCATTAAGAGTATCAAAAATGCGACTACTGTAATAAGAATAGTTCCGCCGGTACTTGCTGCTAATAGCATATCTAATTATTTATTGCGTCGTTATAAGAAATTTCCTTTTCCTCGATATCTTTCTTTTCAAGCTCTTTCTTCTCGATTTCCGATACCTTGTCGTTAACCACTTGTTGTTCTTCCTTAACAGGGGCAGCGTCGTCACCACCTGTCAACATACCTCCAAAACTTTGGAAACCGATACCCATCAAACCTGTTATAATAAAGGTTATACCCAGACCTCTTAACGGGGCCGGTACATTGGAGTATCTGATCTTTTCGCGAATAGCGGCAATGGCCAAGATGGCCAAGAACCATCCGATACCAGAGCTAACACCGTAATTGAAAGCCAAGCCCAAGGTTTGGATATCCCTTGACTGCATAAAAAGCGAGCCCCCCAATATCGCACAGTTTACTGCGATCAGAGGCAAGAAAATACCCAAGGAGTTATAAAGTGAAGGTGAAAATTTCTCCACTACGATCTCTACCAATTGTACCATAGTAGCAATGGTGGCAATGAATAGGATGAAGGAAAGGAAGCTCAAGTTGTAATCGGCGTATTCAGGTCCTAACCACACCAACGCACCATCCCTTAAAAGATACTGATCCAACAACCAGTTCAAGGGAACGGTAACGGCCAGTACAAAAATTACGGCAGCTCCCAAACCTACGGCGGTAGCTACTTTTTTAGATACTGCCAAGTAAGAACACATCCCCAAGAATACGGCGAACACCATATTATCTATAAAGATGGACTTAAAAAATAATTCAATATGCTCTAACATAATTCTATCTTTTTACCTTAATTAATGATCTTCGACCAAGGCCGGATTTCTTGAACGCTGTACCCAAATGATAATACCTACAACGATCAAAGCCGCCGGTGGAATAATCATAAATCCGTTGTTCTCGTAACCTATGGAATACAAGCCCGTCTTTTCGATCGGATTTCCTAAGACAGGATAACCGAATAAAGTTCCTGATCCCAAAAGCTCCCTAAAGAAGCCTACGATGACCAAGATAACGCCATAACCCAAGGCATTACCGATACCATCCAAGAACGACCTCCACGGACCGTTACCCAAGGCAAAAGCCTCGAAGCGTCCCATAATGATACAGTTGGTAATGATCAGACCAACAAATACCGAAAGCGTTTTACTCAACTCATAGGCAAAGGCCTTCAAGACCTGATCCACGATAATTACCAAGGTAGCTACCACGATCAACTGAACGATAATCCTAATTTTGGAAGGAATGATGTTTCGCATCAAGGAAATCACCACGTTACCCAAAGCCAAAACGAAAAGTACCGAGACCGCCATTACTACGGAAGCTTTCAACTCTGCCGTAATCGCCAGCGCAGAACATATACCCAATACCTGAATGGTAATAGGGTTGTTATCGGCTAACGGGTCTGTTATTAGACTTGCATCTTTTTTTGTTAATAGTGCCATATTATTTTGCGCTAACGGTTTTTAAATAGTCCTCATAGAGATGTACACTCTCTTTAATCATAGCCGACACCCCGTTTCCGGTAATTGTTGCTCCTGCGAGCGCATCGACTTCGTTGTCATCTTTTGTATTGTTCAAGGGGTCGTTATTTCCCTTGGCTACGGTAATACCTTCAAAGGCCGTACCCTTAAGGATGCTTTCACCAGTGAAATCATCCATAAAATAACGCTGCTTGATGTTTGCCCCTAGACCCGGTGTTTCACCTTTGTGGTCGAAATAGACCCCTTTAACGGTCATGGTCTTGTCAACTGCGATAAAACCCCAGATGGCATCCCAAAGACCTTTTCCGTACATCGGGATGATATAGAAGGTCTCCCCGTCTTTTTCCCCGATCAACAACGGAAGCTTGGGCGTTTCACCTTTGGCGGCGATAGCCATTTGCTTTTTCATATCGATCAAATACGCATGGTCGTCTTTGGTAATTTCACCACCTTCGATAACCAATTGCTCTTTGATATACTTTTTAAACTCGCCCTCTACCTTATCGGTAGAAACGAAGTTTACACTACCCTCGTCAACATTTTCGTTTACGCCCATGGCATAAAGAATGTTCTGTTGCTTTTCAAACCGTTCGTTCTCGGCTATCCTATCTTTAAGACCGGAGGCCGCAAAAGCGAGAATAGAACCTACTATCACTACCATAACGGCAGCGAAAATAACGGTATATGAATTTTTATCTGTATTGATTGCCATAACTATACGGTTTCTGCGTGAAGTTCGTTTGCCTTGCCTTCCGAATCCTTAGGCAAGATGGTTGCATTTTTGAGTCGTTTCATTCTACGTTTTACGTTTCCACGAACCACATAATGGTCAATTGTCGGAGCAAAAACGTTCATTAAAAGAATGGCCAAGAAGACCCCTTCAGGATAGGCGGGGTTGAATACCCGTATCATTACCGAAAGGAAACCGATAAAGAATCCGTAGAACCATTTCCCCCTATTGGTCTGTGCGCCCGTAACCGGGTCCGTAGCCATATAGACAATACCAAAGGCCAAACCACCAACGATCAAATGTTTCCAAAATTCAAAACTCATAAGACCGTAAAACTTGCTGGTCTCATCGATCCAGCCTGCATCGACAACTCCGTTGAAGACCAAGCCCATGACCAAGGAACCGATAACGGCACTTAGCATAATACGCCAGCTAGCGATCTTACTAAAGATCAAGAACAAGCCTCCCAAAAGAATCAAGAATGTAGGAGTCTCACCGACAGAACCCGGTATAAAACCGAAGAACATATCCGATACCGAATACGACATCTCGGCCGCTTTATTCTGTGCCAAATACCCTAAAATAGTCTCACCAGAAATAGCATCGGGGCCACCGGCGCGTTCAACCGCCTGATATACCCAAACCTTGTCACCACTCATCCATGTAGGATAAGCAAAGAACAAGAAGGCCCTTATGGTAAGCGCGGGGTTCAGGATATTCATCCCGGTACCACCAAAGACCTCTTTACCGATGACCACACCGAAAACTACGGCCACGGCCAACATCCAAAGTGGCGTATCGATAGGAACGATCAAGGGAACCAACATACCCGTTACCAAGTAGCCTTCTTCCACTTCATGCCCTTTGATTACGGCAAATATAAATTCAACTAGAAGTCCCACTCCATAAGACACCACTAATAACGGAAGCACTTTTATGATTCCGATCCAGAAGTTGTCCCAAGTAAGGAAATCGTTCATCAACGAGAAATCTTGAGGAAATCCGTTTATGGCCGAATAGTGTTGGTAGCCCGCATTGAACATTGAAAAAATCAATACCGGCACCAAGGCCATGATCACCGTGTTCATGGTACGTTTTAAATCATCTGCCGCCCTTACGTGCGAACCCGAATGCGTGGTTTCGTCAGGAGCAAACAAAAATGTATGCAACGCATTGAAGGCCGGCGCCATTTTCTTGCCACGGTAATGGTGCTTTAAAATGTGCAGCCTTTTTTTGAAAGTCAGTCTTTTATCACTCATCTTTTATCCTATTTCTTTATGCAATAGATCCAATCCTTCCCTAATGATCTGTTGATGCGGTTGTTTTGAAACACAAACAAACTCGGTCAACGAGAAATCCTCCGGCGCCACTTCATAAAGCCCCAGTTGCTCCATCTCATCCAAATCTTTCACCATACACGCCTTAAGCAACTGCATAGGATAGATATCTAACGGAAATACTTTTTCATACATACCCGTTACCACAAAAGCACGGTGCTCCCCGTTGGTATTTGTAGTCAGGTCGTATTTTTTATTGGGCTGCATCCATGAGAACGTCAATGCCCTTGTAGCCGATATTTTATTGAAAACAGGTTTGTTCCATCCAAAGAATTCGTAATCATCCCCTTCAGGAATCACCGTTACCGTGTTATTGTAGTAACCCAAGTACCCATCAGGTGCCGATTTTGAACCCGTAAGCACATCACCGTTGATTACCCTAAAATTATCACCTTCAACACCGCTACTATATAAAAAGGTAGAGATTTCGGTTCCAATTTTGGTTTTGTAGTACTTTGGCGCTTTAACCGACGATCCGGCCAAGGCCACGATACGCTCAGGGTTAAACTTACCGGTCAGCAACAACTCACCGATGATCACCAAGTCTTGTGGCGTTACCGTCCAAACGGTCTCCCCTTTGTTGATCGGATCGATTTTATTGATCTGCGTACCGACCAAGCCTGCGGGATGCGGACCCGAAACCTTATGCAGCTCCACTCCTTTTACACCGGCCAATGGGGAGTTATCGGATTTTCCGACAGAAACATGGACCTTACCGGGTGTCAATTTGCCCAAGGCGGTCAATGCGGCCTGAAGTTCTTTTTCCTTTCCTTGCAAAACGTAATTCAAATCCGCAGCAAGTGGCGCCGTAACATATCCTGAAACGAAAATCGCTTTCGGATTCACATCCGGATTCGCTATAACGTCGTACGGCCGTTGCTTGATAAAAGGCCAGCACCCTGTCTTCAACAAGTATGCCTTGACCTCTTCCTTAGAGGCGTTTTCAACATTTAACAAATCGTGGGAAACGTTGGCCTGCTCTTTATCGGCTAAAATCCTTAACGTGAGAATGCGCCTTCTTGCGCCCCTTACAATCTCTACAAGCTCACCACTTACCGGCGAGACGAAAAGCATGTTTTCCTTGTCCTTATTGTAAAAAATTGGTTCTCCCGCTTTGACTTCAGCACCTTGCTTTACCAACATTTTAGGTGTGACTCCGTGAAAATCGTTTAGGTTTATGGCATAAACGTTACTTAAAACGGCTTTTGAGGTAGTTTGATCTGCAGCTCCAACAAGATTTATGTTCAAGCCCTTTTTAATCCTGATGTCTTTAGACATATTGTTCTAGACCTTAGGTTAACAAAATTTCGAGCAAAAATAATACTAAAAGGATTGTTTTCATAATAAATGCCTAGAAATTTAGGCCACACAGCGATCTAAATTTTTTGGGCAAGCTTTTTGTTTACCTTTGCAACAAAAAATAGCTGGTAATGCGCTTGAATCTTACACTGGTTTTTTCCTTCGTTTTAGCATCTTCAATATGGGCTCAGGTTCAAGTGGAAGTGAATCCTCCGGAACATATTAAGACCGTCATCTTTGGAGGACCTACGGAAGACCAATTTCCCGTAGTAGAGCTCGGCGAGAGCATCAAGCTCGAGTTTGACGACATTACGGCGGAGGAACGGGACTATTATTACAAGATCGTCCATTGCGATTACGACTGGCAACCGTCGCAACTTTTAAAGTCGCAATACCTCAATGGGGTAGACAACCAACGCATCACCGATTACGAGAACAGTTACTCCACCCTACAGTCCTATTCCAACTACAAACTGACCATACCCAACGAAAACGTAGGATTAAAGGTTAGCGGCAATTTCATATTGGAAATCTACAACGATAGCTACGAACTTCAATTTTCAAGGCGATTTGTCGTCTATAAAAACCTCGTCACCGTAGGAGGCACGGTCAAACGTTCGCGTGATTTCAACTTCCTGAACGAAAAACAAGTGGTACAATTCAGCATCAACGCCGGAAACTTTCAGCTGGTCAACCCGAAAAAAGAAGTAAAAGTGGCCATCTTACAGAACCATCAATGGGAAACGGCACTTTATAATATAGCCCCGCAATACACCTTGGGATCCGAACTGGTCTACAAATACGACCAAGAAACCAGTTTTTATGGCGGTAACGAATTCCTGAATTTCGACACCAGCGACCTTAGGGCACCGACATCGCAAATTTCAAGAATAGAAATCGGTGAACTTTACGACCATTATTTGTTTGCCGACGAATATCGTGCCGACCAACCCTATACTTATTACCCCGACATCAACGGCGACTTTGTCGTTCGCACCCTACAAGGCGACGACAATAGCAGGGAAGCGGAGTACACCATGGTCCATTTTGCCCTACCCTACGACGAACGCCTGGCCCTAGACGAGGTCTATGTTTTCGGGAAGCACAACAATTACGCCCTGAACGAGGGGAACAAAATGACCTATAACGAAAATAACGGGATGATGGAAGCCCAAATCAAACTCAAGCAAGGCTTCTACAACTATAAATACGTTATAAAACGCGAAGATGGCAGCATAGAACTCAATACCATTTGCGGCAACTACCACTTCACCGAGAACAACTACCTTATTTTGGTATATTACAGAAACTTCGGTGACCTATATGACAGCATTATCGGCGTTGGCTCGGCCAACTCGAGGAATATCAGTAACTAAACCGCCCCCCCTTGGCCTTGTATTTTTTCAAGACAAATGAACGACAAGCCCATAATATCAGGAAAAGGAAGGTACCACCTCAAATACCGAGGTACCGAATGCCTCAATTGCGGACATCCCCTAGACCTAAGTGACAGGTATTGCCCCAATTGCTCGCAGGCCAACAGCACTAAAAAAATATCCCTCAAAGATTATGTGGACGAGTTTTTCGGCACCCTGATCGCCTACGACTCACGATTGTTCCGCACACTCTCTACCCTACTCATCAGACCGGGAAAGATTACAAGAAACTATATCGACGGCAAGCGCATTTCTTTTACCAACCCGTTTCGGTTTTTACTAAGCCTTGCCATCATCTATTTTTTGATGATAAATTTTACGGGGAATTTTTCAAAACTGGACAAATATGCCGCTCAGGACTTCTCGGCCGTTGAAGACGTGATTTCCGAATTGACGCTAGATCCGTCAAACGAAGAGGAAGTCGTATTATCACAAAAAATCGATTCCCTTAAAAAAGCGGTAAACTACGACACATACAAAGAGCGAAAGCGCAAGCGCGACTCATTGCTCTTACTCGACCCAGGCGCCCATTTAAAGAAAATAGACCAAGGTCTTTTAGGCGACCGCTTCAGCGCCAAGCACGTTTTGTTCACCACCCTTTTGAAGCACGACACCATTTACGACTACCAAGATATAGAGCAGAAATACGGATTTGCCGAAACTTTCGAGAACAAAATGGCATTCAACATCGCCAACGGGTTCTTAAAACTCCAAAAATCGCCCGGCAGCTTCCTAAGCACCTTGATCTCAAAATTACCGTTCGTCGTGTTTTTCTTTTTACCGGTCTTCACCCTATTTATCTGGCTGGTATATATCAGAAAAAAATACAGTTACACCGATCATTTGATCTTTAGTTTCCACAACACCGCTTTATTGTTTATCTTGCTCATTATTAGTTATTTGATTGACTCCGTTTTCAAAACAAACAGCAATTGGATTTTTCTAATGATTTTTTCGACATACCTTTTTGCGGCTATGCGGAATTTTTACGGGCAGAGCATATTCAAAACTATTGTTAAATATCTCTTTCTCAACACTATTTTTTTTATATTGGCTATATTTTCCACGGTAATTCTTTTTACCGGAAACATTATCACCTTTTAGAAGGAAACGCTTATGATCACACAGGTAACCAAGGGCATAAAAATTTCGGTAAACACCAGTTTTGAGGGTACATTCTTCAAGAACTATAAAATGCACTTTGCCTTTGGCTACACCATCACCATAGAAAACCAAAGTAAAGACTCCGTACAGCTGACCTCGCGTCACTGGAAAATCTACGACGCCCTTAACGAGCTAGAGATCCTTGACGGGGAAGGTGTAATCGGCAAGAAACCGGTCATCAAACCCGGCGAATCGCACACTTACACTTCCGGTTGCCTTTTAGCCTCGCCCATCGGCGCTATGAGAGGCCATTACAATATGGTAAATTTTAGTTCCACCGAAAAATTTAGGGTCTATATTCCTACGTTTAAATTTCACGCCCCTTTTGCACTGAATTAAGCCATTCCCTTTCAATATCATAGTATTTTTACGCCGATTTAAAAAAAACTGTTAGCACATTGGTTTTACAGTGGGTTCACGCCCTATGGCTTTATGCTTTTTTTAGCATAGTTTACGGGCATTATTACCCCCATAGCAATTTTTTATTCGCACTAAGAATCCTACCTTTACGCTCTATTTTTTAAAACTTAATTAAAGTATTATGAGCAAAGGTTTTTTTCAAGTACCGACAGCTATCAACGAACCGATAAAAAGTTATGCACCAGGCTCTCCCGAAAGAGAAGAAGTCTTAGAACAGTACCGTGCTTATTTTAACGGGAATGTAGACGTACCCTTATATATAGGTAAAGAAGAAATTAAGACCGGTAATACCAAGCCGATGTCTCCCCCACACGACCATAAACACATCGTAGGCCAATATCATGTAGCCGAAAAGAAGCATGTGACCCAGGCCATTGAAAACGGCTTGGCATCTCGATCGGCTTGGGCCGACCTTACTTGGGAACAGCGTGCCGCCATTTTTTTAAAGGCTGCCGAATTGATCGCAGGGCCTTACCGGGCAAAGATCAATGCCGCTACCATGATCGCACAATCGAAAACCATACATCAGGCCGAAATCGATGCAGCCTGTGAGTTGATCGATTTCCTTCGCTTTAACGTAGAGTACATGTCACAGATCTACGAAGAGCAACCTGATTCGGCCGAAGGTATCTGGAACCGTGTAGAATATAGACCCCTAGAAGGTTTTGTTTACGCCATTACCCCATTCAACTTTACCGCCATTGCCGGAAACCTTCCAGCAAGTGCCGCCATGATGGGTAACGTAGTGGTATGGAAACCCAGCGACAGCCAAGTATTCTCGGCAAAGGTAATCGTCGACATCTTCAAGGAAGCAGGTCTTCCCGACGGAGTGATCAACGTAGTTTACGGAGATCCGGTAATGATTACCGAGACCGTATTGGACAGTCCTGATTTTGCAGGTATCCATTTTACAGGTTCTACCCATGTCTTCAAAGAACTTTGGAAGCAGATAGGAACCAACATCCATAAATACAAAACCTATCCAAGAATCGTTGGGGAGACCGGCGGAAAGGATTTCATCATCGCACACCCATCGGCAAAACCACAGCAAGTGGCCACTGCCATCGTTCGTGGCGGTTTTGAATTCCAAGGTCAGAAATGTAGTGCGGCCTCGCGCGTCTACCTTCCTAAATCGTTATCGGAAGAAATTCTTGAATCTGTCAAGAAAGACGTTGCTTCGTTCAACAAACCCGGAAGCCCCGAAGATATGAGCAACTTTGTAACGGCGGTTATCCACGAAGGTTCATTCGACAAATTGGCCAAATACATCGATCAAGCCAAAAACGACGACAATGCCGAAGTAATCATCGGTGGAAACTACGACAAATCGAAAGGGTATTTTATAGAGCCTACGGTCATCCTTACCACAGACCCCAAATACACCACCATGGAAACCGAATTGTTCGGCCCAGTGGTTACGGTATATGTATATGAGGACGAAGATTGGTCCAAAACCCTTAAGCTCGTTGACGAAACCTCGGAATACGCCTTGACAGGAGCCGTTTTGTCTACCGACAGATATGCGATCGACGAAGCTACCAAAGCACTACAAAACTGTGCCGGCAACTTCTACATCAACGACAAACCGACTGGAGCCGTTGTAGGCCAGCAGCCTTTTGGCGGCGCTAGGGCTTCCGGAACCAACGATAAGGCCGGTTCGGCCCAAAACTTGTTAAGATGGGTTTCTCCCCGCCTTATTAAGGAGACTTTTGTGACCCCAACGGATTACAGGTACCCCTTCCTAGGCTAAACAAGACATCAAAACAATACTGATTATCAGTATTTTATTGTAACTTTTGCTAAATTCCCCAATTCCCGGTTTTAGAATCGGACAATTGGGGAATTTATTTAACCACTAAAATGAAAAGAAAATGAAAAAACTCGCATTAATGACATTCCTTATGGTAGCTACCATAACGTATGCACAAGAAAAATTGACCCAGAACACCATTCAGGGTGTTTTAAAGGGAAACCAAGAACAGGTAATTGCCTTAGCGGAAGCCTTTTCAGAAGAGCAATACGCCTGGCGCCCTACCGAAGGGGTCAACTCGGTTGCCGAAGCCCTGTTGCACGTTGCCGGGGGAAACTACTACCTAGCCTCTAAAATGGGTTTTGCCCCACCAGAAGAGGTTGATATGATGAACCTCTCGAAAATTACGGGCAAGGAAAACATTATAGCCGCATTGAAAAAATCGAATGAATTCGTTCTTGATAAAATAACCCAAGTAGAGAACGACCAATTTGCGGATGAAGTGGACTTTGGATTTGCCAAAATGAACAAGTTGGGCGGCCTTTTGGCCATAATGGAACACAACGGAGAGCACAAGGGCCAATTGATTGCCTATGCGCGATCTAATGGTGTCACTCCCCCATGGAGCAAGTAAGAAAAGCGTAAAACCTTCAAAAGCCTTTCGACACATGGGTGTTGAAAGGCTTTTTTTATACCCCTACCCCTCTTTTTTCCAAACCAACACAATTTACCCCTTCGAGTTAACGTTATATTTACATTAAAATAACATAACACACACATTACTTCACCAAAACGAAGTGATTTCAGTCGATGTCAATATTATAACAAACTCATTATAAGGTTTTTAAAAAACAAACCTTATCAAACAGCAAATCTGCTCCAATGAGGATATCGAAGCCCATAAATTCAATTTTATCTCCTTGATTTTAAGGAAAAAAGGCTAAAATTCGATTGAATACATACTTTTAATGTAAATTTAACGTTAAGTAATTGTAAACTAATCGTAATAATTACGTACTTTGTAGTAACTGTAAAAAAAATGAGGATTATGGATATGCAGAAAACATACAGTAAATCACGAATGATTGTAGATTGCTTACGTATACACGTATGGAGTTATTTAAAAATTTACGCGAGGAAATATAGAAAGGCGTATTACCACCTATTGAGCTTATAGACTAGCCCTTGTATTTCATGGGCAGGTAAACCACTTTTTTGGTTTCGAAAAAAGACTCTTCAAAGTAGTCGGTAAGATCATAGGTCTCTACGGACTTATAACCTTCCAGTTCTTCCGACAAGTCCCCACCTTTTAAGTAAAGAATTCCGTTTCTACGTTCGTGTAGCGAATCTTTTTTTATTCTCCCTTTGACCCAGTGCACAAAAGTAGGCATTGCGGCAACCGCTCGACTTACAATAAAGTCATGTTGTTCCTTGGTTTCCTCTACCCTGGCATTGATGGTACGTACGTTGTCTATACCAAGACCTTGAACGACCTCTTCTACCACTTTAATTTTTTTACCGATAGAATCGACCAAAGTGAACTGTACTTCAGGAAAAAGTATAGCCAGGGGCACACCGGGGAAGCCCCCACCGGTACCTACATCGAGAACGGAAGCCCCATCGTTAAACTGCTGAACTTTAGCTATTCCGGTTGAATGAAGCACATGCCTCAAATAAAGTTCATCTATATCTTTACGAGAAACTACGTTTATCTTTTGGTTCCAATCTTTATACAGTTCTTCCAATAAAATGAAGCGTTTTTGTTGAAGTTCTGATAAATTGGGAAAATATTTAAAAACTAATTCGGCAGTCATGCGTATATTTGTATAGTTACAAAACTACTATATTCATCGATGAAATAATATTTTATCGACATTTAAACCTTTGCGTTTCTACGATATTTATCAAAAATACTATTTATATGGACCAAAAAACAGTACGTTTCTCTAGAAAAGATTCCGCACAGTTCTTCAGAACCTTGAACAAGCGCGTAAACGATTATTTCAAAGAGAACAAATTAAAAAAGACGGGCAACTGGCGCTTACACCTAAAAACGGTGATTATGTTCGCCATTTTTCTGACCCCTTACTTCCTGATATTGACCCTAGGCCTTCCGACCTGGGCCAACCTGATTCTTACCATTATCATGGGAATCGGTATGGCTGGCGTTGGTATGAACGTTATGCACGATGGCAACCACGGAGCCTATTCGAACAAAAAATGGGTAAACAAACTTATGGGAAGCAGTATTTATATCCTAGCGGGAAATGTTTACAACTGGCAAGTGCAGCACAATGTATTGCACCACACCTATACCAACATCCACGAGCACGATGAAGATATGGAAGCGGGCCGCATCCTGCGCTTTAGCAAACATGCCGAATGGCGCAAGCACCATAAGTTCCAACATTTCTATTCGGTATTCCTTTATGGGCTATTGACGTTCAACTGGGCCATCACCACCGATTTTCAGCAGATGTACCGTTATATGAAACGCAAACTTTCGTACGGTAAATTACCGAACCCCGTAGTAAATTGGAGTACTTTGGTTATTACAAAGGTGCTCTATATCACCATCTGGATCGTTCTGCCGCTGATTTTTGTCGATATCGCTTGGTGGAAGGTATTGTTGGGCTTCTTTATCATGCACTACGTAGCCGGGGTTATCTTGAGCGTAGTATTTCAATTGGCCCACATCGTTGACGAGGCCGATACGCCATTACCCGACGAAACCGGTACTATGAAAAATACATGGGCCATACACCAATTGTTCACGACCGTGAACTTTGGCACCAAAAACAAATTGGTCAATTGGTTTACGGGAGGTTTGAACCACCAGGTAGAACATCATATTTTCCCTAACATCAGTCATGTACACTACACAAAAATTGCAGAAATTGTGAAAGAAACGGCAAAGGAATTTAATTTGCCCTACAACGAGTACAAAACTACCCGAAAAGCTATAATTTCGCACTTTAAACATTTGAAGGAGCTCGGTAAACGACCTACCCTGAACCTTCAATAGACCCATTGAACGTAATTTTATTAGCACACGTGTATACGTACCGTGTAAAACATTAGTTTTATTATGACATCATCGACTGCAACAACGAACCAACTGTCTGACCGCATCAACAGTCTAGCTCCCTCGGCCACTCTAGAAATGGCCTCCAAGGCCCGAGAATTGCGCGCAGCAGGAAAAGACATTATCGGACTAAGCTTGGGTGAACCAGACTTTAATACGCCCGACTACATCAAGGAAGCGGCCATTCAAGCCGTAAACGACGGCTACAATTCATACACCCCTGTTGATGGGTACGTAGAATTGAAGGATGCGATCATCACCAAGTTTCAAAGAGACAATGGTATCAGCTATGAGCGTCCGCAGATCGTTGTGTCTACCGGAGCCAAACAAGCTTTGTACAATGTAGCGCAAGTGGTATTGAACAAAGGTGACGAGGTTATTCTCCCATGTCCTTATTGGGTTAGCTATAGCGATATCGTAAAATTGGCCGATGGCGTACCTGTAGAAGTGGCCACCAGCATAGAGAGCGATTTTAAAATGACTCCCGAACAACTGGAAGCCGCGATTACGCCAAAAACCAAAATGCTTTGGTACAGTTCCCCATGTAACCCTAGTGGTTCTATTTATAGCAAGGAAGAATTACGCGCCCTTGCGGACGTTTTACAGAAATACCCACAAATTATTGTGGTAAGTGATGAAATATACGAACATATCAACTACGGCGTAACCGAGCATGCCTCTATGGCCGCATTCGAAGATATGTACGATCGTACGGTAACCGTAAACGGAGTGGCCAAGGCCTTTGCCATGACCGGATGGCGTATCGGATACATTGGAGCCCCAACTTACATAGCTCGTGCCTGTAACAAACTACAGGGCCAAGTTACCAGTGGCGCCAACTGTATTGCCCAAAGAGCGGTAATTACCGCCCTAACCGAATCTCCCGACCGCATTCAATATATGATCGATGAGTTTAAGGAACGTAGAAAAATCATTCTTGAACTTTTGAACGCTATCGACGGTTTTCGTTGTAACGAACCCGAAGGTGCTTTCTACGTTTACCCTGACGTAACCGCTTATTTTGGAAAAACCTTGAACGGGGTAACCATAAACAACGCCTCCGATTTCGCCATGTACCTTTTGGAGCATGCGAACGTAGCAACGGTGACAGGAGATGCCTTCGGCAATGGAAATTGCATCAGAATCTCTTATGCCGCGGCCGAAAAGGAAATCAGGGAAGCTATTTCCAGAATTGAGAAAGCGCTGAAACAATAAATCAAGTATAGGTTTTAACACATACAAAAAGGGTAGACGTTTCATCACGTCTACCCTTTTTTAATTGACAATATTCCCCCACGTGTCAATTACGGCTATACTTATTCAAATCCTTCTCAATTTTATTGAGCTTTGTCGCACTGTCATTTTCTTTTATAAAACCGAGAAGCTCGCTCAAATGCGCGTTGTTCGATGCAATACCATAGGTTTTAGCAAATTGCTCGGTACGGGCCGTAGCTATATCGATCAAGGCCTTTGCCTTTTTCTCATCGGCCTTTATAGTCTTGAACCCTCCTTTTTCCTCCGAGGCACTTTTTACAGCGGCCTGTGGCGCACTTTCTTCAAAATTCATCATCTTGTAATCTTTCATATAGGGCATAGCCAGTGCCATGGCCGCATGTACCGAAACATTACTTTCAGGTAGGTTATCGACTACTTTTTGCAACACCTTGTTTCCGGTGGTTAGTACGCGGCTACCATTAAAAAACAAGACTCGCGCCACCTCTTCGGTAAAGTATTGATTCGCCAATAATTGGGCTTCGGTAGTTTTAGGCAAGAGTACTTCCAACTCCACCTGATTGGAACTATAAACTTGTTCCTTGTTCTCTACCATGGCCGAAATTTTATAGCTACCACTATCTTTTATATACCAACCATCGGGACCTGCGGATATAAAATGCTTATGGGTCATGATTTCATCGGGCAGCAAGACCACGTCTTTATCCTCGAGAAGGTACTCGACAAAACTACGCACCTTAGACACCTTTCCGTTAGGGCCTTGAATAAGCACCATGACATTCTTAAGGTTGTCAATCAAGCGCTTGCTCACCGCTATGGGCGCACCGGAAGTATTCCTCAAGGTCAGCTCCAAATACACTGGTTCAAGGTATTCGGCCACTTGGTCTTCCTGCAATACGTTTATCTCCAACGCCAACCTATTATCGGTAATAGACGCTTCTTGCTCAAAAGCATGGTTCTCGAACCAGTCGCTATTTCCCATTTCGACAAAATCGTTAGGGGCATGGCGCATAAACAACAACTCGTTATCGGTAAACCTAAAATCAAAATCGGAATAGAAAGCGTTTTCTCCCCCACTAACCCTACCGGGATAGTTCATAAAACTACGGTCTTCAGGATCGTTGGTCAATGGAATCCACGAAAAGCCAAAACCGGGATAGTTTTTTTGCCACGAATGGGCCAAATTAAAGGCATGCCCCATTTCATGGGCGGCCGTCCAGAATTTTGAACGTTTGACAAAGGCTGCCGGATTGGCATCACCCACCGGAGCATTATTAATAAAGGAATCATAGAATATGGCCGTACCCTGTCTATGGTTAGGGCCGATATCATCGAACATAATCCCTCCAAGGTTCGGGCCTATATCGTGTTGTTTGGCAAAGAAGGTCCACAACGCCCACTTGGGTGCTGCGCTGAATTTAGACCAATAGGCCTGCATGGCATCATGCATTTCCATATTGCTCCAAGTACCATTGGCCCCTTTTAAAGCCGAAGGAACCTCATCACCGGCCGATCGGGTAACCGTAAAACCAGCCCGCTGATACACCTTTTCAAGTGTCAATTTTTCTTTGACCAGACTCGCAGGCCTTATCGGATGGGCATGGGTATCTATCGACAACACCGGTTTTACCCCTTCTTCGTAATCGAATTCAAAATCGACTTTTCTAAACTGACTGCTACTAAAATTATAGGTCGAAACTTTTTTGGTGTCGCCGTTTCCGTAAAAAGTAACCTTGGCTTTCTTGTTTTTTGGGAAGATTGAATTGGTCAACTCTATTTTGATATACTTGTAGGTAAACGAGGCTACATTACCATGCCTGTACCAGATCTTACCCAAATAATCATTACCCGACTTGCTCAACTTCGCTACGTAGTGAACCCCTGGAAACCTCAGGTAACCACTGGCCATCATTAACGGAAATTGACCGTCAATATCAAGCCTCAGTTCTTCGTACGTAAGAAACGGTAATATGGGTAGACTGGCCCGTTCTTCCTCGTTCAGAACGTCTAGGTCGATTGCAGTCTGAACCCCAGACGGCTTCATCTTTATCGGTATTTTAGGAAATACAGGAAAGAACCTACTCTTTTTTACGTACAAGCCACTGTTTCTGTACCAAAACGGTATCAGTTGGGCCTGTTGGCCAATTTCTTCCGGAGTTATTTCCCTTTCTAACTCCGCTACTTCCCCAATACTTGAATCTAAAACTTTTTTTCCCATGATAAAACGTATTTTATGATTAGAACTAGTAAATACAGACTAAAAACCAAATGCCCGAGGCATTGCTTATTTCAGGGGAAGGTTGACGGCACGGTAGCCAAAAACATCAAATCGATAAAGCTCCTACCGTAATAGTTACATCAAAAAAGGAATACAATGTAAGATTTTTTATACATTTATCAAAATATAAACATACAAATTATAAACTTGACAAGGCAAATGGTTCCAATAGTCTTATTGCCTTAAAAATTTGAAACTACGTGAACTGCAGACCATACTTCACAAGGCCTTTTTTTACCCTAATGTCGTTATCGAAACAATAAGGATGAGAAGAAATAATTTCTAGGTCCTCTTCCAGAAATAAGGGGTAAGTAAAATAAGAACCGTAAAGAGCTCGAGCCTACCGGCCAACATAAGAAAACCGCACCACCATTTACCCGCGTCGGGCAATCCGTTAAAATTGCTCAAGGGATAGAGTCCCCCAAAGGCCGGCCCCACATTACCTAGGGACGAGGCCGAACCACCGATGGCGGTAACAAAGTCGATTCCCATGGCCCCTAATACCAAAGCCCCTATGATGAACAACAACATGTACAGCACAAAAAACGCGATGATGTTATAAACGATCTTCTCTTTAACGGTCTTATTGTTGTAACGCACGGGGATAATGGCATTGGGGTGCAAGGTTCGCTTAAACTCCAACAGTCCGTTCTTAATAATCAAAATATGCCGCATGACCTTGATCCCACCTGAAGTAGAACCTGCCGAGCCACCGAGGAACATCAGTCCGAAAAAGAAAACGGTCATAAAGGGCGTCCAACTGGTAAAATCCGCAGAAACAAATCCCGTAGTGGTGATTACCGATATAACCTGAAACAAGGTATGTCTAAAAGCGCTTTCCGCCTGGCCTAAAACCATCGGATGGTATTCGGTAAGGGGCACTTCCGCATGAAAATAGACCACAAGGGCCGACACCAAGGTAAAAATGACCACAAAGCCGCCATAATACCTAAACTCCTCATCCCTTAACACCCGTTGCACCTTCCCTTTAAAAGCAAAGTAACTGAGTACGAAATTGCTTCCTGCAAGAAACATGAACACAATAATAATGTATTGGATCATCGGCTGATCGTTCCAATAGGCCACACTTAGGTTCTTGGTAGAAAAGCCCCCGGTAGAAAGGGTAGCCAAGGAATGGTTTATAGCATCGAAGAAACTCATGCCCGCCAATTTTAAAAGCAGGGTTTCCGCCAAGGTATATCCGACATAAATCAGCCAAAGGCGTTTGGCGGTATCGGTAATCCTCGGGTGCAACTTATCGGCGCTCGGCCCAGGGGCTTCGGCCGCGAACAACTGCATACCCCCGATACCCAATAGCGGTAAAATGGCAATGGCCAAAACAATGATCCCCATACCCCCGATCCAATGGGTAAGGCTACGCCAAAAAAGCAAGCCCTTGGGCAATACCTCAATATCATCTAAAATGGAGGCCCCAGTTGTAGTATACCCCGATACGGTTTCGAAAAAAGCATTGGTAACCGAGGGAATAGCCCCTGAAAAAAGATAGGGCAACATGCCCGAAAAAGACATTACCAGCCACCCGAAGGTCACGATAATATAACCTTCCTTACGCTTTACCTCCTTTTTATGTCCCTTGGTATAGAACATGGCAAAAATTCCGATAAACATTGTCGTTATGGCCGCCAAAGCTATACTTAGGGTAGCGCCATCATCATAGATCCCGCTTACCAAGGTCGCCAAGAGCATAAAGCCACCGTTGCAAAGCAACAGTAGCCCCATGATATGAAATATTATTTTTGAATTTAGCTGCATTAAAGAAACAATCGTTCAATTTTAGGAATGGCTTCCGGTAGACAACAGACCACTACCCGGTCGCCTGCCTGTATTTCAAAGCCCCCTAAGGCTATGATTCCTTCTTCTCCCCTGATGACCCCACCTATGGTAGCGGCCCTCGGGAAATCAAGTTCACGGATAACACTTCCCGTTACCCTTGAGTTGGGTTTGACCACAAATTCGAGTATTTCCGCGTTTAAATTGTTCAAACGCATCAAAGCTACCACTTCACCTTTTCTAATATGGCGAAATATGTTATTGGCAGCCAATAGCTTTTTATTGATCAAGGTATCTATACCTATGGAATGCGATAGTTGAAAGTAGTCCATATTCTCGACCAAGGCAATGGTTTTCTTGATACGCTTCGACTTGGCCACAAGACAAGACATAATGTTGGTTTCGGAGTTTCCGGTCACCGCAATAAAGGCATCCATAGACTCTAGGCTTTCCTCTTCCAATAGTTCAACATTTCTACCGTCTCCGTTAATGACCAAGGCATTTGGCAAATCGTCCGCAAGGTCAAAGGCCTTTTCCTTATCCTTTTCAATAAGTTTTACATTGAACTTGTTGGCACACAGGTCTCGTGCGGCCTTAAAGCCCACTTTACTACCGCCCAAGATCATTACGTTTCGAATGGACTCCTTTTTTTTACCCGTAAGCTTATACAGTTGGTCTACCCCTTCTTTCGTCGTGATAAAATAAACTTGGTCACCGTGTTTAAAAACGGTGTCCCCCCTAGGTATAACCGTATATTGGGTACCGGTTCGCTGTAAGGCGATCGGCATAAAATTGAGTTCTGGAAAAATACGGGCCGCCTCTTTTACCGTCTTTCCGACAAAGGGCGCACTGGCCAATAGCGAAACCCCGATCATGATAAGTTTACCTTCCTCGAACTCGTAGGTATCGTTAAAAGCCGACTTGTTCAACAGCAATTGTATCTCGGTCGCTGCCAGCTCTTCGGGGGAAATCAGTTCGTCTATACCAAGATCGGCAAAGCGGATGCTTTCACGTTCTTCGATAAACTCCGTGTTCGATATTCTGGCGATGGTTCTTTTACATCCCAATTGCTTGGCCAGCATACATAAGGTGATATTGGTGGTCTCCGAGGAAGTTACCCCGATTACCAACCTTGAATTTTGCACATCGGCATCCCTAAGTACGGAAAGCGAAGTGGCATCACCACGCAGCACACGAATATCCAAATGAGTATCGGCATAGGCCAAACTCTCTTTTTTAGTATCGATGAGCGTAATATCCTGTGATTCGTAAGATAGCAGTTTCGCCAAGTGAAAACCTACTTCACCAGCACCTGCGATTATAATTTTCATGTATCAGCAACTTTGTTGGGATCGGCAGCACACACCCCTCTATGAATATAAAACCAGTTTCTAGCTTATATTTTGCTGGGCAAAATTACATAATATTTCGGTTGACTTTTTAAAATGCCCATAAAATACACTTTACCCTCCTAGGCTTTCGTGGTGTTGCATAAACGTTTACTTGTCACGATATTGTATCTTTGCCCCAAAAATTGCCCAAAAATGGACAAAAAGGTTACTCCTTACAAAGATTCCGAGCTTGGAAAGAAAGACCAAGTTACGCAAATGTTCGATAACATATCAGAAAATTACGATGGCCTGAACCGTGTCATTTCCTTCGGTATAGACATCAAATGGCGCAAAAGGGTGGTGGCCATTTTGACCGCGAAGAAACCTAATAATATATTGGACATTGCCACAGGCACAGGAGACCTCGCCATTAACCTGGTGGAAACCGGCGCCGAAAAAATTGTAGGCCTTGACATATCTCCTGGAATGTTAGAGGTCGGCAAAAAGAAAATAGCCCAAAAAAACCTGGACCAAAAAATAGACATGGTCATCGGCGACAGCGAAAACCTGCCTTTTGAAGACAATAGTTTCGATGCCGTAACCGTAGCCTTTGGTGTTCGGAATTTTGAAACCTTGGAAAAAGGCCTCGCCGAAATACACAGGGTATTGGCCCCGAAAGGCACCTTTGTGGTCTTAGAAACCTCGGTACCGACCAAAACCCCGTTTAAACAGGGATATAATACGTATACCAAATATATGTTGCCCGCCATTGGCAAACTCTTTTCCAAAGACAAAGCAGCCTATTCTTACCTGAGCGAATCGGCATCTGTTTTCCCACATGGTGATGCCTTCAACAATATTTTACGCAAAATCGGGTTTATAGAGGTAGAGAACAGGCCCCAAACATTTGGGGTTGCATCGATTTACGTTGCCACAAAAAAATGACACGGTCGTTATGACCAAATAAACCAGAGGTTCGACCTTTTTAAAAGCGAAAAGCGGACGGATAATTTTTTTTGAATGAAAAGATTTTTTTTGGTTCTGGGAGGTATCTTATTCCTATCCTTACCGGCGAACGCCCAATTCAATTCCAACCCGGTTCTAAATATCGAGAACAAGGATAAAAAATTCTTGAACTACGGCTATTTTTTGGGTTTCAACCAATACGGATTCAAATTTGAATACAAACAAGATCGGGGCAACCAAGGCACCGACATACAAGTCTTGGAGTCTACCGGATTTAATGTAGGCCTTATCGGCGAGCTGCGCCTTAATGAATTTTTGGATGTAAGGCTAGAACCCGGACTATACTATAACGCCAGAACCTTGGGTTTTCCCGGATTTGCCGCAACTGACGAAGGAGAAAGCGACGCCATTACCGAAGTAAAATCGACTTACATCAATTTTCCCGTTCTTTTAAAGATCGGCACACGTCGTTTTGGCAATTTCAAACCTTTTCTAGTTGCCGGCCCATCGGCCTCACTCAACCTCGGAAGCAACGAAAAAAGTCTTGACGACAACAGCAGCGGAACCTTCCGTATGAAAAAATGGACTTACAACTACGAACTGGGCTTCGGTATAGATTTCTACCTCGAGTACTTTAAATTTACCCCATCCATACGCGGTGTCTTCGGCCTAACGGACGAACTGGTACGCGACAAGGACCCCAACAGTCCATGGACCGGAAATATCGAATCCATGAAAACACGCGGACTCTTTATCAACTTTACCTTTGAATAAAAAAGCGCTAGCCCCTTCTAATTTCATTTAACAATATAGCCGTAGCAGTTGCCACGTTAAGGCTTTCCGTAGTGTTTTTCCCGAACTGGGGTATGCTTATTTTCCGCGACACCAAAGCTTCCACTTCTTTCGACACCCCATTGGCCTCATTGCCCATTACCAATATTCCCGACTCGGGCATAGCCTTCGTATAAACACTGACACCGTCCATAAAGGCTCCATATATATCGCTGGGCACTCCCTCCAAAAAAGTAGGCAAATCGGTATAACCGATATTCACACGGGATATCGACCCCATAGTAGCCTGTAAGGTTTTAGGATTGTAACAATCTACCGTATTCAAGGAACAGACCAAATGTTCAATACCGAACCAATCGCACAACCGAATGATCGTACCCAGGTTACCCGGATCACGAACATCATCGAGCACAAGGACCCACCCCGTCAAATCGGGCTTTCGGGCCTTAGGAATCTCAAAAACCCCCAACACTTTGTTCGGAGTGGTAAGCGCACTCATTTTTTTCAACTCCACCTCTGAAACAAGCTCCACCAAACCAGCCGCACCCACCTCTATTTCGGCATCGGTACTATAAACGGCATTTACCTTGAAATCTGAGGCCACCAACTCACTTACGACCTTTATACCCTCGGCCACAAAAAGGTTGTGACGATTACGGTACTTTTTTTGGTGTAGACTTTTAACGAGTTTGATCTGATTTTTTGAAACCATGGAGTTCTGTACGTCTTACTATGAATATATCCAGACTGCAAATATGCTATTTTGAAGCTACAATTTATACCCAAACACTAAAATTAAGGTCATAAATTTCCCCCAAAAAAGTGTATCCCTACAGAAAACCCTATATTTTCGACTCCAAATAAAAAAGTTTAAATGAAATCAATGTATTTTTGACCTCTATGGGCAAAACGTTTCGCTTTACTAAGTCCACTATTAGAATAAGCCTATTGCTTATAGCTCTCGTGGTCAACTCGTGCAACACGCTAAAGCGCGTGGATGACGATGAACTTTTGCTCAAAAAAAACACCATTTACGCCGACAGCATTGAAGTCAAGAGCGAAGAAATAAAAAGTTTGATCGTTCAAGAGCCGAACACCACACTTTTAGGCTACCCGTTACGACTGAACCTACACAACCTCGCTAAAAAAAATCCGGATTCATCTTATCAGGTCTGGCTTCACGAAAGTGCCCAACGAGAACAGAGGCTGATCAATTTCCTTTCCAAAAAACAGGTAGACCGACTCGGTAAATCTTTTCTGGTAAGCGGCCTGAGCGAATGGCTCAAAAAGGTCGGCGAGGCCCCGGCCATTTTAGACACCACAAAAACCAGACGCACCTTGGAAAGGCTGCGCGCCTATTACGGAAGCAAAGGTTACTTTAACAATAACACTACATACGAGATAGACACGCTCAGTAAAAAAAGAAGGGCCATGGTTGCCTATAAAGTCGATCTCGGCCATCCCTTTATGATCGATTCGGTATCCAAAAAGATTGCATCAAGGGCCATAGACTCCATTTACACCCTCCACAAGGCGGAATCGTTCGTTAAGAGCGGAGACCAATTCGACCTTACGAAATTTGCCAGTGAAAGGGAGCGCCTCAGCACTATTTTTAGAAATTCGGGCATCTATAACTTTCAAGAAAGCTCAATTTCTTACGACATCGCTACCGATACCACTAAATTGGCCAATGATCAAAAAATGAACATTGAGCTGAACATCGACAACTTTAAAAGACGGGGCGACAGTGCCGTAACCAGTGCCGAATACAAAGTGTACAAATTTGACAAGATCAATATTTACACCGATTATTTATATGACGAACGCGATAGCGAACAAAAGTTCATCCGTTATGGAGACTACACCATTTTTTACCGCAACAAACTAAGGTTCAAGCCCAAGACCTTGGCCAATGCCGTATTTTTCGAAAAAGACAGTATTTATAAAGATATAGACCGTACCCGAACCTATAGGCAAATTACCAGCTTGGGCGTTTTTAAATATCCTACGATCACATCAACACCCAACGATAGCGCAGCGGTTTTAGACGCCAACATTTATCTGGCGGCGCGACCCAAGTATTCGCTGGGAACCTCATTTGAAGTCACCCGATCCAACATTCAGCAGGTAGGCTTGGCGCTAAGTCCTTCCTTACAGGCGAGAAACTTGTTCGGAGGTGCCGAGAACTTGAATTTGGCGGGCAGATTGAGCATTGGCTCATCGAACGACCCCAGTATAATAGACAGTAGGTTCTTTAACATTCAAGAGTTCGGGGCCGACCTCACCTTAGACATACCCAGGTTCTGGTTTCCCTTTATCAACACCAGTAAAATCATACCGAGCTATACCCTGCCCAGAACACGGATTTCCGTCGGAACGAGCTTTCAGAAAAACATAGGCCTAGATAAACAGGCCTTCAGTACGGTCTTGGGCTATAACTGGACACCTTCGGACTTTATCAAACACAACATTGAACTGCTCAACATACAGTTCGTAAAGAACGTAAACCCCGACCGATTTTTTAATGTCTATCAAAACTCCTACGAACAGTTAGATGCGGTAGCCGATAATTTTGACAGCTATAACGACGCTATAAACTACCCCGAACTGACACGTAATTTTGAAACCTCGGAAAGTTCGGACGACCCAAGCCTTCGCATCCCTTTAGGAACTACCGATTTCACAAATGCCATTCTTAATGGAACGGTGTCGAGTACCGCTGATGAATTTCAAACCGTAAGCCGTATCGAAGAGCGAAGACAACGGCTTACCGAAGACAACCTGATCTTTGCCAGCAATTACACCCTGAACCTGAACAACCGCGAAGGGCTTACCGACAACCAATTCTATCAATTCAGGTTCAAGTTCGAAAGTGCGGGCAATGTTTTATCCTTGCTCTCGAACATTGTCCCCTTCAATGAAAATGACAGCGGAGACCAATTGGTCTTCAGCGTTCCTTACAGCCAATACCTTAAAACAGAATTCGACTATGTAAAATATTGGGCCACATCGCGTACCAACGTATTGGCCTTTCGTAGCTTTTTCGGCATAGCCATTCCTTACGGAAACTCCGACAACATTCCCTTCGTTCGCAGCTATTTTGCGGGAGGGGCCAACGACATCAGGGCCTGGTCTCCCTATTCCCTTGGGCCTGGAAGCACCGACGCCATTAATGACTTTAACGAGGCCAACCTAAAAATTGAGCTCAACCTTGAATATCGCTTCCCCGTAATCGGAAATATGAAAGGGGCACTTTTTGCCGATGCCGGAAACATTTGGAACGTTTTCGACAACGTAGAAGACCCGGCGGCCACCTTTACAGGATTCAAATCCTTGGAAGACGTTGCCCTAGGGACCGGTTTCGGACTCCGATACGATTTCACCTATTTTATCTTACGGGCCGATTTGGGCTTCAAAACCTATAATCCAGCGGAAGAAATGTCAAAACGATGGTTCAGGGACTACAATTTCGCCAACGCGGTACTCCAAATTGGAATCAACTACCCCTTCTAAAATGGCCGTAAATTATTTTTTCACCCCACCGTGCAGAAACAGGCACATCTTTTAAAACACTCATAAAACAGGGCGGCAAAAGGCTAATTTTATCACAATATTCGGCCTTATAGGGTATAAACTTATAAACACCCATCTTTTTAGACCTATTTATTTTATTACATTTGCCCTATTCATTTTTTACATAACTATATAGACCAGAAATATTATGGCCCACAGTATAAAACCAGGTGTCGCAACAGGTGACGAAGTACAAGCGATTTTCAATTATGCCAAGGAGAAAGGATTTGCCCTTCCGGCAGTGAACGTTATCGGCTCAGATACGATTAACGGTGTTCTAGAAACAGCGGCAAGTTTAAACGCCCCTGTAATCATTCAATTCTCTAATGGCGGTGCTCAGTTTAACGCTGGCAAAGGTCTATCCAACGATGGTCAAAAAGCAGCTATTCTTGGTGCCGTTGCCGGAGCAAAACACGTTCATCAATTGGCAGAGGCCTATGGCGCTACCGTTATTCTTCACACCGACCACTGTGCCAAAAAATTATTGCCTTGGATAGACGGACTTTTAGATGCCAGTGAAAAGCATTTCGCCGAAACCGGAAAATCCCTTTTCAGCTCGCACATGATCGACCTTTCAGAGGAGCCTCTTGAAGAGAACATTGAAATCTGCAAGGGCTACTTAGAGCGCATGAGCAAGATGAACATGACCCTAGAAATCGAACTTGGCATTACAGGTGGTGAGGAAGATGGTGTTGACAACTCAGATGTTGACGATTCTAAATTGTACACCCAGCCCGAAGAAGTTGCCTACGCCTACGAAGAGCTTTCTAAAGTAAGTCCGAAATTCACTATTGCTGCCGCTTTTGGTAACGTTCACGGTGTATACAAACCAGGTAACGTTAAGTTGACCCCAAAAATCCTTAAAAACTCCCAAGAATACATTTCCGAAAAATACGGTGTAGAGCATAACCATATCGATTTTGTTTTTCACGGAGGATCGGGTTCTACCGTTGAAGAAATCAGGGAAGCTATTGGCTACGGGGTTATAAAAATGAATATCGACACCGATTTGCAGTATGCATTTTTAGCTGGGGTACGTGATTATGTCCAAGACAACAAAGACTACCTACAATCACAAATAGGAAACCCAAAAGGTGCCGACGAACCTAACAAGAAACATTACGACCCAAGAGTTTGGCTACGTGAAGGAGAAAAATCTTTTATCGAAAGATTGAAGAAAGCCTTTGAAGACCTAAACAACGTTAACACCCTATAAAGTAGAAATACATCCCCACACTAATTTATGGAAGATATGACGGCTTGGTTCAGAAGAAAGGAAAAGGGAATACAAACGGCGACGGAAGAGAAAAAAGACACCCCAAAAGGGTTGTGGTACAAATCTCCAACGGGAAAGATCGTTGAGTCTGAGGTACTCGCCAAAAACTTTTATGTAAGCCCTGAAGACGACTACCATGTTCGCATCGGGAGTAAAGAGTATTTTGAAATACTTTTTGACGACAACAAATTCAGGGAACTTGATGCCAAATTGACTTCTAAAGACCCTTTAAAATTCGAGGATACCAAAAAATATTCAGAACGCTTAAAGGCCGCCCAGAAGAAAACAGGACTCAAAGACGCCGTTAGAACCGGCTTTGGAAAGTCTATGGGCAAAGACATCGTCATAGCCTGTATGGATTTTAATTTCATAGGCGGCTCAATGGGCAGTGTGGTAGGCGAAAAAATCGCACGGGCCATAGATTATGCCATGAAAAAAAAGGTTCCTTTTGTTATGATTTCAAAATCGGGTGGGGCCCGTATGATGGAAGCCGCCCTTTCATTGATGCAATTGGCCAAGACCTCGGCCAAATTGGCACAATTGGCAGAGGCTAAATTACCGTACATATCGCTTTGTACCGACCCGACTACAGGGGGTACAACGGCTTCATATGCCATGTTGGGCGATATTAACATCTCCGAACCTGGCGCCTTGATCGGTTTTGCCGGGCCAAGGGTGGTAAAAGAAGCTACGGGAAAAGAACTTCCCGATGGTTTCCAAACGGCGGAATTTGTAAAAGAACACGGTTTTCTCGATTTTATCTCCCACAGAAGGGATTTGAAAAAGAAAATCAATCTTTATATTGATTTGATCCAGAACAACCCGGTTAGGTCTGAGGAAATTTCAGCATGAAACCTATAGTTCTTCTTATTTTCATTTCACTGGGGTTGACCTGTTGTTCTACCGATAAAGAAAAAGAGCTTGCCGCTGAAGATGCGGCAAGCTTTTTAAAAGATGGGGCTAGGGTAATCGCGGTAAAAACTACCGGAAATGAGAACGCCTATTCTTTTGAGGTTACCATTGAAAGTGCGGACACCGGTTGCGAGCAATACGCCGATTGGTGGGAAATCGTCGACCTTGACGGACACCTTATCTATCGAA
This sequence comes from Zobellia sp. OII3, assembly GCF_002211465.1. Lineage (NCBI taxonomy): Bacteria > Pseudomonadati > Bacteroidota > Flavobacteriia > Flavobacteriales > Flavobacteriaceae > Zobellia > Zobellia sp. OII3. The sequence continues at coordinate 190,494 of NZ_MWRZ01000006.1, read as the reverse complement.
GGATCCTTACCCACAGCCATGTTGACGAACAACCTTTTTCACGTACGGGTACAAACATCCAATTAAAAAAGAATACCCAAGTATACGTTCGTGCCCATATGAACGCCACCGGATATTCTACCAAGGGGCAAAAAGGTTCCGTAGAAAGCGGTTTTATACCCACGATCTTGGATGCCAAGTTCGCCAATGACCTGGAAAAAGCAGACCCGCTTCCATCAGGATGCGAATTTTAGTCCACATATTAAGAGGGCTCCCTTTAAAATATCAATTTTAATTGTATCTTTGCCGCTTGACCGAAAATCGGCCATATACATAAAAATCATTTAAAATAATATTGGCATGTATCTAACAAAAGAAGTAAAAGCCGAAATCTTTAAGAAACACGGCGGAAAAGAGGAGAACACTGGTTCTACCGAAGGACAAATCGCATTGTTTACACACCGTATCAATCATTTGACCGGCCACTTAAAAAGAAACCACAAAGATTTCAACACTGAGCGTTCGTTAGTACGTTTGGTAGGTAAGAGAAGAAGTCTACTAGATTACTTGAAAAAGAAAGATATTGTAAAATATCGTGAGCTTATCAAGGAACTAGGCATTAGAAAATAAGTATATCATAAGGGCTGAAATTTTCGGCCCTTATTTTTTTTATCTATTTTAGTAATCCTATGTATTAGGATATTTTTTTACAAAAAGCTGCACCCAGTTTTTCATTGGTCAACACAACACAACAACTTCGACCTTCAACAAGTCGATAAGACCATTGTTTAACGATTCGTCGAAAGACGTATTTAATTAAAATTTATGATTCCAAAAGTATTTAAAGAGGTCATCGACCTCGGGGACGGTAGGGAAATTTCTATCGAAACCGGAAAATTGGCAAAACAGGCCCATGGTTCTGTTGTTGTGCAATCAGGAAAATGTATGCTGTTGTGTACCGTTGTTTCCAATTACAAACAAAGTGATGTTGACTTTCTTCCACTTACGGTAGACTACCGCGAAAAATTTGCAGCAGCGGGCCGTTACCCAGGGGGGTTCTTCAAAAGAGAAGCCAGACCAAGTGATGGGGAAGTATTGACCATGCGTTTGGTGGACCGTGTACTACGCCCACTTTTCCCAAAAGATTACCACTCTGAAACCCAGGTGATGATCCAACTCATGTCGCATGACGAAAATGTAATGCCAGATGCAATGGCCGGTTTGGCTGCATCTGCCGCCATTCAATTATCCGATTTCCCATTTGAATGTGCTATTTCAGAAGCACGTGTCGGTCGTGTTAACGGTGAGTTCATCATCAACCCTACCAGAGCGCAATTAGAAGAGTCCGACATCGATATGATGATCGGTGCCTCTGCCGATTCCGTTATGATGGTAGAAGGTGAGATGGATGAAATTTCCGAAGAGGAAATGACAGAAGCCATCAAATTCGCACACGAAGCGATCAAAGAACAATGTGCCGCCCAATTAAGACTTGCCGAAGCTTTCGGAAGGAAAGAAGTTCGCGAGTACGAACCGGAAAGAGAAGACGAAGAATTGGCCAAAAAAGTTCACGACCTTGCTTATGACAAAGTATACGCCGTGGCAAAAGCCGGTTCAGCAAAACACGAGAGAACTGCCGCATTCGATGCCATCAAAGAAGAAGTAATAGCTACTTTCTCTGAAGAAGAGCAAGAAGAATACGGTTCCTTGATCTCTAAATATTTCTACAAGGCCGAGAAAGCCGCTGTTCGCGACCTTACCTTGAACGAGGGCTTACGTTTAGACGGACGTAAGACCGATGAAATCAGACCTATCTGGTGTGAAGTCGATTACTTGCCTTCAACACACGGTTCCGCTATTTTCACCCGAGGTGAAACCCAAGCCCTTGCAACCGTAACCTTAGGTACTTCTAGGGATTCCAACCAAATAGACATGCCATCGCACGAAGGCGAAGAGCGTTTCTATCTACATTATAACTTCCCTCCTTTCTCAACAGGTGAAGCAAGACCTATCCGTGGTACCTCCCGTAGGGAAGTAGGACATGGTAACTTGGCACAACGTGCCTTGAAAGGAATGGTTCCTGATGACTGCCCTTATACCGTACGTGTTGTTTCTGAAGTATTGGAATCTAACGGTTCTTCTTCTATGGCAACGGTATGTTCGGGTACCATGGCATTGATGGACGCCGGTGTTCAATTGAAAAAACCGGTATCAGGTATCGCCATGGGCTTGATTACAGATACGGAAAGTGGTAAATATGCCGTACTTTCAGATATTTTAGGGGATGAAGATCACTTAGGTGATATGGACTTTAAAGTAACCGGTACCGCCGATGGTATTACCGCTTGCCAAATGGACATTAAGGTAAAAGGCCTTTCTTACGAAATTTTGGTAAATGCCTTGAAGCAAGCCAAAGATGGTCGTTTACACATCCTTAAAAAACTGACCGATACTATCGCCGCTCCGAACCCAGACGTAAAACCTCACTCTCCGAAGATGGTAACCCGTGTAATTCCTAACGAATTCATTGGTGCACTTATCGGACCTGGTGGAAAAGTGATCCAAGAACTTCAGAAAGAAACCGGAACTACCATTGTTATCAATGAAGATCCCGTTACCGAAGAAGGTATTGTTGAAATATTGGGTACGGACCAAAATGGTATCGATGCGGTATTGACCAAAATAGACTCTTTAATGTTCAAACCTGAAGTAGGCAGTGTTTACGAGGTGAAGGTCATTAAAATGTTAGATTTCGGTGCCGTAGTCGAATATTTAGACGCCCCGGGCAATGAAGTATTGTTGCACGTGTCCGAATTGGCATGGGAACGCACCGAAAATGTTTCCGATGTTGTCAACATGGGCGATGTTTTTGACGTAAAATACATGGGTACCGACCCTAGAACCCGTAAAGAAAAGGTTTCTAGAAAAGCCTTGTTACCTAAACCCGAAGGTTTTGTAGAAAGACCACCACGTAACGACAAGGATCGTGGTCGCGGTAGGGACGATAGACGAGGTGGCGGACGTGATCGCAAACCTAGAAGAGATTAATCTCTCTAAAAGTTTAACATAATTTAAGCCCCAACTCGTTAAGTTGGGGCTTTTTTATGCGACTTATCTAAAAAATGAACTTTTTTTCACCTGTTTGTAACATTTCCGGCTTTATTACGTATAAGTATATGCAGTCTATGCAAACTGAACCTAATTTATTTACATGAGACAGCTTAAAATAACAAAACAGGTCACCAACAGGGAGACCGCATCTTTGGACAAGTACTTGCAAGAAATAGGCAAAGTAGACTTGATTACAGCAGATGAAGAAGTAGAATTGGCACAACGCATCAAGGCAGGCGATCAGGTCGCTCTTGAAAAACTCACAAAGGCCAATCTTCGATTCGTTGTATCGGTTGCCAAGCAGTACCAAAACCAGGGACTTACTTTACCCGATTTGATCAACGAGGGTAACCTTGGCCTTATTAAGGCCGCACAACGCTTTGACGAAACGAGGGGATTTAAATTTATTTCCTATGCTGTATGGTGGATTCGTCAATCGATTTTACAAGCTTTGGCCGAACAATCACGTATTGTACGTTTGCCATTGAACAAAATTGGTTCGATCAACAAAATCAACAAGACCTTTGCTTTTCTTGAGCAAGCACATGAGCGTATGCCATCTGCGGAAGAAATTGCAAAAGAGCTGGATATGACGGTGGAGGATGTGAAGCAATCACTTAAGAACTCAGGTCGTCACGTATCTATGGACGCTCCTTTGATCGACGGTGAAGATTCTAACCTATACGATGTACTTCGTAGTGGTGAATCGCCAAACCCCGACAAAGAATTGTTGCATGAATCTTTGCGCACCGAAATTGAGCGCGCTTTGGAAACCTTGACCCCTAGGGAAGCCGATGTCATCCGTTTGTACTTCGGTTTGGCCGGACAGCACTCAATGACACTAGAGGAAATTGGCGAAACTTTTGACCTGACAAGGGAAAGGGTTCGTCAGATTAAGGAAAAAGCGATCAGAAGGTTGAAACACACTTCAAGAAGTAAGATCCTAAAAACCTATTTGGGTTAATCGACCCGAGAAAATTACACGTTAAATAATCCTTAAATTGGATATTTGGCATATATATTGTAATTTTAAAAGCAACAACAGTTTATCATGACTGTTCGTTTTTTGATTGATGAATAAACTCCGGCTGATTACCGGAGTTTTTTCATTTATAACATTTAAATTACACCCGCACTACAATAGCGTATTTGCAGAATGTAGTCATGGTTCGAGACCAAAAACACTATACCTCCAACACCTATGGAATCTGAAAACAAAACACCGAAAACCCAGCCGAACAACCCCTTACATGGGGTAAAACTGGCCGATATCCTAGAAAAGCTTACAGAAAAATACACTTGGGAAGAACTGGCCGAACGCATAAACATCAACTGCTTCAAAAGCAATCCTACCATAAAATCCTCGCTTAAGTTCCTAAGGCGAACACCATGGGCCCGAACCAAGGTAGAACAGTTGTATCTCAAATCGTTTCACAAAAAATAGCCCATGTCGTTCAATATTGTACTTGTAGAACCAGAAATACCCAACAATACCGGAAATATTGGCAGACTGGCACTGGCCTCTGGCGCCAAGCTGCACCTTATAAAACCCTTTGGCTTTGAATTGGATGACAAACGCCTTAAACGGGCAGGACTTGACTATTGGCCCCATCTCGATTTGCACCTATACGATAGCTTAGACGACTTTCTGAAGCAACACGGCGACAAGAACCTCGTACTCTTTTCCAGCCATGCTTCAAAAAACCATTGGTCCATTCCTTATGAAGACGAACAATTTCTGGTATTTGGCAAAGAATCGGTGGGCCTTCCCCCTTCCCTAGTTTCGAGGTACGAAGACCACCTGTATAAAATACCCCTTTACAGCGAGCACGTTCGAAGCCTGAACCTGGCCAATGCCGTGGGCATTGCGGTTTATGAAGGCCTTAAGCACATATAAGCAAAACCCTCTTAGACGGGACCGTACACACCTTAAGGGACTACAAATTGTTAAAAGCGACAAGCTTTGTAAAAAAACGCTTAAATTGAGTGGTAAACCTCTCGTTTTCTTAACTAAATGCACTTCCCTATGAAAGACGCTTCCATTCAAACTTTTATCGAAGGCTTACCCAAAACCGAACTCCATCTACATATTGAAGGCACTTTTGAACCGGAGTTAATGTTCAAAATCGCAAAACGGAACCATCTTAAAATTGATTATGCCGATGTCGAGGCCTTAAAACGGGCCTATAGCTTTAACAACCTTCAAGAATTCCTAGACATTTACTATGCCGGAGCCTCGGTCCTTATAAAGGAAGTGGACTTTTACGATCTCACCTGGGCCTATCTGACCAAGGTAAGCGGGCAAAATGTCAAACACATAGAAATATTCTTTGACCCACAGACCCATACCGACCGTGGTGTGTCCTTTGAGACCGTCTTGAACGGAATCTACAAGGCCTTGAAAGATGGCCAAGAACAATTGGGCATCAGCTTTAAACTGATCATGAGCTTTTTAAGGCATCTCGACGAAGCATCGGCCTTTAAAACATTGGAGCAGGCATTGCCCCACAAAGACAAAATCGTTGCTGTAGGGCTTGATTCCTCTGAAGTGGGCAATCCCCCATCAAAATTTAAAAATGTCTTTAAAAAGGCCTTGGAAGAAGGCTTCTTGACGGTAGCCCATGCCGGTGAAGAAGGTCCGTCAGAATATATCTGGGAGGCTTTAGACCTGCTCATGGTCACCCGAATAGACCATGGCAACCGCTGTCTCGACGATGCGAAACTGGTAAAGCGACTAGCCGAACAACAGACTCCACTTACCCTATGCCCCCTATCGAACCTTGAGTTAAAGGTGGTTCGCGATTTAAAGGAACATCCCTTGCCCACAATGATGGCCCATGGCCTGTTGGTGACCATCAACTCTGACGACCCCGCTTATTTCGGTGGTTATATGAACGAAAATTACCAAGGCGTAGCCCAAGCCTTGAACCTTTCAAAACCCCAAATAGCGACGCTTGCCAAAAACGGATTTAAGGCGAGTTGGCTGAAGAACGACGAAAAACAAAAGTACATAGACGAAATTGATCGCTATCTTCAAAAACACTGAGCAAAACAGCAGAAATACCATTCTTTTGTCAGCATGGGATAATACGTAAAAACACAATTCACTACTTTTGTACAAACCCTTTTGAACAGACATAAAATGAGCAAGACAAAAATTGCACCTTCCCTTCTGGCGGCCGATTTCGGCAACTTGCAGCGCGATATAGAAATGGTAAACGAAAGTGATGCGGACTGGCACCATATCGACATTATGGACGGGGTATTCGTACCCAACATCTCCTACGGTATGCCCGTCGTAAAAACCATTGCCAAGCATGCTACAAAGCCCCTAGATGTGCACTTGATGATTGTAGACCCAGACCGTTATATCAAAACTTTTGCCGAGCTGGGCGCCACCCATCTGACCGTTCACTACGAAGCTTGCACACATTTACACCGAACGATACAGGCCATAAAGGCAGAAGGCATGAAGGCCGGGGTTGCCCTAAACCCGCATACCAATGTCAACCTGCTCAAAAACGTAATAAAAGATTTGGACATTGCCCTTATCATGAGCGTTAATCCGGGATTTGGGGGACAAAGTTTTATTGAAAATACCTATGAAAAGATACACAACCTCAAAGAACTGATCAAAGAATCGGACGCCCCTACCCTAATAGAGGTCGATGGCGGTGTCAATTCAAAAAACGCAAAAGCCCTGATCAAAGCCGGTGCCGATGCCCTGGTAGCGGGAAGCTTTATCTTTAATACCGAAGACCCAAAACAGACCATTTCAGAACTTAAAAAATCTACCGATAGATGGAGCATTTTCGAGTTGTAATTATAGGAGGCGGACCTATAGGAATCGCATGCGGACTTGAAGCCAAAAAAAAAGGACTGGATTACGTCATCCTTGAAAAAGGCCCTATTGTAAACTCCTTGTTCAACTACCCACAGAACATGCAGTTTTTTTCTTCTTCGGAAAAGCTTGAAATCGATGAAATACCTTTCATCAGCAAAGAGGCCAAACCCAAGCGAAACGAGGCCCTAGAGTATTACCGAAGAATAGTTAGTTCCAACAAGCTGAACATACGCCTATTCGAAAAAGTGGAAAAAGTTGAAAAGACCAACGGAAGTTTTAGCATCGCCACTAGCAAACAGAGCTATACCGCCGACAAGGTTGTCGTGGCCACAGGGTTTTACGACCTGCCCAATACCCTGAACATACCCGGGGAAGACCTACCTAAAATTGCCCATTACTACAATGACCCGCATTATTATGCCCATCAAAAACTAGCCGTTGTGGGCGCTAGTAATTCGGCCATTGACGCAGCTTTGGAATGTTGGCGCAAGGGAGCCGAAGTTTCACTGATCATAAAGGGAAACGAAGTGGGCCAACGTGTAAAATATTGGGTGCGCCCCGATATCATCAATCGTATCGAAGAGGGCAGTATCAAGGCGTATTACAATTCCGTGCTTAAAGAAGTTCGCCCAAATGAAATCGTCGTCGATACCCCTGAGGGTACTATCACTTTAGAAAACGACTTTGTATTGGCCTTGACAGGTTACAAGCCGAATTTTGACTTCTTGACACGTATGGGAGTCAAACTTTCAGATGACGAAAAAAAATTGCCCCAATACGATCCCGAGACCATGGAGACCAATGTCTCCGGAATTTATTTGGCAGGGGTTATCTGCGGAGGGATGGAAACCCACAAGTGGTTTATAGAAAACTCTAGGATACACGCCAAACTCATCATTGCCTCGATCCTTAAGGAAGAGGAAATCAGCAAAACCTAAAATTTACATATCCCCGTTTTCAGGGGGTATGATTTCACGGTTACAGGTATTTACCAGGGTGGTACAAAATATGACATTTGTACCATCAAGAACCTGAACAATGAAACACATCTACCCAACACTTTTATGCATTTGTCTAGCCGTGGCCGCGTACTACAACAACAAATCGAACAAAGCACATGATGCGGGGCATTTCGGAAAACCCGAACAGTATACCCTATTGGTCCAACGGGGTGCCTTTCATTTCGATTCGTTCAAACTTACCCGGAACAAAATTTCGCACATTCCGGGCATCGCCTCCAATTTTGAGACCTCAACCTATAACAATAACAGCCAAACCTTTTTAGACAGCTTACAGACCATCGGTTTTTTTAAGAAATTAGAGGCCAGCGGATTCTGGGACCTAGAATCCTATTACGGTACCGACACCTCTTGCACCAGTCAACTAATTGTCACCTTGCGCACGGGCAAAAAGTCAAAAACCGTAATTTGCGACGATTACCAAAGTGATTGCCCCGAATTGCTAAAATATATCGAGAAAAAAGTTGTTGAATTGGAAGGGAACCATTTAAAACGCGCGTACCTCCCAGGATAAAACCAAAGCACTGAAAACAAAATACAGCCTACATATCGCCCCTAACTTCCACCTACTCGCGATTATCACCCTGATATTCTTCTTGGGGATATCGCCCGTGAAGGCCCAAGAAGCCGATGGTGATTCAGCAAACACGGACAAGGTTCAGATAAATACCTTCTCTACCATTCCGAACAACAAGGAAGAATCGCTAACCTCATACTACGAGGCCTTAAACAATGCCGATTACGGGAGCCAGCGCTTTTCGGTTTTTGAGCAATTGGCGGAACAACATATCAAAAGGGGAAATACCGATTCTATCCTGCACTACGGCAACCTATACATGAAGGAACTCGGTAATTGGGACAAACCGGATGCCTCTAAGCAATTGCACTATGCCAAAGCACATTACTTTTTAGGTATCGGCAGCCACATCAACGGTCTCTTGGACAAATCGGTAGAGTGGCACATCAAAGGCCTAAAAGATGCCGAAGCCGCCCATTCGGAAGAGTTTCAATACAAGAACAAAATCGGCTTGGCCCATAGTTACATACAAAACTCGGAAAGCGATAAAGCCCTTGAAACCCTGACAAAGGCCATTATGGATTTTGGCACCATGTTTCCGGAACTCACCATACAGGCCCAAATATTTATGGGCAATGCCCATTTGATGAAAGGAGAATACGAGTTGGCCAAAACACAATACGACGAGGCCTTGCGAATGGCCACCGACTTTAAGGATTTTGAAAAGCTACTTGCGGCAAAACTTGAACTGGCCAAACTGGCCCAAGCAACGGGAGCTATCGAAAAGGCATTTCAAGAGTACGAATCCGTTCGAAACCAAGCTTTGGCAAACGATCTTACCGCCATATATTTTGAAGGTTCGCTGCTATTGGCCAAGCTCTATTACTTGGAAGGGATGTACGAAACCGCGAACATAGCCCTAAGCATTGCCTATATCAATGCCATAGAGCGCGAAAACTTACAGTTCCAAAAGGAGACCTTAACGATGCAGGCCAGGAGTTTTTCGCAATTGGAAGACTATAAAAACGCCTATGCGGCAATGACCCAGCTGTTCCGTGTCAACAATAAGATCACGGCCAAACAACAACGGGAAATCATTAAAGAGCTCGAAATTCAATACGAAACCCTAGAAAAAGAGAAAACGATTTCAAGTCTTGAAGAAGAACAAATCGCCAAGAACGCGGAATTAGAAAGGCAAAAAACGATTAAGAACGCATTTCTTATCGGCTTTTTAATCATATTGATCCCCATTATCGCCTTACTCTATGTTTACTATCAAAAAATTCAGGCCCAAAGCGAACTGACGAAAAAACAGGAAGTCATAAACCAGCAAAAGGTTACGGCCCTAAAACAAGAGCAAGAGCTCAACCTGATCAAGGCCGCCATAGAAGGCCAAGACGAGGAGCGCAAACGAATCGCCCAAGAATTACACGACAGTATAGGCGGAAACCTAGCCGGAATCAAGCTACAGGTAGCTTCCCTGACCAAGGAATCTTCCAAGTGGAAGGAAATTAACCATCAACTGGACGAAACCTACCAACTGGTGCGCGATATATCGCATACGCTTATCCCCAAGAAATTCAAGCAACATGCTTTTTCAGAGCTTATCAGGGAATACATTGGCTCCATTTCCCGTAGCGGAAAACTTGAAATCGGTTTTTACCCCCATCCCGAAGCGGATATCAACGGCATTGATGACATGACCCAAATGGAGCTGTTCAAGGTCATTCAAGAATTGATGACCAATACCCTCAAACATGCCGAAGCAAGTCGGGTTGACATCCACTTGAACCTGCTGGAAAAGGAATTGTCACTTCTCTTTGAAGACAATGGAAAAGGATTTGACCCATCCGACATAAAAGAAGGTATCGGTTTTGAAAATATACGGAGCAGGATAAACCATATGAACGGTACGTTTCACATCGACTCATTACAAAACAGGGGCACTGTTATTTCCATCGAAATCCCCATAAAACCCACTTCAAATGAAATATAACCTCATCATAGCAGATGACCACAAAATGTTCATTGACGGCCTCCTAAGCATCTTGAACGATGCCCCTGAATTTTCGGTAAGGACCACGGCCAAAAACGGAAAACAAGTCGTTAAATATCTAGATATCAATGGCACTGACGACCTCCATTTACTGATAACGGACCTCAGCATGCCCGAAATGGACGGCATAGCCTTAAACCGCATAGTGAAGGAAAAACACCCTAGCCTAAAGACCTTGGTAGTGAGTATGCATATTGATGGAAGTATGATCGAAAAACTGATCCAAAACAATGTAGACGGCTATGTACCCAAAAACGCAGAAAAAGACGAACTCTTAACCGCCATGCGTACCATTGTCAAGGGCGAAAAGTATTTCTCACAGGAAATCAAACAGGCCTATACCGATGCCATGTTCGAAAACAAGAAGCAAGACGAAGTGCATCTTACCGACCGTGAAAAAGAAGTCTTAAAGCTCATTGCCGACGAATACACCACCCAAGAAATTGCCGATAAACTCTATTTAAGCAAACATACCATAGAAAGCTATCGCAAGAACCTCATCTCAAAACTGCAGGTAAAAAACTTGGCCGGCCTGACCAAGCATGCCATTAAAATCGGACTTCTCGATTCTTGATCAGACAAAAAGCAAGATCAAGGTAAGAAGTAGCCCGCCCAAGGCAAAATAGAGTCCTTTTTTAAAGATCGGGGCACTGGGCCTGAACATCCAAAAGGCCGATATCACAAAGAAAAGCAAGGAAGCCCCAAAGAAAATATTCAGAAAAAACAAGGGTTGGCTAGAGGTCGCCTTATGCACCTTGGTCATTTTGTCCAAAACGAAAGGCAATGTTTTAACGGTATATGAGGCCAAGCCCGTTTTACTGTCATAAGAACCGCCTTCAAAGTGCACGATACCACCCTCTTCCTTTTCTAGCTTAAAGTGTTTTATTTTGAGCATCTTGCCTAGGTCGTCAGCCTTAACATTGGGCTGTATCGTTTTTTCAATGGCAACCTCTTTCTTGAGAAAATCGGTATCCCTAAAAATCAAGATAATACCACTTATGGCGTACATGGCCATGATACCGGCCAAGAAAAAGCCAAGGTAACGGTGATAGGTGCGCATTTTTTCTTCCGTTTTTCTTCCCATTTTTAGTCTTTAATTCGTTGATTTATCTTCTTCTACCGGAATATTCCATGGCCTCGCCTTTACCGAAACCGTAACTGAAGCCAAAAGTAATAAACCTACCACGTTGTCTTCGGCTATAACTTGAAAAATCTTCCTGTATCGTTTCCGTTTCGTTTACCCGAGAAGCGAAGGCATCTCTCACCCCTATATTCACTACGCCTTTGCCCTTCAATATTTTTTTACGGGCACCGAGGTCTAAAAACAGGTTTTCACTGGTTCTGCCCTGAATGGTTTCATAACCACTCTGATAATTTCCGGTTGCCTCGAAATCAATATCGGCCGGCATCTTGATCTTGGCCATTAGCTTTCCCGACCATCGGTCAGCGGTAAAATCGAATACTTGCTCACCTAGGCTTCCATCCCTTACAAACCTATTATAATTTAAATCGGTAGTGGCGGTAAACCATTTTACCGGACTGTATTTCCCATTAAACTCCACACCTGTGGCCTTGTTCGTTCCAATATTTTCGGGACTACTAATTTTCACGTCATCGTCGAAAGTATAGATAGATTCGATCACTTCGGTGGTGTAACGGTGATAAACGCTAAAATTGAGGGATGCCTTACCTAAAACATAAATGCTCGTTATCTCGTATGAATCGGTGAATTCGGGCTGCAAACTAGGATTACCTTTACGGATATTAAAGTTGTTCCTGATATTGAAAAAGGGGTTCAAATCCCATAAATCGGGTCTGTACACCCTGCGGGAATACCCTGCCTGCATGGAGACCTGGTCAGTGAATTTATACGACGTATGCGCACTTGGGAAGAGATTGGTATACTTTTGCCCATTCTTTTCATCGGTATTTTTCAACAAGGTATTGAGATGGGTCTGTTCCGCCCGTACACCGGCCTTTATTCCCCACTTATTACCTTCATATGCCGCTGTACCGTAAAAGGCCATAACCTTTTGGTCGTATTCAAAAACATTGGTCAAGTCTGGATTGGATTGATACTCCCCTAACACAAAATCTTCTACCTCATAATCGTTGCTGACATCGTTCATGACATATTGCCCCCCGGTTTCCATGGTCCACTCTTCATTAAATGGCCGGGTATAATCTAACTTAAAAGTATACTCGGCTTCCTTAAACTCGGTTCGCGTTCGTTGCACACCATCACGATCTTCCCCGAATACGGTCAGATCTTCAAAATCGGAAGATTGGTCCTTCCCAAAGAAATTCCCCAAGGCACTGAACAAAAGGTCGTGATCTTCGTGATCTTTAAAATCACTTTTGTACTGCAGTTCATACTGGTATTTTGGGTTGGTAGCCTCGGTCGTTTCGGTACGCTCCCATTCAGAGACCAACTCGTCATTTGCATCCCAAGCCTTAAAATTGGTGTTTGAGGGCTGATCTTCGATTTCGTAGGCAAAATTTCCCGACAAGGTCAGTACGTTATTCTCATTGATATAGTAATCCGTTCCTAGGATAACATTGTAAAATTCCTCATTCCTAAACTCCTCGCCCACAGAAGAAATGGAAGTACCATCGGTCAAATCTCGGTTAACATTCTCCACATCGCTGGGGAGTTCCCTATAACCGGCCCCTAACTGACTAAACAGATTGAAGCGTTCGGTTCGGCGGTTAAGGCTAAGTCCGAAACTATGGTTATCAGGAGAGCCCGTATTCAAACTAATGGAGCCGTTAAGTCCCTCACGTTCCTCCTTTTTTATAACGATATTGATAATTCCCGAAGTACCCTCCGCATCGTATTTTGCCGAAGGGTTGGTAATGACCTCTACCCTTTCGATCATATCGGAAGTAATCGTCCCCAAGGCATTTCCGCCCTCTCCGGTAAGGATTGAAGGTTTTCCATTTATCAAGACTTGCACGCCTTGGCTTCCGCGTAAGCTTATCTGCCCTTCAATATTCACGTTCACCGACGGCACGTTATTTAGAACCTCAAGGGCACTCGCACCTGTGCTACTGATATCCTTTCCGACATTGAATACACGTTTATCTAACTTGAACTGGGTTCGTGAAACCTCGCCTGCCACCACGACTTCGGATAACTGTTGGGCATCTTGCCCGAGTTCTACCTTCCCTAAAGCGATTTTACCGTTTGCGGGCACGAGGTCGTCAAATCTTTTTTTCTCAAATCCTATAAAACTGACTTCAACAAAGAAATTACGGGCCTCGGTCTTGAGACTAAACGAACCGTCATCTAGGGTCGTGGTACCCGTGATACCCTTTTGGGTGGCCTTATCGCCTATCAGGACCGTAGCAAAAGCTATCGGTTGCCCGCCTCCCTTTTCGACTACTGTTCCGGTAATCTCGATTTCACCATCTTGGGCCAGTCCCAATTCCGTAATCATCAATACAAAAAGAAGCACGTAAAACGTGCTGGTAAATTTTAAATGCATGGTACTAGTTGTTTGGATTATAAAAATGCGTAAAAAAACCACACCAACAGAATCCTAACTAGGCTATCTATCAATTTTAACAATATTCCCTCCATCTGAGAAATCAGTTCCCCTCAAAATAGGAACGCTTCCTCCTATTGCCATTTCATATTTTGCAATCGAACCGCGTTTAAAACGGCCAATAAAGCAACGCCCACATCGGCAAAAACGGCCTCCCACATGGTAGCGACGCCACCGGCCCCCAGAATCAAGACAATGGCCTTCACCCCAAAAGCCAAACCGATATTCTGCCAAACGATACGGCGTGTAGACCTTCCTATGGCGATGGCTTGGACCACTTTTTCCGGTTGGTCCGTTTGTATGATCACATCGGCAGTTTCAATGGCCACATCGCTGCCCAAACCGCCCATAGCAATTCCCAGATCACTGGCCGCCAAGACCGGGGCATCGTTGATACCGTCACCTATAAAGGCCACTTTTGCCCCGGCAACGCCCTTTAGTCGTTCTACTTCCTTAAGCTTATCTTCAGGCAGGAGTCCGCCCATGGCCGAATCGACATGTAGTTCTCCCGCTACTTTTTGCGTAATGGCCTCTTTATCGCCCGACAGCATCACAATTTTTGAAATGCCCATTTTCCGAATGCTTTCGACCGCCTCCATAGCGCCTTCCTTTAGCTCGTCGGCAATCACGACATAGCCTGCAAACTTTCCTTCAATAGCTACCATAACCGTGCTTTCAACGACGGCACGCGCTGCTTCAGGAACGACAATTCCATTGACGAGCATCAGGGCCTCGTTCCCCGCCAATACCGATTTACGGTCAACGGTACCTATCAGTCCCTTACCCGCAACTTCAAAAACATCTTGGGCCTTATGTCCTTCCCCATCGTTTTTATAGTCCAAAATTGCCTTGGCTATCGGATGGGTGGATTGGGCTTCAATGGCCATGAGATAATGCATAAAATCTTGTTCGGTCAAGGGGGCATTGGTGGATCCGTCCTCGGAATACACTACGATGTCCTTTATCTTGAACACGCCCTTGGTCATAGTACCCGTTTTGTCCATGGCCAAAGTGTTGATTTTGGTTATAGTATCCAAAAAGGAAGCCCCCTTGAACAGAATACCGTTGCGTGAAGCCGCCCCCAAACCTCCAAAATAGCCCAAGGGAATAGAGATCACCAAGGCACAAGGACACGAGATTACCAAGAAGATCAACGCACGGTACAGCCATTCGCTAAATATATAATCTTGCACAAAAAAGTAAGGAAACAAGGTCAGGCCAATGGCCAAGAATACCACGATCGGCGTATATATCTTGGCGAACTTTCGGATAAACAGTTCCGTTTTCGACTTACGGGCCGTAGCATTCTGTACCATGTCAAGTATACGGGCAATGGAACTATCCTTAAATTCCTTGGTCGTCACAATTTCAACGACACCGTCAAGATTGATACTTCCCGCATATACCTTATCGCCGTGAAGAATGGTCGAGGGTTTGCTTTCCCCGGAAATAGCCGCCGTATTCAGACTGGCTTTTTGCGATACCAATTTTCCATCCAAGGGCACTTTTTCACCTACCCGTACCTGAATACGCTCCCCTATTTTCACCGATTCGGGCGCTACCGAAACCGGATTGCCATCACGGAGAACGGTAGCCGATTTGGGCCTAACATCCAAGAGAGCCTTTATATTTCCCCTTGCCTTTGTCACGGCCGAATGTTGGAACAGTTCACCTACGGTATAAAAAAGCATTACCGCTACCCCCTCAGGGAACTCGCCAATGGCGAATGCCCCGACCGTAGCGATTGACATCAAGAAAAATTCCGTAAAAAAATCACCTTTTAATATACTCTCCCAACCTTGCTTCATGACCGGAAAACCTACTGGAATATATGCCGCTACATACCAAACGATTCTGAGCCAATCCTTAAAAAAACCTACATTTAAAAAATCGAGTAGAATGCCCGACATCAACAATACGAAACTTATAATTGCAGGTGTGTATTGTTTGATACGGCTCGACTTGGCATTCTTTTGGCTATCACAACAACTGCCCCCGTGGTCGTGCCCATCACCCGCGGAATGTTCATGGGCTCCAGTATCACGAAGAACGATTTTCTTTTTTTTCATCATTGTTCAAAATTATCAATTCATCCCCCCTGTTTCAAAGGGTATACCGTTAAAGCTATCTAAAGTAACGGCATCCTAATGAAAATAAGGGCCTTAAACGCAAAAAATATTGCACAAAATGGGCGGTATTTTCATCGATGGCTATGTTCCGTCTCTCCCTTTTTCATTTCCGCCATCAAATAGTAGGCATTGTTGAACGCAAATGCCACAATAGCTTCCAAGGGCCGTAAAAAATGAACAGCTGCCCAATCGCCATCTTTCACCCCTAGCGTGACCTCGTGGGGAACAAAACGGTAAGCACCCCCTTCATTCCCTACGGCAAATTCAAAACTTTTTCGCCCTCTTTGACACTAGCGCTTACGGGAAGGGCCTTTACTACATTGTTCCCTACCTGAATACGATCTTTTATGTACATTCCCGCAATCAGGTTGCCCCCCTTGTTTTCTATTTCGGTATGTTCGCGCAAGGCTTTCGGGTTCTGCTCAAAGGTAATATCAGGCACGGCATCTATAGGAACTTGGGTTATGATCCAAATACCAGCACCAATAAGTGCTAGCGTGAAGAGACCCACAATAAATTTATTATGGATTGAAAAATCAATGATTCTATTAATCATATGGGTTGCTATAATTCAGTTAGAAAATGTCTATTTCTGTCGAGAAATATTAACGTCAAAAATTAGGGTAATGAAATCTAAAACGAATTCATTACAACAGGATACAGGTATCCCCTAAAAAACTGAATTATACCTTGGGAGGTTGTAAGAGGTCTAGAGAAATATCTTTGCCCAAACTATCGAAATGGGCTAATTCTTCTTGAGGAATTGAGGGCTGAAAAGGTTCAAACGAAAAGATTTCAAAACTGACCGTATGTGTATGGCAGCAATGACAGTGGCAGAACGGAGAACACAAATCGTTTAGGGCATGCCGTAACCATCACCGCTATCCGCAACTACGGAAACTTGACCATCGGCAAGCGGTTCCATATCACTACAGGGTACCACATTGAGTGCCAGAAAGTAAATGGACAATATGAAGGTCAATAGTTTCACGAAGCAAAGATAAAAAGATTTTGATCGGTGGTTGTTCCCCGAAGCATTCATTCGGCACAAAATAAATTCACACAAACTACCGGACAAACTATTTTAGCCCCACACCATACGCTATCACCTATGCGCCCCATAACCGACATTGGGCCCAAGCCATAGAAGCTACAGATAACGCAACCACCACTTCTCCCTATGGTTGCTTTTATACCGGTCAAACCATGCGCATAAAGGATATAGGGCAACAACAAGTACCGCCCAAATTAGGTACACCACCCCTAGACCAAAACCATATCCCTTTAGGCCTGGTTGCATTGTAACCCATAGGTCCACATACATATCCGATGCCCTAAAGCCTGTTAATACCGCTGCAAATAATGCCAGTAAGTGAATAACATAAATATGGATTATATAAAAGAACATGGGCACACGACCTATGATTACCAATTTATCAAATACCCATCCCTTCCATTTTTCGGCAAAGGCCAAAAGCATAATGGATGGGCCTATCGTAATTAGCAGGAACAACAGTGAGGGCGGATATTTGGTCACATTAAAAAAGGA
Organism: Zobellia sp. OII3; assembly: GCF_002211465.1. NCBI lineage: Bacteria > Pseudomonadati > Bacteroidota > Flavobacteriia > Flavobacteriales > Flavobacteriaceae > Zobellia > Zobellia sp. OII3. Next base: position 172,742 of record NZ_MWRZ01000006.1, on the reverse strand, counting down.
CATCAACGTATAGCTCCACGAACCTTGTGAAGTCCACAAATACGGATCTCCATAATAATTCATAACCCGGAGTATCAAAAATGCCACGGTAATCCCAGCGCCCATTTGCAGGAGAATTTTCGCCCTGGTCTTACTATCAAAACTCTGTTTATAGATGGTTCCAAAATAATACCCTAAAGGCATCACAAAAACCCAAGGTAAAATAGGATAGGCAACAAAGATCCGAACATCGCCATAAGTCAACAATTTAAATTCATGGAGAAACGACCAAATACCGGAATTCAGGCTTCCGCCCGATTCGAAAAAATCGAATAGGTTATGTCCGCCTACAACCAAGGCGGAAAGTATCAAGACCACTCTCTTGGGCAGATGGATCAATCCTGCCAAGAAAATCATCGCCAGACCAAGAATCCAGATCACCTGCAGCATACTATAGGACAAATCGAATTTAAAAAGCCATGCGAATTTTACCACGGTAAGCTCTAAGAAAATTAACCAAAAGCCACGCTTAAGAAGCCAATTAGACAAGTATTTCAAACCTTTTCGCTGGCCGACAAAAAAAGCGGATGTTCCCGCCAAAAACACAAATACGGGCGCGCAATAATGGGTGATAAATCGCGTAAAGAAAAGAGGGCCGTTGGTTTGTGTCAAATCGGTGGGATCAAAAAGAAAGGCATCGTAATGAAAATAATCACGCACATGGTCCAAGGCCATGATCACCATGACCAAACCTCTTAACATGTCTATTGATTTAATTCTGTTATAGGTGGTTTTAATCATACCATTAATACTCGGAAATTAACAGTTTAATACATTTATAAGAAACAACAACGCTTCTTTAAGTAGGATTAAGGTAAACCAAAATGTAAGTTATTTCATAAAGTTCTTATGTGCTGCGCACAAAAATGTATAAGCTGCAGCTTTTTGCTTATAAATGGGAGGTTTACTGCATCACCTGATCCGTATCCGCTCATATTAAGACCTATGGGGAATTACGACAAAACATACGGATTAGCATACAGGATATTAGTCGTGCAGAGCCGAGGCTTAATCAAAAGGTTTACCTATTTTTATGCAATTGTGCACAAAACACAACCGTAGAATGAACCCTGGCCCCAATGGTTGGCCAAGACTTTTGACAATACATAAAGCATATGAAAATAGGAATTTTAGGAATGGGTGGAGTCGGGAGTTTCGTCGGGGCAAAACTTACGGAAAATTACAAAGACGATCCAGATACCCAGATTGTTTTTATTTGCCGCAACAAAACCAAGGAAAGCATTATCACCAATGGCCTTTCATTAACCACGGAAGGCAAAACCATTACATGCAAACCCTATTTGGTATCGGATGACAGCAAGGAAATAGGTTTACTCGATCTATTGATCGTATCGACCAAATCGTTTTCACTCGGTAACGCCATTGGCCAATATCAAGATTGCCTGAAGAAGGAAACGATAATACTTCCTATACAGAATGGGGTAGACTCAAAAAACGTAATCGAAAACAGCATTGACCACGACAATTCAAAAATACTCGAAGCCTGTATCTACATCGTTTCAAACATAGAACGACCGGGAGTAGTAAAACACCTTGGGGGCCCAGGAAAAATTTTCTTTGGAAATAGCGATGGCCAAGATTATAAATGGATAGAAGAACTATTGGTCAAAGGGGGCCTAAATGCAAGCTACACTAAGGATATCAAAACCATACTATGGAAAAAATATCTTTTTGTTTCTCCCCTGGCCGCAATGACCGCAGCGCTCGACAATACACTTGGGGAATTGGCCGAAAACCCAACACACATGGCCAAACTTGAAAAAATGATGAAAGAAGTCCAAGAACTGGCGAAGCACTTTAGCATCACCCTAAGCGATAAGGATATCAATGAGGCATTGGCAATGATCTCAAGTTTCCCCTACCAATCAAAAACCTCCCTTCAATTAGATATTGAAAGCAAGAATAAAGATACCGAAAAAGCCAATTTGGTCGATTATTTGATAACTACCGGTAAAACATTCGGGGTCAAGGTTGACCATTACGAAGAGATGAGTGCAAAAATCACGGTTTGATGTAATCCATGGATATAATAAAACAAGTTAAAGGCTATTTGGTTTGGGTGTTTATATCACTACTAGCCGGAATTGCACACATGCGTATCATCTTAGGACCAAAACCGAAACCTTCCACCGGTTTTTTAAAAATGTTTGACTGGGCTTACGGCGTCGCCCTACTTCACGTAGGGTTGGTCATTGGAAGCATCATAGCCTTTCTATTCATTATTATCGATCATTTTTACCTCAAGAAAAAACTCGCAGCCAATGCAAACCGAAGCTTGATCCGCCTTCTGGTTATTTTGATCTTGGCCCTTATCGTTGGCACAACGCATTATATATGTGAGGAAGTCATTGACATCATCTAAGAATACGATGTAAATAGGCCTGTATGTTTTTTATAGGATTAAGTCACTTCTCCCCGTCACCTAAAGATTTTACATCCCACCTTGTAAAACAATCGGAATAAAGGTCCTAAGGCCCCGTATCGAAATATCGTGATATTGCCTTATCTTTGTACGCTCAAAACCCGTTGATGTCTTACACACTCTTATCTTCCCCTTTACAAGGCTTTACCGATTTTGTTTTTCGCAATGCACAGCAAAAGTTTTTTGGAGGAATAGACACCTATTATGCCCCATACATCCGGTTTAACCGAAAGATGATCATTAAGGGGTCTTACCAGCGTGATTTGAATCCTGAGGTAAATACTTCCTTGGAACTCATTCCACAAGTAATGACGGCTGACGTCGAGCATTTTTTATTTGTGATAAAATATATTCAGTCTTTAGGATATACGGAACTGAACTGGAATCTGGGGTGCCCTTACCCTATGGTCACCAATAGCGGAATGGGCTCGGGCCTTATTTGCAATACCGAAAAAATAGACCACATATTAGATCGTGCACATAGCGAGACCGATGTTACCATTTCGATGAAAATGCGTCTCGGCTACGAGAACAGCAATGAAATATTAGAGGCCTTTCCCATACTGGAAAAGTACCCTCTTAAAAACGTGGCCATCCATGCCCGACTGGGGAAACAATTATACAAAGGAGGCGTAGACCTAGAAGCCTTCCAAAAATGCGTGGATGTAGCAAAGCACACCTTGTACTACAATGGCGATATCACTACCGTAGCACAGTTCAAGACCTTGAGGGAACGCTTCCCATCCATAAACCATTTTATGATAGGCAGGGGCCTTATCGCCGATCCGTTTTTACCCAGTATGATTAAAGCGGACACTACGGACTACCCTGTCGATCGCTGGGATATTTTCAGGGAATTTCACGATACCATCTACACACAGTACGACGCCATGCTTTCGGGACCGACCCCTATAAAGATGAAAATGCTTGGTTTTTGGGAGTTTTTTTCCCAATCTACCCACAACCCGCAAAAAGTCTACAAGGCCATAAAAAAAGCGGGGAATCCTGTGAAGTATAGACAGGCCGTAGGGGAAATCATAGCGGCACAAAAAAGACAACTCAAAGCATAACTAATTCTGGTAATATCTAACTTCATAACCAATACGAATCTTCACATTACAGCATAGAAAACAATTACGCTAAAAAAGCTTTATCATCTATATAGAAAATGATAATCAGTTACAACTAATTTATTAATGCTTACCAATTCCCTCTATATCAGTTGAAATCAAACGCCTAAACACCCACCAAAATCTGGACAAATATGCGGTAACAGAATCCAAACATGAATAAAAAATAGGATAATAAAAAGTAATCCTATTAATAAAGCATGACTAATATAAACCTCATCTCCCGCAGGCTTGATTATAGGCCACAACAATCCGAAAATTCCTGTTACAAATAAAAAGAAAGGTATACCCGAAGAAAAAATTAGAACCTGTGCACTAAATTGATCTTTCAAGGCACCGTAAAAAATAAATCCTATAATTAAAGATAGAATCAATAAAATCCAATACACTTTTTTAGCCGTACCATTTTTAACTGTAGCCATGATATATGATTTTTTAATTAGAACCACATAAATATACTGGTTATCAAGGCAGTATTAAATGACCTGTATCATACGATGGAGTTATTGAAAAAAAGTGGGTTCGTGTAATTTTATCTTAAGAATACTCATTCCCCTAATTAGCAAGACAGTTATATTGAGATATTTATATCACCCAACGCAATACTTAAAAATGAGTCTCTCAATCCATTTTAAGTTTCTTCCAGAGCATCATTAAGCACCATGTCCCTAAGAAACCTATAGATGACATGATTGCTCCTAGCTTAAAATCGCCATAAATAATATAACCGATAGCAAAGAGAATTGAAAAAACAGTCATACTTCCAACCACCATACACAATATCGCCACTGGAATATCCCATTCTTCGGAATTAAGTAAATCCTCTGTTGACTCATTTTTAACCATAGTAGAAATTTTGTCCCAACCTGGACCACCTGGTTTAATCAATCGATAGAAGGATTTTAAGGTTTCTTCGTTAGTAGGCTGCGTCATTAGCGTAATACTCACCCATGCTATTGTTGTAATCAGAACTACTATAATGAGTTCATGTGACGGTGGTATTTCCGAAAAGCCAATATTTACATGAATTAATTGAAAATATAGTGAAGCTAAAAAAGAGACCACCATGGCTGTAATTTCGCTCCAGGCATTTATACGATACCAAAACCATCGTAAAATAAATAACAACCCTGTTCCTGCTCCTATTTGAAGTAAAATATTGAATGCCTGGAGGGCATTGTTTAGAACCAATGCAAGCAATGCCGAAAAAACCATTAGCAAGACGGTACTGATTCTTGCCACCAAAACAAGCTCCTTCCCAGATGCTTCTGGGCGTATGAACCTTTGGTAAAAATCGTTCACTACGTACGAAGACCCCCAATTTAGATGCGTAGAAATAGTTGACATAAATGCTGCTATTAACGAAGCCAAGACCAAACCCAATAAGCCAGATGGCAAATACGTAAGCATGGCCGGATAAGAAAGATCATCTCTAATAATATGTGCATCTACGTGCGGAAAGGCCTTTGCCAAATCAGACACTTCGGGAAAAACAATCAAAGAAGCCAAGGCAATTATAATCCATGGCCATGGACGAATGGCATAATGAACTACATTAAAAAACAAGGTGGCCCATACCGCATTTTTCTCATCTTTAGCAGATAACATACGTTGGGCAATGTATCCACCACCTCCCGGCTCCGCTCCCGGATACCAAACGCTCCACCATTGAACGGCTATAGGTATTATAAACACTACAATAAGAGTATCCATATCTGAAAAATCAGGTAAAATGCTTAATTTATCTTTTACATTTTCATGGATGAGTAGGTTTTCTAATCCGCCAATTTCCGGTATATTTACAATTACAATAGTTGCCCAAACCGAACCTATAATCGCTATAAAAAATTGAAAAAAATCGGTTATCAAAACTCCCTTTAAACCACCTAACGAACTATATATTACAGTTACAACAGATGCAACCAACAAGGTTTGCACAGGTGTTAAACCTAATAATATCCAGCCTATTTTTATGGCAGCCAACGAGACCGTGGCCATGATTATAATATTAAAAAATACGCCAAGATAAAGCGCTCGGAAACCTCTTAGAAAAGCAGCTTCTTTTCCACTATATCTTAATTCATAGAATTCCAAGTCTGTTAGCACCTTTGACCTTCGCCATAATTTTGCATATAGAAATACGGTAAGCATCCCTGTAAGTAAAAATGACCACCAAACCCAATTACCGGACACTCCATTATTTCTGACTATATCCGCTACTAAATTTGGGGTATCTGCTGAGAAAGTAGTAGCGACCATAGACACTCCCAAAAGCCACCAAGGCATAGACCTGCCCGACAAGAAAAACTCAGAAGTATTACGCCCTGCTCGTTTTGAGACTAGAATACCAATAAGCATTGAAATTGCAAAAAACGAGCCGATGATAAACCAATCGATTGATTGTAAGGACATACGTATTAGTTTAAATCTTTAATGACATCACCTAAGTGCATATTCGCTTTCTTTAAGCGATCCATTGCTTCATTACCTTCAATATCGTACAGTGATTTTAAAATACCTTGTGCCCGCTCCACAAGCTTGTCATTGGTACAAACCACATCTATCATATGGGAGCCAATGACTTTTCCCAGCTTTATCATGAGGGTTGAAGAGAAAAAATTGAGCACTTTTTTTGTAGCAGTACCCGCTTTCATACGTGTTGACCCACCTATGAGTTCACTCCCGGAATTCAAAGGAATTATATGATCACAAAAAGGTAAGCCCTCGATTGGTGGGTTCACCTGCACCATTCCGGTAAAAGCCCCTTTTGCTTTTGCCAAGGCCAGGGCGGATTGTACATAATATGCCGAACCACTTGCCGAAATACCAATTACAACGTCATTTGTTTGGATGTTTAACAACAAAAGTTCTGGAACGGCACTTGCGTCTTCCTCAAAATCAGATTCAATTTCAAAAGCCGCATCAGATATACCACCTGCAATTAACGTTATTATTCTTTCCTCTGGAAAACCGTAGGTACAAGGTATTTCTACCGCATCCATGGCCGCAACACGACCACTTGTACCCGCACCAACATAAATTATTCGGCCTCCACTTTCAATTTTAGTTACGCACTTATCTACAATAGAAGCAATAATGTTCAGGCTTTTTTCCATTTGAAGTCCCGCTTCTTGTTCCGCCTCCCATAGCTTCTTGATAATTTCCTTACTTTTCATTTTTTCTGGGTGAAATCCACTTTCATAAGGAGTTTCTGTCTCAAGAGCCCCATACTCGTAATTCACTTTGTATTTAGCTGCAACCAATTCTCCTTGTGCCAGTGCCAAATTACCTATCAACTGAAGGTTGTTACCTTCCTTGGCAATTCGTACATGTACTGTTTTGTTGAATACCTTAAACGGACTGGACAGATACCTTTCAATTTCATGTTTCAGATCAAACCCAGCATCACGCGCAGCATCTACCAATCCTCCACATATAATAACTTCATCAAGGCCATATAGCACAGCCGAAGTTTGTATAATTGAGGCTATATTTTTTAGATAAATTTCACGTTCTGTCTGGTATTCGTCAAGCTTAAGAACTTTAATCAAGTCATTATCATCATCCAGACCCGCCAAGCGAGATGCGCTCGCCAAGGAATTATATGTTGTGTCCGCAAAGCCAATTTCCCCTAGTAACGGCAAAACTTTTCCCGGTCTCCACCTTCTCCCATTTCGCCAAATACTAAAGCCAAGGCCTGTACCTATTGGCATTACTCCATAAGTTTTATTTCCATTCAAATACCCCCTTTCTGCCAAACCTATAGCAGCCGCATCAGCATCATTTATTAAACTTACGGGGCATTTAAACTTGCTCTTGAGCTCACTCTTCCATTTAAGATTTTTAAGAACATTCAAATGTGGGCCCGCACTCACCAATCGCATGCCATGATAGTCAACAACGCCGGGCGTAGAAATTCCTATTCCCATTACATTTTCCAAATTTACCTTAAACAGTGAAAATAATTCTGATAGAGCCGCCATCACTTCTGCAACGTTGGTGTTTTCATGTAACGGACTCTTTACTCTTTTCACTACAAACAGCGGACTTTCTTTATTTTTCTCGCCATTAAAAGTGTAATTATCTACAAGGGTTCCTTTTATCCAGGTCCCTCCTATATCAATTCCTATATATTTCATTTCTTTTTTGTTAGCGTCTTAAGTTGTTGCTCCGTATTTTGATTAATTGGAAAGCCAAAAAGCACAATAAGGAATCATCTGATTTTTTTGTTATGTACGGTACTTCTAATTGTCGATAATAAGGTTATTTGACATATCTAGGACTAAATTTTCAAATGGTTCAAACTCCGACATATGTCCCACCTTATATTTAACACTTAGCCTATTTCGAATATTTTTTATATAATATTTAATCGTTAAAGCATGATTTCCTTTGGATAAAACTGTTTGAAAATGTTCCGGTGAATCAGTAAAATCTTCTCCTTTGGCTATACATTTATCGTTAATATAAATCTCTGCCAGCCCATCGTAGGTCTGCATTTCAATAGAATAATTACCCGATTCAGCAACTTCCAGTGTGCCCGATAATTCCAATAAATAAGGGTTATATTGATTGTATAAACGAGTATCTATATGACCCGGTCCAACTTTATCAAAAAGACGTCTATTTATTTGGTTTAGCCTTACTTCGTTCATTCTACCCGTATAGCCTTTACGAATAAGTTTCAATGTGTCTAAACTAGGTAAGGTTTGCCAACCCTTAAGTGGTGAGTGACCATATACTTTGTAGGTATAAGCAGGTTTTATTTTTGTAAAGTACTCTTGTACCTTATATCCTATAGGTTTGTTGGATGAATCAAAAGCCTGTGTGGTCAATACCGCCGATGACTTCAAAACAAAGGGCTCTACAAATTCTTTCGCATTTTCCATGTCAATAAAATCCCAATCTTGGGTAACCAAAAAACGAATATTTCCTTTTTGTTGAGAAGATAAATTCACCGTTACCGAATCTGTAAATGTTTGGTCCTTTTTATTGAGTAAATTTCTTGTTTCAATACGAACCGGATTGAAAATGGTTTGAAACTTATGATCTATTTTAATCAGGCCCAGTTCATTTTTCATCGTACCAATAAACTGTGGAGACCATAGTTTTTCGGCAATTAAGGGCATTTTTTTTCTTAAAATCGGCACTACCTGTTCATGGGTCTGTTCCCAAAATGTTAACTGCCCACCTATGACCGCTGTAGTATCTACAAGCTGAATTTGGGGATAGTTGGGTTGCCAATGTTCCCACTTACCAATATTCCATTCATATGCCTTTTTACTTTCAGGAACAAAGTTCATTGCCCCAACCAGATACCACGGTATCCAATTGGCATTTATTATGGTATAACCGTGATCAATTAAGTTCTGTGGTGTATTATAGGTGGTATTCCAAGCTAGAACAATAATATCTTTATCTATTGTAACACTGCCTGCTCCGGCATCGGGAAACCCTTCCCAAACAAGCGTTTTCTTACCAACAGCCTTTACCATGGTATTTAACCTATTGATAAAATGACAAAATAGCTCTTGAGGTTCTCCATTAGCCGCCTGCAATAGGCCATGTTTTTCCACATAACCTTTATAATCTGGAACTTTCATGATGTTCTTTAAAGAAACTTCATCCGCACCAATATGAATATAGGGGCTGGTGTAAAAAATAGATGCGACTTCAATAATAATATCATTGATTGCCGAATAAGTCTCCTCTTTAGCAATATTAACAACATACAATTGGTCTGCTTCTCCGGTTTTTAGATTTACGTTTCCGAAAATCTCCGGGTAGGTTTGCCACAAAGCTGTAGAGTGTCCCGGCAGTTCTATTTCCGGCACGATTGAAATGCCCCTATTTTTGGCATATTTAACCAACGCCTCCAATTCTTGCTTTGTATAATACTCCCTATGCCCCTCCCTATTTACCGTTTTTAGTTTGGGATATTTTTCTAATGGTATCGTAAACCGTTGATGGTCGGTAAAATGCAACTGCAAATATTCCAGTTTATAAAACCACATTAAATCTATAGTTTCATAAAGGGTTTCTATAGGCTGCCAAAATCTTGCCACATCAACTAATACAGCCCGGTAATCATGAACGGGATAGTCTTTAATATGTATTTTTGGAAGCGTTGCTTGTTTGTCTACCAATTGCACCAATGAAGCCAAGGCATTTGCAACGGATTTATAGTCCTTACCCTCTATATCCACGGTGTTTTCAATAATCAACAAATGTGTATTTGCAGAAAGATCTTCATTTATTTTTAGTTTGATACAATTTATATTACCCTCCTTATCACTCAAACGCAACTTGAACCCTAGGTATTTATCCAGATACTCAACCAATATACTTGCAAGAGGTTTGAGATCTGGATGGTTTATATAAACCGTAGTAGTAGCATCAATTATATATTCACCCCCCCTGTAACTTTCTTCTGCCGGTGCTGGAATAACTGTCATGTCATACCCTAAAGTATCCTGTTGTTCTTGAAAAGCCCAAACTGGTAGTATTTGAATGGTAAAAACAAGAATAAATATTAGGTTCCTCATCTATTTCCGGTTAGTTGTTTTGTTTTAAACCATTATTGGTTCGTACCATCTATAAAAAACTTAATCCTATTCTTTCCTGAATTTCCGAATCCATGGCTCCCCTACCATTTTCCCTTCTACAAACAGCCCCGCTTGCAGGATAGTATTGTCTTTTATTAATAGTGGAAAAGAATAAAGCTCCGAACTTTTGTTCAATTCACCTTCTCCCATTTTATACTTTACAACACCCTTTCTTCTTGACTCAATTTTCACCATAACCGAATCCCTATACCTCACAGTATCCGGATGTAGTGTTTCCCATAACTCATTTAGGGGTATAGAAAAATTACCGATCAAATGAACATCTAGTGGTTGCAATTCAAAATACTCCAGCATTTCGTTGCCCACGGGATTTTCACCCTTAAAAGCTCTGTACCTAATCTCAGTACTTTTATCTATGGTTATTGGCCCTGTATATTTTACCGAAGCCTCTGTCACTTTAGTATCGTCCAGACTATACCTGATTTCTAAATTCCTATCATTTTTTAACTTAATAACCAATTCATTGCTAAACCAAGTTTGTTCGTTTTTTCGGCCGTCCTTAACCTCTGGATAATTAAGACCTTCTACCTCCAATTTAACTGGAGACAACAATGAGCTTAATCTCGCATCTGTCTTCTCAAGGTTTTTTATAAACTTGTTGTAAGTATTTTTTTTTGAACGCCCCCAAGATTCTTCCACCATAGCCGGCACTCGATTTCTTAAGGATGATAATTCTACAAAGGCCGGTTGCTCCCAAGATGCCATCATAGCCCCTACAATTCCCGGATTTTCTTCTAATTGAATCGTATGATAAGAAGGTGCCTTAGGGTAGAAGTTCTCCCATTTATAAATATTCCAATTAAATATTTTTTCAGGAGTCCACTTTCTTTGATTAACCACATAAAGAGGTTTCCAGCTTACATTTATAGTAGAAAAACCTGCCTTGAGAATATCTTGTGGCAATTGATATAATGTTTCCCAAGCCATTACGGTAATGTCTCTATTGATTACCGTATTGCCTTCTTTTGAAAACCCTTCCCAGACAATAGTTTTCTTACCCGTTTTCTTTACTAATTCGTTCATCCTGTTGATGAAATACCAGTATAGCTCATCTACATTTTTGAGATTATTTTCTTGAAGGTACTCCTGAATTTCAGGATCTTCATCCATTCCCCGAAAATTAGCCTCATCACCGCCAATATGAATATACTTAGATGTTTTAAATATCTGGGCTACCTCTTGAAACAAGGTTTCTAAAACTTCATACCCCTTGACATTTCCCATATTTACTGTATTTAGATTCAACTTTTTGTTTTTGAATCCAAATTCATTGGGCAGTATACTAATGAGTTGTCCCGCATGACCCGGAACCTCTAATTCAGGTATAAGCTCTACTCCTCTATTATCTGCATATGCAACTAAATCTATCAACTCTTCCCTACTGTAGGCCCAGTTCTTAGTTGCAAGTTCAGGGTAAGCTTTTGATGGAAACGTAAATGCCTGATCATCTGTTAGGTGTAATTGCAAATAATTGACCTTATACCATTTACAGAGCGCTATAACCCTTTTAATGGTAGCTACATCGTGTTTTTTTCTTGCAACGTCGAGCAATACTCCCCTGTAGTTAAAATCTGGAAAGTCATGTATTTTACCCTTGTTCCAACACACTCTATTCTGGTTGATATGTATATACTGTAAAACTGTTGTAGAAGCTAAAACCAATGCGTCATAACTACCTCCTCTGATTTCAATTTTCTTATTGAAATCTATTTGATATTCTTCATCCTTCAAAGCATCTGAAATATGCATAGCGAGCGTACTCTTTTTTTGTGTACTTGACCTATAGATCTGCTCTCCCGTAAGTGCAAAAAAATCGTCTTTAAGAATTTCGTACAATCTGTTCAATCCATCATCATCCCAATAGACACCAATTTTATTTTCAGCACAAAAAATTTCATCATCCAGCAGAAGACTTTTGGGGGCTGGAACAATAGAAACCTCAAAATTTTGACTCTGTGCGAAGGTTAGTCCAAAGAGAAAATAGAATGTAAAAACTTGTTTAAATAATTTCATCATTAATACTTTTAATCAATAGGGTTTAAAAACTGGCCGATCCAACGATTCATTAATTTAATATGACGCCTAACCAACCAGTTCAACAACTAACTCAACTAACAATTTTCTTTTAATAACCAGGATTTTGTTTTAAAACCGGGCCTTCTGACGTGGTACTTAAATCGATTTGGCGTTGTGGAATTGGATAATAACTATTTTTTTCGTTAAAAGAAGCCCCCTTAATATCCGTTGTAATAGAACCTTCATAATTTACGTAATCAGTTAAGGTTTTTTGCGCTACACCCCATCTTACCAAATCAAAAAACCGATGACCTTCCATAGCCAGCTCAACCCTACGTTCATATCTAATGACTTCTAAAGCTTGATCTTTAGTTGTAAAATAACCTCCCGGATATAACGATATATTATAATTGGCAGCAAATTCTGTGGAAAATCCTGCTAAGGGATCTGAAGAATCGGTATAGGTCTTTAACCAATTTTCGGGGTGGTCCACCATCCTTCGACGAACCCTATTTACATATTCCAATGCTCTATCCAAGCTACCAACTTCCGCCTCTGTTTCTGCCGCCATTAACAATAAGTCAGCAAAGCGAATAACAATTACATTAATTGCACTACCAGGCGACCACGAACTTTGGTCAGAAAATTCAGCCGCATGATATTGCCAGTATATATGCTTTTTAGGCGAATATGGTCCTCCATAATCTTGTGCTCTTATCCAAAATTTCCCTGGGTGTAGACCCCAATCATGATAGGGAAGGCCACGACGTCCAACCGTCCAATCCAAGCGGGGATCTACAGACTGATCGTCAGGAGAAAAGGCCTCACTAGATAATAATCCTTGATCACTCTTTACCGGGTTATCATTATAGTCATCAAAAAAAGGCAGACCGGATACTTCATCTGTACGAAAAGAGTTGACAAGATCTTGTGTAGGTTGGTAAAAGCCGCAACAACGTAAAGGACTGTTTGGAAAAGGGTAGTTTAATCTTCTTCCTGGGTTGGCATTACCTATATCATTTGTACCATCATTGGCAACCATTTGGATAGCAAAGATTGATTCTGAGTTATTCTCTGTCTCCGCATTAAAATTATCATGAAAATTATCAACTAAATCATAAGATAAACCATTGGAGGTTACCCCAGAATTAATGACTTCGGTAAAAATAACGTTAGCTTCTTGATATTTTTTCTGGTACAGCAACGTCTTTGCCAAATAAGATCCACCTGCCCATTTGTTAGCAAAGGCAACCTCGGGTTGGGTTGCTGGCAAGTTTTCATATGCAAACAGAAAATCAGCCTCTATATTTGGCCAAATATCCGTATCGTTAGGTACATTGGTATCTTCCGTATTTTCGTCTATCCAAGGAACCATATTGAACATTTTTTTTAGTTCAAAATAATAGTGCCCTCGTAAAAACCTGGCTTGTCCTTCATAATTATTTCTATCACTATCTGAAAGGCCCTCAACCGTATTTAATAAAGACAGAACCGCATTACTCCTTGACACCCCCTCATAAAGCGCTCTCCATTTTGTATTAAAGTATTCATTATCTGAAGTAGAATTATAGTTAATAATTGAATTTAAAAGTGATTGATCACTGGGTTCACTACCTTTATGTGCATCACCCCCGGCAGCATCACCAAAATGCCAATTAGATGGTGCTGCATACCATGAAGCACCAACTCCTACATCTCCATCTAATGCCCCATAGGCTCCAATCAGCAAAGATTGTATTCCCTTTTCATCACTTAAAACCTCTTCACTAAGGCTTCCAAACGCAGGCTTGTCCAAAAAATCGTCCGTACAGCCAGAAACAATAATAGTGACGGTAATCATTAATATAAATAGTATAGCTAGATTTTTCATTTTATCAGTTTTTAGTATCATTTGTTATTAGAATTTGGCATTCAACCCTAATAGAATAGTACTTGAAGATGGGTAAGCCGTATTATCAATTCCGAATGCAGTGGGCGATCCTGTTAACTCAGGATCTACCCCTGAATAATTGGTAATCGTAAATAAGTCGGACCCCTGTAGGTATAGCCTTAAATTTTGAATTCCTAATTTTTCGGTAAGCCCGTTAGGCAGGGTAAAGCCCAGTTGTATATTTTTGAGCCGTAAATAAGACCCATCCTCAATAAAATAGGAATTTGGTGCACTGGCTGTACTGAAGTTACTGCCTGTTTCTTGAATAGGAGCTGTGGCATTTCTATTTTGAGGAGTCCAAGAATCATAGAGAGCTGTATGGCTTTTAGCACCCACAAACGTTCCATAAAAATCTGTCCATCCTTTAACATTGTTCAAAATATCATTACCTGAAACACCATAAAGGAAAAGACTTAAATCAAAGTTCTTGTATTCAAATTCCAAGTTAAGACCTGCCGTAAAATCAGGGTTAGGGTTACCTATAAAGGTACGGTCATCAGTAGTAATGATTCCATCATTATTAACATCCCTATATCGGAACCGTCCCATTCCTATATCTGTCTGATATTCAGAATCCGATTGTCCTGAAGCAGCTTGGGCACTGGCATTAGCTTGATCTATTTCTGATTGTTCATTCCAAAACCCATCAATTTGGTAACCAAAAAATTGACCTACAGACCTACCCACCTCATTACGGACGATACCGTTTCTACCAACACTTTGGTCAAAATTATTAGCACCATCCGAAATATTTACTATCTTATTCTTATAAGTTGTTAAGTTTACAGTAGCATTCATCTTAAAATCAGGAGATAAATCAAAATAACTTTTAAGCGACATATCCAGACCACTATTCTTCATTTCCGCTATATTGATAAATGGAGCTGTTGCAGCACCGGAGGTTGCTGTAAGCTCTGGATTGAAAAGCAAATCTTTTACATCTTTTCTGTAGTAATCGACCGTTAACTGTAAACTGTTATTGAACAGACTGGCATCAATACCAATATTGGCATTGATATTTTTCTCCCATTGGGCATTGGGGTTACCTATACGCACTTTTTGAAACCCTTCTACAATAGAGTTATTGGAACCGGTAGTATCATAAAAAGAAGTAGACCTATTACTTCCGAACGTGGTAAAAGCATTCGCAGGGTCTACATTAGCTTGATTACCCATAACACCATATCCCCCTCTAATCTTCAATTCTGAAACCCAGTCCACATTTCCCATAAATTTCTCTTGGGATATACGCCATCCAGCACTTATCGCTGGAAACCACCCATGTTTTGGATTTTTAAACCTTGATGTTGCATCTCTACGAACCGTAGCGCCAAAAATATATCTGTCTTTATAGATATAATCAAACCTACTGAATAAGGAAAAAAGTGCATCTTCTGAGTAAAAGCCAGTATTTGTTTGAGTTCCTGAGCCATTACTTAGATTTATAAAATCAGGATTAGGGGAATAAAAACCTTGAGCAACAGCCTGAATAATCTTATCTTGATTATGATAAGCCTCACTCCCTATAAGTAAAGAAAAGTCATGTACCTCATTAAATTTCTTTTTGAATTGCGCGGTGTTGGTCCACGTCCAATTAAAACCAGTAGATACATTTTCCGTCAATTGACTTGCCGTGATTTGATTGGCTTGATTCTCATACTCCGGAGATGAAAACACACTGCCATTTGTGTTATAAAAATTACCCCCAAAACTAGACCTAAGGGTAATAGAATTAAACACATCTAGCTCTGCAAATAGGTTTCCAAAAAATCTATTCGTACGTGAAAGGTTGTCCTTGTTTCTCTCTAAAACAGCAACAGGGTTGAGGCCACTTCCAGTATCAGGAGCAGTTGACCCTGCAAAATTTCCTGCAATATCATATACCGGAACGATGGAAAACATACGATAAGAGTGCAATATTGGATTTGTAGCGGGAATCAAATTCCTTTCTGCAATAGAATAATTTAGATTTTGGCCTACACGAAAGTTTTTAGAAAAATTATATTGACTGTTAATTCTAGCCGTATATCTCTTTAAAAAAATATGCTTCATTGTTCCTTCTTGGTTGAAGTAGTTCAAGGAAAAAAGAACATTTCCTTTATCCCCACCTTGCCCAATCGAAATATCATGGCTTTGAATGGAAGCTGGATTAAAAATTTCTTGAAACCAATTAGTACCTTCTGGATTTGCCCGTATTATTTGATTAAACGAACCTAGTTGGTTAGGATTGGAGTAAAAGGGGTCTAAAAAATAAGTAGATTCATCAACTTCTCCCTGCGCTGCACCAGCGGGTTTTATATAATAAGGTAATACAGGACTTGAACCCGAACCGTACTGTATATCATTAATAGCCGTACCTGGATTAGAATTTTGTAATGCAATCCATTTTAAATCAGCCTGTTCTTGTGGCGAAAGAATATTGTAAACATTTCCTCTAGGAGGAGTCTGTATACCTGCATAACCATTATAGCTAACGGAAAGCTTACCTGTCCCTTTTTTAGTTGTTATAAGGATTACCCCGTTTGCTGCCCTTGCACCATAAATAGAGGCCGAACCTGCATCCTTTAAAATCTGCATACTCGCTATATCATTCGAATTAATATTAGAAATATCCTGAGCAGGAATACCATCAACAACATACAGGGGGTTACCGTTCCCAAAAGTATTGATACCTCTAATACGTATTTGTGGAGATGCTCCAGGTTGACCCGATGTTGATATTGTAACACCTGAAACCCGACCTTGCAACTGTTCTGCAATTTGAGCAGAAGGTTGCCTATTAGAAGCTTCAACATCCACTACAGAAACAGCTCCTGTTAAATCTACTTTTCTTTGCGTCCCGTACCCAACAACTACAACTTCATCTAAATAAGAAGCATTTTCTTCTAGGGTTATATTAAAATTAGTTTCTCCATTAACAAGAATTTCTTGAGGAGTAAAACCTATATAAGATACATGCAAAACTGAGTTTTGGGAACTCAACTCAATGGAAAAATTACCATCGAAATCAGTTTCGGTTCCGTTAGTAGTTCCTTTTTCAACAATACTTGCTCCCGGCAACGGAGAACCATTATTGTCCATGATTGATCCCGTAATCACGAATTGTTGTATTTCAGCGGGTTTCGCTTTTAAAGATTTACTTAAGTCATTTAATGAAATATGTGCATCTATTGAGCTTGAGCAAAGCATCATAAATATGCTCATAACCATAATTCCTTTTTTATGCCTAAAACACCCCAGAGGGCTTCTGATTATATTTCCATCCATAATTTTGAGTTTTAGTTAGTTTTAGTTTTGGTCCGGTATTATTTTTTTTTAAAATGAATGAGGATACATCAACATGATATTTAGACCCGTCTTTTGTTTATTCCATACTGAACAACCTTTAACTATCTCCTATTATCAATAGGAATAGCCAACTATAGTTTTGTATCTTTCAATACCGATCGTTTATTACTTAGAGCTCTGACAATAAAGACCGAACTTCATCTCTACACCCAAAACTATACACATGCCAACCAAAACTGTTGTTAAAAAATATCAATCATTTAGCAAATAGTTGCATTGATATCTTATACTTATTGTTAATTTATTGCTTTATATACCATATATGCGCAACATTGATTATAATTTTACAGCTATAAATATCACATGTCCCGTAAGTAATATCATGGGAATGTGGGAGTTTACAAGACCTCCTTTTTTTAAGTATTTGTGTTATTCCCTTTCAGGTCATTTACTGCATTTGGTTACCAAAGGCTCATACACAGTTAAGATAAATGGTATCAAATACAATGTGAGTGAAGGCGATGTTATTTACTATTACGAATCAGAAGAAGTAGAAACAATAGGAAATAAAGAAGAGGTTATTTTTTATTCAATTAGCTATCAAGCCCCAAGCCTGTTACCCCTCCCTGTCAATAAACGCGTATTTCATGCCGATATAGAATTGAAAAAATTATTTGACCAACTCTTTATGGGGCTTTCATCTGAAGACAAAATCAATAAAAGATTCATTGTATACTCTAGTCTACTAACCATACTAAGTGAAATTGGTGGTGGACAATTAGATTATAGGAACAAAGAAGATGAAAATGAACTATGGTGGGCCATTGAAAGAAGAATTCGAAAAAATAAAACTTTTAGACCATCACTTAGCAGCTTAAGTAAGATTGCCGGGTACAGTAGAGCAACATTAATCCGATCATGTAAAAGAGCAACGGGTCTAACACCAATTAACAGGATACGGAGCATTCGTATGGAAGAAGCTAAAAGTCTCTTGAGTTTTGCAAATATGAACGTTACGCAGGTTTCGGAATATCTCGGATATAATCGTGTTCATGAATTTTCTCGTGAATTTTCCAAATACTTTAACACCCCCCCAAGTGGTATTCTAAAAAAAAGGTAGGAAAGCTGAATATAAAATCTACTGCTCAAAAGAGCTCTTTTTTCTCCTGTAAAAACCGAAAATCATCACCGCTACAGAAAACAAAAAGCTCTTTAAAACTTAATATTCAAAGAACTTTCAATAAAATTGTGACGCCAGTAGCTAAATGTGGGAGGAGGCCAAAAACAGGGAAGCCTTCAAAGTGGTATTTCGAGATTATATTTTCCAGACAAATTTACTTGAGTATTTAATTTATACACTTTATGAGATAATCCCTACCAAAAATAAGATTTCACAAAAAATAAACCTCAACAATTTGATTTACAAATAGTTGAGGTTTAAACTTAGTGACCCCGGCAGGATTCAAACCTGCAACCCTCAGAGCCGAAATCTGATGCGCTATTCAGTTGCGCCACGGGGCCAATTTTATGCTAATTTCTGTTTTACTATGGCCGAAATGGTCTTACCATCGGCCTGACCGGCCAATTCTTTGGACACCATGCCCATAACCTTGCCCATATCTTTCATACCTGACGCGCCTGTGGCGTCTATGGTCTGGACCACTACTTTTTCTATTTCTTCTTCGGTAAGCTGTTCCGGCAAAAATTGCTCGATTACGGCTACCTGTGCCAATTCGGGTTCCGCTAGGTCTTCCCTACCTTGTTCCTTAAAAATAGCGGCACTATCCTTTCTTTGCTTCACTAGTTTTTGAACCAGTTTCACTTCTTCCTCCTCGGTCATTTCACCACCCGTCCCACTGGTCTGGGCCAAAAGCAAAGCCGACTTAATGGCACGGAGCGATTCTAGCGCAACGGCATCCTTTGCCCTCATTGCCGCTTTCATCTGTTCCATTACCTTTTGTTGTAAGCCCATGCTTTTTATTTAGGACTGCGAAGATAAAAAATAAACCCGAAAAAAAACTAATTTTTTCGGGTTTAAGATTGAGTTAGTTAAGTTTATTTTGAAATCCTTAATCTACATTATCGTGTAGAAAAGAATTGTTGGAGCGCAACCTAATCTCATCGTTACTATCCTCACTTAACGTCGTTCTTGAAACCCTGGTTTCATCTCTTCTGACATCGTTTAAATCGATTCCCTGACGCCTATAGGCCGGTTCTTTTTCAATTTCATCTATACTGCTCACACTGTTCTGAAACTTATAGTTGAAATCTTTCAGCTTTCTTCTTCTCTCATCTGCCCTTTCCCTTAAAAGGTCTTCGATAGGACTGTTCATCGGATCGACTTCAACAGGAGGCTGTTCTTGTGTTTCCACCCTTCTTTCAACCGCCTTTACCTCTATTCTAGGCTCTTCCTTTACCACCTGTTGTGGTTTTGGCGCTTGCTTTTGAACCGGTTTCGCCCTGTTCAGCTTATCCTCTATTTCCATATAGTCGTCTAAGCTATAGCGCTTTTCACCTTGGTCGTTGTGTTCTAAAACAGGAATGACCTCTACATGGCTTTTTACCTCGATATCCTTGACATCATCGTCTAGGCTAAAAGTAATCACGTTCTCTTGCTCCTCTTCATCCACCTCGTCTTTTTGCGTCAAGGGCATATCAAAGCTCATCGTGATCTGCTCTTCCTTTAGATTGTCGTAAGGAACGGTCATGGGATCGACCACCTCCATATCGTTTATTGAATCTTGAGCATTTACGATTACAAAATCGTCTTCTGAAGTATCTACTTCGGCCACTTCCTCTAAAACCTCTTCATAAAAAACGTTGAAGTTTTTGATATAACTTGTGGTCTCCACTAAATCCATACCCGGCTCCTCTTTCACATCTTCCTCAAGAGTGTGTTTGATCACCGGCGCTTCTTCCTTTACTGTTTCGATCGGCATTTGATGAACGATATTCTTTCTAGCCGTCAAATCGTGTTGGGCACGTTGCTCATCTTCCAAAGTATGGATGATTTTCTTGGCCTCGGTATTGACGATATCGTTCTGCTGATCAACATCGAAACCCGTAGCAATAACGGTTACGGCAATCGCTTCTCCTAAATCTTCGTCTTCACCGACACCCATGATGATGTTGGCGCCATGGCCGGCCTCGACCTGAATATAGTCGTTGATCTCACCGATTTCATCGATAGTGATTTCTTGAGAACCTGAAACGATAAGCAAAAGTACGTTCTTGGCCCCACTGATCTTGTTATCATTAAGTAGGGGAGAATCCAAGGCTTTTGTGATAGCCTCGTGCGCCCTTGCGGAACCGGTTGCCTGGGCCGAACCCATAATGGCGGTACCACTATTTGAAAGTACCGTCTTGGCATCCCTAAGGTCAATATTCTGGGTATAGTGGTGGGTAATAACCTCGGCTATACCTCTTGCCGCGGTCGATAATACTTCATCCGCTTTAGAGAAACCTGCCTTGAAACCTAAGTTTCCGTAGACTTCACGTAGTTTGTTGTTATTGATAACGATCAAGGAATCTACATTGGAACGTAGTTTTTCGATACCGATCCTTGCCTGTTCGCAACGCATTTTACCTTCAAACTCAAAAGGCATGGTAACGATACCCACGGTAAGCACGTCCAATTCTTTTGCTTGTTTGGCTATTACCGGTGCGGCACCTGTACCGGTACCACCACCCATACCAGCGGTAATAAATATCATTTTGGTAGTAGTGGCCAACATCTGTTTGATCTCCTCCATACTTTCCAAAGCGGCCTGTTCACCTACCTCAGGGTTGGCACCAGCACCCAAACCTTCGGTCAATGAAACACCCAATTGTATTTTAGTAGGCACAGGACTATTATTTAAGGCCTGTGAATCGGTATTACAAATAACGAAATCTACGCCATTGATACCCGACTGGAACATGTGGTTGATTGCGTTGCTACCACCGCCCCCTACGCCGATTACTTTAATTACATTGCTTTGATTCTTTGGAAGATCAAATGAAATTCCATCAAATTCCGTGTTGTTGTTCATAGTGTCATTTATTACTGGTTAATGTGTGTTTCTGTCTTTTACTCGGCATTATCCAAAAAGTCCTTCAACTTTTCCGACCATTTATCAAATACCGATTTGCGCTCTTTCTTGACCTTAGGCCCATTTGACTGGGGCGCTTCCTCTTCGTGTCCCGCCATAACGAGCTCTCCTTCGTCTACGAGCGTTTCTTTGGTTTCTGCCGTTTTGATCTTTTTCTCATTGGCTACGGCGTTCATCAAAAGACCAACGGCGGTAGCGTAGAGGGGACTGGCGATTTCGGCATCTGAATCGCCTGCCAAATGTTCATTAGGGTATCCGATACGTGTATCCATACCCGTAATATATTCAACCAATTGCTTTAAATGCTTCAACTGGCTACCGCCACCTGTAAGCACTATACCTGCAATCAGTTTCTTTTTCTGTTCTTCATGGCCGTAATTCTTGATTTCCGTATAGACTTGCTCTACGATCTCAACAACCCGTGCATGAATGATTTTCGAAAGGTTCTTAAGGGTAATTTCCTTAGGCTCCCTACCACGAAGACCGGGTATGGAAACAATTTCATTATCCTTGTTTTCACCTGGCCAAGCCGAACCGAACCTTATCTTTAAAAGTTCTGCCTGCTTTTCAATAATGGAGCAACCTTCCTTGATGTCTTCGGTGATGACACCGCCACCAAATGGAATTACGGCCGTATGCCGTATGATACCATCCTTAAAAATGGCCAAGTCGGTAGTACCGCCCCCTATATCGATCAATGCCACACCGGCTTCTTTTTCTTCCTTGCTCAAAACCGCATCGGAAGACGCCAAGGGCTCTAGGGTGATGTTCCCTAGGTCTAGTCCGGCGCTCTTGATACACCGGCCTACATTCTTGATGGAAGAAACCTGGCCTACCACCACATGGAAATTAGCTTCAAGACGGCCACCATACATGCCAATCGGCTCTTTGATCTCGGCCTGTCCGTCCACTTTATACTCTTGTGGAAGTACGTGAATAATCTCTTCACCCGGAAGCATTACCAACTTGTAAACCTGGTTACAAAGCTTATCTAAATCATCATCATTGATGACCTCCTCAGAATCGGGCCTAGTGATATAATCGCTATGGTGCAGACTTCTTATATGCTGCCCGGCAATACCGACCACAACCGACCCAATCTTCAAACCGGAATTGGCTTCCGCCTCTTCCACAGCCTGCTGTATCGATTGAATGGTTTGCGTAATATTGTTTACAACACCACGGTGCACCCCTAAACTCTTAGATTTACCGATGCCCAGAACCTCAATTTTACCATACTCGTTTTTCTTACCGATTATGGCTACGATCTTGGTTGTTCCAATGTCCAATCCTACCGAATAATTACCTACTTCCATAACTTAAATTTTGGTGCACACTACTTGATTGTCAAACTCTAAACTAACAACATCATAGTTTTGCAGAGTTTTGTCTTTATTTGCCTTGGCGTAAAATGCCTTGAAATTGCTAAACTTTTCTTCCAGTCTTTCTACGTCACCTAAATCGACAACAAACTCTTCCGTACGAAAACGAAGCTGATATTCATCTTCATTCTCGATATGTAGCCCAATGATGTTTTTCTTCAGAAACTCATCCGTATTGACATAGTTCAAAATTTTATATACATCTGCCAAGCCTTTTTCCGTGGTGCGGCCCGTGATTATGGGTACGCGTGCAGAATAACTCGTTGACAGCGGCATCCGCTTTCCGTCCTCGTCAAGGTAAAATTTTGAATCCCCTTCTATACGTCCGATTGGTGTGCGTTGAATGATTTTCGACGCCAACTTACCGTTTACAGTAAGATAAACTTGGGCACTTTTCACCATTTTGTTGGCCTCAATGGCCTTCTCAATAGTATTCAAAACTAATTTTTCTTTGGGCACGTTTTCAAGACTGCCGAATTTTTGTATTAACAATTTATTAACCGCGCCTTCCGTAATGAACAAATTTTGATTTTCCACAAAATCAATAGCAATGCCGTTTATACTTCTTTTCGCACTTCTTTGGTTAGAAAATGCGTAAAGCCCCGTTATTACAACGACCAAGGCCAATAGCTTTATGTAGTTATAATTAATACGCATCTTGTAATTCTTTTGTGATTTTACTTACTTCCAATCCTATATCTCCGGCCCCCATAGTAATAAGTACCTCTGGATTTTGCCGCTTTATCTCATCTAGCAATTTGGATTTCTCGATTATTTTTCTTTTCGGGTTTGTAATTTTCCCCATCAACCATTCCGCCGTTACCCCTTCTATCGGTTTTTCGCGTGCGGGATAGATATCTAACAACAGCACACTATCAAACCTTGAAAGGCTTTGGGCAAAGGCATCGGCAAAATCCCTGGTTCTCGAAAACAGGTGGGGCTGAAAGACCGCCAATGTTTTTTTGCCCGGATGCATTTCGGCAACCGCATCGTACACCGCATTTATCTCGGTAGGATGATGGGCATAATCGTCGATAAAAACAAACTTCTCCGTCTTTATTTTATAGGTGAACCGCCTTTGCACCCCTTTGAACGTCGCCAATGCACTTGCCAATTTTTCGAGGGGCAAGCCCGCACGGGTCGCCATGGCAAAAGCCACCAATCCGTTTAAAAGATTGTGTCGGCCCGGCTTATTGAACATTACGTTGGTCAAAACGGTTTCCGGCGTCACCAAATCAAAAACATAAGTACCGTTTTCTATTCTTAGGTGCGTTATACAATAATCCGCCCCGTCTTCTATACCATAGGTTATACCTTTCAAGGGAAGACCTTTTCTCACAAAAAGGGCTCCATCCGAGGGAATCTTATCGGCAAACTCTAAAAATGACTTCTGTAACTCTTCCGGATTACCGTATATATCCAAATGGTCGGCATCCATAGACGTGATACAGGCCACATTGGGGAACAACCTCAGGAAGGAACGATCGAACTCATCTGCCTCGACCACCGAAAAGTCGGTCCCCTCAAACACAAAGTTACTATTGAAATCTTCCGATATTCCTCCTAAAAACCCCGTAAAGGCAGCACCGGACTCTTTGAGCAAATGTGCCAAAATACTTGTGGTAGTCGTCTTGCCATGGGTACCCGCAACAGCCAAACAAAAGCTGTCTTTGGTAATAAGCCCTAAAACTTCGGAGCGTTTTTTGATTTCAAAACCCTGGGCCAAAAAATATTGATATTCCGAATGCTCCAAAGGCACTGCCGGAGTATAGACCACCAGGGTGTTTTCCTGATTTTTAAAACCTTCCCCCACCGCTGAAATATCATCATCGTAATGAATGGCGATACCCAAGCCGGAAAGCTCTTCGGTAAGTGGTGTTTCGGTCTTATCATAACCTGCCACTTGCTTACCAACGAACTTAAAATAACGTGCCAAAGCAGACATACCAATGCCTCCGATGCCAATAAAATATACGTTATGTATGCGTTTTAAGTCCATTTCTACTTCTTCCCATGCCATTATTTACGGGTGGCATTCCCAATTAATTTTTCAATTTCGTCCACGATATCTTTTGTCGCGTTCGGCAAGGCCAATTTTTTAATGTTCGCCGACAAACGTTCTTGTTGCCCCTTATCATTAAAAAGCCCCATAAACACCCTTTCAAACTTGGCATCCAACTCACTTTCCTTCAACAACAATGCCGCATTATCGTTTGCCAATGCCCGGGCGTTCTTCGTCTGGTGGTCTTCCGCCACATTGGGCGAAGGAACAAATATCACCGGCTTTCCTACAATGCACAATTCAGAGACCGAACCCGCACCCGCACGTGATATGATAATATCGGAAGCAGCATAGGCATAATCCATTCGATTTAAAAAATCGAGCACCTTTACCGAATCGGAATTGTATTTCGCATATTCATCGATATAGAGCTTTCCGCATTGCCATAGAAGCTGTACCCCGTTTTGCTCAAAAAGACCGAGGTTCTTTGCCACCAATTGGTTAATTCGTCGGGCACCAAGGCTTCCTCCCAAAATCAAAAGGGTAGGCACATCGGTTTTCAATCCGAAGAACTTCAAGGCCTCGTTTTTATCGGCCGTCATTTCAACCAGGTCTCCCCTGACCGGGTTACCTGTTTTTACGATCTTATCCTTGGGAAAAAACCGGTCCATTTCATCATAGGCCACACAAATTTTGGCCACTTTATCTTTCAGTAGTTTATTGGTAATACCCGCATAGGAATTCTGCTCTTGCAATACGCAGGGCACCCCTTTTCCGGAAGCGACCTTCAACATTGGCCCACTGGCAAATCCCCCAGTACCTATGACGGCATGCGGTTTGAATTTGCGTACTATTTTTCCGGCCTGTATCAAACTACTTATTACTTTAAAAGGAAACATTAAATTTTTAAGGGTCAGTTTCCGTTGCAACCCGCTAATCCACAATCCCTCGATCTCATAACCTGCTTGAGGCACTTTTTCCATCTCCATTCTATCCTTGGCGCCCACAAATAAAAACTGCGCGTCAGGATGCCGTCTTTTCAATTCGTTCGCAATGGCGATCGCCGGATAAATATGCCCGCCCGTTCCACCACCGGAAAGTATGAATCTATAATTGCCCACTCAACACTTCTAAAGGGTTCGTTTCATCTATCTCTTCGGACGGCTTTTCTACTTTAGCCTCCTTATTGCTCACACTCAAAATAACACCGATGGCCAAGCAGGTCATCCAGCTACTGGTACCACCGCTACTGATCAGCGGCAAGGTCTGCCCCGTTACCGGAAAAAGCTCGACCGCCACGGCCATATTGATCAACGCCTGAAAGACTATGGGAAGCCCTACCCCAAGCGCTGCCAACTTACCGAAAATAGTGGCACTTCCATTGGCCACGACCACGATCCGGAACAGCAGGAACATATAAAAGAACATAAGGGCGAAACCACCCACCAGTCCATACTCCTCCACGATAATGGCATAAATAAAATCCGATGAGCTCTGTGGCAAAAAGTTTTTCTGAATGCTTTTTCCCGCACCTTTACCGATAATACCTCCCGTAGCAATGGCAATCTTGGCCCGCTCGATCTGGTAATCGGCCTCGGTATCTTCCGAATCGGCAAAATTCTCTACCCTACTGATCCACGTATCGACGCGGTTCGGGAACAGCCCTGGAATAGCCTTTGCCGTAAGTATAAAGAACGCCAAGCTCAATACACTCGCCCCAATGATACCGAACAAATATTTTAGCGGATACCCCCCTAAAAAGCAAAGCAAGAGTACCATTGAAAATATAATGGCCGCCGTTGAAAAGTTCGCGGGCAAAATTAAGGCCACCGTTAGAAAAACGGGAATCCACAAGGGCAATATACTTCTCTTAAAGGTGATCTCTTTATGCCTTACCTTACTCAGGTAGCGCGCCACATAGATCATTAGCACCACTGCGGCCAGGTTCGATGTCTGGAACGAGATACCAACTATGGGAACGCTGATCCATCGGCTTGCGTTGGCCCCGCCTATAGTAGTACCCTGGGCCAGGGTAAATACCAACAAAACCAGCACCAAAGGCATGGCGATCAAAGACAAACCCTTAAAAAAATGCGAGGGGATACGATGAACACCATAAATGATACCAAAGCCCAAAAACAATAGCAATGCATGTTTTACCAAATACCCAAACGTGGTTCCGTTACCCACTACATAGACCAAATTACTACTGGCACTATATACCGGCAAGAACGAAAACAAGCCCAAGAGGGCCGCAATGGCCCAAATAGCTTTATCTCCTTTGATATTTTCAAAAAATGCGTTCACTGCGTACTGTTTTTACAAGTTCTTTACTGCGGCCTTAAATTGGTTTCCGCGATCTTCATAGTTCTGAAACAAATCAAAACTGGCACATGCCGGAGATAACAGAACCGTGTCTCCCCTCTCGGCAATCTTATAGGCCACTTTAACCGCTTCGTCCATGGCAAAGGTTTCCACCATTAGATCCACTACATTGCCAAAGGCATCCTTTATCTTTTCATTGTCCAATCCCAAGCAAACGATAGCCTTTACCTTTTCACGGACCAAAGGCATCAGCTCCCTGTAATCGTTACCCTTGTCCTGTCCTCCGACAATCCATACAATAGGTGTTTTCACACTATCCAAAGCATAGAATACGGAGTTTACGTTGGTAGCTTTAGAATCATTTATATACTGTACATGGTGTATTTTCAATACGTTTTCAAGGCGATGGGGGGCTCCTTGAAAATTAGCGATACTATCACGTATCGATGCTTTTCGTATGCTCACCAATTTTGCCGCTGTCATTGCAGCCATAGAATTTTTTAAATTGTGTTTTCCTTCAAGTGCTAAGGCGTCTTTTGTCATTTCCAATGTCTCGTTAGTTATGTTCAGTATTATGTTATTGTTCTTTAGATATGCTCCTTCCCCCAGTTCCTGTTCTATGGAAAATGGGAGTAATTTTGATTTAACGGGATGCTTTTCAAGCCAGGCAACAATCACCGGATCGTCTGCGTCATAAATTAAAAAGTCGTCTTCGCTCTGGTTCTGTGCTATTCGGAATTTTGAAGCGACATAATTTTCAAACTTGTAATCATATCGGTCCAAATGATCCGGCGTAATGTTCGTTAGGATGGCGATATGCGGTTTAAAATCCACAATCCCGTCCAACTGAAAACTGCTGATTTCCAAAACGTAGAAATCATAATTGTTCTCAGCGACCATTTTAGCGTAGCTATCACCGATATTGCCCGCCATCCCTACGTTCAACCCACCTTCTTTTAACAAGTGGTTGGTCAACATAGTAGTGGTGGTCTTTCCGTTACTTCCGGTTATACCGATCAAAGTAGCATCGGTATATCGCGATGCGAACTCAATCTCCGAAATAACAGGAATGCCCTTATCGTGCAATGCCTTCACCAATGGAACCGTATCGGGTATACCCGGACTTTTCATGACCAGATCCGCATTCAGGATCTTTGCTTCCGTGTGCTTTTCGGCTTCCCAATCAATATCAAAATGTTCAAGAACGTCTCTATATTTCTCTTTTATCTTTCCCCGGTCCGATACAAAAACCTCGAACCCCTGTTGTTTTCCTAAGATGGCCGTACCCACTCCGCTTTCGCCTCCTCCTAAAACCACCAATCTTTTCATCTTATCTAACTTTCAAGGTAACCACGGTTATGACCGCTAAAAGGATGGCAATAATCCAAAACCGGGTAACGATCTTACTTTCGTGATATCCTTTTACCTGATAGTGATGATGGATGGGCGACATTAAAAAAACACGCCTACCTTCCCCAAATTTCTTTTTGGTATACTTAAAATAGCCTACCTGTATCATGACCGATAGCGACTCGGCAAAGAAGATTCCGCACAACACGGGAATCAACAATTCTTTTCTGATAATGATGGCGATCACGGCAATGATGCCCCCGATCGTCAAACTACCGGTGTCTCCCATAAAAACCTGGGCCGGAAAGGCGTTATACCAAAGAAAGCCCACCAATGCCCCCACAAATGCCGTTATAAAGACCACCAATTCTCCCGAATTGGGGATGAACATAATATCCAGGTAATTTGAAAAGATGACGTTACCCGACACCCAAGCAAAAACCCCCAGTGTAAAAACTATGATGGCCGACGTACCCGCCGCAAGGCCATCGATACCATCGGTAAGGTTGGCCCCGTTGGAAACCGCCGTTACGATAAGTATCACGATCGGTATGAATATCAACCAAGCGTAGTCACGGGCACCTTCTCCCGCCCAACCGATAAAATCGCTATAATCCAACTCGTTGTTCTTAAAAAAAGGAACCGTGGTGCGCACCGATTTGATTTCCTTGCCTATAACGTCACGTACGGTCAATTGCTCGGTAATAATGGTACTGGAATCGTCCCTCATGGTCACCCCGGGATGAAAGTACAAGGTCGCCCCAACCCCAAGACCAAGAACCACTTGACCCAACACCTTAAACCTACCTTTAAGACCTTGTTTATCTTTTTTGAATACCTTGATATAATCATCGGCAAAGCCTATAAAGCCCATCCAAAGCGTAGTGACGATCAGCAAAATGATGTAGATGTTATCAAGTTTTGCCAACAAAAGCACTGGAATCAAAGTAGACATGATAATGATGAGGCCGCCCATGGTCGGCGTACCCGCCTTTTGCTTTTGTCCTTCAAGACCAAGGTCACGTACACTCTCACCTATCTGCTGTCTTTGAAGAAAAAGAATAACCCGCTTACCATATACCGTTGCTATCATCAACGAAAGCAGAATGGCCATGGCCGCCCTAAAGGTGGTGAACTGAAACAAGCTCGCCCCGGGCAACTGGTATTCATTTTCTAAATATTCGAATAGGTAGTATAGCATCTTTTAAGCTTCTAGTCTTTATATTTTCTTTGGTCTTCGTTATTTATCCAAACGCTTAAGCACGTCTTTCACCGTTTCAAAATCGTCAAAGTGAATGCGCTTTCCATTCGTTTCCTGATAGGTCTCATGTCCTTTTCCGGCAATGAGTATGATATCTTCGGCATTGGCCAACTGGCATGCCGTTTTTATAGCCTGCTCCCTATTTTCTATGGATAGGATTTTCTTTACGTTCTGTGGTTCCACCCCTTTTTCCATAGCATCTATAATGGCTATGGGAGACTCCCCTCTCGGGTTGTCGGAGGTAAAAATGGCCTTATCGCTCAACTGCGAAGCAATATGACCCATAACCGGACGCTTAGAGCTGTCTCTATCGCCACCACACCCCACAACGGTGATAACGTTTTCATTTCCAGTTCTCAGCGTACTGATTGTTTCCAGCACGTTTTTTAGCGCATCCGGCGTATGGGCATAGTCAACTATAGCCGTAATTTTTTTACTCGATATAAAATATTGAAAGCGGCCGTCTACGTTTTCCAGTTCGCTCAACAATCGCAAGGTTTCCAAGGTTTCCATGCCCAACAGGTCGGCCGTGGCAAAAATCGCCAACATATTATAGGCATTGAAATGACCTATAAGCCTTGACCAGAGTTCATGTTCGTTTATTTTGAGCAACGTACCGCTAAACTGGCTCTCCAGTACCTGTGCCCGATAATTGGCATAGGTCCTAAGGGCATATGTATACTTTTTGGCCTTGGTATTCTGCAACATAACCGCTCCGTTCTTATCATCTATATTCGAAAGGGCAAAAGCAGTTTTAGGCAGCTGATCGAAAAGTATTTTTTTGGTATCCCTATACTCGGCAAAAGTCTTATGATAATCTAAGTGGTCATGGGAGAGGTTGGTAAAAATAGCCCCCTCAAAGGTCAAGCCTTGTGTTCTTTTTTGATGGATGCCATGCGAACTCACTTCCATAAAGCAGAACTCCACCCCGGCCTCGTTCATTAGGTGCAAATGCGCATTGATCGTCAATGCATCGGGAGTGGTATGACTGGTGGCGTACACTTGATCATCAACCATTATTTTAATGGTAGACAAAAGCCCTACCTTATACCCCGCCTTCTTGAACAATTGGTACAACAGACTCGATATGGTAGTCTTACCGTTGGTTCCGGTAACCCCTACCAATTTTAAGTTTTTGGAAGGATTGCCGTAAAAATTGGATGCCATCATGGCCAAGGCCGTATTACCATCCTTTACCTCTACATAGGTTACGCCATCTATTATCTGTTCCGGCAAGGTTTCGCACACAATAGCCTTTGCCCCAAGGTCAATGGCCTTGCCTATGAACAAATGGCCATCGGTCAACGTCCCTTTGATAGCCACAAAAACATCGTCCATTTCGACCTTTCTAGAATCAAAACGGATGTTGTTCACCAATACATTGGTAGAACCGATTACATCGGTCAGGCTTGCCCCGAACAATATGTCCTTCAATAGTCTCACGATAGCTCTAGTGTAATTTTTTTAGCTTCCTTAATGTTCGTTCCCTGCGAAACGGACTGTCTTTTTACTTTTCCATTGCCCTTTACCTCTACCTCCATCCCAAGGTTTTCAAGGATCGAAACCGCATCCATACCGCTCATACCCTTCACATTGGGCACTTGCTTGTAATGTTTTTGGGCTTCGGCATAATATTTTTGATACGATTTTTCCAATCGCGGGTCTTCCATCTTGTCCATATCCACCTCGTCTACCAAGGGAGAGGTCGCATATACTTTCTGCGCTATGGACTTGAATACGGGCCCCGAAACATCGGCACCGTAGTACCCCACACTTTTATCCGGCTCATGGATAACCACGATACAGGAGTACTTTGGGTTTTCAGCAGGGAAATACCCCGCAAAAGTCGATATGTACTTTAGTTTATCAGGATCTTTCGAAACGTAATTTTTTTGCGCGGTCCCCGTTTTACCCGCCATGGAAAAATTAGGCGAATACAACCGGTGGCCCGTACCGTATTTTTTTTCGACTACATTTTTCAGCAGTTCTTGCACCTTGGAAGCGGTTTCCTTTGAACAGATCGCTTCGCTGATCACCTCTTTATCGAACTTTTGAACGGTGCGGTCCCACTCCTTTACTTCCTTGATCA
Source organism: Zobellia sp. OII3 (assembly GCF_002211465.1). NCBI lineage: Bacteria > Pseudomonadati > Bacteroidota > Flavobacteriia > Flavobacteriales > Flavobacteriaceae > Zobellia > Zobellia sp. OII3. The sequence continues at coordinate 140,770 of NZ_MWRZ01000006.1, read as the reverse complement.
ATCGAGGCTTTACCATTTCACCATCATTGGCAATGGCATTGTAAAAAGTAAGCACCTGCAAAGGCGTCATGGATACCTCGTAACCATGGGACATCCACGCCAATGAAATACCGGACCAACCCTTGTCGCCAGGAAACCTGATAACCGGCTCCCCTTCCCCTTTTATAGGAAGGTCCAATTTTTTATGGAGGTTCATACGCATCAAACGATTGACGAATTTCTCGGGATCGTTCTTGTAATTATTGTGGATCATTTTTGCGAAAGCCGTGTTAGAGGAAACCTCAAAGGCATGCCCTGCGGAAATCTTACCATATCCGCCCCACTTGGAATCCCTTACCGTTCTATCGTAAATTTTCCATCTTCCGTTCTCGGTATCGAGTACAGTACTGGTATCAATCACCTTATCCTCAAGGGCAGCCACAAGCGACATCAACTTAAAGGTAGAACCCGGCTCGTGCGATTCCCCTATGGCGTAATTCAAGCGCTCATAGTATTTACCGGCTTCGGTCCGTCCCAAATTCGATATGGCCTTCACTTCACCCGTTTCGGTTTCCATAACGATGACACAACCATGGTCGGCCTTATAATGCTCCAATTGCCCCAGCAAAGCGTGGTGGGCGATATCCTGAATATTAATATCGATGGTAGACACCAAATCATACCCATCTTTAGGCTCAACGATATTCTCCCACCCGATCGGCTTCCACTGGCCTTTGGCAATTTTTTGCTTTAAACGCTTCCCTTGAACACCCCTTAGGTATTCACCGTAGGCCCTTTCGAGCCCCACTCCTGAATAGTATCCGTTTTCGTCTACGTTCTCATAGCCCACACTGCGCTCCGCGATTTTACCCAACGGATGCTCCCTAACCGTTTTCTGCTCTATGATCAAACCGCCTTTGTACGGCCCCTTATTGAATAGCGGAAAATCTTTGACCGCTATGTATTCGGAGTAATCAAGGTTTCTGGCTATAAGGGCATATCTGTTCTTGTTCACCTTGGCCTTCCTCAACACTTGCTGATAGTGCGAAGACGATTTACCCAACATTTTTGAAAGCGCATTGGACAAGGGAACGATATTCCTCCTAAAGTCTTCCTCACTCACGGTAACGGCATCGAAACGGATGGTGTAGCGCGATACGGAAGTCGCCAATAGACTACCATCGTCAGAATATAGATTACCGCGATTGGGCGCTATGGTAAACATCTTTTCAGTGCGCTCCATCGCCAAGGCCTTGTACTTATCGCCTTGCACAAACTGGATATTCACCAATTTGAAAAGCACGGCAATAGCGAACAAAAACATGAACGCCGTTACAACGTACAACCGGGTCAATATGCTTTTTTCGGTTACGGCCACTATTCTTCCTTCTTATTGTTTGATTTAACCTTTATTTGTTTTGGCGGCACCTCTGACGGGTACAAGCCTTTTTCCGCCACGATCTGCATTACCGTAGATTCCAACTTTAACTGTTGCACGTCTGAGCGCACATCTACAAATTCGTTCCGAAGCTCTTTTACCTCTTCGTTCAATGCCGCTATCTGATGCACCTTTTTATCGGCACTATGCGAACTACCGATCATAACGGTGGCCAGAAAAGAGGCGAAAATGATGAACAGCCAATTTTTGGGGGCGTCGCCGCTCACCAAAAACCTACCTTTTAATATGTTCAACAATCCTTTTTTCATTGTTTCGCTTTTCTTTATTCCTTTTACTTTATTTAATTATGCGCTCCGCAATTCTCAATTTGGCACTGCGGGCACGATTGTTCCTTGCTATTTCCTCTTTGGAAGGAACTATAAGCGACCCCACTTTTTTGAACGGAACATCAACATTTCCGTAAAAATCCTTCGGCGCCTCACCTTGAAATTGTCCTTCCCGTATAAATCGCTTTACCAAACGATCTTCCAAGGAATGATAACTTATTACACTTAGCCTTCCTCCTTCATCCAACAACTCCGGAGTCTGCAATAAAAACTCCTCGATTACCGCGATCTCTTGGTTCACTTCAATGCGAACGGCCTGATATATCTGGGCCAATATCTTATGCTCTTTGGCTTTCGGCAAGAACTTCTGCAGCGCCTCTTTCAACATTTCGGTAGTCTTGATCGGCGCTTCTTCCCGTTTTGCCAAAATGGTCTTGGCCATTGCATTGGCATTTCTTAAATCCCCATACTGAAAAAGAACCCTTCTTAAATCGTCGTAATCATAGTTATTGACCACTTCATAAGCCGACAAGAGGTTCCTTTTGCTCATCCGCATATCAAGATCGGCCTCGAACCGGGTAGAGAACCCACGTTCAGCTTTATCGAACTGATGTGAGGAAACACCAAAATCAGCCAAAATCCCATCCACTTTTCGAATACCATAGAACTTCAAAAACTGCCGGATGAACCTGAAATTCTCATTGATCAGCGTAAAACGCGGATCGTCAATGGCATTTGCAAGCGCATCTTCGTCTTGATCGAAAGCGAACAACTTTCCTTCGCTTCCCAAGTACTCCAATATCTTTCTCGAGTGCCCACCGCCACCAAAGGTGACATCGACATACACACCGTTCTCTTTTATATTGAGTCCGTCAACGGACTCTTGCAACAATACAGGATTATGATACATAGCTTTCGTCATCTCCGTCATCACCCATTACCTCTTCCGCCAAATCGGCGAAATCCTCAGCGGTTTCTTCCAATACTTTCTCATAGCTATCCTTGTCCCAGATCTCTATAATGTTAATGGCCGAACTCAAAACCACCTCTTTGGAGATGTTCGCAAACTCCACCAGGTTTTTCGGTATCAACATTCGCCCCGTACCATCGATCTCAATGACTTTCACTCCGGCCGAAAAACGACGGATAAAATCATTGTTTTTCTTCTTGAAGCGGTTTTTCTTGTTCATCTTCTGCATCAGAAGATTCCACTCCTCCATAGGATACAATTCCAGACAAGGTTGAAAAACAGATCTTTTGATCACAAAGCCTTGATTCAAAATCGGTGACATCTGATTTTTTAGGGCAACCGGAATCATTACCCTACCTTTGGCATCGGCCTTACAATCGTATGTCCCAATGAAATTGATCACTTAAAAAAGCTGTTTTACAATACTATAACTCAAAACTACAAATTTTATTACCACATTTTACCACTAATTACCACTTTGTTAATAAATAGTGGGTTTTCGGCATAACTTGTGGTTAAATTTGCTTGAAAAAAAATGGCGTTTTTGACCGCTGAATGAAAAATAATGGCCAATTCTCGCTTTATTGAGCTATACTTGTAACCAAGTCATAATAGGATTATGCCTATCTTTGGCCAACAGACCAAGAAGTATCTTGAATGGAAAAAAATTTAATTAAGGAAGGAAAGTTCCGGTATATAGAGATAGGCGAAGGAACGCCGCTCATTATTTTACACGGTCTTATGGGAGGGCTAAGCAACTTTCAAGGTGTCACCGACTACTTTCCGAAAAAGGGGTATAAGGTGCTCATACCCGAGCTACCGATTTACGATATGCCAATGCTTAAGACCAACGTAAAGCAATTTGCCAAGTTCTTGGCCAAATTCATTGAGTTCAAGCAGCTTGACAACGTTATACTACTGGGCAATTCCCTTGGAGGGCATATTGGCCTCCTACACACGAAACTCTATCCGAAAATGGTAAAGGCCCTCATTATAACCGGAAGCTCCGGATTGTACGAGAGCGCCATGGGCGATGGGTATCCAAGACGAGGCGATTACGAGTTCATAAAGAAGAAGGCCCAAGATGTATTTTACGATCCCGAGATCGCCACCAAAGAAATCGTAGACGAAGTATTTACCACGGTCAACGACCGTAAAAAGATCATAAAGACCTTGGCGATCGCCAAAAGTGCCATTAGGCACAATATGGCCGACGACCTTCCTAAAATGAACACCCCTATATGTATTATCTGGGGAGAGAACGACAGTGTAACACCACCCGACGTAGCCAAACTCTTTCACGAGCTGCTACCCGACTCGGATCTTTACTGGATCGAAAAGTGTGGCCATGCCCCTATGATGGAGCATCCTGACAAGTTCAACGAGATTCTTGACAGCTGGCTGACCAAACGCAATTTCTAACAACCCTACACTTCTCTTAAACAAGCTTAAAGGTGAACATTAAATCGGCAAATTTCGTAATCAGCAATACCGATGTGGCCAAGTGCCCCAACGAACCCTTGCCCGAGTACGCCTTTATCGGAAGATCAAACGTAGGCAAATCATCTTTGATCAACAGCCTAACCGAGCGAAAAAGCCTGGCCAAGACATCGGGCCGACCGGGCAAGACCCAATTGATCAACCACTTTAAGATCAACGGTAATTGGTTCTTGGTCGATTTACCCGGATATGGTTACGCCCGAGTGTCAAAAAAGAGCAAGAACACTTTTCAAAAATACATTACCGACTATTTTATCAAGCGCGAACAACTGGTCTGCGCCTTTGTTCTAGTCGATATTCGCCACGAACCGCAAAAAATAGACATGGAATTCATGGAGTGGCTGGGCGAGAACAACATTCCGTTCTGCATTATCTTTACCAAAGCCGATAAACTCAAGCCCAAGGCCATAGAAGAAAACGTAAACAAGTATATCTCGGAATTACTGAACGGGGTATGGGAAGAAGCCCCCTCCTATTTTATCACTTCCTCATCAAAGGGCTATGGCCGTGACGACGTACTCAATTTTATAGACAACATCAATGCCGACTTTTTTAAGGCTACAAAAGCTTAGGCCTTCACCCTTTCTTCAATAAGCCGCATCAACGATTGTGCATCTTCAATGGTATTCATTTCCTCCGTAGACACAAATACCTGAAGCTCTCCATTGCCCTGGGCCAATATGATCGGAAAACTAAACTTATTACCAAACTTGGAAGCGTATTGCTTCTTGTATTCATCTTTGTGCAAAAACTCCATTTCCAAATCGGTTTGCTCCCGAAATTGCTTCCAAATTTTGTTCTCGGTAAACACCCCAAAGGTAATATCGCATAAATTACAATTGTACGTACTGGGGTTTAAAATTTTGTGGGCACTATCTAACAATGCGTTTTTCAAACCAGAATCGGCGTTGTAGATAAAAATGAGTTTTTGATTATCGGAATCTTTCATAATGCAATGTAAAACTATATATTTATGTACTTAAACAAAAGCCATGACCTATAAATCAACCGTATTACTTTTGTTCTTGATTACGGCTTTCTTTTCCTGTAAGTCACAACAACCGACCTTAACTTACAGTAGCGAGGACTTAAAAATCATCCCGCTCTCCAAAAACAGCTTCGTCCATATCTCTTACCTATCGACCGGAGACTTTGGAAAAGTGGCCTGTAACGGACTTATCTACATAAACCAAGGCCAGGCCGTTGTTTTCGATACGCCCACCGACAACGAAACTTCCGAAGAGCTCATCCGCTGGATAACCGAAACCAAAAAACAGCAGATCAAGGCCGTGGTCATCAACCACTTTCACGACGACTGCCTTGGCGGGATCGAGGCCTTTCACGAACTAAGCATTCCCTCTTACGCTAGCAATACGACCATAGAACTTGCTAAAAAAGAAGGAAACCCGGTTCCACAAATTGGTTTTGACACCACCAACGAACTGACCATTGGGAAGCAAAAAATAATCAACCGTCATTTTGGCGAGGCCCATACCAAAGACAACATTGTAAGTTACATCCCTAGCGAGCACCTCCTTTTTGGCGGATGCGCCCTTAAATCGCTCAATGCCGCCAAAGGATACCTAGGCGATGCGAACACCAACGAATGGGACAACACCATCAAAAAGATAAAAGCAGCCTATCCCGACCTTAAAACGGCCATTCCCGGACACGGGGAATACGGAGGCTCAGAATTACTGGATTATACCATTTCCCTTTTTAGCACGAAACAATAAGCCAACACAATATTCAAAGACCCAACACTATGCACACTACAATACACAAAGCAGACACCAGAGGTCACGCCAACCATGGCTGGCTAAACAGCTACCACACCTTTAGCTTCGCCAACTACCATGACCTCGAGCGCATGAATTTTGGTGTATTAAGGGTGCTAAACGACGACCAAGTAGCCGCCGGAATGGGTTTTAACACCCACACCCACAAGAATATGGAAATCATCTCCATTCCCCTAGAGGGCGACCTGGAACACAAAGACGATATGGGCAACACCACAATCATACGTCAAGGCGACATACAGGCCATGAGTGCCGGAACGGGAATACAACATAGCGAAAAGAACAAAAGTCGGGATCAGCAGGTAAAATTCCTGCAAATATGGGTACTCCCCAACAAGGTCAACGTGAGTCCACGTTACGACCAAATCAGCCTCAAGCCCGATAGCCTTAAGAACAATCTACAACAGATAGTTTCGCCCCATGCCGATGACGACGGCATTTGGATCCATCAAAACGCATGGTTTCACCTAGGCGATTTTGACAAAGGCCAAAAGACCACTTACCAACTTAAAGACCCTGCAAACGGCGTCTATATTTTTCTTTTGGAAGGAAAATGTACGGCCAACGGTATTGCCCTGGACAAAAGGGACGGATTGGGAATAGAGGAAGCCGAGCGTATAGACCTCTCCTATCTTGAAAATTCAAAAATCCTTTTAATGGAAGTCCCTATGGCCAATTAGAAAAGCCCTTATTTTAAATCCAATTTTTCCGCAAAATAATCGCAAAAATCTTTCATCGTTGCGGTCATTTTCTCGTCTTGGGTGGCTTTCATAAAGGTATCGGACAAAGAAACCAAAGTCTGATGGAAGAATATTTTCATTTCATCAACGGGCATATCTTTTGTCCACAAGTCTATCTTGAGCGATTCTTTCGACTTACTGTCCCAAACCGACAAAAGCATGGCCTTAGCCTCTTCGTTGTCTATTCCCCCGTCTTGAGCCGACCATGTAAGTTCTTCGGGTACGCGGTTTTCGTCTAAACCAACTTTCAACGTTATTTCTGAAGTGTGCAACTTTGCCATATTATTTCTTCGGTTTGTAATTTGATTTTTTAAATATTTCCTCTGCCGGCAAATTGAGCATTTGCTGCAAGCTTAACTCGTTCCTATCCATAAACGCCCTTACGATCTGCCAACCTATAAACCGGCCTATACGTCCTGGCGACTCATTATCGAGTTCCAGTCCGAACTTCGAAAAAGGAGCCAGATCAAGAAAGCGAGGCCCTAACTTATTATCGGTACTATATAAATATTCCCTTTCAATAAAATTCCGCCATATAGGCTCTTCATTGGCTATGGCCCAGGCCAATTGCTCTTCGGAATAATTGATCCGCTGGGCTTCCGAAACCAAGGGCAACAATCTATCCTTAAGGTAGAGTTCTTTGCCGTAGTAGATCATTTGCTCCAAAAAGCTTCTGTCGTTTGGGGCGGGCACCACTTTTTTGGCAAAGGCACTGGCCACATCAACCGTCAAATAGCGTTTGTCAAGATCTGCCCTGATGTACTTTTGAATATCGACGTAAAACCTATGGTCGGCACCCAAGTAGTTATCGAGACCTATAAGCAATAGCGTATCGGTCAAAATAACACGGTTGCTATAATCGACATCGGAAGTCACCGTTACGACCTTTGGCGCATCGAATTGCGGGAAATAATATTTTATATGCTTGAACAAAAGCTCGAGCGACTGCTCTTCTTCCGAAAAATCGGAAAAGGCCTTTTCCACCTCGTCTAAAAGTTCCACCTGAACCGTATCCTGCATTTTAGCTATCCAAACACTATCTGAATACTGTTTCGGGAACAGATAGGGGTATTTTTTCTTCAATACCGGCAAATCTTCGGGTCGGGCCGCCGCAAATTCCTTATCGAACCTATCGATTTGCACATCTAATTTTATCTTCTTGACATCTTCAGACAGCTTTACACTTTCTTTACACCCGATAAATGAGGTAGAAATTGTAAAAATGACAAAAAACGTCGCCAGTTTAGAAAGTAATTTCCGATTGATTTCAATATTTAACCTCAAGACATTAATTTTAGGGCACAAAGTTAGTCGATTCCGACAAAATGAACATCCTATGCAGACAGAAAAGGTAATAGATTATATTGTTGACTGGTTAAAAGAATATGCCGTAAACGCGAAAATGAAAGGATTTGTCATCGGCATATCAGGAGGAATCGACTCTGCGGTAACTTCTACGCTCTGTGCCAAAACAGGCCTTGAGCTTTTATGTCTTGAAATGCCGATACATCAGGCCGAAAATCAGGTTACCAGGGCTTCCCGACATATTGAGTGGCTACAGCACAACTTTAAAAATGTAAAACGGCAGGCCGTAAACCTAACACCGGTATTCGACAGCCTTATTGCCGCGCTCCCTCCCGTCGAAAACGAAGAGGAGCGTTTTATGGCCTTGGCGAACACGAGGGCACGTTTACGCATGAGCTCACTTTATTATTTTGCGGCCCTTGACGGCTACCTGGTTGCCGGAACGGGAAACAAGGTAGAAGATTTCGGCGTAGGATTTTACACCAAGTACGGGGACGGCGGTGTCGACCTTAGCCCGATTGCCGACCTATTAAAGACCCAAGTATACGAAATAGCCCGTGTTCTAGGGATTAACGACGATATTCAAAAAGCGGCACCAACAGACGGCCTGTGGGGCGATGACCGTACCGACGAAGATCAGATAGGTGCAAGCTATCCCGAACTGGAATGGGCCATGAAAATGCAGGAAGAAGGTAAAACCGCCGATGATTTTACTGGTCGTGACAAGGAAGTCTTTCTAATCTACACGAAGTTCAATTCCGCTAACCGCCACAAGATGATTCCGATACCCGTATGCGAAATACCACACAGCTTATTATAGTAACTTGACCTAAAAGGTGGTAGTCTAATCGAATAAATTCATAAAAAGCCCGTTTTTTATGAAAAAAATAGCAAATTTGTTTAAAGAATTAGATTTTTAAGCCTTACATTGCATGTCAGTATTTTTAGACGGGCTAACAAGCGTTTATTGATCTAGATTAAAACTATCAACATGATAAAAGTATTAATTGCGGACAACCATCCCATTATTAGAATGGGTGTGACTAATGTTCTTGAATCTGCAAATGGGTTTGAAATGGTAGGTGCAGTATCAACGACTTCGGAACTTTTCAAAAAATTGGAAAGTACAAGTCCCGATGTCGTAATGCTGGAAATGGACATTCCTGAAATCAATGGAATAGCCACGCTAAGAAAAATCAAAAAAGAACACCCTAACGTAAAAGTACTAATGTACAGCGGTCAATCTGAAGACGTGTATGCATTAAGTACGATTCGCGCCGGTGCCTTTGGATATCTTTCGAAAGCTTCTGACATCGATTACATTATCACTGCAGTAAAAAAAGTAAGCGAAGGTAACATGTTCATCACGAACGAACTCGCCCAACGATTGGCTTTCGACGAAGGTACACAGAAACCAAGAAGGTTCTTTAGAAAACTTTCTACACGTGAGGTGGAAGTACTGAAATTACTAGCTAGCGGGAAGCGAAACAAAGATGTTGCCATCGGTTTGAACTTAAACGAAAAAACGGTCAGCACCTATAAGGCGCGTTTGATGAAAAAGTTAAACGTAGACAATATGGTAGACCTTTTGCAACAGGCAAAAGCGTTAGAATTGTACTAACAAGACCCTTCGTAAGACGTACAGACCCTGATGATTTCATTAGGGTTTTTTTATGCCCCAATATTTCGTTTTCACCTTAGCCAATAATCAAGAAAGCACTCGGTTCAGTTTTTTGTTCAACAACTTATTGAGTTGCAGGTAGTTCATAATCTCCTCAAGGGTTTCCCTATGGTCTTGCTGGCTTTCCTTCGTATGTTCTTGCAATGACGTCATCCGCTTCTTTATAAGAAAACAACGCAAGGTCAAAATGGTCTCACTTACCAATTGGGCCACCCCCTCTTTCTTCTCTTTCGGGTAAATATCCTTTCTTTCCCAACTATGGAGCACATACTTTTCCTCTTCCATCAATATGGAGGAAATTTCCGACACCAACGGTTGGTCCAAGCCACTTAAAAACGTATTTATCGTAAAATTGGCATCTTGGTTCAATGCCTCGATGAGTTTATAATAAATGTTTCGAAACTGCTCGTTCGCCAATTCGATTTCATCATCTTGCAGGTCCAAATAAATTTTTTCGTATACCTTGGACTCTATCGACTCAGGCTCAAGTATCAGATCGCCCTTCTCGTTTTCTTTGAGCACCAAATCTTCAAACTCTTGTTTTTCATCCCCATAAAGCAACAACAGTTCAATAATCTTACGTTCGAGCAAATATTGTACATCTACCTTCTCTTCGGGTGCATCGTTCTTTACAACATCAAATGCCGTCTGCGGAGGCTGTTGTTTTTTTGCGGTATCAGAGGCTACCTTCTTGCCCATTTGCGCCAAAGTACTGAACAACACCCCTTCGGATACCTTCATGATATTGGCACATTCCTGAACATATATCTCCCGCTTGATCGCATCGGGTATCTTCGAGATACTCTGTACGATATCGCGAACCGTATCGGCCCGCTTTATAGGATCGTTGGCCGCCTCTTGAGCCAATAAACCGGCTTTAAACTGAATAAAGTCTTGTGATTTCTCCTCGAGATAGCGCTGTACATCTTCAAGGGCATTATTTTTGGCAAAACTATCTGGGTCTTCCCCTTCCGGAAAGGTACAGACCTTAACGTTCATACCCTGTTCCAAAATTAAGTCGATACCGCGCAAAGATGCCCGTAGGCCGGCAGCATCGCCATCAAAAAGAACCGTAATGTTTTTTGTCAACCTATTGATCAGCCGTATCTGCTCAGGTGTTAGGGCCGTACCACTAGACGATACTACGTTGTGAATTCCCCTTTGATAGAACTGTATCACATCGGTATACCCTTCTACCAAATAACAATTATCTTCTTTGGCTATGGACTGTTTGGCATAATAGATTCCGTAAAGCACCTTGCTCTTGTGGTAGATATCGCTTTCGGGGGAATTTAGGTATTTGGCGGCCTTTTTATCATTACCAAGAATACGCCCTCCAAACCCTAAGACCCTACCGCTCATGGAATGTATCGGAAACATTACCCGGCCCTTAAACCGATCAAAGGTTTTTGGGTTATTCGGGTTTTGACCATCGTGTTTTACAATGGTAAGTCCGGTTTTCTCAAGGTAGTTCAGCTTGTAACCTTCCTCTAGGGCAGCCTTGGTAAAACCGTCCCACTGATCAAGACAATACCCAAGATTGAATTTTTTTATAGTGTCTTCGGTAAAGCCCCTTTCCTTAAAATAACTCAATCCAATGGCCTTGCCTAGCTCACTCTCCCATAACATTTGGGCAAAGTGCTTCTGTGCATATTCGGAAACCAGGTACATACTCTCACGCTCATCGGCCTCTTGCCGTTGCTCATCGGTCCGTTCGGTCTCCTCTATCTCTATATTGTATTTTTTCGCCAAGTATTTTATGGCTTCCGGATAGGTAAAATGTTCGTGCTCCATTAAAAAGGCCACCACATTCCCGCCCTTTCCACTACTAAAATCCTTCCAGATCTGTTTTACGGGAGACACCATAAAACTAGGTGTCCGCTCGTCGGAAAAAGGGCTGAGCCCCTTAAAGTTAGACCCCGACTTTTTCAATTGCACAAAATCTCCGATAACCTCTTCTAAACGGGCAGTTTCGTATACTTGGTCAATTGTGGTTTTAGAAATCAATTTTGGTGATTTTTATGTGAAAACGAATCTCACAAAGATAAAAAGAAAAGTACTCTACCCTATTTTCAGCGATATCATTTTAGCTAGCAAAAGGGTATTTTACACCCAGCCATTGTCTCAACTTTGCCCCATAGATTTTTAACCCTATTACAAACCTAAAAAAACAACATTATGATCTGGGGAATTACATTAATTTTATTGAGTATCGTAGCCGTACCATCATTACTGCTATCAAAAAAACCGAACGCCGAAGAACTCTTGGAAAAAATAGAGCCCTACCAAGGATGGATCGGTATTGTATTTTGCTTCTGGGGCGTGTGGGGCATTATTAGCGCCATCTTAAACCTAGGATGGCTGACCTCCGCTCCGGTCTGGTGGATTACCTTTCTTGCCGGCAACATTGTTTCGGCAGGACTTGGTTTTATGTTGGGCTCAGGGCTCATTAACAAACTATTTCTATCAAACCGCCAAGATGCACGTGCGAAAGCCGAAGAGCTACGCCAAAAAATTGCACCGAAACAAGGCAAATTGGGGATATTGGGCATATTCATAGGTAGCTGGATGATTGTCGCCTCATTTTTATACTCCGTTGCATAAGTTTAAGGCACCTGAAACGTTTATTCAAAAAAATACATACTTTTTTACATCACCCAAAAGTCGATTCCATGAAAAAAGCAATAACAAGTTTAACCTTAATTTTTTTCTCATTTATGACATTTGCACAAAACAGCCATCCGAACAGTATTAACGTCAACGGTACTTACGAATACAGTATAACACCGGAATACAGCTGTAGAATGGTCGTAAGCCTAAACAATGTGTATTACGATTCACAAACCATGAGCCTTGAAGAGGTAAAATCGGGATACTTCGAAAAACTGACGAAAGCCGGTATCAAAAAAGAGCGCCTTAAAGAATCGACCCTGTATTACGAGCTATTGGGCTACGAGAAAGAAGGTACCGTAATCGAGTTCAGGACCAAGTCCCTCGATGAAATGCAAAAATTCCTTCATGTAAAATCGATTGGCGTTACCCGTTCCGATACGAATTTTGAAGTAGAGCTAAGTGAGGACGAAATGGCCGATTTTGCAAAACACGCCTATGAAGACGCGAAGAGCAAGGCTGCATCGATTGCCCAAAAAATTGGGCGAAAAATAGGCAAGGCCTTATACATTAGCGATACCAACCCCAGCAGGATTTCAGAATCTTTGTATTACGGCCATACCGACGAGAAGAGGTTGTACGCGATCTCCGTATCGTTTGAGCTCTTATAAAGGGAATACACTTATTCTAAGGACTATTTTACGACTCCTCGACTTAAGATAAGTCGAGGAGTTTTTTTATGGAAAGGCTTCCGGTAAAAATTTGATCCACCTACTTTTTCCGGTCGACAACGTAGTTGACCATCAACTCAAGGGAATCCCTATAGCTTGACGGCGGATAGCTGGCAAGGATTTTCAAGGCCTCCTCCTTAAAGAAAAGCATTCGTTGTACGGCGTAATCCAATCCCCCATTATTTTTCACGAAGGCAATCACCTCCTTGACCCGCTTCTTATCTTTGTTGTGGTTCTTTACGGAATTGATCAGCCATTTTTTTTCGGCCTTAGAACAAGTGTTAAGCGTATGGATCAGTGGTAGGGTCATTTTTTGCTCCTTGATATCGATCCCTGTAGGCTTTCCTATCTTGTCCTCCCCATAATCAAAAAGGTCGTCCTTTATTTGAAAGGCCATACCACAAAGCTCCCCGAACCTACGGAAGGTCTCTACATCAGGTGAATCCGGCTGTACGGAACAAGCCCCCAAACTACAACAAGCCGCAATCAGGGTCGCCGTTTTCTGTCTGATAATATTGTAATACACCTCTTCGGTAATATCTAGGCGACGCGCTTTTTCTATTTGCAATAGTTCACCCTCGCTCATTTCACGTACCGCTACCGAAATAATTTTTAAGAGATCAAAATCTTCGTTATCTATGGAGAGCAACAAGCCCTTTGATAGAAGATAGTCACCGACCAATACGGCAATCTTATTCTTCCATAGGGCGTTTATCGAGAAGAAGCCCCTGCGCTTATTACTTTCATCAACCACGTCGTCGTGGACCAATGTGGCGGTATGTATCAATTCGATTACCGATGCCCCACGGTAGGTACGCTCGTTTACCACTCCATTATTGAGCATCTTGGCGGTAAGAAATACGAACATAGGCCGCATTTGCTTTCCCTTACGATTAACGATGTAATAGGTAATACGGTTCAGCAGCGCCACTTTAGAAGACATGGCCTCGCGGAACTTCGTCTCAAAAAGCTCCATCTCTTGGTTTACTGGCTCTTTTATTTGCGCTACTATTTTCAAAAAAATCGGTTTAGCTGGTTACCTACTTAAGCGCATAAATTTAAGGAAAAAGAAATGAGTACATCCTATGCTTCCCCTAGTAATCGCAAAAAGCACAAAAGATAGTCTGATCGTACGATTTACCCTATAAAAAACAGATAAGTTGAATACACGTTCCACCTCAGAAATACGCGAATTCCCTATTGTTTATTAGCCAACTGACCACAGGCGGCATCGATATCCTTGCCCCGCGACCTTCTCACCGTAACTACTATACCGTTTCTTTCCAAGGTATTCACGTACATGTCTATGGCACTGTTCGAAGCCTGTTGAAATTCGCCGTCATCTATGGGGTTATACTCAATAAGGTTCACCTTTGAAGGGGCAAACCTACAGAAATCAACCAAGGCATCGACATCGGTCTGCGAATCGTTTATACCTTGCCATACGACATATTCGTAGGTTATTCTACTTTTTGTCTTTGCATACCAATACTCCAAGGCCTCTCGAAGGTCGGCCAAAGTAAAGGTAGCGTTAAAAGGCATAATAGAGGTACGGATATCATCAATAGCGGAGTGCAACGATACCGCCAATTTAAACTTCACCTCATCATCGGCCATTTTTCGTATCATCTTCGGCACACCTGAAGTGGAGACCGTAATACGCTTTGGCGACATACCCAGACCTTCTGGGGAAGTAATCTTATCTATGGCCTTCAATACATTATTGTAATTCATGAGCGGCTCTCCCATACCCATAAAAACAATATTGCTCAAAGGTCTATCGAAATACAGGCGACTCTCATTATCGATTGCCACCACCTGATCATAAATCTCATCAGGATTGAGGTTTCGCATCCGCTTTAAACGGGCCGTAGCGCAAAACCGGCAATCGAGACTACATCCTACTTGACTCGAAACACAGGCCGTAGTTCTGGTCTTTGTGGGAATAAGCACCGATTCAACCACCAAATCATCGTGCAAACGGACGGCATTCTTGATCGTACCGTCATTGCTACGCTGCATTTGGTCTACCTTTATATGGTTGATTACAAAATTGGCCTCGAGCATATCCCTGGTTTCCTTTGAAATATTGGTCATACCCTCAAAGGAGTGGGCCGCCTTTTGCCATAGCCACTCGTAGACCTGATTGCCCCGAAAAGCCTTATCCCCTTGTGAGACAAAGAAATTTCGCAATTGCTCTTTGGTCAATGCCCGTATGTCTTTTTTTTGTGCCTTCACATTTTAGAAGCTAAAAACCCTTCTTTACTTAATATACAAATAAAGAAGGGCTTGAAATTTATGCTTTTGCCAGCTTGGCAAAATTAGATTATTAGCATGGCATCACCATATGAATAGAACTTGTACTGCTCTAAAATGGCTTCCTTATAAGCTTTTTTCATCAAATCATGACCAACAAAGGCAGACACCATCATCAACAAAGTTGATTTAGGTAAGTGAAAATTGGTCACCATACAGTTGGCAATACTGAAATCGTAAGGAGGGAGGATAAATTTATTCGTCCATCCATCAAAAGTATTCAGGGTATGCTCAGAAGAAACGGCACTTTCAAGTCCGCGCATAACGGTAGTACCTACGGCACAGATGCGTTTTTTCTTCAACTTGGCATTATTGACAATTTCCGTAGCCTTTTCATCTATGACCAGTTCTTCACTGTCCATTTTATGCTTGGACAAATCTTCTACCTCAACAGGGTTGAAGGTACCCAAACCTACATGTAAAGTTACCTCGGCAAAATCAACTCCTTTGATCTCAAGGCGTTTCAGCAAATGCTTTGAAAAGTGAAGCCCTGCTGTTGGTGCCGCAACCGCTCCTTCATGCTTTGCATAAATGGTTTGGTAACGCTCCTCATCTTCCGGCTCTACGTCTCTCTTTATATATTTTGGCAATGGTGTTTGACCAAGCTCACGAAGTTTTCTTCTAAAATCGATATATGAACCATCATAAAGAAAACGCAAGGTTCTTCCTCTTGACGTGGTGTTATCTATAACTTCCGCTACCAAGGTTTCGTCTTCACCAAAATACAATTTGTTTCCGATACGTATTTTACGTGCAGGATCAACAAGAACATCCCAAAGGCGTTGTTCCTCATTTAATTCCCTCAACAAAAACACTTCGATCCTTGCCCCGGTCTTTTCCTTATTACCGTATAAGCGGGCAGGAAAAACCTTAGTATTGTTCAAAACCATTACATCGCCTTCATCAAAATAATTGATAAGGTCTTTGAACATTTTATGTTCTATTTTTCCGGTTTCTCGGTGAATGACCATTAACTTGGACTCATCCCTATTCTCAGCTGGGTATTCGGCCAATAAATTATCAGGTAATTCAAAATGGAAGTGCGATAGTTTCATTTATGAAATTTAGTTAAAAGTTTTGCGGTTGCAAATATACGATGTGTGGATAGGGGTTGTCAAGTAAAACACCGATTATATTGATTCTTATTGCATTGCACGGCATCACCAACCGATGCATCTCCTCCAAAAAATCAAAAATATTTTTACAACACCCTAAAGTACAATCGATTACACCTCATCAACCAAGAAAGTCAATTTTTCAAGATCTTTCCAAAAATCAGGATATGATTTTGAAACCACCTCGGCGTCGTTCACATACAGCGGTATTTTCATGGCCAAGGGAGCAAAAGCCATGGCCATTCTGTGGTCATTATACGTATCTATGGCCACTTCGGCCTTCATGGTTCCCGAGAGCCCCAGGGTCAAGTCCTTGTCCGTTACGGAAATATCGGCACCCAGTTTCGACAGTTCGGTATGCAAAGCTTCCAAGCGATCGGTCTCCTTGATCTTTAAGGTATGCAAGCCGGTCAAGTGGCAACCCATTCCGAGTCCGAAACACGTAACGGCAATGGTTTGCGCTATATCGGGTGCGTTGCCCAAATCAAACTGTACCGTTTGTCCCTTTGGGGCCCCAACTTTCCTTAAGACAAGGGTGTTCCCTTCAAAACGGGTCTCCACACCAAATTCGGTATACAATTCCTGAAGAACACTATCTCCCTGTAGACTATTATCTTTATAGGCAGACAAGCAGATTTCACTACCGACCTCGCTCAAGGCAACAATGCTATAATAGTAAGAGGCAGAGCTCCAATCGGATTCCACCACCAAATTAACAGGACCTACCTTTGCTTTGGGCGACACTTTTATAGTATTGCCCTCGAAAGAGTTTTCCACCCCTATCTGAGACAAAAGGGCCAGGGTCATTTTTATATAGGGTACTGAAGTAATCTTACCGACCAACTCCAATTCGAGTCCGTTTTCAAGACTAGGCGCAATCAATAACAAGGAAGAGATATACTGGCTACTGATATTGGCAGGAAGGCTCACTTGACTTTTCTCCAGTTTCTTTCCCTTGATCAAGATCGGGGGATAGCCCTCATTTTTTCCATATGAAATCTCCGCTCCTAAATGCCGCAAGGCCTCAACAAGCACCTTGACCGGTCTTTCGGTCATACGTTTTGAGCCGGTGAGCGTTACCTGTTTGCCCTCTTGTGAAGCAAAAAATCCGGTAAGAAAACGCATAGCGGTACCCGCATGGTGAATATCCACTACCCCATTTCCTATTTTCAACCCCTTTTGCATCACCTCTGCATCATCGGAGTTCGAAAGATTGTCAATGCTGATATTCGGATACAAGGCCTGCAGCAACAAAGACCGATTCGACTCACTTTTTGAGCCTGTAATCTGTATATTGTTACGCAATAATTGGTTTGACGGAGCGGATAGGTGTAGTTTCAAAAGTTGTTCTCTTTAATAGGTTCTTAAACCGGACAGATCACTTGGCGACCTATACGTTTGCCCTATGCTGATAGGGTATAATTTAAGTTGCCAAATATAATACTATTTGAGCTTTTCATTGTTGTGATGACGGTCATGATCTCGTTTTGTTTTCAAATCGAGCTTTTTATCAAAAGCCTTTTGAAGATCCACCCCGGTTTGATTGGCCAAACAGAGGGTTACAAAAAGAACGTCGGCCAATTCTTCACCAAGGTCTTTGTTCTTGTCCGACTCTTTTTCACTTTGTTCGCCATACCTGCGGGCAATAATACGGGCGACCTCGCCTACTTCCTCGGTAAGCTGTGCCATATTGGTCAATTCGTTAAAATAACGCACCCCGTGTTCTTTAATCCACTTATCTACTTGTTCTTGTGATTTTTTAATACTCATTATTCCTTGTTTTTTGTATCTATTGCAATGGTAACCGGACCATCATTGAGCAAATCGACCTTCATATCGGCGCCAAAAATTCCCGTACCTATTTTTTTGCCCAAATCGACCTCCATTTGCTGCACGAACTTTTCGTATAAGGGAATCGCCACATCGGGTTTGGAAGCTTTGATATAAGATGGCCTATTGCCTTTTTTAGTAGCGGCATGCAAGGTAAACTGACTGACCACAATGGCATCGCCCCCTACAGCTTTGAGCGACTCGTTCATGACCCCATTGGCATCGTTAAAAATTCTAAGGTTCACGATTTTACGTGACAACCATTCAATATCCTCTTGCCCGTCGGCATCTTCAATGCCCAGTAAGATCAAAAGTCCGTTCCGTATTTCTGATATTATTTGGCCGTCTACCCTTACACTGGCCCTTGACACTCTTTGAATAATGGCTCGCATCGTTCTTAAACTGATTTCTTATTTTCTGATTCTACACCAAGAGCTACTTTTTTACGTCGTGGATATCGACCCTATAATTTTCCTCTTCTCCGGTTACCATTTGCACATAGCTCCTATAACGGCTCCATGCGACCTCCTCGTTTTCCAAGGCTTCCTTCACGGCACACTTTGGTTCATCGAGGTGTAGGCAATTGTTAAATTTGCAATTCCCCTTGAGTTTGAAAAATTCCGGAAAATAATCCCCAATTTCCTCCTTTTCCATATCCACGATACCAAAGCCCTTAATACCCGGCGTATCGATAATACGCGCCCCAAAATCCAAGTCGAACATTTCGGCAAATGTAGTGGTATGCTGGCCTTGTAGATGTTGCCCGGAGATTTCGGTAGTTTTCAAATTGAGTTTTGGCTCCAGGGCGTTCACCAATGTAGACTTTCCTGCACCGGAATGCCCTGCAAACATACTGGTTTTACCGACCATCATTTCCTTTACCTTATCTACATTTTTACCAGACTTGGCCGAAATACCGATACAGGTATATCCCACATTTCTATAAAGCTCGGCCAGGTATTTAATTTCCGCCAGTTCTTCAATAGTATAGCTATCCACTTTATTAAAAAGTAGAACGGCAGGAATATCATAGGCTTCGGCAGTAGCGAGAAAACGGTCTATAAAAATCGTATAGGTGGTCGGGTTGTTTAAAGTGACCAATAGAAACACCTGATCTAAATTGGCCGCAATAATATGCGTTTGTTTTGAAAGGTTTACCGATTTTCGAATGATGTAGTTCTTACGATCGTCAATACCGTGAATGGTGCCTACGGTATCATCGCCCAATTGTTCTATTTTGAACGCCACCTCATCCCCCACGGCGATGGGGTTCGTACTTTTTATCCCCTGAATCCTAAACTTACCCTTAATACGGCATTCGTAAAATTCGCCATCTTGCGTTTTTACGGTATACCAACTTCCGGTAGATTTATATACAGTTCCTTTCATTCTTTTCAATTTCATTACAAAGAAACAACTTTACTTCATACTATCAGCGTAAAACAGGCTGTCTTAAAGCTTGTTCCAACAAAAAAAGCCCCTATTCCCCCTCTGTTTTTTCACTATAAATGCAACCTTTTAGACTTTACTTTTGTCTTTACTAAACCTAATTTAAATTTTAAACGATGAAAAAGATAGCCGTAATAGCCTTTGTTTTAATTGCCACAACCCTCAGTGTGAACGCCCAAGAAATAAAAATAATTACCAGTGTCGAGTCTATTGTACCCAGCGGACTAGGGCGCTCAAGAATCATTGATGCCCAAGAGGAAAAGGATTTTGAAGAATATACCTCTGAACAGACCGAGGAAGACAATACCCGAAACAAATCTAAAAGGGGCACTATCAGGGTAAAGAATTTTGAGGAAACCAAACTCCTCAACTTTTACAATATTGCCGGTATCCGCTTTCAAAATATTGCCGCGAACGATGCCGTTATCTCCTCGAAACTTACGAATATGCTTCAAGAAGGATGGGAGCTGGTCTTTGTAACCAGTGGCGTAGAAGCCGATGCCGGCGACAACGATGCCCAGGGAATTTTCATTACGCGATATATTTTCAGAAGGGACTAAAAACACATAAAACGGCTTGTCTTTCGACAAGCCGTTTTATTATAGTATATCGAATAGGTACTACTATCCGTTTACAATCTTCTCTT
Organism: Zobellia sp. OII3; assembly: GCF_002211465.1. Taxonomy (NCBI): domain Bacteria; kingdom Pseudomonadati; phylum Bacteroidota; class Flavobacteriia; order Flavobacteriales; family Flavobacteriaceae; genus Zobellia; species Zobellia sp. OII3. Next base: position 120,374 of record NZ_MWRZ01000006.1, on the reverse strand, counting down.
GATGATTGATCGACTCTTGGTGAATGGCCTTGAACATTTTAAGGACAAATTCTTCACTCAATCCGCGAGATTCCCCTTCCAAGATCATGGCTCCCAAAATCTGGTTCCAACGGTTCGACTGTAGTACGGCTACATTCTTCTGTTTTTTAAGCTCACCAATACTATCCGACACCTTCATACGTTTGCCCATAGTATCGATCAACTGGTTGTCGAGAATATCTATTTGCGCCCTAAGGTTGCTCAATTTAGCATTGTATTCGGCTTCGCTGTCGGTCTCTTTCCTGATACGCAAATCTCTCATGATCTGCACCAACTTCTCCGGAGTAACCTGCTGAGCGGCATCACTCCAAGCATTGTCGGGATCAAAATGGGTCTCGATCATCAATCCGTCGAAGTTCAGATCAAGTGCCGTTTGCGAAACATCAAAGATCATATCACGCTTACCGGTAATATGCGATGGGTCATTGATCAAAGGCAAATCGGGAAACTTGTTTTGGAACTCGATGGCCAATTGCCATTCGGGAATGTTCCTGTACTTCGTTTTCTCATAGGTAGAGAATCCTCTGTGGATGGCCCCTAACTTTCTGATCCCGGCGGTATGCAAACGTTCGATACCACCCAACCATAAAGCCAAATCAGGGTTTACAGGGTTCTTCACCAATACGATCTTATCAGTACCTTCCAAGGCATCTGCCAATTCTTGCATGATAAACGGACTCACGGTCGAGCGCGCTCCGATCCACAATAGATCTACATCATACTCCAATGCCAATTCAACATGGGCACGATTGGCTACCTCTGTGGCCGTTTTTAATCCGGTTTCTTCCTTAACCTTCTGTAACCACTTCAAACCAAGTGCGCCAACACCTTCAAAGTTTCCTGGTCGTGTTCTTGGTTTCCAGATACCCGCACGGTAGTAGTTTACGTCGGTATCTTTTAACTCGTGAGCAATACGCAACACTTGTTCTTCGGTTTCAGCACTACATGGCCCTGCTATTACTAGTGGATGGTCTAAACCCATATCATCCAACCATGTTCTCATTTCTTTTGAATTCTCCATTACTTCTTGTTTAGTGGTATTCCGTTTAAAATTTCCTTTATTTTATTAGTATCGTTCATTTCGTTAAAAATTCCCGTGTAATCTCCTTTTTCCAATAGTTGTTTAAACTCTTGGAGGTTCTGTATATATTCGGTCAAAGTTTCGACCACATTGTCTTTATTCTGTTTAAAAATTGGCGTCCACATGGCCGGCGAACTCTTGGCCAACCTTACCGTACTCTCGAAACCACTGCCCGCCATGTCAAAAATATCACGTTCATTTTTCTCTTTATCGATTACGGTCTTTCCCAACATAAAAGAGCTGATATGTGACAAATGCGACACATAGGCAATGTGCTTGTCATGGGCATCGGGGTTCATGTACCGAATACGCATTCCTATCTGCTGAAAAAGTTCCAGGGCCTTTTCCTGAAGCTTAAAGGCGGTTTTCTCTATCTCGCAGATAATATTCGTTTTACCCACGTATAAATTTTCAATGGCCGCCGACGGTCCCGAATGCTCCGTACCCGCAATGGGGTGCGCCGCCAGGTAATTTCTTCGTTTAGGGTGCGAATCTAAGGTTTTACAGATCAAACTTTTTGTAGACCCGCCATCAAAGACCACACAATCATCGTTAACCGCATCCAATATCTTAGGAAGCTCGGTAACCATAACATCTACGGGAATGCTAACAATGACCATATCGGCCACCCCTAGATCGTCGTAACTCGACTCTACATCGATGATCCCCAGATCCAAGGCTTCGCGCAAATGCGAAACATTCGTATCTATACCGTAAATCTTGCACTCTGGGCGCAGGCGTTTGATATCCTTTGCAAAGGAACCTCCTATCAACCCGACACCAACTATAAAAACATTCATTTTATCAACTCTTGTTCGTCATTCTAAAAACGGCTTATCGCCTCTTCGATCTTTTCTTCGGGCACACACAATGAAAATCGTATATACCCTTCGCCCTTACTTCCAAAAATGGTTCCCGGGGTTATAAAAAGGTTCTTTTCGTACAGTACCTCATCTATAAACTCTTCGGCAGATTTGCTTCCTTCCGGCAACTTTGCCCAAAGGAACATTCCAACCGCATCGGTATCATAGGTACAGTTCAATTTATCGGCCAATTGACACATAAGCGCCTTTCTAGAGCGATATACCTCATTCAGCCTATCGAACCAATCTTGATCACTTTTCAGGGCCTCTATGGCTCCTTTCTGAATTCCGTAGAACATCCCCGAATCCATATTACTTTTTACCTTTAGCACGGCATTGATATGTTCGGCCCCGCCCAATACCATTCCTACGCGCCAACCGGCCATATTAAAGGTCTTGCTCAAGGAGTTTAGCTCTATGGCCACCTCTTTCGCCCCATCGACGGCCAAAATACTTACCGGCGCATCGTTAAGCACGAAACTATAGGGGTTGTCGTTTACCAAAAGGATATCGTTCTTTTTGGCAAATTCCACCAATTTTTCAAACTGCCCTTTTGTCGCCGTGGCCCCGGTCGGCATATGGGGGTAACTTGTCCACATGATCTTTACCTTTGACAAATCGTGTTCCTGCAATTCTTCCAAATCGGGAAACCATCCGCTTTCGGCACTTAGGTTATAATATTTTGCCTCTGCCCCTACCAACTTCGTGACCGAGGTATAGGTAGGATAGCCCGGATTGGGTATCAAGGCAACATCGCCCTCGTTCAAAAAGGCCATGCTAATGTGCATAATACCTTCCTTTGAACCCATTAAGGGTAAAATCTCGGTCAATGGATCTACCGTAACATCGAATTTTTCACTATAAAAACCCGCTACACCCTGACGCAGTTCGGGCAAACCCTGATAACTCTGATACTGGTGCGCACCTTCTTCCAAGACCGCATCTTGAATACTCTTTATGATCGCTTCGGAGGGGGCCAGATCCGGACTTCCGATACCCATATTGATCACGGGCCTTCCTTCGGCGATCAAACCTCTTACCTCTCGCAACTTTTTCGAGAAGTAATATTCTTCAACTGTATGTAAACGATTTGCCGTTCGTATCATATTCTCGCATTTTTATATTCACCCAACACCTTAAAGTCTTCCGACATGATGTTCAACAGTGATTTTGCCTTGTCAAAACAATCATAACCATCAAAAGTCACGTCAACAAAAAAGGCGTATTTCCATGGTGTCTCAATTATGGGCAGCGACTGTATTTTGGTCAAGTTCAAATTGCAATCACTCATAACATTAAGCACAGCCGCAAGACTTCCGCGTTTATGGTCGGTAACAAAACGTACCGAGGCCTTGTTGATCTCTTCCTTCGGAAGCACTTTATTTTTTGTCTTTACAATAATAAAGCGGGTTGCATTGTTTTGAATGGTCTGTATGTCCCGTGCTACGATGTTCAAATCGTATAAATCGGCGGCAACTTCCGGAGCTATGGCCGCAATATGCCTTAACTGTTGCTCTTGAATCCGTTTTGCCGTTTCGGCCGTATCAACATCTTCCACCATTTTAATGTGTGGATAATCGCCAAAAAATTCCTTGCACTGCAACAGGGCCATAGGGTGCGACCTCACTTCTTCAATATCGGCTATTTCCTGTCCCTTTAAGGCCATTAAATGGTGATGGATATTAAGGTAGTGCTCCCCAATAATATGCAAATCCTTATGGTAAACCAGGGCATAGTTCGGTATGATCGAGCCAGCAATTGAATTCTCAATGGCCATTACACCTATATCAGCGGTCTTTTGCAGCAATTGATCTACCAAGAAATCAAACGACATACATTCTACCAAATCTACATTATCATCAAAATACTCTCGGGCTACTTGGTGGTGGTTAGACCCCTTAATTCCCTGAATGGCTATTTTTAGCTTCATAACTGGCTTTCTGCCTTATGGGAAACACTTTTAAACGATAATTCCCAATAGGTATTGAACAAAAAAAGTCCCGTTTTTCACGGGACTTCAATTGGTTTATATCATGCAATATTTTACAACAGTCCCGTACCTCTCTCAAAAAAGAAGTAAAAATAAAAACCGTTGAAAAAGAATCGCTTTGTCATAACACACTTAAACTTCGGCTAAAGTAACAATTAAATTTAAAAATAAACGGGTAGAACCGATTTTTTTCCAATTTATATGTATCTCGCACTCAGGCATTGGTCTATTTTTATATTTCATAGTTCGCAGACACCTTTTTAAAAAATACGATATTACTTAATTGTTTATTTTTGATGGATGAACCGAAAGTACCCTTAAAAAGTACATCGTTAAAATCTACATTCAGAACAACTATCTAACTTTCATTTGTCCCAATATGTCTATAAGCGTCTACAAAATCAGCAAAACTTTCGGAAGCCAAAAAGCTTTGAAGAACATCAGCTTTAAACTTCAAAAAGGGGAAATCGTTGGTTTTTTAGGGCCGAACGGCGCCGGAAAGTCAACCATGATGAAGATACTGACCACCTATTATACGGCCGATAAAGGTGAGGCTTCGGTCAACTCCTTCGATGTTCTGACGGAAAAGAAAAAAGTTCAAGAGAGTATCGGCTACCTGCCCGAGCACAACCCCCTATATCTAGACATGTATGTAAAGGAATACCTTGCCTTTAACGCAGATGTCTACAAAACGGACAAAGCCAGGATACCCGAGGTCATTGATCAAACCGGACTATCACCTGAAGCCCATAAAAAAATCGGGCAACTGTCTAAGGGCTACCGCCAACGTGTCGGACTTGCCGCCGCCTTATTGCACGATCCCGAAGTACTGATCTTAGACGAACCCACCACCGGACTCGACCCCAACCAACTATTGGAAATCAGAAAACTCATCAAAGAGATCGGAAAGGAAAAGACCATACTGCTCTCGACCCACATCATGAAAGAGGTAGAGGCCGTTTGCGACCGCGTTCTGATCATCAACAAAGGTGTACTTGTAGCCGACAAGAAACTTAGCGAACTACGCGATGCCGAAGAACAGATCATTGAGGTGGAGTTCGATTACCGGGTAGAAGAGGCCTTCTTGAACAAGTTGCCCAACGTAAGCCATGTAAAAAACACAGGTGGTTTTGTCTATGAAATCACGTTCAGCACCTCCAAAGACATGCGCCCGGCCGTTTTCGATTTTGCGCACGACAACCAACTGAAGACCTTGCAACTGAGCCGCAAGAACAAAAACCTCGAAAGCCTGTTCACCGAACTTACTTCCGACTAAAAACAAAAAATCCGGAAGCCCTATGTGGAATTCCGGATAGGGTTACAGTAGTCCGAATCAAAACTTCAGGGCCAAGCCGACTCCGTTTTCATTAACGGCGGGCTCCATACGGAACGACGTTCCGTTACCCAAACTATCGTTATAATTGAGTATGGCCTCCTTTTTGTTTTTCATGGCGTGGTGAAAGAAAATAGAGCCAATGATCCCGGTTCCTGCAAAAGCGATGGCAGGTGCCGTAACACTCTTGTCATCGTTCTCGTTCACCAAAAACCAAATGGCCGTACCAAAATTGGCGGCCCCGGCAATCATACCTCCCATCATTTGTTTTTTCGATTTTTCCCAGTTCATTTGGGCCACTTGACTTTCCGACATGATCTTATCGATTTCCTTCCACGTCAACTTTTGTCGATCTTGATAAAATTCAGGTCCCCACATGCCCGAAAAAGAGGTTATCTCTTGGGCACTTAAGGTAAATGCAAAGAGCCCGCATCCGAGGGTCAAAATAATTGATTTTAGATTTTTCATAGCTTTTTATCTAAAGCTAAACGATTTCAAGGCAAGTAACAAGCTTATACCCCTTCAAAAAGCTTATGCATTAACTATTTCAGCATTTAAGTCAAAACCCGCTACAATGGGCCGGACTGCCCTTCCTTAGACCGTATCAGGCTATCGATAACCACATCCAGTTCCGGTTGCACCTTGGGATCGGTACAATTGATCAATATGGAAAATACCATTTCCTCTTCAGGGTAGACGAAGAAATTGGAGTATCCGCCCACGCCATTGCCCACATGGCCATAGTAAGGCCTTCCTTGGGCATCTTGGCTTACCTGCCATCCCAGACCGTAATAAATAGAGCTACCATCGACCTTTTGAGCACTGAGAAACTCGTTCCGAAGCCCAGGTGTCAATACCCGGCCCTCAAGATAGGCCTGCCCGAACTTGGCTATATCGGGCGTTGTAGAAAGAAAGCCCCCGCCCGCCATTTTATAATAGTTGTTCACGGGAATGGCCTTACGAAAGCCCCTTTTGTTTTTAGAGTAGAAACATGGTTCCGCTTGGGTATGCCCTAAATCGGGCCATGACGTACGGTCCATCCCCAAGGGCACCAAAACCTTCTCTTGCACATAGGTCTCGAACGGTATTCCACTGACCTCTTCCATGGCCAAGGATATCAACACCCAATCAAAACTATTATAAAGATAGTCCGTTCCGGGCTTAAAGAGCAATTCATCGTCTTTAAAGATTTCAATACTCTCCTTGATGGTATAAGGCTTGTTCAGGCCGTACTCAATACCCCTATACCCTCTTATACCAGCGGTATGACTCGCCAATTGACGAATGGTAAAATCGTATTTTTTCTTCGGGTAATAAGGTACATAAGTGTAAAAGGAAGCATCTAGATCGATCAAGTCATCGCCCACCATATAGGCCAAGGCGGTAGCCGCAATAGGCTTTGAAACACTGGCAATGCGAAACACGGAACTTTGAGGGTCTACCGGAAGCTTCCTTTCCAGATCGGCAAGGCCGTATCCCTTTTGAAAAAAGGGCTCCCCCTGCTTGAGTACCGTAATGGCCAGACCGGGGACTTTCTCTTCCGACACCAGATCTAACAACAGGCGATCGGCCTCCACCAATCCGTTCAACAATGGATCATTGCCCAACACACGCTTCTTAGCGAACAGGTTTTCTATATACTTGAGTATCGGATTCATATCGGGTTTCGGTCGGCACAAAGTTACAGATTGCATTTGTGCCCGTACCGCTCTTATGGGCAGAAGTTGAACCTTAACCCGGGAAACTACTCAAAAATGAGGCGCCCTTTGTATAATTCTTCCACATCTACCTCTGTCGGCCGGTTTGAACTAAAGACGTCACCAACCCCGCGAATTACCCCTTTAATGGACTCTTGCGGATTCACGTACATATCGTTCGACCCCCTATGGTTCAAGGTCACGCTTTGGGCGACCAGGTCCGCGGCCTCTATGCGCGAATCGCCCGCAGCAATAGTCAAACTTAAATTATCGACCGTACCTTTCAACTTAAAATAAGCGATTCCGTTCACTATCACGTTCAGGTCGGTAGCCGCCACCTCCAAATCAAACTCACCATCGGTGGTTTGTGCTTCGGGGTCGGCAAAACTTTCAGACAATAGGTTCAATCTCGAATACGCCAAAACGCCATCGCTTGAAATAGGCCAGCCGGTGCTGCTTCGTATCTCGGTAATATCGGGGGCGGTCACGTAAATTTTTGTAACGCCATAATCCCTAAAATAATTACAATCATTGGTATCGCGTAAAATCAGCCGCCCATCTACCACCTCGGCCGTAACCTCGTTCCGCAATACACTTCCCGTTTCAATCTCTACCTTTTGAACGGCACCTTGCTTTACGACCAAGCTTACATTCTCGTAAACGGTAATCTGGGTAAAATTATCAACCACTACCTCTTCACGAACGATATCACCGGTATTCTGAAAACAGTCGGAAGCATTTTCACCATTACAGGAAACAAGCACAACGGTACAACAAAGCATCGCAAAAAAACGAGACCAGCGCACCACTCTACCACTGCCCAAAGGCACGGTTTCACTATCCCTATCTTTTAATCCTATTGCCATATTTTATACCTCTTTCATTATAATCGTATCCCTACACCGAATTCCACCGCTTCGGCTGCGGCGGCATGTGATTTCAGGCTTACCACCCCAAATACCTTATCACCAAAATAACGTTTGAGACTAAGGCGGTTATACACCTTTCCCTCAAAATCAAAGGGGTAATACACATAATACCCGAGCTGTGTTTCAATGGAAAGCTTATTGATAAAAAGTTCATGTCCCACAAATACTCCCACCCGTTTAAAATCGGTATCGGGATCTATGTCATTTTCAGGAAATGAAATCGATTGATACCTTATCAATTCCTTCAAAAAATTGCTAAAAAACACATCCGCTCCCAATTGAACGGCACTTTTTCGCCCTAGGCGTTTATCGGCATAAGCCGAAAAAATATAGAACGGATATTGTCCGTGGCCAATATTGTCGCTCTCGTTGACACCTCCCCTAAAGACCAAATTGTATTTGACAGGCTCGGTAAGCCTTACCTTTTCCCGTCGAATATATTCCGTGTCCTTACCTTCCAAGGTATACGTTAGCCCCAAATTAAAGGCGAAGGTATTGGTAGAGGTATTGGGTGCCTTTACATTGGCATTGGAGAAATGCATGATAGAAATACCCGCCTTAAAGCCCAAGCCCTTATAAATATTCTCCTTATGGTAATTTATCATGGCATAGTTAGAGCTCAACAATCGCGTACCGTAGGCATTGTTCCTAAAATTGGTCTCCCGATCGTAGGGGTTGGTCATATAGGCCAGCCCCTGGGCCACCCGAAACTGAAGGTTGCGCTTTAAAAAGTAAAAGTTGAAATGGGCGTACACAGCATAGGCCTCACCGAGAACCGAACTGTTCGTGTTGTGATAGATAAACGAGCCCCCCAAATCAGGATAGTTGTACCACTCCTCCCATTCCTTTAAACCAAAAGTCTTTCGATTGTACGCAAGAACAACACCCGCAGGGTGATCTGTAATCAAATGCGAAATATCAGGATTGTGAAGTATAATGGAACCGTAAAACTGGTTCGCTTCAAACGTATAAGTATGGGCTTTTTCGGACTCTTGTGAAAAACAATATCCGGCACACATCAGAAAAAATAAAAACACCCTTGGGCTCATGGAGCGCAAAAATAATATTATTCGTTATTTTAAGCCCAAGGTTCGCCTTTATTTTCTTACAAAGCCCTTTATTTAAAAAATCTCCTCGGCAATGGCCTTGATATTATCCGATTTACCCATGGAGTAATAGTGCAGTACGGGAACCCCGGCCGCTTTCAACTCCTTTGATTGCTGAATGGCCCACTCAATACCCACTTGACGCACCTCTTTGTTCGAGGCACAATCGTCAACGGCATCGATCAGGTCTTGCGGCAAATCTATCCGAAATACCTGTGGCAGCAACTGCAAGTGTCTTTTGACCGCAATAGGTTTGATTCCCGGAATGATCGGAATGTTTATGCCCATTTTTTTGGCTTCCTCTACAAACTGAAAGTATTTTTTATTATCAAAAAACATCTGGGTCACCACATAATCGGCACCGGCATCTACCTTTTCCTTCAATCGTTTTAAGTCCGATTTCAAAGAAGGCGCCTCCAGGTGTTTTTCAGGATATCCGGCCACACCAATACAGAAATCGGCACAATTATCGGTCTCTACCGTATCGTGCAAATAATTACCACAATTCAGTTCGTGTACCTGCTTCACCAAATCAACGGCATAGGCATGCCCTCCCTTGGTCGGCTGAAAATATTTTTCGTCTTTCATGGCATCGCCACGAAGGGCCATAATATTGTCGATGCCCAAATAATGGCAATCTACCAACAGATACTCGGTCTCTTCCCGTGTAAACCCACCACAAAGCACATGGGGAACGGTATCTACATTGTACTTGTGCTTTATAGACGCACAAATACCAACGGTACCGGGACGCATACGGGTCAACTTCTTATCCAACAGACCGTCACGATCAATATACACATACTCCTCCCGCGACGTGGTCACATCAATGAACGGAGGCTTGAAATCCATCAAGGGATCGATATTATCGTAAAGTTGTTGAATCTGATGTCCTTTTACAGGCGGTATAATTTCAAAGGAAAATAAAGTTTTGCCCTTTGCATTCTTTATATGGTCCGTTATTTTCATGTATGCTGCCCCTTGACCGGGAAATTTAATGTTTATGCTCTTTTATGGCGTTCGGGCGGGCTATCCGCTAAATTTTTTAAAGCCTGTCGGACTTTAAAAAGATACCGCTCCTATCCCTAACGCATTATTCTGTTTTCTCAATCGACTACACCGCTAAAAGCATCCGCTTTACCTCGGCATATGTGTTCTATTTCAATCGTCCGCTATATTCGGTGCCAACCACTTGGTCGCCTCTTCTAGGGAAATGCCCTTCCGTTCGGCAAAATCGGCCACTTGGTCTTCCTTTATTTTTCCCAACCCGAAATACCGGGCTTCGGAATTCCCAAAATAATAGCCCGAAACCGATGAAGCCGGCCACATGGCCAGACTGTCGGTAAGTTTCACACCGATCCGCTCCTCTACCTTGAGCATATCCCAAAGGGTCAGCTTTTCAAGGTGGTCGGGACAGGCCGGATATCCTGGTGCGGGACGGATACCCTTATATTTCTCATCGATCAACTCGTCGTTTTTCAAATGCTCATCGGCGGCATAGCCCCAATGCTCCCTTCGCACCTCTAGATGCAAGTATTCGGCAAAAGCTTCGGCCAAACGGTCGCTCAGCGCCTTTACCAAAATGGAGTTGTAATCGTCTAGGTTCTTACGGTAGGCATCCGCCAGTTCGTCGGTTCCAAAACCTGTAGTCACACAAAAGCACCCTACATAATCTTGCTTACCCGATTCTTTTGGCGCCACAAAATCGGCCAGTGCGTAATCTGGCACGCCCTCGCGACGTTTCAATTGCTGGCGCAAGGTTCTAAAGACATATGTTTTATCCTCTTGGCCGTCGTTGACCTCTACTTCAATATCGTCATGGTTCTCCAAGGTATTGGCCGGAAAGAGTCCGAAAATCCCTTTACCCGTCAATTTTTTATCCTTTAAGATAGATTGCAGCATTTTTTGTGCATCGGCAAAAAGCTCGGTGGCCTGTTCGCCTACAATCTCGTCGGTTAGAATATCAGGGTATTTTCCATGCAGTTCCCAACTTCTAAAAAAGGGAGTCCAGTCTATAAAGGGCACCAGTTTTTCAAGATCCACATCTTCGATTACCTGAATACCAAGCTGACGGGGCTTTACGATCGAACTGGCTTCCCAGTCGATCTTAAATCGGTTTTCCCTAGCGGCTGCAAGGCTTTTGTATTCCTTCTTTTTGGTACGGCTCAAGAACTTTTCCCTGAACACGTCATAGTCTTCCTTGATCGTCTTCTTATATTTCTCCGAGGTATCTTTCTGCAACAGGTCGCCCACTACGGTAACGGCCCTTGACGCATCGTTTACGTGCACCACGGCCTCACTGTATTGTGGGTCTATTTTTACGGCCGTATGGGCCTTACTCGTCGTTGCCCCTCCTATGAGCAAGGGCACCTTAAAGTTCTTGCGTTCCATTTCCTTGGCCAAGTGCACCATCTCGTCAAGCGAAGGCGTAATGAGTCCGCTCAACCCGATAACGTCAACATTGTGGGCTATGGCCTCGGCAATTATCTTTTCGGGCGGAACCATGACCCCCAAATCGACGATCTCGTAATTGTTACAGGCCAAGACTACACTTACAATGTTTTTTCCAATGTCATGCACATCGCCCTTAACGGTGGCCATTAAGATTTTTCCATTGCCCTTATCGTCCCCTACTTGCGGATTCTTCAATTTTTCCTCTTCGATATAGGGCAACAAATACGCCACGGCCTTTTTCATGACACGGGCCGACTTCACCACCTGGGGCAGAAACATTTTTCCACTACCGAACAGGTCGCCCACCACGTTCATACCTATCATAAGGTGGCCTTCGATTACCTCAATAGGCTTATCGGCGGCCATACGGGCCTCCTCTACATCTTCTACTATATATTGATCTATTCCCTTGACCAGGGCCCTCGTAATCCTGTCCTGCAAGGGTTCTTCACGCCACGAAAGGTCTATTTTACTTTCCTTGGCCTTACCTACTACCGATTCGGCAAAATCCAATAACCGTTCGGTCGCGTCTTCCCTACGGTTGAGAATAACATCTTCTACGTGCTCTAATAAATCTTTGGGAATGTCGTCATAAATCTCCAACATGGTCGGGTTTACGATCCCCATGTTCATACCCGCTTTGATGGCATGGTACAGAAAAACCGAATGCATGGCCTCACGCACGGGGTTGTTCCCCCTAAACGAAAAGGAAACATTGCTCACCCCTCCGCTCACACTGGCATAGGGCAGATTCTCACGCACCCATTTGGTGGCCTTTATAAAATCTAGGGCATTGAGCTTGTGCTCGTCCATACCCGTGGCAACGGGGAAAATATTAAGGTCGAAAATGATATCTTCCGGCGGAAAACCTACTTGGTTCACCAAAATATCATAGGATCTTTTTGAAATTTCTACGCGCCTATCATAATTGTCGGCCTGACCAACCTCGTCAAAGGCCATTACGATAACGGCCGCGCCATATCTTTTTATTAATTTGGCGTGATTGATAAACTCTTCCTCACCTTCTTTCAGACTGATGGAGTTCACCACACACTTCCCCTGAACGACCTGCAAGCCTGCCTCGATAATATCCCATTTAGAGCTATCGATCATTATAGGCACCTTGGCAATATCAGGTTCGGCAATAACCAGGTTCAAGAATTTGACCATGGCCTCTTTTCCATCGATCAGGCCGTCATCCATATTAATATCGATGATCTGGGCCCCACCTTCAACCTGATCTCTTGCAACGTCTAGCGCCTCTTCGAACTTACGCTCCTTGATCAGACGTAAAAAACGTTTAGACCCGGCCACATTGGTACGTTCGCCCACGTTTACGAAATTACTTTCGGGGGTGATCACCAAGGGCTCCAAACCCGATAGTTTTAGGTAGCGGGCGGCCGAGGGCCGGGTATCGGTTATCGGTATGTTCGAGTCGTTACTCATAATATCTCCATCATTTTTTTATACTTGACGAATCTGCATTCCCTTCAAGATTCTACGGCAATCTTCCGTGGGTCGTATTTTCTCACTAGATCCGCAATGGCCGTAATGTGCTCAGGCGTTGTACCACAGCACCCGCCAACGATATTGACCAGGCCTTTTTCCACATATTCCTTTATCTGCTCGGCCATTTGCTCGGGGGTTTCATCATATTCCCCAAAGGCATTGGGCAAGCCCGCGTTCGGGTGGGCCGAAACGGCATGCTCCGTTCTGGTAGACAAAACCTCCAAGTGTGGCACCAACTGATTGGCCCCAAGGGCACAGTTGAACCCTACCGACAGGATCGGAATGTGTGAAATGGAAATCAAAAATGCCTCTGCCGTTTGTCCTGACAAGGTTCTTCCCGAGGCATCGGTAATGGTACCGCTCACCATAATGGGCACCTCTATATTCCGTTCCTCCTTTACCTCTTCAATGGCAAAAAGGGCGGCTTTGGCATTAAGCGTATCAAAAATGGTCTCTACCAAAAGAATGTCGGCCCCACCATCTAACAAGGCTTCCACCTGTTGTTTGTAGGCAATTCGCAATTCATCGAAAGAAACGGCCCTATAGCCCGGATCGTTTACATCGGGAGACATGCTGGCCGTTTTGTTCGTCGGCCCTATACTCCCCGCTACAAACCTTGGTTTATTGGGCTCTTTGGCGGTAAACTCATCGGCCACCTCCTTGGCAATACGTGCGGACTCATAATTGAGTTCGTACACCAAATCTTCCATATGGTAATCGGCCATGGCGATAGTAGTACCCGAAAAAGTATTGGTTTCGACAATATCGGCGCCTGCGGCAAAGTATTTACGATGCACATCGGCTATGGCCTCGGGTTGGGTCAGCGACAATAGATCGTTGTTCCCCTGCAAGGGGTGTTCCCAGTCTTTAAAACGCTCACCGCGGAAATCTTCCTCGGTAAATTTATAGCGTTGGAGCATGGTACCCATGGCACCGTCCAATACTAAAATGCGTTCCTTTAATATCTCCTGAATTTTTTTCATTTCCTTATTTCCTTCTTATGTCGCACGTTCATGCACAAAGGCCCCTCTTAGACCAATCTACAAACAACTATCAAGCAAAGGAATAAGGACAGACAATCTTGCCTCTCTTTGTTATCTGTCCCACAAATACTAGGATAGAATGTAGCACCTTCTTTATAAGAAAAGGGTTGCCAAGGTTTCACTGGGTCTATTCCCTCCACCTTTCTTGATAACAGTCTTGTTATTTTTATGAACGATTTGCAAAGTAACGCCACATATGGTTCAAAACCAAAGAAACCTTCCGGTTTTTGGCGGCTTGCATTTAATAAAAGCCTTCTGTTCAAATACTACAACAGAAGGCCTTTATCGATATATACACTAATAGCTAATTAAGCAATACTTTGAACGACCTCTTTTTTGGCCTCTTTTTTACTTCCGTCAAAACCTTCTACCCCACCTACAGTGGTGTATTTCATAACGTATCTTTTACCTGGGTTTATCAATTGATAAGCGAACTGACACATTACGGCCGCCTCATGGAAGCCCGATAAAATCAATTTCAATTTACCTTCATAGGTATTTACATCGCCGATCGCAAAAACACCAGGTATGTTGGTCTGATAATCTTTAGCGTTGTTTACCTTAATGGCATTTCGTTCTATTTCAAGACCCCAATCACCGATCGGACCCAATTTTGGGGAAAGACCGAACAAGGGAATAAAGTTATCAACCTCAACATAGGTCTCCCCTTTTTCGGGATCGTTATGCTTTACGACCACTGCTTCCAAATGATCATCACCGTACAGTTTTTTCACTTCGGCTTCGGTAAACAGTTTTATTTTTCCTGCCTTTGCCAATTCCGCTGCTTTTTCTACGGAATCCAAGGCGCCCCTGAACTCGTTTCTACGGTGCACCAAGGATACTTCCGAAGCCACGTCGGCCAAGAAAATTGCCCAGTCCAAAGCAGAATCGCCACCACCGGCTATCACCACTTTTTTGTCGCGGTATACTTCGGGATCTTTAATCATATAGGCCACCCCCTTATCTTCAAAATCGGTAATATTCCCAATAGGCGGTTTTCTAGGCTCAAATGACCCAAGTCCACCTGCAATAACCACTACCGGGGCATGGTGTTTTGTACCCTTATTGGTCGTTACTATAAAAGAGCCGTCTTCTTGCCTATCTAATGTTTCCGCACGCTCACCCAAGGTAAAACCTGCTTCAAAAGGCTTAATTTGCTCCATTAGGTTGGTCACCAAATCTCCCGCGAGAATTTCTGGAAAAGCGGGAATATCATAGATCGGTTTCTTTGGATATATTTCCGAACACTGACCACCTGGTTGTGGCAAAGCATCTATCAAATGGCATTTTAACTTCAACAAACCTGCTTCAAATACCGTAAAAAGACCTGTTGGGCCTGCGCCAATGATGAGAATATCTGTTTTTATCATAACTATTTACTTAACTGTAATTCTTGATTTTGGGCAATGGATAGAATGCTCGCCCTGTGTTTTACTACTTCACCTATTATAATTATTGCCGGATTGGCCAACTCTTGTTTTTCTACTTCCCCTTCTATGGAAGCAATAGTGCCTATGGCAACTTTTTCATCCGTTCTCGTCCCGTTTTGCACAATGGCCACCGGGGTTTCAGATTTGCCCTCTGCCTTGAACAGTTCCACTATTTGCGATAGTTTCGACATTCCCATCAAAATAACCACCGTAGCATTGCTCTTTGCGGCCAAAGCCACATCACTTGACAGCTTGTGCGCCTTTGTTGTTCCGGTAATCACCCAAAAACTCTCGGTAGCGCCCCTTTTGGTAACTGGAATGTTCTGGGAAGCCGGCACCGACAAACAAGACGATATACCCGGCACCATAGCCACTTGCACCCCGTGAGACGCGGCGTACTCCATTTCTTCGGCACCACGGCCAAATACAAAGGGATCCCCGCCTTTTAAACGTACCACACGGGCATTGGCCTTGGCCCGGTTTACGATCAATTCATTGATCTGTTCCTGCTGATAGGCATAACAACCTTTTCGCTTACCCACAAAAATATGTTCGGCCTTGGGCGCATAGTCTAACAATTCAACCGACACCAACGCATCGTACAACACCACATCGGCGTCGGCAAGTGCCTTTATGGCCTTGAGGGTGATGAGCTCCACATCACCGGGACCGGCACCTACAACCGTAAGTCGACCACCCGAATGAGGTAAATTGTTAGATATTTCGTTGGAGTGTTTCATGGTTAAACCTCTGCCAATTCTTGTTTTCTAAACGTTTCCACCGCTTTCAAAAATGCCTTGGCATCTTCCAAATAACTTTTTGCAAAAGCTTCCGTTGGCTCGTTTTTGTTCAATTGTAGCACCAATTCTTCAAACCCCCTTCCGAGCTCGATCCTGCCCGAGGCTATGAATTTTTGATCAAAATCCTTGATAATGGTAGCATGGGTGTTCACTTTCGCTTTTTCCGAGGTCAATAAGGCCTTGGCCGAATTCACCATGGAAGAATAGGAATGATAGATACTGGCCGCCCATTTCTTTTCATCGAATGACTCTTGTGCATTCTGTATTTTTTCTTCGCTTTCAAACAGCAAGGTGGCAATAAGGTCTATCACTACACCTGCACATTCACCGACACCAATGGCCTTCTCATAGCGCTCCGTATTTCCCCAGTCGATAAAGTCGTCCGGCGTAAGATTTTCAATATCGGATAAAGGAGTTAGAAAATCGTAGAAATACATTTGCCCCTTTTCCTCGTAATAATCGGCATACGACTTTCCGTTGCCATTTTTATCGTAATCGTCCAAAATCAACCGTAAGGCCTGAGGACCTCTTTTAGAAGGAACCTTCACCACTTTATCGGCAAATCTTCCGTTTCCATCACCATCGGTACCACCGCCCAACAAAACTTGAAGCGCCGGCGCCACCAATTTATCCTTGGTTCTGATACTCATCCCCTGAAAACCGATATTCGCCATGTTGTGCTGACCACAGGCATTCATACACCCACTGATCTTAATGGCCACATCCGGGTTGCTGATGTACTGCGGGTACTCGGTTTTTATTATACGTTCCAATTCTTCGGCAATACCGGTACTACTCGCAATACCCAAGTTACAGGTATCCGTACCCGGACAAGCCGTAATATCAACCGCCCTGTTATAACCGGCCTCTACAAAGCCTAATTTTTTCAGTTCCGTATAAAAGAAGGGAATCAGTTCATTGGCCACATAAGGAATCAAAATATTCTGACGAAGGCTCAACCTTAGTTCACCCGCAGCGTATTGATCCACCAAATCAGCCAACAACCTAGCCTTATCCGTATAGAAATCCCCTAGCAGTACTTTAATACCGATAGCGGTATAGCCCTCCTGCTTTTGAGGTATAAGGTTCGTAGATTTCCAGATTTCAAAAGCTTCGGTATCCTCTATTTCTACTTGCGGCGCCTCAACTTTGGCTACCTCAACCTTAGGATAGGCCTCGGCATCTATAGGATAGGTTTGGTAAGGAACGGCCTTTTGCTCTTCGGCCAACAAGGCTTTGAATCCGTCAAGCCCCAAGTCCTTCAACAAGAATTTCATTCTGGCCTTGGCCCTACTCTTTCTTTCCCCGTAACGGTCAAAGACACGAACTACACCATCCATCAAAGGAATGATCTTATCTGCGGCAAGAAAATCAAAAAGCAAATCGGCGTGACGTGGTTGAGACCCCAGACCACCGCCCAACATCACTTTAAACCCTCTTACCCCATCTTGTATCTTGGCTATAAAACCAAGGTCGTGCATGTATGAAAGACCCGTATCGGCATCACTGGCAGAAAAAGAAACCTTGAACTTACGCCCCATTTCCTGACTGATAGGGTTACGCAAAAAATACTGAAAAAGTGCGTGCGCATAGGGCGAAACATCAAATGGTTCATCTACATCAATCCCGGCGGTTTCACTAGCGGTTACGTTACGGACCGTATTACCACAAGCCTCACGAATGGTAACATCATCTTTTTCGAGTTCCGACCAAAGTTCGGGCGTACGGTCTATATCCACATAGTGGATCTGGATGTCTTGACGCGTAGTAATATGCAATCTACCTCTAGAATATTCATCGGAAACGTCGCTAATGCGCCTAAGTTGCCGTGAGGTAACTTTTCCGTAGGGCAATTTAATACGGATCATCTGCACGCCAGGTTGACGTTGACCGTAAATACCCCTGGCCAGACGCAAACTACGAAACTTTTCCTCGTCTAAATTACCTTCCTTGAACTGGCGTATTTTAGCCTCTAGGGCCAAAATATCCTTCTCAACTACGGGGTTTTCTATTTCTGTTCTGAAACTTTGCATGCTATCTCTATTCTAGTTTCTCACCGTTTTGACGGCAGATTGTTAATTATATATTTTTCCTATAGGTTTTATAGGGATAATTGAATCAAAACCCCAACCCTTGTTCTTTTTTTACGAACTTCTTAACTTATGAAACCCGCGCCGACCGTATTATTGGTTTGTGTATCGATCAAGATAAACGAACCGTTGGTACGGTGATCTTTGAATTTATCGTAGAAAATAGGCTTGTTCAATTTGAAGGTTACCTGGGCGATATCGTTCATACCCAATCCCCCGTCAACGTTGGTATCGATTCCCGAATAATCGGGATTGATCTTGTGATGGATGTTATCGACCTTGGCCAACACTTTGTTCACCCCGTGTTGCACCACATATTTTTTACCGGCGGTCAGGTTATCGGAATCCATCCAAGAGATAGTAGCCGTAAACTGCTTATCGATCGTAGGCAAATCTTCGGCCTTGACCAACATATCGCCTCGACTCAAATTGATCTCATCTTCCAAAGTAATGGTTACCGAAGACCTTCTTGAAGCGGTATGGTATTTTTTATCGTAAAAATAGATATCCTTGATCTTAGACCGTGTTTGCGATGGTAAGGCAACTACCTCATCACCTACGCTAAGCTCCCCACCGTAAACCTTACCGGCAAAGCCCCTAAAGTCATGGTGCTCCTCCGTTTTTGGACGGATTACGTACTGCACGGGAAAACGTGGTGTACCCACATTGAAAATATCCTTGCGATCTAGGGCTTCAAAATGCTCTAACAAAGTAGGACCCGTATACCAAGGCGTCTTATCCGTTTTATTCACTACGTTATCACCCTTCAAGGCGCTAACGGGAATAAAGGTGATCTTCTGGTCTTGATAATCCCTTTTGGCCATCAATTCCTCGAAATCGGCCTTAATGGCATTATAAGTTTCCTCGGAATAATCTACCAAGTCCATTTTATTAATAGCCACTACCACATCTTTAATGCGCAAGAGGTTATTGATAAAAAAGTGACGGTTGGTCTGTTCGATAACCCCTTTTCTCGCATCGATCAAAATAATCGCCGCTTGAGACGTAGAAGCCCCCGTAACCATGTTACGCGTGTACTCTACATGGCCGGGAGTATCGGCTATGATGTAACTTTTCTTTGCTGTTGAAAAATAGATATGTGCCACATCTATGGTGATACCTTGCTCACGCTCGGCCACAAGACCATCTGTAGCCAATGAGAAATCGAGATAATCATACCCCTTGCTCTTACTGGTCTTTTCTATGGCTTCCAACTTATCGCTGGTCAATGATTTTGTATCGTACAGAATTCTACCGATCAAGGTACTTTTTCCGTCATCTACACTACCTGCTGTTGCTATCTTTAATACGTCCATCTTCTTTGGCTGTAATTTTTAATCAAATTTTTTAAACTAATTCCCTAAACGAGAATCCTAAAAGTATCCCTGTTGTTTTCTCTTCTCCATTGCCGCTTCAGACCTTTTATCGTCTATACGGGCCCCTCTTTCAGAAATACTGGAATCGCGAATCTCCTCAACAACGGACTCAATATCGGTCGCATTGGAAAAAACGGCCGCGGTACAGCTCATATCGCCCACGGTACGGAAACGCACCATACGTTCTAAAACCTCTTCGTCTTCCTCTTGGTACACATAATCGGAATGTGACCAGATCAAGCCGTCACGCAAGAATACTTTACGCTTGTGTGCAAAGTAAATGGAAGGTATTTCAATTTCTTCCTCTTTGATATAAGACCAAACATCAAGTTCCGTCCAGTTTGAGATTGGAAAAACACGTACGTTTTGTCCCAATTCTATCTGACCGTTCAACATATCAAAAAGCTCTGGGCGTTGGTTACGCTCATCCCACTGGCCAAAATCGTCACGCACCGAAAAGATACGCTCCTTGGCCCTTGCCTTTTCCTCGTCCCTACGGGCACCCCCTATACAGGCGTCGAACTTGAATTCCTCAATAGCATCCAACAAAGTAGTGGTCTGCAAGGAGTTTCTACTCGAGTACCGACCCGACTCTTCCTTCACCTTACCCTGGTCGATAGAATCTTGAACATTTCTAACGATAAGTTCCAGACCCAGCTCTTCGACCAACCTATCCCTAAACTCGATAGTTTCAGGAAAGTTATGCCCGGTATCGATATGCATTAAAGGAAAGGGAATCTTGGCAGGCCAAAATGCCTTTTGCGCCAAACGTACCAATGTAATGGAGTCTTTTCCTCCCGAAAACAAAAGTACGGGTCGCTCAAATTGTGCCGCTACTTCCCTAAGAATATAGATGGCCTCATTTTCTAAGGCGTTTATGTGTGATGTATCTTGGCTCATAATTTCTTGAATATATTTTTCGCTACTGTGCTTCGATTATTTTTTTCGCTTAAAGCGGAATGTCGTTTAGGTATGCAACCCACACTCACGGTTCTCAAGAACCTTGGTCGGATCAAAGTATTTATGTTCGTTAGGCAATTGCCTTTCTTCCAAATAGGCATCGAGTTGGGCATCGCTCCAATAATAGAACGGACTTACCTTAAGTACTCCGTCTTTGCTCAAACTGAGAATATCCAAGGAATCCCTTAGCGCGGTCTGCCCCTTTCTTAGGTTGGTAAACCAAACATCGGGCTTATGCGCCGCCATTGCCCTTTTAAAAGGCTCCAATTTCACCTGCTCGGTAAACTCGGCATGCCTTGGGTCATCAATTTGCGGTATGCCCATTACACTATCGCGATGCGCACTGGTCTGCTTCGGCACGTACAGGTCGATGTTCAAATCCAAACGCTTGATCAAGTCCTCTGCATGCTTATAGGTGTTAGGGGTATTGTACCCCGTATCGCACCATATTACAGGTATATCGCCTTTTACATTCGAAACCGCATGCAAAATGGCCACTTCATAAGGCCTAAAATTCGTAGTGACTACGGCATTCTCGGCATTTTTGATGGCCCAGTCTATAATTACGGCCGGATCGGCATCCTTAAACTGCTCATTAAGCTTCTTTATCTGTTCTTCTGAAAAACCCATAGCTTATTATTTACCCCAGTTAATTTTATTCCACAAACGCTCGTGAAAGAAGTACAAGAACATCTTGGTCACAAAGTCAATGGATGCGATAGAGGCCGCAATGGCCACCTCACCAGTCAACAAATACGAAACCAATAAGGTATCTAAAGTACCGATTACCCGCCAGCTTACCGCCTTGGCGATACTACGGATAGGTCTTTCAGATTTTTGATCTTCTGAAAACTTTTTCTTGGGAGCTGCTTTATCTAAAATCAATTGATCTACAATCATTTTCTCGTTAATCTAATTACCCTATCAATCTAATAGAGTAAACAAATATAGTATATTTTTATTGTGTTAGACGCCACAAATTAAAAGAATTTACGTTTACCCTATAGATTTAGTAGATTTATAATAAACCGTAAATAAAATTGCAGAATTTTCAGCACTTCTTCCAGAAGATCGGGAAATCAGGCTATTAAATCGGCCAAGGTATGGTTGCGGTACACCTCAAGATTGGCATCACGCACCATCAGCATCAACTTGTTTACCGAACAACTGGCCTCATCTGGGCAATCGGTACACTTTTCATAAAAATTAAGGCTTACACAAGGTACCATGGCTATGGGACCTTCAAGAATACGCATTACATCGGTCATCAGCACCTCATGGGGGTCTTTGATTAGATAGTAACCTCCCCCCTTACCCTTTTTCGAGCCCAAAAATCCACTTTTACGAAGAGACAATAGGATGCTCTCCAAGAATTTTTGCGAAATATTCTCGGCCTGAGCAATTTCAGAGATCTGCACCGGCTGTTGGTCTTTCTGTGAAGCCAAGTAAGTCAGGGCCTTTAAGCCATATTTTGTCTTTTTTGAGAGCATGGGGTAAATATAACAAAAATTGGGACGAGTAAATAGTGCCATAGACCTGCCTGAAGATTATAAAAACGTCCGATACCCACCCCAAGAACACCCCCAACTAAAATGTTACTCTTTTCAATTCATCCCTCAATAACTACAGTTCGGCAATAGCTTCTTTTGAAAACCAAGGCATTACCCAACCTTTGCCCCCGTAACCAATACAAATACCATGGAACAAACCATCACTTTCTTCATTTACCTACACGCATTCCTAGGAGGGATAGGCCTAGTTTCGGGAATAGGCAGCACCATTGCCAAAAAAGGAAGCCCTCTACACCAGAAATTGGGAAAACTATTCTCTATAGGCATGATCGGCAGTTCAATCATATCTATACCCATAGCCATGATGCCCAACCACGAAAACCTATTTTTACTACTGATCGGGCTATTTACCATCTACCTTGTACTGGTAGGCAATAGGGCATTGCAATTCAAAACAAGAAGCAATGCCGATATAGTAGACAAAGCAATATCGGGAAGTATGCTTTTATTTTCGATAATCATGCTGGGTATCGGAATGTACAGTCTTATGAATACCGTCACTACTGGTGTATTATATATATTCTTTGGAGGGTTTGGACTGCTCTTAACCTTGAAGGATTTTCAGTTTTACAAAAATCCCCAGAAGACCAAAAATGGATGGCTCCTGTCCCATATCGGAAAAATGATCGGAGCTTTGATCGCTTCCATTACGGCATTTATTATTGCGGGTCTCAGTATAGGAAACCTCATGGCATGGACGCTTCCTACCGTACTTGGCACTATTTACATTATGTATTGGAAAAGGAAGGTCAACCCCAAAACTGTAGCCTCCAAAAAAATATAATCACCTACATAAAGAACACATTAGCCCCTCCCTTTATATATTTCTTTTCAAGAAATCGGGTTTAATCCTTATGTTTATCTTTGACAGGACTTTCCCCGTAAAAGATATGGGGCCACACGTATAGTTAGAACTAAAAATGTCGATAGAGCGCTTACAGCAAAACGTTTTAAAAAATGCGGCACTGAACAAAGAGGAGCTCCATACTTTTTGCGAAGCCTTTTACCCTAAGTCCATTGCAAAAAAACAATACCTCCTACGGCAGGGTGACATCTGCAAGTTCGAAGGTTATGTAACAAAGGGCTGTTTTCGGGTTTTCACCCTAGATGAGCAAGGTAAAGAACACGTGCTTTATTTTGCCATTAAAGACTGGTGGATAACCGACATTGACAGTTTCACCAACCAAAAGCCTTCTTTTTTAACCATACAGGCCTTAGAAGACAGTGAGGTACTTCTCGTAGACCACCAAGACAAAGCGCGCCTTTATACCGAAATACCCCAGATAGAACAACTGTTCAGGGTGATGACCCAAAAGACCTTGGTCGCCTTGCAAAGAAGAATGATCAGCAACCTGAGCCAGACCGCAGATGCCCGCTATCTCAATTTTATTGAAAAATACCCCCAAATCGCCCAAAAGCTCACCAATCTCCAACTGGCTTCCTACCTAGGGATCTCCCACGAATTTTTAAGTAAGATCAGAAGCAAGACCGCTTCAAAATAATCCTTGTACTTCATTTATTGAACTAGTTCAATGTTTTGAGTGGCCTTGGTATGCACCTTTGTTCCCTCAAATTAAAACAAGTAAAATGAAAACCATTTTTTCCACACTAGTATTAACAACAATAATTTTATTTCATATGGAAGTACAAGCCCAGAACCCAAGAACCATCAAAACCGGCAATTTTGACTTACAGGTCTATAATGCCTCCGAAAACAGCTTTGGCGTGGCCTCGATTTTGGTCTCGGGAAAGCAAGATGCCATTCTGATCGATGCCCAATTCACCTTGGCAGATGCCGAAGCAGTGGCACAGGAAATCAAAGCATCAGGTAAAAATCTAAAAACCATTTATGTATCGCATGGTGACCCCGATTTTTACTTCGGATTGCAAGTTTTTAAAACCTATTTTCCAGAAGTTACCGTATATGCCACTCCGGCAACCGTAGAACACATCAAGGCCACTGCCCAAAAGAAACTAGAGGTTTGGGGGTCGCGATTAGGGAACATCATTACCACCAATATTATTTTACCACAGGTACTTCAGGAAAATGCATTGGAACTGGAAGGGGAAAAGCTTGAAATTATAGGTTTGGAGGACTTCCCTAAAAGAACTTTCATCTATATCCCTTCAAGCGAGGCCGTCGTCGGTGGCATCAATATTTTCTCGGATAATTTTCATGTATGGATGGCCGATGCCCAAACCAAGGCAACTAGAAAAGAATGGGTTTCCATTCTAGACAAAATTGAAAGCTTAAACCCGAAAGTGGTTATTCCCGCTCACGGAAATAAAGATACCCAACTGAATTTGACCTCTGTGGCCCACACTAAAAACTACATCGCCTTCTATGAAGAGGCCTTAAAAACCAACACTACTTCAGAGGACTTGATCCATACAATGAAAAAGCAATACCCCAACGCCACTTTTGAAACTGCTCTTCAAATCGGCGCCAAGGTGAACACAGGCGAAATGAAATGGTAAAATCAGTAAGAATGGGTTACTTGACGATCCTTATGGCATTGTCAAGTTGCCCATTTAACAAAAATAACATGACGAATCTAGACATAGTTAAAAGTACCTACGAGGGCAAAACCTCTGAAGAAAACGGAAAGAACCTGGCCAAGTATGTAGCAGAAGACATTCAATGGACGGAAGCCAAAGGCTTTCCCTATGCAGGCACCTATATAGGCTTGGAAGATATCACCAAAAATGTATTCTCTAGATTAGGTTCTGAATGGATTCACTACCAGTTTAGCCCAAAACAATATGTTGCCGAGGGAAATACGGTCATCGCCATTGGAAACTATACCGGGGTTTATAAAAAAACAGGCAAAGGCTTTGAAGCACGAGTGGCACACGTATGGACTTTAAAGGATAGTAAAATCATTAGGTTCGAACAGATTGTCGACAGTAAAACCGTTACCGACGCCATGACCAAATAGAAAATTATAGCTGACTCAAAACAAAAATGCTTCCTAACGGGAAGCATTTTTGTTTACACACAATAGCTCTTCCCATAAGCCTCCCCACCTTCAACAAACCATGATTTTCAAGATTTTGGCTCCAAAAAACTAAAAATCCCAGCAATGCCAACTGATCAAAAACTTGACAAATAAGCTACCGCCTTCATAAAAAATCATTTGTTGTATCGTTTTGATCATTTACTATTTGAAGCAACCCCCCTTTCATTTAGATTTGGTAACACACCCATGGGTTGAACCTACCTAAATCTATTACATATGTCCATAAAACAGAATTATCGTTTCTCCTTTTTATTCTTATTCCTAATAGGTATAAGCTCTTTTGCCAGAGACATCTACGTAGCCAAAAACGGCGACGACACCAACCCGGGCACTTTGGAGAGCCCGTACTTGACCATTTCAAAAGCAGCGAGCGAAGCGGTTGCAGGCGACATCGTATATATCAGGGCCGGCACCTACGAGGAGACATTGACCCCTGCGAATTCCGGAAGCCCTGGTCAGCCCATTGTCTTTCAATCGTATCCCGGGGAAAAAGTCATTATTTCGGCCATGGATGCCTTATCCGGTTGGACGCAAGACAGTGGCCCTATTTACAAAACCACCATTTCCTTCCCTTCCCTAGGCCAAGAAAATTTTATCATGAACGATGCTACCGCATTGGACCTGGCCCGATGGCCAAATAAAACGGACGACGACCCCTTTGCCTTGGGAACTATCCGAAATACCGGAGGAAGCAGTGGCGATGTCATCAATGGGGCCTATTTGACAGAATCCACAATTCCGGGTATTGACTGGACCGGTGGCGCACTTTGGTTCTATGGTGATAAGGGCGGTAGCGGTTGGCTCGCCTGGAAAAGAAAAATTACGGGCAGCTCTGCCGGTAGGGTCAATTTTAATCACACCACCACGAACAACGAGACTTGGGTGCGAACCTTTCATGCCCCGGCTGATTTGGGCGATTTTTATCTCGAAGGGGTCAAAGACGCCCTAGACTATCAAAATGAATGGTACTTCGATGAAAGTACAAGCACCCTATACGTTCAGCTTCCCGGAGGCAAAGCCCCGGTCGATGGCAAGGTGAAGATGAGACGCCGTCTGGAAACCATCAACCTAAAAGACAAAAAATACATCGAAATACGGAATTTGGCCGTATTCGGCGGCAGCATCAATATGGAGGACAGCTCCACTTGGTGGGCCTCCAATGCCAATAGCAAAACCACGAACAACCTCCTCTATGGCGTAACTTCCCTTTACGGCAACCATACCCAAGGGATTACCGATAGCTCACGTACCAACAATGCCAATGTACATGTACAAGGCTCGAACAATAGAGTTGAAAAATGCGAAATCGCATTTAACGCAGGGGCCGGATTGGTGGTAAGGGGAAACAACCAACAAATTATAGACAACTATATACATGACTGTAACTTTCTAGGTTCCTACGATGGCCCATTGGTAATCAGGGGCATAAAGAACAGTTTAGTAAAGAACAATACGGTATTCAGGGGAGGACGGGACGCCGTACAGTACAATGGCTCCGACAACGAGTTTTCCTATAACGATATCTCCCGAAGCAACTTGATCGCCGATGATTGCGCCCTTTTCTATACGGTAGGAGCACAATACACAACGGAAATCCACCATAACTGGTTTCACGATACCGCTTCCGGCGGCACAAAATACAAAGCTGCCGGAATTTACCTAGACAACAATGCAGCGGGCTTTGTCGTCCACCATAATGTAGTCTGGAATACCGAATGGACCAGCGTACAGATCAATTGGAACGGAACGGATATCGATATTTTCAACAATACCCTTTGGAACGGTTCCGCAGTAATGGGAGCATGGCATAAAGATGGAACGGCCTTCTCTAACGTTCGGGTTTGGAACAATCTAGGAAGCGATACCAATTGGGAGCCGCAGTCGGACAAACAGAATAATTTAACCGTCACTTCCGAAGTGTTCGTAAACGCCGCCAATGGCGATTTCAAACTAAAGAGCGGAGCTTCACCCATTGACCAAGGGAAGGGTATTCCGGGTATAACCGACGGCTTTACGGGCGACCACCCCGATGTCGGGGCCTACGAAAACGGAGGTGAGCAATGGATCGCAGGTATTACCTGGCAGCCGCTTTATGGGGCTGCAGGCCTAGGCTGTTACGGATTGCCCGGGGAAGACTGTATCGCCTTCGACCCTAATGATGACGACAATGACGGCGTAGCCAATGCCGATGACGAATGCCCCGAAACTCCCTTAGGAAGTACCGTAAACACCAAGGGCTGTAAAATATTCAGTCTTGCCGCCGATAATTTTAAGGTGAAGGGAACCGATGAATCATGCAGCAGCAGTAATGATGGAACGATTTCCATACATTCAAAAGATAGCTCACTTCAGTTTAAGGGAAAAATAAAGGAGACCGGAGCAGAAAAGGATTTTACTTCAGATGCCTTGTTCGGGCAGTTGGGCGCCGGTGACTACACCCTGTGCATTAGCACGCCCTCCGATGCCAACTTCGAGCAATGCTTTGTTATATCGATAGACGAGCCCGAAGACCTATCCGTAACATCAAAGGTCGACAATAGCACAAATCAACTTACCTTAAGCTTGAAAGGGGCCACCAACTATAGCATTGACCTAAACGGGGTGGTTACCCATACTACCGAAGATGAAATTACACTTGACCTATCGAAAGGCCAGAACAAACTTTCCGTTAAGGCAGATAAGCTTTGCCAGGGCGAGTATAGCGAAATCATCAGTGTTTTTGACGGCGTCACCGTGTTTCCGAACAAGGTAAAAGACCAACTGAACGTTGCCTTCTCCCACAAGCTTGATTCCTTGGTCACCCTTGAACTGATTTCGGCAACGGGCAAGGTCATTCTAAGCAAAACCGAATCGGTCGTGAACCAGATTACGACCCTAGACACCTCCAATCTAAGTTCGGGCATTTATTTCCTGAACATCACAGCTACAAATATCAAATCCCAAGCCAAAATTGTCAAACAATGAGACCCAATACCTATATTCGATCAAGCCTATTCCTTCTTCTTATCGCCTTTTGCAGTTGTAGCAGTAGCGATGACGGAGCTAAAGACCCTACGCCCCAAGAAAGCCTACCGCCCGAAGCCTCGGTTTTGGTTTTTCCGAAGAAAGATGAAGAATGTAACCAAGGCGACATCATCTCCGCCACCCAAAGCAAAGTAACTTTTAAATGGAAGGCTTCGGACCATACGGACAGCTATACCTTGGTGCTAAAAAACTTAGAAACCAACGAAACGAGCGAAAACGATACTTCGACCAATTCGCTTGCCCTGACCATTTTGAGAAATACGCCCTATTCTTGGAACATTATTTCAAAATCTGACGAAACGGCCACGACCGCAACTAGCGAAACCTGGAAGTTTTACAATGCCGGCGAAGGAAATGAAAATTATGCCCCCTTTCCAGCGGAGGCCGTAGCCCCGACCATGGGGGCCAGTGTGAGCCAACCCCTAACCCTAAGTTGGAAAGGGAGTGATGTTGACAACGATATCGCTTCCTACGATATATACCTAGGTACCGACAATCCACCGACCACCTTACATGCAAGCACCTCGGATTCAGAAATAGATGACATTGCGCTCAATCCTGCCACCGTTTACTATTGGAGGGTAGTCACTACCGACGAAAATGGTTCCAGTTCCCAATCGCCGGTCTTTGAGTTCAAAACCAAATAAACCCAATTCCAAGGCATAAAAAAACCAAAGTCAAAAGCTTTGGTTTTTTTTATTTACAGAAATCTTATTCGTCCTTAGGCCAGTGCCTGCGAAATATCGGCGATAATGTCGTCTATATGCTCAAGCCCCACCGATACGCGTACCATTCCGTCCGTAACGCCCGTTTCTGCACGCTCTTCTACCGAGAGTTTGCTATGAGTTGTTGACGCCGGATGTGTTACAATACTACGTGCATCGCCCAAATTGGCCGAAAGCGATAGCATTTTTATAGAGTCGAAAAACTTCTGGCCGGCTTCCAATCCGCCTTTTACCTCAAAAGCTACGACACAGCCACCGGCTTTCATCTGCTTCTTGGCTATTTCATATTTGGGATGCGACTTTAAAAACGGATATTTTACCCAATTGACCTTTTCGTTGCCTTCTAAAAACTCGGCTAATTTCAGTGCATTTTCACAATGGCGATCCACCCTTACGGCCAAGGTTTCCAAACTTTTGGAAAGTACCCAGGCATTGAAGGGAGATAGGGCCGGACCTGTAATTCTTGAAAAGCGGTAGACCTTATCGATCAATTCCTTCTTTCCTACGGTAACGCCGGCCAATACACGACCTTGTCCGTCCATTAATTTCGTTCCGGAGTGGATGACCAAATCGGCCCCGAACTTGATCGGTTGTTGTAAATAGGGCGAAGCAAAACAATTGTCGATCACCAAAATCAGATTATGCTTTTTGGCAATCTTTCCTAAAGCTTCCAAGTCGAGGATGTCTACCCCAGGATTGGTCGGTGATTCCGCATAGATAATTTTGGTCTTTGGCGTAATCAAAGCCTCTATCCCATCTAAATCATCAATCTTAAAATAGCTGTGATCAATATTCCATTTAGGAAAAAAATTCGTGAACAACGAATGCGTCGACCCAAAAATACTCCGCGCCGACAATACATGGTCACCACTATCCAAAAGGGCCGCCAAAGTAGAGAATACCGCTGCCATACCCGAAGCAAAAGCAAATCCGTTTTCAGCTCCTTCCATCTGACATACCTTCTCTATAAACTCAGAGGTATTCGGATTGGAATAGCGCGAATAAACATTACGTTCTTTCTCTTCGGCAAACGAAGCGCGCATATCTTCCGCATCTTCAAATACAAAACTCGAAGTCATGTACATCGGCACCGAATGCTCCAAATTTTTAGTGCGTTCCAATTGCGTTCTGATAGCGTTCGTTTCAAATTTATTTTCCATATGCATATAATTTGCTGAAAGCGGACTTTCTCTATTATTTATATCCTTTTTCTGCTATTCGTAAAATATCGCCAAAAACACCCCTTGCCGTAACGGCTGCACCTGCACCCGCCCCTTGAATCACTAATGGATTTTCGCCATATGACTCGGTATAGATCTCTATAATGGAATCGGATCCTTTTACCTGTCCCAAGGCACTTTCTTTGGGCACCGATATGAGTTTGACGTCCAAAATACCCTTCTCTTCCTGAAGGTTACCGTGCAAATCGCCCACATACCGCAGTACATGGCCGGGCTTTTGGTTCTTTTTAATTTCGTTGAACTTGGCATCTACCAAATCGAGATGGTCCAAGAAATGCTGTACATCGCCATCCCTCAACTCCTCGGGAATCAAGTTTTCAATGTTTACATCGGAAAACTCGTTGCGCAGATCGAGTTCCCTGGCAAGGATCAACAATTTTCGGCCCACATCGTTACCCGATAGGTCTTCGCGGGGATCCGGCTCGGTAAAGCCACTTTTCATTGCCGTCCTTAAAATATTGGAAAAGGGTTCCTCGCTCTCTGAAAAGGTATTGAAGATATAACTCAAGGAACCTGAGAACACCCCTTTGATACCGGTAATGTTTTCACCCGAAAGGTGTAACAAACGTATGGTATCTATCAAAGGAAGGCCTGCCCCCACATTGGTTTCGTACAAATATTGTTTCTGGTGCTTATCCAACTCATCGCGCAACAACTGGTAGTAATCGAAACCGAGCGTATTGGCTATTTTATTGGACGACACAATATCGAAACCATTCTCTACAAACTCAAAGTAATGGGCTACAAAATCGCTATTAGCCGTATTATCGACCAAAATGAGGTTCTCTAGATGGTTTTCCTTGGCATATGCGATAACATCGCCTACCTTATATGGAGTACCCTTTTCTTCTATGGCCGTTTTCCAATTTTTAGGAATACCCTTTTTATCCAATAGGATTTTCCTCGAATTGGCCACAGCAAAAACGTTGAGGTCTATCCCCTTTCGCTTTTGAATGGTCTTGGTAGATTTCAAAATTTGGTCAATAAGCGTTCCGCCCACATTTCCATGTCCAAAAATCACCAAATTGACTTTTTTACTGATTCCGAAAATCTGTCCGTGCATTACGTTCAAGGCCTTGTTCAGGTCCGATTTTCTAAGTACCAAACTTACATTCCTGCCCGATACCGTATTATTAAATAGCAATGGGGCAATCTGGTTCTTTATCAAGGCATTGTACGGTCTATGGAAGGTACTCAAATCTTGACCTACGATAGAAATGACCGAGACCTCATCGAGTACGGTAATCATATTAATGTCCTTCGACTGGTAATCGCTTTCGAATTCCCTGTCCAAAGCCCTCTTGGCCTCTAGGGCCCGGTCGGCATTTACGACCAGGCCAATGCCTCGCTCCGAAGAGCCTTGGGAGATGATACTTACACTAATATTACTTTTCTGAAGCGCACTGAAAATACGTGCATCGACCCCAACTTTCCCTAGGAGTCCCCTACCCTCTACATTGATCAAGGATACGTTTTCAATAACCGACAAGGACTTAATACCCCCCTCTTTGGTCTTGGCACTGATCAAGGTTCCCTCATTGTCGTTATTGAAGGTATTTAAAATACGAAGGGGTATATTTTTTTCTATTAACGGAATAATGGTCTTGGCATGCAAAATGGTCGCCCCGAAATTTGCCAGTTCGTTCGCCTCTCCATAGGAAAGGTGCGAAATGCGCTTGGCATCGGATACCAAATCGGGATTAGCCGTATATATTCCGTCTACATGCGTAAAGTTTTGAAGCTCCTCCGCATTCAGGAAATTAGCGAATAGGGCCGCCGAATAATTACTGCCATTACGACCCAAAGTGGTAGTTTCCCCATTTTCATCAGAAGCGATAAAACCTGTAATAATCGGTACCGCATCGGCATCTAACTTGGCAAAACGGCGTAAAACGTTTTCTTTTGAAAGCGTTTCGTTGACCGTGGCATCCCCAAAATTAGAATCGGTTTTTATCAATTCCCTAGAATCGAGCATTACCGCATTTATCCCTTTTCCTATAAGCAGTTTGGTCACCAATTTTGCAGAAATAAGCTCCCCGAAGGCCAATAACTGGTCTTTTATCTTTAAGCTGTAATCGCCCAAAAGCGAAACCCCTTCGAGTAATTTTGCCAAATCTTTAAACTCGGCCGAAAGGTTGACATTCTTAAAGACACTCTTTTGGTACTTTTCAAAAGCCTCAAAATCTTCATAGTAATTTTCGCCCCTTGCGGCCTTTTCCAATATAGCTTCCAGTTGGTCGGTGGCCTTTTCACGGGCAGAAAGTACCACGGCAATATTTTCACCTTCTTCTACTTTTTTCGAAACAATACCCAAAACACGTTCCAATCCCTCGCCATTGGCCAGTGATTTTCCTCCAAATTTCAAAACCTTGATATGTTTTGACTTTCCATTTCTACTGAAAACCGGCTCCAGCAATTGTTCCATCTGCTCAAATTCTATCAAAAAGGCATCGTGACCGTGGAGGGAGTGCACCTCACCGTAAGTAACGTTACCATTGGCCTGTGCCAAGCGTTTAAAGGTCTCCTTGTTTTCCTTGGCCGTAAAGAACAAATCGGAATCAACCCCGATAATATGGATATTCACATCGCTGTTCTGAAGGTCGATAAAATTCTGCTCCCCGTTCCTCATGACATCTATGGTCTTGAGCAACTGGTTCATGAGCTTATAGGCCGAAAGTTGAAATCGTTCCTGTAACTTTTCCCCGTGATGCATCAACCAACTTTCCACGTTAAAAACCTGAAGTTCCTCATTGGTACTCCGTTTAAAACGCTCTTTGAAAGACTCGGGTGTACGATAACACAACATGGCGTGCATACGCGCATCGTGAACGGGCTTTTTGCTATTGACCAAAAACTGTTCTTGTATCTGGCAATTACCGATCAACCAATCCGTAGATTTCCAGTCCGATGCAACAGGAATCAGATGCTCCATGATCTTCGGGTTAAGCGCTGCCATTTCCCAGGCTATACCTCCTCCCAAAGAGCCGCCGATAAGGGCGAACAATTTGTTGATCTCAAGTTTTTGGAGGCCCAACAAGAAGATTCTTGCGATATCGCCTGCCACGAAATCCTTATAATTATCGATAACGAATTTATCGTATCCGTTACCAGGAATATTAAAGGACAGAATGGTGTACTTATTGGTATCGATACACTTGCCTTCGCCAATAAGGGCGGACCACCAGCCATCATCACCCGTAACATTGGAGTTACCGGTCAAGGCATGGTTGACCTGCACTATGGGCGCAGTGTGCAATTCTTTCCCGAACAACTGATAGGAAAGCTCAATATCTTGAGTTACCCCACTGATCGTAGTATAGTTCGATAATTTCAAATGGTGAAGCATACGGCATATATTAGACCTCACCGGCGTTGTGCCGGCCAGGTCTTATTAATTTCTAAAAATAGTATCGGTTAAAGCGCTGCGAATGCGTTTGCCAAATCGGCTTTCAAATCTTCAATATCCTCTAGACCCACTGACAAACGAATCAAATCTTGACCCACACCGGCGGCTTCCTGCTGCTCGGCGTTCAACTGCTGGTGCGTTGTACTGGCAGGGTGGATGATCAATGATTTTGTATCGCCAATATTGGCCAATAGGGAGAAAATCTTGGTAGCATCGGTCACTTTTTTAGCGGCCTCAAAACCACCTTTTATTCCGAAAGTCACCAAACCACTTTGTCCTTTAGGCAAATATTCTTGGGCAAGATCGTAGTATTTACTACTCTTAAGACCTGGGTAATTTACCCATGCCACTTCGTCCCTTCCTTCCAACCAGGTCGCCAATTCCAAAGCATTGGCACTGTGCTGTTTGATACGCACGTTCAAAGTCTCCAAGCCTTGTATGATCTGGAATGCGTTAAACGGACTCAAAGCCCCTCCAAAATCGCGCAATCCTTCCAAAATCAATTTAAAGGTAAAGGCCGCCGCACCTAGGGCTTCGCTATACACTAAACCATGGTAGCCCGCAGAAGGCTCGGTAAACTCAGGAAATTTTCCGTTGGTCCAATCAAACGTTCCCGCATCGATTATAGCACCACCTAAAGAAGTACCTTGACCACCGATATATTTAGTTAAGGAATGAATCACCAAGTTGGCCCCATGCTCAATAGGGTTCAAAAGGGCCGGTGAAGCTACTGTATTATCTACTATAAAAGGAACCTGAGCCGCCTTGGCCTGTTTTGAGATTGCTTTTAAGTCAAGCACGTCTAGTTTAGGGTTGCCCAAAGATTCTACAAAGAAAGCCCTTGTATTGTCTTGCACCGCCTTACCAAAATTTTCAGGATCGGAGGCATCTACGAAAGTAGTAGTGATTCCCATCCTTGGCAAGGTAACGTTCAACAAATTGAAAGTTCCCCCATACAGACTACTAGAAGCTACAATATGATCTCCTGCCTTTAAAAGCGTCATTAATCCGGTAGAAATCGCGGAAGCCCCTGAAGCAAAAACTACAGCGCCAATACCGCCTTCAACGGCCGCCAATCGCTCTTGTAAAATTTGATTGGTAGGGTTGTTCAGACGAGTATAGATAAAACCGAGTTCGGCCAAAGAAAAAAGATTGGCAGCATGGTCGGTATCGTTAAAAACGTAGGATGACGTCTGGTAGATAGGGACTGCACGTGTTCCAGCGGTTTGCGCCGGATCGTGCCCAGCATGTAGTGCATTGGTTGCAAGTTTAAGATCACTCATAATTCTAGATTTTTAATTGTTATTTAAAATAATTAAAAGCCCAACCATAGACTACGGCCTTGTAGTTAGGTATAATATCAAAAAAGTTATAAGAAAGTAAAAGATTAGGATGAGTAATCTATTTCGTTATCTGTCCTAATAATTATTTCAGGATAGAATGTAGCACCTTCTCTGTATAAGAAACAAAGGGTTGCTAAGGTTTCAAAGGGTCTATTCCCTCCACCTTTCTTGATAACTGATCAATACGTGTTTGAACTTTTGGAAATACAAATATATGGTCGGTGAATTTAAATTCACCAACATTTTTGAAAAATTTATAAATTAAACGCCTTTTTTACCTCATCTACCCGGTCTAACTTCTCCCAGGTAAACAATTCGACTTCTTTTTCGATACGACCGTTGTAGGGCGATTCAAAAACCTTTTTGATCGTTTTAGGCGTTTTGCCCATATGTCCGTAAGCTGCCGTTTCCAAATAAATGGGGTTACGCAACTTTAGTCGTTCTTCAATGGCAAACGGACGCATGTCGAACAAGTCTTTTGTCTTGTTGGCAATCTCACCATCGCTAAGGTCAACATTAGACGTTCCGTATGTATCGATATAAATGGAAGTAGGCTCAACTACACCAATGGCATAACTCACCTGCACCAAAATTTCATCGGCCACTCCGGCCGCCACTAAATTCTTGGCGATATGGCGTGCGGCATACGCGGCACTTCGGTCTACCTTACTTGGGTCTTTTCCACTAAAAGCCCCTCCACCGTGGGCACCTTTACCCCCATAGGTATCAACAATTATTTTCCTTCCCGTAAGTCCCGTATCACCATGTGGCCCACCGATAACGAATTTGCCGGTAGGGTTGATATGGTATTTGATCTTATCGTCGAACAAATTCTGAATCGCTTCGGGCAATTGCTCTATAACCCTAGGTATCAAAATCTCCACAAGGTCTTTTTTGATCTTGTCCAACATTTTGGCATCGTCGATATCAAAAGCGTCGTGCTGCGTAGATATTACAATGGTATCGATTCGCTGGGGCACATTGTCGTCGGAATATTCTATGGTTACCTGCGACTTGGCATCTGGTCTAAGATAATCTATGATCTTACCTTCCCTACGCAACTCCGCCAAGTTTTGGAGGATCTTATGCGATATATCCAAGGCCAATGGCATGTAATTTTCGGTTTCTTTAGTCGCATAGCCGAACATCATACCTTGGTCTCCCGCTCCTTGTTGCTCTTTTTGACCACGGTCTACCCCCTGACTAATGTCTTGCGATTGCTCATGGATCAATGAAATGACCCCACAAGAATCTCCACTAAACTGGTATTCGCCCTTGGTGTAACCGATGGAATTGATCACATCCCTAGCAATGGTCTGCACGTCTAGATATGTATCGCTCTTAACCTCTCCGGCCAATACGACCTGACCTGTGGTAACCAAAGTTTCACAAGCAACCTTGCTCTCTGGGTCAAAGGCCAAAAAGTGATCTAACAAGGCATCGCTTATTTGATCGGCAACTTTATCAGGGTGTCCTTCACTAACGGATTCGGAAGTAAATAAATACGGCATAACAAACTTTTATTTTTTCGTAAAAGGATCTGAAAGGAATGCCGGAAGAAGATGATGTGAATCGAATCTACATCAACTGCTTTAGCATTTTTTTTGTTTTTATCACCCTACTCAGGTTTAAAACAGAGGTTGCAATCAGTCAAATCCCTCCTCTTTAATTTAATTAGGACGCAAAAGTATAAAAAATGTTCAGTTCAAAATATTATTATCGGGTTAATTATTTCCCTAAGTTGCATATTGGGGTTTTCACGACATGCTATTCGAGCAAATTACAGATCGTATTTTATGGAGAAAAGCAAGTAACGCGGTTGCACGAAATAGGCCTGTGTCGTAAAGAACAGGTCATTGGTACTGTCTCTGTTCAGCGTAGTGGTATTTAATAGGTTGGTACCTTTAATACCATATTCCCATCGGCTATCCCTTTTCTGATAAGTCAAGTTGGCCTCTAAAAAACTATATTGGTTTTCGATGGTATTTTCCTTATCCGTATAATTGTAGTAATCATAGTCTACGTTAAAGATAAAGTTCTTTAAAAAAGTGGCATCGAAACGGGCATAGGGCCTGCTCGTAAAATAAGTAGTCTCCAAATCACCGTTTTCATAATTGTTTACGGTATACCTGTACCCTACTTCCAAATTGGGGGCATTCTTAAAATTGGTAGATAAGGCTCCCCTATAGTTCTGGGTAAAAGCATTCGACATGCGTTGCTCATTGCTCACCAAGTTATAGGTAGTCGACCACGCCACATTACCCCTTACCGAAGCTTTTATCTTCCCGAAGGTACGCTCATAATTGCCGCTGGCGGACAATGACTCGTCTTCAAAATTGGAATTGATCGTAGTACTCACCCTGTTTATCCCGATAATATCGGCACTACTCTTTAGGGCGTCTATTCGCTTTGTATAGGCTATGTTCGCGAAAATATTGGTGAAATTGAACATATTGAAGCTAAAGAAATTTAGCGAAAGGTTATGGTTAAGGGCACTCTCCAAATCCCTATTACCACTGTAAAGCGAGTTGTAGTTATTGAGCACATAGCCTTGTGCAAATTTGCTCACATCGGTAAAGGATCGGGTAACGCGGTAGTTAAACCGGATATTTTCCGACTTCTTCAACTGTGCATTGATATACACATCGGGCAATAATGAAGTAAGATTGTCTTCCACCACGGTGTTCAATTGCTCATTTTTCACATTGAACTGATGCAAGGTCACCCCTGGATTAAAGGTGAAAATTCCCGAAATAACCTTATAATGAAATCCTAAATACAGATCGGAAACATTAAAGGTAACATCGTTCCCAAACGCCTCTCCGCTCATATCGAAGCTTTCCTCATTATCTAAAATCTGAAAGATTCCCGAGTTAAAATTCTGGTGGCTTTGCGTGGTTCCCAAGGTTAAATTCAGATTGCTTTTGGTGCCGAGTACATAGTAATAATCAACCTTGGCATCTACTTTATTCGTCACCACATTTTTGACCTGATTTATATTGTACCCCTCTTGCCCTTCATCTACCGGGAATATATCAACGTAGGCAAATTCATTTCGGATAGCCTCGTAAAAGGGGTCCTCGTCTTGGTACATATGTTGTGCCTCTACGGCAAAAATATTCTTTTCGTTCAGCGTATAATAGAGATTGAGGTTTTGGTTTACGGCTAAAGGCTTTTGTTTTTTTACCTCTGAAATTTCATCGGTTATATCGGATACCGAAAGCACATCTACCTTTTCATTATCGTCCGATTGTTTCAAAAGGGCATCGTAATCGAACTGAAAATCGGCATTGGGTTTATATCGGGCACTGAATTTTGCCAAACCTAGATGTACGGTCTGATCTGTATTGGTGGTCGCATTTTCTACATCGTTACTGGCTATATAGGCCGTATTTCGTTGTGACTTCATCAAGGTCCCCGTATACGAGTAAATTCCGAAACCGCTCAAATCTAAACTCTCCGTTGGGGAATAGCTAAAATTGGCTGCGGCAAACTTGGTATCTATATCGTTGGCCCTATTGTTTTGGGCCGTAGAAAGACCGAGCCCATCGGCACCTGTGGCAATTGAACTGCCTCCCCTTGCATTTATGTTCCTAAAGCCCCCGGTAAAATTCCTATAGTCGTTTCGTGTAAACGGAACTTCCCCCAAGTTATTCAGGTCGGTAATAATATTGATGCTGTATTTAGGACTATAATAGAACAACTTCGGGTGGGCCAAATACCTATCATCAGGCCCGTAGCCTGCGGTTAGTTCGCCAAACCAAAAGTTCTTTTTACCCTCTTTCAACCTTATGTTCAAGGCCACGTTATCATCGTCATTGGTAAGTCCCTTCATTTGCGACACCTCGTTAAAATTCCGCAGTACCTCAACCTTACTAAGGGCATTTGCCGGAATATTCTCAACGGCCAATTTAGAGTCTCCATCAAAAAAATCCTTCCCTTCTACCATCACCTTGCTTACGGTCTTCCCCTCTACCTCTATCTGCCCATCATCGTTGATCTCGATCCCAGGAAGGTTTTCAAGCACATCTTTTAGCTTCTTCTCGGTTCCCGAAACAAAGGAGTCGGTATCATATACAATAGTATCGCCTTTGACCGATACGGGCATTTCATAGGTTACCTCAACCTCATCCAATTGATTGGCCTGTT
This sequence comes from Zobellia sp. OII3, assembly GCF_002211465.1. Lineage (NCBI taxonomy): Bacteria > Pseudomonadati > Bacteroidota > Flavobacteriia > Flavobacteriales > Flavobacteriaceae > Zobellia > Zobellia sp. OII3. Next base: position 81,195 of record NZ_MWRZ01000006.1, on the reverse strand, counting down.
CGTGCATGACGATGTCTTTTACCGCATCGACCTCACTGGCAGTAAACGTAAACGACTCCGTTTTAAACCCAAGATAACTAACTTTTACGGTATATTGATGTCCCGATTTCAGCTTCAACTTATACAGTCCCGCATGATTGGTAATACCGTAAGACTCCAAGCCCTTGGTCTCGGTATTAATAGCGATAACATTGGCCATATCGACACCGGTACCCAAACTATCCTTAACCATACCGGTAAGCGCAATTTCTTGGGCCCAGCTAGCGGCTGCCACGCTAAGGAATACGACAAACAACAATATATTCTTCATTATCAATGAATTAGATGCAACAAGTATTTCTAAAATAAAAAAGGGAGACGACCATTACGATCGGCCGTTTCGTCCTCCACCCCTTCTGTTTCTGAAGTTTTCACGCATCTCTTTCATTTTCTTCTTCGAGATTTGGTCGTATTCCTCTTGGGTTACTTTTTTGCCTTTGGTCGGGGCCTTTATAGTGACTTTCTCCGATGGATTCAGGGTAATCTGCGAACAAACTATAGTCGTAATGTCGTCGCTTACGGCCAAGATAAGCCCCGGAAGCCCCCAATAGGATGAAGGACCTTGATTGACCGGTATTTCAGGGGTATACCAAGCTACGATTTCGACTTCCTTTTCTACGAATTCCTCATTCTTTTCGCCCTCGTCTTTTTTGTCTCCTTCCTTACCATCGTTCGGACGGCGGAAAATAGCCCGCATATTGGGGCGTTTTATGGTTTTTAAAGCTGTTGCCTTAAATGCCGTATAGTTTCCTATTTGCTTGGTTTCGCTTCCCAATTTCCAATCGAGTTTCTCGAGTGTATCGTCGATCAAGAATATCTTTCCGAACAAATCGTTTTTTACCAGATACCGTTCTTCCTTTATATTCTTGTACAGGTCACCACCAGAATTGGAAAAAGCTCCAAAACGTGGACCCCTTCCGCCTTCCCTGCCTCCAGGTTGCTCCAACTGCTCTTCTTCCTTATAAATAGATTCGGTCTGATTGAAATTGAGCTCGTATGTTTTTTCATTGGCTCTTTTCATCCGTTCCAAGATTTCCTTCTTACGGTCTTCCGGTATTTTTCGGTTGCCGAAATCCATATTCACTTGGGTTTTACTCAAATATGTTGCTTTCCCCTGAAAATCCTGTGCGTATGAACTTGCGCAGAAAAAGACAAGAACCATTGCTATTGACCATGTATATTTCATCATAATAACGTGTTAGAATACTTTTAAGACTATGATTGACGCATATGGTTTAATCTGAATTTCAAAAGAAAAGGGATTTCTTATACAACTTTTTTCCACTGTACTTAAAATATGTTTTTACTTCATATACTTATCTTGTATCTTGTACCTTCTAATTTTAGTAAAAACGACAACACAACCATTAATTCATTTATCTCTATGCACATAGCAGTTGCCGGAAACATCGGTGCAGGAAAAACGACACTAACTAGGTTACTTGCAAAACATTACAACTGGGAAGCCAATTTTGAAGATGTTGTAGACAACCCGTATCTAGACGATTTTTACAATCAAATGGAGCGTTGGAGTTTTAACCTTCAGATTTATTTTTTGAACACGAGGTATCGTCAAATTCTTCAAATTAGGGAAAGTGGCAAAGAAATCATTCAAGACCGGACCATTTACGAGGATGCCTATATTTTTGCCCCTAACTTGCACGCTATGGGCCTTATGACCAATAGGGATTTTGAAAATTACCAAAGTCTCTTTGAATTGATGGAAAGCTTGGTTCAGCCTCCAGACCTCCTTATCTATTTGAGAAGCTCTATTCCTAATTTGGTAAAACAGATCCACAAAAGAGGGCGTGAATACGAGAACAGTATTTCCATAGACTACCTAAGCCGCCTCAACGAACGGTACGAAGCCTGGATCCATGGTTACAAAAAGGGCAACCTATTAATTGTAGACGTAGATAATTTAGATTTCGTAGACCAACCGGAAGATTTAGGCACGATCCTGAATATGATCGACGCAGAGATCAACGGCTTGTTTTAGGGCAATATCACTTTATAAAACCGTTTTCCTTGGCATGGGCAATGGCGCTTTCACTGTTTTCGACCAATAATACGGGAGTGGTCTCGTAGGCTTTGAACAGCCCCCGCACCCTTTCCATTTTCCCCTTATGGACTACACTCCTTAAGTAGATTGCGCTTATCTGTTCAGGATATAGCTCCGCAATTTCCTTATAGATATCGGCATCGTGCTCACCGCTATCGCCGATCAGGATAAACTTGAGTTTGGGATAAGTCTTAAGGATATTGAGGATTTCCTTTTGTTTTTGAGGTTTTTCGCCCACTGACCGAAGGCTTTCCAGCTTTGGAAAATTTCGCAAAAGAATCGGCCCCTTGGGAAAATTGTTCTTTTGAAGAAAAAGCTCAAGATAGCGATACAGGTTCCATGGGCTATGGCTCACGTAAAAAATAGGATTGGCCGCCGTGCCCGAGCCTCCCCTATGCAAAAGGTTATACAATTCTGAAGCCCCTTTGAGGGGTGTACGCTTACCCGGGCGTTTAAAAAGGGTATTGACCACTACTTTCCACTTTAATGAAGACACCACTCCCGTATGTAAAATGGTATCGTCGATATCACTGATTACCCCAAACTCGGCTGTGGCCGAAGGAATCAATAATTCACCGGGAAAGCGGTTTTGGTGAAGGATCTCCCTTCGAAGGGCATGGTCATCATACGAAACCTCATACTGCAACCATCCTTCCCCATTGGTAAGTGGGCGTAAATTTTCAATGGACTCGTCAAAGAGGTAATAGCCCCTTGCATCGGTTTTTCCAACAAGCACCCTACCGTCTGAAAGCTTCACCCTCACTGGGGTGTTTCTGATTTCATCGGTTTCAAACCGCTTATAACTGTTCCAAATCAAATTGAAGAAACCCTTTTTCGACAAATCTATTTCTTCATCCTCCAAGGCCCGACCACGCGCATAAAAATGCGAATCGGCACCATAACCCTGAAAAGCGATGATCTGTAACTTGTCTTTCTTCCCGAATAAACCCATAGGGTCAAATATACTTAAATATAGCATTTCAATTGCCCTCCGAACAAATCGGCCCGCACCCAAAAGTAGCGTTCACGCATTGGAAAGGATACTTCACTCATTTTCGGTTTTTACTATAGGTATCGCGATGTAGGTTTGGGTATGTTTAACCTGTCCTTCGTTGAAAGACATAAAATCCATACCCTATGAAACCCAAGAAAAACCCACAAAAGGACCTTAACGGAAAACGGCCTATTTACTTTTTATTCGGACTACTGTTCGCACTTATGTTGACCCTAGCCGCATTTGAATGGAAGACCTACGACCGTACCTACGACTACGACACTTCGATGAATATTGAGGACGAACTCACAGAAGAACTGCCAATTTTGGTCGAGTTTAAAACGCCGCCCCCTCCCAAGCAAATTCAAGCCCCCCCGATTATCGAGATAATCGATGATGACGAGGAGGACATAGAAGACGTAATCGAATCTACCGAAACGGACCAAGAAGAAAAGATATTGGATGTATCGGATATAGAGGTAATGGAGACGGATGAGCCCGAGGAATTTTCATTTATGGTCATTGAAGACGTTCCCGTTTTTCCCGGATGCGAAAAAGCAAAAGACAAACGTGCCTGCTTTCAAACCATGATGAACAAGCATATCGCCAAGAATTTCAGGTATCCGGAGTCCGCTCAAGAAATGGGCATACAAGGCAGGGTAAACATTATGTTCGTCATTCAAAAAGACGGCAGCATCGACAACATACAGTTGCGGGGACCGGACAAAAGCCTTGAAAAGGAAGCGAAAAGAATTATTGACAAACTACCCCGTATGGAGCCCGGAAAACAACGAGGCACACCGGTCAGGGTACCCTTCAGTATTCCAATCGTTTTCAAACTACAATAAAAAAATCAAAAAAAAGGGACCCCATAAAAAGGTCCCTTTTTCATTCAAATGGGTTTGGTTACTTTCGGATATCGACCTTTTCTATGGTGATTTCCTTTTCTTTTCCTTTGCTCGATTCCACCTTCTTTTCAAAAGCGATCAATTGATTTTTAACAGCGGATTCAGTACCCGTAAAAACTTCCTCTTGCAAGAACTTTTCACCGTTTACCACCGTTGTATAAGCTATTGTTGCTTCGGCGGTATCCATATCAAGGGCACTCATCTCGATCTTGATTTCCTTTTCTTGATCAAGCACGGCCACTCCCGTAGAACTTATAGCAATACTCGGAGCGATAACCAAGGCCACCACCGACATTAACTTTAAGAGAATGTTCAACGAGGGTCCCGAAGTATCTTTAAACGGATCACCGACAGTATCCCCTACAACCGCTGCTTTATGTGCATCGGTACCTTTGCGACCTTCCGATTCTATCATTTTCTTGGCATTGTCCCATGCACCACCGGCATTCGACTGAAAGATTGCCATAAGCACCCCACAGGTAGTTACACCGGCCAAAAGCCCTCCTAGCATTTCCGCCCCACCAATAAAACCAACGGCTACAGGAACCGCAATGGCCAACAAGCCAGGCAATACCATTTCCTTTATCGATGCCTTAGTAGAAATATCCACACATTTATCATATTCCGCATAACCATCTGCAGCATCAAATATGGCCCTTTGTTCCGGGGTTGCCTTTGACATATCGGAATCGACCTCCCTCATGACCTGTAAGGCCGCCTTCAACTGTGGAATATCCCTAAACTGACGTCTTACCTCTTCAATCATGGCCATGGCCGCACGACCCACCGCGTTCATCGACAAGGCCGAAAAAACGAAGGGCAGCATACCTCCGACCAATAGACCGGCCATAACGGTCGGTTTTGAAACGTCGATAGCGGATACATTGGCCACCTTCATAAAGGCCGAAAACAAAGCCAAGGCCGTCAAGGCCGCGGAAGCAATGGCAAAACCCTTACCTATGGCCGCAGTAGTGTTACCAACGGCATCTAATTTATCGGTACGCTCACGAACTTCCGAAGGCAATTCGGCCATTTCCGCAATACCACCGGCATTATCGGAAATAGGTCCGTAAGCATCGACCGCCAACTGAATACCCGTATTGGCCAACATACCTACTGCCGCAATGGCAATACCGTATAATCCCGCAAAATGGAAAGACACTATAATAGCTATGGCAATCAATAAAATAGGAATCATGGTAGACATCATTCCGACGCCAAGACCTGCAATAATGTTCGTTGCCGCCCCGGTCTCCGACTGTCTAACGATGGAATTCACCGGTTTTGTACCGGTTCCCGTATAGTATTCCGTGATTTTCCCAACACCTAGACCAGCAACCAGACCGGCCAAAGTGGCCCAGAAAATTCCCATGGCCCCACTTGGAAGTCCCTCTACACTCTCAGGAATCAAAGCGTTTATAATAAAATATGAGGCCACCACCATAAGACCGGCAGAACCAAATTCACCGATATTCAAGGCTGTCTGTGGGTTTCCACCATCTTTTACCCTTACAAAAAAGGTTCCGATAATAGACATAATAATACCGACAGCCGCAAGAACCAATGGCAGGTAAACGGCACCCAAGCCCTCAAAATCGGGCGTAATTATAAAGGCACCCAAAACCATGGTTCCGATAATGGACCCAACATAAGATTCAAATAAATCGGCACCCATACCGGCAACGTCACCAACATTGTCACCAACATTATCCGCAATGGTTGCAGGATTCAACGGGTGATCCTCAGGAATACCTGCCTCTACCTTACCTACCAAATCGGCCCCAACATCTGCAGCCTTGGTATAAATACCTCCGCCCACACGGGCAAAAAGGGCAATGGAAGAAGCCCCTAGGGAAAATCCGGAGAGCACGTTCAGGACCAAGCCCAAATTATCGGCCCCGGGCCAAATGCTTTGATATATCATAAAAAGACCACTGAGCCCCAAGACGCCAAGACCCACAACGCCAAGACCCATTACGGCCCCTCCTGCAAAGGCTACCTCTAGCGCCTTACCTAACGATGTACGTGCGGCCTGTGTAGTTCTTACATTGGCCTTAGTAGCGACCTTCATACCTATAAAGCCAGCCAAGGCCGAACAAATGGCCCCAACAATAAACGATACGGCCACCATACCATTCGAACCTTCTTCGTTACTCCCTTTAAAATAGAGGAGTACTGCTACGGCCAATACAAAAATTGCTAGAATCTTGTATTCTGCCTTCAAGAAAGACATGGCTCCGTCAGCAATATTCTTCGCGATGCGCGCCATCTTGGCGTCACCTACGTCTTGTTTGCCTACCCATAAGTTCTTGACAAAAACGAACACTAGCGCCAGTATTCCAAATACAGGCAAAAATTTCACTACTAAATCCATTCGAGAAGTTATTTAAAATTCCTAATGTCTACTAAAGTAATGAAATTGATCTTATAAAAAAAAGCCTTTTTTATTGCTAAAAAAGGCTTTTTAAATCGTGATAATTATTTATATCGTAAAAGTGCGTTTCTTCTTTAAATCGCTCTCATCATAACGTTGTACACATTCATGGTAGATTTTGACGGCCTCTTCGGCATCGCCCCATCCACCGGTATCGACTTTCTTCTTTTCCAAATCTTTATACACCTTAAAGAAATGCTCGATTTCCTTTAAACGGTGTGGATTCAAATCACTGATATCATGATTATTACTCCATATCGGGTCAGAAACAGGTACACAGATAATTTTTTCATCCGGGCCCTTTTCATCGGTCATATGAAAAACACCGATCGGCCTTACCTCCATAACCACCATAGGATAGGTAGGTTCGGCGCCCATGACCAAAACATCTAGTGGATCTTTGTCCAATGCTAAGGTCTCTGGGATGAAACCATAATCTCCAGGATACATCATGGATGAGAAAAGCATACGGTCAAAACGTATCTTATGCAATGCAAAATCGTACTCGTATTTGTTTCTACTTCCTTTTGGAATCTCTATTAAAACATCAAAAGTTATATCAGCTTTTTTTCCCATTTTTTTGGTTTATTTTACAGCTGCGAAGGTACAAAAATGCTCACGTGCCACCCTTGAAATATTGAAAAAACATCGGGTTTTCCTATAAATATTAGAATATTTGAATTCTAGCCTGCTTCCTTTCCCGAATACGAATCAACGGACACCAAACCCTAAGCAATTCGAAATGAACAAACTACAAAAAATCGACAGTATTTGGAGCTTTATTTAGAAATCAAAGCCAAAGGTTCCTGTGATACTAAAAGGACGGGCATCGGGCGCATCTAGGTAATTGCCCCTAAAATTAAAATCTATCCTTAGGATTTTGAATATGTTTCCGATCCCAAAAGAATACTCATAATAGATTTTCTCCGACGGAGCCCGTAGCGGGGTATTTATCGTTGCCGGCATACTCAAGGCGATATTCTCATCTGACAAATCGCCCCAAACACCCCTAAGACCGATAATTTCACGCAAATTCAATTTTCTCAATAACGGCACCCTTGAAAAGAGGCGCCCGTTAAAATTGTGCTGCAGGTGCAAGGCCACATAGGTATCGGTTACGAACTCGTAAAAATCGAGGTTAGGAAAGGTTCCGTAGTTCGAGAAAAAAGTCTGGTTCCCCGGCACCACATTGAGCAGCCCCAAAGGCACCGTATTGAATGTCTTACCCATTTCCAAGGTCGAGAACAAGCGGCCAAAGCCTCCAATTTGCCAAGGCTGGCTATAAGAGAACTGTAATTTGCTATAGCTAAAATCACTATCAAAAACGACATCTACACCCTTGGTATAGCTCAACAGCAAAGTACTGTAATCATCGTTCATACCTTTCCGTTCCACCCCATATCCAATAGTTCTTTTACCGGGCGTATAGATCATCAATGCATTAAAATCGAACTGTCGTATCTCTGAGGAAACCCCGGTCGGCGAGTCGGGATCTATGTAGTCTAGACTAAAATCATCGGGCAGGGCCGAACTTAGGGTGCGAAACGTTCCCCCTATCCCAAACCTTACGTTGGTAATAGGCTCCATCTCTATATTGAACTTACTCAAATTAATGTTGGTCAAGCGGTTATTGGCCCCTACGGTCACCAATGACGACGAGGCAATACTACGCCCGAGCACATCGTTCGTAGCGGTCAGGCTCACCCCTAGCTGCTCTATGTCACGCCGATTACCGCCCGAGACAATAAGCCTGTTCTTTCTGTCGAGCAATATTTTTCCCGAAACACCGTGTTTAAACTTTTGGTCGGTAAAACCATAGGCCGTATAACCCTCTACCCTCCAAAGGTCGTTCTCCCCAAAATAAGAACGGGCACCGATACGCAAACGGGGGCCTTCGGCCTGGTTGTATCCAAAAACATCGTAGACCGAGCCTATATCCATATTCCATTTATCGATCTCTACATAGCCACTGCCCAAAATACTGACCAAATTATAATACGACTTAAACTTAGGTACGGTCTTGAGGGTATCGAGCAATTGATATATCCCTTTTTCATCTTTGTTCAAGGTCTCCAAGCGGTTGTTCTGCCAAAAGGTAGAATCGCGATTCAAGACCACGGGATCGTACGGATTGCTTTCTTGCTTGTAAAATTCCTTCGGCTTTTCTTGATCAAAGACGTAGTCGTCAAAGACCGTTGTACGTTTTCCGTACATGCCCCGCGATTCTTCCTTTTTCTGAAAACTGAAATCGCTCATCATATAATCGCGCTTCAAGAGAAAAACGGAATCGTTGACCACCTCGAAATCTTGCTCTATATATATTTCCTTTACCCAATTGATATTGGCACTTTTGGTAACCTCAAGATTGATGTTTTTGATGGCATAGGTAGTATCGTTCACCCAAAAGTCCCCCTTAAAGGTAAGCTCGTTCTTGCGCCTTGGATAATACACGATATTATAACACCATTTGTTATCGATAAATGCACTATCCCGTAGGGCATAATTATACGTATCTACACCAGTTCTCGATAGTGGACTAGTAAAGCTCTTATCGAAAAATTTCAGGTAGTTATCGTAAATATCATATTCTTGATAGAGATCGGCCACAAAGGCTATTATCGCCTGGTTGTTATCAAATCCGGAATTTTTGTTTCCTAAAATATCTTCTTTTTCCTCATCTAGAAGATTATCGCCATAGACCTTACTAAAGGTCTCGTTCAAGAAAATAGGCAAATAGGTCTTACCCGTTATACGCGAAGTATCGAGGTCATCAAACACAAATTCAAGTCCTTTGAAGATCTTTTTCTTCATCAAGGCACTGTCAATGGTATTGAGGTCGAACTCTACTTTCTCATATTTCTTAAAAGCGTACTGTTTGAACTTTCGGAGTCCGTTCTCACGTTTCTTAGCCCATATTTTCTTGAGAATTTCTACCGCGGGATTGTTTTTCTTCGGCTGCTTTCCGCCAACAAGTACGATTTCGTCCAATTGCTGGGCAGCTTCCTTCAGTTTGACCTTCATGTCATAAGTCACCTTCGCAGTCAAAGGGATTTCCACGTTTTCATAGCCAATAAAGGAAACCACGAGGGTCTTATGGCTACCGTCCGATTCCATATAGAAATGGCCGTTATCATCGGTAATCGTTCCCTCGTAAGAATCTTTAAAGAGAAGATTGGCAAAGGCGACCGGTCGATCATCTTCATCTACAACAACGCCTCCTACCTTGGTCTGTGCACTGGCAACAGAAGTAACAAGCAACAGTATGGCTAAAAGAATGTTTTTCATTTATAATGTTGTTCTCGGCACTATATAGACAAATAACGTACCAGAAAAGAATATATTAGCAAAACCCAATAGTTTTACCCATTTTTTTCAGTGAAAAAGCTGACCTAGGGGGGACGATTGAACAACAAAGGGCATCTTCAACAAAACTCCTTAAAAAAAAACTTCGCCAACACAGTGTCGGCGAAGCAAAAGTACCCTTACTGAATTGTTATACTTACTTGTATAACACTTTCTTAACAGAATTTACCACATCTTCATGGTTCGGAAGCCATTCGGCCAATAGTACCGGTGAATATGGGGCTGGTGTATCTGCCGTATTTATTTTTTGAATAGGCGCATCCAAATAATCGAATGCATTGGCCTGAATATGATAGGTAAGCTCGGTAGCTACGTTACCGAAAGGCCAAGCTTCTTCTAAAATCACCAATCTATTGGTTTTTTTCACCGATTTTAAGACCGCATCGTAGTCTAAAGGCTTAACGGTACGCAAATCTATGATTTCACAGCTGATACCTTCCTTTTGAAGTTCATCGGCCGCTTTATCGGCTTCTTTTATAATCTTTCCGAAAGAAACAATGGTAACATCGCTACCTTCCCTTCTGATGTCGGCAACACCCAAGGGAATGGTGTACTCACCTTCCGGCACCTCGCCTTTATCTCCGTACATCTGTTCCGACTCCATAAAAATTACGGGATCGTCATCGCGAATAGCCGATTTCAACAAACCTTTTGCATCAGCAGGGTTTGAAGGTACGACCACTTTTAGGCCAGGACAGTTGGCATACCAGCTCTCAAAAGCCTGGGAGTGCGTTGCGGCCAATTGGCCCGCGGAAGCCGTTGGCCCCCTAAAAACGATCGGACAGGGAAACTGACCCCCCGACATTTGACGGATCTTGGCAGCGTTATTGATAATCTGATCGATACCCACCAAGGCAAAATTAAAAGTCATAAACTCGATTATAGGTCGACAACCCGTCATGGTTGAACCGACACCTATACCAGCAAAGCCTAACTCGGCTATCGGCGTATCTATCACGCGTTTGGGTCCGAATTCATCGAGCATTCCCTTTGATGCCTTGTAGGCGCCATTGTATTCGGCAACCTCTTCACCCATCAGGTAAACGGACTCATCTCTTCGCATTTCTTCCGACATCGCCTCGACAATGGCTTCCCTAAATTGTAATGTCTTCATATTATATGGAGTATCTTTTTGTTATGAACGTTAAAAACGCAAGCAAAAATAGGAAATTATATATCAAAACATAGGCTCTCAGAATCAAAAAAAGTTACAAAAAATACTATGCATGCATAGTATTTTCGAAAAAGATTACATATCTTCGTGTAGATTAAAAACAGCTTTATAGACATGAAAATATTAGTTTGCATAAGTAATGTTCCTGACACGACGTCTAAAATCAACTTCACCGAAGGCGATACCAAATTCGACACTAACGGTGTTCAGTTCGTAATAAACCCTAATGACGAATTCGGTTTGACCCGTGCCATGTGGTTCAAAGAGAAGCAAGGTGCCACCGTACATATAGCCACGGTTGGCGAAGCATCGGTAGAGCCGACCATGCGAAAGGCCCTGGCCATAGGTGCCGACGAGGCCATTCGCGTCAACGCCGTACCTGCCGACGGTTTTTTCGTAGCCGAACAATTGGCCCATATTATTAAGGATGGAGCCTACGACCTTGTTATTGCAGGCAGGGAATCTATCGACTACAATGGCGGTATGGTACCTGGAATTTTAGCCACTTTATTAGGAATGAACTTCGTAAACTCATGTATCAACCTAGAAGTTGACGGAAACACAGCTACCGCAGTGCGTGAAATCGATGGCGGAAAGGAAACCCTTCAAACCACATTGCCCCTAATTATTGGTGGACAAAAAGGACTTGTTGAGGAAAGCGACCTTAAAATACCGAATATGCGCGGTATCATGATGGCCCGGAAAAAGACACTTACAGTGGTGGAGCCCATTGAGGCTACCAAAGCCACCAACGATGCGAAATTCGACAAACCCGCGGCAAAAGGCGCCGTAAAACTGGTCGACTCGGTAGACGAACTTGTAAACTTACTACACAACGAAGCCAAAGTAATCTAAGCCATTCCTTTGGTTTTTGAGACCTACACCGGTTTGAAGGGGTAGCCACTCAAATATTTGTTTCTAAAAAATTAAAAAATATACACCATGTCAGTATTAGTATATACAGAATCCGAAAACGGAAAATTTAAAAAAAGTGCCTTTGAAGTCGCGTCTTACGCCAAGGCCGTGGCCGACCAATTAGGCTCCTCGGTAACGGCAATTTCATTCAACGCCGAAGACAATGAAAGTCTTGGCGCATTTGGTGTTTCAAAAGTATTGAACGTATCGGACGACAAGCTGGCCACCTTTAACGCGCAGGCCTACGCCAATAGCATTGCTCAGGCCGCGAGCAAAGAGGGCGCCAAGGTAATTGTATTGAGCTCAAGTACCAACAGTAAATTTTTGGCCCCAATCCTTACGGCCAAACTCAGGGCCGGGTATGTTCCCAACGTAGTGGCCGCCCCAGACAGCACAGCTCCCTTCACCGTTAAACGTACCGTTTTCAGCAACAAAGGTTTTGCCCATACCGAAATCGCCACCGATGTAAAAATCGTCGGGGTATCGAACAACTCATTCGGTATAAAGGAAAACCAGACCACTGCAGCGGTCGAAGCCTTTAATGCCGATCTTGGCGATGGCGACTTCGCCGTGAAATCGAAAGAAATCGATAAGGTTGCCGGTCAAGTTACTATTGCAGATGCAGATATCGTAGTTTCTGGAGGAAGGGGCCTAAAAGGTCCTGAAAATTGGGGAATGATTGAAGAACTTGCCGGAGTACTCGGCGCTGCCACCGCATGTTCGAAACCTGTTTCGGATATGGGATGGAGGCCCCATGGCGAGCATGTGGGCCAAACCGGTAAACCCGTAGCCTCAAACCTATACATCGCCATAGGCATCTCTGGTGCCATTCAACACTTGGCGGGAGTGAGTGCTTCTAAAACCAAAGTAGTCATCAACTCAGACCCTGAGGCCCCATTTTTCAAAGCCGCAGATTACGGAATCGTAGGCGATGCCTTTGAAGTGGTACCGAAACTGATTGAAAAATTAAAGGAATTTAAGGCGCAAAACGCTTAATTTTTGTTAATTTGCGCTCATTAAAGGGCTGTTTAAATGCATGGTACGCCCATCTTTAAACAGCTTTTTCTATTTAATGAATATATGAGCTTAGTCAGGTTAAAAATAAAAGGTATTTCTTATAGCCAAACACAAAATGGGGCCTATGCCCTAATTTTGAACGAAGTGGAAGGTGACAGAAAACTCCCCATCGTTATTGGTGCTTTTGAAGCGCAGTCCATAGCCATTGCCCTTGAAAAAGAGATTAAACCACCTCGACCACTGACGCACGATCTGTTTAAAAATTTCGCAGACCGTTTCGATATCATCGTAAAACAGGTCATTATTCACAAATTGGTAGACGGTGTTTTCTATTCGAGTATTATTTGTGAACGCGATAAGATCGAAGAAATTATTGATGCAAGAACCAGTGATGCCATTGCCTTGGCCCTACGGTTCAACGCCCCGATATTTACGTACAAAACGATTTTGGACAAGGCGGGCATCTTTTTAAAGTTTTCGTCAAAAGACAAGGCAAAGGAAGAAACCGACGACAGTATAGTCGTCGATGAAATCCTTCAAGAAGGTGAGACCGTTGAAATAGAATCAGGAGCCTCCGATGGCTATACCGAACTTTCCATCGAAGAACTTCATAAAGAACTCGATCAAGCAGTGGCCAATGAAGATTACGAAAAAGCTGCCAAACTACGTGATGAGATTTCTAAAAGAAATTGATAATTAGCAAGTACCTTATGAAAATCAACCCGTGGATCGTTCTGCTTGCCCTTTGTATCTTCTCCCCATCACTAGCACAAGAAAGCACATCGATACCCGCGGTCGAAACCACTGCTATCAATGATGTCATTGCCCAAAACACCCCTAGCATTATCCCAAACGAAGGGTTTAGCCTAAATAGCCTCTCCCGTGGAATATTAGGGATGGCCGTTTTATTGCTCATTTCATATCTGTTCAGCGCCAATCGAAAAGCAATCAATTGGAGAACCGTAGGAATCGGACTCGCACTACAACTACTGATAGCCATTGGCGTACTGAAAGTGCCCTTTATCCAAAAAGTATTTGAGTCGGTCGGCGAGGTCTTTATCAGTATTTTGGGCTTTACCCGGGCAGGGAGCAAGTTTCTGTTCGAAGGATTGGTCGTTGACACCAATACCTTCGGCTATATCTTTGCCTTTCAGGTGTTGCCTACCATTATTTTCTTTTCCGCACTTACGTCTTTGTTATTCTATTTGGGCATAATACAAAAAGTCGTTAAGGCCTTGGCGTGGATGCTTTCCAAATCTTTGGGAATCTCCGGTGCCGAAAGTCTTTCCGTTGCGGGAAACATCTTTTTAGGACAGACCGAAGCACCATTATTGATTAAAGCTTACTTGGAGAAAATGACCAAGTCAGAGATTCTTCTAGTAATGATAGGAGGGATGGCTACCGTTGCCGGTGCTGTTTTGGCCGCCTATATCGGGTTCTTAGGAGGGGAAGACAAGGTATTGCAATTGGTATTCGCCAAACATCTTTTAGCGGCATCGGTCATGGCTGCACCAGGTGCCATTGTCATTTCAAAAATACTATATCCACAAACAGAGGCCGTAAATACAGAGGTGGCCGTATCTTCCGAGAAGATTGGCTCTAACGTCTTGGATGCTATCGCCAATGGCACAACCGAAGGCCTAAAATTGGCGGTCAACGTGGGTGCCATGCTCTTGGTTTTTGTGGCCATGATCGCCATGTTAAACGGAATTTTAGATTGGATCGGCGATATGACCACCCTAAACCAATGGGTCGCCCACAACACCTCGTACGAGAAGTTTTCATTAGAGGCCATTCTTGGGACTATCTTTGCCCCATTGATGTGGCTTATTGGCGTTGCCAATGAAGATATTATGCTCATGGGGCAACTCTTGGGAATTAAGCTTGTTGCCAGTGAATTTGTCGGTTATATTCAATTGGCGGAATTAAAAGACATGGCGACAGGCGCAAGTTTCACCTATAATAAATCGGTGATTATGGCCACCTATATGCTTTGTGGCTTTGCCAATTTTGCGTCTATAGGGATACAGATCGGCGGAATTGGCTCATTAGCACCCGGACAACGTAAAACGCTTTCCGAATTTGGCCTTAAGGCCGTTCTTGGCGGTTCTATCGCTTCATTGCTATCTGCCACTATCGCAGGGATGATTTTAGGCTAAAACAACACCCTTTACTTCAACGGATACTATTTTGGTTAATAAATCTCTGATAACTACCACAAGTAGTTTTTGAGCTTTAACCTACAAAATTCTATTTTTACCCCACTATGAAGCAATACCACGACTTACTAAAGCACGTACTCGATAACGGCAATCAAAAAGGAGACCGAACAGGAACAGGAACCCTTAGCGTTTTCGGATATCAAATGCGTTTTGACCTCAGCGAAGGCTTCCCTATGGTAACTACTAAAAAGTTACACCTGAAGTCTATTGTTTATGAATTGCTTTGGTTTTTGAAAGGTGATACGAACATTAAATACCTTCAAGAAAATGGTGTGCGTATCTGGAACGAATGGGCCGATGAAAATGGCGATTTAGGTCCTGTTTATGGCCACCAATGGCGTAACTGGAACAATGATGAAATTGACCAGATCAAAGATGTTATTGAATCATTAAAAAACAACCCTAACAGTAGACGTATGTTGGTTTCCGCATGGAACCCGAGCGTACTTCCCGACACATCAAAATCATTCTCTGAAAACGTAGCCAACGGTAAAGCTGCGCTTCCACCATGTCACGCTTTTTTCCAATTTTACGTGGCCGACGGCAAGCTTTCATGCCAGTTATACCAACGCAGTGCGGATATCTTCCTAGGGGTACCTTTCAATATAGCCTCTTATGCCTTATTCACTATGATGATGGCACAGGTATGCGGCTATGAAGCGGGAGAATTTATCCACACTTTTGGTGATGCCCATATTTACAACAACCATATGGAACAGGTAGAATTGCAATTGAGTCGTGAAACCCGTCCCCTACCCAAAATGGTTATCAACCCTGAAGTAAAGGATATTTTTGACTTCAATTTTGAAGATTTTACCTTAGAGGATTACAACCCGCATCCACATATTAAAGGGGCCGTAGCGGTTTAACGTTCGTCAAAAATCCTTTTGGGTCATTCCTGCCCTTTCTATATTCCTTATATTTATAGGATATTATAGAATGGATATGACCCTGACCGATTCCCTTTTGGATTTCTTTTTAGAGACACGTGAACACACCGAGACGATTTGTTCCCCCTTAGAAATTGAAGATTACGTAGTACAGCCCATTGTTGACGTATCGCCACCAAAATGGCACTTGGGCCATACCACTTGGTTCTTTGAAGAATTCATATTAAAAACCCACGCCAAGGGATACCAAGTCTTTAACGACGATTTCTCATTTGTATTCAACAGTTATTACGAAACCGTAGGCAAACGGGTAGTCCGATCCGACCGCGGCAATCTATCACGCCCATCGGTAGAAGGGGTATACGCCTACCGCACACACGTAACCCAAGCCGTTAAAGAACTATTCTCATCGCCCCAGGCCAACGAATTATACCTTCTTTTGGAAATTGGCATACACCACGAGAAACAGCATCAAGAATTACTCTTGACCGACATCAAGTACATATTGGGCAACAACCCCTTACTTCCTTCCTATTCCGATAGTTTTGAAGAGCATCCTATTACCCCCGAATCCGAAGAATGGATTCCCATGGATGAAGGTATCTATGAAATCGGCCATGCTTCGGACAGCTTCTGCTATGATAATGAATTGGGAAGGCACAAAGTATACCTTCATCCTTTTGAAATATCGAGTAAACTGATCAGCAACCGTGAATTTATCGCCTTTATTGAAGCAGGAGGGTATCAAAGATTCGATTTATGGCATGCCGAAGGATGGGATTGGGTAAACCAAAACCAAATTTCCGCTCCTTTATACTGGCACTTAATCGATGGGCTTTGGCACAATTACACGCTAAACGGACTCCAAAAAGTTACACCCGAAGCTCCGGTGACCCACATATCGTATTTTGAAGCCTTTGCCTTTGCCCAATGGAAAGGATGTCGCCTGGCTACTGAATTTGAGTGGGAAGCCGCCCAATCGGCATTTAATTGGGGCCAACGATGGGAGTGGACGGAAAGCGCCTACCTTCCCTACCCTAATTACAAAAAAGCCGACGGCGCCCTAGGTGAGTACAACGGCAAGTTTATGGTCAACCAAAAGGTATTGCGCGGAGGCTCCGTAGCGACCCCCATACGACATACGCGCCCTAGCTATCGCAATTTTTTCCAGACCCACCTGAGATGGCAATACACCGGATTACGGTTGGCCAGAAATATTTAACCCCCTTCCGTATAGTTTTCAGAACCTTTTCGACTTAAACAATATGCAAAAATCCACCCAAGTACTTTTTAAGACTCAATTTGAGGAAGATGTCTACAAAGGCCTAAGCGACTTTCCGAAGCATTTGTCCTCTAAATATTTTTATGATCAAAAAGGGGACAAACTGTTTCAAGACATCATGCACATGCCCGAATATTATCTTACCCGAAAAGAGTACGATATATTAAAACAGCATACGACAGAAATAGCTGAGAAGTTCGCCATGGGCAACCCCAAGTTCAAGCTGATCGAATTGGGCGCAGGTGACGGAAAAAAGACCAAGATCCTTCTAAAATACCTTTCAGAAAATAATTTTGACGTCAAATACCAACCCATAGACATCAGTCAAAGCGTACTTGACGGTCTTGAAAAATCACTTCACAAAGAATTGCCCGACTTGCAGGTAGAACCTCAGCACGGCACCTATTTTGAAGCCTTAGAAAAAATAAATTTAGAAAACGGCACTAAGAAAGTTATTCTATTTTTAGGTTCCAACATTGGCAATTTGCTTCACGAACACGCCATTGCCTTTTTAAAAAATGTTCAAGAGCTCATGCAAGAAGACGACCTTTTGTTTATCGGTTTCGACATGAAGAAAAATCCGCAGACCATACTAGACGCCTATAATGACCCTTCGGGGATTACCGAGGCGTTCAACAAAAATGTGCTGGCCCGCATCAATACCGAACTCGATGGCAATTTCGACCTCGATAAATTTCTTCACTGGGAAGTCTATGACCCCGAAACAGGTACGGCAAAAAGTTATTTGGTAGCCAAAGAAGCCCAAACTGTAAGTATTGACAAGTTAGGCCTACTAATAGATTTTGCCCCATGGGAAACCATACATACTGAAATCTCACAAAAATACGACGACAAGGTAGTAGCATGGTTGGCCGACAATGCCGGCCTAAAAATAGAGACCGAGTTTTCCGATCCTGAAAAGGAGTACAAAAATTTCGTTTTCAAAAAGTGCTAACCCCTTTGTTTCGTCCAAAATCCATTTTAAACTACCTTGTTCGCACGAGGTCAATACCCATATTCATATGAAAGCAATTTGGAACGGTACCGTAATCGCCGAGAGCGACGACACCCTGGTAGTCGAAAACAACCACTATTTTCCAGCGGAAAGTATAAAAAAGGAATATTTTAAAGCCAGCAACACACATACCACCTGCCCATGGAAAGGCCAAGCCCATTACTACACCCTATCGGTAGACGGGAAAGAAAACCCCGATGCGGCATGGTTCTATCCCGAAGTCAGTGAACTGGCCAAGGGAATAAAGGGCCGCGTGGCATTTTGGCGTGGAGTGACCGTAGAAAAATAGAACTCCCCTTGCCATAAAGCCCAAGCCTTAGACATGAAACAAAAAGCCAGACCGTAAAATCACGATCTGGCTTTTTCAATTTTAAAATACCGATCGCCTATAGGTCTAGAACCGCGTTCTCCCCACCTGCGTAATCATTCCACTGGTAACGATCCGCTTCGGTTTCATTAACGTAATTACCGTCAACGATGTACTTAAATTCAAACGAACCTTCTTTAGGAAGTTCTATAGTACCTTTGAAATTTCCATTTTTCAATTTTTTCAACGAACTGGCCTTATCAGCCTTCCAGTTGTTAAAATCACCAACAACGGCCACTTTTTTCGCATCTTCTGCGGGCACGGTAAAGGTTACTTTACAAACGGGTTTTGTTTTGAGATACTGTTTTGAGATTGCCATTATATATAATTTTTAAATTGATTTTCAGTGCTATATCAAAGAGCAAAACTACCATATTAAAGCGCTCATATACAATGATTAACGCATTTTTATCATTTTCGCAATATTCACATAACAAATAGTCGTTTGACGTAAAAAAAGCTCATGGTATTGGCCACATCACTATGTTATAATGCTGTTTTTAAGATTCTTAGAACTTCATCGATATCCCCTTCATTGTTATAAAAATGAAAACTCAACCGAATACCCTTCCCCCGTTGCGAACAGATAACCCCGTACTCTGTCAACTCTTGAAACAGCGCATCATTTCCTTGTATATTAAATATGGTACTATGTTCTTTCCTTTTTACAATGTCATCGGACAAAAGTCCTAATCCCCCAAAACCTTCCATCGCATAGCGCGAAAGGGTTTGAAGCCGCCCTTCAATGGCCCCCTTGCCCAATTTAGTCAGGTAGTCCAATGAAAATTTCATGCTTCCGAAAGTCAAGGTATCAAGGTGTCCAGGTTCAAAATGACGGGCAAAAGACAGCTTATCGCGTGCGCCAAGGTCGTGACCGGATCCATTAAAACCAATCGTTTTCACGCTAAACATGTCTTGTACACCATCCTTAAACAACATAAATCCGTTACCATAACCCGACAACAACCACTTATAGGCACTGGCGCCAAGCACGTCTATAGGTGAACTTTCAAAATCAAAATCGCATGTTCCACAATATTGCGTTCCATCTGCAATGATTTTCAAGTTAGGAAATTCTTCTTTAATTTTTGAAAGAAATTTCATGTTAATTTTAAATCCATTGGTCCATTGCACCAAACTCAAGGCCAATACCGATATATCTTCACTTTTAAGCTTATGGAGGATATTGGCTTCGAGATTCTCGCTCAAGGCAACATACGACAGGGGAAAACCACGGTATTCAAACGGCCAGTTTACCGACGGATAGTCATCTTTAACCAGTAAAACACGCTCCTTTTTATCCAAACCCTCCAATAACATGTTCAAGCCGAGTGTAAAATTCTGTACCAGCGCGGTATTTTCTTTTTTGGCCCCAAAGAAGCCCGCTACGGTCTCACGGGTCTCGCCGATCAATTTTTCGGCCACCTTGTTTCTAAAATTGCTACCTCCGATCAGATAATCCATATCATGCTCTTGTCTCCATTCCATCAAATCGTCGTTTAGCAATCCTGCAGAAGCGGTATTGGCGTATACATATTGACTTAAAACCGGAAAGTGTTTACGGGTATTTACCATAGCTTATTCTCTGTATCGGCAATTGCCTTATCTTTGTTCTATAAAGGTACTAATTCGTATGTTCTCTAAAAACAAAAACCATTCAGAAGTAGGCCTTGAGCAACATGAAATGCTCGAGAATGCCCAAAACCGCATCAAACAAAAAAAACGCCTGTACGTTCATTTTGTCATCTTTCTTATTGGCAGTGTATTTCTCATTCTGGTCAACAAGATATTAAAGTATGGCGCCACCTATGATTGGTTTATATGGGGCATTACGTTCTGGGCCTTTTTATTCGTCCTTCATGCCTTCAATGTTTTTGTGACCCAAAAATTCATGGGTAAGGACTGGGAACGCACCCAACGTGAGAAACTGGTGGCCAAGCAAAAAAAACGCATAGCCGAAATACAAAAAGAGATCGAAACCGATTTTCCCCTCTCCCAATTAAATAAAAAAAAGGACATATGAACATCATAGCCTTGATAGCGGCAGCGGCCGACAACAATGCCCTAGGAAAGGACAACGACCTACTATGGCATTTACCGGATGATTTTAAGAGATTTAAAAGCCTTACTTCCGGGCACACCATTGTCATGGGCAGAAAAACATACGAGAGCTTTCCGAAACCCCTGCCCAATCGCAAGCACGTGATCATTACCCGCGACAAAAATTACACTGTAGACTACGATGTATGTGTTGTGGTACATTCCTTAGAGGAAGCTTTGGAACTGGTAAAGGACGAAGACTTATCCTTTATAATCGGAGGCGGCGAAATCTACAAACTGGCCATGGAGCACGCCAATAAAATTGAACTCACCCGCGTACACGGCGTTTTTGAAGATGCCGACACCTTCTTTCCGGAAATACCCGAAAGCCAATGGGAACTTGCCACCGAGCAATACCATCCCGCGGATGAAAAGCACAAATACGCCTTTACTTACCGCACCTATTTAAAAATCTAACTTTTCAACCCGAATATCGGGGGCGACACCGCTAACGAAATTACGTAGTACCTTCGGATCAATATTGGTATAAAACCGATGCCCCTTATGGCTTGTGGCCGTATTGAGCATAGCGTTCTTTTCCAAAATGGCCTTTACTTGGCGCGCAACGGCCTCACCCGAATCGATAATTTTGACCCCCTCGGGCATTATCTTTTGCAGTACCGGCACCAAATACGGATAATGGGTACACCCAAGAACCAAATGGTCCATACCTTGATCAAGCATGGGATCAATATACTTCCTCAAAAGCGTTTCCGTTTCTTTTGAATCTATATTCCCACTCTCTACCAAGGGAACCAGACCGGTGCCTTCTTGCTCAATTAATTTTATACCGTTTGCGTGGTTTTCCGTGGTACTATGAAAAAGACTACTGGAAAGTGTTCCCTTGGTCGCTAGTACGCCTACGACCTTTGATATGGAATTCAGGGCCGCAGGTTTTATAGCAGGCTCTATTCCGATGAACGGCAGTCCATAATGCGTTCTCAGATATAAGATGGCGTTGGTAGTGGCCGTGTTGCAGGCCACAACGATAAGCTTACACCCCATATCCATAAGCAACTCGGTATTCTTGATACTCAGTTCAAGAATCTGTTGTTGTGACTTTTCCCCATAGGGTGCATTCTTGCTATCGGCCAAGTATATGGTTCGCTCCCGCGGTAACAGTTTGTGGATTTCCTTCCAGATAGAAGTACCTCCAACACCTGAATCAAAAACACCTATCGGGGCCTCGCTCATAATTCCTTAGGTTTATTTCAATACTTGGGTTATAGGGCTACCCGTAGTTCCACTTGGAAAAGCGACCCCCAGTAGAGCGGCTATGGTGGGCGCAATATCATCTATTTCGGTTCGCTCTACCGTGCTCCCTTGTTTTATTCCCGCACCGTAAAAAAGTAGAGGCACATGTGTATCGTATATTTGTGGCGACCCGTGGGTCGAACCTGTTTTTTGATATGAAATGGTTCCTGGGGCCAAAACGACCAATACATCACCGGAACGCTTTTGGTTGTAGCCGTTCTGCAAGATATAAGGTATACCATGCGTATAATCGTTCTGCCACATCTGATAGGCGGTATAGGTTCTATCGATACCCTCGTAGCTCAAAACTTCCTTGGCAATGGCTTCCTGAACCTCTTGAACGCTTAAATCAAGGTTGTTTATAATATCATGATCAAGAAAATACTGATAATTGGAAAAATTCTTTACAATATCGGTAGTGCCGTAATTAAACTCCAAGAACTGGGCAAAATCATTTTTCATAGCATCCCAAGAAACATAATCGGCCGGTATCTTTTTATCCTTTAAATACGAAGGCACCTCTATTGCAGCGTGGTCGGCACTTAAAAATACGGTATACTCCCCTTTACCTACTTTTCGGTCAAGTTCCTTAAACAGACGCTCCAAATCACGGTCTAATCTCAAATAGGTATCTTGAACCTCTTTGGAAGCTACCCCAAACTTGTGGCCGACATAATCCGTACTTGAAAAACTAACGGCCAAAAAGTCGGTAATATCGTCCGATCCCAAAGCTTCGGCATCTAAGGCCGCCAAGGCAAAATCAGTGGTCATACTATTTCCAAAAGGTGTGGCCTTAAGCATTTCGTACTTTCCATTGTTGTCCCATAACGCAGGAAGATCGTGCGGAAAGACCGGGGACTCCTCTCCTTTGAACTTCCCTTCATAGGCATTGTAATCAGAAGCACTTTCTACGTATTCATTTATATTCTTTAGAGTCTTCCAAGGTTTTTTATACGCATCGACAGACTTCTCGGCATTAAATTTTTCGACCCACACGGGCAACTTATCCATATAGTATGAACTGGTAATCCATGAACCTTCACTAAACCAATAGGCAGCGTTCGCCGTATGGCCTCCCGGCAAAACCGCCCCCCTATCCTTTAGGGCTACGGCAATGGTTTTTCCCCGCATTTGCGTATGTAAACGCAATTCATCGGTAATAGTGGTTACCGTCATTCTATGGGGTGACATCTTTCCCGCATCCGACGTAGTTCCGACTGACTCGTAATCGGGATCTCCGGCACAATACACGCTTGTTTCAGTAGCTTTATCGTACCAGTTATTTCCTATTATACCATGCACGGCCGGAGTGGTACCGGTATAGACCGATGTATGTCCCGGGCCTGTGCTTGTAGGAGCGTAGTTATAGTGGTTGTTCTTACAATTGAAACCTTCGTTTACCAAGCGTTTAAAACCGCCTTCACCGTAGTGGTTCCAAAAACGGGTGATATAGTCGTATCGCATCTGATCAACGATAATACCTACCACTAGCTTTGGCTCCGTTCTTAAGTCAGATACGGGCTGCTCTTTTGATTTTCGCTGAGCAAGACTATTGGAGGGTAAAAATGTTAAGGTAAAAACTGATAAAAAAACAATGAAATAATTCTTATGCATAACTGGATAGATTGTAATAACAAAAGTAAAGAAATTACCCTTTTAAAATTTAAATGAAGGTTAAATGAAATCGTTTATTGTTATTTTTGTTAGGATATACCTATTTTCATCACATGAACTACTTAACATCTATTGGCAGGTATGCCATAATGATAAAAGACGTCTTTAAAAAACCTACGAAATGGCGTATCATGAAATCGTTGATTTTAAAGGAAGTCGACGAGCTGATCTTTGGTTCTCTAGGTATTTTAATTTTTATCGCCTTTTTTATGGGAGCGGTTGTAGCTATTCAGACCGCACTCAACATCACCAGTGAACTTATTCCGAAAAACCTGGTCGGTTTTGCCACAAGGCAATCGATTATATTGGAGTTCGCCCCAACTTTTTGTTCTATCATCATGGCAGGAAAAGTAGGCTCGTATATCACCTCAAGTATCGGCACCATGCGGGTCACCGAACAGATAGACGCATTGGAGGTCATGGGGGTAAACGCCTTGAACTATTTGGTTTTCCCAAAGATCGTTGCCTTATGCCTCTACCCTTTTATTATTTCGATAGCCATGTACGTAGGTATCTTCGGAGGCTGGATGGCGGCCGTATTCGGCGGGTTCAGTACCAGCGCCGATTTTATAGAAGGGGTTCAATTGGACTTTATTCCATTTCACGTAACCTACGCTTTTCTCAAGACCTTGGTCTTTGCCTTTGTTTTGGCCACCGTGCCCTCATACCACGGTTTTTACATGACGGGAGGCGCCTTAGAAGTAGGTAAGGCGAGTACGACTTCATTTGTGTGGACAAGCGTTGTCATCATTGTAGCGAACTATATTCTAACCCAACTTTTATTAGGCTAATGATCGAAGTAAACGACATACACAAATCTTTTGGCGACACCCATATCTTAAAAGGTGTCACCACAAGTTTCAGCAAAGGAAAGACTAATCTTATCATTGGACAGAGTGGGTCGGGAAAAACGGTTTTCCTAAAGTGTCTTTTAGGTCTTTTTACCCCCGAACAGGGCTCGATCAGTTATGACGGAAAAATATACTCCGAAATGACCGACGAACAAAAACGTAACCTTCGGCAAGAAATAGGTATGGTTTTTCAGGGAAGTGCCCTATTCGACTCCATGACGGTCGAGGGCAATGTAAAATTCCCGCTTGAAATGTTTACAAAACAATCGCAATCGGAAATGCAAGACCGGGCCGACTTTGTGCTTAAACGGGTCAACTTGGTGGATGCCCACCATAAATATCCTTCCGAAATATCAGGAGGTATGCAAAAAAGGGTAGCGATAGCCAGGGCCATTGTTATGAACCCCAAATACCTATTTTGTGACGAGCCCAATTCCGGACTCGACCCCAAAACCGCCATAGTTATCGATAACCTGATTCAAGAAATTACCGAAGAATACGATATCACCACGGTAATCAACACCCACGATATGAACTCCGTAATGGAAATCGGAAAAAAAATCCTCTTTCTAAAAGATGGGCTAAAAGCATGGGAAGGTACCAACAAAGAAATTTTCAAGACCGAAAACGAAACCGTTACCGATTTTGTCTATTCTTCGGATCTCTTTAAAAAGGTACGGCAAATGTATATTGAAGAACGTAACTAAACGCAACAACCTTTCATACGATTAAACTACAGCTGATTATCTGGCTCCGCGCAATTGTACCGTAGAGTCTTTCAAACGCACTTTCAACCAGTCTAGAATTTTCTTGTTTTCCGCTGCTGTCTTGGCAGAAGACATTCCCTTTTTCCATTTTACCTCAAAAATGGACAGCGTATCGATTTTCTTGAAATCATTGATTACCGCGTAGTCGAATTGTATCGACTCAATATCCTTATAATTCGCCTTGGCTTCGGCACTGATATCTAGAAACGGTATCTTTTTTTGCCGAGATGCATCACGCCGTAACCGGCTCACTTCAGCTTCGAGAAGGGCTATTTTTTCCGCCTTGCTCGACAATTGATTTTTTTGTGATTCATAGAGCTCGTTAACGTATTTCAATTGGTCTACTTGCTCGTTCTGGGCCCCTTGAATAACGTGAAGCTCCGTATTTCTTAGACGGTAGAAATCCTCATCCTCTTTCAAGATAGTATTCCACGAGGCAATGATATTTTCAGGTATGACCTCATTCCCCATACACACCACTTCAATGACCGGCTTTTCACCTTCATTGTATTCAATGCTGGTAAAATTATCTAAAAACCTACCTCCTCCCATAAACTGGTATTTCCCGATAGTCTCGCTAACAAATTCCGTAGCTTGCTTTTTAAACATCGATTCTTGAAATACCTTATAGAAGGTCCATCCCGCAGGAATCATGACCAACAAGGCCACCACCGAGGCTATACGCGCAATTCGTCTTCGCTTGGCCGAATTGGCATAACGTACCATGGGAAACTTCAACAATTTTATGGTCAAAAAAGTGGCCAAGGCAATGAAAATCGTATTTATAATAAACAAATACATGGCCCCAAAAGCATAGCTAGGATTACCTATGGCCAGTCCAAAACCCACCGTACACAATGGTGGCATTAAAGCGGTTGCAATGGCCACCCCGAAGATGACACTGGCAATGGTCCCTTTTTTGGCCCGGGCGATAACGAGGGCCAAACCTCCAAAAAAGGCAATGAGCACATCACGAATATCGGGTGCGGTCCGTGCCAACAACTCCGATGATTCATCTTGAATAGGAAAAAATTCAAAGAACAGGTAGGCGGTTAAAACACTGAGCACTACCATTACCGTAAAGTTCTTAAGGGAACGCCTCAGCGTATCGATATCGTTAATGGCCAAAGACATACCCAGCCCCAAAATAGGACCCATTAGGGGAGATATCAACATCGCACCGATAACGACCGCCGTAGAGTTCGCATTCAACCCTACGGAGGCTATGAATATAGAACAAACCAAGATCCATGAAGTATGGCCCTTAAAGGGAATATCCGCTATTATGGCCGCCTTCGTAGCTTCTTGATCGGTATTCTCACGAATATCGAGCAACTCACGTACAAACCTTCGAACACTTTCCCAAAGCCCTTTCGCATCTTTTCGGATGGCTTCCTTGGTCTCTTCTTCGCTTGACGTAAGATTATCTTGGTTTAGTTTATCACTCATATCATACTGTTAGGCATATGTATCTCCAAATTTATCCTTAACCTCGCCCAAAACCTTTTTAATATCCTGTTCTTTGGATTTTGGATAAATTAAAAGTACTTCTTTTTTGTCTACGATAATATAGTCGTTAAGACCATCTACTACCACAATCTTGTCTTTTGGCGACCTTATCATATTTCCGGATGCATCGGTAGTAACGACCTTACTGTTCACCACGGCATTGTTGTCTTCGTCTTTATCCAATTTATCGTATAAAGAGCCCCAAGTGCCCAAATCGTTCCAATCAAATGACGCCGGAAGCACAAAAATGGATTTAGAGTTTTCCAAAATCGCATAATCGATGGAGATATTCTCCGCTTTCGGGTAGTTTTCTTTTATAAACTCCTTTTCTTCGCCAGTATTGTAACAAGACATTCCAGATTCAAAAAGGGAATACTGTTCAGGCTGATAATTTTTAAAGGCGTTTACAATGGTCTTTACGCTCCACATAAAGATTCCGGCATTCCACAGAAAATTCCCTTGGGCCAAAAATTCCTTGGCCGTTTCATAATCGGGTTTTTCCCGAAATTGATTCACCTTCTTCAAGCCCTCGGCACTTTCCTTTTCAAATTCGATATAACCAAAACCGGTATTCGGAAACGATGGTTTTATACCTAAGGTACAAAGCACCTCTTCTTTTTCGCATTTTTCAAAACAGGTGGTGACATCTGCGGCGAAAGCATCTTCATCTTCGATCCAGTGATCGCTCGGAGCCACGATCATAACCCCGTTTTCATTCATTTTTTGAATCTTTAGGGCCGCGTACAAAATGCAGGGCGCCGTATTACGCATTGCCGGTTCAAGTACCACTTGATCCTGCTTTACCATAGGAAGCTGCTCCAATACCAAATCGTTATATCGCTCATTGGTCAAGATGAGAATATTCTCCGTAGGCACAAATTTATTCAGACGCTTAAAGGTTTTTTGGATCAAGGTATCGCCCGTACCCAACATATCATGAAATTGCTTGGGATAAGATGACGTACTGATCGGCCAAAATCTCGAGCCGACACCTCCGGCCATTAACACTGCGTAATAATTTTTGTTTTTCATTTTTTAATTGCTCTTGGAAGCGAAGCCAATATAGTCTTCACATCGCTATTAATAGTTAGCTATTCTTATTTCAATTTATCTTATTTCCTACAAATATCACTCAAAAATCAATTCCACTTCCGCATTTGGCTGAAAAAGATACATACGGCCCGTTGCGACCTCTATACATTCGTATCGTTTGACCCTTCTATTTCCCCTTTTATACAGTTTTCCGTTATAAATACGGAAAACGCTACCTAAAGGCACCTGAAAAACATAGGTTTTATCGGTGTTTTGGGCATCAAACTGTTTGAGGGCTATCGACAATCGGGCATCGGTACTACTACTCGCCTTGGGGTTCTTAAAGTGATGCGCCAAAAGGGGCAATAATTGCGAGGGAAATATTTCGGGACGAATAAAGGGCAGCATGAGGTATTGAAATATACGCTTCCACTCCGCACCGTGAGGCTTTATGCTTCTACCGTACTTTTCAAATGCCACCAAATGGGCCAGTTCGTGGATCAGGGTAATTAAAAAGCGATATTTATTGAGGTTTGCGTTAACGGTAATCTGATGCTTCCCGTTGGGCATTCTTCTGTAATCGCCATGTCGCGTGACCCTTTCATTAACGATCTTCAGGTGCGCACCTGTTTTCTGAATTAATTCAAGACACGATTCAACGGCCCTTTCGGGGAGATATTTTCGCAACACATTATCCACTGGAAACAAAAATAAGTTAACTCGGCCAATAAATGAAGTTATCTATTATTAAGCCTATGTCAAAAATCGATTCCCCCTAACGGCCTCGGTTGTACCTCTAAAAATATCAGGGAGTACTATTGCTGACCTGAAGCAACTTGCCATTGTAAAATTTATGTCCATTTAAGGCGAAATCTTTGATATACCCGGCCATCTCCAAAGCTGTAGTAGGCGCCTCATAGCCCGGAAAGGCTTCTTCTAGCATTTCCGTCTGAACCGCCCCTAAGGCCAAAACATTGAAAGACGGGCCGGTTTCCTTAAACTCTTCCGCCCACAGTTCCGTGAGTGTAATGACGGCCCCCTTACTGGAACCGTATGCCGACAAGCCCGGAAACTTAACGCTCCCCTGAACACCGCCCATAGAGCTAATGGTCACCACATGGCCTTCCTTTGACATTTTAGGAAGGACCCTTCTCGTCATTTCGGCAACACCGAATACATTTACCTTATAAACCGCTTCGAACTCCTCGGCTTCAGTCTCTAGAAAAGGTTTGTTCAGCAACTTTCCCGCGTTGTTGATAAGCAGGTCTACCGATTTAAAGTTTACATCCACAAAATCTTCCATTTTCTTAAAATCGGAAGGATTACCCAAATCAAAGGGGAAACTGAAAATATTTTTATGGCCCAATTCTGATATAGGTCGGTCATTTCGCGATAAGGCCAAGACTTTATGACCTTCATCCGCAAACAATTTTGCCAGTTCAAAACCTATTCCCCTACTCGAGCCCGTAATAATAACATTTGCCATTAGTTATATCGAATTTCTTTAGTCGAGGCGTTTACGATACCCTCTACAACCGGAATACTTTTATTAATCAAGTTGGCCATATGGCCGAAGTCCATTTCAGAGATCTCGTCCCCCACCTTGTGATAGTGATTGAAATTGGTAAAATCAAAGGTGCTAAAGGTTTGCGAAGGCACACCGAAAGCCTCATGAAAAGGATAGTTATCAGACCTCATAAAAAGATTGAACTCCTTTGCCTTTGGAAGAAAACCCGCATAGGTACCACCTTCCGCATAGCTATTGGCCACATCGGCCATATTCGACTCCTCATACCCTGTTAAATAGGCTAGATAGTCCTTATCTACCAAGGGCACGCCTACCATCTCATAATTAAGCATTACATAAAGGTTCAAATTGGCTTCCTTTAGTTTTTGCGCCAAATGCTTCGACCCTAAAAGTCCTTTTTCCTCGGCACTAAAAAGCGCAAAGATAATGCTCCGCTTGTTGGTCTTTGTATTTCCAAAATAACGGGCCAATTCCAATACGGTAGTCGTTCCCGTAGCATTATCGTTGGCCCCATTAGCAATTTTATCGCCGTTCTCTTCGGCTATCAAGCCTATATGATCATAATGGGCCCCGACAATTACAAACTCGTTCTTTAATTCAGGATCGTTGCCCTCTACCATACCTACCACATTGAACGCAGGTTGGTCATAATTAGACAACTCATCCCGATAGGTTTGAAAATAAGGTCTTATGTTATTTTCCAAAAAAACGTTCTCGATAAACCCGGCGGCCTTTTCAATACCCTCGCTACCCGTATCCCTGCCCTGAAGGTCATCAGAAGCCAAGAAGGTCATGATAGCACCAACCTTATCGCTGTTCGAGAATTGATTTTTTGATGCACCTATAGCACCGTTTATACCATTAAGGTCGTCGGCCTTCTTAGGCACTTCCATCAGACTTCGATCAAACTGCACGGCCTCTTCGCTCTGAAGCGTTACCGACTCATCAATTTTAGACGATCCACAGGCCATTACCAGCATGCCCGTCAAGAACACAAAACTCTTTTTCATAGGTATTTAATTTTCGACTACAATTTAGAAATAAAAAAAGGCATCTCGAAATTACCGAGATGCCTTTATTATATTAGTTTCTATCTGTTTAGGCCAGCATGGTCACCGGATTTTCCAAATAAGAACGTAAAGTCAATAAAAATTGGGCCCCTGTAGCACCATCGACCGTTCTATGGTCACAGGCCAAGGTTACCTTCATTGTATTCCCCACTACGATCTGACCGTCTTTCACCACTGGTTTTTGCACAATGGCCCCTACGGAAAGAATTGCAGAATTAGGCTGGTTGATAATTGAAGTAAACTCGGTAATACCGAACATACCCAAGTTAGAAACCGTGAACGTACTTCCGTCCATTTCAGCCGGGGTAAGTTTTTTGTTTCTTGCACGACCGGCCAAATCCTTAACGGCGGCACCGATTTGCGTTAAACTCAACTGATCTGTAAATTTCACGACCGGCACCACAAGGCCGTCATCTACCGCTACGGCCACACCTACATGTACATGATGGTTGTAACGTGTTGTATCACCCTTCCAAGTCGTATTGACTTGAGGATGTTTCTTCAATGCCATGGCACAGGCCTTCACTACCATATCGTTAAAGGACACCTTGGTATCGGGCAAATCGTTTATTTGCTTTCTAGAAGCCATTGCATTGCCCATATCCACCTCAATAGTAAGGTAATAATGAGGAGCCGTAAATTTAGACTCAGACAATCGTTTGGCGATAGTCTTACGCATCTGCGAATTTTTCACCTCTTCGGAACCTTCTTCACCAACCGGTAAGATTACAGGCGCGCTTGCAGGGGCTGCAGCCGTAGCTGCCGCTTTTTGCGGTGCAGCTGCCGGTGCTGCGGCAGGCGTATAATTCTCGACGTCTTTCTTTACGATTCTTCCATTATCCCCAGAACCAGGAACACTGGATAAATCGATGCCTTTTTCCTTAGCTATTTTCTTGGCCAAAGGTGAGGCAAAAATACGCTGTCCATCGTTTACCGACTTTGGTTCGGCGGCCTCTTTCTTCGGTGCTTCCTTTGGGGTTTCTGCAGGAGCACTTGCTTTTCCACCAGAAGATGATTTTGCATTAAGCACGGCATCAACGTCGGTACCCGCAGGGCCTATAATGGCCAAAACCGCATCGACCGGTGAAGATTCACCTTCCTGTATACCTATATATAATAAGGTTCCCGAATAGAAAGATTCAAATTCCATTGTAGCCTTATCCGTTTCGATTTCGGCTAAAATCTCACCTTCTTCTACCGTATCACCTACTTTTTTCAACCAAGCGGCAACGGTACCCTCTTCCATAGTATCGCTCAAGCGGGGCATCTTTACGATTTCCACACCCTCAGGAACTTCAGCAGAAGCGCTAACCTCATCGGAACTTTCAGAACTATCGTCTACCGGCTCATCCGCCGCATCGGCTTCCTGAACTTCAGAAGACGCCGCACTACCGTTCAATAGGGAAGAGATATCTTCACCTTCCTTACCGATAATGGCCAACAAAGAATCAACCGGAGCGCCTTCACCCTCTGGTATACCGATATGCAACAGTGTTCCCTCATAAAAAGATTCGAACTCCATAGTAGCCTTATCGGTCTCTATTTCTGCCAGTATATCACCCTCTTCAACCTTGTCTCCAACGTTTTTTAACCACTTGGCCACGGTACCCTCTTCCATGGTATCGCTTAAGCGGGGCATGTTTATTACTTCTGCCATCTACCTAATTATTTATGTTGTACAAATGGAAAATCTTCTTGTTCATAGACCATATCGTACAATTGCTGTACTGGCGGATAGTCTGACTCGTCTGCAAATTTCTCGCATTCCAAGACCAAATCCTTCACCCTTTTGTCTATAGCTTTTATCTCTTCTTCCGATGCGTAATTATTTTCTTTAATAATATCAAGAACCTGGGTAATGGGATCAATTTTCTGATATTCCTTTACTTCTTCCTTAGTTCTATAGTGTTGCGCATCTGACATAGAGTGTCCTCTATATCGGTATGTTTTCATTTCCAAGAAAGTAGGTCCGCCACCAGAACGTGCCCTATCAACGGCCTTGCTCACTTCTTGGGCCACCGTTACGGGGTCCATACCGTCTACGGGACCACAAGGCATTTCATAGCCCAAGCCGAGTTTCCAGATTTCAGTGGAGTAGGCAGTTCTTTCTACCGAAGTTCCCATGGCATATCCATTGTTTTCACAAATGAAGACTACCGGAAGTTGCCATAACATGGCCAAGTTCAAGGCTTCATGAAAGGAACCTTGGCGTACGGCACCATCACCCATATAACATAAGGTAACGTTGTCCCTTCCTGCATATTTATCACCAAAGGCCATACCGGCACCCAACGGAATTTGACCGCCCACGATACCATGTCCACCGTGAAAACGATGTTCTTTAGAGAATATATGCATAGATCCACCCATACCTTTTGAGGTACCGGTTACCTTTCCATACAATTCGGCCATTACTTTTCGGGGATCCACACCCATACCAATTGGCTGTACATGGTTTCTATAAGCCGTAATCATCCGGTCTTTGGTAAGGTCCATTGCATGCAATGAGCCGGCCAAAACAGCTTCTTGACCATTGTACAAATGTAAAAAACCTCTAACTTTTTGTTGAATGTAGACCTGTGCCAGCTTGTCTTCGAACTTACGCCAGAACAACATATCCTCATACCATTTCAGATATACCTCTTTGGTAATTTTTTTCATTGATGCTATTAATTTGGATTCTTCGTTACATCTTGTCAATTCCTTTCATACATGGAATGAACCAGAAGAGCAAAAATACATATTAAATCAATAGTTGAAAAAAATTGAAGTAAAAGGTTTGTTAGAATTTATCCTAAGGCCATCAAGAACTGTTACAAAAAAGAACTATCGAAGCCAAGCGGCAGTATATCGGCCATAGAATCGCACTTTAATATTTTGCCGGTTTCCCCCATCATCAAGAGGGCTATGGGACTTTTTTGCCGCACCTCGTACTCTGAAATAGACTGCCTACAATTCCCACAAGGCGCCGCAGGTTCAGTTAACTGATAGGTTGTAGAAGTGGCGGTAATGGCTATCGATTTGATGCCCACACCCGGATATTTGGCCCCAGCATAAAAAACCGCTACCCTTTCCGCACAAAGTCCCGAAGGATATGAGGCATTTTCTTGGTTGTTACCGATAACAATTTCGCCGTTCTCCAAAAGCACGGCGGCCCCTACCTGAAAATTCGAATAGGGTGCATAGGCATTCTTCCTGGCCGCTACGGCCTCGGCCATTAGATTGGCATCTTCACTGCTCAGTTCCTCCAAGGAATCGAAAGTGGTCAATTCAAAAGTAATATTCCGTTTTTGCATACTTGTTCGAATATGGGCCTAAAATAATAAAACCCGCCGAACGGCAGGTTTTATAAGCACTAATAATATTATATTTTAATCATTATAGAATTCGTCTCCCAAATTAAACGTTACGGAAAAACGAAGTGAATTTTCTACAGGGTTGGTGATTTTTGAAGTAGAGAAGAGATAAGAAAGGTCTATTTGGGCCGAATTGAACTTAAAGCCGGCACCAAGGGTAAAATACTTTCTATAACCCTTAACATCACTCTCATTGAAATATCCGGTACGGAACATAAAAGCGTCTTGATAGGTGTATTCCGCACCTAAGGCCCATGTCATCTCCTTCAATTCCTCGCTAAAACCATCGGGGGCATCCCCAAAAGATTTAAAAACACCGCTTAAGAACCCGATGTTCTGATACTCGTCCCTATCGTCGGCATCCAAATCGCCATCGCCATCAAAATCTTTAGGGGTAGGCACCAATAATTTATTGAATTCAGAGGTAAACCCTAAAACATTGTCTTGATCCAAGATGATATCAAAGCCAACACCGAACTTCAGGTTGGTCGGTATAAAGTTATCTTGTCCGTTTTCGTCATAAGCTATCTTGCCTCCCAAGTTGGAAATATTGAATCCAGCCCTCCAACGTCCGTCGAAACTGTTATAGGCTATTTCCCTTGAGCGGTAAAAACCGGCCACATCAACGGCAAAGGTACTACCCGGCTTGGCATCTACATTACTGTCGTTCTGAAATTTCAGGTTCGACCTTATATACCTACCTCCTACGGCCATTGAGAACGTCGGACTTAGTTTTAAGGAATATGAACCATCAAAAGACAGTTCGTTCGGCTTTACCACCGTACCTATATCTTCATAATTCTGCCTTAGCTCAATATCACCCAAAGTAAAATACCGAAGACTGAAGGCGAAAGCGCTCTGATCGTTAATTTTATTAAAGTAACTAGCGTTTAAAAGACCTATTCCCGAAATGGCATTGCTCAAATAGGGTGTATAGCCGAGACCAACTCCCATTTTTCGTTCTGCAAAAGCAAATTTTGCGGGGTTCCACTGTTGGGAATAAGCATCGGTAGAAGTTGCGACACCCATATCTCCCATACCAGCTGCCCTGGCATCTGCTGTAATGTTCAAAAAGGGAACTGCGGTCGTAATCACACGATCACCCGCCTCTTGGGCCGATATTTTGCAAGCAAAAGCAAGCAAAACAAGCATTGATAATTTTTTCATTTTTAAATAGAGCTAAATTTAGTCGGTCAAAATTTACAATATCAGGGTACAACCGAAAAATATATTAGTTGTACTACATACAAACGCCCTTTTAAGGAATATCTTGCATGAAACATGCAATATTTTTAATTTCGGGACCAAATTAAAAACGGGGCGCAAAGTACGCACTTCTTTTGTAATTTCGCATTTCCATTAAAATATAAGGGCCTACATACGGTTTTCAGGTAAAAGAAACAGCTTCCCAATACTATAAAGCCAATTGTTCCGTTATGGATTTTAAGACGTCATACGTTTTAAACAAATACGAAGGCGCTTCTAAGAGAAAATATTTTTTGGCAAATAAGAGAAAATATTTTTTGGCAAATAAAATATTATGTACAAATCATCGTTTTATATGCCGAAAGTGACACTAAAAATTAATCAAAATAAAACAACCAACTGCACTACCGTTTCAGCAGTGGTCCTATTTGAACTCAAGTCCTAATTATGAAAAAACAGTTTATCAAAGTTGTACTTTCTTGTGCAGTAATAGCGGGAGGTTTTACGGTTACCAGCTGTAAAAAATCCGGTTCTTCCAAAAATGTGTCGAGAGCCACAGGTTGGAAAATAAACGCCAAAGAAGGTGGTTTTCAATACAATACGGATTTCAAGGAGCAAGAAACCGCACCAGGCCTTGTATTTGTTGAGGGTGGTACTTTCACCAAAGGTAAGGTACAGGATGACGTTATGCACGATTGGAACAATACACCAACATCGCAACACGTACAGTCTTTTTATATGGACGAGACCGAGGTAACGAACGTCATGTACTTAGAGTACCTCGATTACCTAAAAAGTGTTTATCCTCCGGAAAACCCAAAATACACGAACATATATAAAGGTGCCCTACCCGATACCTTGGTATGGAGAAACCGCTTAGGTTTTAACGAAACCATGACCAACAACTACTTAAGGCACCCTGCCTATGCAGAGTATCCCGTAGTAGGTGTTAACTGGGTACAGGCCACACAATTTGCCGAATGGCGTACAGATCGTGTAAACGAAGTTATGCTCGAAAGGGAAGGATATTTGGCAAAAGACGCCAAGTACAAAGCCGCCCAAGGTGATGTTTCCGGTACTTTTAGCACCGAAGCCTACCTTAACAGACCTGAATCTGTTTATAACGGACAAATAGATTCCCTACAGGGTAAAGCAAAAAAAGACAGTGTAAATACATTTGCAAAAAGAAGCAGCGGTATAATTATGCCAGAATATAGACTACCAACGGAAACCGAATGGGAATATGCGGCACAAGCCAACCAAGGTAACCGTGAGTACAACAACTACAGAGGTAGGAAAAAATATCCATGGGATGGTGATTACACCAGAAACGGACAACGTGTAGGTAGAGGTGACCAATTGGCCAACTTTAAGCAAGGTAAAGGAGATTACGGCGGAATCGCCGGATGGTCAGACGATGGTGCCGATATTACCGCCCAAGTAATGTCTTACAAGCCAAACGACCTTGGTCTTTACGATATGGCAGGTAACGTTGCCGAATGGGTAGCCGATGTTTATCGCCCCATAGTAGATGACGAGGTAAGTGATTTCAACTATTACCGTGGTAACATTTATATGAAAACCGCAATCGGTGAAGATGGAAAAGTAAACGTATTGAGAGATTCTATAATTTACGATACGCTTCCTAACGGAAAAATAGTTGCAGTAAACCTTCCAGGTGAAATTAAAATGGTTCCTGTAGATGAAGAGGAAACCTATTTAAGAACCAACTTCTCTTCTAGTGACAACAGAGGATATAGAGACGGAGACCCAGGTTCTTCCAGATTCTTTGACCAATTCAGTGATGAAGAAGGAGAAGATGACAACAAGAAAATGTACAACTCCCCTAAACATAAAGTAGAAAGGGATTCTACCGGAAAATTGATCAGACATTACGACACATCGAACAACAGAACAACATTGATCAACGACGAGGTAAGGGTTTACAAAGGTGGCTCATGGAGAGACCGAGCGTACTGGTTGGATCCAGCACAAAGAAGGTATTTGCCACAATATATGGCTACCGACTACATCGGCTTTAGATGTGCTATGTCAAGAGTAGGTTCTAAATCTAAGACAAAAAACAAGACCCCAAGAGGTAAAAAGGTAAGATAAGCCTTAAACAAATAATTTTCTAAAAAGTCTCGGCAATCATGCCGGGACTTTTTTTATATTTTTACTTTATGAAAACAGCGCAACTGCACCAGCATTTTTTAGAGTTTCCCGAAGTTTGTACCGACACTCGAAAAATAACCGACAACTGCATTTTTTTTGCCTTAAAGGGCGATAATTTTAACGGGAACCGCTACGCTAACGAAGCATTAAAAAAAGGAGCGGCCTATGCCGTAATCGATGATGCCGAGTTTGCCGAATCGGACCGACATATTTTGGTAGACGACACACTAAAAGCGCTTCAAGAACTCGCTGCATTCCACAGAAGCCATTCAAAAGCCAAGGTCATAGCCTTGACCGGAAGCAACGGCAAAACCACCACCAAAGAACTCATCAACGCCGTACTATCACAAAAATACAATACCATTGCCACCCAAGGCAACCTCAACAACCATATCGGGGTTCCACTCACCCTACTCTCCATAAAAGAAGATACCGAAATAGCCATTGTTGAAATGGGTGCCAATCACCAAAAGGAAATTGAATTTTTATGCGGTTTGGCACAACCCGATTTCGGCTATATCACCAACTTTGGCAAAGCACACCTCGAAGGTTTTGGAAGCGAGGCAGGCGTTATTAAGGGCAAAAGCGAACTTTACGACTTCTTGACCAAAAACAACAAGCATGTTTTTATGAACGGAGACGACCCCGTGCAAATAGAAAAACTTGGCCATTACATCAAGAAGTACGGTTTCAGCACAAACAACAAGGACTATTACATGGTTGAACTTACAGCGGCCGACCCTTTTGTAAAGATATCGATAGAAGACACCTCTATAACCTCACAACTTATCGGAAGCTACAATTTCACCAATTGTGCCGCAGCCATTCTCATTGGCAAATATTTCAATGTCTCCCTAGCCCAGATCAAATCGGCCATAGAAGGCTATGCCCCGAACAATAATCGTTCACAGATATTGACGAAAAACGGGCACCGTATCATACT
Source organism: Zobellia sp. OII3 (assembly GCF_002211465.1). Classification (NCBI taxonomy): domain Bacteria; kingdom Pseudomonadati; phylum Bacteroidota; class Flavobacteriia; order Flavobacteriales; family Flavobacteriaceae; genus Zobellia; species Zobellia sp. OII3. The sequence goes on along the minus strand of NZ_MWRZ01000006.1, from coordinate 43,048 downwards.
GGACGCCTACAATGCCAACCCGACCAGTATGAAGGCCGCACTAGAAAATTTTGCCCAAATGCCCGGAAACAATAAAATCGCCTTTTTGGGCGACATGTTCGAACTAGGAACAACTGCGCCTGAAGAACACCAAGCCATAGCGGACCTCGCCCACAAACTGAATTTCGAAAATGTAATCTTGGTCGGCGAAAATTTTTATGGAACGGACACCCTTTTTCAGAAATACAGCACCTTTAACGACCTAAAACTGTACCTAAACGATGGAAACCTTAAGGGCAACAGCACTATTTTAATCAAGGGGTCAAGAGGCATGGCCCTCGAGCGCATTCTGGAATTTCTATAAATCGGCAAAACAAAAAAAGGGCGGTACTTTTCAGCACCGCCCGATACAACTACTTATGATCTACTTACTTTAATTCGACCCTATTTTCTACAATTTCCTTGATGGGCACAATCAGCTTCCCCTTTTGGGTTCTCAAGGTTACCGTAATATTATCTATAGCCTCTATGGTGCCCTCCACATCGGAAAACTTGATCTTATCGCCTACGGCGTAATTCTTCCTCGCATAAAACATCTTTAACAGCCCCTCTACCACACTTTTAGACCCAAGACCCAACCCTAGGGCAAAGGCCAACAAAAATGCGCCCAGTATAAGCGAAAAGTTGTTCGTGAACATAGAGGTATCAATACCCGCTTGGTTCAATGAAGTTATCGTTACAAAAATGACGATAATATAAAAGACGACACTACTCACAAGTCGGCCACCGCCAAATCCCATGGAGTCAAAGACCCCTTTCAAGGCTTGTTTTATGAGTTTTGCCACATAGAGCCCGATCATAAAAATGACCATGGCACTAAGCAGAATAGGCAAGTATCGCAACAAGTTGGCAATCTCTTGGGAGATAATGGTCAGCTCGACAATATCTGCCGCAACCACAATAAAGATTAATAAAAGGACCCACTTTACAAATTGAAGCAAGACTTTTTCTATATCAACCTTTACGTTGCTATCGCCAAACAACTTTGCCTCGTTGATCTTATCGGAGATTTTCCCTACTTGGGCCACCTTCATCACTTTCCCAAGAACCATACGCACCACCTTGCTTATGATCCATCCAATAAATAAAATAACCAGCGCCCCCAAGATATTGGGCAATGCAGAAGCTATATCATTTATTATGGTTGTTATGGTATTGAAAGTTAAATTTTTCCATTCTGAAACTTTATCCATTTTCTTAAATGTTACGCGTTAAATAATGTCGGGATTGGTTTTGAATATATCTTCTATAGCTGACTTATAATTGCATGTAAATAAGTTTGCCATTTCCATAACAAGCTTAGCCGAAGCTATATCATCCATAACCTTCTTTTTCAAATGGGGAGGTACCTCGTGAAGGGAGTCTTCCATTTCCTTAAATGGGTTTTTCTTTTCCATGGCGTTATGGTATTTTATTATAAGCTTCCACTATTCTTGATTTGGCCCGTTTCAATCTCATTTTCACGGCACTTTCTCCTATTTCAAGTATAGTGGTCAATTCTTTTATCGACACATCGTCTTGATACTTCAAGAGCAATATCTTCTTGTCTTCGGGTTCGATAAGCTCTAAGGCCTTCTTGAGCTTTTCGGCCCGCATATTGGCTATTTCGGCATCGTCATTACCACCTTGAATAGGCTTATCCGATTCTGAGATAGAGTCGGATTTATCGCTCATCATCCTTTGCTTGTTCCTATTCACATAATTCACACAGAAATTATAGGTAAAAGCATATAACCAAGTGGAGAACTTTGATCGCCCCTTAAAACTTGACAATTTGATAAAGAGCATCAAAAAGACATCTTGCGTAAGGTCTTCCGCTTCATCCGCAGATTTCGAAAAGCTATAACACTTGTTATATACCCTTTGCGCATATCTATCATAAAGCACGGCAAATAGCGTAGCATCATTTTGTCTGGCTATTTTTCGCACGAGCTCTTCGTCCGACATTGATTCCGGTACTATCTCTGTTTCCAATACTTGGTTTAGGTTGCTAATTATTCAATTACGACACAAAAATCAACTAGAAGTCTTCATTTTTCCCTGCCAAAGATACTTACTATCGACAAGCAAAAACAAAAATCTAGCATCAGTTCCAATTTCAAACTCCAAAAGTAATTATTACCGATCAAATATTCAGGGTCGAATACACCATAACATATTTCAAAGAACGTATGCGTCAGATATTGACACTCCGATTACCAGGGACAAAGAAGCTAGCAACTTAACAACACATCAAAGAACCGAAGCATTAAATCCCCCTTCTTCCCATCGCCCACCGAGTCTAGGCCTGTTTTAGACCATAACGCTATTCAACATTTAACTACTTAAGCTTTCCGTAGACTGCCCAGATTCATCACGGGAGTTCCGTTTGCGTTTTTTTTTATCCTCAGATTTAAAATCGGAAGAAAACAAGATCTTGGGTAACATAACTACCATACCGATTAAAAAAATAGTAATACCAATACAAAAAAACACAAATACCAGGTCGTTCATCGTACATCATTTTAGTTAGTGTATAAGATTAGACCCGCCTTTTTGGAAAAAGTCACTTTTTTTGAATGTAAAATCGAGAAAATATGTTGCTTGGAAAGATTAAGGAAAAGACAATTGTAGACAATATACTTCCGAGCTAAAATGCCGGAAATGGCACAACGGTCGGTTCGTTGTTATTTGGTATTTTCTTCGACGCTCGTATTGAATTTGGGCTTTGATTTTCGTTTCGTAATCCTACTCCCGTCTTTGATGTATTTTTTAGCCGATAAAACGGAAGGAATCACAAATACGATGATTATTAAGAAAATAATCAAACTTATGACTAAAAGCAGAACATATGGGTTAAACACGTCTTGATTCTTAATTGGTTACACATTTAATAGGAAACCACTTATGGTAAAAAGTCACATATTAACGTCTAAAAACTTAACAATATTGTAAAAACACGTTAAATAGCCGCGATTCGACTTTTAAAAAGACTAAAAACCAAACACTTATAAAATATTAAAAGGACAGATTGAGAAAGGGAAGTACTAAGAATTTTGTGGGTCATACTGGATTCGAACCAGTGACCTCTGCCCTGTCAAGGCAGCGCTCTAAACCAACTGAGCTAATGACCCAAAAAATAGTCCGCCAAAGGTAAAATTTATTTCCGATTATGAAAACATAAATTGACCGACTTCTTGATCTTCCGCCAATTTTTGTTTTTAACAACAATACTTCGACACATTCCAACAGTCAAAAAACGAAAACTCACAAAATTACCCAGAATTGATAAAACGATCAAAAAGGGCAATGTTCTAAAGGTTTCTCCCCTAAAACGAATGTACAAAAACTAAACAATTGCAATTTTGACCATTTGTTGCACTATTGATAACATCAATAATACGTATTTTGCGATAACCATGATATATTTATCCGAAATTCAATAATAACATAAAACAAAGGATCGTCGCAGTACCGGCAAAAACATACTTACTGAAAATTGATAGTATACACCAACTCTATTTCTACAAAACCGATTAGAACAAAACATTATGATTGCACTAGAATTCACGACTTTTTTAGGCCGTTTTCACCCCTTGTTCGTCCATTTGCCCATTGGCTTTCTTTTCTTGGCCATTGTATTGGAGTGGTACGAGAGTTTCAAAAAAACCGAAACAAAAAGCAAACTGATTCCCATCGCTTGGTTACTGGGTGCATTAAGCGCGTCGGGTGCCGCAATTTCCGGGTGGTTTCTTGGTGAAACGGGACTCTACGAAGAGGAGCATCTTTTCGCCCACCGATGGCTAGGAATCGCCTTGGTCATTTTTTCGTTTGCGGGATGGTATCTTAAGAGCAAACCAAAAGCCTTTCCCATTAAATTACAGCACGGCTTTAACATCGTTCTTTTGGCCATGCTGTTTATAGAAGGACACAAGGGAGGAAACCTGACCCACGGCGAAACGTACTTGACCGAATACGCCCCTGCCCCCATTCAAAAATTATTGGGCGGTGGCGAAGATATAGACACCCGCCCCCAATTCTCCAACCCCGATTCAGTTCAGGTCTATGCCGATTTGGTCGCTCCGATTTTCGAGGCCAAATGTGTCGGATGCCACAATGACCAAATAAAAAGAGGAGGACTCAACATGAGCCACCCCGATTCATTACTTCTCGGAGGCGAAAGCGAAAATGTTATTACATCGGGCAATACCCAAGAAAGCGAACTCTTCAGAAGAATTACGCTACCTCCAAAGAATATTAAATTTATGCCACCCACCAACAACGCCCTTACTTACGACGAAATCAAGACCGTTGAGTGGTGGATCGAACAGGGCGCTCCTTTCGAAGCTTCCCTTTCCAGCCTTGAAGTGGCCGATAACATAAAACCGGTATTGTTAAGACGCTACGGCATAGACACGAACGAAAAACCCTGGTACGAAACCGTACAGCTTGCGCCATTAGACAGTACAAAGCTCGCGGCCTTGGTACAGAACGGTTTTGAGGTAAAGACCTTAGGTCCCGACAATCCTTTATTGGATGTCAAATATTCAGGCACAGACCTGACCAACGAAAAGCTCGCGAGCCTTAAGGAAGTAAAAGAATATATTACTTGGCTGTCATTGGCCGATAGCAATGTAGAAGACAATTGGCTTTCAATTGTGTCGGAGTTTTCCAACCTGACCCGACTTCAACTCGAAAAAACAGCTGTTTCCGATAAAGGGGTAGCACATTTGTCCAATCTAACACACTTAGAAGCCCTAAACCTATATGGCACCCAGGTAACCGATGCCTGTTTGCCCGATATAGAGAAAATAAGCAGCCTTAAGCGCGTTTATTTGTGGCAGACAGGTGTGAGCTCACAAACGGCCAAAAGCACGCAAGAGAACAACAAAAAACTAGAGATTGTAATAGGAAAAGGCTAACATACCTATTGCTTACGATTTTAAAGTCCCGTCTAAATTATTTAGATGGGATTTTTCTTTATGGGCAGTAGTCAGTAGTCAGTAGTCAGAAGTCAGTAGTCAGTAGTCAGTAGTCAGTAGTCAGTAGTCAGTAGTCAGTAGTCAGTAGTCAGTAGTCAGTAGTCAGTAGTCAGTAGTCAGTAGTCAGTAGTCAGTAGTCAGTAGTCAGTAGTCAGTAAAATAAAAAATATATGGAACAACACCTAGCATATTAAGCTTTTTCCATTTCTTGATCTGACGTTCCCGGCGCAGGGCCTCCTCCCGCGTAGGATAGCTTTCGGTATACTTTACCTCCCAGTCCTTCGCCTTTGAGGTAAAGCCCTTGTGGTTCTTCAGATGTTCCTCCAAGCGTACGGACATATCCTGGGTGGAACCGACGTAGTATCGGTCCAAGGATTCCGAATAAAGGATGTAGGTGAAAAAGGCCATAAAAAGAAAAATCCCCGAACATCTTAATGCTTGGGGACTCTTATGGGCAATGAGGGATTCGAACCCCCGACCCTCCCGAAGTGAATTCGGGATGCCCTGAACCGACCGAGCTAGTTCATTATCAGTTTCTCTATCATCTTGCGGCTCTTCCATTTCTTGATCTGACGTTCCCGGCGCAGGGCTTCCGTCCGCGTAGGATAGCTTTCGGTATACTTTACGGCCCAGTCCTTCGCCCTTGAGGTAAAGCCCTTGTGGTTCTTCAGATGTTCCTCCAAGCGTACGGACATATCCCTTTACAGATTGACGACAATTTTTGCATAAACACAACAATTGGTCATGATCCCATATCCTGGGTGGAACCGACGTAGTATCGATCCAAGGATTCCGAATAAAGGATGTAGGTGAAAAAGGCCATAAAAAGAAAAATCCCCGAACATTTTAATGCTTGAGGATTTCTGTGGGCAATGAGGGATTCGAACCCCCGACCCCCTCGGTGTAAACGAGGTGCTCTGAACCAACTGAGCTAATTGCCCGAAAAGGTGTGCAAATATAAGACTCTTTTTTACTCTCCAAAAGAAAAAAGCAAAAAAATTTAAATTACTTCCGCAACGGTAAAGGTACTCCCCCCAACAAAGATGAAATCTTCAGGTGAGGCATCCTTCAAAGCTGCTTGATAGGCGGCTTCGACCGTTGCATACTTCTCCCCCAACAAGCCAAATTCCTTTGCCCTGAATGCCAATTCATTAACATCCAATCCCCGAGAAATATTCGGGGATGAAAAGTAATATATAGCGTCTTTTGGGAAGAGGGGCAATATCGTATTTAGGTCCTTTTCCTTAACCAGTCCCAATACGATAAATAATTTTTTAAATTTTTGTTGGGCCACTTGATTTATCACAATCGATAAACCTTCTTTATTATGTGCCGTATCACAAATAACGGTCGGATCGGAATGCAATTGCTGCCACCTCCCCATTAAGCCCGTATTCTGCATAACATTCATGAGTCCACTACGCAATTGGGCTTCACTGATATGAAAGTCGCCCAATTCGGCTATTACGGCCAAAACTCCTTTTATATTTTTAGTTTGATAGTCCCCAAGAAGTGAGGTCGGAAAAATTTCGTTCACTTCCCGTTCCGCAAAAACGAGCTTAGCATTTTTTGACCGGGCGACCTGCTCAAAAGTTTCAGTTGTCTCTTCTTGACGCTCACTGATCACCACAGGAACCCCTTCCTTTATAATCCCAGCTTTCTCAAAGGCTATTTTAGATAGGCTATCGCCTAGCATATCCACATGATCCAAACCAATATTGACAATAAGACTTACTTCGGGAGTAATAATATTAGTAGAATCCAATCTCCCCCCAAGACCCACCTCGACCACCGCAATATCAACTTTTTCCTTCGCGAAGTAATCGAAGGCCATACCCACGGTCATTTCAAAAAAGGACAGATGGTCGGCATTGAAAAAAGGTTGGTTTTGTTCAATAAACCCAACAACAAAATCCTCTTTTATGCATTCACCGTTTATACGGATACGTTCCCGAAAATCTTTTAAATGGGGTGAAGTATAGAGCCCTACCTTATAACCGGCCTCTTGAAGAATGGATGCCAACATATGACTACTGGAGCCTTTGCCGTTGGTACCGGCCACGTGAATGCTCTTAAACTTTGTTTCAGGCCGCCCCAAATGCTCGGTAAACTTACGGATACCGTCCAATTTGGCGTTATAGGCTTGTTTTCCTTTTTGTTGGTACATTGGAAGTTGCGCGAACATCCAATCCAAGGTTTCTTGATAGGTCACTCTCCCAACTTAAAATTGACCACTACAAACCCAACTTGTTGGCTTGGCGCGTTCGAATCTAAATTCCATTTATGCTTGAAGGCCGTTTTTTTGGCCGGATCAAGCAAACAAGGACTATTGTTCGTTGTTCCTTTCACTCCCGGTGTAGCACTGATTACATTTCCATTCCTATCGACAATGATTTTCACCACTACCCTGCCCTCTTCGTTGCATTGCTGCTTCACTTGGCCTTTAGTGACCAAGGAACGGCCATTAAGACCATATCCCCCCGTTCCGCTACCGGAACCTGGACTGCCGTAATAACTGGTCGCATAGGGGTCCCCACCGGGTTGCCCTTTATCTCCGGCCCTGTTGTCATCGCCTTCGCTTCCTGAGGCATTTCCATCGGATTTACTGATTCCTCCGATAAGCTCATCGAGTTTTTTCTTCTTGGCCTCTTGTTCCTTACGCGCCTTTTCTTCAGCTGCTTTTTTCTGCTGCGCTTTTCTCGCCGCCTCAGCCTTGGCCTTTTTCTGGGCATCTTCCGCCCTTTTCTTGGCCGCCTTTTCAGCTTCCTCGGCTTTTCGCTTGGCTTCTTGTGCTTTTTTGATTTTAATGGACTCTTCGTTCTCTTGGGTCAGCACCTTTTCCGCCGGGGCTTCCTTGGCCACAACTTCCTCGGGCACCTCTTCCGCTACTTCTTCCACCTCTTCGACAACCTCTTCTTGTTGGGTCGGTTCTACAGGTGGTTTTTCAACAGGTTCGGAACGAATCTTCTCCTTGGGCTGTACGTTTCCACTACCAAAATCGGTGGTACCGAAATTAACGGAAATACCGTTCTCGATAGGTGGGTCCATATAGGTAAGGCCTATATAGAACAACACAAGCAAGAGCACACTTAGCAGAAAGGTTGTAAGTGTAAAAGATTGTTTTTTGTGTCTCGTGTCTAGGAATGACATTAATTCGGTCGCACGGCCAAGATTACCTTATAATTATTTCTATTGGCAATATCCATAACGTTTACCGCCTCTTTGATGGCAACGCTTTCTTCAGCCCTTAAAATAATTGTGGGTTTGTCTTGTCCTTCTAGTGCCTTTTTTAGTTCAATTTCTATGTATTCTCCGTTAATTCTCTCGTTGTTGACAAAGTACTGTAAATTCTTGTCTATACTCACGGATACGTTCTGTGTATTCGTTGACTTTCCCTTCGCCTTTGGAAGTAATAGATCCAATGCATTGGGAGAGTTTGCTGTAAGCATGAAGAATATCAATAACAGAAATACGATATCTGTCATTGAAGACATGCTAAAATCAGGACTAACCTTGTTTCTTCCCTTTAATTTCATCTTTCTTGAATTATAAAGGTTCGTTCAACAAGTCTAGAAATTCTACGGCATTCGCCTCCATTTTATGAACCACTTTATCGGTTCTGTTCACCAAGTGATTGTATCCAATATAAGCGATAATACCTACGATCAATCCGGCAACGGTCGTTGTCATCGCGGTATAGATACCGGAAGCCAAGGAACCCATTTCGGCCTGACCGCCACTAGTGGCCATTTCGTGAAATGCCAAAATCATACCTATTACCGTACCGAGGAACCCGATCATTGGCGCAGCACCGGCAACAGTTGCCAAGACACTTACGTTCTTCTCGAGCTTATACACCTCTAAGGTACCCGCATTCTCAATAGCCGTATTGATATCGTCCAAAGGTTTTCCTATTCTGGAAACCCCCTTTTCCGTCAACCTGGCCACAGGGGAATCGGTTTGGGCACAAAGCAATTTTGCCGCCTCCAATTTTCCGTTGGTCACGTGATCACGAATTTGGTTCATGAAGTTACTATCGATCTTCGAGGCCGCCTTAATCGCGAATATCCGCTCAAAGTAAATATATAGGGCAACGAACAGCATGATAAAAAGTACCGTTATAATAAGCACACTACCTGTTCCACCATTAAATATCAAATCGATAACGGAAAGTGTCTTTTCTTCTGACATAACATCCGCAGCTGCAGGATCTTGGGCCATATCTTGAAATAATATCATAGAATTCTTAGGTATTAGAGTTGCCTCTATAACGGTATTTTATCGATAAAATTATGCGTCCAGTATAAAATTTCTAATTAAAACAAAAACGGCTGCCCCACTGATAAAACCTATAAAAGCCAACCATGCAATTTTCTTCAGGTACCAGAAGAAATCGATCTTCTCCATACCCATGGCAACCACACCCGCAGCGGAACCAATTATCAGCATGCTACCACCTGTTCCGGCCGAATATGCGATGAAGTGCCAAACCGGATCATCAACCGGTACGGAGAACATACCCATACTGGCCGCCACCAACGGAACATTGTCGATAACCGCAGACCCAATACCCAAAATAAGTACCACCAAATCGGACACCAATTCACCTGGTGATTCCGTACCCAACATAGGCAAGCTACTCTCTAGGTTACCGGCAAAATGGAAAAGCATACCCAATGATTCCAAAGCCGCTACGGCCATTAATATCCCTAAAAAGAAAAGGATACTTGGCAATTCGATTTTAGACAAGGAAGCATGTACGGGACTATGATGCCCTACGGTATCGTTATCCCCGTCATCTACTGAGGATATACTAAATTTTGAACTACTATAAATCTCTGCAAATGTAGCTACGACGGCCAATGACAACATCATTCCCACATAGGGAGGCAAGTGTGTAATGGTCTTGAAAAAAGGAACAAAGACAATTGCCCCCAAACCTAAGTACAACATGGTTGAACCAAACTTGGATTTTGGAGCATCATTATCGACCTCCTCGGTTTCGATCACCCCTGAAAAGGCTTTATAACGACTGGCAAAAAGAACCGGAACTACCATACATACGACAGAAGGTATCAATACATGCTCGATCAAGACAGGCGCAGTAACCTTGTTTCCAATCCAAAGCATTGTGGTGGTAACGTCACCGATCGGAGACCATGCACCACCGGCATTGGCAGCAATAATAATAAGACCGGCGAACCACAAACGGGTTTCCCTCTCCTTTATCACTTTTTGAAGAATGGTTATCAATACAATAGTAGCCGTTAGGTTATCGATTATAGCGGACAACACAAACGCCAAAATCGAGAACAACCATAACAACCTACGCTTGCTCTTGGTTTTAATGTACCCTTTAATGGTCGCAAAACCATCAAAATAATCAATGATTTCAACGATGGTCATCGCTCCTAGCAAGAAGACCAAAATTTCCGCGGTTTTACCCAAGTGATGCAGCAGAATCTCATCGATATGCGTTGGCTCGAGTTCTTTGAGCATGGTATTCACCTCAAAAACGTCCATATGGGCCAAGGCTATTACGGCCCACAAAATCGCCATCATGGCCAAAGCCGGAATCAGCTTATCGATTTTAAGATTATGCTCCATAGTTATCGCTAGATAACCGATAACAAATACAATGATAATAATGGTCTCCATACTCAATCTGTGTTTATATTAGTTGTTTCAATGCTATTTCAAATGCCGTTTGGCTGATATTCTTTTTTGATGGCTTATGTTCATAGGTGTTCAAAATGGCTTTTCGGATGGTTTCCGACGTGTCGCTAAAAATAAGCTCATCGTCCATTCCCACCCTTTTTTCCATAAAGTACGCAAAAACACGTGCCATTCCACAATTTGATATAAAATCGGGAATCAAGCTCACTTTACCATCGGTATATTCCATGATCGGACCGAAGAAAATCTCCTTATCCGCAAAGGGCACGTTCGCCCCACATGAAATTACCTCAAGTCCTGAATCGATAAGACGGTCAATCTGCGACTTAAGGACCAATCTCGAGGCGGCACAGGGCGTAAATATTTCGGCTTGCAAAGACCAAATACGCTCGTTGATCTCATCGAAAGGAATCATTTCCCCATCACCTACCACAAGATTATTTCCATCTTTATTCAAGAAAAAACTCTTGACCTCTTCAAAACTATAACCTTCTTCCTTAATGACACCACCTGACCTATCGATAATACCTACTACTTTAGCCCCCATTTGGGCCAAATAGTAAGCCGCGGCACTTCCTACGTTTCCGAAACCTTGAATAATTGCCCGTTTTCCTACCACATTACCACCATAAATATCGTAATAATGTTTTACGGCCTCGGCAACCCCATAGCCGGTAATCATGTCCGCAACGGTATATTTTCTCGACACATCGGGCGAATACTTACGATTCTCCAATGCCTTAATGACCCCAAGGCGCAACTGCCCGATCCTATTGATCTTATCGGCTTCGGTAGGCTTGAAATGCCCGTTAAAGACCCCTTCTTGCGGATGCCAAACCCCCGCATCTTCAGTTATAGGGATTACTTCATGGATTTCATCTACGTTCAGGTCGCCCCCCGTACCGTAATAACTTTTCAATAAAGGCGATACCGCATGGTACCATCGTTCGAGTACTCCTTTTTTACGCGGATCGTTCGGATTGAAATTAATTCCGGATTTGGCCCCACCTATAGGCGGACCCGAAACCGTAAATTTCACCTCCATGGTTTTCGCAAGGGACAAGACTTCATTCATATCAAGGCCTTCGCGCATTCTAGTTCCCCCGCCGGCCGCACCGCCACGGAGCGAATTTATGACCGTCCATCCTTCGGCCTCGGTTTCACTATCTTTCCAATTAAAGACAATTTCCGGTGATTTATTCTCGTATGCGTGCAGTAATTCTTTCATTTCAAATTGATATCAATTAACAGTATTATGACTATAATTCATTAATCCTCTCCTAAAAAAAATTCTCTTTCTTTCCGCCTTAACGGCGTTACTGCTGTGTCATAATATTACGTTTAAACCAATTCGAAAAAACGAATTCAACAAATATAAAAATTTGGCTTGGGATACAAAGTTTTTCAGAGCTAATGAATGATTAATTTTTAAAAAAATAGCACACAAAGCAAGGTCTACTATTTATTTCATAGTCCTATATTTGTAGAAGCTCAAAAAAACACACTAAAATTATGGATTTCTCATTTTCGGAAGAACATTTAATGATCAGGCAGGCCGCTCGTGATTTTGCACAAAACGAATTGTTACCTGGTGTGATCGAACGGGATGAAGCCCAAAAATTCCCCACAGAACAGATAAAGAAGCTAGGCGAACTCGGCTTCTTAGGGATGATGACCGACCCCAAATACAACGGAAGCGGTATGGACACCCTGTCTTACGTCATTGCCATGGAAGAGCTCTCAAAAGTAGATGCATCGACCTCGGTCGTGGTATCGGTGAACAACTCATTGGTATGTTGGGGACTTGAAGCCTTTGGAAACGAGGAACAAAAGCAAAAATACCTGACACGATTGGCTTCCGGCGAAGTCATTGGTGCCTTCTGCCTTTCAGAACCAGAAGCCGGTAGCGATGCCACTTCGCAAAAAACCACCGCCATCGACAAAGGCGACCACTATATATTGAACGGTACCAAAAACTGGATCACCAATGGCGGAACGGCCGACATCTACCTAGTAATAGCCCAGACCGACAGGGAAAAAGGACATAAAGGCATCAACGCCCTCATCGTTGAAAAAGGCATGCCCGGTTTTGAAATAGGACCAAAAGAAAACAAGTTGGGCATCCGCGGAAGCGACACCCATTCCTTAATATTTAACGATGTCAAGGTTCCTAAAGAAAACCGGATAGGCGAAGATGGCTTTGGCTTTAAATTTGCCATGAAGACCCTATCGGGAGGACGAATCGGTATAGCGGCCCAAGCCTTGGGTATTGCGGCCGGAGCCTATGAACTCGCCCTTAAATATTCAAAAGAAAGAAAGGCTTTCGGCACCGAAATAGCAAACCATCAGGCCATAGCCTTTAAATTGGCCGATATGCACGTACAAATCGAAGCCGCCCGTAACCTCGTATATAGGTCCGCCTGGGACAAGGACCAAGGAAAAAATTACGACCTATCAAGCGCCATGGCCAAACTTTACGCATCCCAAGTTGCCATGGACACCACTGTTGAAGCCGTACAAATACACGGAGGTAACGGCTTTGTCAAAGATTATCATGTAGAAAGACTGATGAGGGATGCCAAAATAACCCAGATTTACGAAGGAACCTCGGAAATTCAAAAAATCGTAATTTCACGAAGTATCTTAAAGGATTAAAAAAAAGTCTAACGACCACCCCCGTTATTTTTATCACAAACACCCCCCAAAGACAGACCTTTATATCACAAGACCATGAAAATTAAAGGGGGTACACCCCAAAAGTGAAGAAATATCACAAATACCCCCTTAAAAAACCTTTCACAGGTCTGTTGAATGTGCTAATTTTACCATTCTGATAAATTTAGCTCACATAAAAATCATATCTGAATATTTTTCAATGTTTTATTCTAAACGTTGAATTTTTATTTGATTTAAAAGAAATAGCTGCTAATTACTCATCAGAAACGCTATTTTTGAAGAAATACCATAATTTATGACGTTGAAGAAGCAAGGATTATACCTACCGGAATTTGAACATGATAACTGTGGCGCAGGTTTTATCTGTAGCCTTAAAGGGAAGAGGTCTAACGATATTATCCATAAAGCATTGGAGATATTGGACAAGTTGGAGCACCGTGGTGCGGTCAGCTCAGACGGAAAAACCGGTGATGGTGCAGGTATACTTATAGATATACCCCATGACTTTTTTAAGGCCGTCTGCGATTTTGAACTCCCCGAACCGGGCGAGTATGCGGTTGGCAACATTTTTCTACCGCAAAAGGAAAACCAACGCAACTTCTGTACTTCTACCTTTGAAGAGAACATAAAAAAACAAGGCCTAAAACTTTTGGGCTGGCGAGATGTTCCCGTAAACCGATCGATTCCCGGTCGTGTTGCCATGGAGACCGAGCCTTTTGTCAAGCAAATCTTCATTGCCAAGGAAAACAAGGAACAAGACTATTTCAACTTCAACCTAAAATTGTTCATTGCCAGAAAGGTCACCGAACATACCGTAATCAACTCTAAGCTTTCGGAAAGCAAGTTCTTTTACGTACCTAGCCTTTCTACAAAAATTATCATATTCAAAGGGCTTTTAATGCCCAAGGATATCAGCCTATATTACAAAGACCTGATGGACCCCCGCGTGGTAACCCGTTTATCATTGGTTCACCAACGTTTTTCCACCAACACCTTCCCTACTTGGGATTTGGCACAACCCTTTCGTTACATGTGCCACAACGGTGAGATAAATACACTTCGCGGTAACGTATCAAGAATGCGCTCACGTGAAGAATTACTGGAAAGTGATTGGTTCGGCGATGAAATAAAAAACATCTTACCGATCGTACTTCCCGGAAAATCGGATTCCGCTACCATGGACATGGTGGTCGAACTCTTATTGATGACCGGTCGATCACTACCCGAGGTCATGATGATCTTGGTACCGGAAGCTTGGGAGAAAAACCCAGACATGTCAGAAGCCAAAAGAGCTTTCTACGAATACCATTCATGTATGATGGAGCCTTGGGACGGACCTGCATCCGTACCTTTTACCGATGGAAACTACATTGGTGCGGTACTTGACCGTAACGGCCTACGCCCTTCTCGTTACACGGTAACCAAAAATGACTACGTAATCATGTCATCGGAAACCGGTGTATTGGACATCGCTCCCGAGAACGTAGAATTTCACGGTAGACTGGAGCCTGGAAAAATGTTCTTGGTCAACATGGAAGAAGGCCGTATCATCAACGATGAAGAAATCAAAGAAGAGATCGCCCAACGTCATCCGTACAAAGAATGGCTAGACAAGAATTTGGTTCACCTAAAGAATATACCTTATAATGATTGCCCATTATTTTTAGGGGAAGCTTCCCTTGAAAAGCGCAAGTCTGTTTTCGGCTATACGCTTGAAGATATCAATACCATTATACTTCCTATGGGTAAAACTGCCAAAGAACCTATCGGTTCAATGGGTTCAGATACCCCGATAGCGGTTTTATCACAGCGTCCACAGTTGATCTATAATTACTTTCAACAATTATTCGCCCAGGTTACCAACCCACCATTGGACGGTATACGTGAAGAATTGATTACCGATATCAGCCTTACCCTAGGTAGTGACCACAATATATTCGACTTTTCCGAATTGCATTGTCGAAAACTTAAAATTCAGAATCCGGTTATATCCAAGGAAGATTTGGATAAAATCAAAAACTACGATGCCAGTCCTGATTACAAAGTGGTTTCCATTCCTACCCTTTACGAAATAAACAGGGGGCACAATGGCCTTGAAGATGCATTGGAATCTATTCTCGACCAAGCCTCTAAAGCTATTGACGAGGGTGCCAATATTATTATCCTATCCGATAGGAACGTGAGTGAAACCATGGCTCCTATACCCGCGCTATTGGCCTGTTCCTATGTAAACAGTGGCCTTCAAAGATTGGGCAAACGCAGCAAGCTAAGTGTTATCATAGAATCTGCAGAGCCAAGGGAAGTACATCATTTCTGTTTATTGTTCGGCTTTGGGGCCAGCGCCATCAACCCGTACTTGGTAAACGAAATTATCGGCGAACAGATAGAAGAACACGACATCACCGATATCACCTTTGAAGAGGCCGTCAAGAATTACAACAAAGCTATTGGCAAAGGTATCCTTAAGGTAATGAACAAAATAGGTATCTCTACCTTGAATTCTTACCGTGGCTCACAGTTGTTTGAATGTATCGGAATCAACAGTCAGGTGGTAGAGAAATATTTCCCTAACACTCCGACCCGTATTCAAGGTATCGGTCTGTACCAAATTGAAAAAGAAGTGGCCAAACGCCACAAGAAAGCCTTCAGCACAAAAGAAGTGGCCGCCAACCTTGATTTGGAAATGGGCGGGGAATACCGCTGGAGACGTGAAGGCGAAAAGCATATGTTCAATCCGTTAACCGTAGCTAAATTACAGAAAGCCGTACGTGGTAACGAGAATGACACCTATAAGGAGTACGCTCAAATGGTCAACGAACAGTCAAAAAATTTGATGACTATCCGCGGTTTGTTCGAGTTCTCTAATTACGACCCTATTCCTTTGGACGAAGTAGAGCCATGGACGGAAATCGTGAAGCGCTTTAAGACGGGAGCCATGTCTTATGGCTCGATCAGTAAAGAAGCCCATGAAAACTTGGCCATAGCCATGAACCGTATTGGCGGAAAAAGTAATTCCGGTGAAGGCGGGGAAGATGCCGAGCGTTTTTACAAAAACGCCACAGGTGATTGGAGAAACAGTGCAATAAAACAAGTGGCCTCAGGTCGTTTCGGCGTAACTTCCGATTACCTGACCAATGCCAAGGAAATACAGATTAAAATGGCACAGGGTGCCAAACCGGGAGAAGGTGGTCAACTACCTGGTCCAAAGGTGAACCCATCCATTGCCAAAACTAGAAATTCCACTCCTTATGTAGGATTGATTTCACCTCCACCGCATCACGATATTTACTCCATTGAAGACCTTTCGCAGTTGATCTACGATTTAAAATCGGCCAACCGTGAAGCACGTATCAACGTAAAACTGGTTTCCGAAGTTGGTGTAGGTACTGTTGCCGCTGGGGTTTCAAAAGCGAAAGCCGATGTAATTCTTATCTCCGGATTTGATGGAGGTACGGGAGCTTCGCCATTAACTTCCTTAAAACACGCGGGTCTTCCTTGGGAACTTGGTATTGCGGAAGCGCAACAAACCTTGGTCATGAACGACCTTAGAAATAGAATCGTTCTTGAATGTGACGGTCAGCTCAAGACCGGTCGCGATGTCGCTATAGCCTGTTTATTAGGAGCGGAAGAGTTCGGTTTTGCTACCGCCCCACTTGTTGCCTCTGGTTGTGTTATGATGCGCGTTTGCCACTTAAACACTTGCCCGGTAGGTATTGCGACCCAAAACCCTGAACTACGTAAGAAATTCGCAGGTAAACCGGAACACGTTGTAAACTACATGTACTTTGTAGCACAAGAGCTACGTGAGATTATGGCCCAGTTAGGTTTCAGGACCATAAACGAAATGGTAGGCCAGGTTCAGAAATTAGACCGCAAAAAAGCGATCGACCATTACAAATCTGCAGGTATCGACCTTACCCCGATCCTCTATCAAGTAGATGTACCGGCAGGAACCAAGTTCTACAACACCCAAAAGCAAACGCATGATATCGACAAATCGATAGAGTTCGAGATTATTGCCAAAGCGAATCCGTCGTTATTCAGAAAGGAAAAGCTGACGCTAGACTTCCCGATCAAAAACACGGACCGTGCCGTTGGGGCGATCATCAGTAATGAGATCTCAAAAATATACGGAGCACAAGGATTGCCCATAAACACCCTGAAATTGAACTTTACAGGTTCCGCGGGCCAAAGTTTTGGAGCTTTCGCCACTAGGGGCTTGACCATGACCGTCAACGGAAACACCAATGACTACCTTGGAAAAGGACTATCAGGTGCCAAACTGGTGATCAAAGTACCGGAAGGCTCTACCATTGTTCCCGAAGACAACGTTATTACAGGTAACGTTACCTTATACGGAGCAACGGCAGGTCGCGCCTACATCAACGGAAAGGCCGGCGAACGTTTCTGTGTCCGTAATTCGGGCGCCAAAGCGGTAGTAGAAGGAATCGGAGATCACGGTTGCGAGTATATGACCGGAGGGGTTGCCGTAATTCTTGGTGACGTAGGTAGAAACTTCGGAGCAGGTATGAGCGGTGGTATAGCCTATATCTTTGACGAGAAGAATACCTTTAGAAAGAAATGTACCAACGAAGACTTGAATCTACTTGAAGTCAACGAAGACAACGATATCAAGGAACTAAAAGACCTCATCGAAAGTCACTACAACTCGACTTTGAGTCCTCTAGCGCAACGCATTCTAGAGAACTGGGAAGATTGCCTACCTAAATTTATCAAAGTCTTACCTGAAGAATACAAACAGGCATTACTACGTATGGAAAGAGAAAAATTAGAAACTATTTAAAGTCGAGAAATGGGAAAGATTACAGGATTTTTGGAATTCGATAGAAAAGTAGAATCGTACGCACCTGTTGAAGAACGCGTTAAAAATTATCATGAGTTCACCCTTCCGTTAAAGGAACCCGAACTTAAAGAACAAGGAGCCAGATGTATGGACTGTGGCATTCCTTTTTGCCATAGCGGTTGCCCATTGGGCAATTTGATTCCCGATTTTAACGATGCGGTGTATCGTGGTAAATGGGACAAGGCGGCCAAGATTTTACACTCAACGAACAATTTTCCCGAATTTACGGGTAGACTTTGTCCGGCACCTTGTGAAGAAGCTTGTGTACTAGGCATCAATGAAGACCCCGTGACCATTGAGAATATTGAAAAAAATATTGTGGAAACGGCCTTTAAAAAAGGATGGGTAGTTGCCGAACCCCCTGCTACAAGAACCGGTAAAAAAGTTGCCGTAGTAGGTTCGGGTCCTGCCGGTCTTGCCGCTGCGCAACAATTGAATAGAGCCGGTCATTTGGTAACCGTTTTTGAAAGGGACGAAAAACCAGGAGGACTTTTACGTTACGGTATTCCTGATTTTAAGATGGAAAAAAACGTTATCGACCGACGATTGAAGGTTCTTGAGGAAGAAGGAATCGTATTTAAATGTGGGGTCCATGTAGGAAAGGATATTACCGGACCGGAACTACAAGACGAATTTGACGCCATTGTTTTATCGGGCGGGGCTACGGTTCGCAGAAACCTCCCCATTGAAGGTGCCGATTTAAAAGGCGTGGTTCAAGCTATGGATTTCCTTCCACAAAACAATAGAAGAGTAGACGGAGTCAAAGAGTTCGAAAACGAAATCATGGCCACTGGAAAAGACGTTGTCGTTATCGGTGGTGGTGATACCGGATCCGACTGTATCGGAACATCGATCAGACACGGGGCAAAATCCGTATCAAACTTTGAGATCATGCCTATGGGCACGGTCGAAAGACCGGAAAGTCAACCTTGGCCTTTCTGGCCCATGCGTTTGAAAACAAGTACTTCCCACAAAGAAGGGGCCGAACGTTTTTTCAGCATCTCGACCAAGAAGTTTTTGGGTGACGAGAATGGCAACCTAAAAGGTCTTATTACTTCTGAAGTAGAATGGATCAGGGAACCTGGAAAATCCATGGTACTAAAAGAGGTTGAAGGCACCGAAAAAGAATGGAAGTGCGAATTAGCGCTTTTAGCATTAGGATTCACCGGTTCTGAAATGACGGTAGCGGAACAATTGGGCGTAGAGGCCGATGCCCGCACCAATATCAAGGCCAGCGAACAAGACTATATGACCAATGTACCCGGTGTGTTTGCAGCGGGCGACCAAAGACGTGGCCAATCATTAATCGTTTGGGCCATTTCCGAAGGACGTCAAGCAGCCCACCATGTAGACACCTACCTTATGGGCGAATCTGCCTTACCATTGAAAGGTGAGGGTGATTTACCAAGGGTATAACCCAGGGTTAGTTTTATAGAACTAGAATTTATACGATCCAACCCAATTCAATTTGGGTTGGATTTTTTTTACCCACGAGGCTACCGTAAAAAAGCCTCATCGCCTTCCTATTATGAACATTAGAAAAGTTCTCTTTTACATGATCATCAGTGCCCTGGCGTTCACCTTAATGAACGTAGCGGTAAAACAGTTGCAGCACTACAGCGTATACCAAATCGTACTCTTTCGGGGTTTTGGCTCCTTTTTACTCACCATGGCCATATTAAAACGTTTAAAAGTCCCCATTCTAGGGAACAATAAAAAACTCTTGGTGCTACGTGCCATCGTTGGAACCAGTTCCATGACATTGTTTTTTATGTCATTAAAATACCTGTCGGCAGGCACGGCCGTTTCCCTACGTTATTTGGCCCCTATATTTTCGGCCATCTTTGCCATCTACCTATTAAAGGAAAAAATAAAACCGCTACAATGGCTGTTCTTTATCATCTCATTCTTGGGGGTCTTGATCCTTAAAGGGCTTGATAGCCACTTAGACAATACGGGCTTGGCCCTGGTGTTTGCCGCAGCCATATTGAGCGGACTCGTCTACATTATCATAAGCAAAATAGGAAAGGGCGACCACCCCATTGTAATCGTCAATTACTTTATGTTTACCGCAACGGTGTTTGGCGGCATACTCGCCATACCTACTTGGAACACCCCTATAGGAAGCGACTGGCTCTTTTTTGCCACCTTGGGTGTTTTCGGGTTTATAGGACAGCTCTATATGACCAAGGCCTTTCAAATTGCCTCGAACAACCTTGTTGCCCCCTTCAAGTACTTAGAAGTACTATTTACGGGACTTATCGGATTCATGTGGTTGGGAGAAACGTATACCCAATGGAGTCTGCTCGGGATATTATTAATTATCGCAGGCCTAGTAATGAATGTACTTTACAAGGCCCGCGACAAGAGGTATAATCTTTAAATCCCTTCTCTACCCAATGCTTTTGAATCCGTTGCCCAATTTATGATCTATAGGACACCCGATTCCCCTCGAAAACTCAAAATTTACCTAGCCTCCGTTTTGGACCTTGGTATATATTTCCGTTAAGGACAGCTGATCCCCCATTGTTTGCTGAAGTTCCATTAAATCGGCAAAAAGTGTTTCCACCTTTTTAGAATAGTTCTTGTCGTCCGCTAGGTCGTTCATTTCATTGGGATCATTTTTTAAATCGAACAAAAGAACCTTCCCTATTTTCGGATATACAATAAGTTTGAAACCATCTTTACGAATCATACGCTGAACATCGATATATGCGCCGTATATACCATCGTAATGACTTTCTTGCCGTTCCCCCTTGATGATATCCAAAAAGCTATGAAATTGTACGGCCTCCGGCTTGTCTACATGGGCCAGGTCTAAAGTCGTGGCCATAATATCCTGAAGATAGACATCTTGATCTAAAAGCTTGCCCTTGGGTATTCCCGGGCCAACGACCATCATGGGAATACGCACGCTATGATCGAACATACTTTGTTTTCCGATCAATCCATGGTGCCCCACTGAAAGTCCGTGATCGGCACCGAAAAAGATATAGGTATTGTCCATTTTACCGCTCGCCTCCAAGGCATCGAGTATTTTCCCTATCTGTTCGTCCATATGGGTGAGCAAGGCGTAATATTCCTGTCGGTGTACCTTTACCGCATATTCCGTTCTCGGATACGGCGCCAAGGCTTCGTCCCTAAGGCTCGGTGGATTTCCCATATCATCCTTCCAAGGGTACTCGGGCATGAAATTATCAGGAACCTTGATATCTTTCACCGGGTACATATCTAGAAAACGTTGTGGGGCCTGCCTCGGATCATGAGTGGCATTAAAGGCCAAATACATAAAGAAGGGGTCCTCTTTTTTCTTTGCCTTTTCTATAAATGAAAGGGCATCGTCACGAACCACTTCGCTCCAGTGCTTTCCACCTTCCCAAAAACCACCTTGCAAGGTATCGGTAGGCGACCATTCGGTATCGTCGGGGCCTGTTGGGCGACCATACCCCAAAGGCATATAATCGTTCCAATCTTTCATATCACCAGACTCCTTTTTCCATTTTTTTATGGCCGCACCGAGCTGCCCGGCCTTATCCCCAGGCATCCCCGGACGGATATGTTGAGCTTCCTTGAAAACGGTTGCCGCCGGCGCCTGAACATGCCACTTCCCTGTCATATACGTGTCGTAGCCCTGCTTTTCCAACAACTTTCCCCAAGTTTGGCTCAATGCCGTTGAATCGCCTTGGGCCCAGGCCGCACTTCTCTTTTGGGCGTTCCAAATATAGCTTCCTGAAATGATCATGGCACGTGAGGCCACGCAAATCGCACCGTTCCATCCTCCCATATTGTAGGCATGGGAAAAAGAGGTGCCGCCATTTACCAATCGGTCTAAATTAGGGGTATGGACCTCATCGAAACCAAGGGCCCTTATACTCTCAAAAGTTTGGTCATCGGCAAACAGAAAAACAAAATTGGGTTTATTGTCTTCCTTATTGTTTCTTTCGGCCCCTGTAGGTTTGCAAGCCCCCAATAACAATAGTGCCAGTAAAGGCAAATAACAGCTTATGCTTTTATACATGATTTTTGGTTTATTATTTTAATTATCTAAGTAGTTCATACCCTTTTAAAGGAAAGGCAAACTAATAGTCCTCACCCAAGGCACTTCTTTTTTGGGAAGTCTTCCATTGAAGCCAATACGCAAGCATTTCATTGAATTTTTCCGGCTGTTCTTCAGCTAGATCCACACTTTCCGCCGCATCGTTTTGGAGATTATACAGCGTGAAGTTCTTCCCTTTATCATCACTGTATATTTTATACTCATTATCTATTAAAGCCGCCTGACCTTGAAAATCGAAGGCCAAAGGTTTTTCCCTTCGTTTTTGCTCCCCACTGACGAAGGGAAACATATCCACCCCGTCATAAGGCCTATTTTTTTCCGCTAGGTCCACCCCCAATATATTGGCAATTGTCGGGAAATAATCGGAAGTAAAGCAAGGAGCTTCCACCTTTGTACCGGGCTTGATCCTACCCGTCCACTCCATGATTCCCGGAACCCGTATTCCGCCTTCATTAAGGCTTCTTTTCCTTCCTTTCAAGCCCTTGGTCACCCCTTGGGTCCTTCCGCCAACGGATTTTCCTTCAGGCCCGTTATCACTTGTATAGAAGAGCACCGTATTTTCGGCCACACCCAAGTCTTTTAGTCTATTCCGCAAGCGGCCTATTTGCTTATCCATCGCCGATATAACCCCATAATAGTGCTGTTGGTCTTCCGAGAGTCCTGTATACGATTTTCTTTCCTCATCCCCGGTCAATACTGGTAAATGTGGGGTATGAAACCAGATAATACTTAAAAATGCCTTCTTGTTCTTTACCGCTTTCTCTATAAAAGGAATCGCCCGATCCATAATGACCCTAGAATCATCGCCCTCTAGATTATCAACCGCTATTTCCCCAGGTCCGGTCCAATACGAAGTATTGAAAGGCATGCCTTCTTTCAGGTTTCCACTCACGTCGCCCGATGACTTGGGAGGCGTAACCATAGGATTCCATGTAGGCACTTTGGACTCGGTTACAAAACTAACATCAAAACCATGGTCCCAAGGAGGGGCATAATCCCCATCAAATTTGGGCCTACCGCCCCTATTTGCCTCAATCGTATCTCGAGTAAGCGTACCTAAATGCCATTTGCCGAAATGTCCCGTTGTATAGCCTAAGCCCTTGACCATCTCCCCTAAGGTAATTTCCTCTGGTTTTATATGCCCGCAATTGGCATGGCAAATTCCATAGCGCAAAGGGTGCCTTCCTGTCATTACACTTCCCCGTGTAGGGGAACATACCGCAGATGCCGCATAGAATCGTTCAAAAACCGCTCCTTCAGCGGCCATTGCATCTAAGTTCGGGGTTTTTAAATGGGGGTGCCCATTATACCCCACATCACCCCAACCTTGATCATCGGCCATTAATAAAATAATATTGGGGGTTTCCTGCGCCACAGGAGCTACTTCCTGTTTTTTGGGTTTTTCGGAACATCCGATCAAAACACTTACGGCCAACAGGCCTCGTATAATTGATTTCATGTCTTATTCTTGGTTAATAGTAGGATTCCACAATACTCGGGGACAGGTTTTAAAAAACCATTCGTCAAAATCAAAGGCCGTCAGATTGGCCTTCAACTATGGGTTACATGAAAAATAGTTGGCCAGAGCGGTATAAGAACCGCTCCGACCAAATACCACAACAATTGATAAAAAACTATTTCATATGACGTCAACAAAAAACATCAACGCACTTACCAACCCTCATTTTGGGTTAGGTTAGGATTCAATCGCACTTGATTATTCGGAATAGGGAAGAGCAACTTATAGTCTTCCACATTTTTTCCCTGGTCTCTCATGACGTTCAAAAATTCGCCTCTTCTTTTTAGGTCCCATGCCCTTTGTCCCTCGAAAGCCAATTCAAACCTTCTTTCTTCCAATACGGCAGTTCTAAACTCGTCTTGAGACAATCCGGCCAAATCAGGAAGATCGGTCTCGACACCGTTTCGAGCTCTTTCTCTCACCCTATTGATCCATGTATATTTATTGTTGTCCGCTGGGTCGACTTCATTTAAAGCTTCGGCAGCGATCAACAATACATCGGCAAACCGGATGACATTAAAATTAACTCCCGATTGCAATTCATTGGCGCGATCATCGAACTTACTGACATAGTAAGGATACACCCCAGGACCATAGGCTTCTTCCATAGTAATGGTACCGGTAACCCCATCGATATGTTCATAGCTATCGGCAATGGTTACCGAACGACGATATGAGATCGGGTTATCATCGGTGAATTCCGTGCTCGGGGCAATAGACCCGCCTACCACGGTATTGGCCCAAAAGGAATTCCCATAGGAACCGGGAAGTGCACGTGGACCAAAGCTTCCTGGAATCGGGTTATTTCTTTCGCCACTTAAATATTGTATCTGGTAAATATGTTCAATACCATTATTGTGCTCAGTCTTAAAGATATGGGCATAGTCATCAAAAAGATCATAGGCCCCTGAATCGATAACCCTTTTGGCATGGACCAAGGCATTTTCGAAATCGTTCCTATAAAGATATATCCGCGCCAACAGTGCATCTGCAATATGGGCATTCAACCTGCCTGCAAGGCTAGTTTCCGGTAATTCCAAAGCGGCCTCGCCCAAATCCCTTGTAATCAAACTATACACCTCATCGGCCGTAGCACGTGGGGTATCTACCGCATCGAACCCAATGGTCGGGGTCTCGTATATGGGCACACCTCCCATTGTTCTGACCAAATGCCAATAAAAAAGGGCCCGCAATGCTTTGGCCTCAGACACGATATCCGCTCTTTTTTCTTCATCGAAATCTATTTCGGCCGTGTATAAGGCCACCTCATTGGCCAAGTTTATACCGTCGTAGGCAGACCTCCAAAAACCTTCGGTGACCTCATTGCTATAGGTAAACTCATCCCATTCGAATAAATCGGATACATTGGGGGATACGGTCGCATTGTCCGCATTTACCTCCCCATAGTTAATTGCGGTGTTGCCATATAATGAATATACAGCATTGTACACACCGTACAATCCGGCCACGGCATCATCTTCAGAAGAATAAAAATTTGCAATACTTATGTTTCCGGCCGGGTTTTCTTCTAAATCTCCCTCACAAGATGTCAGGCACACGGCCAAAGACATCATCAGACCTGTTAGATATGTTATATTTTTCATGATATTTTCTTGTTATATTAAAAACCTAATTTCATTCCAATCCTAAAACTTCTAGAAGAAGGATATGCTCCGTTATCGACCCCGAAACTAACATTACTGGAGGCGTACAAATCTACCTCTGGATCAAAACCGGAATAGTCGGTTATGGTGATCAAATTATCTGCAGCGATATATAGCTGCGCACTTCTGAACCATTGTAACCCGAGGTCATCAATAGGCAAATTATATGAGAGATTGATGGTCTTTACCCGTAAATAAGAACCATCCTCAACATTTCTATCACTAAAGTTTTTCCATTCCCCGGCATTGGTCAAGGGAGCTTCAATGGTACTTCCGGTTCCCGGCCCCTGCCATCGTTCATCGAAGGCCTTTTGCAGCACATTGTGTTTTTGAGGTTGGGCATAGAGTCCGATAGTATTCATATTGGCAATGTCATTTCCTTGACTTCCGTTTATAAATACCGATAGGCTTAAATTTTTATACGAAAATGAATTGGTGAACCCATAGATAAAGTCTGGGTTAGGATCCCCTACCACTTCTTTATCGTCTAAGTTCTGCTTAAAGCCATCGCCATTCAGGTCTCTGTACTTGGGAAGTCCGACCCTATTTACACCACCGACCGTGTTGCCTCCGGCAATAATTTCTTCTTCCGATTCCCAAATACCATCAAAACGATAGCCAAAAAACTGGCCTAAGGGTTTACCTACTTGGGCAATGGACGAACCATAAGCGGTCTCTCCCCTTCCGATTCCATTGATCAGTTCATCGGTACCTTCAGGTAGTTCCAACAGTTTATTTCGGTTAAAGGAGATATTGAAATTAGAGTTCCAGGTAAGTTTCCCGAAATTATGGTTCATTCCAAGGTCAAATTCAAATCCCCTGTTTTCTACCTTACCAATATTTTGGACACTGGTATTATATCCAGATTGCGTAGGTATCGCCACACTTAACAGAAGGTCTTCGGTAGTTTTTACGTAATAGCCCGCCTCAAGATTTAGATGGCCATCAAAAAAGCCCATTTCAAGACCCACATCGGTCTGTTTTGTACGCTCCCATTTTAAATCGGGATTGTTAATTCTATTTGGAGCCAAGCCTACTACCGGAACACCACCAATAATAGGTTGATCGGTTGCCGCATAAAGCGCCAATGAATTATAGGCCCCGATAGATTCGTTACCTGTAAGTCCGTAACTACCCCTTAACTTTAATGCACTAAAGACATTGAGGTCTTGAATAAAATCTTCCTCTACCAGTCGCCAAGCAATAGCTCCCGAAGGGAAGACCCCCCATTTTTTACCGGTACCGAATTTTGAGGAACCGTCCCTACGGATAGAGCCCGTAATGATGTATTTATCGTCAAACACATAGTTGACCCTTCCTAAATAAGACAACAAAGCA
The DNA here is from genome assembly GCF_002211465.1 of Zobellia sp. OII3. Taxonomy (NCBI): domain Bacteria; kingdom Pseudomonadati; phylum Bacteroidota; class Flavobacteriia; order Flavobacteriales; family Flavobacteriaceae; genus Zobellia; species Zobellia sp. OII3. Next base: position 16,254 of record NZ_MWRZ01000006.1, on the reverse strand, counting down.
GATTCCGTTGCCCCACTCTTAGACGGTCTTGGATCAGAACCCAATTCCAAGTTATTGAACTCGACCAAATCGGTAAAAAAGTCATCGGTACGCGAAAACACGCTCTCTAACTTATTACTTTGGTAGGTATATCCAATAACCGCATCTATCCGGTGCTTATCCCCGATAGACTTGTTGTAGTTAAAAGTGTATTCCGCCAATAGATTGGTTCGCTGCAAGGTTCCTACGGAGGCTATACCCTTATTGGGCAAGGCCTGTGTTTCTGCTGTAGTAGGTGTGTAAGCATTCCTTTTGGAATTGATCAGGTCCGCTCCAAAATTGGCCTTGAACGACAGTCCACTCAATATTTCATATTGCAAAAAAGCATTACTCAAAACGCGTGTGGTATAGGTAAGATCGGTTCGTGTCTTAGCAATGGACACCGGGTTTTCAAGAACTTTTACCGTTTCATCGTGATTGTGCACATAATTGCCGTCACTATCCTTAACCGGAATTACGGGCGTCGTTGTCAAGGCATTCCACAATGGCGTATCGTTTTGATACCCACCTCCATCGGAATCTACCGCATCGTTAATGGTTCGGGTAATATTGGCGTTCATACCAAACTTCAACCTTTCCCCCAAATCTTGATCTAGGTTAAATTTAAGTCCGGCCCGTTTAAAATTAGATTCGATGATGATCCCGTCTTGGTCCATATAGTTACCGGAAACCAAATATCTGGTCCCTTCACGACCTCCTGAAACGGTAAGGTTGTAATTATTGGTAATGGCGCTCCTGAAAATCTGGTCTTGCCAATCGGTTCCTTCCCCTAAATCTTCGGGCAAAGGCTTGTTTATTCCGTCATATATAAGTGGTTGACTGTTATTGGTAGCCCACTCGTTCGTCAGGATCGCAAGTTCTTCGGCATTTGCCAAATCCAACTTTTTCCTAACCGAGCTGATGGTAGAGGAATATTCAAAATCGATTTTCGCCTTACCCTGACCTCCTCTTTTGGTAGTAACGATCACTACGCCATTAGCCCCCCTAGCTCCGTAAATCGCCGTTGCGGAAGCATCTTTCAAAACTTCTATCGAGGCAATTTCGGAAGAACTGATACTGGTTAAGGGGTCACTTGCCGAAGCCCTGTTCCCTCCTGCTTCGGGAGTCGTATTACTATTGTCTATAGGAAAACCATCGACTACATATAGGGGTTGACTAGAAGCATTGATAGAGTTCGTTCCCCTTACCCTGATTCGGATACCACCGCCAGGCGCGTTGGAAGCCGCCCTAATATCAACACCGGAAGCCTTACCTTGCAAGGACTGTACAAAGGTATTGGAAGGTGTTTTTTCGAGGTCGGAACCTTTTACAGAAGCCACGGAACCCGTAAGATCTTTTTTCCGTACCGTTCCATACCCTACGACAACAACTTCTTCAAGGCCTGCTGCATCTTCCTTTAAACCAATGTTCACGGAAGATTGTCCGTTCAACCCGACTTCCTTGGTGGCGAAACCGATATATGAAATTACCAGAACCGCATTTTCATCGGCAACATTCAATACAAAATTTCCATCAAAATCACTTTGGGTACCGTTCGTGGTTCCCTTTTCCAAAATATTCGCCCCTGGCAAAGGTGCGCCATCGGCGTCGGAAACCATACCCGAAACCTGAAATTGGACAGGGTCTTCGTTGTACATAACCTTATTATCGGTACTCGGAGGCCTTTTTTCTTTTGGGTTTTTCTTGGTGAGGATGATTTGCCGATTTCGGGTCTTATAAGCCACATCAGAACGGTCAAATAGAAGGGCCAATATTTCCGAAATTTTCTTGTTCTCAATGTGTAATGTCACTTTTCTGTCAACATCTATCCGTTCACTTTCATATAAAAAACGGAACTCGGAAATCGATTCTATTTCATTGAAAACCTGCTCTATACTAGTATTCTCGAGATTTAAGGTCAATTTCTTACCCTGTGCGTAAGAGTTGGCCTGAATCTCAAACAATGAAACTATAAGTAATATGGTGGTGAGTTTCATTTTTAGGTTCATTTTAGGGAAATACCGGAACGGCAACCCCCAACTAACGATTTTTTTCATAGTTTTGGTTGGATTAAATAATTTAGAAAACGTTGTTTAATTCGCACTTATTCAATCGGGAAATGGTCTCAAGCATTTTCCGATTTTTTTATTGAAAGCATTATTTACATAGGCACTGTCTTTTGTAATTATCTATTGTATTATAACCTCTTTGTCCCTTATCTCATATTTCAAGGGATATATCTCCCCAATTGATTTCATAACATCATCTATAGTCTCGACATTGACATTAAAGCGAGCATTCAGCACCTTATTTGCCAACATGGTGTTGTAATTCGTAATCGACACATTATAACTCCGTTCCAACCGCTTTTGCATGGCCGAGAACATGGTGTTACGAAATACGATTTCGCCACTTACCCATCCGGTATACAGGCCAACATCGACATTTTCGGTATTGGTTACGTGGGAATTCTTGTCCCATGTACCCTTTGTTCCGGGCGTTAAGATGATGTGATCTTCCGGTTTTACCGAATTGCCCATACTTACGGACCCCTCTACCAAAACGGTATTGATTTCAGCATCCTCATCATAACTTGTCAGGTTGAATTCAGTACCCAAAACTTCAACAGCTACTTCATTGGCATGGACCACAAAAGGGTGATCCGCATCTTTTGCCACCTTAAAATAGGCCTCCCCTTCTAGAAAGACTTCCCTTTTTCCTTCCTTCAAAAATTTCACGGGGTATTTTATTTTCGTGCCAGAGTTCAGGTGCACCACCGTACCGTCGGACAATTCCACATTGAAAATCTTGCCAAAGGGAATTTCCAATTCGTTATACACCAATTCATCTATTTCAGAATCGACCTTATAGGTAATTTTATCGCCCTTTTGCACCCCCAGAACCTTGCCTGTATTCGATACGATTTGTTGGCTCTGCCCTTTCTGGAGTACCTTGACGTTGTTTTCGCCCATTTTAAGCTTAATGGCCGTTGCCTCAATTGGCGCCGACTTTCCGTCTTTATCTTGAAAAAAGAAATAACCTAGGGCCAAGAAGGAGACCAGCACTGCGGCGTATTTCATGACCGGCTTTATAAAAGAGACAGGGCGCTTTCTTGAATTTACCGTTTTTTTCATGAACTGCCGCCATTCTTCTTCCGTATCGAGTTCTTCCAAAAAAAGCAAAGCTTCCGAAATCAGGTTTTCCCCATAGAGCGTATACACCGCTTCTCTTTCCGCTTCGGTCAAACTCCCTAAAGTCCCAGGGTCGACTTTTCCCGACTTCCCCACCTCTATTAAAACCGATTTCAATTGTTCCTTATGGTACATTACAAATGTTCTTTTACTCGATAATCGAGATTAAATGCTCCGAGGCCTGCCTCGAAATCAAGGTGTATTCCTTTTAATGCCTCGCAGGCTTGCCCCGAGGTAGTTTACTATTAGGTTCCCGGAACAATAAATCAGGGTGACAAAATTTTACGATTTTATTAAGAATTTGATAGTTTTTTGTCTTAGTTAAAATTAAATCACTATAATTGAATTGATTTTTCAATCAAATACACAATCCCCTACATTAATAACCGACCATAACAAGCACATTTAACGATGTCACTATTTCAAAAGAAAAACAGTCATGAGATGGAATCGCTCTTTAAGGAGTACTTCCCCCTTTTGTGTCTAGTTTCGTTTGGAATCGTAAAGGACAAGGATGTCGCAAAGGACGTTGTTCAAGATTTTTTCATTTCGTATTGGCAGCGAAGGGAAAGTGTTTCAATTACGGTTTCTTTTAGGGCCTACGCCATTAGGGCGGTAAAAAATCTTAGTTTAAAGAGTCTTGAGAAGGCAAAAAAACAAAAATTGATCTTGGCGGATTTACAGGTCGAGAACTACGAAGACCCCAAATTTGGGGAGACCGTAAATGAAAAAGGAAATGTTCTCGCCCTTTTGGACCAGCTTCCGGAAAGTAGAAGACAAATCTTTATTTCTGCGATCCTAAACGGACAGAGTTATGCCGAAATCGCAAAGAACCAGGGCATATCAATCAACACCGTAAAAACACAAATGAAGCGTGCCTATGCGTTCTTAAGACAAGAAGGAGTACAAAAAGCACTCCATTCCCTCATCTGGTTTTCTTGTTTCTTGTAAGGGCAACAAACTTCTTGATGCTGCCCTAAATTGGAAGTCGCTCCCTTATTCGAAGCTTTCTATACTCAATTGTTTTGCCGGCCAATAGTCAGCCTTTCTAAATTCAAACTTTGTTGGCTTATAGTCGCCCACTAAGGATACATTGGCTTTCTCGGGAATTTCCAGGTCAAGTCCCCAGAACACCCCGTTCACCAACAATCTTCTTGTGCCCTCGATCAAAAGGTCATTGGCCGCCCCAACGGTAGAGGCAATAGCTTTTCCTTTTTTACCGTTCGGCAATTGGTAGCTTTTGATCCAGGTAACGGGCATCAATTCATCGCCTAGGCTCTCACCATCTTTATTAGTAGTGGCTATTTCATCGTCGGTAGGCCTCATTCCGAAGAAGATATCATTCTCATCGTATTCCCCTTTTCTGTTCATCACCTGCCCCAAAATAATAGGCTGTGAGTCACCGGGAAGAGGAAGTCGAACCCCGTATACATCACTAGACCCCCATACATCGCCATCGGAAATTCCATTGGTAATACCCGTTGTATTGGCTCCTATAGCGACCATACCTTTAGTACTCTGGTGTTTGTGGTGCCCGTGATGACGGATCCAAGTTTCACCAAGTACCAAACGTCCAAAACCGCCTTCCCATTCGGTCTTGTCCCCTTTGTAGTTAAAGCTGTAATGGGCGTAGTTTGAATCGGAATCCTCAGGAAAGTTAAATGCATGGGTCGCAGTTCTGAGTCCCATAACCGGTTTCCCCGATTTTAAGTAATCGTCAATATATTTCATCTGTCCATCGGGAAGCGCGCGAAATCTTGTAAAGATAACCATCATATCGGCCGCGGTCAATGCTTCCAAGCCCGGAATATTAGTGACATGATTGGCGTTTACGATACCCGGCTTATCTTCTTCTTGGGCAAACAAGACCGTACATTTAAAACCGTGGTGCTTTGATAAGATTTTTGCCAACTGGGGCAAGGCTTCCTCCGAACGATACTCTTCATCCCCTGAAACCAAAACGATATGTTTTGCATTCTCATCGGCTCCATCAAAGGTCAACCATTTTTTGGGCGCATCGACCTCCTTGGTCGTTTCTGGTCCTTTGGCAACCGTCTCCTTTTGTTCTTTACACGCAAATAAAAATAGACAAATTACAATGGGCAATACATTTTTCATTCTGTTCAGGTTTATTTAGATAACAATTATTTTGTTATTCCCAAGCCTTGGGATATAAGCTTAAATCCTTCGGTATATACTTCTTCTACAGGAGAGTAGTTGCGCCATACATTGATGGCGTTGGCAAATTCAGGTATGGCCGTACTGAATGCTTCAATGGTCACCCATCCATGGTAGTCAATTTCCTTTAGGGCCGAGAATACGTCGTCCCAATCAATTTGTCCTTTGCCCGGCGTTCCCCTATCATTTTCACTGATATGGACATGTTTGAGGTGCGGTGCTATCGTTTTGATCGCGCCAGATTGACTCTTTTCTTCAATATTGGCGTGGTGGGTATCGAACATGGCTCCCAAATTCGGATGGTTTACCGTTTTGACCATCTCACCTAAATCGGCCATTGTATTATAAAGATAGCATTCAAATCTGTTGACCGCCTCGGGCGTTAAGATAATATTGGCCCCTTTGGCATATTCTGCGGCCTTCAACAGCATTTCGTTGCTCCATTTCTTTTCGTCTAAGGTAGGCGGTTGTCTTGTAAACAAGGCAAAAGTCGAATGAAAAGGCCCGCATAAGACCTCGGCGTTGGCAGCCTCACCCATATCGATAGACCACTTTAAACGCTCAAGACCCGCTTCCCTGACCTTTTTATCAGGACTCGCTATATTTTGCTCTGCCGATAAGGATGCTACTCCCGTAACCCCCATGTCAATACTCGAAAAATGACGGCCCAATCCTGAATAATATTTTTCGCTGCCCTCCCCGAAGAAGAGCTCTATACCGTCGTATCCGGTTTTTTTCAAATCATCTACAATACCAAAGTGTTGCTCGGTGACGTGGTTCGTCCAAAGCAACATATTCATCCCTATTTTCATTCTATAATGGTTTCTTTAAATCTTAACTTGAACTCAATTAAAAATAAAATTCGCCAGTGATTTCTCACAAAAGATCAAAACACATAAGCTGCGAATTCCATACAATTAACAAAGCTAGCGCTAAATGAAACTTCAAAATTCCTCTATTTTCTTAAAGACTGATACTTTTTTTTCCTCAACGAAGCCATTTCTACTATAATTTTAACCATTACATAGGTGCCTGAATATTCAAAAAAAGCTTTCTATATTCAAGCGGACTCATATCGGTGATGGACTTAAACTGCCTATTAAAATTAGACAAGGCGTTATAACCGCATTCATAACTTATTTGCGAAATATTAAAGTTATCCTCTAAAAGCAGTTTCCGCGCATGACCGATCCGGATCTCGTTTACAAAGCGCGTAAACGTCTTATTTGCCCTAGGTTTAAAGTACCTACAGAAGGAAGTGGTAGTCATATTCAACAAACCGGCCGCTTCGTCAAGGGAAATATTGGTCTTGAAATTGGCCATTACATAATCGTAAACCTTGCGCATCTTTTCGGCATCGCCTCCCCTAAAGGCATTCATATAATTAGGACTGGCCAATATGTTATATTCGGTACTGTTAGATAAGGTATCCAATATCTTAAGAAGATGCAGAATCCTTTTAAACCCTTTTTGTTTGTCAAGCTCCAAGATGAGCCTAATAATGATATCCCTAGTTTCCCCTAGAAATTCTATTCCCCTCAGGGAATGTTCCACAAGTTTATTGATTTTATAAAACTCTTCCATCTCAAGAAGCGGTTCGCTCAAAAGCACATGATCGAAATAGATGACCAGCCCCCTAGTCGTTAGCCCACTGTCCTTTTCAAAATAAATATCATCATTTCGCCACAGGTGAGGAAGGTTAGGCCCCGTCATCACGAGGTCTCCCTTTTTAAAGTTCTGTACATGATCACCTATAAACCGGGTTCCCTCCCCTTCCATGATATACGAAATCTGAAACTCGGGGTGAAAATGCCAATTCGGATTAAAATTGGGACCGATAAGGTCTTTATATATAAAAGTTTCCTTAGGGGTCAACGTCTTTTCTATACTCGGAGCACTCATAAATTTTCTTTATAAACGGGATTATTTGTCAATATAGGATAAAAAAGTATCAACTTTTAATAAGATACAGGATAATTTAATTCAAAATCTATTATAGCTTTGTCTACTCACGTACCAACCACCTAATTTTATCGCACATTTTTTAAAAATAAAACACTTTATATGTATCCAAATTACGATATTTACAAGTGTAAAATACACATTTAATAATTAAATACCGAACGAAGCTTTATTTTTCGACAAAACCACCAACCGCACCAAGCCAAAACGTCGATTTTTTCGACACCAACAATTTATTCTACATACTATGAAATTCATTAGAAGAACAGCTCTAAAAATGACCGCCACGGTTTTCGTGATGGCCACATTTCTTTTCGCCTGTAGCGAAAAAAAGAGCAACACCTTAACGCTTGATAAAAACTCTCGTATTGTTTTAGTAGGAAGCAATCTTGGTTCGAGAATGATGGAATTCGGACATTTTGAAACCGAAATGAACCTAAGGCACCCCAACGATTCACTCTTCATTAGAAACATGTGTGATGGAGGGAACACCCCTGCTTTCAGGCCACATGCCGCAAGAAAATCGCCATGGGCTTTTCCCGGCGCCGACAAATTCGAGCACGATCCGGGCAGCAGAATACACTTTATCGAAGATGATGGAGGCCACCAATCGGGCAGCGTTGGCCACTTCCCCACCCCTGATGAATGGATTACCAGCCTAAAACCCGATATTATAATCGCCTTTTTCGGCTACCTAGAGTCTTTTGAAGGCCAAGAAGGTCTTGACAACTACCGCGAAGAACTCCGTGCCTTTATCAAACATACCCTAAGCACAAAGTACAACGGTGTCGCCCCACCTCAAATGGCCTTAGTTTCTCCCATTGCTTTTGAAAACCTATCGGATAAGATGGATTTGCCCGACGGCACCCAAGAAAACAAAAATTTGGCCCTGTACACCCAAACCATGAAAGAGGTGGCCGCAGAAGAGGGCATTCTTTTCGTCGATGCCTTTGAGGTGACAAAAGAATGGTACGAAACCGAAGATGAAGACCTTACCCAAGACGGATTTCAATTAACCGACACGGGTTACAAAAAATTCGGAAAACTTTTGGCCGATGCCATTTTCGGGGAGAAACAGGCCGATGAAACCAATCGCCAACTCGTACATGATGCCGTTATAGAAAAGAACTGGTTCTGGCTCAACGACTTTAAGATCCCCAATAGTGTTCATGTATATGGAAGAAGATACAATCCTTATGGTCCGGAGAACTATCCGTTCGAAATTGCAAAGATTCGCGAAATGACCGCCATCAGGGATACGGCCATTTGGGAAGCCGCAAACGGCAAAAAAATGGATTTGGCGGCCGCTGATGCCAAAACAAAAAAGCTCCCTCCCGTAAAGACCAACTATAAGGAAAGTGAGAAAAACGGCACCCCGGAATACCTTTATGGCGAAGAGGCCTTGGCACAAATCAAAACTGCCCCCGGTTACAAAGTAGAACTGTTTGCTTCCGAAGAGCAATTTCCCGATTTAGCGAACCCCGTTCAGATGTCATTTGATAACAAAGGACGTTTATGGGTAGCGGTCATGCCAAGTTACCCCCACTACAAAGCAGGGGACAGCAAACCGAATGACAAACTTTTGATTTTTGAAGATACCGATGGTGATTACAAGGCCGACAAGCAAACCGTTTTTGCCGACGGCCTACACCTTACTATCGGGTTTGAATTTGCCCCAGAAGGCGTATACATGTCGCAAGGAAACAACTTGATTCTATTGAAAGATACGGATGGGGACGACAAAGCCGACAAAAAGGAGATTATATTAAGCGGATTCGATGATCACGATACCCACCATGCCATTAGCGCCTTTACAACAGACCCTTCAGGGGCTATCTATATGGGTGAAGGCACGTTTCTTCACACCAATGTAGAAACGGCCTATGGTACGGTACGCGGAACCAACGGTGGTTTTTACCGATACAGTCCACAACGTCACCATCTTGAACGCACCGCCCAATTGGCCATCCCGAATCCTTGGGGGATTGCTTTTGACAACTGGGGACAGCCCTTCTTCGAGCACACCTCCGGACCTTCCGCAACATGGATGATGCCCGGAACGATTGTTCCTCGATACGGAGTGAGTTCTCCAATCCCGGAAAACCTTATCGAAAAAGACCACTTGGTACGTCCTACCTCTGGATTGGAATTTGTTTCCAGCCGTCATTTCCCCGATAACGTTCAGGGCGATATGTTGATCAACAACACGATTGGATTTAGGGGAACCAAACAACATAAAATGGTAGATGACCCAAAAACTGCAGGTTATATCAGTAAGCACCGACAAGACCTTATTTTCTCCGATGATAAAAACTTTAGACCGGTAGATCTCGAATTTGCCCCCGATGGTTCGCTGTACTTTTTAGACTGGAGCAATGTCTTGATCGGACATATGCAACACAATGCGCGTGACCCGTTAAGAGATCATGTTCATGGAAGAATTTATAGGGTCACCTATCCTTCCAGGCCCTTGCTTCAGCCAGCTAAAGTTGCCGACGCCAGTATTGAAGAATTATTGGAGAACTTAAAACTTCCTGAATACAGAACCCGTTACCGTACAAAAAGAGAATTACGTGCACGTGACGCAAATGAAGTTTTGGGCAAATTAAAGACATGGGTTGCCAACCTAGATAAGAACGATGCCAATTATGAGCATAACCTTTTGGAAGGTTTGTGGGTTACTTGGGGACTGAACCAAATAGACAGGGACCTATTGACCCAACTCTTGAAAGCAAAAGACTTTAGGGCGCGCGCTGCGGCGGTTGGAGTACTTAGATATGCCGGGCACCAAATCGACGATCAGGCCGAACTATTGATGCAAGCCGCAAAAGACGATAACCCAAGGGTTCGACTGGAAGCCTTAGTGGCAGCATCAAGACTGGGCAAAGATGTAGGCATACCCATTATCACCGAAGCGGGCAAAAAGGGACTCGACAAATGGATGGAACGACCCTACGAGGCAGCACTTGCCCATTTGAACGGACATAGGGCCGGCGAAAAGCCCAAAGACGTAATCGAAACCGACCTCAAAGGAAAAGACCTAGAACTTTTAATGGCGGGACAAGAAATTTACGAGCGGGATGGTTACTGTGCCACTTGTCACCAATCCGATGGCCAAGGCCTTTCCGCTTCCGGATTCCCTCCATTGGCCGGTTCAAAATGGGTTACCGGTAGCGAAGAGCGATTGATAAAACTAACCACCAACGGAATCATGGGCCCCATAGAAGTCAAGGGCAAAAAATATCCCGGCCAAGTACCTATGACCCCTTTCGGGAAATTGTTGGACGAAGAAGAAACTGCCGCCGTACTCACCTATGTTAGAAATACCTTCGGCAACAAAGCCTCGACCATCTCCCCTGAAAAAGTTAGGGAAGTCCGTGAAAAAATCAAAGATAAAGAAGGCTTCTACTCGCCCGAAGAACTATTACAAGAACACCCGATGGAGTAATCGAACCAAACCACACTTATCTTTAAAAGGAGGCATTCAAACGAATGTCTCCTTTTTTATGTTCCCGTGAAAAAGGGCTCGGTTCTTAGCTGAAAACACCCCCTCCCTAATGTTAAAATGAACTTAAATTCCTACTATTTTATCATTGCCTAAATTTGATTTTCCATCTCCATAGAAACAAAAATTTCACATCTCTTCCGTTAAATATAGAGAAATTTATCAGGGACTAACAAGAAATCGATTTTTCAAAAAACAACACCCCTACCGCCATTTACATCTAATTTATAAGGCTTTACAGACACCGAAAATTATTGAGGTTTAAAAAAAAGCCTATCAATAAAAAATAATTATCAAATAAAACGACAATAGGGTCAAATCGATAACTGTTTTTGTAACAAATATGTATTTCGTTAAAAAATATATCACAAAATACAGAATTATCAATTTATGGCAAAAAAATACCATAATTTGCAATTTAACAGGTATACTCGCTTCACTCATACCGCTACATTTGAATTAATTCCTCTAACTAATTCAACAACTTAAACTTTTAGACTATGACTTCAATGTTATCATCTTTTAAGATCAAACAGCTTTGTTTCTTATTAGGTATTCAAATTGTATGTCTCCAATCTTCCTTTGGAGCGAGTATATCTGTCGACGTGACCGACGGGTATACAGAGAGAAAAGACGCAATTCCTTATCCATCATCGGATGAGCAAGACAACGTAATTACCGGTACGGTAAGCGACCAAGGCAACCAACCTTTACCTGGTGCGAGTATTATAGAAAAAGGTACCACAAATGGTGTCACAACCGATTTTGACGGTAATTTTTCCATCGAAGTAAGTAGCAGCGATGCGGTACTTGTCATTTCCTATATCGGCTATTCGGCAAAAGAAATTCCCGTTAGCGGACAGAGTAACATAGTGGTTACCCTTGACGAAAATGCAGCTGCCTTGGACGAGGTTGTTTTAATCGGGTACGGTACCCAAAAGAAAAGCGACCTCACTGGTGCCGTCGGCTCCGTAAAAGCCGAAGAATTGGCAGAAAGGCCCGCCGCCTCAATGAATCAGGCCATAGCAGGTAAGATTTCCGGAGTCAATGTAACCTCGGGATCTGGTAGACCAGGAGGAAGAACAGTGGTACGAATTCGCGGTAACACCTCGGTAAGTATTGCCAATACTCCCTTGTACGTAATTGATGGCGTTATTCTTAGTGCCGCAAACTTGCCCAACGGCAGTACGCCCATTGATTATATGAACCCAAATGACATTGAATCCATTGAAGTTTTAAAAGATGCTTCCGCAACGGCTATTTACGGGGCTAGAGGAGCAAATGGCGTTATCTTGGTAAGTACCAAAAGAGGTACGACCGGTGGCGGTGGCCGTCTTAACTACGATGTAGATTTCAGTATAGGGACATTACCCAAGAAACTTGATTTACTCAACTCGGAAGAGTTTCTTCAAGTCGAGGAAACCGCCTATGCAAACGCTGAAAAATTCGACCCCGACGGATGGGCCGGAGGTAGGTACACAGACCCTAGACTTAAAAGAACGGACCCTAGACTTTTTGATACGGAAGGCAACCCATTATATGATACCGACTGGCAAGATGAAGCCATAAGAACCTCATTTACCCAAAACCACCAACTCTCTTTTACAGGGGGTACCAAACAGGGCAACTATGGACTTTTTATGGGATTTCGAGATGAGCAAGGCCTTATTATAGAATCTTGGTTAAAACGCTATTCAGCCCGATTTACCATGGATTCCGACATTACCGATTGGCTCAGGGTCGGTGGTAGTTTAGGATATAACGACCAAAACGAAAAACAAGTGGATCAACTTGGGGGCGGAGGGATCACCACGATGAGACAGGTGTTTGAGGCCTTACCCATAATTCCCGTAAAATATGAAGATGGAAGCTGGGGTTCCAATTTAGACTATCCCGGTATGGAAGGCGGCGGAAGCCCTGTTGCCGTTGCAAACGACAGAAGGTACTTTCTAAAAACACAATCGGTTATTGGTAATTTTTATAGCAATATTTCCTTCCATAAAAACTTACAACTACGAACAACGGTCGGTGCCAACATAATAAATCAAAGAAATGATTACTATGGAAGTAAGGACCTAAGATATATCGCCCAACCTGATGGTAACGCCTATGTCGAAAACGGTCGTTACAATTCATGGCAATTTGAAAATTACCTGACGTATAATAAAGATTTTGAAAACGAAAATTCATTGACCGCCATGGTGGGACTGTCTTGGCAGCATATAGATGAATTCAAGTCAAAGGCAGAGACTAGAGGATTCGCCGATGATTTTTATGGCTTTAACAATCTGGCAGCAGGTTCCAACCCCCAGACACCTACCTCAAGTAGTATTGCCTACGGACTAAACTCTTACTTTGGCCGTGTAAACTACAACCATCAAAACAAATATTTACTGACCTTAACAGGAAGGGCCGACGGTTCTTCAAAATTCGGTCCTGAAAATCAATTTGCTTTCTTCCCATCGGCCGCTTTGGCCTGGAGGGTTTCCAACGAAGATTTTTTATCACAAAGTGAAACCATTTCAAACTTAAAAATAAGAGCTAGTTACGGGGCCACGGGAAATTCAGAAATTCCAGCATATAGGGCCTTGGCCGGACTGGAAAGCGGTTCTGTCATCTTTGCGGGAGACCGGGCTTCCTATAACATTCCACAGCGTATGGCCAACCCCGACTTACGATGGGAGAAAACGGAACAAGTAGATGCCGGACTTGAATTAGGCCTTTTGAACAACCGTATTTCCATAGAATTGGATGTGTACCGTAAGCTTACCACCGATATGCTTCTTAACGCCCCTGTACCTTCCACCAGTGGTTTCTCAAACGTTTTTCGAAATGTGGGAAGCATGGAGAACAAGGGTGTTGAAATCAACCTAAACACTATCAATGTTGACAACGAGCTTTTCGGTTGGAATTCAAATTTCAATATTTCCATCAACAAAAACAAAGTAGTGGCACTTTCTGGCGGATCCGATATCTTTTTGGGATCTACACTAATTCGTGAAGGAGAGCCCGTAGGCACTTTCTTCGGATATATTGACGAAGGTACTTGGAACACCGATGAGGCTGCCGAAGCAGCTATCTATGATAGACTTCCAGGAGACATCAAATACAAAGACCTTAATGACGATGGCGCCATTAACAGTGATGACAGGGCCATCATAGGAAAAGGTATCCCTGATGGTTTCGGAACTTTTTCCAACACCTTCAGATATGGAAACCTAGAACTATTGGTAGACCTTCAATTTCAATATGGCAACAGCCTTATGTACCGCGACGAACACTCTGCGGAAGACCGTCAAACCATTGCCAATAGTTTTTCTACGGTTTTAAATGCTTGGACTCCCGATAATCAAGATACCGATATCGCACAAATAAGACCCATAGCAGCCGGGTATGACACCAACAACGATTCCGGGAAGCTAAAGGACGCTTCCTTTTTAAGGGGGCGAAACGTGATGCTCTCCTATGTCTTTAAACCTGAACTGACCAAGCGTTTGCACCTAAGTCGTTTGAGATTGTACACTTCCGTACAGAACTTTTTTGTCGCCTCAAAGTTTCCGGGATACGATCCAGAGAGCTCAAATGGCGGCGGTACGTTCGATCAAGGTTTTTCCTTATACGATTACCCCAGACCCCGCACATTCATGATAGGGCTTAATGTTGGATTGTAATAATATTAAAAAGATAAAAAAATGAAAACCTATAAAAACTTTATAAGAACTATAGTGGTCTTGACCGCTGTATCGCTTACATTTTCATGTAGTGACTTTTTAGATGAAGAAGACGAATCTAACTTTACTACCGATACTTATTTCACTAAAGCAGAACATGCGGAAAGTGCGATAAATGGCATCTATGAACCTTTGGTCCCCATTACAAATAGTGGTTTCGGAGGTGGAACCTGGCTGATGCTTGAATTTGCCACTGGACTTGCAAATACTTCCTTGGGTCAGGCGACCAACATTTATCTGGTCAAAGATTTGATCAATAATTCGGACAATGGATATGGCAGCAGTTTTTGGAACGAATATTACACGGGCATATCAAGGGCGAATTTGGCCATTGAAAAGATTCCAGAGATCAACATGGACGAGACCGAAAAGCAGAATTACTTGGCAGAAGCCAAATTCTTTAGGGCGTATTACTACTTTGGTTTGGTGCGCATGTTCGGAAACATCCCGATCATAACCGAATCCGTTGATTTGACCTCAGAGCAACTCTACCCTGAGCAGGCTTCCGCAGAAGCAGTTTACGATTTGATCATCAGCGACCTGACCGATGCCGAAAATTCTAGCCTACCATGGAGAGACGAATCAGGCCGGGTCTCAATGGGAGCGATCAAGACTTTATTGGCCGATGTTTATTTGACCATGGGAGGTTTTCCCCTTCAAAAAACGGAAAACTTCCAGCTTGCGGCCAATAAAGCAAAAGAGGTAATCGATTCAAAGCAATACACCATATTCGATTCGTATGACGACCTACATAATCCCGCAACCAAGAATACGGGAGAATATATCTTTATGACCCAATTTGCGGCCAATATCCAATCGGGTAACTGGCAACCCGCAATTTTACCCTATAACTTGGGAATTTCGGCTTATTCGGCACAGACCGGTGGCATTTTCTCTACCAATGAGTTTGCCAATTCATATGAAGCCGACGATAAAAGGGCAAAAGAGAAGGAATTCTATTTTACCAGCTATTCATTGGAAGCCGACAGAACGGACAGTGTTAATCTAGGTGCGCCATATATTTTCAAGCATTTTGACATACAGGCCAATGAAGAAAGCGCCCAATCTGACCTGAACTGGTGTATTTACCGCTATGCCGATGTATTGCTCATGTATGCCGAAGCGGCTAACGAAGCGGAAGGCGCACCATCAACCGATGCCTATGATGCGATCAATGAGATAAGACAGCGTGCGGAGGTTCCTGATCTTTCCGGTCTTTCACAAGCCGACTTTAGAGAAGCTGTACGTATCGAAAGGATTCATGAACTGAGCTTTGAAAATAAGACTTGGTACGATATGGCACGCTGGAGACAAGCTTATAATCCGGAAACCAATGAGCTTGAGGACTTCGTGGGACATCATTTTACCTACCTCCCGAACAAAGCCTTGACAGAAAGAGAGCTCTTGTTCCCCATACCTACATCGGAAATGCAGAACAACCCTAATCTAGTACAGAACCAAGGGTATTAAAATATTATCCATTCTAAACCAGAAAAGCCATTGGTCTATTATTGATCAATGGTTTTTTGTAATGTGAGATGAGCCATGGTCAAAAAAAAAGGTCCCGACCAGTAAAACTGATCGGGACCTCGAAGTAAGGCGGCTTCCTACTCTCCCACCTATTGGCAGTACCATCGGCGCTAGCGGGCTTAACTTCCCTGTTCGGAAT
>NZ_MWRZ01000005.1:0-341784 GCF_002211465.1 Zobellia sp. OII3 | reverse complement strand
GGGTGCCCGACGAGGTGCTCAAGAAGCACGGCGTGGAATACGATCCCGAATGGATCGCCAAATGTGTCGACCAAAGCAAAAGGAACGACATTGCCGAATGGGACGAAAATGGAAATCTTTTGACATAAACCATAATAATAGAAACCGATTTACCCTATTAAGTAAAAAAGCCCCCAAATTGGGGGCTTTTTCCTAACCTAGCAATTAAGTCTAATAACCAACATTCTGGGTCAGATTTGGGTTTCGTTGAATTTCAGATTCAGCAATTGGCAGTAATAAATGTTTTTCTTCAAAGGTTTTTCCAAAAGTATTTTGCCGCCCTACCAAATCGACAAAAGTGGTTTCCCCATCGGTATTGACAGGATATTTTCTAGTCCTAACCATATCGAACCAAAGCTTAAAATCGAATATAAGCTCCCTGTTTCTTTCTTTCCACACTTCTTCAACAAAATCGGTAACGGAAAGTCCGGTCAATTCGGCTCGAATCGTTTCTATATCGGTCGTCCAATAGGCCCGTGCCCTGACTTGGGTCAAATAATCGATCGCTTCGGCCGTAACCCCTTCCGATTGAGCAATTGCCTCTGCCGCAACCAACAGGGCTTCAGGATAACTATACGCCCTCAAATTTTTAGACGATTGCGAAGTTGAAAAGAAAGCTTCTTCATCGAGCCATATATAAGGCGTTACCGGAAACGTAATGGTCTCACCGGCCCCGGTTACAAAAGAACTATGAAAATATTGTTTTTCCTGGGCCCTTAAATCCAATTCCGTATCATACTGTGCGTACAATTCGGGTCGCGGACCATAGGCATTTTGAATATTTCCATAGGCCGATCCCACACTCCCACTGACCGATGCCGGAAATGACCACTGCGGATAAGGTGAAGTACGTATCCCCGCTTCGTACTCAATTTGATAAATGTACTCCTTGTCCAGGGCCTGTTCCTTTCTTATTTTATTGTAGGCACTATTCCCTAAAATTACATTGCCCTCGGTGTCGGTATCGTGCGATGTAAGCGAAAAGGCCCCGCTATTGATTACTTGACGGGCAGTTGTAGCGGCTTTGGCATAATTGTCACTTGACAGGGGAGCCCCGCTCATGGTCAAATATATATCGGACAATACCATTAAGGCCGTTTCCCGGGTAATTCGGTAATTGTTATCCACCATATTGCCATTGGGCAAGCTTCCTTCAACAGTAGCCACACTAAAATCGGCCAGAATCTGATCGTATATATCCGCTATGGCAGTACGTTCCACAAAAATCTCATCCAATCCGCCGACGGGTTCGGTTATCAATGGTACATCTCCAAAAATTCGAACGAGATAGAAATAGGCGAACCCCCTAAAAAAACTGGCTTGTGCTATCAGGTTCTTCTTTTCCCCTTCAGATAGCCCAGGGGTTTCCGGTATATTGGCAATGGCCAAATTGGCTCCTGCAATCCCCCGGTAGAGTCCTTCCCACATTCCATTTAAATCATTATCAACATTATTGGGGGTTATTGCCAATTGCTGGGCCAAATTCACTTGACGCTCCTGACCGTTAAACTCATTATCGAAAAAACCGGACAGATACTGTAGGTACATGACCCGGGTACCGTTGAACACCCCTCCACTGAGGTACATCTGCGGCACACCGTTCTGGTATAAATAATTCACGGCACTCTCCGCTTGACCAGGTTCAGAGAAGTATTGGTCAACACTTAACGAATCCCTAGGCTCTTCCTCCAAAAAATCAGAACAAGATACCACCGCCAGAACTAAACTTAAAAAACCGAATATTTTATAGTATTTCATAGCCATTAAAATTTAAGATTAAACCCAAGGGTAAAAGTCCTAGGCCTTGGATATTGAAAAAAGAATATATTTTGACCGAACTGGCTGGTGTTGGAAGAGCCTTCGGGATCATAGCCCTGAAAGTCTTTCGACTGTACCACAAAAGCGTTATCTACACTTCCATAAACCCTGAAGTTCTTAATGCCGTATGAGCCCAAAAATTTATCGGGAAGGGTATACCCCAAGACAAACAGATTGCCTCGCAAGTACGACCCATCGGCGACCCAACGGCTGTCAACTTGACTATTTTGTCCGGATGTACCTTGGTTTCTGATTTCCTGTACCTGCGTATTTTGGTTCTCAGGGGTCCACCCTTCGGTCAGTATCGTACGTAGGCCATTGGCGATTCCTGATCGATCTTCGGTAGAATGCAAGGCTTGCTGAAGAATGTCTACATCATACACAAACTGAAGGTCGACCGAAAAGTCGAAACGGCCCATTTTAAAGTTATTGATAAAGCTACCTGTCCATGTGGGCAATCCGTTCCCTATAATCGTACGCTCGGCCGATCGTTTGGCTTCACCGGGCAAAGCCCCAACTTCAGCGGCCGCGTCAGCCTCATCGGTTCCCCAGATTCCCAGACGTTCCAATCCCCAGAAAGAAGCTACCGGCTCCCCTACCCTTAAGATGGTATTACTCCCCGATACAAAACTAGGGCCTGGAAAAATATCTTCATCGTTCGCCCCTAATTTTTCAATCCTATTTTTATTGTAGTTGAGATTGAATACGGACTCCCAAAAGAAATCGTTTTTAGAATATGCCGAACTTAAAGCGACTTCGGCTCCCCTATTCGAAATAGAACCTATATTATCTCGAATACTTCCAAAACCTGAGGAGCGCGGTATCGGCCTATCGAGCAACAGGTCTTCGGTCAATTTGTAATAATAATCAAGTTCTAGGCTTATCTGCGGGTTTGTATTGGTACTCATTTCCATACCAACATCGAATTGGGTAGTCGTCTCCCAGCCCACATCGGGGTTAGGTATACGACTCACAAAGCTATCGTTTACCCTTTGCCCGTTGACCAGAGCCGTACCCGAAGAAATGGTAGCCAAGGTAGAATACGGACTGATTTCGGTATTACCCGTTACCCCATAGCTTGTTCTCAGCTTTAATTGATTCAAGAAAGTGTTGTTTTCCAAAAACTTTTCCTCGGAAACCACCCATCCCATACCTATGGAAGGAAAGAAGCCATACTTATTATTGGCCCCAAACCGAGAAGACCCATCGGCCCTACCTGTTAGAGTTAAGAGATAGCGATCTTTATAGGTGTATCCCGCCCTCATAAAATAAGAGTTGATGGACCAGTCGTTATACCCTGATTGGGGTTCGCCAAAAACACTACCTGATTGCAATCGGTAAAAAGAAAGCGAATTGTCGGGAAAACCTTCCGATCGGGCACTAAAACCAAAATAGCTTCGCTTTTGCCAACTCGCCCCAAGTACGGCGTTTATACGTGAGTCGCCTAAACTTTTATTATATGACAAGAAATTTTCCTGCTGCCAATAAAGTACCTTGTCCTCTGCCACACTGGCGCGGCCCAAGGGAGCCGATGTATTGATCAGGTCATTGGGTGAAAAATCCTGAAACGTACGATCTTGTTTATCGATACCGAACTGTGTTTTAAAATCGAGTCCGTCCGCAAGATGGAACTGAAAGTAGACATTCCCGAAAATCTGGTTTCTAAGGTTCCGTTGTACTTGGGTCTCCAATACGTGTACCGGATTTGCCATGGCTTCAACATTGTACGGATCGGTAATCGAACGGCTATTTGAATAAGTACCGTCGGGAAAGCGCACTGGAAAAATCGGGGGCATTTCAATCATCGTTCTTCTTGGCACTTGCCCGCCTCCTCCATCTGAAAATTCATTTTCAATGGTATAATTCACTAAAACATTGGCACCAAAAGAAAGCCAATCCCTCACTTGGGTATCGTAAGTAAGCTTGCCGTTCCATCTTTCCAAATCATTATTGAGCATAATCCCCTCGACATCGGAAAAATTAAAAAAGGCTCCCACCGACGACTTTCCATTATTCTGTTGCACCGCCAATTGGTGGTTATGGGTAACGGCCGTTCGCGTAGCCTCATCTTGCCAATCGGTGTCGTACAGCGGTTTGCCACTGCTGTCGAACAGGCGGGGGTCGTCTGTAGTAAATTCGGGGGCGTCGGTACCCGGTCGGTATTTCGGGGTATTTGCGAAGCCTGTCTTTACTACTTGCAACCATTCTTCCGAATTTAAAAGGTCTAGTTTTTTTCGCAGATGGCCCAAACTCAAGTAACTGTCATACGATACAGTAACACCTTCGGTTTTAGCGCCCCTTTTAGTAGTAACCAAAATTACGCCATTGGCTCCCCTGGCCCCATATATAGATGTTGAAGAGGCATCCTTAAGGACCTCCATACTTTCTACGTTGTTCGGGTTCAGGAACTGAATATCTTCCATTACCACTCCATCGACTACAAAGAGAGGGTCGGAACTTGAGTTGATGGTTCCCAATCCCCTAATAATAATTCTAGGGGCGGCAGTAGGGTTACCTGAATTCAAATATACATTAGCACCTGCAACTCGGCCTTGAAGACCCTGAAGGGCATTGCCCACCGGCCTTTTCAGAATGGCATCGCCATCAACACTGGCTACTGATCCCGTAACATCGGATTTTCTTTGAACCCCATAGCCCACAACAACGACTTCCTCAAGTTTTGAAGCATCCAAAGCAAGTTGTATCTGTAGGGAAGAGCTGAACGAAACCTTTACTTCTTTTGATTTAAAACCAATGTATGAAGCCACAATCACGGCATTTTCACTTTGTACATTTAAAGTGAAGTTTCCATCAAAATCGGTAACCACACCGTTGGTTGTTCCCTTTTCCAAAATATTGGCTCCCGGTAAGGGCGTACCATCTTCGTCAACAACGGTTCCCCTAACTTCCGATTGTTGGGCGCTAGCGATACTAAGGTTTTTAGAGATAGAGTGTTCTAATAGATCAGGAGTGTTTGTTGAAAGGGACAGAAATGATTTCGGTTGAGATACCGCCGAAATTGAGAGATTGGGAACTAGAATAATGAAAAATAGAATTTGTAACGACAAGGAGCTTTTGAACAAAGTGCATCCTGTACATTTTGTTTTTGCATGTTTTTTCATGGTACAATCAGATTAGTTAGTTAAGATGCCCTCTTTAAAAAGAGGACCAGTAGTAGATTGAAATTGAGTTAAAGGGTGTTCTTCATAGGCACTTATACATAAGGGTTAAGTATTTTTTTTGAGAAAGCTGGCCAAAGTAACCAGTCAACCAAAATATTCGAAAAGAATTGTTAACGTAGGAAAGGCCTAGTTAATTCGTTAGAAAATTCATGAATTTTATATTTCCGGAAACTATATGTTTCATCAAAAACTAGATATTCGACGAAATACATCCCACAGTGGCAATTGATCGTAGATTTATGCTTCCTTAAAATTCTATTCCTACAAACTCCTTTATCTTAGCCCTAGGAAAATATACTCGGCTACCCATTTATCCGATGTCATTTTACCGAAACCCAAATACTTTATGAATCTTAAGCGAATTGTTATCGTTCTGTTTATTTTGGTCTCTTTACCAGTGGTAGGACAGCCCTATACTACCCGAGATGTTCAAGCTTACCTCATACGTCTTGAAAAACTGGTAGACGAACAATTGGCGCAGGGAAATATTGTTTTTGACGAAAAGGGACTTTTAGACGAACGGTCAAGGACCAAAGGAAAAGAAAAGGTTCAGGCCTGCTTTAAATTATATAACTTTTACATCTACAAATCACCCGAACTTGCAGAAGACTATAATAACGAGTCTCTTGAACTTTCTAAAGAAATAGCTTATACGGAAGGTTATCTGCAGTCGATTACCCATCAAGCATTTATATATTTCATGCAAGGTAAGTTTGACCAGGCATCTGAATTATTGGACCGTTTAGATTCAGAAAAGCTAATAGATCAATACCCTAAAATCATTGCTGACAACAGTGCGCTAAAATCATATATCCACACCGAGCGTGGAGCATATGATTTGGCTCTCGACACCTCTTTAAAAAATCTACGCTATGGGGAAGCAATAGAAAACCCTTATGTTTTGATGAAGGCCTACTCTTCGATTTCCCATCTATATTTAAGATTGGGGCAATATGAAAAGGCGCTTGAAAATTGCCTCAAGGGCATCGATCATTCCTTGGCCTTAAAACGGACACAAAATATTTTACCCAAGATAGACGAGATGGCCAGAATGGTCCATGTTTTACAAGGTAGTCGACCCGCCTCCGAAATCTACACCTTCTATCTAAAGCTAAAACAAAAATTACCGGCCCCTGGAGGCTATATTGAGAGTGCCGTATTTATGAATATCGCAAGTATATACATAGAACAAGGCGAATTTGCACTTGCCGAACAGTATCTCAATAGGGTGTTCGAACTTATCAATGAAAACGAATACAGGTTCAGGCTTCCTAGGGCCTATATCCTGAGGGCCGAACTCAGCCTTAAAAGGGCCGATACTACAGCGGCCATAAAAAGTTATACGGCAAGCTATGGAACGGCGAGAAAAATCAATGCCTTCGATGTGGTCAAAGACGTGAGCCAGAAGTTAGCGAAGCTTCACCAAGCCAAAGGAAATGTAGAACTGGGACAGTCTTTCTCGGCCATTCATTGGGCCGTTCGCGATTCGCTTTTTTCCTTAGAAACCAACCAGAGAATACAAATTCTAGAGGCAAGCAGAAGAATCAACGAAATTTCCAAAGAAAAGGAAATACTTGAAATACGTACCAAAAACCAAGAAGAACGCTATGTATTTATACTCCTTGTACTAACGCTGACCCTTATATCTGGTGGTATCGCCACATATTCGTATTTTAAGGTAAGAAAGAAAAACCGGCTCTTGTTTTATAGGACCAAAGAGCTCATACAAGAAAAGATACACCAACAGAACAAGGCTCACCATTCCGACAAACCAAAAGAAACCGTCCCCAAAAGATTTCGTTCCCATGAATATATTGATGAAGATATCAAGGAAATCATATTAATAAAGCTGAAAAAATTCGAAAAAAACAACGATTTTCTAAATCAAAAATGCAGCCTTTCATCGTTGTCGGAAGAACTACAGACCAATCAAAAATACTTGTCACAGGTAATCAACCATGAAAAAAAATCGAATTTCAACAACTATATCAACGAGTTAAGAATAAACTACCTTCTCAAACGTTTGGTCGAAGATGAAGATTTCAGAAATAGTAAGCTAAGTTATATTGCCAGTGTATGTGGATTCAACAACCAAAACACCTTTTATTCGGCTTTCAAAAAACGTTTGGGTATTCTCCCCTCATACTTTATTAAACAACTCAACGAAGAAAAAGAGAAGGAGCAAAACTAATTTACTTCTTTTTTCTTCGCTTCTGCCAACGCCCTTTTCTTCTTATAAAATGCCTTGTCGGCTACATAAATGGTCTTTTTCACTTCACAGAAGACAATATCACGAGCCTTGTTCATCAAGTAAGTCGTCTTTACAATGTCGATCGCATCTTCTTGCGCTACCCTTTGCTTGATTTTCTCTACTTCCTCCCAACTGTATTCAAAATCGGCATAGAGGTCTTCTTTGGCAGGCCTTTTAAAGTAAATTTCGGCAGACTTGTCCCAAACCACATAATCGTCGCCAAGTATGTTAATGAGCTGAACCATGGGTATGGGATCAACGGCCGAGAACATACTTCCTCCGAATATAGTGTTTACATAATTCCGGTTTTTATACCCAATAGGCAATTTCACCGTCACCTTTCGCAAATCGGACGAAACCGCTTTCACCCTTGCCGTGCTACGACGGTACATAGGCGAAAGGTTAAAACCGTATTTCAATAATTTATGCTTGCCTATAAAACGGGAGCCGATGTCGACCAAATCACTATAAAACGACATTAGATGTATCTAAATTACCAATTGGGAACAAGGGCTAAAATTACCACTAAGTACCAAATAAAAAAAATGAAGGAAAAAACGGGGAGTAAAAGAAAAAGAACTTTCATCAGATGAAGTCCTTAAAAAAGACAATAGGTGCAGACGCGATTCCTATTTTCGAAAGAAATAATAAAATACGAACGATATTTTCATCTAGGCCGACCCGTGCTTTTTCAAAAAGGGGGAACATTTATTTCGTTCTATCATAAACAGCGATAAACGGCCTTCTCAAACTTCCTATCAGACATATATCGCCCGTATTTCAATACCCCAAAATTAGGGTATAGAGTCAGAAAAAACTTATAGTTTTCGATAAACAGCGTTTATCTACATGTGAATGCCTAGATACCTATAGACGAGTCGTTATTTTAAGATGAAATGTAGAAACTGGGCCACTTTAAGCGTTCTGAAAGCTTTCTTCCTTAAAGTCTTGAAACCAAAAAGAGCATCGCTAAATGCCCTCTTCCGTTGATTTTAAAACTCAATTTCTATTTCAGTACCTCGGACTGTAGGCGTTCCACCTGTTTGGCACTCAAGCCTTGTCTGTAATAGACATCGGGCCGGTGATTTACCCGGTGTTCCTTCATTTCGGGGTCATCTAGATCAAGGCTCAGGTCACAGTCGAAACGAACGAGTTTTGAATGGTATTTGCCTTTGCCCCCTAAATTGATAAAGTGGGCAAGGCCCCAAGTAACGCCCCTGCCATAATCGGTATCGGTAAAGGCATCCGGCACATAGGGAGCGCCTGCATAGGGCATCAACTCGGTAATGGAGGCAATTTCAAAATTTACCCAATCTTCGGCATATTGTACGGTATTGTGTTCGGGACCGTCTTTATAGACCAAAGCCGCAACCCCTTCCCTGAAGGGAAACAATGAAGTCTCATGCCCCGAAGTTATTAAGGGATTCAGGGGATGCTTTGTAAAAGGCCCCAAGGGATCATCAGCAATAGCGAGTCCTTGCATACGTACCTTGTCGGGTTTTTCACCAAAATCGGATTTATAATAAATATAGATTTTACCATTGTGAACAAGGGGATACGGATCGTGAATGGAATATTGGTCCCACTCCCCTTCTCCCCCGTTCGGGATCACTACCTTATTATACGGGGTCCATGGGCCATCGGGCGAATCGGCATAGGAAACGGCAACAGGGCAATCATCCCCTCTTTTTCCGCTCGCCTCCATAAAGCCTTGGTAATACAGGTAATATTTGCCCTTCCACTCCAAAATATCGGTAGTCGTTACCGACCGCCATCCTACCAAGGGTTTTTTAGGTCTTTTTATGGCCACCCCTTGTTCTTCCCAAGTAAAACCATCGGAAGACGTAGCATACCAAATTTCGGACAGGTCCCAGTCGGAAGAAGGAATGGTATCATTACTCTTATCTGCCCCCCGCGGTGGCGTAGAAGTATTTCTATACGTGTACCACACGTAATACTTCCCCTTGTGCAAGAGTATTTTGGAAGGATCCCTTCTTGTAATCGTACCATCGTTTCCGTTGTAATCGAAACCTTTGAGCTCAGTATATTTAAATTGGCTAAAAAGCTCGTTATGCTGTGGCTGCGGTGCTTCGTAGTCGGTATAGATTCGTTCCATTGCGGCACTCATCTTTCGGTTGGGTTTTTCGCTAGGCAATATAAAAGGGAAGCCCCCTTGATCGGCTTGCTGTTCTACGTATGGTTTTTTCTCGGACTGATCTTGACATGCTCCCAACAAAAAAAGTAGGGCAACGATTGTAGTGATGTTTTTCATGGCTTGGTCTGGTTATGGTTTTATTGTCTTTTCTATTTTCCTAAATATTCAACATAGGTGTAGTATACCCCATAGGTCTCCCCTCCCTCCATAAAGTCGTTGACCAACATGGTCTTTCCTTCTTGAAGGTTCAAGATAAAATCTACACTGTGGGCTCCGGCATCAATGGACCGCTCTTGGATTTGATTGGCAATTTGGATCCGTACTTTTTCAGGATGTATGCTTTTGTAGTCATATTGGTTTTTAGGGTTCTTTTCAGGAATGCCCCAAATGGGCCCGGAACATTCTTTGGGCCAACGCATACAAGAAATTTTATACTGCCCCGCTTTTTCGACTTTAATAGGATGGGTATTGTTCCTGTTCTTGATTCCCGATGCCACCTGCTCCGGTTTCCAGATACCCCCATCTTCTCCAATGGCGTGCTGAATGGTCAGTTTAATTTCTTTCTGGTTATCGTTACCGACAATACTCACCGGAAACTCTTGGTATTCATTCCCCGATTTGGCCCTGTTCAAAAATGCTTCGTTTTGAGCCAATAAACCTTCTACTACTTTATTGTTTTTTGAGGCCACATCATGGTCTTGATGCGGGTCCTTCCCTATGTCGTATAAATTCGTTCCGTTTACCAGCCGCCATTTCTTGTTGAGTATCGCGGTTTCATCGGTATCGTGTGGGCTACGCCAATCTTGACGGTGGTGTACAAAGACCGTTCTTTTCTCATCGAGCTTTCCGTTTTTGAGCAATAGTGGAGAAAAATCGATTCCGTCCAACTTCATTCTTTCGGGAATTTCAAGACCACAGAGACCGGCCAAGGTGGGAATCAGGTCTACATGCGCCGTTAATTCGTTCAAGTCTTTCCCTCCTTTTATCTTACCGTCTTTCCAACGTATAAAAAAGGGTACCCGATGACCTCCTTCGTAACGCTGTCCCTTTTTTCCCCTAAAACCTTTATTAAAACCCAGTTTACCGTCATCACTCACACCGCCTCCCGAACCGTTATCGGTCATATAGATCAGTATGGTATTGTCGGCCAATTTTTGTTTTTTCAGATAAGCTTCGAGTTTTCCGAAATTCTCATCAATATTGGTAATCATTCCATAGAATTCGGCACCTACTATTTTATCGCCTACCAAATGTCGGTAAGGCGCTGCATATTTTTCCGCGACGATAAACGGACTATGGGGCGCATTGGTAGGCAAGTACAAAAAGAAAGGCGCTTCTTTGTTCTTATCGATAAACTTCATGGCTTCTTGAAACCATACATCGGTACAATAGCCTGAAAACTGTTTAGGCTCATTGTTAACGTAGTACACATCGTCGTTGTAACTATTCCCCCAATAATCGGATAACTCGCCCACACCTCCGGCCTTATGGTGGACCGCTACATCAAAGCCACTATCGGTAGGCCTTGAGGGGTAGTTATCGCCCAAATGCCACTTGCCGAACATTGCCGTTTTATAACCGTTCCTTTTAAACACATCGGCCATGGTAAGTGCATTTTCCGCCAAGGCATCACGCCCCTTATAAGTGGCCCATGCACCGTTATTCACGGGATATCTTCCGGTCATAAGCGCCGCCCGTGTAGGAGTGCACATAGGACTTACATGAAAATCGGTCAGGCGTACGGCCTGTTTATAAAACTTATCGATATTCGGGGTCTTTATCCACGGGTTACCATGGCAGGCCAAATCACCTATCCCTTGATCATCGGTCATTACCAAAATCACGTTAGGCGGTTTTACCTCTTGTGAAAATCCATTCCCCAGAAAAAGCGCCATCCCTAATAAGAATACGCCCTTTATCCCTTTGTTCGTTATCCGTTTAAATTTTTCCATATGTATTGAAAAGAATTATTTTTAGCTTTTGCCCATTAATGTCACATCGCTTTTCCAAGTCGCCCCCGACCCCTCAAAACTAGCCATAGAAAACAACAAAGCTTAAAAAAGATACTTTACAAATATTATACAAAAGATAATTACGCCCTCATAAAGACGATATTCCCTTTAATATTTAATATCTTGATTCCAGTAAGCTTAAAACCCCACATGAAACTGTATTTCAGATATTTACATATTTTTATATTATTCTTCTACATTCATACGGGCCTGTTTTGTCAAAACAAGGCGCATAAAAACCATATACAAGACAGCACATCCTACTATACAAACCAAATAAAGAAGGCCGTAACCGAATCGAAGCTGTTTCCCGATAAATCTTATCACATGTTCGATGTTTCCAAAGCCTATTTTGAAAAAAAAAGAGACACGGTACATATAGTACACTGTCTCTTGGGCATGTCGGAAATTCAAAAGAAGAAAGGAAAATTCAGTCGATCATTCGATCACCTATGGCAGGCCAAGTACTTAAGCGATTTTTTTAAAAACAAGGCGCAGAAAGTGCGAATACGTATTGACCTGGCCCGTCTTTACGATGAGTTCAATATGAACGAACAATCGGTCTTACATTTAGGAGAGTCCCTAAAAATCGCAAAGGAAATATACGTTCTCGATTCCACCCAGGTAAAACATCTGATTTCCAGTTATATGTACATGGCCGTACGGCAGCGTAAATCGAGGAATCACCATAAAGCCATGCAGTACTTAGACTCTTGCTTTATCAACCCATCGGTCAAGCTCGAAAAAAGTGTAGAGATGCCCTTCTGGGATGCCGAGCGAGGAAAAATCATGCAAGAACTCAAACAGTACGGCAAGGCAAGCACTTATTTACATCTTTCACGCAAGCATACGCTAGACAAACAAGCGAACTACCGCCCCAATATCTCTATGTACCTGGGCGATTTAAAAAAAGACCTCGGCCAAAAGGATAGTGCGCTCTATTTCTACAATGAAAGTTTATCGCTGAGCCGTGACCACGGGTTTAGAAACGATTTAGAAGCCGAAGTACTACGTAAGATCGCAGAAGTATATTCCATGAGCGGGGAAAAGGACTTGGCCTACGACTATCTCATTGAATCGACCCGTACCGCCGACCAAATCCTACAGGCAAAAAACCAGACGAACAGTGAACTTTTTCAAATTAAGGACACCTACCTCAAGTCCATTTCAAAAAAGGATGCCCTTTTAGAGCAAAAAAACATCATCATAGAGAAAAACTTCCAGATACAACGCCGGCTTCAGATTATCATGGGGCTCTTGGTTTTGCTCGGGATCGTAATCTTTATTGTGGTACGTACTAGGCTCAAACTGAAAAAAACCGTTTTACGCCAAAAAGAAGCGGAATTGCACACTAAACTTATAAGTGAACGAAGCAAAAACGAGATTGAGATTAAAAGCAAACAACTCACCTCTTATGCCCTTCAACTCATAGACAAAGACAGTGCCATCGATGAGCTACTCGATATGTTGAAAAAAGAAGGCTCGCCCCGCTACAAATCGCTTTTCAGCAAATACAAAAAGGGATCTAACGACCTGTGGAACGAATTCAACCTTCAATTTACACAGGTCAACTCCGCTTTCTACGATAAACTAAAAGAACATCACCCAAGCCTGAGTTCTACCGAACAAAAGCACTGTGCGCTTATAAAACTGAACCTAACGACCAAAGACATGGCCCGGATCTTAAATATAGAACCCCATAGCGTTCACGTCTCACGTTCTAGAATTCGAAAAAAAATGGGGTTAGAGCGCTCACAAAACCTAGAAAATTACATTTCAAGTATCTAGCTTTAAAAACGCAGGGGCTGGCCACGCCCCTGATATTTCATAGGTTCGAAAATCTACTATTCCGTTTTTGCCTTTGAACGGACCTCAGTCGTTTCCTTAACAATGGCCTCGGCAATTTCAGGGTAATTCCACTCAAGGGTATTTCTATTAAAAATACCGAACTCATCAACATTCCCGTTATCCCACCAAATGGGACAAATGCCCCTTTCGGCGCAGGCCCTGGCATAGAATTCGGCATGGACCAAGCGGTCTTCGGGATTATCACTGAAGGTTGAGCCCCACTCCCCCATGACCACGGCCCTATTATCTTCGACGATGAATTTATCACGGATTTTATCCAACTCCGCAAGTAAGGCGGTTTTGTCGGCTTCGGTTCCCCAAGTGGAGTCCGTTCCATCCAAACAAAACTGATAAGGGAAATAGCTATGCACCGATACAATAACATTTTTATCCCCATTGGGTACAAGATAGTCGTTCAAAGCATTTGAAGCGGTACTTGCAGCATAGGTAGACACCATTATTTTTCGCTTTGCATTATTGCCCCCCGTGGCCCGAATGGCATCGACACTGACCTGGTGATATTGATTGACGGCATCACGGCCTTCTTGTGTACCTCCTTTCCATTCCTCGGGCGTACCCTTATGTCTCGGTTCATTTAGGGTTTCAAAAATAAGGTAATCGCCGTAAGTCTTGAACCTATTGGCTATTTGCGTCCATACCTTCGAAAGTTCATCTTTTACTTCATCGGCCTTTTCATAGGTAGGAAGGATCCATGTTTCATCATGGTGTATATTTATGATCACATACATCTCATTTTCGAGGGCAAAATTGGCAATGGCCTCGACCTTATCCAACCAATTTGCTTCAATAAGATAGTCTGGGCCCTCCCCTATATGAAACTTCCAAGTAACCGGTAAACGTAAGGTTTTAAATCCCATTTTGGCAATTTCATCGATCATGGCCTTAGTGGTCAAGGGGTTTCCCCAAGCCGTCTCGTCACTGTTATAGGTATCCATTGCATTGCCCAAGTTCCAACCGGCCCCCATGTCAAGAACGAATTCCTTAGGGGCTATCTCCCTCATATTGCCGTCATCCTCCCCATCTTCTTCATTCCCTTCTTCTTTTGACATTTCGCGTATGTCAGGATCACCCGAGACATGAGCCCCGTCTGAATGATCCTTTTCGCCACAAGACGTAAAAAGACTGAAGTTTACACTAAGCACCATAAAAATTAGAACTGTTTTTCTCATGCGATATAAATTTTAGGGGTTTAGGGAGACCAGAAAGAGAGGCCTCCATTGGTTTTCTATATGAATTCAAATTGCGTTGTTCCCGTGTTACCTTAGGAACATAAGGGCATAATTAAGGCCGGTCAATTGTGGTAATCAACCGGCCTTTTTTCCGTAACTCTCGACCGTAATAGTTGCTTTACTCCGATCGAAAGGTTACACTAACTACTCAACTAAAAGACTATAATTTTTCTAACTTCACGTACTGTACCATTATACCGTTGGTCTGGTTACCGATATCCAATAAGACCCGGCCTCCAGTTGTGGTTTCGCTACCCATGGTAAACTCCTTTTCATAAGTCTGGTACTCGGTATCACCGGCCAACCATATACCGCCACCACCGTCGTATGCTTGCCAGCCGTCCCTTCCTGTACCGTCGCCTACCGATAGGGTAAACCAGAAGTCTCCTTGGCCAGGATAGGCTTTTACTACCGCGGTAAGTTTATACTTGGCTCCTTTTTCCAATATTATGGAAGGCTTGAACAACTGAACATCCCATGGATTGGCCCCTGGCACAATGTCTTGGGCCACAAGAACTCCCTCTTCCGCGGAGATGTTTACCGAGCCGCCACCATTTTGATTGGCGCTCCAACCATCGAGTCCTCCTGTAAAATCGGACTCATAAATTGTTTCAGAACCTAGCGGTATGGAAACGGTATCGACAAAATCTGGATAAGTAACCACTATTTCGGTGGTGCCATCTACATATACTTCCCCTTCGGCGGGTGTGGTAACAATCTCATAGATAGCAAAATCCTCACTCGAAACGATAAGATCTTCCTTCCCGTTTATCGACAACCTTAGGGTCAAGCCTTTAAGGGCTATTACCTCCCCGTCTTTATACAAGGTTTTCTCCGGTTTCGTTTCTATGGCCATTCCGGTTACATCAAGAGGATTGACCGTAATAGGAACCGCTAAGGAAAGTCCCGTTGCATGCGAAACCTGAACCTCGCTATCGGTAGCTATCAGTTTCGTTTCATTGGCGGGAGTGGCCGTAAGTTCAAAGGCTTCAAAATTTTCGAAGGGAACAACCACCTCTTGACCGTCTGACATGGTAAAGGTCAAAACCATACCTTCCAAATCAAGCCTTTCCCCGATTTCGTATTCGCTTATGGTCGGTGGTGTTGTAACAACGCCACTTAAAGGCGCAAACGGAACCACTTCTATGTCTTGTGCAACCTTTGCCTTGGTAGACACATAGCTTACCATAACTTCAGAATCGTCTACGGAAACGATATCACCATTCATTGGAACCGTTTGAATTTCCGTACCAAAATCATCGAATGCCACATCTTCCTTGGTTCCGTCTTCCATTACCAAGGTTACGACCATACCGGTCAAATCAATTTTTTGACCGTCTACATAATTCGCTTTAGCCTTCGTTTTCACTTCAAGTTCGACGACGTTATTGGTAACGCTGATGGCCTGTATCAAGCCTTTTCCGGAGTCTCCAATGGTTATGGTAAGCTGTTGATGTGAAAAATCAAGTACGGTACCATTTGCAGGGTCGGTAGTGATATTTTCGGCCCCAAAGGAAGCAAAGGGAACATCTACCATACTGCCATTCTTTTGCATGGAAATAACAAGATCGGAAAGGTCGAGCTGCTCGCCCAATACATAGGCCACTTTCGGCAAGGTTTTCATGCGTACGCTTGATGATACCTCCTCTGCCCCGTCATCGTCGTTATTGCACGAAGAAAATACCATGATGGCCATGACCATCAGTAAGGCCGCGACTCTGTTATGTGTAAAATTTAGAATATGTTTCATTTTCCAATTTTATTTTAGTTCAATTTCAAACTCTTCAAAAACCGCCGTTCTATCCCTGATGACCAAGGTATCCTTAACTGCATGTGTTTCTGAATTGTCGACATCCGTATAGGTATAATCCAAATAAATGACATCTCTTGGTTTTCCTCCCCAAGTATCCCCACCTTCGACAAATTTACCGGTACCACTTACGTTGTAGGGGTCGTCTTTATAGCTGGAAATAGAACAGGTATCATCATCGAAGGAAAGTTCCAATGCTACGTTACCGGGGCTGGAGTTTTCGCCTCGCCCGATGATATTCTCTAGGTGCACTTTATTGAATCCGCTGGTTTCAACAAAGGCGATTTCATCATCAATGGTAAATTCCGCATTATACTCCCTACCCAATATCGGTGTACCGGTGGTAATCATATCCCTACCCCTTCGCAGGTAGTTGCCATGAAATCGGTTCATGTATTTAATACCGAAAAGGGTATAATCTTTAGGAAGAATATCCCAATGCGCAGCATTGGCCCTATCGGGATTGGTCACGTTATCAAAGCTACGGCCCGAAAGCACGCTGTCGATATTATCGGCCTGGGTAATTCTAAGGGGGATGACATAATTGGTCGTATTGACCTTTCCAAAAGATAAGGTATCGTTGAAAAAATTGTCGTACAACTGCACTTGTATGCGAGCCTTGGTATCACCGGAAGCAATGGTTACCGGACTTATGCTCTCAAAAGTGTAGTAATCCGCTGGTAGGGGCTTTACATTGGCCACGTTAGCCAATAGGCTGTTATCTACTTCAAAATAAATTTTTCTTTCTTCATCGTTCGAATAAACACCGGTCATCAAGGCCGTAATTTCAAAACGATAGGCATTATCCTCCTCGTTGATTCCTTGATCATAATTACCAAGAATTAATGTTCTGGCAGGCGTTTGGTATGGAAAATAGACGGTTTGCGTATCAAAATCATCAAATTCAGGTTCTGTATTGCTACACGATACCAAGAATAAGACTGAAAGTATACCAATAAAATATCTTGTGTTCATAAAATGAAAAAATTAAATTAACATTTTGGCCGAAGCTTAAATTTATATCTTTTAAAAATACCCCTACCAACCTTGGTTTTGCTCAATTAAATTGAACCTTACCACTTCGTTTTGTGGAATAGGCGCATAGTTGGCATTCGCATTATAGAGCCTTGGTTCTACCGTGAAACTTTCATAATTAGTTCCATCAAATTGCAATCCTTTGGCATCCGGGGTTTGATCGAAAAGATTCCACCTTCTTAAATCGTACAAACGATGTCCTTCGAAACAAAGTTCCAAACGACGCTCGTTACGGATTAAATTCCTCATGTCTTCTTGAGAGCTAATACTACTCAAATAGGCATCTGAATTATCAAGGCCAATACCCGCTCTTTGCCTTATGGCCCCAATGATATTTCTAGCGGACATACCACCTACCATTTGGTCTGGGCCTCCCAATTCATTAGCTGCTTCGGCCAGCATAAGGAACAGATCCGTATACCGTACATAAACGTTTATTTTTTCTGAACTGGAAATTGAACCATCAGCACTTATTACCACTTTTTGATCCAGTAATTTTTTTAAATAATACCCTGATCGTGTTGAACGTTGGGAAATCTGATCAATACCGTCAACACCTCCATCGTTAGTAATGCTTACCACTCTTCCATTTAGATCATTGCCGTTATAGAGTATGTAGCGCTGCAATCTCATATCCCTATTTTCAAAAGGATTCTCCGGGTTATAGTCAGGATGGGCTTCCGAAAAAGGAAAACCGTCTAACATTGGAAAAGCTTCCACTAAATTTTGAGATGGATTCAGCCTGCCTTCTCCATTAAGAGAAGGAGGGAAATGCTGGCTTTCTACCCAAGTCATATCAGTAGAAGCATTGCTTCTCCAAAGTACTTCTGGAAAATTTCGCGTACCTACCGGAAATTCATAGAAGTTATAATACCCATTGGGGTCAAGTCCGCCAAGGCCACCGATATCATTTAAAAGTTCCGCAAGAAGATCAGCAGCTTCTTGATAGTACCCGCCTTGTCCGTTCATAAAAGCAGGACTGGCCGCCAACAGATACAACTTGGCCTTAAAAGCTTTGATAATCCTGCCGTTTATTCTACCGTCTTGATCTTTACCAAAAACAAATTGGTATGTATCGTCATTTGTATCGTTATATCTGGAAGGTCTTTTTGCCAAATCACCATCATAATCCATTGGTAAATATTCGAGTGCCTCATCAAAATCGGCCACAATTCTGGAAACCGTTTCTTCAAAACCCAACCTAGGCGTGTTGAAATCGGCATCAAATTCAAGGAACTCGGAAATATATGGTATACCCAATAATTGTCCTGAAACACCACGCCCCCCGTGTTCCTGTAAAATCCAAAAATGTCTAAGGGCCCTAAGGGCAACCGCTTCGCCATATAAGCGTTGCTTAAAAAGCTCATTGGTCTCTTCGTCCCTCTTCCATTCTACCTGATCTATCAGGGTGATGAACTTATTGGCATAGAGCACCTGCTCATACATACCCCACTTATTTGTAAAAGGGTTTTGGGCGTTCCATTCGCCGGTTGCCATCCTACGGTAGCTACTCAAGAAGTTGTTTACGGCATCATCCGTTGCGGCATCATTAAAATAGAGCTGATTCACCAGTCCCTCATATGCATTGAGCAATACCCCCTCGGCAAATGCAGGATCAAAATTCAGACGGTCTTCCCCTAACAAATTTTCATCAACGGGTTCCACCAAGCTACACGCCATAATTGATGAAAATAACGTGAAAAGGGTTATATTTTTTAGTATGTTCTTCATTTCAATTTTATTTTTCACATTAAAACTTCATTCTTGCCCCAACAGAGAAATAGCGGAACATTGGATCAAAACCTAGCTGTAATTCCCTAATATCCTTGTTTTTCGAAAATTCCGCCAAATTAGACACTGAAGTAAAAAGATTGATATCCTTCATATTCAATTTGTCTACCAATTGGGAAGGTAGGTCAAATGTTAACTGCACTCGCTGTATTCTAAAGTTGTCATTACTGTACATCCAATAGGTAGAGGTCTTATCAAAATTGTTCGTGTTACCAATGGAAGATAGTCTTGGGAACGTAGCTGTATCAGCTGTAGCTTCGGTCCATCTGCCCTTTACCACTTCGGAGTACTTCGCGTCTCCCTGTGGTCTGTAATAATCTCCGGACAAAATGCCGTCCCTACCTACTTCCGCAGTAAAGAGAGCAAACAAAGTAAATGCCTTGTAAGACCACGTAAAATCAGACCCAAAACTCCAAGGCGCTCCGTACAATCCAATTTGCACCATGTCTTGATCGTTTATAACATCGTCTCCGTTTTGGTTCTTATATTTAATATCACCAGGTCGTACCGTACCATATTGTGTTGGCAAGTCGCCTTTTAAGCTACCATCTTCATTAAAATCGTCCACACCGAACAATCCTAAAGACTCAAGACCCCAGATGGCATCTACAGGCGTGCCTTTTCTATTTTGATATTCGTCTTCGTAAACCTCATCTACCTTTGTTCTCTTTGATTTGGTGTACAATGCCCTAGCCCCTATATCAAAAGTAGAGTTCTCCGTTTTTGTGTGGTAGTTTACACCGACCTCAAAACCTGAATACTGATCCTCGTTAAAGTTACTATAAGGTCTAAACGAGCTGTAATAATCAGGGTATAAGGTAGAGGCCCTAATTACTTTTTCTCCCATGATGGACTGAAAAACATTGGCCTCTAACCAAAGTTTTTTGAACATTAATGCTTCAAAACCTAAGGTGTAATCCGTTCTTTTCTCGAAATCCAAACCTAAATTCTGACCCCGTAAGATTTTTGTAGATGCATTGTAGTAACCCGCACCATTGGTATCTCCCCAATTGTATCCCCCTCCGTTTTGCTCATAAATGGCATCATACAGAAAATAATCTTGAATACCTAGGTCTGTATATATCACACCAATGGATGATCTTATCTTCAGATAATCTAACCAAGACGATTCTTTTAAAGAAGACTCTTCTGACAATACATATGCCAAGCCCAAGGACGGGGCAAATTTACCTCTATTGCCATCGGCCAATTTTACGGAGTTCACGTAGGCCCCGCTTAGATTGGCGTATAATTTTTTCTTGTAATTGTAATTAAGGCTAAGCGCTACATGGCTGTTTTTAGCGGACTGTTTTTCATCCTTTACATAGGTATTATTGGCAAATCCGATTAGTGATGCATCTATAAAGTGGTTGTCCTTAATTTGTTTTTCATAGTTCAAAAGACCATAAAAACCATACCTGATGGCAAAAACGTTGGTGTTCACACTTTCAACCTGGTCCTTAAGGTCATTATCCCTTACGTTGACCAAATCGACAATTTTATTTTGATCGTTCCAAGTCGGTTGATACACCGCATACTTATTCTGAACACTTAAGTTATAAATGTTGTAAAAATCAAAACTCACGTAGCTTTTTGCCGACAGCCCTTTGGTAATGGCACTCAAGTCGAAATCTATAGCATTGTTCACCTGACTCATACGGGTCATGTTCGTTTGGTAGCCCCCTGCATAAATACTAGCTATGGCCCCCCCGTTATACACTTGGTTCCCTCCGAGAAGAAAGCCATCATACTGGTTGGCCGCATCAACAATGCCGCGTAATTCAGGATTTGCCGAAAAATCTATCTCACTTATGGGCAATAATGGGGAATACAAGTTAGGTCTAATAAGGCCTCCCGAAGCGTAAATATTACTAAGCGATGTTTTATTCTTATCAATAATAGCCACAACATCTAAGCTACTTTTGATCCAATCGTTTACTTTAAAATCTATATTACCCCGTACATTGAACCGTTTGGCTCCTTTGTCATTTTCAGGATTTACCGACTGAAAACTACCGTCTGACTTAAACCCTAAGTTAATATAGAACTTGGTATTTTCAGAGCCCCCCGCAAAATCTGCGGTTACATTGGAATAAGGTGTTAATGGGTTAAAGTTTCCATCGTCATAAAAATCAACATTTGGATATCTATACGGGTTAGTACCGCTTCTGTGGTTTTGTATTTGTTCCGCAGAATATAGTTCGCCCAAACCGTCGTTGACACGGGCCTCGTTAAAATACTCCATATAATCTGCCGAGTTCAAATAATTGGGCATACGAATAGGCAACCTTACCCCTGTACTGGCACTAATATTAAACTGTTTTTGAGTGGAACCTCGTTTTGTGGTTACCACTATGACCCCGTTTCTGGCCATGGAACCATAGAGGGCGGAAACATTTGCATCTTTTAATATGGTTATCTCCTCTATTTCCTCCATATTCAATAGGTCAATACTACGACCCGGGATGCCATCAACCACGATCAAGGCCTCTCCTAGTCCGCGGACACTGCTACCTCCCGATAAACCCGTTAGCCTTCCCCCAAGGGCATCGCGTACCCATTGCGTTGTATCATACTTTAAAAAGTCACCCGGTTTTACGGTAGACGAAGACCCTACAATATCTTGTTTTTCCGCGGTGTGGAAACCTAAGTTTATATCTTCATTTAAATAGGACTCCAACCCATTAGGTGCGTTCTCTAAAATAACCGTACTGGTCGAATCTATTGTTTGCGCCGTTACCGATAGGCTGCATAGCATACAGAGGGATCCACCGAGCAGGAGTTTTGTAAGTATATTCAATCGTATCATAAAATATGGTATTGTCTAGTGGTGAAAACAGTTTTAATTACCAACCTGGGTTTTGTGGGAAACCTTCATATATTTCTGTATCGTTTTTAGGGAAGGGCAACCAATAGTGCTTATCCTCAAAAACCTTGGTTCTTAAGACCCTTTCTACAAAATTTATGGGTTTGCCTTCGGCATTCCGGTCAAAAATTATCTCAGTTTTAAGCTTGTACTTTTCTTGAGTTCCTAATTTCCATCTTCTAATATCCATCCAACGATGCGATTCATAGGATAATTCTACCGCCCGTTCCCGACGTATTTCATCCATAAAAGCGTTATCGCTGGTAAGGTATTCAGGCCGCACGTTTAAGCTGCCATCGGGCACTGCCCTTTCTCTAATTTTGTTAATGGCATCAAGTGCGGATAGTTCAAAACCTTGTGGTTTTCCATTGATTCCATAAGCAACCAATGCCGCTTCGGCATACATTAAGTACACATCTGTTAATCGTACGTGCAGACGCCATGCAAATACACCTTGATTATCAAAATTGTTAAATCCTATTGGAAACCATTTTTTAGCTACGTAACCCGTTCTTGTTCCATTTCCTTTGTTAGGATAGCGGTGTGCGCCTTCCCTAAAGAATTGGGCATAACGATGCACCTCGTTTTCGCCGGTGGCGGCACCAAGGTTCTCTACCATTTGGTCCCCATCCAAAACAATCCATTTGTACAGCCTTGGATCCCTATTTTCCCAAGGATTGGCCGGGTCGTATAGCGGACTATCTTCACAGGACAAACCATCACTCATACCAAAATTGTCTTCAATATAATTATGGGTAGGAAACGAAGCGAGGTTATTTTGACCAATCGCCCCCAACTGCCAGTTGGTCGACAGAAAATTTTGAAACCAGCCAACAGAACCTGCCTGACTAAAAATATATTCCGAAGAATAAGGGTATCTCCCCTGCGTAGAATAGAAAACACTTTCATACTCGTCCCAAGGGGTTAAACTGTATCTTGACATTTTAAGAACCTCGGCAAAGGTATCCGCCGCGCGCTTTGCCAATTCTTTATCATAGTCATAGGTACTACTGCTATTTTGCATGAGCGGACTGGCTGCATACAGAAGGTTCTTTGCTTTTAAGGACAAGGCCGCCCCTTTTGTAAGCCTGAACATATTTTCGCCTCTCGATTTTAGTCCGGGCGCAAAATCGGGATCGTCCCAATCAACCGGAAGTAAATCAACAGCTCTTTGAAAATCTTCGTCTATTTTAAGTGCGGTTTCCGACCATTGCGCAGGTCTTTCCAATTTCCAATCATCCTCAAGAACACGGTCTATATATGGAATGCTTCCCCAAAACTTCATGATTTCATGGTGAAAAAATGCCCTAAAAAAATAGGCTTGCCCCAAAATCACATCTTTCTCTACCTGGTTGGCCCCCGTCATTAGACTATCCGCATCGGCAATAACAATATTTGATTTACGAATACCGGCCCAGCTACTCGGCCATAATTTAGCTCTGTCAAAAGGTAGTTCCGCATTGGTATTGGTCGGTCCGTCAAACATACTTCCCGGACCACTTCTTTGCCATTCCCAGTATCTTCCCTCATCAATGGCGTAATCAAATTGCCACGTATCGATACCCACGGCATCTTCGGCATAACAATGAAAATGTTGCCAGTGTGCGGCCGTACTGTAATCTACGATCATGGCGTACATTTCTTCTACAAAGCCTTGGGCACTATCAAAGTTTTTAAAGACTTCTTCTTCTGTGAGTTCCGTCTCTATTGATTTATCTAGGTAATCTTCACAAGAGGCGAATATTCCCAGAAAACATATTCCTAATACCAGTTTGAATATCTTACGCATTGTCTACTATATTAAAAGTTAATGTTTAGCCCTATGTTATATCTTTTGAACGTAGGGTAATCACCTCTATATTCAGAGGCCGTTGAACCTGTGTTATCCTGTCTATCGTCAGGTAAGTCTGACCAGTATGCCAAGTCGTTACCGCTAACATAAACCTTATAACTACTTCCTTTCCCGGTTTTAAAGGTGTAGGCCAACTCAATATTTTTAAGTCGCACGAAAGAAGCATCATACCAGTTCCTATATGGATCGGTGCCCCCACCTGTACCCAACCAGGCTGGAAGTACTTCCTCGCCATCGGGGTTATCTACACTCCAATAATCGGATTTGTACTCAAAGAAAAGCGGGGTCTCGAGCATGAACGTCCTATCGGTAAAGTTTTTGGTAGCATTGTTCACCCCATAAAATTGAACCATAAAGGAAAAGTTCTTATACCCGGTTCCCAAGGTGAGGTTATAGGTGTTCTGTGGCCTTACGGTATAACCAAAAGGAACCGCATCATCACTGTTTACAACCCCGTCACCGTTATAATCTATTTCATCATAATAGCCAGGGCGTCTGGTTTCTTGACTGTTCTCTTGAGGGGTCGCACCGTAGACATCATCCCAAGATTGTAACATATCGCCCCTGATGTTGACCCTGGGCTGCCCAATGGCAAACCCTTCTTCCTTTTGATAGCTTTGCTTTAAAAGGGGATCTTCTTTATAGATGATTTCGTCCCTTGCCTTGGTAAAAGCGAAATTCGACCATACATCCCAATTTTGCGTCAACTGTTTTTTATAGTCCAAGGATATTTCAATTCCTTCAACCGTTGTCTCCCCAATATTGAAATCTGCAGGCTGAAAGCCGAAGAAGCTGGGAACACTTCGGGAATCGGCCGGAACGATGATATCGTGCCGGTCTTCCTTAAAAAGGTCCACCTCTAAGGAAAGGCTGTTTTTAAGTACCGATAGTTCAAAACCTATATTGGCCTTTTCCGATGTTTCCCATTGCAAATTGGGGTTACCTATAATACTTTCCATTCTAAAGGTATATGGCGAACGTGTTCCGTAGGGACTCACATTGTTCATAAATGCACTACCGCCACTAGACCATTGCGAAAGGTAGGCCCATCTTTCACCGGCACTGTCATCACCAACAACTCCGTAAGACCCCCTAATTTTAAACTTGTCCAACCAAGTCGCCGATTCCATAAAAGGCTCGTTGCTCACCATCCAACCCAAGGCTACGGAAGGGAAAAGCTCAAATTTATAGCCCGGCCCATATTTCTCAGACCCGTTGTAGGCACCGTTTACATCAATAAAATAACGTCCGTCATAATTGTAGGTAGCCCGGGCCACCCAGTCCTCACGATATCTGGGAAACATGCTTCCTATGGCGTATTCCTCCCTGTTCATCAACATTAATATGGTCGTATTATGCTTCTCTGCAAACGTTCTGTTATAGTTGAATGAAAGCTGATAGAACAATCGTCTGCTCGTTTCCCAATCTTGTATGGTAAGTCCGTTACGCTCCCAAGGATTCAAGACAAAATCGAACTGATTTGTTCCAACCGGTGAAACCAATTGAGCGGACCCGTCTTGGTCGTAAATTTTATAAACTACGTTATCCATACCACCGGGATTCTCCTCTACAACTCCGCCCCCACCTCTAAAATTATTGTCATAAGACAGGCGGCCCGTAAAACTCAACCCCTTAAGAAGGAAGTCCAGTTTCTGGTCTAGGACAAAATCACTGTTCACCTGCACCCTATGGTTTTTTGTAAAACCTTTTGCCGTTAATATTACGGCAGGGTTGCTCAGTTCAAAATTTTCAGTAATCGCCCTACCGTAAGTACCATCTTCATAAATAGGGGTATATAGGTTTGGTGCCAATGAATAGATACTGCTGTACAATAGCTGTGGGTCCGCTTGGTTTGAATTCTGAAGACCGTAGTAACCCGACAAGTTAACCGACAAGCGTGTTGTAGGCGTAATATCAAAATCTATGTTACTTCTATAATTAAATCTATCATAGTTGAAATTGGGCGTATAATCGCGTCCGTTATTAAAACTTCCCGCATCAAAAATATCGCCTACATGCTGATACGAAAGTGCACCAAAATATTTAACCGACTTTGTTCCCCCCGCTACGGAAAAATTCAATCTATAATCTGTTGCAAAATCCTTTTGCATCACATCTACCCAATCTACATCTGGATAGATACTTCTTTCCAAATCATTGGCCGGATTACGGTATTTCTCAATAATATCTACCGGGGTGTAATTTCTCCAAGCCTCTTCCCGAACAGGAACCGTTCTTTCAATAGCCTCATTGGCTACCATTAAACTATTGTAGGAATCATATTTTTCAGGAATTCTAGATAAGGTCTTTATAGCAGAGCTTGCCGTAAGTGAAAGTTGGGCCTTTCCCTCCTTCCCCCTTTTGGTCGTGATCAATATTACACCGTTGGCTCCTTTTACACCGAATACCGCAGTGGCCGAGGCATCTTTTAAAACGGACAGACTTTCTATGTCACCAGAGTCTATATCATTCATACTCCGTTCAATGCCATCAACCAAGATCAAAGGTTGCCCCCCACCGTTCCAAGAACTTTGGCCTCGGATGAAAATTTGAGGGGATTCATCCCCTGGTCGACCTGTTGAAGAGACCGTGGTCACACCGGGCAAACGCCCCGTTAAAGCTTGACCCACAGTAGATACCCCGCCCGATTGCATTAAATCGGCACCGGTAACCTGTGAAATGGAGCCCACAACACTTTCCTTGGTCTGGGTTCCGTAACCTACAACGACCACCTCGTCAAGCTCAGATGCCTCAACGACCATAAATACATCGATTTCCGTTCTGGAATCTACATTAACGGTCTGCTTGGCAAAACCGATATAACTGAATACCAAGACCGCGTCTTGGGGAACGTCAATACTATAGTTACCATCAAAATCCGTCATTACCCCTTTGGTCGTTCCTTGCTGCAATATACTTGCACCGATAATGGGCAGCCCCGTATCGGCTTCAGATACATTTCCACTTACCGTAATAAGTTCTTGCTGATACTCATTTGCCGTAAGTGCAATAGGGAAAAACAAAATAAACG
This sequence comes from Zobellia sp. OII3, assembly GCF_002211465.1. Taxonomy (NCBI): domain Bacteria; kingdom Pseudomonadati; phylum Bacteroidota; class Flavobacteriia; order Flavobacteriales; family Flavobacteriaceae; genus Zobellia; species Zobellia sp. OII3. Next base: position 314,844 of record NZ_MWRZ01000005.1, on the reverse strand, counting down.
CTACCAATAACCTCATCTTCTCAAAAAAATTAAAACAAAATATAGACCGTTTTGTACAAGGAATCCGTTTTTTCATACCGCTATAGTGTGGGTTGATATTTTCTTAATAAACTCTATATAATTCTTTAGGAATGTAGTCTCTTGTTTCTAATTACCACCTCATGAATCATTCATATGATCATTGTAAAAGGGCAAAAGCGAAAAACTACTTAAAATCATAAATAAATCTTAACCTTTTTTCAAATTCTCTTTTGAAGTTAGGATAATTATGAATTCGATGTTGTAAATGTTAAAAAAAAATTAAATAAATAAAAACAGGGATGATGCCGCTTCGCTCCTATTTGTTGCAATTATTCTTCATTTGGCGCATATTGCAACATTTGTAAGAATTCATGCAACATTCGTAAAGTGGCGAAAGAGCCAACAAAACGATCTGTGCTCCCGATTCAAAAAAAGTTGCCCTAAGGCTTCCTTACACACGATTGGGGAGCGAGCTTTTCGTACTATAAGAAGTCGCTTTTACATAGGTTCAACTGAAGAATAAACAAAGGGAAAGCATAGCCTGTATAGGCTCAAGGCTAAACAGGGAAAGCATCTACCTTCCCGACAAACGTAGTATATTACACCCCATAGGTCAACAGAAGAGTACGGCCCAAGGCTGGGCCCTATAGACGATAAGCCGCAAACTAGGCCTTCTGTCCCTTTACTTCCTTTGGGGAAATTCCGAAGTAGTCTTTAAATCGCTGGGCAAAATACGTAGTAGATGAAATACCGACCTTAGCACAGACATCGGTCATGTCGGTATTACCATTTTCTATAAGCTTCTTGGCCTTTTGAAGCCTTTGGTTTCTTATAAACTCATTGGCCGTTTGATTGGTAAGTGCCTTTGTCTTTCGATACAACTGGCTTCTACTTAGGTTCAAATGCGAGGCCAAAGACTCGACCCCAAGGTTGGAACTGGTCATATTATCATGAATATAATTGATGGCCTTTTCAACAAAAGCCTTATCCAAAGATGTGATACCGGCATCATCTTGAATCTCCCCCATGGACTTAAAATACTTCTTATAGATGACCTCCCTACTATGGATCAGTTGTTCAAGATGCCGACGCACCAATTTCATTTCAAAAGGTTTGCCCAAGTATACATCGGCCCCCATTCCGATACCTGATATTTTATCATCGACCCGTGCTTTTGCCGTCAGCATCATTATGGGGATATGACTGGTTTTTACATCCGTCCGTATGGCTTCACAAAATTTGAATCCGTCCATTTCCGGCATGACCACATCGGTTATGATCACATCGGGAAGCATTTCCGTGGCCAAACCTAAACCTTCGGTGCCATTCTTGGCCACCAAGACCTTATACTGGCCCTTAAACTCGTTTTTCAGGTAATTCCTCAGTTCTGAATCGTCTTCTACGATCAATAAGGTTTTTGCCGTTTTACTGACCCGAACAGGCGGTTTTGGTTCTTGGGACGAACTCGATTTGATCAAATTCTGTTTAAAGGATGCCAGTTCACTACCCTCGGTGATTATTTCCGAATCTTTAAAATGTTTGTTTCCCGAAGGAAAAACGACTTTAAAGACGGTTCCTTTCCCTAATTCGCTTTGAACATCGACCTTACCCTTGTGCAGTTTCACAAAGCTATGGACGAGTTCCAAACCGATACCCGCCCCGCCGTAATACCCATTTTTAAATGGTTCGGCCTGGTAAAAACGCTCAAAGAGCTTTTCGAGTTCCCCCTCTTCCAACCCAGGGCCCGTGTCAGACACCGTAAATTCTACCTTATCTTCCGTTTGCTTTACAGCTACGCGAACCGTTCCACCGTCAGGTGTTACCTTGAACGCATTCGAGAGTAAGTTGAATAGAATCTTTTCAAGCATACCCCTATCGGCCCAGAGCCATACGATGTCCGTATCGGACTCGATCTTTAAATCAATACAATTGGTCAGCGCCTCTTCCTTAAAATGGCCGGAAACCTCTCTTATAAACGGAATAAGGTTCAACCTATGGGCACGGACCTTGATTTTGTTCGATTCCAATTTACTGAAATCCAATAGTTCATTGATAAGGCGAATAAGGCGTTCGGCATTTTTGTAAATTGTTAGGTGCTTAGTTTTTAGCCGACCGCTCCCACTATAGCCCTCTTCGCCCAAAATATCCTTTATAGGGTTGAGGATCAAGGTAAGGGGAGAACTGAATTCATGGGCTACATTTGTAAAAAACTGTATTCTTTCTTTATGTAATTCTTCTTCCCTCAATCGTTTTTGACGCTCGTTTTCAACCTGTTGCTTATCTATGATCCGCTTTTTCTCAAAGCGTCTTAATAGGCCGAGCAAGGCCAACACAAGGAGACCATAGCCCAAGAGGGCCCAATTGGTTTTCCACCAAGGGGGCAGTACCTCAATATGAAGCGTAACCGGTGTCTCGCTCCAAACCCCATCATTATTGGCGGCCTTTACCTTAAAAAGGTAATGCCCGGCATCTAAATTGGTATAGGTGGCACTTCTTATCTCCCCTACATAATTATAATCATCTTCATAGCCTTCTAAATAATAGGCGTATTGATTTTCTTCGGGTACGGTAAAGTTGATGCCCGAATATTCGATAGTAAACACCGACTGCTTACTGTTCAGGGTAATACTATCCGTTTGAAAGAGCACTTTCTTTAATGGCGATTCATTTGTAGAAGGCAGTACGTCCTCATTGAACAATTTCAAGTTCTTGAGGTATACCTTCGGTGCGGTTTCCAAGACATTGATATTGTTCGGGTCGAAATAATCGATTCCCTCATTGCCCCCAAAATACAATAGTCCTTCTTGATCCTTGTATACGGCATTTTTATTATAGTCATTGGAAACAAGACCATCGTTTTTGTTGTAATAGGTAAACTCATGGGTTTCCTTGTCCAGCTTAGCAATCCCCGAATTACCATCTAACCATAAATTCCCCTGCAAATCTTCAATAATCGCATTAACATTGGGTATACCCAGCCCATTTGAGGCATTGTACCAGATTGCGGTATTTTCCGTGGTATTGTACTTTAAAAGTCCTATTCCCCTAGTTCCTCCCCATAAGGTATTCTTATCATCCGTATATAGCGACACAATATCATAATTGTTCCATTCAGAGCCCTCCTCCGTTGACAAAAAATGATTCATTAAGAGCATCTCATAGTTGCCCTCTTTGTTCTGTTTTAATTTGAAGAGACCGTTGGTCGTGGCCACCCACACTACATCTTGGGAATCAACACTTAACTTATTTATATAATTGCCCGCTAGGTCATGCGATTGAAACGAAGCATCATCAAAACCGGTAACGCCTTGCCCGCCGAGTTTATACGAATACAATCCTTGGTTGAAGGATCCTATCCAAATCGTTCCCTTTGAATCTTCGGCAAAACTCATTATAGCCTCAGAGCCTTTTCTTTCCATAACTACCGGAAATTTGTAATTGACAAACCGATTTGAGCCCTTTTTCAAAAAAAATAAGCCTTTGTCCCAACTACCGACCCAAATATTCTGTTGGCTATCGATAAATAGCGACTGAATATAATCACTGGTCAAGCCTTTATAGACCGAATTGTTACTTGTATTGATATGGATAAAAGTATTCGTTGTCTTATCGAGTACATCAACGCCCCCACCATCCATGGCTATCCACAATTTACCTTCTTCATCGGCAACCATAGAGGTTACCGAGCTAACCTGTAAGGAATTGGGCTTATTGTAGATACTCTGGATCTCACTGAATTTATTATGGAACTTATCGTGGACCACAATTCCCCTATTGTAAAAGCCCATCCAGATTCTTTCATCTTTATCCACGTACAAAGACCAGATGGAATTGGACAAAATACTTTTTTCATCGTTCTTATCGAAGAGGTAATGGCGAATAATGTCTCCATTCTTGGTCAAACGATATAATCCGTCATTCTCGGTGCCACATAAAATATCCCCATATGGCGATTCAATTACCGAAAAGATGTTGTTAGATGTTATTTGAAAATTTTGTACCGAGGGTACCCGTTGCCCATCGGCCAGCTGTATTTTATAAATACCGTTAGAAATTGAACCGGCCCAAATCGTATTTTCAGTATCAAAAAACAACGATTGTATGGCCACCGTTATGGTAAGGGCGTCATTTCCATTTCTGAGCGGAGCAAGATCGGCCCTTTTATTTTTCAGGTCTATCTCTAGAAGTCCAGCACTCGTTGCCGCGTAAAACACTCCGTCGTCGCTGGCTTTGATTTCGTTGACCGCAAGAAAAGAATCAGGACTGGAATTATTGAACGGTATCCGCTCAATTTTAAGGCTATCGAGGTGCATCATAAATATACCTTGCTGACCGGTTCCTATAAATAAATGGCCATTGCCGTCTCCTTGTAAACTGTTTATCCCTACAATCCCTTCGTTTTGATTTGTTGTTGAAATGAGCGGAATATGGCGAAACTCATCTTTTGCCCTATCATAGAGACCCAATCCCACATTGGTACCTACCCACAACCTATTATCCTTGTCCAAATACGTACAGTAGACAAAACTACTGGCCAATACCCTATTATTGTCATTGAACTTTGGCCTATACGAAACGTAGTCCATTCCATCATAACGATAAATCCCAGATCCATGGGTTCCTATCCATATAAAACCGTTATTGTCTTGGGTAATGGTATGTATACCTACTTGGGAAATACCATCCTTGATTTTATTGAACTCCAAATCTTGGACAGTTTCTTGGGACCAAGTCTCCCAACTTAAGCTTACCATAATCAGGAAGCCTATATATGACAGTAATGTTTTTCTCATAAAAACAAGTATCCTTGCATTTTCCTTGTTCGTTGAACAAATAATTAAAACCTTTTGCCATTCGGCAATAAACAGATTATACCCTAAAAAAGTTAAGTTAGTAAAAAACCTTTCTAACATCCTAGCTTTAAGTGTTAATTCAGACGTCTGTCCTTTGATATCACATTTCCCTATTCTCCTTTTAAGACCTTGCAGATAACAAATTGTTCAAGAAAAGTAATTTTAAACTACAACCTATAGAAAAGCCCGTTCAGGTTAGAATATTCACCTAAATACAAGAAAAATCGACACTTTTTTTACAATTTTTAACTTTTTGTGTGTTTTTTTAATTTTTATTTTTATTCCGAATTTGAAATAGCGACACTATGCAATTTAGTAAACACGAAGACGATTTTTTGCCCGCGTTTTCTGTTTGGCCCATTAAAAATATATTAGGCCATCTATTATCAAATAGCACAAAAGGTGGGCAACTTCCGGAAACTTCTTTCTTTGGGATATCATTTTACCATCTACCCTTTATATCCCATTCCAGAAATAGAAATTTTGAATTCAATTTTTACTGATGATGGCAACATTCTCTTCTTATCGCCCATACTCGGCATAGGGTTGTATCGGATTTCATTCGAATCCCGACACATCGTTTCATCGCTCTGTTTGTTTAGACGAATACTTTTTTAAGACAAAGTATAATTTTAAAAAATGGATATGGATTCACGCAAGAAAAACAGCTTATACAAATACCAACTACACAAGCACAACCACTTTCCTTCACTAAATAGTAAAACCATTCAACTGAAATTGTTCGGTGCCGGTTCACAAGTCATTGTTCCTCCGAATTTTCTTAAAAATAGTCCCCATTCCCTTCGGCTGAGAAACGGGATGCTGCACCTTAAACTTCAACGCCCTGAAAAGGCCCATAATTATTACGGTGCGCCCACACCTCGTGAAGCGTATCGAAGAGCAATGGATTTCCATATTCGGCTTCCCGACAGACTGAATCGCCACCTCAATTCGGTCCGCTTTCAAAATGGCATTGTCAAAATTCAACCTACACCGGGGCAAAAAGAAAACCCTAACATACCATCCTCAGAGGCATCGTCTATATCAAACAATATGACCATAAACTAAGCCACAGAAAAACTTGCAATCACTATCGAACCACATTAATACATGATAGACCGAGCATGGATATACAAATAGAAAACCTAACAAAAAGCTATGGCCCGCAAAAGGCGGTAAACAACATCAATTTTGATGTTAAAACGGGAGAGGTACTTGGCTTTCTTGGCCCCAACGGGGCAGGAAAATCGACCACAATGAAAATGATCACCGGCTATATCGGCATTGAAAAGGGCGATATTAGAATTGGCGGAAAAAGCGTTACCGACCCCGAAAGCGACTTTAAACAACATATTGGCTACCTACCGGAAAACAATCCGCTCTACCTAGACATGCCCATCATCGATTACTTGGAATTCTGCGCCGCCCTCCAAGGGGTGGAAAAGGCCAAGATCAACGATAGGATCAAGGAGATGATAGGGTTATGCGGACTCAACCGCGAAAAGCACAAAAAGATCGGGGAGCTATCCAAAGGATACCGGCAGCGGGTGGGACTCGCCCAGGCCATGATCCACGACCCCGAAATATTGATTTTGGACGAACCCACTACAGGCCTCGACCCCAACCAGATCATTGAGATACGAAAGCTGATCCGCGACCTCGGCAAGGAAAAGACCGTTATCCTGAGTACGCACATACTGCCCGAAGTAGAAGCTACATGCGACCGCATCTTGATCATCAACAGGGGAAATATCGTCGCGAACGGAACGCCCGAAACCCTTAGGAAACAGGCCCAAGGCAATGAGGTACTGAAATTACGTATTGAGGATGGCGATGTGGAAACGATCCTGAAATCGTTGAAGGCCCTTGATACGGTACAGGAGGCCGACCTCGTACACAAGGAGGAAAACCTGTTCGAGGTACAAAGCGTCGCCGAACAATCTTCGAAACGGAAGATTTTTAACCTCTGTGTTGAGAAAAAATGGGTACTCACCGAACTCACTCCCCTAGAGACCAAACTTGAAGACATTTTTAGAAACTTAACGGTAAATTAGATATGCATACCATTTGGACCATTGCCAAACGAGAACTGGCAACCTTTTTCGATTCGCTTATCGCCTATATTATTCTAGCGCTTTTTTTGGGATTTAGCGGATTTTTCACCTGGCTTTATGGAAACGATATTTTTTTGGTGGGACAGGCCAACCTCCGCGTATTCTTCAACATCGCCTCTTGGAGCCTTTTCTTTTTTATTCCCGCCATTACCATGAAAATGTTGGCCGAGGAACGAAAGACGGGCACTTTGGAACTGCTGTTGACCAAATCGGTATCGGACAGGGAGGTGATTCTCGGTAAGTTCCTGGGGTCTATCCTATTGATATGTATAGCCTTGGCCGCTACCCTGCCCTATGTGATCACCGTAGCGAATATCGGGAATCTGGACAACGGCGGAACCATTTGTGGTTACTTGGGACTATTGCTACTGAGCATCGCCTATACGGCCATAGGCATATTTGCGAGCAGCATTACCACCAATCAGATCGTGGCCTTTATGACCGCCTTGCTCATCGGTCTTTTCTTTCAGATCATTTTCGGGGTGTTGGCCCAAAACTTCACCGGCAGCTTGGGGCAATTCTTTGACACCCTGGACCTTCAATCGCATTTTGAGTCCATTTCCAGAGGGGTTTTAGACTCCAAAGACCTGGTTTACTTTATTTCTATAACCGTATTGGGGCTGTACCTAGGGGAATGGTCCCTATCTAAAAGACATATTTCTTAAACGCTTGTACATCAAATGAAAAAAACAAACCTGACCATTGTCTTGATCATTGCGATCTTGGTGTTTGCCAATTTGGTATCGAAGCAATATTTTTTTAGGCTAGACCTTACGGAAGACCAACAGTACACCCTAAGCGATGCCACCGAGAACATTATGGCTTCCTTGGAAAACCCGATTACCGTAAAGGCTTATTTTTCGGAGAACCTTCCGCCCGACATCGCCAAGACCAAAAACGATTTTGAGGAATACCTGATCGAGTACGCCCGACACTCCGACGACAACCTGGTATACTCCTTTATCAACCCGAACGAAAACGAGGATTTGGAGCGTGAGGCCATGGAAGCCGGAATCAACCCGGTAATGATCAACGTTCGTGAAAAGGACCAGATGAAACAACAAAAGGCCTTTTTGGGAGCCGTCTTGCAATTGGAAGACCGCAAGGAAACCATTCCCTTCGTGCAGCCTGGGGCCCCGTTGGAATACCTGCTGTCCTCTTCCATTAAAAAAATAGCGGTGACCGACAAGCCTGAAGTAGGACTGGTACAGGGCTATGGCCAAGCTTCCATTGCCGAACTCGCACAGGTAAAAACGGCCTTGGACGTACTGTACGATTTTAAGGCGGTAACCGTAAACGACAGTGTGGCGCCCCCCGAAGGAATAAAGACCCTGGCCTTGGTTCGCCCAACCGACACCATCAATAACGCTACCTTGGATCAATTGGACGCCTTTTTGGAAAACGGGGGCAATCTGTTCGTTGCCCTGAACCGTGTAAACGGGGACCTGAACACTTCCTATGGATCCGGACTTACCACCGGTGTAGAGAAGTGGCTGAACGAAAAAGGACTGGAAGTGCGCGAGGACTTTGTCATCGATGCCCAATGTGCCACCGTATCGGTACAGCAGCGCCAGGGCTTCTTTAACTTTACCTCGAACGTTGCCTTCCCCTACGCCCCCATCATCAATAAATTTGCCGAGCACCCCAGCACCAAAGGCCTGGATGCCGTAGTTATGCAGTTTGCCAGTTCGCTGAAATTTACGACCAAGGATTCGCTGACCACCTTTACCCCTCTCGCCTTTTCTTCCGAGAATTCGGCGCGCATGCCGGCCCCACAGTTTTTTAACATTCAAAAGGAATGGACAAACAGCGATTTCAACGCTCCCAACCAAGTGGTCGCAGGCGTCTTGGAACAGACCCATTCCAACGGCAACCGTTCCCGCATTTACGTAGTCGCCGATGGCGATTTCCCCGTGGGCAACGGCCAACAACCGGTACAGGCGGACAACGTAAACCTAATGGTCAACGCCATCGATTGGCTGAGCGACGATACCGGCTTGATCGACCTTAGGACCAAAGGAATACAATACAGGCCTCTGGACAAATTGGAGGAGGGCACCAAGACCACCTTGAAATATGCCAATTTCCTATTGCCCATTATGCTGGTTATCGCCTACGGTATCGTAAGGATGCAGATGAACAAAAACAAACGCAGCCGAAGATTGGAAGAGAACTACGAATGATCGCTACAACAAAACCATAAACCATGAAGAAAAACAACCTATTGATCGCCGTTTTGGTCGTATTGGTGCTACTTTATGTTTCCACAAATTACTTCAAAAAGAACAGCAGTACCACCTTTGACTCAGAGGTCGTACAATTGGACACCTCTGCCATAGCAAAACTCACCATATACCCGCCCGCCGAATCGGCAGAAGAGCCGATTGTCATTTCAAAGTCGAAAAACGGTTGGGAGGTTGCCCAGGGCAAGATCAAGTCGCAAAGCAACCAAGCAGTAGTACGCAGCGCACTGGGGCAATTGCAAGACATAAAGGCCCAACGCCTAGTCGCCAAGACAAAGGACAAGTGGAACCATTACGAACTCACCGATTCCTTGGCAAGAAAACTGGAAATCCAAGAAAAGGACGGTGGTAAAACAACGGCCATTTACTTCGGCAAAACATCGTATGAACAGGCGGCCGCCCCTCAATACGGCAGGGCATCCATGACCGGGTCGACCTACTTTCGAATCAACGACAGGCCCGAAACCTATTCCCTGAAAAACCAGATTGCGAGTGCCTTCAACCGCAAGTTCAATGCATGGAGGAATTCGGAATTTATCAAATTGAAGAAGGAAGATATCAAGGAAGTGAAATTCGAAAGCACCGATCAAGAAAACTTCAGCCTGCTAAAAAAAGATTCGCTCTGGACCATTTCGGGCGTAGCGGCAGACAGCGCCCAGGTAGCCCGTTACCTAAACGTCATTCGAAATCAGGGCAGTTCCGAATTCGCGGACGAATTTGAAGCAAAAGGGGAAGCCTTGCGCACGATAACCGTTCGAGGGGAGGACATGGAAGATGTTGTTGTAAAAGCCTACGGCGACCTCCCTGGCAACAAACTCTTCCTCAACTCGTCGCAACACCCCAACACCTTCGTGGAGAGCGACTCCCTTGGGTTGTTCAAGCGATTGTTCGTCGATGAAACCCACTTTAAAAATAGCGACAATTGAACCTAGTTATAAACCTGCCGTTCTATCGGCCCAACTTTTTATCCTTTTTATGATATACAAACTACACACTATGAAATCCAATAAATATAATTTCAAGATATTACTACTTTTTTTCGTATTTCTATTTTCAATGAGTCCGGTTGCCTTGGCCGGTAATGGTATAACCTTATACACGCCGTATACGTATATTTCGGTACCTCCGGGGGAATCTATCGACTATACCGTTCAGGTCAAGAACTACGGAAGCCAGTTAAAGGATGTGGAAATCAGTTTATCGGGACTTCCAGAGGACTGGACTTCATCCTTAAAAGCAGGAGGCTTTACCATACAGCGGATTGCCGTGCTTCCGGGCGAAAAGGAAAAGCTCACCTTAACCGTCAATGTACCCTTGAAGGTAGAAAAAGGGAAATACAACATTAAGTTAATCGCCAAAAACCACGACGTTCTTCCCATAACCATCAATGTATCGGAGGAAGGCACCTTTAAGACCGAGTTCACTTCCGACCAGATCAATATGGAAGGGCATTCCAAGTCAAACTTCAACTTTTCCACAAAATTGAAAAACCATACCGGGGAAAAGCAGGTCTACTCTTTGATGGCCGCGCCACCACGGGGATGGAACGTAGCTTTTAAGCCCAACGGCAGACAGGCCACAGCGGTTGAGATCGCACCGGGCAAGACCACCAATATTACGGTCGACGTAAGCCCTTCATCCTTGGTAAGGGCAGGTTCTTACAAGATACCCATAAAGGCCACCAACAAGTACACCACGGCCGAATTGGCATTGGAGGTGGTTATCAAAGGTACCTATGACATGGAACTTACCACACCTACGGGATTATTGAGTTCGAGTATTACCTCGGGAAGAGACAAACAACTCGAGCTTTTGGTCAGAAATACCGGATCTAGCGAATTGAGGAACGTCACCTTTACCTCTACCAAACCCAAGGATTGGGAGGTTTCCATCGAGCCCGATACCGTATCGCACATAAAGGCCGGGGGCAGCGCAAAAGTAAAGGCTATAATTAAAGCCGCCGATAAAGCGGTTCCAGGGGACTACCTCCCCAAAATCACCGCCAAAACGCCTGAGGTCTCATCCACCGCATCTATTAGGTTCTCGGTAAAAACACCTTTGTTATGGGGCTGGCTGGGCATTTTTATCATATTAGGGACCTTAGGGGCCATCTACTACCTGTTTAAAAAATATGGCAGAAGATAATGGCGGAGAAAAGTATAGAAATCATCGGATTGACCAAGAAGTACGGGGAGCATGTGGCGGTCGACAATTTGACCCTCTCTGTAGAAAAAGGCGAGATCTTTGGGCTATTGGGCCCCAACGGGGCCGGTAAATCGACTACGATCCTCATGCTACTCGGACTTACCGAAGTAGATTCGGGAAGTGTTAAGGTATGCGGAATCGATACGACCCGATTTCCGCTAGAGGTAAAAAGAAAGGTCGGTTACCTACCGGAAGATGTAGGCTTTTACAATGATTATAGCGGCTTGCAAAACCTTTTGTATATAGCGCGCTTAAACAACATTCCTATGGAGGAAGCCCAAAAGACCGCTTTGGAGACCTTGGCCGATGTAGGATTGGAAGAGGTAAAAGACAATAAAGTGGCCAGTTATTCACGGGGAATGCGACAGCGCTTGGGCCTGGCCGACGTACTCATAAAAAAGCCGGAAGTCATTATCCTCGACGAACCTACTTTGGGACTCGATCCCGAAGGCGTGAAAAAATTCCTTCAACTCATTGTCGACCTCAGTAGAAAAAAAGGAATTACCGTTTTGTTCTCCTCCCATCATTTGCATCAGGTACAGCAGCTTTGTGATCGGGTCGGCATTTTTGTCAAAGGGAAATTATTGGCCGAAGGAAAAATCAGTTCCTTGGCCGAGCAGTTATTCTCCAAAAACACCTTTACCATAGAAGGAGAAATAAGCAGTCCGCCCGAGAAGCAAACGCCTGAGGCCCTCCAAGAGGTAATCGATAAAATTAAAGGAATCAAAGAGGTGGCCAAGGTAGAGCTTAAGAACGAACACTTTGTGGTGGAATCGAAAAAGGATATCTCGCCCGAAGTATCTAGACTACTTGTAAACTCAGGCTATGGACTAGCTTATTTGAGCAAGAAAAAATACGGTCTGGACGACATCTATCACCAATACTTTCAGGAAGAAAAATAGATATGAAAAATAACGTGTTTCAAGCGGCAAAATTAAAACTGACCGCTATAAAAATTCCGAAATTACAACTCCCCGATACTTCCCTACCCATTTTCAAGAACGGCTCCTTGGGTAATGATGGAACGCTGACCTTAAGTCCTTTTAAGGCGATGGTCAAAAAGGAAGTAACCGACCATATCAGAAACTGGCGCTTTATAATTCTATTCGCCCTTATTACATTGGCCTGTTTGGGTACCCTATTTTCTACTTTAAACGACGGAATGAAGGCCCTTGTTACCGATAGTAGCGACAACAATTTCTTTTTCCTGAATTTGTTCACCAAATCGGACGGTACCCTACCCCCCTATTTTGTGTTCGTAGGATTCCTTGGCCCCTTGTTCGGGATAAGTCTGGGCTTCGACGCCATTAGCTCGGAACAGAACAGGGGCACCTTAAGCCGTATTTTGGCCCAACCCGTACCTAGGGACAGTATACTCAACGCCAAATTTTTGGCCGGTATCATCGTAATCAGCGTAATGCTTTTTTCCTTAAGCTTTTTAGTGTTGGGTGCCGGTTTGGTCGCTATAGGAATACCACCTACCGCCGAAGAATTTATGCGCATTATGGTGTACACGGTGCTAAGCATCGTATATGTATCTTTCTGGCTGAACCTTTCTATTTTGTTTTCGGTGCGTTTTCGACAACCGGCCACTTCCGCTTTACTGGGCATAGCCGTATGGTTGTTTTTCACCTTATTTTATCCGATGATCGCCAATCTGATCATCAAAGGATACGAACCCTCGAAATTTGCCTCCCCTAGGGCCATCTATTTTTATGAAAAATTGAAATTCTATTTGCTTCAAATCATGCCCAACGAACTGTTCGATGAAATAACCTCTGCCATCCTAGTACCTTCCGTACGTAGTTTAGGGCCCTTGACCATGGAGCAATTGCACGGTGCCATCCCCAGCAGCCTGCCCTTAGGACAGAGCGTGTTATTGGTTTGGCCCCAGTTTACCGGCTTGCTCGCCTTGACCCTGTTGTGCTTCCTATTGTCGTATATCCTCTTTATGAAGCGCGAAATACGTTCACGGGGTTGACTTTTTGTTTTGAGTCGTGGTTTTTACGGCAGATGCATTCGGCTACATAATCGAGAACAGATACAATGGTCAAGACATTGATACAAGAAACCCTACCCGAAACTTTGACAAAGGAATAGTCCCTATAAACAAGAAACTGGCCAACCCTGAACCGGAGTAAGCCAGTTTCTATATTTTTGATAAGCTTCTATTATATCCTTATTCGCATAAACAGTTCGTGTGTACCTACATCAATACTGCTCACGGGACTTTCAACAGCATTTTCATAGGCATAGCCGATATCAAATCCCTTCCCTACATCAAACAGTAAAAGTCCACTAAAACTCTCATTGAAACGGTAGCCCGCCCCCAAGGTAAAGCGCTTGGAAAAATTGAATACGAGCTAAGCTCATCCACATAAGTAAAGCCTGAAACCTCTAGTGTTTTGTAATTAGCTTTTGTTGCATTCTAAACTCTTTTGGAGTACATCCTTTTTGTTTTCTGAACACCCGGTTGAAATTGGACAGATTGTTAAATCCACTTTCGTAACATACCTCCGAAATATTCTTATCGGTTTCGATCAGCAATTTAGCGGAATGCCCTATTCTCAAGTCGGATAGGTAATTCGAAAAAGTCCTTTGTGTCCTTTTTTTGAAAAAATGGCTAAAGGCCGAAGGAGACATATTCACCAGGCTGGCTACTTCTTCGAATTTTATGGGATGCTGTAAATTCTTCGATAGATACTCATTGACCAAAGTTATTTTTTTGCTTTTTGAGGTATCGTACATATCCACATAATTCGGTGAAGACAAAAGGCTTTGGTTTCTTGAAGTGGACATATCGTAGAGAATGGACAGAAAATTAAGGAAGGAATCGAATCCCCTAAATTGCGTCAATTGACTTATTCTATCCACCATACTCAAGGTAAATTCTTCGGAAAAATGTATGCCCATCCTCGACCTTTCCATCATATCGTTAATAGGATTGAATATGTTTCGAGATAGGGTTTTCTCGGAAAGAAAGTCTTGTTGAAACTGGATCGTAATGACATGGGCGTCCTCGGTTTCCTCTCCCGTCCATGCATGGGGTGTATTAGGGCCTATCAATACCAAATCAGGATGACCGAATGTTTTGATGGAATCCCCGACTACTCTTTTCCCTGAAGCATTGAGTACTAGATTGATTTCATATTCGGGATGATAATGAACCGGAAAATCAAATTTTGCATTGTAATGGTTGAGTACAATAAACAGATCACTATCATTTATAGGAGTAATTTCTCGAACAATTCTCTTCATCTTTTCAATAGTTAATGGTTGTATAGTACTAATTTGAATACAAAATTATACTTTTCTAATCAATAAAGTATTGCTTCTACATTTGTTTGTATTTATATAAATCTATAAAAATCAGCACTTAAATTTAAATTTAATATGATTTTAACACTAAAAAAATGCTAAATATTCAACAGAGTATTTGTAATTATCAATTGATGCAAATAAAAAATCATCAATTGATAATACATTTGCCTTGTTACAAACAAATAAGCTGAAAGATTTATGAAAAAACTTAATGCATTCGGTGCGGTTAAAATTTTCATGTTGTTGTTAATGTGTTCCCAGGCAATTCTGGGGCAGGAAAAAACAATTACCGGAAAGGTTAACGACATCTCAGGAGCACCCCTCCCTGGAGTCAACGTATTGGAAATCGGAACAAAAAACGGGGTCGTATCGGATTTTGATGGTGAGTTTTCCATTAAAATAGAAACTTCGCCGAAAGAGGCCGTACTATCGTTCTCCTATATCGGGTTTAAAACGGTTCAAGTCGCCATTGACGAAAAAGACCATATTGAGGTCACCCTAGAGGAAGACTTGGTAGGTCTTGACGAAGTCGTGGTAGTCGGTTACGGTTCGGTAAAGAAAAGTGACCTTACCGGATCGGTGGCCAGTGTCAAGGTTGAAGAATTAAGTTCTATACCTTCTAACTCGATCGATAAGATGTTACAGGGCCGCGTTGCGGGCCTACAGGTCATCAATTCATCCCAAGACCCCGGTGCCGGGGCCACCATTCGTATTAGAGGGGCCAGTTCCTTTAATGGCAGTAACGACCCCTTGGTTGTGGTTGACGGCTTTCCTTTGGGCGGCGCCGGAAACCTAAAGCAGATCAACCCTTCGGATATCGCTTCAGTAGAGGTCTTAAAAGATGCTTCCGCCGCCGCAATATACGGGTCTAGGGGCGCGAACGGGGTCATCATGATCACGACCAAAAGGGCCAAAGCAGGAAAGACGACCATAGAGGTTCGTCATCAGACCACGGTAAAGGACTTCACGACCAACCTGATCAGCTGGGACGACCCATTGCTAATGGCACAATTGGCAAACGAAAGAAGTATAAACGATGGTATCGAACCGGTTTATACGGGCCGAACCATTGCCGGGGTCTACTACCCTTCCGTCTACGAGATCGAAAGCGGCAGCTGGCCACATAATACCGATTGGGGCGACGTGGTCTTTAGGGGTTCGCCCATTTTGACAAGCACTACCGTTTCCATGCGCGGTGCAAACGAAACCACTTCCTTTAATATTGGCGCCAATTATCTGAGCGATGATGGGGTATATATAGAAGATGGTTATGAAAAGTATATATTGAACCTAGGGGTTTCGTATCAATTTAACGACAGGCTAAAGTTTACCACATCGAATATTTTATCAAGGGATGTACGCAAGAACAATAGCGGTCTTGAATATTGGAGGAATCCCTTATGGCCGATTTACGATGAAAACGGCGATTACTTCCGTACTTCCGAAGAAGATTTCGGACACCCTCTCCCCTATACCGAAAATGTACTGAACGAGTCAAAAGGCTTGGATATAATTTCATCATATCTATTAGATTACTCGGTTAGCGACCATTTAAACGTAAAGACCCAATTAAATTACAAGTACGGCAACAGCACTTCCGACAGGTACATGCCAAAAGAATATACTTGGGAAGGTTATTTCTATGACGGGGTAGGTGAAATTAAAAATTGGCAGAACCACGACCTTTTGTCCGAAACATTTGCCACCTACACCAACACTTTCAACGAAAGGCACAAGCTTGATGTCATGGTTGGATCTTCATATCAGAACAATGTAACACGAACTTCCGATTTAAGGGCCGAAGGCTTTGTTAACGAAGCCCTACAAAACGAAAATATGTCGGCAGGTGATCCTGAAAGCAACAAAATAAGCAACGGAAAGCAAGAGTCGCAATTACTCTCGTTTTACGGACGTTTGAACTATGGCCTGAACGACAAATACCTCTTTACCGCAACCATGCGCGCCGATGGTTCGTCAAAGTTCGGGGAAAACAATAAATGGGGATACTTCCCTTCGGGCGCCATCAGCTGGAAAGCCCATAAAGAAAAATTCATTGAAGACCTTGGCATATTCCAAGAGCTTAAGGCCCGTGTCAGTTACGGCATCTCCGGTAACCAAGGCATCTCGCCTTACCAAACCTTAAGTCGCTATGGTATTGAAAATTTCTATGATGACGGCCAATGGAAAACCGCTATCGGACCGGGTTACGTCAGTGGTCAATACGGCCCCGATTACCGCTACAGGTATTGGTCTGGCATTCCGAACAAAGACCTGAAATGGGAATCTACCGCACAGTTGAATGTCGGTCTCGACATGGCTTTCTTCAACAGTAGATTGCGCACTACCGTGGATTTCTACAGCAAAGAGACCAACGATCTCTTACGTCAAAAGTACTTGCCCCTATCCTCTAGCTACACCCGTATTTGGGTAAACGATGGAACGGTAAAGAACAAAGGGGTAGAAGTTTCCGTAGAAGGGAACATTGTCAACGCCGAAAATTTCAGCTTTTCTTCCAACTTGGTATTATCCGTAAACAAGAACGAGGTTGTTGATTTAGGAAATTCCCAGGCAGCAGGCCTATTAAGGGATTCCAATACCGGAATGGATTTCGAATTCAGGGGCGAAGGTTTTTCAGACTTCGGTATGGCCACTGCCAACATATATGGTATCGGACAACCCTTGAACGTGTTCTACGGCTATAAAACAGACGGCATCGTTCAATCGGAAGAAGAAGGACTGGCTGCCGGACTAACGGGAGACCTAGCCCAGCCTGGTGAATTCAAATATGTCGACCTGAACAAAGACGGAACGATAGACGAAAAGGACAGAACCGTAATCGGTGACCCGAACCCCGATTTAATTGCGAGTCTCGGCCTAGACTTCACCTATAAGAAGTTTGACCTTTCCATATTCCTCAACGGGGTGTACGGCAATGATGTTTTCTATCCCGGAAAATTCGATCAGGCAAATGAAATGCCTTTTCGATGGACGAACGACAACCCCAACAACGACTATCCTAAACTAATGGCTACCAGAGACACCAAACTTAGTGATTGGTTCGTTGAAGACGGTTCGTTTTTAAGGATACAGAACCTCACCTTTGGCTACAATTTCGATAAAGACGACACCTCCTTCTTTACAAAGGCCCGTCTATATATCAATGCCACCAATCTTTACACCTTTTCCAATTTTAACGGGTATGACCCCGAAGTCGGTTTGGATGGAATTTACTGGGGCGGATATCCGCGTTTGAGAAACCTCACCTTAGGTGTAGATCTAACTTTTTAATCTGAAGAAACAATGAAAAATACACTTATATATTTGGTTGGATTTTTAGTCATCACATTGACTTCATGTGACCTAAAAGAAGAACCTTACGGGTTTTATTCCGATGAAAATTTTTATAAAACCGTAGATGACGCCGATGCGGCCTTATTGTACGCATATAACGCCTTTAATTTTATAGAGTATAACCGGGGGATTATAGATGTCGGCGACCTACCCACCGAAACCACAGATCTAAAACCTACCGAAGGTGGTGGCGTGGAAACCATTGTTAACTGGAAGGCCACCAATAGCAACGAGGCCCTGTCCAATTTTTTCCAATACTGCTATATCGCCATCAACCGTGCAAATGGCGTCATTCAAAACGTAAAGGATGAAGGCTTTGACGAAGACGACAAAAAACGTATTCTTGGTGAGGCCTACACCATTCGGGCATGGAGTTATTTTAGCCTGGCCCGTACCTTTGGAAGGGTTCCCATGCAGACCGAGCTTGTGGCTACCGAGGCACAGACCAATCCCGAGATGGCGCAAAATTTAGACGAGGTATACGATTTTATTATCTCCGACCTGACTACCGCCGAATCTTACCTATCCATAAATAGAAGAACCGGTAGGTTCGACAAGGTAGCCACATGGGCCATATTGTCAAAAGTATACTTGACCATTGCATCGGGAAAAGCCTATAATGCCGCAGGCTATAGGGATATGTCAAAAGATGCCAATGCCATGTACGAAGAGGCGGCAAAATGGTCGGGCAAAGTCTTGAACGACCAAAGTGAATATGGTTTTGACGAAAGCCTACAAAGTATTTACGATGTGAACAAACCTGACGGTCCCGAGCATATCTGGCAAATCAGTATGGACCGCTCGGGCAACCAACCCGGTGAGTTTTCCTCTACCCCCTTAATGTGGATGCCATGGGGACCTGGCTCGGCCTATTTCGTCAAAAATGCCGATGGTGATTTTGTAAAAACCACAAATGGATGGGAAGTCTACCGCGTAAACCCCGATTTTAAGTCCACATTCGATGAAAATGACAAACGTGCCAATGAACTGATGCGAAGTACCATCTATGATGAGGAAGGAAACGTCATCGGTAGTGTCAACGATGGCAACGTTCCCGGGATATTCAGTATCAAATACCTTGACCCCGATTTTAAGGGCGACCGCACCAGTGCCAGACCATTCATGATCCGTTTTACCGATATCGCCTTAACCTATGCAGAGGCCGTCGGCCCCACTTCAGACGGCCTATTGTGGCTTAACAGGGTAAGAAACCGAGCAGGACTCGACCCCTTGTCGGGATTGGGACTGGAAGACTTCAGGGAGGCCGTCTTGCAGGAAAGGACTTGGGAACTTGCTTTTGAAGGCCATCATTTGTTCGACCTACGTAGAACGGCAAAGGTAGTTACTACCGTTCCTGCCGCGCAGGCCGCCGGTTTAACCGAAGATCAGGCCGCTTTCTACGCCATTCCACTTAGAGAGGTCGATCTGAATACCAATGCAAAATAATGATGTATCTAAAAACCAAAAAAATGAAAAAGTTAGCATATAGCATCCTCATGTTGGCCACTGCTTTCTCGTTCTTTTCATGTGAAAAGGACCTGATGAAAGAGGTCGATGAAGGCGATTGGAATATGGAGCGCAATATTTTAACCCTTCAGCTGCAAAACCAAATAGGCCCCAGTGAAATCGTCCGTACCAAAGATGATGCGAGCATCACCATTTCGGTCAATACAAACGGACTCGACTTTAAAGCGGTAGACGTTAACAGCATTGCCGTTTCCTATGACGCTTCTACCGATATCCAGGTGGGCGACAAACTGAACTTTGATAATCCTGAAAAGACCTCATCGATTGCAGTTCGATCAAAAGAGGGTAAAGAACTTGAGTGGAAAGTCATTTTAAAACCTTTTCAATCCGACCTCGAAGGCACTTGGTCGCTCTCACAAAACCTTACCTACGGATGGTTTGTTGGCACCGATGGGGTCGATAGCTGGGCATGGGGCAATTGGCATGAAGATATGGCCAATGTTATACCCGAAGCCGGTTTCGAAACCGACAATGAACTTGAGTTTGTTCTAGAAGGGGTTACCGACGACGGAAATCTTTTTGGAAGCTTTACCAATAAGGCTGGGCCTGATGGCAAATACGCCTCTTTTATAACCTCTGCTACCGAATCTGGAGAGCCTAAGGATTTTGCCTATAAATTCAGAAAAGTACCGGTCGGCGAAGGGATTTGGGAACACAACCTCGAGACCAATGTGGTAACCTTTATTGACAAAGACGGTAACGAGTCTAGCTCAAACCCCTTGAAATTGGAAAACGGCAAACTCGAATTGATGTTCGCCACGCCTTGGGACTATAATTGGGCACACTACAACCCATCATACACCCTCGAGGCTTGCCATTACTATTACTATGCATTATCAAAAAAATAAATAAGGCGAAGGGGTCGGGCCAGCCCCCCTTTACCCAAATCAAACAACGATGAAAAAGATGATTCTATATAATTTGTTCCTCCTGTTAATCTTGGCCTGCTCAAGTGAAAGTTCTACCGATACCCCCCCGGCAGACAAAGATTTATCAACCGAAAAACCGGGCGAAACCCTATTGATAAAAAACCAAAATCCACTTTCGGTCGATTTTGTGGGAAACGGGGCGCAATGGGGCGGTTATGAGCTTATTGAAAACTTTACAGGCGTAGACGATTTTAACGAGGCCGATTGGAATACCCTGAAAGAACGAATCGATTTTATGCGTCCATCCTTTATGAGGATCATGGTGAGCTCCGGGTGGAACTATACCGATACCGACGGTGCATTTCAACCGGAAAAGGGCAACAACGCCTTTCACAGGATGATGCAGTACTGCACCGACAATCAGATTACCGTAATGTTCGGGGAATGGGGCCATAGTTATTTAAATGACGACAGAAACCAGGTTGACGAAACCTGGCTCGACAATGCGGTCAACTACCTCGATTACTTGATCGACACCAAAGGGTACAGTTGTATCAAGTATTACAATATGGTCAATGAACCCAATGGCGATTGGTCTTCTACCAATACCGATTATGAGCTATGGCAAAAGGTGGCATCGGGTTTCCAATCCCGATTGGAAAGTAAAGGCCTGCATCAGTCCGTGAAACTGGCAGGCCCTGACATTGCCGTTTTCGGTGATGCCGGTGCCGTCAGCTGGATCACACGGAGCAAATCAAAATTCAACGAAAAACTTGGGCTGTACGATATTCATGCCTACCCTACCAAGAGTTTTGTTACCGAGGGCGGTTATCTTGAAATGCTCAAGGCCTACAAGGGAGCTATACCTGAGGGGGAACAAATAGTACTCGGCGAAATCGGTATTAAATTTTATGGTGCCGATGCCGACCTACAGACCGAAAACCTAAAGCGGATAAACGCCGACCCCTATGCTTCCGACGACAGCAATATGTCCGTCTACGATGGCACCTATGCCATCGACATCAGTGACGCCATGGTACAATCTATGATGGCCGGATTTTCAGGGGCCTTGGTATGGGATGTAGACGATGCCATGTACAATAAAAGCGGGTCTGGGTCTGGCCCGGATGCCAAAAAGCTGAAAAGATGGGGGTTTTGGAACATTCTTGGAGAGGAAGCCTTCGGAGGTGCCTCCGATGAGGAAATCAGACCCTTTTTCTACCCGGTTTCCTTATTGTGCCGGTACTTTCCGAAAGGGGCGGATATCTATGAAGTACAACTTCCCAACAAAAAAGGCCTACGCGCTATCGCCGCTAAAAAAGGAGATACCTACACCTTGGCAATCGTCAATTCAAACTTCGTAGCATACGATGACCTGAGCATCAAGGCGGAAGATAATTTTTCCTTTGATGGGGTTTCACAATACGTCTGCACTTCCATGCCCGACGGCAGTTTTCAAGCCAAGGTAGACGCTAACGGATTCGCCCTTCCCCTAGAACAAGATATGTCTATACCACTAGACGGTAAACACAAGGTAAACATCCCTGCCCGCTCGGTCATCGTTTTGACCAACATGCCCTAGGGAAAATCGATATACAAACTCGGTTCAATACACCGAATCAGAAAAAAATACAATCACTTTTATATAATGAAATTAAAGAAAAACCCGAACAATCCTATTTTAAAACCCCATCCAACGAATTATTGGGAAAACTTGGTCGTCTGCAATCCAGGAGTCTGGTTTGAGAACGGAAAATTCACCATGTTATATAGAGCTGCAGGAGATGACGAACAGCATCTAATACGTATGGGCCGAGCCGAAAGCACCGATGGTATACACTTTAACAGGTGCTCCGATGAGCCCGCATTTGAACCCAGTACAGATGGCCCGGATAAAGGAGGTATAGAAGATCCCCGCATAGTTAAGTTTGGAGAAGAGTTCTACGTAACCTATGCCTATAGACCTCATTATCCGGGTCAATACTGGAAATTTGAACACGATGTCATCTTGCTTCCCGATGTGGGAGCCGATGCCCCGGCGGTTTTGAAGCAAAACATCGCCAATTCAGGCCTTGCCGTCACCAAGGATTTTAAAGATTGGATGCGCCTCGGACGTATAACCGACACCAATTTAGATGATCGTGATGTTATTCTTTTTCCTGAAAAAATCAATGGTAAGTACGCCATGTTACATCGCCCGAAACAATGGATCGGGGAAAAATACGGCTGTGAACAACCCTCCATCTGGATTCGCTTTTCCGAAGACCTTATGGTATGGAACGAGCCGAGCACTTTACTGATCTCTGGCCGAAAGGGCACATGGGAAGAAAAAGTCGGGGGATCCACGCCTCCCTTAAAGACCCCTGAAGGATGGCTGATCATTTACCATGGCGTTGAAAACGGTGGCAAGGGGTATTACAGGGTTGGCCTAGCGCTACTCGATTTGAACGACCCTACCAAGGTAATTGCACGCGCTACCGATTTTGTCATGGAACCCGAACATGACTATGAAATAGACGGCCCATATCAAGGATGCGTTTTTCCAACAGGAAATGTTATCGTAGATGATACATTGTACGTATATTATGGCGCCGCCGACAAATATATCGGGTTGGCCACATGTAAAATAGATGACGTACTTGACTACCTGAAAAAATACAGGCTATAACAATAGACCAAAGGTTCCGCCCCCAATTGAAGTAACCCTGTCGATTCCGGATGTCTGGTATATTCAATAAGGTAAATGCTTTGGGTCGGGGCCTCAAGGCCGTATTGAAGCGCCCCCTATAATTGCTAAAATTTGAAGAATAGATAAAGGAGATTTATGATAAATATTAGTGCAATTGATATAATCATTCTAATACTTTTTATTGTCGGTATTATATGGTGGGCTTTGAGAAACGGGAAAAGCTCTGACTCTACTTCGTATTTTTTGGCCGGAAGAAACATGACTTGGCCGGTGGTAGGGCTATCTCTTTTTGCCGCCAGTGTATCGAGTTCTACCCTAATGGGGCATTCGGGAGAAGGTTTTATTTCGGGTATAGCGGTATTCAATTACAATTGGATATCTGTTTTGGTCATGGTCTTTTTTTCGCTTTTCTTCTTACCCTTCTATATCAAATCGGGCATTTTCACCATGCCCGAATTTCTGGAAAAACGGTTTGATAAACGATCGCGCTATTATTTTTCCTTCATTACGATTTTCGGAAATGTATTTTTAGATGCCGCCGCCACTTTATATACGGGGGCTTTGATCATAAAACTGATCTTTCCTGAAGTCGAACTTTTCTATATCATCTTGATCATGGCGGCGATCGCAGGAAGCTACACCATTGTCGGGGGACTATCTTCGGCAATAAATGCCGACATCATCCAGGCTACTATACTGATTATAGGTTCGGCCATACTGTTCTTCTTCGCCCTTCATGAAATTGGCGGATGGAAAGAACTCTATACCCGTTTCGACCAAGGTGTCTGGTTAAAACTTACCCGCCCCTTAGATGACCCCACCGTGCCTTGGCTAGGTATGTGGGTAGGTATCCCCATTCTTGGATTCTATTTTTGGGCGAACAACCAAGTAATGGTGCAACGTGTGCTATCGGCAAAATCAGTAGACCATGGTAGAAAAGGGGTATTGTTCGTGGGCTTTTTGTACCTCTTCACCATTTTTATTTTTATCCTCCCAGGCTTAGCGGCAAGAGGTATAGACCTGTTCGGGGTCGACAATCTCCCGCAAGAGATCATTGATGGATCTACCTTAAAATCGGAATACGGGATCAACACCGATCAAGTTTATCCTCGGTTGATCGTCAAATTGCTTCCGGTCGGTTTGATCGGCCTGATCCTTGCCGCAATGATATCGGCCTTGACCTCGACCCTAAGCGCCACCCTTAGTTCCGTTTCCACCCTATTCACCATGGATTTTTATTCCATGATAGATAAAAAAGCAGATAGTAAAAAGCTGGTCAAGGTAGGGCGAATTACCTCCATAGTCGTACTCGTCATTGCTATTTTATGGGCCCCCTTCATTCAAAAATTCGATTCCCTGGTCTCATATTACCAAGAGGTGGCCTCATATCTGGCCCCTCCAATTGTGGGGACTTTTTTCCTCGGCCTCTTCTGGAAACGTTCCAACGCTGCTGGTGCCCTATGGGGACTGATTTCGGGTATTGTAGTCGCAGCCCTTCTTATGATCGTAAAATACGCCATGAACGTTAGCGTTCCGTATCATTTCCTATTGATCGCCCCTTTGATCATGGTTTTGAGCGTAACCGTAAATGTTTTGGTCAGCCTCTTGACACCAAGACCCGATCAAGAGAAAGTCCTGAAAAACACTTGGACCCTAAAAATATGGAAGGAAGAAACCAAAGCCCTAAAAGGGGTCGTGTGGTACAAAAACCACAGGTTTCTTTCATTGCTATTGGTAATGGCCTGTTTTTTCATGTATTTCATATTTGCCTAAGAAGCCTGCCCTACAAGGTTCGGTACATGGAAACAAAATCAATGGCATTTAAAGATCGAAACAATTAAAAAATAAAAGAAAAATGAGAACAAGATCTCTTGTACTCATCCTATTTGTTTTTACCTCCCTAAAGGGGTTTACGCAAGACCCGAATTTTCATATTTACCTATGTTTTGGCCAATCTAACATGGAAGGTTCCGCATCGATAGAGCCAGAAGACCTTATTGTCAGTAGCCGGTTCAAGCTAATGCCTTCCACTGATTGTAAAGCGGTAGGAAAGCAAAAAGGCTTTTGGTATACCGCAATCCCCCCTTTAAGCCAGTGCGGGGCCGGACTCTCCCCTGCCGACTATTTTGGGCGCACCATGATACAAAAACTACCGGACAGTATTTCGGTAGGAGTAATCAATGTTGCTATCGGCGGTTGTGACATTCGTTTATTTGATAAGGAGATTTACGGGGATTATACGGAAACCTACAAGGAAAGTTGGTTTACCGACAAGATTAAGGCCTATGGCGGAAATCCCTACGAACGCTTAATCACCATGGCAAAACAAGCCCAGAAAACCGGTGTGATCAAAGGCATCCTATTGCATCAAGGAGAGACCAACCAAGATGATAAAAATTGGCCCCAATACGTAAAAAAGGTATACCGGAATATGCTGGAAGATTTAGGGCTGAAGGCTGAAAATGTTCCCCTGCTGGCGGGTGAGGTGGTCGGAGAAGACCAAGGCGGTGTTTGCGCAAGTATGAACAAGATCATAAATATTTTGCCCCAAACCATACCTACGGCCCATATCGTTTCCTCCAAAGGCTGTACCGTAAGGGAAGACCATGTACACTTTGACTCCGATGGGGTAAGGGAATTGGGGAAACGCTATGCCGAAAAAATGTGGACCCTCGAACAAGGGGAATGATTTCAAATCAAGAACCGAGCTCTAGAAATATGGTGCGAAGCAAATAAAACAGTTAAAAAAAGAGCGCAAGTCTTTATCACTTGCGCTTTTTGTTTGACTTAATATGTTCAAACAGGACTTCACACCATAACTTCCTTCATAAAACCCCTGATCTTTTCAATGATTTCGTCTCCGTCTTCCTCAAGGGCAAAGTGTCCCGTATCGAAGATATGGTAATCTATATTCTTGACATCTTTTTTAAACGCCTCCGCCCCGCTTTCTGGGAAAAATTTATCGTTTTTACCCCAAACGATCAAAAGGGGAGGTTGATTATCCCTTAGATATTTCTGCCATTCAGGGTATAATTTTACATTGTTTCGATAATCATAGAACAGGTCAAGATTTACCTTATGTGCATTGGGCCGTGATAGCCTCAAATAATCTAAATGCCAGGTATCGGGGTTAACATTTTCCGGATTTCTGGTACCATGGGTATATTGCCACTCAAGGCCTTCCAAGGAAAATACGGCGGACAAGGCCTTTTCCGTTTCCTCGTTCCTGTTTTCCCATAATGCCCTTGTACTGGCCCAGGCCTTGCCCAACCCAGCTTCATAGGCGTTGCCATTTTGATTAATAATAGCCGTAACCCTTTCCGGATGGGCCGTGGCTATCCTAAAACCTACCGGTGCACCGTAATCTTGTATCATAAGGGCGTAAGAATGTATTCCCTTTTGCTCTAGAAACCCGTTAATGGTCAAGGCTATATGATCAAAAGTATAGTCATATGCGTCGGGCGAAGGAAAATCACTATTACCAAATCCCGGATAATCGGGCGCAATTAAATGGTAGTCGTCCGATAATTGGTTCAAGACCTTTCTATATTGATGGGAGGATGAAGGAAATCCGTGTAACAATACCAGGGTCGGATTATCAAGATTTCCGGCTTCGCGATAAGCTATGTTAACACCCTCGACCACTGTTTTTCTGTATTTCGTGTTTTGCATTTTAGATATGTTTTATGTTTATATAATTGAATGGGCCGCCCCCGTTTTTGTCATTTGACATCAGAAAAGCATATAAATCGGAACGGTTTTCTTCATCGCTGCTTACATTTTTACCGTCTTTCCTTTTACTATAACAGAAATACGAATTTTACCGAACGTTCGGTAATTAAATAGAATAAAATTTTTTATTTGTTCAAATACCTATTCTCTATGTTTTGTAAGGTTTTTTCAAAGACATCGGTATCGTTTAATCCTTTGGTTACGATAAGGCTCCCCTGAATTTCGATCAATGTTTGTACCGCATTCGCTTTGGCCGATTCGGGACTCTGTTTTAAAGCAACTCCGATTTTCGTAAAGGCACTTATCCACTCATTCATTCCGGACTCAATATTCTTTTCGAACAAATGCAACCCGGTTTCCATTGAAAAGGCCCTAAAAATACAGCTTTCCCGCCCCCCATCGTAGAAGGTTCCAATATGCTTCAACCCCTTTTTTAGCCTTACTTCAGGGGTATTACTTTCATCGGCTAGGGCCGCAAATACATTCGCTTGGACCCAGTCACCTATATAATTGAATACGGAACTACCCATGGCTTCCTTCCCCTTTGGGAACCTATGGTACAGACTTGCCTTTTTTAAACCGGTTACTTCAGCTAATTCCGCCAAGCTGGTTCCTTCATAACCTTTGGCCCGAAACACCTTGGCCAAGGCCACCATTAAATCTTTATCCAATATTTTTTGCGGTCTCATGGGACAAATCTATAACAAACATTCAATTTTACCAAACGTTCGGTAATAAATTTAATCAAAAACGGGGTCCGATTCAATTTTAGAAGAAAGGTAAAGCCTCCAAAAGAGCGGTTTACTTGAAGATATGATTTATAAAACACAATAAGTGACAAAGGAAGATCATGGCTATAATTAGTTGAAAAAACAGGGCTTACCATGACATGGAGCTTTATTAAAAACAGATGTCCAACAAGAATAAAGGAGGGCCGTTCGACCGCGAACGTTTAAATAAAAACATATTCCATATCAAAATTCAGTTAAGGTTATTTCCTACAATCATTATAGGAAATTACTAAAATTAGTTAAGATAATACTACAAAATGGTAAAATTGGGTTACTCAGATTGAACCATAGCCTCTACTTTAGTCGGCTAACAAAAACAATTATAGTAATGAAAAAACCAAATTTTTATGGCAAGATGGGTAGAACTGCACTTTCAAGTCTTTTCTACCTCTTTTTCCTAGGCCTTGTGTATGGGCAACAACCTACGAAGACTTCAAATCCGAACGATCAGTGGACCATCAAATGGAGTGCTTCGGACGAATTCAACAAAAATGACCCCGACTGGGCAAAATGGATCCAGACAGGAAACCTTCCGAATACATCGGCATGGAAATGGAACAATCAAAAAAACGTAAAGATTTCCAACGGAATTGCGGAACTAACGATGAGGCATAACGCCAATAATACCCCTGACGGAGGAACCTATTTCACCTCTGGGATATTTAAGTCGTACCAAAAATTTACGTATGGATACTTTGAGGCCAAAATCCAAGGAGCGGATATAGGTGAAGGCGTATGCCCATCGTTTTGGCTTTATAGTGATTTCGACTATTCCGTAGCCAATGGGGAAACGGTATACAGTGAAATAGATGTAGTTGAACTACAACAATTCGATTGGTATGAAGGCCATCAGGACGACATTTACGACATGGATTTAAATCTACACGCCGTTGTCAAAGAAAACGGAGAGGGGGTTTGGAGAAGGCCAAAAATGTACCCTCAAGAACAGTTGAACAAATGGAGAGCCCCATGGGACCCGAGTAAAGACTTTCATATCTATGGTTGTGAAGTGAACCAGAACGAAATCATATGGTATGTTGACGGTGTCGAGGTTGCCCGAAAACCAAATAAATATTGGCATCGCCCCATGAACGTTACCCTTTCATTGGGACTCAGAAAACCATTTGTGAAATTTTTCGACAATAAGAACAATGCCATAAATCCAGAAACCGATGCCAAGGCAAGGGAAAAATTATCGGATATACCTACATCGATGTATGTGGATTACGTTCGGGTCTGGGAAAAATCAGGAGGTAACACTACCAATCCCCCAACCAGCGAGGTCGGCACACTAAAAAACAAAGGGTTCGAAACTGGTGATTTGACCCATTGGGATGCAAGTACAGGGACTATTTCGGCTGTCAGTAACAATACAAAGACAGGTCAATATGCCGGTTCAGTGAACAACGCGAGCATCGCCCAGATAGTAACATTAAAAGCGAATACTTCATATAAGGTATCGGCTTTCGGAAAGGCCAGCTCACCCGGAACATCGGCTTATCTAGGCATTAGTAAAGCATCCAACAACGAACTCATAAGCAATTTTGAATTCAAAACAACCTCATACTCCAAAGGCGAGATTGAGATAAGAACTGGAAATGTTCAGGAATCATATCGCATATGGTATTGGTCTTCCGGGCAAGCCTATTGCGATGATTTTAACCTTGTTGAAATAAACAGCGGAGCTTCACAACTCAATGAAAATGAGACTGAAACAGCACTGGAAAAAGGTATACACATTTATCCGAATCCCTATAAAAACGGTCCATTGACAATCGATTTTGGCAAACCCTTCAGCGGCGAGGTCCAAATCACCGGTTTAAACGGTAGAACATTCTTAAGAAGAAATGTTGTCGATCAAACTTCGGTTCAGCTCCTAGAATCCAAATCTAAATTCAAGAGCGGTCTATATATCGTTAAAATTAGTGGACCAGATGGAGAGGTTTCAAAAAAGATACTCGTGGAGTAACTAAAAATCAATTTTTACAGGATTACAGACGGGCAAAGGGATTTTCCTTTGCCCGTTTTTAAAATTATGGGCAGAAACGATTGTTGCGACTTTTACCCTTAACACAGACCTGCTTTCCTTTTATACGCAACATTACTTATGTAGAGGTTCGATGCGTTCTTCGATATCCGCGACGAATTTTAGGATGGCATCACTAGAGATCAAATAGTTGGTCGTTCCATATTTTTTATCCATTTGCGTCGCTATGCCCTCTAACTTTCGAAGACTTCGGGACAATGCACTACGGTTTTTCCCCGTTGGGCGGTCTCTATTGATGATGTATCTCAGATAGGCTTCTATATGGGGCATACTAAGTTTCACAAAGTCTTCCATAAGCAAAAATTGCCCCTTTACCTTTTGATACTCTTTTTTTGAGAGGAATTTTTTCACCGATTCTATATCTGAAATCGATTCATGGCATAACACCAAGGCCTCTTCACGTTCGGCCATTGCCATTTTTATAATCTCTTCGGTTGGGTGATAGACGAATGCCTCGATCAAAGCATTGTTCTTTATATCATCAGGATTCCATTTGACCATTGATTTTCCGGTATGAAGCACTTGGGCCGTCATATAATCAAGCGAGGCCATCTTACTGTGTTCCTGCACCCAAACTCCCTTAAAGTAATACACGGAGTTAGCGATATCGTTGGTCCGCTTTAGAGCCTTGACCATAGCTGGTGCCGCCTCCTTTCCGAATTTATCCATCGCCCAATCGTCCCACACTTTCCCTACATCTACATAAGGGTCTTTCGCAAAGCGTGACAGGGCATACAGATTTACTTCATTGTAATTTTCGAACAGGGTCTGGTCCTTTTCCCAATAGGTACGCATGGCCAAAGTACGTATGGCCTTGTTGTGGCTTAAGGCATGCTGAACCCTCACCTGTATCTCTTCCGGAAAACAATAAGGAATAAAAGACCTCCCCCAATATTCCCCTACACCATCAAACAATAGGGAGGCCCTGGTATCCGTTTCCATCATTATACGATTCGGCCCTTTATACGGGTCCCAATCACCCGACTGGGACTTATGCACCATCAAAAAGGACTCATTTCTCCGTTCAAGTTCTTTCAACGACTCCAACAATAATTTTTCTTGGTAGGGATAATGACTGAAGGTCAAAATAGAAAAATCCTTTTGCGCACGGTTGGCGCCCCGTATCACGGCGGCCATGAACTCGGTCAAATAATCCGCTTGCGAATAGTATTGGTTTTCCCCTTTATGCCAAGTAAGTGGCTTTTGCCATTTGATTCCCGGAAAATAATTAAGGTCGTCCAATATTGGGGTTTCCCATAAAAAATAATCCGTGGCATCTACCTGTGGAAATGTTTTAAAAAGGGCATAGGTCCTTTCCTCATAGAATTTCCACAAGAGACCGTTTTCAAGATACCTGGCCTCTGGATAGAGGTTAAAAAAACTGTTCTTGTCGTCGCTGTAATAATCCGTTCCGGGCAAACTGGGCTCTCCCCCACTCAAGGTAATTCTGACACCATGATCTTTGAACCATTGTAACCGCCTTTCATATTTGGCCTTTTCTTCTAGGCTTCCCCCTTGTTCAATTTTTGGAAACCCTTCTATGTCGAGGTATTTATAGGCTATGGCATTTCCTCCTCCATAAATTCGGACTTCCTTTACTCCGTATTGAAGAATTTTTTGCTGGGTCATTTCAAGGCTTGCCTCCAATTGGGGGTCCATAAGGAGTCCCAATCTAAACCCAATGGCCAAATCGAGCTCAGAACGCTTCCCTGCATTTTCTTGGCCCTGTAAAGATGTACCAAGCATTGACAATACGATCAGAGTGGCCAAAGCCTTCACTTTCAACATGGTGTTTTTATTTAATTACAAACCTCATCTCCGATTTTCATCTACCGGATCTACCCAACTCCCTTAAAAGAACACCTGAACCGATTTTCCGTCCTTAATCGTTTTGTTCAGTATTACCGTTCCGTTAGTTTTAACCACTGAGACCTTCAAGAGTTTTCCTTGCCTTTTTACTGAAATATCAAAATCTTCACCAAAGGCCTTTACTTTCCTTAGGGCCATATGGTCCCATTCCGCGGGCAATCGTGGCGTACATTTAAAGCTATTTAGTCCGGTAGGGACAATTCCAAAAACCCCCTCGGTAAACACCCGGCAATAGAGACCGCTTTCTGCAGATAGTTGGGCCATGTTCCCTTCGGGATAGGCCTCTACCACATAAGGCACCCGACTCCCCAACAACCGCTTGTTTGAAAACTCCTCCAATTTCTCTAAAGATTGGGCATTGGCCCCTGCCAAAAAAGTTCCCCTAAGGGCATATAGGGTGCCCCTGTCCCAAAATATTTCAGATATAGCCTTGTTCTCGTCGTTCTTTTCGACATGTACCCCGTTTTCCGACCATAGTTTATCAAACAGGGCCTGGATCGTTCCTTCCTTTCGGTCGTATATGCCCGTAACCAAGGGTAAACATATCCAATGTCTTAGTTTCGTATGTCCATCATAATATCGGTAGGTTTCCAATCCTTCGATAGTAGCCCCAAAATACGCCTCGATATTTTTCTTGAGTGCCTTGGCCTGCTTTGCGTACGTACGCGTCGTACTACTACTTCCGTGCAAGGAATTTCCGAGACTTACCGCCAGGCCCAAGGCTCCGTAATACAAGCTCGAAGTCGACAAATTGGCCGTTCCCGTGGCTATCCTCCCTTCCATTTCATCCGACTCGGATGCCACTACTCCTGCACCGTTCAACTGTCTTCTATTGTATTCTAAGCACCATTTTATCAATGGCCAAAGTTCTTTGCCTATTTCTTTATCGCCCGTACTCAAGGCAAATTGAGCGGCGCCATAGGCTATCATGGCCGCATCGCCACGATCCAAGGTGCTTTTCGGGGCGTCTCCCTCCATTTCAAAGGAATACGGCAAGTTGTCATACGCGTCGTTGATTTCTTTTGCAAATAGGCGATATACGTTCAATGAGGCGTCATTACCGGTATCATAGCCCAAGTACGGAAAAAACGGCCCTACATATTCGGCTTGGTCATTCGCCCAAAACCCCACGTAGTAGCGCCCCCCTCCCGGGGAATGTACCAGCCCCAGTTTAGACTCAAAAATACTTTCGGAGGCCCTTATCTTAGAAAACCCGAATAGGGTGTTCAATGTTGGGTCGGGCGTTTGTAGTTCCAATGAATTTTTCATTTGGTCTAAAAAGGCCAAGCGCTCATTATAGTATTCATTTCCGGAAATCTCGATTTTGGCTTCATCGTTCATCGTGGCCGAAATTCCAATGGAAAAGGTATACGACTTGCCCGGTGCCAAGGTGGTTTCCTTCTTGATGTTCGACCCGACATGAATCGTATATACCCCTTTTGCCCCATCAAGGGTCTCCATGACTTCCTTCTGCCCGCCATGTAACACGACCGGAGTGCTACCGGTATTGGTCATTGTCCATTGTTCCACAAACAATCGTTGACCCATGGAGGGAAAGAAAGTACGGCTAAGGCTAACGCCGTTTACCGCCTCGTGTACGATTTTCAACATACCATTGATCCTTACCTCTTTTACGCGTCCGGGAACATAGATCCTATTCCCCATAGCGATAGAGGGCAGGATATTGTCGGTGTAGACCCCTTTCAAGTAGGCGCGGTAGGCCTTCCAGTCGGCATCATTGGTCTTCAGTAGGGTGCGTAACTGTGGGAAGAAAATTTCCCTGGAAATCGATACCTCCCTTTTTTCGTTAATGGAATAGCCAATAATACCCGAAACCCTTTTCCCCGACATTTCTATATTGTCGTCGTACGGATGGTTGTAACTCTGGGTAGCGTCCAACCGTATTTCATCGGGTTTTTCAATTGTCCAGTGTTGCCCCTCCTGCGCCATTTGCCCTTGCGATACTAAAAGGCCAACCATAATCATTAGCTTTTTTATTCCCATTACGATCTGTGTTATATTCAATTTCCCTTTAATCGATATCAAGTAACATCCAATTGTCATTGACTACGCCATCAAGTATATTTTCGGTACAGAGGTTCCAGCTTACAAAGCCGACTATATTTCCATTTTCATCTACATGGTCATCACTGGGCGCCAACGGCTCACCGGTTTCCGCACTATAGTTTTCGTGCATTGTATCGTGTTTTTCTATATCCTTCAACAACAAGGTACCCAAGGCTTCCCCCAACCAGGCTACTTCATTTTCAAAACCGTATTTCTTCAGTCCGATCGAATAGATATAGTTGGCAATCGGCCAAACAGGCCCTTGCCAATTGGAAAATGGTACAATTATATTTTTGTTATTGTAATCGGGGTCTTCTGCCGAAAGTGACCTAAACCCGTACTTGGCCTTCATTTGCTTTGGATCCAACAAGTGGTTTTGAATCATGGCCCTTCCCTCCTCTTGTGGGGCTATACCGGCCATAAGGGGCACAAAGGAAGAATAACTCACCCTTTTATAAAAATGT
This sequence comes from Zobellia sp. OII3, assembly GCF_002211465.1. Classification (NCBI taxonomy): domain Bacteria; kingdom Pseudomonadati; phylum Bacteroidota; class Flavobacteriia; order Flavobacteriales; family Flavobacteriaceae; genus Zobellia; species Zobellia sp. OII3. The sequence continues at coordinate 280,681 of NZ_MWRZ01000005.1, read as the reverse complement.
CCGGTTTCACGATCGATCGTATAATACATTTGATCTTCCTTCGACCATAAATAGGTATTGATAGCCTTCTTCAAGGCCTCGGCCTTTTCTGCGTATACCTTAGCGTCATTTTCTTTGCCGAGTGCTTTAGCAATGCCTGCCTGTGCCAGGTATTCCTTATATTGCAGGGTACTGGCATCGGGAGCCAAAAAAGACCGCTTGTCTTCTTGAAAATAATTCATGGCCGGATTATTGTCCGCACCACTTTGCATGGCGATATCCCAATAAAACAGTCCTGTTTTTTCATCTTGTTGGGTACGTTCACGGTACTCCAATACTTTTTTCAACTGCCCGTAATAAGGTTGGGCCCAAGAAAAATCCTTTAACCCTTTTGACGATAAGTAAACGCCTTGCGACAAAAAAGGCTTCATGGCAAATTTTCCAAAAATAGGCCGGGGACCCTTGGTGGTCGCACAACCGGAAACATAGCCTTCCTTATCGATTCCCTTGATAAGGTTGAGCGCCCAATATTTTAAATACTCTGGTTTTCCCTTACTGACAAAATAGTTACCCATAAAAAAACCGTCCCAATCCCACATTTGTTTATAGAATCCGGAAGGGATGAGATATGGATATTCCAAATAACCCTCGCCCGGTTGGATGACTTTCTTAGACTGCCCAACAAAACTCTCGCTCAATTGCGCATATAGCTCCTTTAGTTTTTCGTCATTCGTAAAATCATCTGCTAGTTCCGTATTTACCATAGCTTTATTATTAGGCGTTTTTTTTTGATTACAGCCCGCCATCATCCCTATGGTCATACAAAGTAGAAATGCTTTTTTCATCTATCTAATGATTTATTCGCCCCTATCATAATTGGGCATATTTTTATGTAACAGTTGTGTTCCCTTGGTTTTCAAATCAATTGAAAAGAACGCCCTAGTCCATGGTGCATCTTCCTTAACGGTAGCCCCACGGACCAGTAAAAGCGTTCTCGTTCAACTCACAACTAACTCAATTCTTATCTATTGCCAAACTACCAGTTCGGGTTATTGGGTGCCAAATTCGGGTTAATATCGATCTCACTTTGAGGTATGGGCCACAATTCGTTCTTGCCCGCTATAAAAGCATAGCCTTTGTCGGTCATTACTTCTGCCGCCTTGCCCCAGCGAACCAGGTCAAAATATCGTTTTTGCTCAAAACACAATTCTACCCTTCGTTCGTGGTAAATAGCCTCCCGCATTTCCTCTTTAGCAATACCTCCATCAATTAACGGAACACCGGCCCGTTTACGAATAGGGTTGATAAAGTTGACGGCCTCACCCGTACGATCGAGTTCGTTCAGCGTTTCCGCCTTTAAGAGAAGAATATCCCCTAGACGTATGACTACGTAATTGTTGTCGACAAAATATGGGGTTCCCGCCGTATAATCGTCAAAGGCAACCAAGCCTTTTTTACAGTTGTATCCCGTAGGCGACCATTCTCCTTTATAGACATCCCCACTAAATAAATCGCCATCCCTTAGAACGGAAGCTTCCAATCGGATATCGCCCGGTTCAAATTCGTCTACCAAATCTTGGGTCGGCAACATAAAACCGATTCCACCCCAATCAATATCGGAAGACCTAGGAGACATCCATCCGTTACGGTTATATCCTTCACGGTCACTGGCTCCACCTGTCTGGAAGTTTACTTGAAAAATCACTTCTTTGTTGGTTTCGTTTCCTATGCCGAAAATGGCGGAAAAATCATCGGAAAGACCATAGCCGTAATCGTTGATCACACTCGTTAGCAGGGGATCTGCTTCCTTCCACTTTTTCTGGAAGATATAAGACTTGGCCAACAGGGCCTTTGCCGCTCCTACGGTAGCCCTGCCCAAATCGTTATCAGATAGACCTTCAGGTGTTTTCAGCCCTTCCATGGCTGCAGTAAGGTCTCCTTCGATGAACGCCCAAACCTCGGTTTCGGGACTTCTTGAAATCTCATAATCTTCAGGACTGTTCGGTTCGGTGACAATAGGTAAATCGCCATAGCGAATCACCAAATCAAAATAACAGAATGCCCTAAGAAACTTGGCTTCGGCCACCAATGTTTTTTTAACATCGGCATCAATGCTCTCTTCGGTCATTTCCTGAATTTTTTGAATTGCCAGGTTGGCCCTGAATACAGGTACAAAATAAGCCTTCCATTTGTCTACAAAAATGTGGTTGTCGGCCGATGCAATGAACTTTTGCACTTGATCCATACCCGGTTGATCCGAAGGCCCTCCCCCGCCTTTTTCCGCATCGTCCGATTGTACGTCTTCTACAATAGACATGGCTCCATAGAGGGTATAGCTCTGAATTCCGTCGTAAATGGCGTTAACGGCCTGTGTGGCCTCTTCTTCATTGGTATAAAAAGTACCTACGCTCAATGAACCCAAGGGTTCCTTATCTAAAAAAGAATCGTCACAAGCGTATGTGCCTAAAGCCAGTAAAGTGATATATATGTATTTCTTCATGGTTTCGTTTATTTGAATTATAAGGATAAGTTTACGCCCAGCACCAAAGAACTCGCAACAGGGTATTTGGCCCTATCGACACCAAGGTCGGTTCTAGACCCCTTGGTCTGGTACATCTCTGGATCATAGCCTCGGTATGAGGTGAACGTATGCAAGTTTTCGGCACTGATATAAAAGCGCAGGCGGTCTACTTTCAATTTTTCCAAAACACTTTTCGGCAAAGAATAGCCCAACTGTACATTTTTGATCCTTATAAAAGAACCATCTTCGATCATACGTGAAGAGCTTCTTGTGTTTTGGTTTATATCATCACGGGTCACCCTTGGCACAGAATTGGAAGTTCCTTCGCCCGTCCATCGGTTCAAGATATTGCTCCACTTGTTATAAGGTTCCGAGGCCGTCTCTACCTGACGGATCATACCATTGTAAATATCATTCCCGTAAGAACCGTACACACGCACACTGAAGTCTATGTTTTTATAATTCGTCTGTGCATATGCCGAGAAAGTAAAATCGGGATTGGGATCACCGATATAGGTACGGTCTTTATCGTCAAGAACACCATCTTCGTTCACATCTACGAAGCGAATATCACCCGGTTTGGCATCGGGTTGCATTCCATGGGCGGTAACATCGGAATCGTTTTGAAATAGTCCGTCCGCTACATATCCGAAAAACTGACTAATAGGCTTGCCTACTTCGGTACGGGTCCATCGTTCTCCTAAGTACGCTTGATCGCTCCAAATATAATCGACACTTCCCAGGTCTTTCACTTCGTTCCTGATTTTTGTAAAGTTACCGCCGATATTGTACGTAAACGCTTTATCGGAAGGCGATTGATAATCTAGCGCCAACTCAATACCACTGTTCCTGATCTTCCCCACATTGGTATAGGCCGTTGTTGAATAACCCGAGGTAGCCGGTGCCGGCAAGGTCAACAACATGTCTTCGGTATCCTTAATAAAATAATCGGCCGTTAATGAAACACTACTATTGAACAATTTTAGATCAAGTCCGAAGTTGCTCTGAATCGTAGTCTCCCAGGTAACATCGGGATTGGATGCGGCATTAGGTGCATAACCCGGCACGGTTGCCTGCGAGGTACCAAAAGGATAGTACACCAAATCTAGGTTATTGGCCCATGGGTAGTTGCTATAAATATCTTGGTTCCCCAATTTACCGTAACTGGCACGTAGCTTTACGTAGTTGAACGTCTTTGTATTATCGTAGAAACCTTCTTCACTCATGATCCATCCGGCAGATACGGAAGGGAAAGTACCGAAGCGGTTAGACTCACCAAATCGGGAAGAGCCATCTCGCCTTACATTGGCTTGAAAAAGATATCGGTTTTTAAAATTATAATTAAGTCGTCCCAAATAAGACATTAGGGCATATTCCGAAGTTCCACCGCTGTTGTCCCTTGTTCCCGTTCCCGCATCTAGGTACCAGATGTATTTTTGGTTATTGGGAAAGTCTTTTCTACTCGCATTTAAGGTTTCGTACCTATTTTCTTCTTTAGTAATACCCGCCAAAACATCAAAATGGTGGTCTTCTCCCAAATCGAATGTATAGTTCAGCGTGTTCTCCCATACCCAAGTGGTATAGATCGAAGAGGTTTCGGAGAGTTGGTTTTGGATGGCCTGTGAGCTACCCTCGGTATATGTAGGGTCGAAATCCTTTCCTTTGGAGTACAGAAAATCATATCCAAAGGAACTTTTAAAGGTAAAATCTTTAAAAGGCTTATACTCTAAATACGAATTTCCTAGCACCCTATAGCTTTTTCTGCTATCGTAGTTCAACAAGGCCAAACGCAATGGGTTACCACCATCACCAACGTATTCTGCCGGACCGATGTTTCCTCCCCAATCGCCATTGGCATCCTTGACAGGCACCATAGGTCTTTCGCGTAATGCACCGAAAAGAACGCTTGTCCAAGAATGGTCATCGGGCACTACATCTTGTGTATTGGTAGTCAAGGACAGATTGGTGCCCACCTTAAACTTCTCGGAAAACTTGGTACTACCATTGATACGGGCCGAGATTCTTTCAAATCCACTTCCCACGACAATACCTTCTAAGCCATAATACCCTAACGACAATAGGTAATCTGATTTTTCAGATCCTCCTGAAAAGGTAAACTGGTGGTTTTGAATAGGCGCATTTCTGAATACCTCATCTTGCCAATTGGTATCGGTTGGATTGGCCGTACCTGGACCGTACTCACTGGGGTCTCCCCAAAACTCATCGTCAGGTAGACCTGAGTTTCTATAAGCCTCTTTAGTGATCATCACATAATCGTGCGAATTCAATACATCGATCTGGTTGGCCGCTTGTTGAAAACCATAATAGCTCTCAATATTGATCTTAGACACACCGGCCTTCCCTTTTTTGGTCGTAATTATGATGACCCCATTGGCCGCTCGTGCACCGTAAATGGCAGATGCCGCGGCATCCTTAAGAATGGAAATCGAAGCGATATCCGATGGGTTTACCGAACTGATGCCCGATTTTGTTGGAAATCCGTCAATAACGTATAAGGGATCATTGTTACCAAATGTACCCGTACCCCTAATCCTAACAGCGATGCCTCCTCCCGGTTCGCCGGAATCAGCAGTAATCTGCACCCCGGCAACTTTGCCTTGAAGCGCTTGTGAAACCGTAGGTACCGAGCTTTCCTTTAAAACACTTTCGTTGACAAAACCGACACTTCCGGTAAGGTCTTTAACCTTTTGTTTTCCATATCCAACGACCATTACCCCCTCAAGAGAATTGGCCTCAGGCTCCATCTGCACCACAATATGGGATGATGAACCTACACTGATCTCTTGGGTCTTATACCCTAAGTATGATATTACCAATACCGCGTCTTCTGCAGGCACTTGAAGTGTAAAATTACCGTCAAAATCGGCAGAGGCACCCTTCATAGTACCTTTGACCACGATTGACGCCCCAGGTAAAGGTATACCTTGGTCGTCTACAACGTTACCCGTTATTTCTTTGTCTTTCGCATCCGTCGGGAATGGCGATTTGTAGTTTGCATTCGCGTTATACGCAAAAGCAACACTGCAGATTAAAAAGCCGACAACCCTGGCTTTAGAGATCAGGCCCCTAATTTGTTTCTTCATAGATTTAAAGTTTTAAGTTAGCTCGGTTCATAAACCCGTTTGAGCGGGCTTCACAAATACGTTTCAAAAGAAAGGGATTTGTTTTGGGTAAAATTATCGGAATGATCGGCTTCAAAACTTATCCCTACGTATCAAATACTTATAAAATAGTACCAAACACCCTAAAAACAGGGGTATTGGGAAGGGGGAACACTTTATACGGCACCCGGTGAAGAATGGAAAAGGGATTTTAGAGGGAAGGCATTATTTGCCTTTTTTGTACTCTTTGGGGCTACATCCGTAGGCCTCTTTAAAGCATCTTGAAAAATAACTTGCTTCCTTGAATCCGGAAAGAAAGGCAATTTCCGAAATCTGGAATTTTCCTTCCTCAAGAAGCAAGACCGCATACTTTAGGCGAATTGATTTTATAAAATTGTTCGGGGTTAATCCAGTTAAAGCTTTTACTTTTCTAAACAACTGGGCCCTACTGACCCCAACCTCAGTGGCCAGTTTTTCCAAGGTCAGGTTTTGGTCTTGTATATTCTCTTCGATGGTTTGCTTTAATTTCCACAACAGCTTTTCATCTATGGAGGTTACGGTCACTTCCGACGGCTCTAAGATTTTTGCATTTTGGAACATCAAACGAAGCTTTTCACGGCTTTTGATCAGGTTGTTGATCTTGGCGATCAAGATATCTTTGTTAAAGGGTTTTGTCAGGTAGGCATCGGCTCCCGAATTTATACCTTCTACTATTTGCTGATCGAAGGCCCGGGCGGTAAGCATAATTATAGGGATATGGCTCGTTTCGAAATCACCTTTTATCCTTTTGCACAGATCAAGGCCGTTCATCTCGGGCATCAAGATATCACTGACAACTACATCGGGGGTCACTTCCCGAATCAAATCGACGCCTTCCACACCATTAATTGCAGTATATACATTAAAATTACCTTGCAGGATCCGCTTTAAATACATTCGTAATTCATCATTATCTTCAATAATGGCCACACTATAATCTTTTACCTTAGCAACGGTCAATGCTTCTTCGGGAACAGGCTCTTGAAATGTCTCGATAGCGACTTCAGGAGGCATGACCGAGGGCAGCACCCTTTTTGAGACCTTGTACAAATCTTTGTTTTTTGGAAGGAGCACCACAAAAGAGGCCCCTTTATTATGCCTCGTTTTCAACAAAACGGAGCCAAAGTGCAATTCAGCCAGTTGTTTGACCATGTATAGGCCTATGCCCGTTCCTGAATTTGTGGTATCGTCTTGGTAAAAACGATCAAAAACATCTTGTACATGTTCCTTGGAAATTCCAACACCATTGTCCTCTACCTTCAAAAAAATATGGTTATCGGGATCTGGATATTCCCTTTCCCCACAGATGAGTTTATATTTTTTCCCTCCAAACCTTTTCTTTTTTGTACTCAAAGCCCCAATCGATACTTTTACCTGTCCCCCATTTTGTACGGCCTTGAACGCATTTGACAATAAGTTGTACAAAATCTTCTCTACCTTATCGTGATCGTAGAACATGAACAAGGGTTCCTCAGGCAGTTTCACCTTATACGTAACATTCTTTATCTTAGAAACATGTAGAAACGAATGGCTAATGACCCGAACACTCTCGACTATATCCCCTTCACTTATATCCAATTCCAATTTCCCGTACTCGTATTTTCTAAAATCCATTATTTGGTCGACCAACCTTCGCAACCGTTCTACATTGGTTTTGACTATGCCCAGTAATTCATTGTCTTGATCGGCCCTTTTTTGTTGGATCAAACTCTGAATAGGGTCGGATATCAGCGATAGGGGCGTTCGCAGTTCATGGGAAATATTGGTAAAGAATATTAGCTTTGATTCGTAAATTTCCGATAGTTTTTTCCGTTCTATTTCCTGTATTTTCACTTCGTTCCTACTGTCCCTGTTCTTCACTAGTACAAAAACGAAAGCCATAACGATTCCGGCGGCAAGCAAGTACCACAAGAGTTTCATCCACCATGTGGCATACCATGCCGGCAATACCTGTATTTCGAAAACAAGTTCCTCGGTGTTCCAAACCCCATCATTATTAGTGCCCAAAAGATGAAACCTATAATCGCCCTGGGGAAGGTTCGCATAGTTAATAGACCTTTCGTTACCCAAAAACCGCCAGTCGTTATCGACCCCTATCAATTTACATTTATAGGTGTTATTGCTGCTATACGGCAAATGCAAGGATGCAAATTCGAGTCCTACCGTATTTTGTTTCGCTCTTAATTGAATGCCCTTGGCATAGGATACTTCTTCGGACAGTATCTGGCTTCCATCATTTACCTTAACAGGTTTGCTGTTGACGATCAAACGGGTCAAAACGAGGTTCGGCCTATAGTCGTTTTTACTGATATCGATTGACGAATCGTAACTATTCAAGCCATTTGCCCCACCGAAATAGAAGTTACCCGACTTACCGGCATATACAGAGTTGCCATTGAATTCCAAAGATTGCAGACCATCCTTTACACCATAGCGTTCCAGTTCGGAAGTATCTAAATTATAGGTGAATATTCCATTATTGGAACTTGCCCAAAGCGTATTCTTGGCTTTATCGTACAATAAACCATATACATAGCCCCTACCAAGGTTCAACACATCTGACGAACTGTTCAATGGAAAGAAGGGTTTTATTTCCTTCTTTATAAAATCGATTTCACAAACTCCAAAATTGGTCCCTACCATTATTTTATTATCGGCAACCTCACATAGATTATAAGATTCGTAGTTCTCAAAGTATTTCTTATAGGTCTTGTCTATCCTGATAATTTTAAAATTCAACGGCTTACCCAAGTTACCGTATTTTGAAATTTGAATCCCATAGTCTTTATACTCCAAATAGGCTATCCTTCCGTTCAGTGTTCCGAACCAGAGGGTTCCTTTACTATCAAGCAATAAGGAATAAATGATCTTGTTATCGAGGGAGGTCGCAATGGCCGTGTTGGTTATCTGTTTTAGTTTTCCCGCTACGCTATACACGTATAACCCCCCGGCCGTACTGATCCATTTGTTCCCATCTTTATCCTCTAAGATCGAGTAAACACGCTTACCGGGCAAAAGACTTGCCTTTTTATGGTAAAAATGGTCCTTTAGTTCACGATCGCCCCCTAAAAACTTATCTATGATAAAGATTCCTCCTTGTGTACCGATCCATATGGCCCCGTCCCTATCCTGAATTATTGACCTCACATGCCCCAATGCACCATTCGTATCGGAGTCAACCCGTATTTGCTCTTCCGAATTCAGTACGAAAAGTCCCTTTCCCCGGGTTCCTAGCCATAAATTATGGTCGGCATCTTCCAAAATTCCGTGAACGTTGATAATGTCGGCCCCTGCTTGCCCTTCCTTATCGATTTTATTGATCGTACGAAACCTACTATCCAAGGTAATAACGGTACTGACGCCGGCATCGGTACCGACCACGATCATTCCTGAAGGATCTTCATACAATGTTCTTATATAATCGTTTTTCAATACATTGGCCCGATTGATCTTATGCCGGTAATTTCTCCAATTTGCATTTTGTTTATTGTACACGAACAAACCTTCTCCTTCGGTACCTATCCAAATGTTTCCCTTTATATCTTCCAAAAAATTGTTGATCTGAACCGGACGTGGCCAATTTTTGTACTTATCGTAAATGGCTTGGGCCTTAATCGATAAACGATTATCTTCTGTGGTAATACCTAAATCGGAAAAATAGGTGTTACCCTCTGAAAAGATCAGCAACTCCCCCGAATTGGTAAGATGTAAGGTCTCTAAGTTTTCAAGGAAGCCTTCCCCCTTATCCAAGCCTACATACATGGGTTCGGCCACACGGGAATTTATCCTTAAAAAGAAAAGCCCTTTTGAAGTCCGTAGTAACACTCCTTCCGATATGACAATGATTTGGTGTACTTCGGGATGATCATCGGCCGTAGCACTATATCCCTTAAAATCGATTTCTTGAATCACGTAAGAACCATCGGGGTCAAGAAGAACCCAAAAGAGCCCGTTTATCGTGCCCACATACATTCCCTTTTTATTGAAACCAATATCTACACTCGTTATATAACTACTTCGTTTCGGATTGGTTTCCGACGGAAAAATGTAAGCAAAGCTGCGATTGGTCTTATTGAAGAGATTTAGCCCGTTTTTGGTACCTACCACCAAATAGTCATGTAATCCGTTCAGGCTTGTTACCCAAGGATTGCTCAGTCCTGTTTTACCATTAAAGGTATTCGGAAAGACCTCATAGTCGTAGCCGTTATATTGATACAGGCCATCCATCTTACCGATCCACAAAAATCCTTTTTTATCCTTGTAAAAAGAAGACGCCACATTGTCCGTGATACTGAGTTCATTGTTAAGAACACTGATCTTATAATCAAAACCCTGTGCCAAGGAGGAGGCCATGGCCGACAAGGCAAACAGGCTTGTACAAAGCAGGTTTTTGAACCGTATTGATCTCGGCAGACAGAAAAAGCTATTGAAGTAAGACAGGGGAAACGGTTTAAATATGCGTTAATGTTGGGGGTTACTACTAGCTTTGCTCATTGCACGGCCTTCCCCTTTTTTAATATATGGCTAAATTCATGAAATTATAATTAACAGTGAAGGTTCTTGAAGAAATTCTTCCGTAAAGATCCATTAGTTTTTCACTACCTAGATCCGCTGGAATTTCCTCTCTTATTTTTCTTCCAATAGCTGTTTGCTTTCCCTACGTACCTATTCGTTTCGTCAAGAACCGACTTACGTCTTAGATATGGCACGTTAGACGAATATTCTATTTCTTTTTCTCAATTTATGGTACATTTTGGACAGGTTCTTAAGATTTAACCAAGCCAAAACCAGAATACATGCCTATAGACGGTTCGCCACTCATTGAATAAACAAAACACTATCCTTCCATTTCATTTGATGTGCGATATTCCTATCGTAAAACCAAATTGGGGATGTTATATTTTGCCGCCCAACCATTGGAGTCGAAGGATGAGGCGTGCTATGATTACGATTTTTTATACGGGCAGATCAACGGGCAAATGCAATTGCAGATCGGCTTTAAAGATTTTCTCTTTCCGATGACCAAAGATTTTCATCACCGCTTGGACATGCTCTATGACGCCCTTATGGAAGAGTATGTAAACTTCATCCACTCACAGTTATAAAACGGAATACGCATTAATGTTCACTAAGCCGAATCGGTTTGACTTAGGACAGTTTCGGACCGTCATAATCAAGTTACCGAAGGGGTATAACACAATAAAGGTCGGCTTTGATGGCCGACCCTTATCCGTTTAAATCATTTGCGTTTGTTACGTTGCCCTTACTACCTCAAAAGAAATCCGAACTACATTGACTTAAGGGTAATCTTGGCTTGCCTTTGTTCTTGAACTACCGATAGCGGTTTTAAAAAGGCATATTCTAACGCACCGCCCATTTTATCGTTTATGCTTCGCAGCTCGCACATTCTTTTTTCTGCTTAAATTTTTGGGCCGCATTCATACTGTGTTGATAGTAGAGTGATTTTAACCCAAGTTTCCATGCCGTAACGTGAATCTTATTGATTTCCTTTACGGGCATATCGGGGTGTACGATGATATTCACCGATTGTCCTTGGTCAATGTGGTTTTGACGGTTGGCCGCTTGGTATATGATATCCAATTGGTCTATTTCCGAATACGTTTTAAACACATCCTTTTCCTCTTCCGATAAAAAGTCCAAGTGCTGTACCGATCCGTCCCGTTCACGAATACTACGCCATATTTCGGTGGTATTCATTCCCTTCTCTTCCAACAATTCCAATAAGAAAGGATTTTTAATCGTTGTTTTGACCTTAGCGATATCCTTTACGTAAATATTCGACCAGATAGGCTCGATACCTTGTGAAACTTGACCCAAGATAAAGGCCGAAGAAGTGGTCGGTGCAATGGCATTAAGGGTGGTATTTCTTCTACCATAGCCCTTAAGAATGGCCGGTTCGCCAAATTTATCGGCCAAAGCCTCAGAAGCTTGGTACGATTTTTCTTTTATATTCTTGAATATTTCACTGTTCAAGTTATATGCTTCTTGACTATTAAAGGCCAATCTCTTGGACTGCAACAGCGAATGCCATCCTAGGACACCCAAACCAAGGGCACGGTTGTCTTTGGCAAAATTATAGGCACGTTCCATAAAGAGAAAGGTCTGTCGGTCTTCACGGCTATCGGAGTCGCGATACCTTTCCAATTTTTCAATAAATTCCGTAATAACGGCATCCAAGAAAAACACCATGGTCTCTACGGCATCGGTATCTTTCCACTTCTCATAATGAAGCACGTTCAACGAAGACAAGACACAAACAAACGACCAGTTGTCGTTTGAAGGCAACATGATTTCGGTACAAAGATTACTGGCATAGATAGGTAAGTCCTTATCTCGGTAAACATCCGACGCCCCATTATTGGCGTTATCGCTAAAGAATATGTACGGATATCCCATCTCGCCCCTTCTTTGTAATACTTTGGCCCAGATAGAACGTTTTTCTACATCGCCATCGATCATTTCCTGCATCCAGGCATTGGTTACTGTTACCCCGTGGGTAAGTTCTTGAATAGGGTTCCCTTCGGTACCAATTTCCAAAAATTCCATTATATCGGGATGTTCGATCGGCAAATATGGTGAAAAGCGACCACGACGTATAGACCCTTGACTTACGACATCGACCATTGATTCAAAAAGCTGCATAATGTGTACGGCACCAGAAGCCTGTCCGTTATTCTTAACCTCAGCACCACGATGTCTGATCTTACCAAAATAACCAGAGGTACCCCCACCGAGTTTCGACATCATTCCCACTTCCGATTGGGTAAAAAGAATATTCCCCATATCATCGTCAACATGTGATCCGAAACAGCTAATAGGCAAGCCTCTTTCCTTTCCGAAATTTGACCATACGGGAGACGCCAAAGAGAAAAACCCTTCGGACATATACCCGTAAAATTTATCGGAAAACCCAGGCATTTGCAATAATTTCTCCGCTCTATCGGCAATCTCACGAATACGTTGTTCGGGAGTTACACCTTCGGTCAAATACCCTGAATTCAAGAAATTACGACTGTGTTCGGTAAGCCATTCAAAACCTGTGTCCGACTCTTTTTTATGATCTCTAAGGGCTTGCTTTCTAGCGAGTATAAGCTGATCGCCCTCAGAAGTTGTTGTTTTGTTTTGCTGGGTAGTGTTTAATTCGTTCATTTAAAAAAGGTCTTCACTGGTTATACTTTGTGTTCTTTTGCTATAGTTGATCGAGCGCTTTACGAAGAAATCGCCATGTTTGGTACCTATGATTTCATCGTCGAACCATTCGGTTTCGGCCAATAGTTTTTCGTCTACGTCGAATATGGGGTCTATTCCGATACTGGTCAATGAATTGTTGAAACGGTTCTTGATAAATTCATTGACAACATCTTTGGGCAAGAAATCGAGTTCGCCCTTTTCAAAGATCCAATCCACGATTTGGCTTTCAGCCGTAAATGCCTCTCGGCACATTTGCTGAATCATGATATTATAATCCTCATTGAACCAATCAGGGTTTTCGTCCTTGATAATTTTAATGATATCAATACCGAAGTCGCCGTGGATCTGTTCTTCTTTTGATGTTGCCTCTACCACATTTGAAATACCTTTCAACATGTTTTTATGTTTGTTGAAGGCCATTATTATCAAAAATTGCGAGAAAAGGGAAACGTGTTCGATAAACAAGGAGAACAATAAGATAGATTCCGCATATTCTTTATTGTCGTCACTTTTCGCATTTTTAAGTGCCGTTTCCAAATACTGTACCCGCTTCATTATAACGGGCTTTTTCTTTAAATTCTTGAACTCGGGGTTGAGTCCCAAAATCTCGAGCAAATGGGAATAAGCATCCGCATGACGCACTTCACTTTCCGCAAAGGTCGCCCCTACCGAGCCTATTTCAGGTTTGGGCATCTTATGGTAGATATCGCCCCAAAAACTCTTTACGGCCACTTCGATCTGTGAGATGGCCAACATGGTATTCTTAATCGCGCTTCTTTCGGTCTCCGTTAGCCGGGTCTTGAAATCTTGAATATCACTGGTAAAATTAAATTCGGTATGAATCCAATACGAATGACGAATAGCGGGTACATACTCGTACAACTGTGGGTATTCGTAAGGTTTTAGATTAATACGCTTTTCAAAAATGTTCAGTTTTCTCTTTTGGGCCTGCTCGTTACGATATAGTATATATCCTTTGGCCACATCGAAAAACCCGCCTTCCATGAGTCTATTTTCCACAAAATCCTGTACCTCTTCTACCGTAGGCAGATAATTCTCATCTAGCGCCTTTCGCTCTAGAAGTGAGGCATGAACATTGTTGGCTATTCGCTCGGCATCATCCGGGCCGCCATGGTCTACCGCCCTCATAGCTTTCAGAATAGCATCCGTTATTTTATGTAATTGAAAGGGCTTTTTGGTAAAATCCCTCTTAATAAGATGTGTGATTTCCATGATTTGTATGTTAGAATGCTCTAAATAAGAAGTACAAAGGTCGTAACATATCTCCCTCGATTCATCGTTCTGAAATTTGTTTTTTCAGCCTTTTATTAACAACGCATTGTTTATAGAAGGAAAGGCATTGTACACAAGAGGCTTACGCCCGAAGAAAAAAATAAGGGCCCTGAAATGTTATGGACCAAAACCGATAAATTGCATTTTTTTTAGGACAAAAGTGTGCTTCGCAAACCCACTTTTCGACTACATATAGGTAAAAACTTTGCCATGTACGGCAAATTTCTTCGTGTTTCGATAGTAATCATGAATAGGGTATACGCGAAACTAAAGGATATTGGTCTAGAGAATCGAGTCCCTATCAAAACATAACACATCATCAACCATGGGACGTCACACTTCGTTTTCTAATACGGGAAATCAACGACATAGCAACTAGGCAGGGCTGATGGAAAAACTACAGCCATTCTATACCACATTGCTTTAAACAACACCTATACTGTCGTCCTACCCCTTAAAGCTGCGAAACAGGGGCAGCGGGGGTCACATCAAATCTACCCCCCTTCCTACGGGAGTGATGTGCTCCTTAAAAAACAAATACACAAAATATTGTTTTTCAACAACATAAATCCACACGCCATCAGCAACATAGCCCCCTGACAACAGTCCAGTACTTCCCAAAACGAAGGCTACAAAGCCACCCTTCCACCAAGGTCGGATTTTTCGCAATCGGAATTACCACAAAAACTACGGCCTTACATTGTCATAACATAACCGTTAAAATTTAGGGTATTGTTAATGTATTGCTAAAGCTCCGTTAACTATGCCGCTCTCCAAATAGAATAGTTTTGGGCTCGTAAAAAGAGCTTTCATTTTGGGCTCCGATAAATAAACCCCGAGACATTCTCGATAACCCAATACTAAACTTTATGTATTCAAAAACCCGATTTTCTAAAATCGTCTGTGCTTCGGCATGCTTGGTTACATGGGCTGGATTTGCCTCCAACAACTCCCATTCATTCGCTAAAATGTCAGTTGCCCCCAGCCTAACCGTTACAAAAGGCGTTAACGAAGGATTGTCTCCGGTGCAGCAAACCGTTTCCGGTACCATTACCGATGAAACAGGTGCCCCCTTACCCGGTGCTACCGTATTAGAAAAAGGTACGACCAACGGTACCACAACCGATTTTGATGGCAACTATAAAATCAGTGCTTCACAGAATGCCGTACTGATAGTTTCTTATTTAGGATACTCTACAAAAGAAGTTGCCGTAAACGGACAAAACAACTTGAACGTACAATTGGATCCAGACGCTACACAATTGGAAGATGTAGTGGTGGTAGGCTACGGTACTCAAAAAAGGTCCGATATTACAGGGGCCATTGCCTCCGTAAAAAGTGAAGATTTCAACCAAGGTGTGGTGGCCAACCCTGGCGAACTTTTACAGGGCAAAATGGCCGGTGTAAATATTGCCACTACAAGTGGCGAGCCGGGTGCCGCACAAAATGTAATCATAAGAGGTATTGGTAGTCTGCGTTCAGGAACACAGCCGCTTTATGTGGTCGATGGTTTCCTGCTCGATAATTCTTCTACAGGTTTTGACACGAATCCATTGAACTTTTTGAACCCCAACGATATTGAAAGTATAGATGTCTTAAAAGATGCCAGTGCTACCGCAGTATACGGTTCAAGAGCATCGAACGGGGTGGTAGTGATCACGACAAAAAGAGGAAGGTCGGGAAAAACCGAAATGAACTTTTCCGTTTCTACGGCCATGTCTTCCATCGCCCATACGATCGACGTATTCGGTGCCGATGATTTCCGAAGGGAAGTAGCTGCCGCAGGGGGAACCCTTGAAGATTTCGGTGCAAACACCGATTGGCAAGATGAACTGACGCAAACCGGTCTAACCCAAAATGTGAATTTCTCCATGAGCGGGGCTACCAGCGAAAAGTTCTCGTATTTCGCCTCGGCAGGATACCAAGACCAAGAAGGAATTTTGAAAAACAGTGAACTCAAGCGGTATTCGGGAAAACTCAATATGAACCAAAAAGCTTTTGATGGCAAATTGAGTATCGATTATAATATTACCGCTTCCCACACGGAAAACCTGAGACCGGACATTTCGTCCACAATCAGTGATATGTTGAGTCTCAACCCTACCATAGCCCCCTACACTAACGGTGAACCGACCTTGCTGAACACCAACGCGTTGAATCCGGTTTTACGAAACGACCTATATAGTGACACGGCCATGAACAACCGTATCTTGGCGAGCATTTCCCCATCGGTAACTATCGTAGACGGTTTGGTGTATAAAATGAACCTAGGTGTTGATTATTCCGCTACCAACAGGGATAAACAGTACAAACCGTTTCCTTCGGTCGTAAACGAGTCCAATGTATCCGATGGTTCCCTGGAGAGCTATATCAGGACGAACACCAATCAATTGGTAGAAAATACCCTTACGTATAACTGGAACCAAGGCAAACACAATGTAATTCTTTTGGCAGGACATTCGTACCAAAAATTTCTGGACGAAGCCAGACAATTTTCATACCGCGGTTTCGCCAATAACAATATAGAGCCCAAGTACCAAGATCAGACCAGCACGGACGAATACCCGACCTCGGTGAGTGCTTCCGCCGTTAAGAACGAACTACAGTCTTTCTTCGGGAGGTTGAACTACACTTACGATGACCGATATTTGGCTACCGCTACGTTTCGAGCCGATGGTTCTTCAAAATTTGGCGAGAACAACAAATACGGATACTTTCCTTCCTTTGCCCTGGGATGGAACATCAGCAACGAAGATTTTATGGCCAACTCGGTTTTCAACAACCTAAAGTTACGAGCCAGTTGGGGACGAACGGGGAACCAAGAGATTCCCTCGAAGATTACAAAAGCGAGTTTTGCGGAAGATAGACTGATAACAGGAAGCGAAAGTTTAAATACCTACCCAATCGATACCGATGCCAACTCTATCGATGGCTATCCTTACGGAATTGTATATACCCGTTTGGCCAATCCTAACTTACAATGGGAAGTATCGACTCAAATTGATTTAGGTATCGATTTCGCCCTTTTTGATTACCAGTTGACCGGTACTTTAGATTACTTCAACAAAAAATCTTCCAATATTTTATTGGAGGTCGTTCCTGCAGATCCCGTTGAACCCACGTCTACCTATTGGAACAATATTGAGGATATGAAAATCTATAACTCCGGTGTAGAACTGGGCTTGGATTATAGCAGCAATTCTGAAAACGACTTCTCTTATAACATTGGAGGGAACATCACCTATATCCAAAACGAAGTAAAAGACTCGCCCTATTCCGTACTGACAACAGGCGCCGCCCAAGGTTCAGGCCAAACGGATGCCACCATAAACGGGTACATCAACAATGAATCCATTGGTGCCTTCTACATGTTGACATTTGATGGGATAGACGAGAACGGACTGAACCGATTCAAAGACATTAACGGCGATGGCGAAGTTTTGGACGACGACCGTAGCGTGGTCGGAAGTGCAATTCCCGATTTGATCTATGCCTTTTACCTAAACTTCAAATACAAAGCCTTCGATCTAGGTTTAAACTTCAACGGGGTATCGGGCAACGAGATTTACAACCATACCACTATGACGCTTTTTAGCAAGGCCCAATTGTCCCGTTCCAATAACTCTACGGATTTTGCTACGGAATATGCAAATGAATCACCCAACAATTCCAATACCGTTTCCACCCGTTACCTAGAGGATGGTTCTTTCCTAAGACTGAACAATGCTACCTTGTCATACAATCTTAGTCCCGATAAAATCGGGTTTGGCGATGCATTTCAGAACATCCGTTTTTCCGTAACAGGGCAAAACCTATTCGTAATTACCGATTATTCAGGCTTCGACCCAGAAGTAAACACCGGGACCACGGAAGCAGGAATTCAAACTTTCGGAATCGACCGTTTTACATATCCAAAAGCAAGAACGTTTATGGTTGGTCTTAACGTAACCTTCTAAGAAGAAAACAAGAGATAGCCTTAATATCATTTAGAAAAATAGAATACTATGAAAAATAGAATAGTTAACAGAGCACTCCCCATAGCGGTAATGTTATTTGCATTCTTCAGCTGTACGGATTTAGAAGAAGAAATCCTTGATGAGTCGCTCACCGGAACCGGCGAGGCCGAAGTGGTGAGTGGGTCCATAGCCCCGGTATACGGAAATCTACGCGCCGTATGGTACCATACGGTCAATTTTGGCCTTCAAGAAGTGGCTTCTGACGAAGGTATTCTTCCCTACCGTGGTGGCACGGATTGGTTTGATGGTGGTAAATTTATTGCGGTTCACCAGCACCTTATGACGCCCGGTAACGGTTTGGTATCCGATGCTTGGACAAATATTACCTTGACCATTTCAAGAACGGTTTTGGCAGAGGAAAGACTACGACCCGAAGCGGAAGCCGGTGATGCGGAAGCTCAAGCCGCATTGTATGAAATGATCGCCATGAAAGCATACCTCAATATGCTTACCCTTGATAACTGGGGCCTGGTATTCAAGAAAACCAGTTCTGATGAAATTTCTGAAATTTTAAGGGCCCAAGAAGCCATAGACTATATCGAAAGTGAACTTTTATCCGTCGTAGACCTCATCAACGACGATAAAGGCCCGGGCAGGCTGAACAAAGCTGCAGTAAAGGCCTTATTGGCCCGTTTGTATTTGAACGCCGCCGTATACCGGGATCCTTACGGAACACCGGATTTTAAAAGCGAGGACATGGACAAGGTGATTGCCTATACCAACGATATCATTGCCGGCCCCTATGCCCTGTCTCCCGAATATTTTGAATTGTTCAATGATGACAACCATAGCAACCCCGAGCTTATATTCGCCTTAGACCAAAGAGGGGTTCTTCAAACAGAGCATAGCCGGTGGGCCTATTGGTCTATGTCTGGCGATCAGATCCCAAGACCTGAATTTCCTAGTACCCGTGGTACCGATGCGGTAGCAGCTACTTCAGATTTTTACCAGACGTGGGTAGATGCCTATGGCGATGTAGACCCTGCCGATGCCGATGCCCGCTTCTCTCAAACCAATACTATTATTCCCGAAGAACTTCAAGACCTTACAGGGGTAAACCCAACAAACGATTCGGAACACTACTATTGTGTAGAGGCCGAGCAGTTTGAAGTGGATCGCGGAATAATCAGGGGCATCATTTGGGGGCCTAGAAAAGATGACGGAGGTAATATTTTAACTTGCGACGATGGAAAAGTGCGTATTTATCCGGTTATCAATAAAAGAAGTAGCGGTGCCGATATCCGTTATGTAGACCATACCCTTAAAGTGGACTTTACCGATGAGGGCAGTTTACACAATACAGGGTATAGATTCTCTAAATACCAGTTCAGTCATACCGCCCCAAACTGTTGTACGAACAGTAGTGTAGATTTGGTTTTGATCCGTTTGGGCGAAATATATCTGATGCGTGCCGAAGCGAAGTTAAGAAAGGGTGATGCCGCTGGTGCGTTGACCGACATCAACACTTTGAGAACTTCAAGAACTGCCCGGCCAGAACAAATCCCACAACCATTGGACCATATCGATTTGGATATTTTGTTCCGTGAATCCGGATTTGAGTTATATTGGGAAGGGTTTAGAAGAAACTACCAAATCCGTTTTGGAAAATACGAAGGAAGTTGGACCGGAAAGACCGATACCGACGTAAACAAAAGATTGTTCCCCATTCCTCAAAAAGCAATGGACGGCGCTTCAAGCGAAGCAGGGTTCTTAGAGCAAAACCCAGGATACTAATTCCAAAAAATGGAAAAAAAAAGATGGCGGCAAGGAAGTTGATTTCTTGCCGCCTTTTTTCCATCTATATTTGATCAAGCTCAAAAATTAAAGGAAATACCTATTTATCATACCCATATGAAAACATTTTACATCGTACTATCCGTAATCTTGACCTCTCTGTTTTTTAAGGATTGTGTTACGAACAATAAAGAAAAATCAAAGATGAACGACTTTCAGGTCATCGGTAGCCATAACAGCTATAAAATTGCAATAGAAAAACCTTTATTCGATTATCTGTGGCAAAAAAACCCTGCTATGAGCGGTCTGGAATACGGACATATCCCCCTGTCGAAACAATTGGACCTAGGGCTCCGTGGCCTGGAACTCGACGTTTTTCACGACCCCAAAGGCGGTCACTATTCCAACCCAAAAGGATTGGAAATCATAAAATCTATGGGTTCCGAGCCGAAACCTTTCGATACGGAACAAAAGTTGAAAACACCTGGGCTAAAAGTTTTTCATATCCAAGAGATAGATTTTAGAAGCCATCAATTATTGTTTAAGAACGCTCTGGAGGAATTAAAAGCCTGGTCCGACGCCAATGAAGGGCATCTCCCGATAATCGTCACCATCAACACCAAGGATAGCGAAATACCACAGACCAGAAATCCCTTAAAGTTTGATGCCGAAGCTCTACAAAATTTAAATACGGAAATAGCTGCCGTATTTTCCCAGGAAAGGTTGGTAACACCTGATTTGGTTCGAGGTAATTTCGATACCTTGGAGGAAGCGGTCTTACAACAGGGTTGGCCACAGCTGAACAAAGTTCAGAATCGGTTTTTATTTGTTTTGGATGAAGGGACGGAAAAAATAGATGCGTATTTGTCCCGTTTTCCAAATTTAAAAGGGGCGACCCTATTTGTCAACCAAGAAGAAGGAAACCCTACTGCCGCCTTTCGGATCATAAACGACCCTGTAGAGAATTTTGATCAGATTAAGAAGTTGGTAGACTTAGGCTATATGGTCCGTACACGTGCCGATGCCGACACCAAGGAAGCCAGGGAAAACGACTACGGCAGATTTGAAAAAGCAAAGGCCTCCGGTGCGCAGGTTATCACTACCGATTATTACCTGCCCAGCACTTTTTTTAAGTCCGATTATAAAGTTAGTTTTGAGAACAACACCTACGAAAGAACCCCAGAGTAAGCAAAATGCTTAGAAACATAGTGCCATACCTGTTGGTTTTCATTTTATGTGGATGTAAGGCGGAGCCGTCCCAAAAAGAAATCCCACAGAAAGAAATCAAGGTCGCCTTTATTGCGGATGTCCATTTCGCGGACGTTTATCCGAATTTGGAAGGAAGTGACTATAAAGGTATTTACGATAGTATACATAACCGGAGTACCTTACTTAGGACAATGAATGCCCAATTGCATTCCACCCGACTTTTCAACGAGAATTATTTTGCATTTTTCGCCGCTTTGGACGATGCCGTAGCAAAAGGAATCAAAACCATTGCCTTACCCGGTGATTTTAGTGATGACGGCCAGCCCTTGCACATTAAAGGTTTGGGGGAAATACTAGACCGATATGCCGAGGAGCACGGTATTTCCTTCTTTCTCATTAACGGAAATCACGACCCGACCACCCCTTTTGGTGAGGAAGGCGGTAAAAGCGATTTTTTAGGAGCCAATGGCAAAGCGCAACCGCTCATGAGCGAAGTCGGTAAATATAAGGCGGATAAAAAATCTCAAAACCCGACCCAAGTGGTGACCGATTTAAAAGAATGGGGTTATGCGGATATGGTTCAAGAGTTGAAGCATCACGGTTTTTTTCCAAAGAGAGATTATCGTTTTTGGTCCACTCCCTTTTCTGAATATGCCTATGAAGATTATGGTTTTGAGAAGGCCAAGAAAGCTTCCGGCCTAAAACGTAGAACTTATAATTTAGATGTTGCGGAGGTGGCCTTACCAGATGTGAGTTACTTGGTAGAGCCTGTAGACGGACTTTGGTTGTTGGCCCTAGATGCCAATGTATATCTGCCCAAAGAAAACAGCAGTGGTTTTAGTGGCGCAGGAATCGGGTATAACGAAGTGCTCACGCACAAAAAACATCTCATACGTTGGACGGAAAAGGTGGTACAAGAGGCCGATAGACTAGGTAAAACCTTAATCGCTTTTAGCCATTACCCTATGGTAGATTTTAATGATGGCGCTTCAGAAGACATCAAAGCCCTATTCGGCAAAAAAGCCTTTCAGGCACACCGTATCCCCTCTCAATTGGTCGGCAAAACCTTTGCCAATGCGGGGCTGAAAATACATGTAGGCGGCCATATGCATATAAACGACACAGGGGTAATAACCACGGCGGAAGGCCATACCTTGGTAAATATTCAGAGTCCGTCTTTAGCTGCCTATGTACCCGCTTATAAAATAATTACAGTGAAAAATGACCAACTTGAGGTCGAAACCGTAGTGTTGGACGAGGTAAAAGGATACGATACATTCTTTGGTACATATGAAAAAGAATATGCTTTTTTAGCTTCCGATATTGCCAATGATTTATGGAAGAAAAAGATACTCTCCTCCACTTCGTATCTAGCGTATACCCAAATGCATTTACAGGAATTGATACGACTAAGATTCATACCTACGGATTGGCCCGAAGAACTCACCCAGCAGCTATTGAACAGGAGGGGGTGGGAACTATTGACCGTTTTGGAGCGTGAAGAAAACCTTGTAACCCAATTACAGGAAGTGGGACTTACAAAACAGGACTTCATTGGTTGGGAAGGCGCCGACCTTATCGTTGACTTTTACAAATTTAAAAACGGGGACGAACTCGCCAAACGGGATATAGATGCCGTGCGCTTAAAAGCATATCAATTTCTATTGAAAAAATGGTCAGAAAATGAAGGAAAAAGTAGCTTAAAGCAATTTGCCGCCATTTTCAAAAAACAAATGCAAGGGGAGCCTTCAGTTCAATTCAGCATTGACTTGGGAACGGGGAAGCTAATGAAGTAACTTCTAGTGAGCGACCCTATACGGTTTTAATTTCTTTAGCCCTTTTATGGTTTGGAATTATATTTTAAAACATAAGTTATTCGCCAAAGAACACGAACCTAATATTGGCGGCTCTTTTTCACTTATTCCAGACCTTTATCTCGGCACATTATTTTATCCCTCATTTGTTCTTGGCGAAATCAGGAAGGTGTAATTAAAGTGAGGTCAAATTTCACCGATTGGTTTTCCTATGGTGGCCAAAATCCCACCATCTACGTATAAGATATGTCCATTTACAAAATCACTTGCCTGGGAGGCCAGAAATATAGCCGCTCCTGAAAGATCTTTGGGGTTTCCCCATTTTGCCGCAGGGGTTCGGTTAATTATAAAATCGTTGAAAGGGTGTCCGTCTACGCGAATAGGGGCTGTCTGAGCAGTTGCAAAATAACCCGGTCCTATCCCGTTTACCTGTATATTGTGCTTGGCCCATTCCGTAGCCATATTCTTTGTCAACATTTGAAGCCCCCCTTTGGCCGCCGCATACGCACCTACTGTGTTTCTTCCCAATTCGCTCATCATAGAGCAGATATTGATGATCTTTCCCTGCTTTCGGGCAATCATTCCCTTTACCACATGCTTTGATACAATAAAAGGACTCACAAGGTCCACATCGATGACCTGTTTGAAATCGGCCACTTCCATGGCTTCCAAAGGTGTTCTTTTTATAATGCCCGCATTATTGACCAAAATATCAATATTACCGACCTCTTTCCCAATGCGCCCTACGGCATCTTTCACCTCTGCTTCATCGGTAACATCAAATTTAAATCCGAAGGCCCGTATACCGGCACTTTTATAATATGCCACCGCATCGTCGATCTTCTGTTGGGAAGAATTCCCATTCACTACAATAGTCGCCCCTGACAGTCCAAGACCTTTGGCCATAGCCATTCCCAATCCGTGCGTACTTCCTGTGACCAAGGCTATTTTATCGGTCAGGTCAAACAATTCTTTTGACATGTTCTTATATTTTTTTACTTTATAATATTCTGGTTCCCTATAGAATCTTGACGGGTATTCCTTTACCGCCCCGTTTAGGCCTTCCTTTATGGTACGAACTAGCTTAACCTCCCAAATTCACCAAGAAGTACAACAAGGCCAAAACCACGAGAACAAAACCGCAGGCCGCAATAAAGCCTACCCCATCGGTACGGTCCCATCGGGTAAATTCCCAATTGGAATCGGGCCCGAACAATTTGGTTTCATTGCAGTCAGTCATATGGGCATAAGACCACTCCAATTTCATTTCATCCTCCTCCTTGGTTTCCCCTACTTGGGTTTTCATTTTCGCATAGAACCTTTTAATATTATACTCCTCATCTTCTTTTCGGGGAAAAATAGAGCTGATCAAAATGATCAATAAAAATGGAAAACTCATCCGAATCAAAATTCTCAAGGTTTCGTTCAAGGAATAAGAATTATTTTCTAGGGCGAAGCCCATTTTATCAAGAAGTAAGAGTTCGGGATTGATCATACCCGTGCCAACAGGCTTACCCTCTTTATCAATTTTTATGCCCGTACTCCAAAAGATAGACTTACTAGGCAGTTTAAACTTTTTGACAAACTCCTGCCCCACTATTAGTTCTTCAGGTCTATCGCCAATGTGATCGGTTTTCCAAGCCGCTATTTCCTGTTTTCTGCTTTCTACGTCCGACTCCTTTGCAAAATAGGTGCGTATCTCGAATTTTTCGGAGGTGGTCTTTAAAAAGTAAAGATCTTCCTTAATGTCGGGATTTATTAAATTAATTAGTATCGGTATTCCAAAGAATACCAAAAAAGTAGAAATAATAGAGACCTTGACAGAAAGGCGGCTGGTCTTGCGCCACAAAATACCCATCCAAAACCCTGCTGAAAATATTACCCCAAATTCCCACCACAATTTCATGATTTGAAACAGATTGTCATTTAAAAGGGTAATGCCAGCCGCGGCAACGATAACCAGACTTCCCAATATGCGTCCTATGGCTACATAGTGGCGTTCACTTTTATTCGGAAAATAAGGTCGATATACATTATTGGTAAGCAAACCTGAAGTCGTAATCATAAGCGTGGCGGCCGTAGACATTAGCGCCGCCATTAAACTAGCAATCATTAATCCCACAAGTCCCATATTGACCGAGCCCAACAATTTAAAGGAAGCATACCCCCATATTTTATCGGGATCGGTAATCTCATCGGCATATAAGAACACTATAAGTAGGGCCGTAAAACCCCATAGTACCGTGGTAATCCTTTTGAGGTACGATCCAAAGGTCAACCCTACCCTTGCCGAGTATTCATCTTTGGCAGCGCTAGGAGTCACAAAGGTGTTGGCCTGCGCACAGGTATTTATGATGGCCATAATCGATAAGGCCGCTATATAGTACCATGTAAAATCCAATGAATATGGAGAACCAAAAATTTCAAAAAAGCTCTCGGGGAGGTTGTCGTGCATACGGGTCAAAGCCCCCATCACACCGGTATCGCCGTATTTATCGTTGATGGCCATAATAGCAAAGGGAACGAGCATTATAGAGAGGAATATGATAAAAACCCCTTGAATAAGGTCACTTAAGAATGCCGCTTCGAGCCCTCCCATCATAGAATAGCCGGCCACAATGACCACGATGATGAATACCAACCAATACTTATTGATGTGGGAAAACGATTTTTCGGGTTGTAACTGCCGTAAATAAGTAAGCTCTTTCAGTTCAGGAGCGTCTAAGGTGGTAAAATCCTTTGCTTCGAGCACACGCATTCGTTCGGCCTGTCCGTACTCCTCTTTTTCTTCAAAGGTAAATTCCTCATACGTTTTCGGGGTCATTACCGATACAGTCTTGATAATGGTTATAAACCCTAGGGAAAGCAATATACCCAAGCCAATACTCGAAATAATGGCATACATTCTCCCCAATCCTTTGCTCGTAAACCTTTCGGTGTAAAAATCGGCCAAGGTCGTACACCTCATCCTTCTATACCAAGGCCCTATAAACCAGAATAGGGGCGTACTAAAAAGCATCAACAAATTGGCCCATACGCCGGCCGCTCCATTATTAAATGTAGCTGTACCAACAGACGGGCCGGTATCAGAACTTGTTGCTTGGCCAAAGGTGGCAAAAATCTGCACGATCTTTCCAAATTTTCTCCCTCCTAGAAAAAAATCTTCCTGATTCTTAATTCTTAACATAGACCTGATACCAATCCCTATGATTACCACAAAATAGACCACAATTACCACTAGGTCGATAGTACTTAATCCGAACATATGTCTTTTATTTTAGCGAACCGCCATTAATTCCCGTGCAATTAAGACCATCCCCAGATCGTGATGGCTTAGAGATGTTGCAGAAGCTATTGGAGATAAGCCAATACCCTCTAGAGAAAACATATTTCCCTATAAAAAGGGCATATTGAACCACGATCTCAACTAAAGTTGATGCTCTTTAAAAGCTCTGTTGCCCGTAGTTTTCCTTGAAAAATCACCCCAAACTCCCAAAAATCACATGGCTAGGTGGGTCCGCAAACTTCCTAATTGATATCGACCCGCTTCACATCTACAACTATACCACTAACAAAACGACATACTGCAACCTCGGAAACATGATATGAGACATTTCGCCCTAAGCATATGCCGAGCAAACCGATAATTTTATACCAGCCTTTTAGTGAGGCGATTTGTTGTAAGAAGCAGCTGCCCAAAATATGGAACACTCCATTTTCGATGGCTCTTCCCTATTCATATTATAAATCAATGTGTATACCTATGATCAGAATTCTTAGTATTCTTATTTTACTCCTTATCAGTCTTAACGGTTATTCCCAAACGGAAACTGTTGTTCCACAAATACGGTTCAAACAGTACGACCATCAGAAATACAATCAAAGGGTCGCCCAAAAAGACTTTTCCCTAGCCGAAAACGGTCCTCTTCATTTTCAAGAATCGAGTTGGATACGTAAAATAGATACGGTAGGAATCGACAATGAATCGGGAACCATTGACCTTAGGATCAGCTTAAGATGTGTTTCCGGTCAAGTACCCCAAAGTAGTATTGGTCTTGTCTTTCAGATGGACAATTGGCACGACTCCAACTATGTACTAATGCCCGGTGCCCTTTATAACGGGAATAAATACGATTACCGAAGAATCCGATATTCGCCCAAACTCATGGACCCTAGGGACATTGCTCCAGAGGTACCCATTATCATTACAGACGTTCCTCGTCTCAACAAATATGAAGGCGTTTCAGAAGTACAACTCAGAAGCGGGGCTACCACCTCCCCTTCCATTTCCTATTTTGATTCCATACAGAATAAAGGCTACATTTTATTAAGCGAACAAGGCAATAGCTTAGGGGATTTCGGCCTAGGCATAGTAGAATCAAGAAACCGCGAGCATGCCGAATTTTCGATAAGCTCTCCCCTAGTGAGGGAAAAGCACCAATATTTCGCCAATGACAACCTGGCCCCTTCCAATGACCGTGGGGCCGATTTCAAGGCCGGCGATACCCTTACCTTCCACTTTAAATCCTATTCATTTGAGGCCCAAAACGTTCAAGACCTGTTCAACAAATTTGCCATGGTCAGGAAAGAACTCAATACCAATAAGGCCTACAACAATGTTATACCTCTTTCTTATGCCTTTGAAACCATAGAAAAAAAGTTCAAAAGGGACAATTGGGTACCCATTGACGACCTTGGATATTTTTCAGTAGGCCTACGTGAAAACTTCCTGCAGGATTTTCAAACCGGTTGGACGGGAGGAATGATTTCGACCTATCCCCTGCTCTTTTCGGAAAAGAGGGACACGCGTGAACGGGTAATCAAAAATTTCGATTGGTTCTTTCCCAACAGTACTTCTCCCTCGGGACTTTTTTATGGATTTTGTGAAGGAGGCACGGATTGGTTTGGCGGAGACAAGCGTAAATACCATACCAAAGATTGGCTGCTGACCCGAAAAAGTGCCGACGCCATATTTTTTGTACTCGAACAATTCAAACTTATGAAGACCAAGGGAATTCCGGTCGACCCACAATGGGAGAAGGGAATTCGAACCGCCTGCGATACCTTTGTCAACATATGGCAAACATATGGGCAAATAGGCCAATTTGTAGACGCCAAAACCGGTACCATTCAGGTAGGGGGCTCTTCCTCTGCCGGAATATTGCCTGCCGGACTGGTGCTTGCCGCCGACTATTTCAAGGCCCCGAACTATTTGGACACCGCTAAGGAAATTGGCCAGTATTTCTATAGCAATTTTACGGAAAAAGGCATTTCATGCGGTGGTCCGGGCGATGCCTTACAGAATTTCGATAGCGAGTCCGCCTATGCTTTAATTGAGTCTTACTACAGCCTCTATGAAGCCTCTAGCGATCCACAATGGGAAGTCGCTGCCGAGGAAGCCGCCAAGCAATTCTCATCTTGGGTCATTGCCTATAATTACGAATTTCCCGAAGAATCTACCTTTGGCAAGTTGGGCAACCATTCTATCGGTGGAGTATGGGCCAATACACAAAACACCCATGGGTCGCCCGGTATTTGCACCCATAGCGGCTTGGCCCTCTTAAAACTATTTCGTTCTACGGGCGAGCCTTTCTATGCCGAACTCCTATCCGATATTACCCATGCCATTCCGCAATGCCTCTCCGTTCCTTCAAGAAGGATAATGGATGCGCCTGACGGATGGATGAGCGAACGCTTAAGTACCACCGACTGGAACGAAGGCATCGGGGAAATATTCGTGGGCTCAACTTGGGCCGAGACGGCACTGATGCTCACTTATACCGAAATTCCAGGTATTTATGTCTGTGCGGCCAAATCTGAAGTAATTTCTTTTGACAATCTCACCGTTGAGATACTTAAGGATACTCCCAAATACATAAAAGTGAAAGTAAAAAACCCGACCCAAATGGAGGCGAAGGTCAAGATTTGGGAAGAAGACCTTAAGGAAAGACAATTGTTTCTGGAAACCAATTACCTACTGAAAGCCAAACCTGTAACGGTACCTCAGCAAGGACATATCACATTAACCTTTAAAAAATAACGGGCCAACAGTTGAAAATTGGAACAAACACCACCGTTTTCAACCTTCGGCCAATCTTGTTGAACATCTCCATATCGCGATATGGATAGTATTAGGCAATTTGCCTTGATTCCATCGATACCCATAAATAAACTATACATATGAAGAGTACTTTTAAAATACGATACGCCACACATCCCGAAGATGCCAAAACATATGACACCCAACGATTGAGAAAGGATTTTTTGGTAAACGACATCTTTACCGAAGACGAAGTAAACCTCACCTACTCCCACTATGACCGATTCATCATGGGCGGGGCCATGCCAGTTCATGAAAAGTTGCAATTGGAGTCCATTCCCTTTTTTGCCACCAAATACTTTTTGCAAAAGAAGGAGATGGGAATCATCAACATTGGCCAGAAGGGCAAGGTTATCGCCGACGGTCAGACCTATGAACTTGAACATAAAGACGCCCTATACTTGGGCAGTGACGTTAAGGATATATCTTTTGAAAGTGAAGAAGCCAGCAAACCGTCCAAGTTTTATTTGAATGCCTGTATCGCCCATAAAGCGCTCCCCTCAAAATTAATATCATTTGCCGACGCCCCTGTTCTTGAACTGGGGACTACAGAAGAATCGAACAAACGAAAATTATACCAACACATTGTTCCCCATACCGTCGAAACCTGTCAATTAATGATGGGGATTACCTCGCCTGAACTTGGAAATGCATGGAACACTATGCCTGCCCACGTACATGAACTCCGGATGGAAGCCTATTTCTATTTTGACGTTCCCGAAGGAAAGGCTGCGGCGCACATCATGGGCCAACCCCAAGAGACCCGAATACTATGGGTAGCAAATGAGCAAGCGGTCATTTCCCCGCCTTGGAGCATCCACTGTGCGGCAGGAACCTCTCCCTACAGTTTTATATGGGGAATGGCGGGCGATGACGACCCCATAGTTCCTTATCCGATCAGTGAGCTGCAATAACCCTAAAACCAAAAAATGAGTTTTTTACACGATAAAAAAGAAGTAGAGCGCCTAATACGGCTCGTTGCGGACAGGATAATAGAAGACACCACCTATCGGTTCATTGACAAGGCTTCGGGAGAAACCCTAGACGATTTAAAAACGGTAGCTCCTACCAAGGATGTTTGGCTTAAGAGCGGTTACGAAGACTGGAAATACTGGAACGGGGTAACCCATATTGCATTGTTCAAAATGGCCCACCTTCTTCAAGACCAAAAATACGAAGATTATGTGCTACGTAATTTTGATTTCATCTTTGAAAACCTTGATTTTTTTGAAAAACAATTCGCCGATTTCGACCCCGAGCAATATGCCCCCAATTTCCATCAATTTTTTAGGCTCGACAGGCTTGATGATTGCGGGGCCATGGACGGCAGTCTCATTGAGGCATATCAGATACGAAAGAACGACCATTGGCTCGATAGGCTCCAAAAAGTAAAAGCTTGGGTTTCATCGGGGCAAGACCGGTTGCAAAACGGTGTGTTTTGCAGAAATTACAAAGGCTATACTACCGTATGGGCCGATGACGTATATATGAGCGTTCCCTTTTTGGTACGCATGGGCAAAATGAGCGGTGACACTTCATTTTGGGACGATGCCATTTCAAATGCCCTCGGGTTCCACGAATTGCTATTTGACGATTCCAAAGGGCTATACTGGCATTCGTACTGTACCCAAATAGGCGAAAAAGGAGTTGCACACTGGGGAAGGGCCAATGGCTGGTCGATCGTTGCCAAATGCGATTTACTGGAATATATCCCTAAGGATTACCCTGGTTGGGAAGAAGTTCGGAAATCCCTTTTCGAGCAGATTATAGGCATATCTAGGTACCAAACGGCAAACGGCATGTGGCGTCAGCTCATTGACAAACCCGATTCCTTTTTGGAAACATCGGGTACCGCCATGTTTACCTATGCGGTAGCCAAAGCGGTCAATGAAAAATGGATTCCCGAAATATATTCGTCCATTGCCATAAATGGATGGAAGGGAATTTCAGAAAACATAATGGCCGACGGACAGATTACCAATATTAGCGAAGGCTTCAACATACGGCAAGACCTGTCATATTACTACAATCGCCCCCGCCCCTTGAACGACCCGCATGGTTTGGGCGCCGTATTGCTGGCCGGGGTAGAAATCCATAAAATGAAAGATTATCAAGACTATATGTGGTATTAATAGGAGCTATACCACGCCCCCTTAGAAATTGGGTTTTATTAGTTGAATAGTTTAGTTTGTTGAGTGAAGAAAGGCCATTTTCTAAAACGAAATGGCCTTTTGTTATTTTCTTTCGGAACCTTAACAATCGAGTTATCCCCCACTTCCAAAAATATTACTTTCCTCCCGTTAACTCCTCAAGGGTCCAATACGCTTCGCGGTCTTTTACCTCTTCGCGTACCCTTTTCACATCCCTTTCGGTAATTCTATTGGTATCGTTCAGCTCGGTTCTTACATAGGTCAAGACATCGGCGATCCATTGATCGTCGTTCCCTTTCATTCCTGCCATTACACCAGCATATTTAATGCCATCTACCGGACCGGTAAGGCCGTTCAAGACAATTTTCAAGGGTACATCAATACTGCCCTTTACCCTAGAAGAGCCGACTAATCGAGGGGCCGTATTCTTAATCCCTTCGCCATTTGGCCCGTGGCAAGCCGCGCAAATTGTCTTAAAATGACCATATCCGTTAACCACACTATTCCTAAGCTCAGGACGTTCTAAAATGTATTTCTTCTTCAAGGTTTCTATTTCCAAAGGAACGTCTTTGATGCCTTCTTCGCCAATAACCGTTAGAGCCTCGTTTTCAGCATTTCCAGAAACGACCTGTTGCATCATTGTCTTTGCTTCCCCTATCGGACTCGACCTAAGGCTCAACAATAGCTGTACCAGGACCTCCTTATCGGAATCTGTCTTTAGTTGACTTACCGCGGCAAAGACTTCTTTGTTCGATACCTCTAGAAAGCGTTCGCTGATCCGGAGGGCCGCACGCCTTACCCTTGCGTCTTCATCCGCTAAAGCCGATAGTACGAGGGTTTCGTCTATGGCATCCATACCTTCCAAGGTCCACAAGGCATGAAGTCGGCCCAGGGCCAAATCCGTATCGTTGAACCACGACTTATAAAAAGCTTCCTCACCTTGTACCATATCCTTGAGTTCGCCAACCACGGCAATGTCCTTACGAAGAACCAACAACCTCTGTGCCGTTTTTCTGTACCATGCGTTAGGATGACCGAGATACGAAAGCAATTCCTCACTGGTTCGCCCCAACAACCTCTCCGGCCTACTAGGTTTCCCGCTTTCATGTACGATTCTATAAATTCTTCCCTTGCCAATATGTTTATCAAAGCCTTTTCTTTCGACCACGGGACGTAAAAAACTTCCTTTACGGACCCAATTTCCCTCTTGTATGATTCCCCTATACATATCGACGATATACAGGCAGCCGTCAGGTCCGGTCTTTGATTCTACCGGTCTAAAATTGGCATCGGTGGACGCCAAAAATTCGGTTTCCCCATAAGGATTCCGCAAGACAGTCTTGCCGTTTATGTGTTCTACTTTGGCGCGACGCACCAATCTACCCACCGGTTCCGGAATAAAGAGGTCGCCATAGGCCGGAAGCTGGTCGCCCAAAAATATAGATTGGCCACAACTCGCCGTAAAGTGGTTCAAGGTACCATCTTCCCGTAGACGTTTATTTCCTCCCTGTACGTCAGGGGTGCCGATAATCGGCCATACCTTCTCGAATCCTTCCTCCCATTTGCCGGGCATCTCCAAATTACCATAGGTAGGGTGTTGTTGGAATCCTAAGGCAGGTACTTCCCCCCCTGCACTCGAATAAAACAATTGTCCATTTTCGTCTTCGGTAAGTCCCCATTGCCCAACAGGCGCATCCCTCAGGGTATCTATCTCCATCTTACCTCGGGTAAACCGATATCTAAACGAATTTCGTGAAACGTACAACCAATTGTCTATACTCCACATCATATTGGCGGATTGATGTTCTAGATTGGCGTTGTCCCGAACCGTATCTTTCAAAATCAGTATTTTCTCATCGGCCCTCTTATCCCCATCCGTATCGCGGTAACTGTATAAGCTACGGTCATAGGTTTGTCCCACGATTACCCTATCATCTAAAGGCAAAAGAATCCTTGGTAAAATCAAACTATCAATGAATACGGTACTCTTGTCCATTTCCCCATCGCCATCAAGGTCTTCCAATACCGAAATCCTACTCCATGGTTCATTTTCATTGGTACCATCTATATCTTGCATATAAGTCAGCATCTCTGCCACATAGAGTTCTTGGTTGGGTCCCCAAGCAATGGCCACTGGTTCGTGGATCATTGGCTCGCTGGCTACGAGCTCTACACGATAGCCCTCTGGCAAATGCATAGTTTCCATACTTTCTTCGGGAGTCAACGACCTAACGGCAGGATCCCTGACGATAAGGGGTTTTTCATAAATTTTGCCCGTATCCCGTAACTCTTTTTTACAACTACTGCCCATTGCCATTAAAACGGACAAAGCCGGTAGTATAAAACGTTTCTTAAAAATGCTCATAGTATTTACTTTGATTTATTGGTCTTGAGGCAGTTGGTCCTTGCCATTATTCTCTTAGAATCGTTGTCTTTGATAGAACTATGGGTATAGCAACAGATTACCTACTTGTTTTTCAAGCGAAAAGTCCTGTTGTTATAACTCTTTCCTGCAGCCCCACCTGTAACGTAGAGCTGCCCATTTAGATTAAAACCGACACCCCAAGCCAATTCGCGAGGAAGGTCAGGCCCCATTTTCCACTGTTTGTTCTTAAGGTTGTATATCTGTACACCGGCCTGATTATTGGTATCACGTCCGCCCATCACCCAAATTTCATCATTTATACTCGCCACTTGGGGAGAGCGTACTTTTAGGGGCATATCTATAGTAGTCCACTGATTCGTAATCGGATCAAAGAGGGCCAGATACGTGTTGGCTACTACGATACAAATTTGGTCTTTATACTTACATCCGTAAATGGCTCCTTTTCCTTCCGGTCCTGTCGGTTCGGTGCGCCATTGGGTTTCCCCTTCACCTATACTGGTCACATATAAGGGCGCTTGGGCATCCCCTAACCAGTTGGTATATCCCATAACATAGAGCCTTCCCCTAGAATTAAAGGCCAAGGGCGCGGAGAGGTTGTTATTTAAGGAGGGTGCTGTTTTTACAGTTCCGCTTTTAGGGTCTACTTTTTGGACCATACGGGTCGTGTGCCTTTCCCCTTTTTCGGGCAGTAGGTCTCCCCCCGCTACCCAAAGCTGTCCGTTTAGGGTGCCGGTGGCACAGTATACTCTTGGAACCCCAAGGTCGGCGATGACCTCCCAATTATTCGTTTCGGGATCGAAGGCAAAAAGCTTGGAATACGCATAGCTGTCCATAGGATAGCCATACTCGGCCGTAAGCCCTCCTGCCATATAAAACCGATGGTCTAACACATCACCTCTAAGATCGTGGTTACTCCCGGGCATACGGGCGACCATTTCCCAGTTTTCCATCCATGCCCCCCCCAAATCTACGCTAAGGCTGCCTTCCGTGGTTACACAAATTACATCACCTCGATCATCGAGGCTCAACGATTTTAGTCCCTTTGGTATACGGTGAACTTTTAAACTAGGGAGATAGGAACTAGTTCCGTCCTTTGTGGTTTTCTCCAAATCGACCTCAATGAGGTTTCCCGAGTTCAACCCCAATAAGGCGGAACCATTGCTGCCTATGGCAAGGTCCATAATATCGCCTTCGGCCAAGCCCGTAAATTCGGCCCACCCTTGACTTAAATCCCTAAGGTCACAATACAACAAGCTCTTGTTACTCGCCAACCATAACATCCCATGTTCGTCGGCCAGTACCGTATGCCAAAGTCCTGACGGAGCATGGCTTAAAGTCTCCTTCTCCCAGACCTTCTTTCCCGCCGGGAGTACCATGAGCGTATTTCCCTTGCTGCCTTTGCTCGAAGTAAGGGCCCAATATGTATTCCCACCGTCATAAGTCAAGGAAATAGTAGATTCTGGAGGCCGCACAGGAATACTGCCATATGTTTTCCAAACAGGATCTGTATGCTTGCCCCCTATACAGGAACAAGCCACTACGAGCAACAAATAATATAGAAATCGCATAAAACTATTTTTCGGCATTATAGATAGTTTCGATTTCCTTAGCGGTCAAGACCCTATCGTATATGCGACATTCGTCCATGGTAGCATTGGCAGCCCCTGACCTATTGACCATCAGGTTGATTTTTGACGCCCGGCCGCTTCCCCTTCTTGCCGATTTGTTCTGTACTTGTACCGAATTGATCATTTGCCCATTAAAATACAGTCGG
Organism: Zobellia sp. OII3; assembly: GCF_002211465.1. NCBI lineage: Bacteria > Pseudomonadati > Bacteroidota > Flavobacteriia > Flavobacteriales > Flavobacteriaceae > Zobellia > Zobellia sp. OII3. The sequence continues at coordinate 245,332 of NZ_MWRZ01000005.1, read as the reverse complement.
ATTTCTTCTCCGTAGGTCGCTGCCACGTGAAACCATTTGCCTGGGGCCATGTCGGCTTCGTTCAGTTCCTTTTTTATCAGTCCGATGCCCCTGGCATAGTCTGCCTGAAGAGCACTCCCCCTATTCTCTAAGGTATATTCTTCATAGAAATAAGGTAGTCCCGTAACGAACATGACGTTTGACTTATCCTTAAAATTTATCCACATACTAACGGTCGCCGCATCTTCATGCGTATGCATTTCATCGACCACCAACTGTGAAATTTTCTTGAACAACCCTATTCCGTTGCCTATCTTCCCTGGGACGATTACACCACCCTCAACGACTGCGGAAACATTGCCCCCTCCGTTTACCGGGGTAAGTCCGTTTGTAATTTCCTCTGAAGCCAAATAGGCGACCAAACCTTTTTCCGGAATCTCGTTTCTTTCTAGGTGGACTTCCCTAAATTCACCAATCAATGTCTTGTTCTTGAACAATCCAGCCTTTACGACCGTCGACTTTGACACTTTTAAGGGGCGTTTGTACGATTGAATCTTTCCGTCATTGAGACTATACCGGATCTTGTACGCCTTGTCGGGAGCGGCCAATGACAACTGAGTATCCTCAAAAATTTCTATGGCATTATTGCTTAGTTCTTCCCCTGCAATTTTAAAGGTCGGCGTCAAAGGCACGGTAATAGCCGATACCGGAAAGTCTTGTACGGCATTGTCGTTGGGATATTTAACACTGATTTCCGCCTTACCAAGTGCCACTTTGATCTGTATCCGGTGCTTTCCCTTTTTGAGGTAAATACTGCCAGGTAAGGCAGGGGCGTGTACCCTTCTATGCAAGACGGTTTCGCCATCTATCACCAATTGCACACTGTTATCCTTACCATTGGGCATCATAAATTCATAGACGCCATCGGCCACGACCTCAAATAGACCGGTATAGACCATCAGCTTTCTAGGTGTATCATTGGCAGAAAGTGCAGTTACAAAACGATCTTCGTAAGGTTTTGATCCCTTCACTTCAAAATATGAAGGAGCCAATCCATTTTCAGGAATGTCATTATTGCCTCCCAGTAAATCGATTCGATCATATTTTTGAATCCTTATTCCCTGTACGGAGGCTACCTCCACGGCAGGGTGGGCCTTTAGCACGTGGATACGCTTCCCGATAATTTCCCCAAGCCTAGACCCGTTTTTAAAAGCAGCCACGTGTAGCGAATGTAAGCCGGGTTCCGTGACCACGATTTCCTGTAATTCCCTTGCCTTTGCTACAAGAGGGTCGGAACCATCTAGCGTATAGGCATACTTAAGTTTGGAATGATCGGTCAACAGTTTTAACCTAACTTGATCTACATGGGTTTCGTTTCCACGTAGTACAAAGGGAGCCTTGGTAGTCAACTCTTGGTCTTGCACCGGTGTATATTGTTTTTCTCCCGGTCGCTTAACACCCACCTTAATTTTATAAGCTTCCTCGATATCGCCTTTCCAAAACATGGGATCACAAACCAAAAGCCTGAACTTATGCTTGCCTTTGGCGAGGGCCACCTCCCCATACCTACTCTTGTACGAGAGTCCGTATTGCTTGTCTACACGTAAGACCGAAGCAGTTCCCATGCTAAAATCGATAGGGCCGTTAGAGCTTACCTCAAACCTGTAAACACCATCTTCCTTGGCCTCAAAATACCCTTCAAAAAGGTAGAAAGACTTCGTCATTAGGGTACTGGATTGCCTTGGTTCTGCAAATGGCACCGTAAAATTGGAGCTTGTAGAGGTAAGGATAGGCTTGTGATCTTCTACTTCAGGTAAAGATATTTTGTCTCCTTGAAAGAATCCCTTTTTATCATATATCGTTGTTTTCAACTCGTAGACCTTGGCAGAAAGGCCTTGAACACTCTGTACCTGACCGGAAGCTTTCAAAGGACTGGCCTTTTGGAAGGCAAATTCGGAAACCGGACTCCATTTTTCGCCAAATTCCCATGAGTCTTGATAGGTACGCGCCTTTAAAAGACAAGACTTGTCAATTTTAATGGGACCGTCATAGACTTTTGAAGTGGGACCTGGTTCGGTTCCATCAGTAGTATAATACACCACGCTACCCAATTGGGAAGGCTCAAAAGAAACCATCTCTTTGCCTATGAAGAGGCGGGCAGGGCGATACCCTGGATTATTGTGGTCTATGGTCCACTGCCCCTTCTCAATTAAAATAGGCTTACTCGGAGTGGCTTTAGAGTTCATAACATTCTTGCCATTACGCTCCATTGCGTAGACCGTACGTTCTTTATCGGTTCTCCCAAAAGTGTAGATATCGGTATTCCCCCCAACGTTTACCGTAAGTTGGGTAAGGTCATCCGACCACACCGTGGTAGGCAATTTGTCACCAAATCGAAAAGGAAAAAGCATTACCTTATACTCTGGATCAACGGCATTCGCCGGAATACTCAACATATTGTATCCCCAAGCTTTTTGAACATTGGGCAAGGGAAACGGAAAATTACTGTTTCTCCATAAAACCCTTACCAAGAGCATGGGATCTCCCTTTTTAGGATTGGGTTTCATAACGGGATATGAGGCCTCCCATGTTGCGGCCCTACCCCTATTCACATTATTATCGGCCATGGCCATAATGATATCGGTTCCTATTACGCCCTTGGTATTCAATTCTAAATGACGGTTCTGTGCCGCCGGGTTTACCTCATATACATACGAATCACCTATAAGGGGCATTCGCCAATCGTATTGATGGGCCTTGTCGTCTTTTTTCAAATCGTCAATGACCAATAAATAAGGTTTTTTTCCACGTGCAAAATGCATGGTACGAAACACGTGGTCCATATCATTGGCCCATTTTCCATATCGTTCCACACCACGGGTTTCCCCATGCCACGGACCGTAATCCAAGTGGCCGAATCCGTCATAGTGTTCCTTTATCCTCGGTTGGAAAGGCAGTTCAGAGAAGCGATCTAATTTATAGGCCGACTCCTTAAAACGTCCCATAATATGATTGACCTGTGCCAAGGCCGGATGGTCTAGTTCCATCAACTTTTCATATTTTCTCCAGCCGTAAGCCGTGGTCATTTCCACTACACTTGAGGCCGCCTCTGCGGTATTGGTCGCCGTCATCGAATCTCCAGAGACAGGCTGATAGACCCCTGCAAGTCCGTCTACGGTCACCAAGGCCCTATATGAGGCATCTCGGTAAGCCCCTACGTTTGGGCTCCAAGGAATACCATGTGACCATATTTGAAAATCACCATGTTGTGGAGTCTCATGTCCGGCGTAGTATTGGTCTACCCTATTCTCCATATGTACCAACATATCATCTTGTTGCCAACCATTGCCCATGGTGACCATACCCCGTTCTCCGTCATACCAAAAGCGGGGCATATCTTCAAACTGGTCTAATTCTTCCTTCTGTTCGTAGGATGTAATTTCAGAGGCCGTTATGAGGGTTATCCCTGGTAACTGAAACCACGATTTATGAAGTTTTCCCGAATAATCTTCGCCCTTCTTGCCTTCAAACATATCGGCATTGAATATGGAGTTCTTTATGTTGTATACAAAATCTACCCGGGTATCTTTAGGGTAAAAGTATTTCATTATGTGCCAAAACTCTAAATGTCCGCCTGTACCACTCCCTGGGGAGGTACGCCAAAATCGGGGTTCATCAAAACCTGTTCGTATATCTTCCAATCCGGGGGCATTTGGGCGTTGACGAGGCCGATGTACATAACGGTTGTATATTTTTCGGGCATTCAAGGCCTCCGATTCGGCCCTTGCCAAAAGATGGCTATGCTTTAATAAGTTGCGATTCCCCCTTCTACCAGCGGCCCATACGGCCAACATGGGTATAAATCCCTTGGTATTCTCATAGGTGGTACCACTGGAAGACAGGTCGTAATTTAATTTGTTCTGTAAACTCCACGTAGCTATAGGCAAGATCCTTTCATCATATCCTTTTTCCCCTTCAATGGCAAGTGCCAAGGGAATCCAGTTGGCCTGGCACGACATATGGTTATTGATGTACATCTGCCCGGGAATGGCCATTCCCGTGTCGTATTTTCCATAGGTGGCCTTAGCAATGACCCTACGTACAATGGTACGCTCTTCCTTGGTCATAAAATTATACCCATAGTCGTATTCCCATCCCAAAGTAAAATAACCTCCCGGGGTGTTGGAAAAGAAGTATTCCATGCCGTATTTTTCCTTTAGCTCCTCTACTCTTTTACGTCCTCCGGAATAATAGGCTTGGGCGTAGGTATAGGGGCCAAATTTTAAATCGGTCCTAACAAAGTCGTAGGATACATCTTTGAAGCTTTCCGCGGTTTCCTCATGATTTAGGATATCGATACGAGGTTCCAAATACAAGGCATGCGCCACAGTTGCCTCCGCTGCGCGCCTCCCTAAATCTTGATCATCGGTCAGCAAGGCCAAGAGGGCCCATTTGGCAATATTACCGTCCGCACCGAAAGGATTGGCATAATACTCAAAATTTTCAGGCACTTCCCATTGTACATTCTTGCGCAGATCTTCTAACTGCAGTTTGAAGAATTTCGGGGCCTGGTCTCCCATAGCCACCATCTTCTTCATTCGCTCAACATCCGACGGGCTCATGATTACCCTCGGATGTACCCCTGGCTCGGGTACCTCGCTCAGTTTTTCCGAATCAAAACCTTCACCCTTAAAATCAAAATCGACCTTGGGCATGGGAGGCAAATCTTTTATTAATCCGCCTTCCAAAATATAATCCGCATCCGGTCCGTGGCTTCCCTTATAGAAATCTTGTTCGCCTTTCGGAATATATTCTTGGGCAAGCCCTTCCCCTAAAAAAAGGGTTATGCAAAAAGCTAATAAAGTCAATTTTTTAGTACACATGTGCATTCTGTTAAAATTCTGTAGTAAAGTTTATATCAATATCCTAAAAAGGGGATTCGCCCTATCTCCAAGCCATCGGTCTCAAGTACCGGTTTTATCACGTTTTTTCCATTGACCGTCTGATAACGGACCCCTTCGTCTATGGGGCTGTATTCCGTTTCTATAAAGAGATCTCCCCGGTCATACTTCACATATCTATGGGGATTCTTCCTATAATGTTGATACGCCTTATAATTATCTTCCACCTTTGCCCCGCCCATCTTTTTCCTAAACTGTTCAAAAGATGAATACTCCTTCGTAGAAGCCACTTCACATACAAAACCATTCCCTATTAAAGCGAACTGATTACGTGTAAAGTCGATCGGTTTCCCTTGATAATTGAAGAACTCTATGACCGTATAACCTTCCCTCTCTTGAATCCGAAGGTCGTATTCCGAACCATAGTTTACGGGTACCAGTGGCACAAACGCCATATACACATCCCCATCTTTCACATAAATGGTCTTATGGCCTTTGGCCGTAAAGTCTTTTCCCGAGATATTATCATCACCCACCCATATTTCATCTATGGTGTTGGCCCCATCCCCCCAGTGATCATTGGGAATATAGATACCTACGCTTAGGCTACTTACTTGTTCCCGGTTATATCGTTTTGGACGATAGAGAACCACGGCGGTATTTTTATGTTGGGTGACCAGGCGTCTTCCCCTTTCACTGTATAGAATTCCCCGATCTCCATATCCGTCGGTCGGTCCCGATAATTTTTCCTGCCCATTGACAATAAAGCGCGAAAAGATGGTCGCTGTATTTTTGGGGCTCTTATCTATGTTCTTTTTAGGATAGGTAAGCAAAAAACTTTCGGTCTGCTCACCTGAATGGTAAGGTATAGAAGCGGAACCTATGGTATACTTTTCGGTCATATAGGTTTCTATGCGACTGTTCCATGCCCCGTAAGGTTCCAAATCGTAATCGACAAAGGGGTCCATGGCATCGGCATTGAGCCCCAACTTCTCCATTCCCCTATCGTCATAGCTGGCACATCCATCTGCGGTAGCAAGGAAATGAAATGGATATTGTCGGTTCTTTACCCAATCGACAAGATATTTCGGACAATGGTACTCATTTCCATAACAGGAAGCCGCCCTCACCTTTATCCATTCTTCACTGGGAAGGAAATAATCGTCAAGACGGAAGTAAGGAGTAAGGTCGCCCAATACAAAATCGAACATAGCGAACGGAAGTCCAACCCCTCTCATATCCCATTGATATGCCCTCGACCAAGGCCCTACCATTTTGGCCGTAGGGAGGTGGTAATGTGCCAATACATCGATCCAAAGACGCTCCTCTATTTCGAGGGCCAATTTTTTAATCGTGCTATCTTGCGTCATCTCGGCGATCATAGCTATGGGCTCTATCTGTAAAAAGCAATAAGCCTGCGAACTGTATTCCGTGTTTACCCCACTACGGGTAAGTTGCTCCTTGAACATTTGCAAACGTTCCCTGCCTTTGTCGACCTGTATCGTATAACCGGTACGCTCGCCGTACAAAATATTGCCACAGGTGGCCATACAGGGAAAATTATCATTGGTCCCTACAAAGTTCCAATGGTCTTCCAAAAAGCCATCGGCAATGGTTTTTAAGTGACCTTCGAGCTTTACTTTGGCCCTTTCACTGACCAGCGCGCCGTATTTTGACAGTAAAAAGTTGACACGATGCCACTCTTGATAGTAATCGGGAAAATTTTCGAGGTAGCGATTGGCTTGGGCAATGGCCTTTTTATGGCCCGAGGCAAAGGCCGCTTGACAATAAGCCAGCGGTTCCAAAGAACGGGTAAAACCCCACTCTTCCTTTCCTTTCCACTCTCCCTGTTTTGAAAAGTAGGCCAAGCGTTCGGGCGTAAAGAAATGCTTCAGTTGGTCTTTGGCCCTCTCTTTATCAAGATGGTCATATGAACGGTCTAATTGGCCCTTTGCCTCCGTCGGTAAAAGTGCCATAACGAATAGACAAGCTGCAAAAAGGAATGTTTCGAACGTTTTTTTCATTTGGTTTGGTCTTTGTTCCCGGGGTCGGTTTATCGGTTTTACAATCGTACAATACGACCGGGCGATACAGGGCCGGCCCTAACCCCAGATAGTGAATCGGTAAATTATGTTTCGCTTCGCACAAGCCTTTTTAGATTTCTGCGATTACTTTTCCCTTACGGATTACCTTGTAGGTGGTACGCCCCTTTTCGTCCTCCTTAAAAATGACCCTATCTTTCTGGTCTTGCCATTCTATGGAGACTTCGGTCTTAGATTCGTTCCATTTTACCAGCGGTTTTTCCTCTCCATGATAGTAGGGAAAAAGCAGCATCTTGAAATTAGGATTCACCCCATAGGAAGGAATGACCAAGCGCTTGGCCATACCAAAACTTCTGCCATCGGGCCAATCTCTTGCATCTTTGTATTCAAAGGTTTCCAACCGTATCTGGGGATTCTTGAACTCATCTTCGGGAACGGTACGATCCAAAACCTTGACCAATAATTGGGCGTCTCCCTCTTTCGGTTCGAATTTTAAGGTACCCCAGGCCCCTTCGGTCCTTTTCGTATCACCGCCTAGTATGATTTCGTCAATTTGAAGACTAAGCATTTCCACATCGCTATCGACCATCATGATCCATTCATAGGTGTGGTCTTTGCTGTCTTTTTGAATATCGTCTACCACCAGCGCATAAGGATGTGCCCCTCGAACGAGTCCTGCCGAACGAAACGCTTTTTCAACGGGATTGTGCTTTACACGAACCGGACGGGCATATTCATCCCACATTCTGGGATCGCCACTTTCAAAGCCGTTGTAGTAGGCTTCGACCACAGGTGAACGGTCGATATTCGCCTTCCAGTCAAAATTTGGGTGTTTGGCCAGCCATTTATCGGTTTCCCCGGTCAAGTATTCCCATCGTTTAAAACGGCGTCTTGGTTGGTCTTTGTCGGCAAACCCGCTCAATGTACCTTGCCAATACCAATCGTACGCATACTTGGCGTTCAAAACCCCAAACGTAGCGTCGTCGTTATCTACAAGGCCCAACCATTCTCCCGGGGGCGGCACATAACCTTGTCCCTTACCGTCGATGATCACACAATTATGATGTCGTGATTCTATACCCCTAAAACGATCGATCGCCCATGCCCTTCCGACTCCAGAAAAGGTAAAATTACCGCGATCGGCATGTTGATGGCTTGGCCCTATTTGGTCATCGCGGCATTCCAATTGTAGCTGTACCTCATCGTCACCCCAATTCGAACGGGTAATCAAGGACTTGCGTTCGGGATCAAAATACGTATTTGGGAGTCCTAATCGCTTTCCCGCTTCAAAATCGATCGGCAAGGGGTCATCCGCAAAAATAATTTGATATATGACATAGCCTCTTCCTCCGTCCAACTTATCGCCGCCGCCATTTTGATAGGCGAGGGTTTCTTGTAAAACATAATTTACCAAAGGATCTTGGGGATAACTCCGCTTCCAGGCGAGAAGGGTCTGCAGGGTAGGCCCGGCCTCTCCCCCATCACCATGGCTAAGAAAACGTGCACCTCCCGGCTGTACCGAATTGGCATACCATTTCAATGAGTTGTACCAACGCTTCTGATTCCATAGATTATGCCCTCTTCTGGCCATGGCCACAAGTGCGGGCCCGTGCCATCGCAAACCATATTGGGTATATCCTATAGCCTCTTTGCTCATCCCCATTTCTGACCATCCGTATTTTTGGTAATCGGTCTGAACTTCTTTCTGGTGTTCGTAGACACGAGCATCGTTACCCTCTTCCCCTTCAGTAGCCAAAGAGGTCAGCAATAGTCCCGATCCTACGGCAACCCAGTTCCAATTACGGAAATGATGGGGCATATGTGAGCCCATGGCCGTCTTTCCTTTGGTGTAAGTATTCAAAAGGTTTCTACAGCTCTTCTGCTGTCTTTTATTCATCCAGTTATAGGCGAAATCATATAAAAAGGCAAAATAAGGCTCACCTCCAATGGCGTCTTTTCGACCGCTACGCCACACATCACTGTTGAGTTGTGAATTGAATTTTAAAGCATTGCCATCATCCCCTCCTTGGGATAGAATTTCCGACGCGCTTTTAAAGGCTCGGTCCATTTGATCCAAATTCTTTTGATAGACTTTCCCGAGGTTGGTTATCACCGTGGCCAGTTCAGCCCCTTTTTCCGTGTCGTCTCGCAATAGGCAGTCGAATGTTTCCAATAAAAGGACATAAAGAAACTGCGGACGGTGGTGCCAACTCACCCCATCGCTTTCCCCTGCTTTGGCATAATTATCAAGTAAACCCTTAGCTTTCTTTATATTTCCGGCCAATAAGGCTTGATAGACATTGTAACTGGCCGTATGTTCCTTACGGATCGATACATCTTGGTATGCCCTTAAGTTTTTTAAGGCGAGCCTTCCGGTCTGCGTATTCTTGGACCGGTTTCTAATATCCTCCAAATCCTCCGGGGAAAATAAAATTCTTGGATGCACCCCAGGTTCAGGTACGGTTCCGAAGGCATCCTTTACAAAGAAAGGAGAATCAAGGGCCTCCATCTTGATTTCAGGGGAAGCGGGCCATTGATATTCCCCATTAAGAATTTGTTCCGCGGAATATTCGCCCGGAAGCTCCTTCTTTTTTAGCAAATTTTCTTGTCCCCCACCAGAGACCTGTCCCTCACTTTCGTTATAGGCCAACAGCCCTATAAAGCAAAGTGCTACAGTTATTCTTTTATTCATAACTAGATTCAAGTTTTATATTCGACTCAAAATTTTATTTCTTCAATACGCCTTTTCCGCCCCCTCTTGGGAAAGAGATCCTGCTGAGAACAAAATAAGGCCACCTTCCCTTTTTTTATCGGTCCCCAAGGTGCAATCTCTTACGCTAAGGTTGCACAACAGGGTTTTAAGGCCTATATAATGGGCGTTCATAAAAATATTTCAAGCAGAAAGGAGCTTGGCATCTACCCTTTATCAACTTGGCTAAACAAGTTATTCCAAGCCCTTATACTCCATTTTTTTCTTCATGGCCTTTGAACCGTAGTAGTTGCCAACGCGTCGTTTTTCGGACACGGGTTTTAATACGAAATGCTTTGTTTGGTCAGTATGCAGTATGACCTCTTCATTTTTTTTCAAATCAATGGAAAAGAGTCCTTCCCCTATGTTCTCCATTTTAAATTTTCGCTTCCCCGAGGTCAATATTTTCCCTTTTATTCCCGGTGCTATTATCAAGGGGGCCCCTGCCAGACTCTTTATTTTCACAAAATCGGTTTTTCCTTTTTCGCGTTTGGCAGAAACCAGAAAAGCCCCTTCCGTTCTCAGGTCGGCAAAACTGGCATCGGCCCAGACATCGGGCATTGCCGGAAATACCCGTATCTTGTTTCCCCAACTTTGCAGAAGCATATCATGAATACTTTGGGCCCCTGAAAGCGGGGTCTCGATACAAGGCCCATCTTCAACATATAAGGTATTCGGCCGAAGAAATTCGCCCCACAGTCCTTTCAAATAGTCTAAGGCCAGATTGCCCTCCCCTAGGGTCGCGGCCATAGACGAAGCACCCGTATACGAATACCCCATTAAGTATTCTTTTTTAGATTGCCAATGATTTAATGACCGCTGTATCCGTTCCCGTCCATTAGGCTGATCAATATGTACCAGGTGCAAGGGATAAACCATTAATAAATGTGAAAAATGACGATGCGATCTGTCATAGGCTTGGTCCTTTCCTATCATAAAGCCTTCTTCATTTTCGGGAAAATCAACTAGGTTTTCCAATACATCTTTCCATTTTGGAGCCAAGGGATCGGAAATTTGCAGTATTTCCGCACTCTCCAACAAGGTTTCACACCCCCAACGGATCAACGCCAAGTCAAAATTACAATCGTCATAAGATTGCCCATATTCAGGGGAGTAGGTCTTGGGTAAGTGTAATTTTCCATCGGGACCTCCCTTAAGAAAATAGAGGTAATAATTGATTGCCCCCCCTTAATAAGGGAAAGACCTTTTCTCTCAGTAACGATTCGTCCATAGAATACCGGTATTGCAACCACAGATTATGACAGGCCCAAGGAAGCAGCCCGATTTCAGGTGTATTCGCTTGGTCAAGTATCCAATCTCCCGAATCGACTCCCGGAATACCCACCGAGGCAATGCAGTCAGTTCCTGCCGCCCTACCGATTCCATAGGACTCTTTTCGGTAAACTTCTGGTAAATTGTTCCTTAGGTTTTCACGATTATCCCACAAAGCATTGAGCAAAGACTCCCCTAAAGGCAAGCGGTTTGAGGTGTAAACCGGCCAATAGGTCAATTGTACGTTTAAATTCCATGTAGCATAGGGCCATGCCGTTTTTTCGAGCCAAGGGCCGTGATTATCAATATAAGCCCGGTCTTTTCTGGTTGCCGATGCCAGTTTGTACATCTGTATCCAATAAAAGCTTTCGAACTTATTATCGGGAATGGATACAAAACTCTGTGGATAATAGTTATGCCACCATTGTCTATGGCTACGCTCCAATTCCGAAAAGTGCTTTGCGCGAGTTTGGGCCACTGTTGCCACTGCTAGGTCTTTGGCTTTGTTATCGGGCCAACTGTGGGATACATTTACCACCAAGGTCCTGCCCTTGCCCGTATCGATTTCTTTCCAAGCCGTTACCGTCTGTCCCGATTCCAAGAGGGGCTGTAAGCAATAGGAAATACCTTCGGTTTCCCCCAGTTCAAAGGGAGGATTCTCTTTGTAGCCTTCAAAAACCCTAAACGGCTGATCCTTATCAATACCCCACAATTGTCTGGGGCTGATAGCCTTTTCCCCCTCCCACTTCCATTCAAAACCATTCTCCCCTTCGGTGGCGTTCACTTCGGTAACCACCAGCATACTTTCGGCATGAACATAAGACCTGAGATGTATTTCACCTGCACTGGTTCTAATTTTAGCGCTAGTCTCCGCATTCCACAAATCAAGGCGCATAGAAGCCTCTTCTATTTCCCCTTTGGGCACTAACAGAAAATGGCCTATTGGCAAACGCCCTCGACTATACGGTGTTTCCCCTTGATCATCACCCCTATGGTCTTGAACGTCGGAACGGCAGATTTCCATTCGAATAGCGTTTTTACCGGGAACCTTATAGAGCATATTCCCTAGCATACCGTTCCCCATAAAAGCTCCTTCCGTGTAGGCTTCAGGCAATTGTTCCCAAACCAAATCGTGATCGGACAGAAAGGACGGCCAATCGAGTTTTACCTCAACTTCAGGTATCTCGCCACAGCTACCCATTATCGTACCGATGCATAGGACCAATAGGGCCCTTACCATTTTCAATGAATTACGCATTTGTTCTTTTTTGCATAGTGAACATTCCCTTTATTCTTTTTATTTCGTTCTGTATGAAGTTTTCTCTCGCCCTACCGTTTATATAAATGCCCCATATCAGGTACAATGCCCTTTGGGATTCCAAAAAAATTAAGACAAGGGTGTTGCCCGAATTTTGGTATTTTCAGAGGGTTTTAAAGGAGGGATTGTTTACGCCCATTCCCCGTGATTACTGTCTATGACAGAAAAAACAGTAGTATCGACGATATAAGTTTAGTGGTAGGTTTTGGAAAGGAAATCGTCGGTAATCGTATAAAACAGCAGGTTTAAAGATAATCCTGTTCTTTATTTTACTTGCTCTACTGTCTGCGATGAAACTCCTTTTGAAAAAAACCCCACCGACCTCCCTTCCCATATGATGGTTGCATTTAAAATACAGCGTCATACCGGAAGGGACCTCTGGTGCCTCAAAAAATCGAAAGGTTGAAGATGGCAGTTAAAAAAACTGCCAAATCAAGGGCAATATATAGAACTCTTGGCTCTACTTGTTTATTAGTTGTTGTAATTGTCGTTATAATCGGTTTCTCCCAAAGGAACGGGGGTATACATGCCTTCATAAGGAAAAGCAATGGCAGGAATAGCAACTCCGGCTTCGTTGAATTTATTACCGTCAATTTCCTTTTTAAAACCTTTCATGTACAACATGCGATCTCCACCTTCACCGGCAAGCTCCCTTAATCGTTCTTCCTCTACCGATTGTGCAGTAACCGAAGCCAGACCCGTCAGACCTGCCCTTTGTCGCACCACATTAACATCGGCGGTAGCACCGATTACATCATTGTTTACAGAAAGGCGAAGCATGGCTCGTGACAGGTAAAGCTCAGCCAATCGCATCAAAGGCAGTTGGGCATACCTTCCATCTTCGGCCCGATAATACTTATCGATCCAAATATGGTTTTTTGTTACCTTGGGATTACCGTCAAAAGAAGTCATATATGCCACTCTTTCCGGTACCGACATACCCACGGTATCCACTGCAGCATTTCTATCTGCTCCTGCCTTTAGGAAATAATAAAGTTGATTGAACCTTTTATCGGCCAAGGCTTCAGGTGTAGGGGTATTTGTAGTCATATCCATCCAACCCATTCGCCCCAAGGCGTAATAAGACAATGCCATGGTTCCGGCCCAACTCTGTACCCAACCGTTCACATTACCGTTCTCGTCAAGTGTACCATCACCTCTACCGCCTCCATTGGCCCTGTAATAGCCTATTTTGGTCATTCGCGCAAAGGGAATATCATTATCACTTGATTCAGGACGAAAAGCCACCTCCCAAATCACCTCATTCGCTTTGGCGTCGCCAAAATTTCTTGTCCAGGCCATTTCAGGATCTTGGGAAAGGTCATAATACCCTTTGGCATCTACCGCATCGGTAATGACAAAATTGCATTCATCCAAGGCCCCGGCATGGTCGCCCATAGCAAATTTTATGCGATACAATAGGGTCGCTGCTGCATACTTATTAGCTCGACCCGCTTTAGCGTGTTGTTCAGGAAGCAGCTCTTTTGCCTTTTGCAAATCGGAAACCATCAAATCATAAAATTCTTGAACGCTTCCCAATTGTGAACTCCGCAATGCATCGGCCGTTTCGTCAAAATTCTGTTTTAACGGAATATATCTTCCCGAATTATCCCCTCCCGGTACGTAGGTAGGCATAAAGCCCTTGGCCAAATGATAATTGGTCCAGGCTCTCATGAAGTACAACTCCCCCTTTTGCTGTTGCAGCTGATTTCGATCTTCGGGAGTCATAGCAGAAAAGGCATCGGTACCTTCTTGCTCTTTCTCCTCAATAAATTTCAAACCTGGTAATATTTGGTTCAAAACCCTGTATAGTTGGGCAAACTCGGCATCGCCCTCTGAATTGGATACCGCCGTAAAATCACGGTCGTATTGATTGATCGCGGCATGCTCCAAAGGTTGATGGTCAGTATGGGTTGAAATATCACTTATTACAAAATCGCGATATGCCGAATAACCATAAGGGGCAGTCCAACCTGAGTTAAGAAAAAATCCGTAGTAAGAATCCACAACGGAAAGCTCAAACTCATCCACACTGTTCCAAGGGAACAATTGAGGGCGTTCCAACTCAAAAAATTCATCGTCATTGCACTGTACAAAAACCAAAGCCAATAGCGATAACAATATTAAAGTACTATATCTATTTTTCATCGTTTGTCTTTTTTTGATTAGAAATTAAGGTTGATACCGAGGGAGAATGTTCTTGTCTGCGGCATAGAAGAGCGAGAAGTCATACCATTAAGAACACCATCACCGCCATAGCGCTGAAGCTCGGGGTCAAACCCGGTATAATCGGTAATAGTGAATAAGTTCGTGGCATTAAAATACAGACGGAATTTTGAAACCCCTAAACGATCTAGAACGGAAGCGGGAATGGAATACCCTAGAACCAGCTCTTTTAATTTCATATAATCTCCTCTTTGAAGGTATTTGGATTCAGCTCCGTCGTATAAGAATTTACCCCCCTCTACATATTCGCCCTCATCATCATATGGATATCGATTTGCATACATCAACTGTGGATATTCGGTAATATCTCCCGGTTTTTCCCAAGATTTGGTATAGGCGTCAGCCAAGACCGGAGCGCTTCCCGTCCCTAAACCTTTGTATAGGTCATCATTATAGATATAGTTGCCCCCTTGAAAAGAAAATAAGACAGAAAGATCAAAGTTCTTATATTTAAAATCATTGAAAAAACCTCCGTAAAAAGTAGGTAAGGCAGTCTTATCCTCTTGAATCATTCTGTTATTTCCTTTGTTATTGGTAGTTGCAGGAATCAACCTTCCCGTTTTGACGGTAGCACCTGTTTCTTCATAAACTTCCCTATCAACCTCATAAATCATTGAAACCCCGGTTTGAGGATCCACTCCGGCAGATTCAGGTAGATAATATTGACCAATTGCCGCCCCTGACCTTGTAAGTGTATAGTATCTATTGGCGGCATATTTAATTATTCCCTTTCCTGTTATATCGGCTTCAGGGTTAAGAGCTACCACTTTATTTTCGTTAAAAGCGACATTACCTCCCACGGTCCATGAAAATTTATCGTTGTTCACGGCTATCCATGAAACATCCAATTCAATTCCCTTATTGACCATGTCTCCAATGTTCTCTACAAAAGAACCTCCTCTTGCCGTGCCCCCGTTTCCGCTAGCCAAACCAGAAGAATAAGGTAGTGGTGTTGCCAATAACATATCCTCCACATCTTGTTTGTAGTATGCAATGGAACCGTTAATCCTATTTTTAAGAAATCCGAAGTCTACTCCAAAATCGCTCATGGTAGAAGTTTCCCATGATGCCAATTTATTGGCGAAATTAGTGATGTAAGTATTTCCTACTCCTCCATAATTTCTAATAGATATATTGGTAGAATAATTGGTTTCCGTTACATAAGGAATACTTGAATTACCGGTCTGTCCGATACTTCCCCTTAACTTCAACAGCGAAATCCAATCTGCCGATGACAAGAAGTTCTCATCTGAGATAATCCAGCCGGCCGACCCGGAATAGAAGGTTCCCCACCGGTTTTCCTTCACGAACTTAGCCGACCCTTCCCTACTTGCACTAACACCAATTAAATAACGGTCTTTAAATTTGTAGTCCAAGCGCGAAAAGAAATTTCTCCGGTAACCTTCAGAACTCAAATAATCAGATCCCGTTATAGGATCAGTTGATTTTTTAACCTCGTGAAACACCCCTAAAAGATTTGTACCCTGAACACCGGTCCATGTACTTTTTGAAGCCCCTTGTTCAAATCCGCCCACAAAATCAATATTGTGATCCTCGCCAAAAGTATGGTTATAGTTTACGAGTGAATTAAAAACATATCCGTAGCTCTGAGTAGCGCTTCCGTTACCCGTATTGCCTTGGGTTGCGAAATTTTGTGTAATGGCTCCCGCTTTGTACGAATCGCTTTTGCCCATACTTATATTGGGCTGATAATTTGCCGACAATGTCAAACCCTGAACAAACGGCATCTTCCACTTGGCAAAAACTACTGAATTAACCCCAAAATTACGGTTATTATTAGACCTGAATTTAGGGTCCGAATTTGCCAATGGATTGGCCCCGGTCTCGGCATTCCAATAACCTGATGCATTGGTATCGCTATAAACAGGCAGCCAAGTAAGACCGTGTACAAAACCCGCCCCGCTATTACTGCTTTCACTATACTTACCAAAAACCCTTAATCCATAGGTGAGACTTCCTTTTACAAACTCCACATTTAAACGGCCCGACACGTTTTCACCCTCATCATGTATGTAATTGCCATCATAGCTTCTGTAGTTGATCGTTGCATACAAATTAGAGTTCTCGGTACCACTAGAGGCGGAAAAATTGACATCGTGGTAACTACCGGCACGTGTGAGCAAATCATTCCAATTGGTATTGATGCTTCGAGCCTCTTCATTGGTAATCGTTTCATTACCCGTTGCCCATGGGTTTTGGGACATTACACTCTGCTGAAAATCCCAACTGGTACCATCGTAGTTTTGGCTGCCAATCTCCATAATATCGAATAGTCTATCGGTACCAGCATATCCCAAATCCGTATTTGTCAATTGGGATATACCCGAGTGATAGTTCAAATTAAAACGCGGGTTACCCCTTTTTCCTCTTTTGGTCGTCACTATGATTACCCCGTTGGAAGCCCTTGAACCATACACCGCCGTAGCCGCTGCATCTTTCAACACTTCAATAGATTCAACGTCATTTGGGTTGATGTCGCCTTGACCTCCGCCAACACCATCAACTATCCAAAGAGGGGAATTTCCTGAATTTATGGAACTGATACCCCTCAAGGTAACCTGTCCGTTCGTAACCTGCACCCCAGACGCCCTTCCTGCCAAAGCAGTTGTTATCGATCCTGTTGCCGTCTGTGCAATCTTGGCGCCATCTACCTTTGCTATCGACCCTATTACATCACGTTTTTTCTTGGTACCGTAGGCAACAACAACTACCTCATCTAAATTCTCGGAAGATTCTTGCAACACAACATTCATAATAGTCATTCCTCCAACAAGTTTTTCCTTGGCCTCAAAACCTACAAAGGAGAACAATAACACCTCCCCAGTGTCAACCTTAATATTATAGTTACCATCAAAATCGGCGACTACCCCCCTATTGGTACCTTTGACTACCACATTTACCCCAGGAAGTAACCCCCCTTTATTATCGGTAACCGTTCCGGAAACCGTTCGTTGTGCTTGTGCGGAAAAGATACTCCCTGATAAAATCATCAAGAAATAAACCAATTTCAGCCCCAGAGTTTGCTTTTTACATTTTTTCATAATTTTTTGGTTGTAGTTATTATATTCGTAAATACTAGCACCCAAAAGTCAGAATACATTAACTCATAGACGTGCCCGGAAGTGCCAAAAGCTTTTCTATATGTTGCAAGCTGCTATTCTAGTTGAATTTGAAGAAGATGGGCGATGGAGACATGTAAATGAAACTTGGGGCATGCCCTTATCGGTGGAAATTCAGTTTTTTGGACTAGAGAAAAAATTCTTTTCCCCGTCCATTAAAACTTAACATATGCCACAGGAACCAAAAAAGAAAAAACGAAATAAAAAGAAAATCCAGTATGTAACCTATATATTGCTCTATATTTCAATACTAATTCTGAGTACTATTTTGATTATCACCCTATTGTACTATTAAAGCACCCCGTTCACCCCAATACATCATCGTACAATGGATGTTTTTTTTCCTAAACCTTGAAACGGAGCATTAAGGACTTGAAGGATAAGACCATAGACAACGATTCCAATTTTAGTACTTATCGGCCCATTGTGGGCATCTATAACGAAGACCTTACGACCGTAAAGCATAAATTAATAAAACTCAACACAGACCGGTACATTTTCAAAAACAGACGATACCATGACCATCAAACACTACTATCTCACAATCAAAATGCTACTCGTAGTGCTAGCGGTCTTATTCTTGACTACACCTAGCTTTTCCCAAAAGACAGAAGGAGAAAGTACCATACAAAAAGGATTGGCCTTTAATCGTTTTTTCGCTAAGGATGGACTTCCCGATAACAGGGTGAGAAGCATCTACCAAGACAAAAAAGGATTTATTTGGATAGGCACGATGAACGGCCTTTGTCGATACGATGGGTATACCTTTAAACAATTTTCAAAAAACGTGCAGGGTAACGGTATTGCAGGAAATTGGGTCTATGCCATAGCCGAAGATGAGGAAGAGAATATTTGGATAGGCTCTACCGAAGGCTTAAGTAAGATCGAACGCAACAAAGACTCCATTCTAAATTTCAAAACCTCCGATTTTTTGCCCCATAAGGAAATCAAATCCCTTTATATCGACCAAAAACAACGTTTATGGATCGGCACGAAAAGGGGGCTCAGCATATTGGAAATCAAAACCGGCAAAGTACATCAGTTTAAAGATTACCCGCTCAATAATGCCGTAAATGTTATCGTTCCTGACGAAAAGGGACATATATGGGTGAGTTGTGAAACAGGTATCGTACGCTTTGAGAAAAAAAACCTATCCCAAACCTATTTCCCCTTTAATGTAAAACCCAACGCCTATAACGATAGAATATGGGATATACTTTTTGTACAAGACGAACTATGGGTCGCCAGTGGCGGTGATGGTATCTATCGTTCAAAAACCGATTCGCTAACCGCTCACGGGGGGAGTGCCTTTCAAAAACTATTTCTTGGCGATGGGGTTTCCCCGAATCTTGAAATTTATGACCTCACCATGGACAATTCGGGGGATATTTGGTTGGGAACCACGCAGGGATTGGGTAAAATAGAAAGACAAAAACCTAATGGAAACGATAGCCCGATTATTTTTTATCAGCAACATTATCTAAACGATTACAGTCTAAGCAACGACCGAATATTCAAGCTAAACTTTGATGCAGGTAATAATTTATGGATCGGCAGCAATCTCGGATTAAGCACCTTGCTCAATCGAAACCGGAATTTTTCAAATTTCAGTTTCACCAAAAGTACGAACAAAGACGAAGTAAGGGGCATCACGGCCATACCCGAAGGCGACCTATGGTATACCACATCCTCAAAGGGAACATCGGGTATCTCAAATGAAGATGGAACCATTAAAAAATTGGCACTGAATATGGGGGCCGAGGCCAATATGGGGCGTTCTATAGCGTCTATGGGTCAAAAATTGTTTATTGGGTCTTTAGATGGCCTCGTAATAAAAGACTTGAAAACCGGCCAAGTACAACATCTATTACCTAGTAAGAATGTGTTCAGTCTTTTACTCGACACCGCCGACAACAAAGTCTACATTGGCACCATAAGCGGACTTTTCGTTTACGATATGCAAAAAAACACTTTGGCCAGCAAGCTCCCCTTACTGAAAGGATTTGTACGATCGCTCTACAAATCGCCAAATGGGACCATATATTCGGGAATAGATGGCCCCTTCATCTATAAAAAAGATGTAGAAGGAGACTTTGTCCCCTTAGCCATACCTGACCGCTTTTTTGGCTCTATGATCAATGCCATGGAAGAGGATAACGACGGCCATTTGTGGATCGGTACGGAAAGTGGCCTCAACAAACTCACCAAAATCGGAAGCAAGCCATATACCTGCGAATTGATCGGTGTAAGCGAAGGCCTCGCCGATAAATCGGTACACGGCCTGATTATAGACAACGAAAACAACCTTTGGATCAGCAGCATCAAGGGGTTAATGAGGTATAGCGATAAAGAAAAGCATTTTGAATATTTCTTGCCCAGTTTAATCTTCAGTCCCTCATGCTTTTATAAGAAAAGCGATACCGACTTTTTCTTTGGTCATGCCAATGGATTTATCAGTTTTGACCCCAAGCTAATTTCCTTTACTAAAAGCCCGCCCGACGTACTCATTACAGGTTTTCGGATCTTAAACAAACCCGTCAAAGTCAAAGAACGTATCAATGGTGATATTATACTTGACAAACAAATCTTCAATACCGAAAACATCACCCTAAATTATAAAAACGATATGTTCACTTTGGAATATGCCAACATTAATGGCAGTTTCGAAAAAAGTAGGGACTACGCCTATAAACTAGAGGGATTTGACAATGATTGGGTATACAATAAAAGCGAGGAACATACAGCCACCTATACCAACCTTAGTCCGGGCAGCTACACCTTTATAGTCAAGGCCAAAGACCATAGTGGCTCTTGGAACTCAAAACCTACCAAACTTAGCATCGGCGTCTTACCCCCGCCCTGGAAGACCTGGTGGGCCATTTTGACCTATGTGGCCATTATAAACGGACTCATTTACATTTTTATCCGATACCGAACGGCAAATGCAAGAAAAGAGAGTGAACTTCTCCTTGAAAAGCGGGAAAAAGAACAAATGAAAGAACTGAACAATTTAAAATTACAGTTTTTCACCAACATTTCCCATGAGTTCAGAACCCCGCTTACCTTGATTTCAGGGCCAATAAAGGATATCATCTCCAACAATACCATATCTGTCGATATTCGAAAAAAGGCCAAGATTATCAAGAGGAACAGCGACAAGCTCATACACTTAATCGACGAGCTGATTACCTTTAGGAAACTTGAAAAAGGGGGGCTTGTCCTTAAACCGACACCCATCAATATTCTTCATTTTGTGCAAGAAATCAGTGAAAGTTTCCAACTGTTCGCTGAAGGAAAGGAAGTCATCATCAATTGTCACAGCCTTTTAAAAGACAATGTAATACTGGCCGACGCCACCCATCTCTATAAAGCGATCAACAACCTAATGGCCAATGCCCTAAAGTTTTGTTCCGAAGGTTCGGTGGTACAAATCAAGATCAAGGCCCAGAAAAAACTAGATGTCCCCCAAAAGGAAATATGCGATTCGTGGATTCGTCTCTCCGTAAGCAATTCGGGACCTAGTATTTCCAAGGAAAACCTTGTACGTATTTTTGACCGCTATTACAAAGGAAACGACGCCCATGGAGGAACGGGCATAGGTTTATCGCTAGCCAAGGAACTCGTAGAACTACACAACGGAAGCATCCACGCCAAAAGCGACCACCAGACAACCGAATTTACTATCCTCCTTCCAAAAGGAAATGCCACTTCCCCCCTAGAGGATACGAATACAGATCCCGCATCATTTTCAAAAATACTTGCTTTGGAACCCTATCTGGGTGATGACCGGTCCTTTGACGAACCCCATGAAACTACCTATGGGGAATCGGGAAAAATGAATATCCTACTAGTGGATGACAATAACGAGCTTCTAGAATACCTAACTCTGTTACTGAAGGACGATTTTATCATAAAAACGGCCAGTAATGGCCTTGAAGCCCTCGAAGTGGTGGGGAAAACACCTCCTGACGTAATCGTTAGCGATGTGTTAATGCCCAAAATGGACGGATATGGCCTATGCCAAAGCCTTAAAGAAAATCAAAAGACCCTACACATCCCCGTTATCTTACTGACTGCCAAGACTATGACCGAAGAAAAGATGAAAGGACTTCATCTTGGAGCGGATGCCTATTTGGAAAAACCCTTTGACCCCGACATCCTTAAAACTCGCATCCATGCATTGGTAAAAAGCAGGAAAATGCTCATTCAAAAACTGGTCAAGGAACAGGTAGTGGATTCTTCGGCATTTACCAAAAACCCTCTAGACGAAGCCTTTATACAGAAAGTTGTAGAACACATTACAGCGAATTTGGATAATGGGGACTTTAGCGTGGAAGAACTTAGTGAAAAAATGTCGATGAGCCGAAGTAACTTATTTCGAAAAGTAAAGAGCATCTCAAAAATGAGTCCTGTAGAATTCATCTACTACATTCGATTGCAAAATGGAATGAAACTGCTCTTGGAAAGAAAATTCAACATCTCTGAAATTGCCTGGCAGGTCGGTTTTAAAAACCCCTCGAGTTTTAGCAAATCATTCAAAAAACAATACGGAAAATCGCCTACCGAATACCTCAACAATATGTTACAATAGGTTAGAACAGGATAATTCCTATTTCCTTTTGAACAGCGAAAAACACTTTTGTTTTAGGCTTGTTCGGTCAATACTTTTAGTGCCGCTAATATTTCAGGCACTCCCATTCTTTCGGTGTAGTTGGCTTCAACATGGGCCGCCTCAATGGTTTGGTCGGTATTGATTATAAAAGTGGCGGGTACGGGAAGGGTTTTTGATCCATCACCGTTCAAAAGGGTCAAATCGCGTCTTCCGTGGTAATCATCTCCTGGATCGAACTGAAGCTTGTAGGCCTTGATTACCTTCTGATCCGCATCACTAAGCACCTCATAATCCAAACTGTTCTTTTCTTTTGCGGTAAGGGCGTTATCGGGACTTTGCGGACTTATCGCCAAAAATGAAGCTCCATACGATTTAATTTCCGCCAAATTCTTTTGTACCTCCCTTAGGTCTAGATTACAAATAGGGCACCATTCCCCACGGTAAAACTTGATGATTACAATTCCTGATTTTAACATTTCGGTAAGCGAGACGTTTTTACCTACGGCGTTCGGCAAGGAAAAATCGGGAGCCTTGTCGCCTACTGACAATCCTTTGACATGGGCCGCATTTGAAATGACCAGTTTTTGAAAATCTTGTAATTCGCTCATGGTAATCTTATTGGTTTCGGCTAATGTAGGCCTTTTTTCGCTTTATGCTTTGAGCCCATAGATTTCCTTTTAAAATTAACCTTTCCGTTCGTTAAACAGCGCTTTAAAAACGAATCCCTTAGCCCTCATTTAATCCGGAAAAATCGTTCAAAACCTTTGAATAATTTAAATGTGCGGAGTTCAAATACCAGAGAAAAAACTACATATAAAGGCTTAAAGCCCCGTTATAGTTTTCCAAAATTTCCAAAATCAATTTTGGCATTTCATCAACAAGACACCGACAATCGCAATAAGAATAAGGCCTAGAACGAATCTAGGCGGTCAAAAAAATAAAAAAAGGAAGCCTTGCGTTGCTATTTTATCATTTTTATTGTTTTCATTTTTATAAATTAGTAATCAAATGTAATTAATTTGAGGATTTGACAACTAAATAAGAAGATTGTCCATGCTTTCAAGAAGTTTGTCCATCTTTCTGTCACCACATCTTCATAATATTGTTATGTATGGGGTCTTCTTTATAACAAAGGGGCCTTCCTACATCCTAAATAAAAACCAATTCACTAGACGTATGAAGTTATCACTATTCGCAACTCAAACCATAGCAAATAAGGACAAGTAAAAACCCGATTTGGACAAGTTTAAGTCGACCAAATACCCCAACTTTGTCGTATGAATCTTAAACGAAAAAAACATGGGTAATCTAGAAGGCAAGGTGGCCTTAATAACGGGATCATCTAAAGGAATCGGTGCGGAAATCGCTAAAACCTTGGCCAAAAACAAGGCAAAGGTAGTAGTCAATTATGCCGGTAACGAAGAAGCCGCTAAAAATGTAGTGAACGCGATTATCGCCGAAGGCGGCGAAGCCATACAAATTCAGGCCGATGTAAGGTCAAAGGAAGACGTAAGCCGTTTATTCGACCAAAGCATTGCCCATTTTGGCCAAGTGGATATTTTGGTGAACAATGCCGGAATTATGGTCAATCAATTGATAAAAGACACCACTGACGAAGCTTTCGAACTTCAATTTGACACCAATGTAAAGGGCGTTTTCAATACACTTCGCGAGGCCGCTACAAAGCTTTCGGAAAACGGAAGCATCATCAATGTTTCCACCTCGGTAAACCGGTTGATGCTCCCAACCTACGGTACATACGTCGCTACAAAGTCGGCCGTAGAGCAACTTACACGGATTTTTTCCAAAGAAATAGGCGGTCGTGGGATCAATGTAAATTCGGTTTCCCCGGGACCGACAAATACCGAGTTGTTTATGCAAGGAAAAACAAAAGAGACCGTAGACCGCTTGGCCGCACTTTCCCCTTTTCAACGCATTGCCGAAACCCCTGATATCGCCCAGGTGGTAGCTTTTTTAGCGAGTGACGAAGCCAAATGGATCAATGCCCAGAATATTGGGGTCAACGGCGGCATGGCCTAATCGAAGAAAGCCTCGGCACAAAGCGTTTTAAGTGGAATACCTATAGTATTTTGGAACTTATCTTTGCCAATCGGAAGATATTCCACGGGGCAGTATCAAAAAAAAATATACCTTACCGTAAACTACCTCGGGGCAAGCCTCGGGGCATGTCATCTCGATTATCGAGTAAAATACGAATATGGGCCATCTCAAATACATTCCGAAAATTCTGGACTTTCACCGTTTTGCGAATCTTTCCGCCCCCAGACATCCTTTAATAAGTCTGATCGATTTTGGCCAGGTAAGGTTTCCCGAAGACCTAAAGGGACTGAAATTGGTGCAGAAATACTACACCATCGGTTTAAAGCGAAACGTGCCCTATAAACTGTTTTACGGACAAAAGGAGTACGATTTTAACGAGGGCATAATGACCTTTTTGGCCCCGGACCAAGTGATGGGCATGGAAAGGAATCCGAATATCAATTTAAAGGGAGCATCAAAACCTACGGGTTGGCTCCTCTTGGTTCATCCTGACTTTTTGTGGAATACCTCCTTGGCCCAAACCATGAAATCTTATGCATTCTTTGGATATGACATCAACGAATCTTTGTTCTTGTCGGAAGAGGAAGAAGAGATGATGATCGATATCTTTAAGCGTATAGAACAAGAATATCGCTCCCCAATCGATAAATTCAGCCAGAAAATTATCGTATCGCAATTGGAGCTCTTGCTCAACTATGCCGAACGGTTTTACGAACGTCAATTTATCACGCGCAACACCCCGAACCATCAACTTTTAGCGCAGGTAGAACAGCTATTGCAAGCGTACTTCAATCAAGAAAACTTAATGGAACTCGGCCTACCGACGGTAGAACATATTTCACAAGAACTCCACCTTTCCCCAAGTTACCTGAGCAGTATGTTGAAGTCTTTGACCGGAATGGGCACCCAACAGCATATCCATAACAAACTGATCGAAAAAGCAAAAGAACAGCTTTCAACCACCCCTTTGCCCATTAACGAGATTGCGTATAATTTAGGCTTTGAATACCCAAGCTCCTTCAACAAACTGTTTAAGAACAAAACGGAAATGTCTCCCTTGGAGTTCCGGAAAACCTTTAATTAAAGAATAGCTCCCCATAAGCGACCGTCTATAATATTTCTTTGTTCAATCAAGGTTCGACTCAACGCCCCCTGAAGAGCAACAACAAATTGCTTTGATGTGCCCCTCCCCTTTTTTAGAGTATCGGAAGCGCAAATTTTTAAACCTTAAAAAGGGGCTTAAACTATAATCTTAAACCACTTTGTTTTAATAGGATTACGCTTTTCTGTAAGAACAGAATTGTAAGAATTTTTATATTGGCATGTATTTGGGCAAGCAAAACTATTACATTTATACCCAAATATAGAGGTATATGTGTAATTGTACACATATACGTACGTTGTGCCTAATTAGAAAAACAGAATCTAAAAAATGATTATATCGATATTCATAAAAAATTTCAAGATATATAAAGGAATAAATTTTGTCCCTATTTCAGAAGGAGAAAACTTTTCTAGTTTAATCGGAGAAAATGGAGTTGGGAAAAGTTCTGTTTTAGAAGCTCTTGATTTTTCTCTAAATGGAAAAAACGGGAATGAATGGCCTGTAAACAATGAAGCTAAAAATGACGGAGGATTAAAACGTTGATTTTATTATCGACCACATTCTTGAAATATCGAAAAAAATAGACAAAAAAGGGAAAATAGTATTGTTAAAGTTCCTATACAAATTCAGTAGAACAGAAGAAGAGAAACTAAGATTTGCTAAAGAATTAGGAGACACAGAAACGATATTAATTCATTACAACAATAGACTTAAAAACATTAATAAAAATATAGACTATGGATTTAGAAAAATTGGATAATGTTGTTAATGAATTGGAACATAATTCCAAACAACTAAAAGGTTTTACAGCTGTATATTCAGAAATAAGCACACTACAATCGAATATAAGTCGCAACTTGGAGTTAATTGAAGAAAATAATAAAAGCTTAAATTCTGTTAGTGACGTCATTAAGAAGAAAACGGAAGAAAACACAGAACAATTAAAAGTTGCGAATGACTTTCTTGAGCAAAAAATAGGAGAGATTTATAAAGACAATAAATCTTTTCAAAAAGAGCTTGACGCAACACTTATAACAAGACTTGATAAACATAAATCTGACATTCAAATTGAAATTAGAAACGAAGGAACACAAATACAGCGAGCATTTGAAACTACTTTGAACTCTAACTTTAGCACAATGGAAGGTAAAATAAAAGAACGATTTGAATTACAATCTAAAAAATTGAAAACATTGAAGATTTTAGTCGTTGTTTTAATGGCAATAGGAATTAGTTTAGGAATCGGTTTATACTTGAAATAACCAACACTAAAAAGCGATACACATTCGCAATTGCTCCAGCCAACAACTACGCCGAAAATTTCAAAAGAGTATGTCTTCTGCCAACGCTAGAAAGTTTGCGGAAAGAAAAGCCCTAGCCCAGTTTCCGGGCCTATGTCATAAAAATTATCTTGACCGGAAAACAGTTACGAAA
Organism: Zobellia sp. OII3; assembly: GCF_002211465.1. Classification (NCBI taxonomy): domain Bacteria; kingdom Pseudomonadati; phylum Bacteroidota; class Flavobacteriia; order Flavobacteriales; family Flavobacteriaceae; genus Zobellia; species Zobellia sp. OII3. The sequence goes on along the minus strand of NZ_MWRZ01000005.1, from coordinate 218,493 downwards.
AACCTATCCTATGCTGATTTCGTATCAGAGTTTATTACTCGTTAACGTATAGTAAAAAGGGGATAACCTTATCTTCATCGGCATCTGGGAGAATCCCTATAAATGCATCTTTTCGTTGTGCTAATTTACATTCAAAACGTAATTCTTTATTAGGATATACAATTTTAAAAATAGTATTTTCATTAGCATCCCTTGGCACTAACAGCTTAACCGAGACACCAAAATTATTTTCGCTTATGAATTGACCACTCACTTCAAAATATGAACTAGAATACAAGCTTGTTTTATCAAAATATATATCACCCTCAATCAATTCTGAATAAAATTTAAACGGTCTTTGTAAATAATTGGAAGGTGTTGTACGTGTTAATATGGTATAATTAATATTAGGGCGTTCCATCTTTGTTGCAAATCCACCTACATATTTATGCGCACTGCTATAATACTCCCCTTTGGTGGCATAACCACCCATAAAATTATTTTTATCTAAGTAGAATGTGAATTTTTTATAACCATCTCTCGCATAGGTCTCCTCGTTTGAAAATATACCGGGAAAAGGCTCTTCCCATGGTAATATGGGCTGTTCATAATTGAGACTGAATGTTAATTTATTTCCTTCCATTTTTCCATTAACGCGATAAACAGTGCCATTTTCGTCATAATAAGTCCCAATACGATAATCTTCATGTTTGGAACTTATTCTGCCCTGTTGAAAATGACTTTCAATCACGGCATCATTCAATCCTGGAATATTATAGATGTCTAAAGTTCCGTTTTGTCCATGAAAAACTGTTTTCCAACGCCCAATAAATTTTAGTTCTGGCCATTTAAATCCATCATTTCCAAAACTAAGGGTTTTAACGTCTTTGATAAAACCTGCAACAGTAACATTTTTCTGAATAAAATCATAGCTAAAAGTAGTGTACCCAGCATACTCTTCCCGTTTATCCGTACGAACATTTCCCCATGAATTTTTTACGATAAAATAATGTTTTGAAGCATCTGGATTTCTCTTATCAAAACCAACCAATAGCACCGAGTGGGCACCATTTGCCGAATCATTAGATGAGGCTCTCCACGTATTATTTTCATCAAGGTTAAAATCTACAGGAACCCTAAAATCTATAATGACCTCATTTCTATTGCGCAGGGCATTTTCTATTTGGTCGATATTTTGCCTTGGGTCAATAATTTCTTGAACACCGGTAACGGAATACCAAGTATGCTCCCCCCTCAACAAATCGTCAGTTAAAATTTCAGGATTCAAGTTAAAAGTATTGTAATTAAATTGGGTTTTAAATTCGTCTTCATTCAATAAACGATTTAGTATAGGGTAATTTTGTGTGTAGTAATTATTACTCGTTTGATAGGGCATAACCACTTCCTTTGGCACTTTTAATCCGGCTAGCATATGCGAAGCAGTATAAAAACCTCCACCACCGCCTTGTGATCCTAATTGATTTTCTGTTTTTCTTCCATCTACATAATCTTGCATTACGGGATGAATATAAAATGCCTTTCTGGCATAGTTTACGAATTCTTCAGACAGATCCACTTCTCCAAAACCCTTTCTTTTCAAGTTGGCCTCCACAGCTGCTACCGCTGCGAACACAATACATGTACCCCTTCCACCTTGAGGCTTTAGTTCTGACTGCTGGTTTATAAGGTTTACGTATTCTCCTTGGGTTTCGGTTTCTGGAATAATTTCAACTTCTGGTGCCGAACAGCTTACAATTAAGCAAAGTGCTAAAATTTTTATCGTAATTATCTCTATTTTTCTCATGACCTCTAGTATTATGATTGACCATTTGATGAAGAAAAAAATAATAGGTTAACATGAGCATTGTTTTTTACTCCATTGCAAAATGTTTCTTGTAAAGCTGCTATTCACTTTCGCGGAAGATTGAAATGTCAAAAGACAGCTAACTGGAAGCTTACAGAAAGATAAAACACAAACGGATTTTAGCAAGTGTATATAAACGGAAACGTGAGCAAGTTTACGTTGATATATTTCTCACAGAATACGCTCCGAAACGTCAAGATTAGGCAGATGGAATTCATAGTTGCGCAACAGGCACAATGGCCATAAATAATTGCTTGTTCTCACCTACTTCTGAAAATCCCCGCAGATTTTGCTTGCGCCAGGTCGCTGCGCCCGTGTCAGCTTGGTGCGTACTTGCAAAATGTAAGTGCTAACCCACGCAACTACGCTTAGCCAAGACCCTTGACATTAATTTAAAACCTAGGCTCTCACACAAACTTGGTAATACGTATTTGTATAATCAAAATCCAAAAAAGATACATATAAGTATTCTTTTATTATTTTTTTTATATTTATATGTATACTTTTAAATTAAATTACATACTTATATGTATAAAATACGAACAAATGAGAAACAAGAAAAAACTGCTCATAGAACAACTAGACCAAAAATTGGCGAATTTTAAAGATGCCGGAACGGTCCTGGTCCCACAAAAGGGATGGGTGAATACTATTAGAACTACCCTTAATATGACGAGGGACCAATTAGGGACCAAACTTAACTTAACTAAAGGAGCTATACAAAAAATCGAGGAACGTGAAGCTACAGGCCAGATAACCCTCAATAAATTAAAAGATGTCGGTAATGCTTTGAATATGAAACTTGTCTATGGTTTTATTCCGAAAGATGGGACGATTGAAAGCTTAGTAAACTTAAAGGCCGAAAAGCTAGCACGAAAAATAGTTTTAAGGACGAATCAAAACATGAAATTAGAGAACCAAGGAATTGGGGATGAAAAATTAAATAAAACCATAAAAGAACTTGCTAGTGAAATAAAACGAGAGATGAAAAAATCATTATGGGATTAGAGTTCGATTATAAAGATGGACAAACACCTTTAGACGAAGAAGAAAAGGAAGGCCTTAAAATAAAGTCTATTACTACTCAAGGAGAACTAGATGAATTTGAGCAATTGAATATTGAAAAAGCAGTGGAATGGACTATTCATACAAAATTCAAACTTGAAAAAATTTTAACTGAAAAGTTTGTAAGAGGCTTGCACAAAAGAATGTATGGTGATGTATGGAAATGGGCAGGCGATTTTAGAAAGACCGAAAAGAACATTGGAATTCCGTGGACGCAAATTGGAATTGAATTAAAAAATTTACTGGACGACACTAAGTATTGGATAGAAAACAAAACTTTTCCACCTGAAGAAATAGCTATAAGATTTAAACATCGCATAGTATCCATTCATTGCTTTCCAAATGGAAATGGAAGACACTCTAGAATGATGGCCGACATTATTATGGAATCAATATTTGGAAATGAAATATTTTCTTGGCATCAATCAAATATGGTTGAAGCTAATGAAACAAGAAAACAATATATAAAAGCCCTAAGAGAAGCAGACAATGGCAATTATAAACAGTTAATTGAATTTGCAAAAAACTAATGCCGGGTCTGTAAATCAACCCCTGTCCCTTGATTCAATTGCTTTGGGGCTAGTCCCATACGAATTAAAAACAATAGCTTGAATGAAGTTGTAGAACATTGAGCAGTCTATCTCGCGACAGCTTACAACAGGTTAAATCTTTACAAGGAAGATGCCGCCCTATCGAAAAATTTATAGGTCCACCAGGGTAATATGGTATCTGTGTAGTTTTACCTTGCCCATATTCTCAAGTTTTTTGAGCAAACGCGACACCACTACGCGCGATGTATGTAGTTCGTAGGCAATTTCTTGGTGGGTGCTGTTAATGGTGCTACTGCCGGTAACCCGTGATTTTTCCCTTAGGTATTTCAATAGGCGTTCATCCATCTTTAAAAATGCGATGCTATCCAAGGTTTCCAGCATTTCATTCAGACGGTTGTGGTAGCTTTGTAGAATAAAGTTGCGCCAGCTTGGGTATTTGGCCATCCATTCCTCCATTTTCCCCACGGGCACCATAATCAATACGGCTTCGGTTTCGGCCACCGCACGGATCTCGCTTCTTTTATGGCCTACGCAACAGCTTAAGGTCATGGCACAGGTATCGCCATGCTCAAGGAAATAAAGCAGCAATTCATCTCCTTTATCATCTTCCCTAAGTACTTTTACCACCCCCGAAACCAAGAGCGGCATCGTTTTGATAAATTCCCCTATTTCAATAAGCTTAAACCCTTCGGGTATTTCCTTATAGGTAGCCACCCTATCGATTTCTTGAAGAAGGTCGCTCTCAAAAATATGTCCGTACTTCTCTTTTAAATGTTGGTTCATTCTAATAATTCAGTCCTTTTCCCTATAGGCGATCGACCTTGCTCCTTGCCCAATCAAGCTTCATCCCTTAAAGCGGTTTACTTTTCCTTTATTTTACAGCTTGAAAAGCCGAAGAGGGTATACAGCGGACAAAAACCTATAAAACTTGTTATCACAAAAATAGCCGCTATTGCCAACAGCACATAGGCCAAAATACCTCCTATTGCATGTTGCCAAAACAACACCCCTACAATGATTGCGAAAATAAGCCTAATTATACGATCTGTACGCCCCATATTTGTTCTCATAATATATAAAATTTAGTTGTTTCTAGATCTTTGTACGCGTATCTCGCCTAGCTTCCCCACTCTATTGACCTCTGACAAGAGGCCTTTTTACGATTTCGACATCTTGCCCGTTGCACAGCTAAAGAAGGAAATGGCCTTGGCCGCCATGGAATTATCACTCTCGATAGAGGGATATCCCAAGGCCTTTAAGCGGTCTTTTACCACTAAGGCATCGTTAATATCCTCGTGAACAAAGGACACCTTGGCCGATGCTACATCAACCGTAAGGTTAGATATACCCTCCATCCCTGAAATTTTGGAGGTTATGGTATGGGCACAGCCACCGCACTTTAAATTCTGTACTATAATCGTTGTCTTCATATTGATTTTACCTTTTATTGTATCAAGCTAAACCTGTTCGTTGTGAATCGTATTTATGACCATCTTGAATAGCCCCCTTTCAAGTCAAAGATTTGCGAAAAGCCCATATCTACTAATTTTTTGGCAGCTTTCTGACTCCTTGCCCCTGAACGGCAATAGATGTAGACGGGTTTTGTTTTATCAAGTTTTGAAAAAGAAATCTCAAAATTGGCCGCATTGAAAAAATCGATGTTCAAAGCGTTCTTGATGTGTCCGCCGCTGAATTCATTAGCGGTACGCACATCTACCAATTGCACTTTTTTATTTGAAATGGCCGATGCATAATCGGTCTTGTCCAAGACCACTATCTTATCGGAGGCTTCGTTATTATGACCGAATATTGTACTTAAGAATGACATAGTTTTTATTTTAAGGGAAGGGATTTAAAAAAGGAAACGGCCTGATCAATAAGACCGCTTCCCATAAAAATAACCAACCAAATTCAATTACTGTTTTTGTTTTTTATGTCCCGACATTCCGTTTTTATCTACAGGAAATTACGGGTATTCAAGCTTGCGCTTTAGAGTAGTGTGGTCGGGCAGACGTATTCCGATATTCGTATCCCAGTATTTTTCATCTCTTCAAATCCGCCGGCGACATCTACAAAATCGTCCCAGCCCCTTTGCTTTAAAATAGACGCTGCGATCATACTCCGATACCCGCCCGCACAATGGATAACAAAGGGCCGGTCTTTTGGAAAGCGGGCCAAATTCCTATTGATTTCATTGAGCGGAACATTGATTGCCCCGATAACATGCTCGGAATCGAATTCGCTTTTCTTCCGCACATCGATGATCAGCGGTTTTTCCGAAGCATAGGCCAATTCCAATTCTTGGGGAGTAATACGACCAACGGTTTCAATTTCTTTATCGGCATTTTTCCAAGTGTCGAATCCTTCTTTGAGATAGCCTATGGTATTGTCATAACCTACACGCGACAATCGGGTGATGGCCTCTTCTTGTTTACCGGGATAGGTAATCAGTAAAATTTCCTGTTTTACATCGGGGATCATTTCCCCCACCCATTGGGCAAAACTTCCATCAAGGCCTATATTAACGCTGTTGGGAACAAAGCCCTTGGCAAAATCCTTAGCATCCCTGGTATCGAGCAACAATGCCCCGGTTTCATTGGCAAGCACTTCAAAAGCTTCGGCCGACAGCGGTTTTTTGGCGCGGTCCATAACCGTATCCAAGCTATCATAGCCCTTAATGTTCATCATCACGTTTTGTGGAAAATAGCTCGGAGGCGTGGTCAAACCCGTCAACAGTTCCTTAATGAACTCTTCCTTGCCCATATCGGCACGCAAGGCATAATTGGTCGCTTTTTGGTGACGTAGGGTGTCTGTCGTTTGCTTACTCATCTTCTTTCCACAAGCAGAACCTGCACCGTGGTTAGGGTATATAATCAGGTTATCGTCCAATGGCATGATCTTGTTGCGGAGCGAATCGTAAAGATGGCCTGCCAATTTCTCTTCCGTGAGGTCGGCCACTACGTGTTGGGCCAAATCCGGCCTACCCACATCGCCAATAAAAAGGGTATCCCCCGTAATGAGTCCGTGTTCCTTACCTTTTTCGTCGATCAAGAGGTATGTGGTACTCTCCATGGTATGCCCTGGGGTGTGGATGGCCTTCACCTTATAGGCTCCTACGGTAAAAATTTGACCATCTTCGGCAATCAAGGCATCATAACCCGGTTTTGCGGTAGGGCCAAAAACGATCTCGGCCCCCGTTTTCTTTTTCAGGTCTAAATGGCCACTCACAAAATCGGCGTGAAAATGGGTCTCGAATACATATTTAATTTTCGCATGGTCATTTTCCGCCCTATCGATATAAGGCTGCACCTCACGAAGTGGATCAAAAATAGCTGCCTCCCCATTGCTTTCCAAGTAATAGGCCGCATGTGCCAAACATCCCGTATAAATTTGTTCTATCTTCATTATGCTTTGCTTTATTTTTAATTAGGGTAAAATTACAACGGATTGATAATCTGCGAAGTAACTTTGGTTACAAAGCTTAGCATTTTTCCCGAGGCCAAGAATGACCTTCGTCAGTTTTAAAAAAATTAAAAGGGATTTTTTTTTACGATCTACCCCGCCAAAGGATGTTATCGGTTTCTACCTTTAAAAAGAAGCAATTCACGGCCCTTATGTTTACACAAAAAGCGCTAGTCTAGCATATCGGTCGGCTGCGAACGCTATGGCACTACCGAATCTTCAAGACACCAATCTGATATAAACGCTTGGTGTTCCCTTACAAATTCAGGGCTTGCGTTGCCCAAGGGACAATACGACAATTCGGTTCCCTTGGTCTTTACATTGAGCTGTATTTCGGTTCGTTGACCGATTCCTACCTTACCTAAGACCATTCCCGGATCAATAGGGTCGCCCTCGGAAACCTTTACATCTAAAACATGGTCATAAATGACGAGCCAGTCGGGCGATTTCTTATTTCTTACCCGTATTTCATAATCGGCAATACCTTCGTTCATGACCAAAGCTTCAACATAGCCCGATGCCATGGCATGGATATCGGCATTGGCATCGAGAAGGATGTATTCTATGGCGGGACTCTTCTTTTCGGCATTGATCTCTTCCCCAAAAGCCACAACGGATTCCAATTTTGAAAAATCTATGGGCACATATGACAGTACAAGGGGCGAAGTATCAACCGCATCCTTTCCACAGGAAGTAAAAACCGTTACTACGAGCAAGTAGCGCCAAACCTTCTTGAAATAATCCATTGTCAACGTTTTTCAAACCTCTAAAACCAAGGGTATCAGCATCAAATATACCGATTTCCCCCATTGCATCCCCTAAACAGGTTTTGAAGCGGTGTAAACCTAGTTGCTGAAGGGACAAGGAAGGTCTGGTTTCTTTGGAACACAAAAAATCGGGACATCTATGGGATAGGCAAAAGATTGGCATATTGTGGTTTAATGTCGGAAGGGAAGCCCCCTTTTATACTTCCCTATATCCCCTACCCCAGTTTCCCTACTTAAGGTCTGCGGTTTCTCCCCAGTGCTTTTTTTCACTCTCGGTCCACAATAGCGGGAAAAACTTGCGTTGTTGGTATTTGGGGTGCAGGTATTTTTTCCATTCCGAACCCCCTGTAGCGGCCTTGTTCTCCCCTTTGCTGTTCAGATAGTGTTCCGCCGTCCTTAAATGTACCAGGGGCCATTCTATATTGTATAGCCGGTCGAAATCCCTAAGCTTTTCGGTGAGCGCTACGGACGGATTTTGCAACTCCAACACCCTATCTTCAACCGTACGGCCCTGCACTTTTTGGGCCCAGGCCATCAGGCTTTCCAGGTATTTTTCCTCAAACTGCTCCATCGTCAGGGTCTTTTTGCCCGTTTTTCGGTTCAACCCGGCATCCTTCCAATAGATCTGTTCAAAGTAATCTTCGACCGAGGGTTCGGTCGGCAACCTTTTCTTTCCTTCGTCATTGACCAGGTTATCAAGACTTGTACAAAGAATTTCGATATAACGGAACTGGGCACTCTGAAAGCCACTGGCCGGTGTCAATGCCTTTCTGAATTGGTTGTAATCGTCATAATCCATACCGTCTTTCATGATATCGAAAGAAGTGATCAGCATGGTGGTATAGCGGTTGACCCTTCCCAATTTGGTCAATAAAAATGCTTCGGTAATCTTCTCCTCATCAACGATCTGTTCCAATTCGTGGCGCATCATCTTTAGCAGAAGCTCTGTCACCTGATGGTACATGATAAAGATCGTTTCGTCCTTAAAATCCGTACGGGGCTTTTGAAGCGAAAGCAAGGTATCAACCTCTACATAATCCCAGTAATTAATAGGTTTGGCATGTAGAAGTCCCTCAAGATAGGTTTCGGGGTTCTCTCCCAGCTGTTCGTACTTTTCCTTGATTTTATTTCCTGTATCGGACATTTCTTAGGTTTTAAAAAGTTTGATGCCAAAGATAAAGAGGCAAAGTATTTTGACCATCTCAATCCCGACATAATAAAAATGAAGATATGAAGCTCCCGGCTCTAAGTTTTGAATAAGCAGTTCCGCCCGAAGGTCCAATGCCGGCAAAAGCCATCCTGTTTGAATCGCCAAGCCCAAGAGCGCAATAAAATAAGTGATGTTCCTTTTGGAAAAAACACCTTCATTTACGATTAGGAGGTTGATTAAAACCACGAGGGCCAGAACCCATTCGACCTTGTTGAGGGCATTGAAAACCAAGCGCCCTATACCGAGCCCCAAGGGAATGGTAATCCCCGGTGCCCTGAATTTCAGCCAGGCCTCCATAAAACTAATGGCCCCAACGAAGCCGATCCACAGAAACACGGACGCCAATGCCAGGGGATACTTGACTTTTATGGTCATATGAGATGGGTTGAACCTGAATTTCTGAAATAGGTAAGTTTGTATAGGAACATTTCGGCCATCTTCGACGCCCTCCATTTAGCCTCATCCGCCTTTTCCCCTTCAAAATTTTCGTCCAAAGTTTGGTAGAAAAGTTCAAGCCAGCGCTCGAAATGCCGCTTTTCAATCGGAAGATCGATATGGGGCATAAACGGATGTCCCGAATACGTATGTTCGCCCAAGAGTACGGTTTGCCAAAAAGTGTACATTTTATTCAGGTGCTTCGACCATTGGTCTTGTATCACATTTTCAAAAATGGGCCCCAATAGCCCATCTTGCCTTACCTTGGTATAAAAGGTATCTACCAAAAGTTGTACATCTTCCAAATGCAGTATCTCTCGTTTCATCAAAAAAGGGCTTTTAGGGGTTTGGGCTTCCGCCAGCTTACAGATTTAGATATTTTGACCATTATATCATCATTAATGGGAAGGTTTTTACCTTTTTAAATAGGTTTCCCCGGTTTCCAAACCTGTTGCCAATTCAAGGAGGCTGGTATGCTCCAACATATGTTTTAGTTCATCGCGAACCACGGCAAACTTATCGTGTACGGGGCAAGGCCTATCATTACTACATTTATCCAGGCCTAGACCGCAACCTTCATAGATAGAATCACCATCGATCGCGAAGACGACATCGCCCAGTTTTATACCGTCGATTCGTTCCTTTGCAATCTGAAACCCGCCCGAAGGCCCCTTAGTTGAGTCCAAGATGTTGTTTTTGGCCAATTGATGCAGCACCTTGGCCGTAAATGCCGTAGGAGATCCGATTTCTTCAGAGATCTCCTTTAGGCTTACCCTTCTGTTTTGCATGGACTGTAGGGCGATATAGGTCGTTGCCCTGATGCCGTATTCACAAGCTTTTGAAAACATTTTTTGTCTATTGGATACGGCAAAGATAATGGCTTTTTTATTTCGGACAAAATTATCGGAATAAAGAATTTCCCACGTCGGTTCCCTAGGGCATCACATTATTTCATCGCCCTCCCGGTGTGGTCCTTCCCCTACTGAAGCAACTGTAACGGGCGATGGCTGGTTTCCACGATTTCCTTTCGGATCACAAAATCGCCAAAAGTTTCCTTGGCTTCCCGTTCCTGCGCATAGGCCGCTATAATGGGTTCCAATTCCGCAAGGATATCTTCCTCAGACAACATTTCCTTGTAGAGTGAATTTAACCTATCGCCATTGTGGCTCGCTCCCAAGTACAGGTTATAGCGCCCAATGGCACGGCCCACGAAACCGATTTCCCCGAGGGAAGAACGGGCACAGTTATTGGGGCAGCCGGTCATTCGAATATTGATCTCGTCTTGCTCAAGTCCATGTTTTTGCATGATTACATCGAGCTTGTCGATCAAGGAAGGAAGGTAACGTTCCGATTCGGCAAAGGCGAGTCCGCAAGTACCCAAAGCCACACAGGCCATGGAGTTTTTTCGAAGGCCGGTAAGCTTTCTGTGGTCTTTGATCCCGTGATTCCTTAAGATAGCTTCAATCCCTTCCTTATCTTTTTCTTCGACGTTTCCAATAATCAGGTTCTGGTTTCCCGTCAACCTGAAGTCCCCCTTATGGATGTGGGCGATTTCCCTTAGCGCCTCCTTTAAGGTATAACCTTCTTCGTTCTTGACCCTTCCGTGTTCTACGAACAAGGTATAGAACCATTTTTGGTTTACCCCTTTGAGCCAGCCATAGGTATCGCCATTCGACACAAACCGATAGGGTTTCGGACTCTGGAGCTTCCATCCCAATCGGGTGTTCAGTTCGCTTACAAACCACTCAAGTCCCCTATCGTCTATGGTATGCTTCAACCTAGACAGCTTGCGGTCGGATCGGTTCCCGTAATCCCTCTGGATACCGATTATGGTTTCGGCCACCTCTATGACTTTGTTCTTAGGTGCAAAACCTATGACATCGGCCAGCCGTGGGTAAGTGGCCTTGTTCCCTAGCGTACTTCCGAGTCCGCCTCCGACACAAATATTGAAACCTTTCAGCTTATTGTTTTCCTCAATGGCAATCAGCCCGAGGTCATTGGCAAAAACGTCGATATCGTTATGGGGCGGAATGGCCAGTGCGATCTTAAATTTGCGAGGCAAATAGGTGTGGTGGTAAAGGGGTTCAAAATCGGGTGTCCCCGCCACTTTTTCCTTGTCGAGCCAGATCTCGTGATAGGCCGTGGTCTTCGGAAGGAAATAATTACTTATTTCACCGGCGAGGGCATAGACCTCCTGGTGTATGGCCGATTGGTAGGGGTTGGGGTTGCACATTACATTTCGGTTCACGTCGCCACAGGTGGCAAGGGTACTCAACAAGACCTCGTTCACGGCCTGGATCGTTGGTTTTAACCCTCGCTTTAATATCCCGTGAAACTGGAAGGATTGCCTCGTGGTCAGTTTCAGCGTACCGTTGCCGTGTTCGTCGGAGAGTCCGTCGAGGGCCAACCATTGTTCAGGGGTGGTAATGCCACCAGCGGCCCTTACCCTGACCATGAACTGGTATAGGGGCTCCAATTTTTGTTGCTTCCGCTCGCTCTCGAGGTCCCTGTCGTATTGTTGGTACGACCCGTGATATTTGATAAGCTTGACATCGTCGGGGTCTAAGGCCCCGGTCAAACGATCCTTTAGGCTTTCCTTTATGCTTCCCCTAAGAAAGTCACTTTTATCTTTGATATGTTCGTCTTCCGACAGATTATCTTGTGCAAATTGTTTGTCCATACTTGTATTTTACGGGCTGTTGCTACCAATACCCGACCGAGTTAATAAATATCCGCTTGATACCGGTTTGCCAATTGAAGGTTTTTCACATACTCTTCCGCTTTTTCAAGCGTTACGCCTCCCTGCTGCCGAATGATCTCTTTTAGGGCGAGGTCTACGTCCTTGGCCATTTTTTGGGCATCGCCACAAACATAAAAATGGGCGCCGTTTTCCAGCCAATCGAACAATTCCTTGCCATTTTCCAACATCCTGTGTTGCACGTACTGTTTTTCTTCCTGATCTCGGGAAAAGGCCACATCGGCCTTGGTCAGCACCCCTTCTTTCAGGTATTGTTGCCATTCGGTTTGGTATAGGAAGTCGGTGGTAAAATTCCGATCTCCGAAGAAAAGCCACGAAGGCCTTCTATTTTCGGATACCTCAAGATGCTGCATAAAGGCCCTAAAAGGGGCAACCCCCGTACCTGGACCTACCATTATGATAGGGGCATCAGGATTTTCCGGAAGCTTAAAACGGGTGTTCCTGTCCACAAATACCTCCACCTTGTCGCCCACTTCCAAGCGGTCAGCAATGGTAGTTGAACAGAGCCCTTCCTTATCCCTTCCATAAGCTTGATAGCGCACTACCGACACCAATAGGTGCACTTCGTCTTCTACCGCCTCTTGCGAAGAAGCGATCGAATACATACGCGGGGTATTTTTCCGTAAGACCGAAATCAGTTCCTTGGCCGAAAAATCGTGGGCTTCCTCTTTTATCAGATCCAAGATATCACGTCCCTGGAGGTATTCAGGAAGCGAGGTAGGGTCTGCCAATATGTTCTTTAATCGTGCACTGTCGGTCAACTCGGCATATTTCGATAGGGTGGTTTTAGATAAGGGCGTGAGTTCATAATCATAGGTAAGGGCATCGCGCAAGGTTTTTTCCCCTGCATGGCTTTCCACCAATTCTTCGCCCGAAAGGTTTGTTGCCTCTAAAACGGACTGGACAAATTTGGGGGAATTGCTGCCGTATACGCCCAAAGCATCCCCTGGCTCATACTTTAGGCCCGAACCTTCCAGGTCCAATTCAATATGTACCGTCTCTTTTGAGGAGCCTTTTCCGTTAAGGTTTATCTTTTCCAAAACCGTCGCCTCAAAGCGGTTTTTCCGGGAGTACTTCACCTCCCCGACCGTTGCGGTTTCATTGCTCGGCACAGTTGGGGTGCCCGTTTCGGGAGTTAACTTTACAAGGCTGTCCAAAAGTGTTTTTTGCCAGGCCTCCGCCGTTTCCCCATAATCTACATCGCAATCTTGACGGGGTGCGAGTCGCTTTGCCCCCAACTTTTCCAGAACGGCGTCAAAATCCTTACCGGTCTGGCAGAAATCGACATAACTGCTATCACCAAGCGCTAGAACCGAAAAATTGAGATGGGAAAGATCGGGCGCCTTTTTACCGTGAAGGTATTTATGAAGGTCTTCGGCCTGTACAGGGGGTTCGCCCAATCCATGGGTGCTCACGATTACTGCCAGGTTTTTGATTTTCTTCAGGTCACGGGTCTTAAAGGAAGCCATATCGGAAACCTCGACTTCCACTCCTCTTTCCTTGGCCTGTAAGGCAAGGTTTTGGGCCAGGGCCTCACTGTTTCCCGTATGGGTGCCGAACAAAATATTCAGTTTTTCCGGCTTTGCTTCGGCAAGGGCCTGGGCTGGAATGCCTACATTCGTATCGGTTACAGCAACAGTTGTCGCCGATGTTTGGCCGAGGCCCGAAAAATATCCGCTAAGCCAAGAAAGCTGTTCCGTATCGAGTCCCGACAGTGCCTCACTGAGTTTTTCCGCCTGCCTATCGTTGAACGGACCTCTTTCCAATCCCTTTTTCAGTTCCATGCTTTATAATAATTTCAGGTTATTTGTTAGGCTGTGGCGTATACCTCAAATAAGGCTTTATAACGCGATGTCCTTTTGGGAATTTAGCCTCGACATCTTCCTGCTTTACCGAAGGGGAAATAATAACATCTTGCCCTAGCTCCCAATCTACTGGCGTAGCCACACTGTGTTCGGCCGTAAGCTGTAAGCTATCGAGTACGCGTAAAATTTCGGCAAAGTTCCTTCCGGTAGAGGCCGGATAGGTAATGATGGCCTGTATCTTTTTGTCGGGGTCTATAAAATACACCGAACGTACGGTTGCCGTGGTAGAAAAATTAGGATGGATCATGTTATAGAGCGTAGCTACCTTTTTATCGGCATCGGCAATTATAGGGAACTCAACCTGAGTGTTTTGGGTTTCGTTGATATCATCGATCCACCCGATATGGGAATCCAAATCATCGGTGCTTATCGCGGCTACCTTGGTGCCCCTTTTTTCAAATTCGTCCTTTAGCTGTGCGGTACGGCCAAGCTCGGTGGTACAAACAGGGGTAAAGTCGGCGGGGTGGGAATAAATGATTCCCCAGCTATCTCCCAACCATTGGTGAAAATCAATCTCCCCTAGCGTGGTCTGGGCTGAAAAATTAGGTGCGTAGTCTCCAATTCTTAAACTCATTGTTTTACTTTTTATTTGGTTATGTATTAAAGCATCGTACCTGTCGGTTCTAGCTTTCCGTGAAGACAAAGGTAACCGCCAGCCCGATGAATCGCTCATAGCAAATTTTGATTCATAATAACCTGAAGTTATACTAATGCGAGATTTCCAATAAAATAGTTATGATAAAATGTAAGAAAGAAGCCCTTGAACGCGATAAGCGTTTGCTTAGACCTTGTGCAACAATGAGGTTTTACAATTTGTGATTTCGGATCAAGAACTGGATCAACAAGGCCGGTAAGCCGCCTTCGGGACCCTGTGGCGTAATAAAGTAAAAATGTCTGGGAATGGGCATTTTTTTGATTTCTATTATTTTCAGTTCATTATTCTCAAGCTCTTTAAGAACGGCATGCAAAGACAAGAAAGCCATGCAATCGGAATGCTGTAGGTACGACTTGATCGCTTCCGTACTGCCCAATTGCATTTCAATTTTTAGATCGGCCAAACGAATCCCTTTTTCCTTTAGGGCATTGGCGATCACTTCCAAGGTTCCCGAACCCGGTTCCCTAAGAAGCAAGGGGATGTTTTTCAGTTCCTCGGGACGGATTTCCTCTTTTTTGATCAGATGGTTCTTGCTACTGCACACCAAAACGATCTCATCTTTCAAGAACGGGGTATAGTGGATCTCACGCCTTTTGGATTTTCCCTCGACGACCCCGAGCTCAATACTTTTGTTCAAGAGGGCCTGTTCTATCTGTTCGGAATTACCGCTGAGCAACTCCACCTTTACGTCTTGGTGAATGCTATGGAATCGGGCCAACAAGGGAGGGAGGATGTATTGGGTAATGGAGGTACTTGAACCGATGTGCAATACCCCTTTGAGGGTTTGGTTAAACTGGTTCAGGTCAAATTCGATTTGCCTGTAGATATCCATGATATCCTCGGTATGTTTCAACAATACCTCCCCTGCGGGAGAGAGCACGACCTTGTTGCCCTTTCGGTCAAAAAGTGCCAAGTTGAAACCACTTTCCAATTCTTTGATATGCTTGGTTACCGCGGGTTGCGATATCAGCAGCTCCTCGGCCGCCTTGGTAAAGTTGAGCCTTCTTGCAACCGTATAAAAAACTTTTAAGCGAAAATCGAACATGTACAATAATACGTATATTTCCTCAACGGAAAACCGAAACCCTACACTTTAAGCACCGTCGTTCTCCCCTTTTATCAGCAGCTTCCTTCAAGTAGCCCTGCCCTTCCGAATTGTTTTTTACCCCTATAAATGAGCATCATAGAAAAGAATTTTCGAGCCTTATTCTTAAAGGAGCAAGATCTCCTCCTTAATTTTTATCGATGGAAAAAATCACAAATATGCGGAATAAAATATAAGTATCCGACAGCGAACACAGACCATCTCGACATAAAATCGAAGTATTAAATCAAATTAGGAAGGGTCAACATAGCCCTCAAATACGATCAATTTATTATTTTTGTAGTTCAACCGATATCAATCTTTTGTCAACCCTGAATTTCCTGCAATAATAGAAGCTTTGACAAGCTTTGATACAAAAAATATTCTTTAAAAAACCTAGATTGTTTTTCACGGGCCTAGCCTTGTTCTAACAATCGTCATGAATAAACCCGAACACGTCTGCAACGTGGCAAGCAGCTATTTTGGGACAGCCTGCGACTAAAGTCCATGTCAACAAGCTGCCCCCTTACTTAACTTCAAATCAATGATGCATATTTTATCGAAAAAACCTATCGGACAAATCGTTGCCGAGGATTTTCGCACGGTCAAAATCTTCAAAAAGCACGGAATCAATTTTTATTTTTTAGGAAATAGAACGATTCCCCAAGTCGCCGAAGAACATCAACTGGATGCCCAACTCCTGCTAGAGGAAGTAGAAGCCATTCAAAGTCTCGAAAGCGAGGAAAACATCGACTTTGTATCTTGGCCTTTAGACCTGCTGGTCGATTATATTGAAAAAAAACATCACCGCTACATAAAGAAAAACGCACCGATCGTCAAGGCGCAGTTAGAAGAACTGGCCGAAACAAATGGCGAAAGACATCCTGAACTCATAGCCCTTTCCGAACAGTTCAATGATTCCGTTATAAAATTTACGAGCCAAATGGAGAATGAAGAACTCTTTCTTTTTCCGTCTGTCCGTAAAATGGTAAAGGCCGAACACTCAAGGGTAAAATTGACCAAGAGTCAATTCGGGAGCCTGAAAAACCCTGTTTTAAAGATGAAGAACGCCCACAAGACCGAAAGCGAGCGTTTCAGTCATATTGTGGAGCTAACCAACAACTATGCCCTACCCGATGATGGCCGCGATGCCTACCAAACCGCCTTTACGGCGCTTCAAGAATTCGTGAACGACCTGTTGGTACATATCCATTTAGAGAACAACATCCTTTTCCCCAAAATCAAGACCTTGGAAAAAGAACTGAAACATGAGCTATAAGGCCGATGGCAAAGCATCAAAAAACATGGGGGAAGCATCGGAAGCAACAACGGACTTTTGCGTTTCGGGGGCTATGCTTATGACCTATGTAAAAAACATAGAGACCCTACTCAAGCCCCTTACCACGGAAAACCCGGAGAAGGCCCCTCCCCCCTTTGACCTTGGCCCTAAAATTGTCCCAAACATGGAAAGGGCATTAGGACTGAGCTTTCTTCCCGAAAAAGACGAACACGGAAACGTGTGTATGGCCAATAATCCCGAAGTCCGAAACGAGTACAAAGACACCTTTGACCACAAAGACCTAATGGGCTACATCTACGCGATATGGCATTCACCCACCTATCAGAAAGCTCACAATACGGCCCTTAAAAACGATTCGTTTCGCATCCCCTATCCCAAAGATCCCAACTTTTTTTGGCAATTGGCAGGCCTTGGCTTAGCGCTCAGGGCATATCATAAGTTGCAAGCGCCCCTTATTGAAAAACACAAGGAAGACATAGCGCACATTTTAAAGCAAATCGCCCTCGCCACCACAAAAGCAAGTCCATAGAAAAGATTTACCTTAGAACACGCAAGGAAAATAACGGATCTGGACAGCAAAAAAGTTGCTAAGAAAGGAATACAAACCTAGATGAATCGAAGAAAAAATGGAAATACAAAACTGTACCAAGGAAGATACTTCAAAGATTTTCGAGCTCTATAAAGTCGCTACCGATTTTCAGAAAATCAAATTCCCCGAAAACCAATGGCCGGTTTTCGAGGAAGCCTTGATACGTGGCGAGATTACCGAGAACAGACAGTTTAAATTACTGATCGACGATCAAATCGCCTGTGTTTGGGCGATAACCTTCAGCGATCCCAATATTTGGGAAGAAGATGACAACCCTGTTTCCATATATATCCATAGAATTGCCACGAATCCCGATTTTAGGGGCAACAACTTTGTAAAAATCATTGTGGATTGGGCCATAGGATTTGCTAAAGGGCAAGACAGACAATTCATCAGAATGGATACCTGCGGCAATAACCAAAGGTTGATCGATCACTATACGCGCTGCGGCTTTGATTTTTTGGGAATAAAAAAGCTAAAAAACACCGAGGGCCTACCGACGCACTATCACGGAGCGGATGTATGCCTGTTCGAGATAAGACTTGATGAAGCCTAAGCCCTTAAAAGCATATGCCCCCAACCTTCTAGAGGTCGGGGGCATTTCTTTAATCTACACACCTTAAAATTTGGGTTATTTTGGTGTGGTATGTTGTCGAATTCAGGACAATGCGTCCCTATAAAATTCTACTCCGCTTTTTCAAGGAAATAAAGACCTACTCAATCCAATAGAAAATGTGAGTACTTATCATGTTATTTTTCCGCACGAAATAAGATATCATCCCGACTATTTGGCGTCAGTCTTGTAGGTAATATGAATCGCCATTCCATTATTGCCAGCTATCTTTCTTTGGATAGAAGAGGTACTGTTGACCTCCAATCGCTCTATACCTACCTTGGTTTCGGTATCGACCGAAGGGTCATCGAAATAGACCGTAGCGATATAGGCCGTATCATCGTCAAGAAAATCCAAGGGAAGGCTTACGTCTTTTGCAGACTGACCGTTTATTGTTCCTATGAACCAGTCATTCTTACTTTTTCTGGCTATAGTACCCAATTCCCCTACTTCTGAGTGAAGCACTTTGATATCGTCCCAAACGGTCGGTACGTTATCAAAAAACTCCAGTTCGGGCACTTCCTTAATAATGGATTTTGCCCCCCCTGCACCACCACTATCCAAAGTTGCGGTTTCCGGTCGGTCATACCAATACAGCCACAACAAGGGGCTATATAAGCAAACGGTTTTTGCCAATTGTGACGCATGGGAACCCATTTTTTCGGTAACCCTTGGTGCAAAATAACAGACGGTATTGTCCCCCGCCCCGGCAATCATACGGGTAAACATGGTCATTAGGGTCTGTTCGTTCGACGGACTTTCTTCATCTCCCCGAATCCCTTCCATGGTCATAAGGTTAGGATACGTTCTCGAATACCCTACCGGACGGTAGTCATCGTGAATACTCAATACCATTTCGTGATCCGCAGCCTTTCGAACGGCCTCGTGCATCCAATTGGTCCAGTATTGGTCACCGGTTCTCACGAAACCGTATTTTATACCCTTAATGCCCCAACTGCGATATAGGGGAAGAATATCATCCAGTTGTTTTTCCAATTGGTTACGGTTGACATATACCATAATATCTACACCCTGTTCTTTGCCATAGCGAATGACTTCCGGCATATCAAGCGGTCCTGTTGACCTTTCTGGATCGACGGTAACGGTCGAAGCATCTGCTTCTTTTGTAAATTCATTGCCATACCATCCGGCACTTTCTATCACATATTGGATATTGTGTTTTACCGCAAAATCGATATAGGCCTTTCCCCCTTCGGTAGTCAAGGTAAGGTCCCTGATCACCTTGCCCGGTTTCATCCAGGAGGTATCGGCAATTTTATTGGGTTCGTTCAAGTTCAAAACCAAATAATTGTTCTCTAAGATTTCTCCCGCAGTCTTACCTGCCATTACAAAACGCCATGGGGAAACAAAAGGATGGTCAAAAGTCACTTCTCCCTCAATATCGGCTTGAAGCGTATGGCTTCCATAAGAATTGAGTTTCATTCGCGAGTAGTTGATTTGTGCCGCTTCGCCAATGGCCACGTACAAGGAGTCCGATAGGTTGATCAACAGAGGACGTTCCATACACTCCTTAATTTCGTCAACAGGAGTTTTTTCGATCACGCCTTGGGAAACTCGGGTGGTATAAGCTATAGCTCCCTGCTTTACCGAAAACTCCGTGAGTTCCTTTTCAATAGTGACCTTTTCCTTATTTTCAGGAAATTCATATCGAAGGGCGATGCCTTCATCATAGGCACGAAAGCGGAGGTTGTAAAGGGGTTCTCCAGAATCCGTCGTTATTTTGACCAAGGCTTCCGAGTACTTTTCAGGATATTCGGTTTTAGTTCCATAGGGAGGTTTCCAAATAGCATTATGCATTTTGGTTTCGACCAAAGTCGCTTTCAAGCCTTCCGTTGGCAGACCATCTATACCCAAACCTAACTTAGATGCTTCAATAATGCCAGTTCCCTTATAATCTACATGGTAAATGGCTTCGGATTTTTCATTGAGGTTGAAAACCAATGTATAGTTTCCATCAGGACTCTCTACCTTGATTTCGGAATTGGAGCACGAAATGAAGGTCAGGGTTAAAATCAATAAAAGGGGACGAAGTAGTTTTTTGGTGTTCATAGTAAGATAATATTTGTTTTGCTGTTAGATGAGTTTGGTGTTCGTAAATCAAATAGGGGTCAGGGTTAATTCACTTGGTTATTTTCAACCGCCAAATTTGATTTTATAAATTTTAATGCGAGCGTAATCTGATTCTCTACCGTCTTAGGGCTGACTTCCATGTCTTGTGCAATTTCCTTTACCGAAAGACCATCGAACCGACTCTTGGTAAAAGTTTCCCTTCTTCGTTCCGGAATTTGGGCAACAAGCCCCATGAGGCTCTCCATTAAAAAAGTATAATCGACCAGGTTCAATGTAGAGTAATCGATACTTTCCCGGTCTGCTTCGGAGTTGATATAGTTTTTCCGGGCCGTTCGTTTTATAAATGTCTTTTTAATCAGGTTGAAAGCTATGGTAAAGATGTAGGACTTAAAGGAGCATTCCGGCTTGAGGTCGGCTTTCTTTTTCCATATTTTGACAAAAACATCTTGAACCAAACCTTCCGCTTCCACGTGCGATTTTAAATATCCAAATGCAAAGTGATAGAGTCTGCCCCTATATTTTTCATATAGAGCCTCGTAAGCTTTTATATCCCCCGTTTTCAAATTCCCTACCAGAACTTTATCCTTTTCTTCCATCATATTTTATTTTTGCTTTGTACAGACACTCTTACCTACAGCCTACACTATTGCCCACTTCCTTCTAGCACAAGTGTAAAACCTCCATTTTTCTTTAAGGCCACCTTAAGGTTTCCTTTTTCCGTCAACTGCCTTTTTTCGAGTTTCAATTTGTCTTCATCAAGAACATCTTGATATACAATGACCTCTTTAGGGCCTGAAACTATTTCAGAAAGGTCTATGGAAAATTCCCGTTTCCCCACGGCGCTTATTCCGCCTACATACCAATCATCTCCCTTTCTTCGTGCCATAACACAGTACTCCCCAGGGTAGCCCGCCAACAATTTCGTTTCGTCCCAAGCCGCGGGTAAATTCTCTAGAAACTTCCTTCCCGGTGAGTCAAGATAGGCCTCAGGGATATCGCACATGCCTTGCCAACCTGATTCAAAAACTACCGAAAGTGCCAATTCATGGGCCATTGTAGTCGTTCTTAAAGGGGTTGAAAATGCCACTGGGGTATAATCCATACTCCCCAGTACGTTTCTCGTAAACGGTAAGGTAGCGTTGTGGTAGGGGGTTAATCCCTTGGCCCCATTGATACTTAGGTAGTATTCAGAACCTTTTACGGCCTCATAACTCATAATGTGGGGATAGGTACGGGCAAAACCTCTTGGCGCTTGGGCTCCGTGAAAACTTAGCATGAGCTTATATCTTGCCGCATCCTTGATGATCTCTTCCAAGATTCTTCTTGCCCTTTGTGAATAATCATTGATAAAATCGACTTTACACCCGACAATACCCAACTGATTGTACCTTCCGAAAATATCCTTTCTTTTTTCCGGGGTATCTAAATTTTTAAATTCATCCCACCCATAGCACTTCACACCTTTGGCGAGACCATAATCTACTACATCTTTTACCCAAGGGGTCGTTTTCCAGTCGTCAATGGCATGGGCCGGAGAATTGATAAGGGGAACATCGAATTCTATATAACCCCACCCCATTGTAGCCGAAAGGTCGATGTACTTTTTTAAGGTTTCCGGAGAGCTATTGGCGAGATTGTCTCCCCACCAGGGAAATGAAGTGACTCCCGCTTCGACCCATGAAATATCGGGGATAGCCGATGGTCGGGCCAAATGGTCCACCATAGAATTTTGGGCGATGGCACTAAGTTCCTTGCCCATCATCAATATGCGCCAAGGCGATTTAAAATTTGCCCCGACTACATTTTCACCTTTCTTACCTCCCGGATATATCAGGTTCAATTGATCGTTGTTGAACATGGCTCCTGCCAAGGGAAAATTGGAGACATCCGATTCGGAGGCCAGCATCCAATTCCCTAAATTTGATTCTACCAAAACAGGGAAGGACAAGGCTTTGTTCTGTACGGTTTGGGTGCCCGTTTTCTTTTCAAAAATATTCTCGTCCCCAGACTGGTAATCGATAGACCATAATGCTTTCAAGCCTTTAAAATTGAAGGCGGACATTTCTTTGGTTACGCTTGTTTCCTTTTGGTTTTCCAGTTCATATCGAAATGAAATGCCTTCGTTAAAAACCCTGAATACGACCGTAAAGGTTTCGTTCTTGGTATTTTTAAAGGTGTATCGCGATTCAGTACAGTAGTTATGCCTTTCTTTCTGTTTACCCGTTACCATCACATAGCGCTCATCAATACGCTTACGCTCATGTTGAACAAACTCTAGTTGATCGGAAAAACGATGTTCATTATCGGCCATGATAATTCCTAGGGGCGAGGCCTCCAAAACCGTATTGTCGAACAGTCGGGCGGAAAAGCGCAATGCCCCACTCCCCTCGTCAAGTTTCAAGAAAACTTCAATGTTCCCATCAGGGGAAAAAGATTTCGGTATATCCGTTTTTTTCACTGCTCCACACCCACCGATAACCAGTAGCGCAAAGAGGAAAGTGCCCATTAAAAGAAATCTAGTATTCATAACAATCGTTGTTTTTTTAATTTTATATGTGCCTTTGCCTTAAAGTGCTCAGGTATCTTGCATTAGTGCGGACCTTCCCCCGTCCATTAGGTATGTGGTTCCGTTCATGAATTTTCCGTATTCACTACATAAGAAAGCGCAAAAGGCACCGACTTCATCGGGCGTTCCGATCCTTCCGCTAGGATGAAAGGCATTGGTTCTCTCGCGTTCTGCCCCTGGGTCGGGAAAAGAGTCGAACCAGGTTTGTGTTCCCGCAGTCTCTATAAATCCCGGAGCTACACCCACTGCCCTTATCTTTGGGCCCCATTCAATGGCCAAGGACTGTACCAGCCCCCTTAATGCCGTTTTGGTGGTGTTGTATGGAAAACACCCCGGTATGGTGGAAAAGGCATGGTTTGAGGTGATAATAACTATGGTTCCATTATCGCTCTTGCTCAAATGGGGTTCACATAATTGGCTTATTTTCCAATGCGATCTCAAATTCAGGTTCAGGTTTTTATCAAAATCCCCATCGCTACATTCCTTACTGCCCTGAAAGGAATTCGCCCCTGCATTGGATATCAAAAAATCGATTTTCCCAAATTTATCTACGGTACGATCCACTAGGTTTTTTAGGTCATCATCGTTGGTGACATCGGTTTGGGTGTACAGGGTATCCCTTCCGTATTCGGCCCCTTTGCCGTGGAAGTTTTGCACATCGGTATGGGATTCTTCCCTTCTTCCACAACCTGAGACGACACTGCCGGCCTGGGAAAATATAGCGGCTATTCCAGCCCCTATACCACTTGTCACCCCTGTGACCAGTACTACCTTATTCTTTAAGTCTATGTTCAGCATATCGATATATAATTAATTGTTAGGGCCCATTGATTCATTAAAAAAGAAGACCTCCGGACCTCCGACAGGAAGGTCTATGGTAAAAAGGCTCCCACTTAATGGGTATTCGGCCAACTGTGCTTCGGTAAGCCCTTCCCTTGCCGTCGTGATATAAAGCTTGTTCAAATCCGCTCCCCCAAAAGCACATGATGTTACATGTGGGGCCGGCACCCCTATCTTTTGGATAAGCTCCCCTGTATCAGGCTTCCATCGGGATACCGCACTTCCGCCCCACAGCGCGATCCATAACATTCCCTCATTATCAATGGTCATTCCATCGGGAAAACCAAATTCTTCAGGTATGTCGATCACTTTTATCGGATTGGATATAGCTCCTGTTTCCACATCGTAGGAATAAGCGACCACTTTTCTTGTCGGCGAGTCTATATAGTACATGGTCTTATGATCCAAGCTCCAAGTAATACCGTTTGACACCGTATTATGGTCGGCTCTTTTTACATGGCCCATACCTGCCTCGATACTGTATAAAGCCCCCGTTGCGTTTAGGCCTTGGCGACACATGCTTCCTAGCCAAAAGCGGCCCTTTGGATCACACTTGCCGTCGTTAAACCTATTATCGGGTTTGTCTTTTTCGAGTTCTAAAACGGAGGAAAAACCGCCTGTCTCGGTATCCAGTTCCACTACGCCATTTTCTAAGGCTACCAGCAATCCTCCTGAACGAATGGGCGCAATAGTGCCCACATATTCGGGAAGCTTAAAAATCTGGTTGCTTCCGGTCTTTGGATCGGTAGCATGTATTTCCTTGCCATAGATATCCACCCAATAGACTTTATTCTCCTTGGGATGCCAAAAAACACCTTCACCCAGTGTTGCTGTAGTATTTAGAACCGTTTCGACCATATATGCTTAGTATTTTTATTAAATGTAATACCCTTCCTTGTGTTTTCGTATTCCTGGGTGTTTTTCCATTTCGCTCTCAATGAGGTCCACCCCTAATCCCGGTCTATCCGAAAGTACCAGTTTACCCTCTTGAATATTCAGGGGGTGGCTCAACACCTCATCCCTCCAAGGCACATCGTTGAAAATAAACTCTTGGCGGAAGAAATTGGGAATAGAAGCACAAACATGTGAACTCGCCAATGTAGACAAAGGTCCATTAGGGTTGTGCGGGGCCACCAAAACATTGTAGGCTTCCGCCATTGTAGCCATACGTTTCATTTCACTAGGCCCACCGCACCTCGTTATATCGGGCATGATAATATCGGCCACATAGCTCTCGAGAACATCGCGTATTCCATAGCGCGTATAGTGCCTTTCCCCAACACAGATAGAAACCTTAGGGTCGATGCGCTCCCTAAAGGCCCTAAGGGTCTTCGTACTTTCCGGTCCTGCCGGCTCTTCAAACCAAGCGATATCCAAGGCGGCAAATCGTTCGGCCATGGCTACGGCCACCTTAAAATTCAACATGGCGTGCGTTTCGATCATCATGTCCATATCCGGACCGATGGCCTCACGTACGGCCTTACTGATATTAAAGGCCAGGTCTTGTTGTGTTTTGGTAAGGGAAAGCTCCGTAGCAAGGTCATCCCCGTAAAAATAATTGGTGTGCGCAAAGGGATCAAATTTCAATCCGCTAAAGCCGGCCTCCTTTACTTGTTTGGCTTGTTGCACATAATCTTCGGTATTATGCCCCCCTCCTATGAACCAATAATTGGCGTATAGGGGAATTTCAGTTCGGTACTGCCCACCTAACAGGTCGTACATAGGAACCCCTAACACCTTGGCCTTAAGGTCCAAAAGGGCCATATCAATGCCACTTATCGCACACATACTGGCGCCATAAGGTCCGACCCAATTTAAATCACGATAAAGTTTTGTCCATATAAAATCGGTACGCATAGGATCCAATCCTATAATTCGCTCCCCAAGTTCGCGGGTAGCGGCTTCTACAATCTGGCTACCGGGCCAGTTTGTTGATTCGCCAACACCGGTATGGCCAGTATCGGTATATATTTTTAACAGTGTCCAGTTATACTTTACCCCTTCTACCAGCCAAACTTTTACTTCGGTTATTTTCATTATACTATATTCGAATTATTTATTTCGTTTCTACTATTTAAAGGATTACATGATGCCATATGTATTCCAGGCATCTACGGCGCTCATCCCCTCCTGTACCGCTTTCAATACTTTTCGTTCGCCCCTTGCTTTTTCAAAGGCCCGTTCAAAAACTTCCTTTTCATGAGCTTTGGGCACGATACATACCCCATCTACATCGCCTACCACGATATCTCCGGGTTCGATTCGCACCCCTTCAATTTCTATAGGCACCCGAAAATCGATTACCCTGCCCCTAGGCCCTTGGTCTTGCGCATAATTTCCATAGGAAAAAATAGGCATGTCGAGATCCAGCATTCCATGGGTATCCCTTGAATAGCCATTGACCACGGCACCGGCGGCACCGAGTTTTTGGGCGCGCGTCATCATAATTTCCCCGATCAAGGCATAGTGATCAGAGGCTCCCGTACATATATAGACCTCATCTTTTTTAAGGTCGTCCAAAGCTTCGAGCATTAGCCCAAAAGGTTTTTTTAGAATAGGATTGTTCGTAAAAGTCGGGGTTTCCTCAAAAGTATCGGCTTCAAGCACGGTCATGGCCCTTCCGATTAACAACATGTCAGGTTTAAGCGGCTGTATTCGAGCCGGCAAAAACTGATGGTACAGTTTCATCTTATCCATAGCATCGCCAACTACGGCCGTAAATAATTCTTTTCGCGCCGCTGCGAACAATTCTTCGTCCGTCAGATCAAGTACATTCATATACTCTTTATTTTAAAATAGGTTAGAAACTCAAAGCTAATGTACAGGAGCACTCCACACCTGCACATTATTCACATTAAAATACACTATATTTACATTTTAATAAAAAATGAAGTCAAATTATGACAATATAAACAATTATGAAGGCCATTTCACAGAAAATCACATTATCCTCTAATAAGGCTTTTGAAATTCGAAAGGATGAATTGCCCCATTTTTACAATTCATGGCACTTTCACAGTGAAATTGAACTCACCCTAATATTAAAAAGTAAGGGAAGGCGGTTTATCGGTGATCATATTGATCAGTTCTTGCCCGGCGACTTGGTTTTAATAGGGCCTAACCTACCCCACCTTTGGCAGAACGAAGCCCCCTATTACGAGAATACTTCGGGCAACCACGTTTCGGCAATAATCATCCATTTTGAACCTGAACTCTGGGGAAGCCGGTTCTTGACCCTCGAAGGCCTAAAAGCTATAGACGACCTGCTGAAAAAGGCAAAATACGGGATTCGCATAGATGGTCCCGCCCGAATTGAAATCGGTGCCAAAATCGAGAAGTTGACCCATGTTCAAGGTTTTGAAAAGCTGATGTTGTTCTTTGAGGTGTTGAACGATATTGCAACGAATACCGACCACCAGGTCTTGGCGACTTCCGGTTTTGTCAAATCGTTCAATAAAGGAAACGACGAGAGACTGGATAAGGTATATGAGTACGTTATGGAACATTTGACCGAAAAAATAGACTTGGACAAGGCGGCAGAACTCTTGAACCTTTCCAAGAGTGCATTCTGTAGATTCTTTAAGAAGAAGACCCGAAAAACATTTTCCCAATTTGTCAAGGAAGCGAGAATCGGATATGCCTGTAAGCTTTTACAAAGCAATGACTTGTCGACCAGTCAAATCTGCTATGAATGTGGATTTGACAGTTTCACCTATTTTAGTCGCTCGTTTAAAACCATCACAGGAAAAACCCCTACCCTTTACAGAAAGCAATACAATTTTAATTCGGATTAAATCGATACACCCTTTACTTATATGGCATTGGCCATTGATTCAAAGTATGGTTTATTTTATGTCTTTCCTAAGCTTTGATAGTGATATCAAATTGTAATTCCCAGACCTCACTAGGCTCCAGATATCGGGATCCTACTTGATTGTTAAATGCGTTAGGAATACAAGTACAGGGTTCTAGGGCTATACAGTTCCGATTTGGAGGAATATATACTTGCATATACGGATATCCCTTTGTACTAATTTCTACCTCCCTGCCGTTTATTGAATTTATCAATTTTACTTTTGAGGCCTTCCCTTTTTCCAAAGCAAAACAATGATTTAGTTCAGTAGATCCAATAGGCTTCAAATCGGAAGCGATAAAGGTATCTACCAATTCACCTGTAGGGATCAAATCATGATCAATGACATAATATCCCTGTTGCTCCATTTCCAAGCTATAGACATCCGCTTTTTCAGGCGCCATAAAATAAGGGTGCCACCCATGCCCCACCGGTGCCGTATCACTACCTAAGTTTTCAATTACCGTGTAGATTGAAAGCGTATTACCGGAAAGGCGATAGGTATTGGACAACAACAGATCAAAAGGGTAGCCCCCATGATCGTGTTGATATCGGTATTCCAATTTTACCCGACCATGACTTGCCGCTATATCGACAACCTTGAACGGGCGATTATAAATTAAACCGTGAAGGGCATTTTTATAGGGATGATCATTGAGTGGCAATGAAAATTCTTCACCGTCAAAAGTATAATTCCCTCCTTTGATCCTGTTGGGGTAAGGAAACAGCTGTGCCCCGGCATAGCTATTTACGGTAAACTCTTGAAATTCCTTTTCAGTACGCGCCCCCAAGAGTACTTCCTCGCCCTTACAGACAAAAGAATTAAGGCTCCCCCCATAATCGGGTATGACCGAAAATGAATTTTCCGTTTCACTATCGATGCATTCCAAAATAGTATGACCATCGATTTGGGTTCTTCTTATATCGTTTTTTCTATGCGCCACCTTGGTTCAATTATGATGTGCCCTTTTTTGTATAATCTCCTCTTTTTTATGTAGGGAAACAAACCAAACCTTCAAAAATCGGTAACACTTTCCCTGTCATTTCAGTATATAGTCCTCCCCTCGAATAACTACTTATAAGGCGCTTCCCTTTATGTTCTTAAGCATCAAATATTTTTTCAATCTCTTCCAAGGATTTATTCTTTGTTTCGGGAATCCAATACTTCACAAAAAGAAAACACAAAACACAAATACCACTAAACAACCAAAAAGTACCGTACGAACCCATTGATACATTTAATATTGGGAAACTATACGTTAACAAGAAGCAGGCCACCCATAGCCCCGTGGTGGTCAATGACATAGCTGCCCCTCGTATTCGGTTCGGGAAAATCTCCGATATCAGCACCCAAAAAACCGGGGCCAACGTCAAGGCGTAAATAGCGATTGCAATGACTACCAAGACCACTAAGGCAAATCCTTTTAATGCAAAAAAGTAGAATAATCCAATACAGACATATGAAAGTCCCAGCCCAACGGATCCCAACAACCACAGATTACGTCTTCCCCATCGGTCAATTACCTGCATGGCCAAAAGGGTAAAGACCAAATTCACGACACCGGTTAGAATAATATTAAAAAGGGCATCGCTTACCCCATATCCCGCACTGGTAAAAATCTCTTCCGCATAATTAAAGATGACGTTGATTCCGCACCATTGTTGCAAAAAGGCCAATACAACCCCGGTAATCACAAGTTTTTTATTTTTCCCTTTGAACAATTGCGATAAACTCACTTTATTTTCGGCTCCTACAAGGTTATCGTTTATCTCCGATTGGGTCTGTCGCGCATAATCGTCGCCTCCTATGCTCGATAGTATTTTTAAGGAAAGTTCATTTTGTGAATTTTTCGATAGCCATCTAGGGCTTTCAGGAATGGCAAAAATCAAGATAAAGAACAGTCCCGCAGGTACCAATTCCGCCCAAAACATCCATCGCCATCCCATCTGACCGTTCCAAGAATCCAGTATTTGAGCGTTTGAAGCATTTGCCACTACAGGTTCGGCAATTCCAAAATTAATAACCTGAGCGGCCAAAATACCGACTACAATCGCCAGTTGATTGAGAGACACCAATCTTCCCCTATAAATTGAGGGGGACACTTCCGCAATGTACATTGGCGAAATGGTAGATGCCAGTCCGATACCCAGGCCTCCTAAAATTCGAAATAGGATAAAGATATTAAAATCATCAAACCAACCTGTACCAAAAGCGGAAACCACAAACAAAAAAGCGGCCAGCCCCAATGGTTTCTTTCGACCGAAACGCTCGGTTATTTTACCTGCGAAGGCGGCCCCAACAATACATCCGATCAGGGCACTGCTCATGGCCCATCCTTGTAAGGAAGGAAGGTCGGCGATTTCAAAAAACCGTTCGTAAAATGGTTTGGCCCCACCTATAACCACCCAGTCATAACCAAAAAGAAGGCCTCCCATTGCCGAAGTAATCGATATAAAAAAGATATATCTAAAATTGAATTTGTGCTGCATGCTCTGTTTTAAAAATGTTAACTGTTTCTATTTGAAGGCTTGCCTAACTTTCTCGGTCAGTGCTTCAACCGCCTTATCGCAAATCTTGTTTCCATTTTCAATATCGGCGAGACTCGGTTTTCCGTTAATACCGCCCGAATCTGGATCCAACTCATATCGGGAAGCTATTTTATACCACGGTTTATTTACCTCAAAATCACGTACGGCTTCCATTTTTGACGGTGTACCAACGGCCATGGCTACCTCTGTTTCCCCCTTATCCGCATGGTGAATGCCCGTTATGCCACAATCGCTCCACCAGTTCCAACAGACGCCTTTAAAATCTGGATGTGCTTCCCATATTTTAAAGAAAGCCAATTCGCAGGCCGTTTTATTGGCCCCATGCCCCGTTATAAAAACGATTTTCTTAAATCCGGTTTTATAGAAACGCTGTATCAGATCTTGAACTATGGCCATAAAGGTCTCGACGGTCACCCCAAGCGTACCGGGGTAATCGCGCATTTCATCCGCAAAACCATAGTTTACGCAAGGTGCGAGAATCGCTCCCGTGTTTTCGGCGACTTTCCTGCTAAAATAATTGGCGGTATCGATATCGACACTCGTAGCCAAGTGTGGCCCATGGGCCTCCACTAAACCTAAGGGTACTATAACCGGTATAGCCCTATCTAGTTTCCCAATCTCTTCCGATGTCAATTTTAGCCACTCTTTCATTTGCTCGCTTATATAGATTACTGTTTTAAAGCCACTTTCTGTTTACTCGATAATCGAGATTAAATACTCCAAGACTTGCTTCGAAATCAAGGTGTATTCCTTTTAATACCGCTCGGGCTTGCCCCGAGATAGTTTACTATGGTTCCAAGGTTTTCCTTCTATTTGAAAAAAAGACATATATAGATTATATCCTAAAAAGAGGTCTAGCCCCTAACAGGATGCTCATAACCCTGCCGATTTAGTCCTTTGCGGAAAGTTTTTCCCTTAGCATGGCCGCGGCGCCATAGACTCCCGCATACTCTTTTATGGTAGATATCTCAATAGGGACGCCTTGATTTTTCGGATAGCGAAATACGCGTTTATTTACTTTTTCCTGGACATCGTCTAGAAAAAGGTCCGCCGCCAAGGTAGCCCCACCGCTCAATATGATCTTTTGGGGACCGTAGGCATGGGTAGCATTAACAAGCAATACCGCCAGGTATTCCTTCCACATCTCTAATTCTCTAAGACACAATGCGTCACCATTTCTACAGGCCTCAGCTATTTCTTTAAAACCTATTTGGAAAGGGTTTTTAAAATAACTCTCGGACAAGACCGAGGGGAGGCCTCTTTGAATTGCCGTCTTCACTTGATTTACCAAGGCGGTAGCCGAGCACAAGGTTTCTCCCGTACCATAATTTCCGGTCAGGCAAAATTGCTTATTACTGGCGTCCATCACCAGATGCCCCATTTGAATACCGAAATTAAAATGCGGGTCAACCAAAATCTGTCCATTGATGATAACCCCAGAACCAATGCCGGTACCCAAGGTAATGACCACTGCCCAATCGACATCTTTGGCATTTCCGTAATATTTGGCCGCATAAGCTGCCAAACGGCCATCGTTCTCAGCAAGAACGGGGAGGTCAAAGGCCTCCCTCAGCATAGGCACTATAGGAAATCCCTCGAGTCCTTCAAACTTTCCCGGCAACAAAACTACTCCCATATGGGGGTCTACCGGACCTGTAAGTCCCAGTCCAATTCCGATACAGACACCATCTTCTTCGGATTTGGGCAAGCGATCTTTTATCAATTCCTTTACCACTTCGAGCATAGCATCGGCTCCCAAATGCGCATTGGAGTTTACTTCTTCAGAACGATATAGTTTCCCTTCCGAATCGACAATTCCCGCCTTTATTCGGGTACCGCCAACATCTATTGCTATTGTGTAGTCTTTCATTCGCATAATTTTGCTCCTTATTGGGGAGCATCTACCAAGGCGCCTTGTTTTTTCAAGATTGCCCGTAATTCATCCGTATCGATATCGATGGGAGCACACCCTTTTTGCAATGCCATTGACGAAGCCACACCTGCGGCCTCCCCCATTACCATGCATTGCCCCATAGATCGCACACTGCTTTGTGCCACGTGGTTAGCCGAAAAACAGCGGCCGGCCACCAAAATATTGCTACTTTCCAAAGGAACCAAGGTACGATATGGAATTCCCACTGTTTCCCCATTGGGAATATATTGCCAGCGAACGCCCTCACCATCGTGATGGTCTTCCATTGGTGCACCGCAGAGTCCGATTTGGTCTTTGAACTTACGGGCCCCTAAGACGTCTTCTGCCGTCAGTCTATAATGCCCGTGTACCCTGCGGGTTTCACGAACCCCTATCTGAACCCCGAAAGTGGAGAGTTCCGACTTTTCATAGCCTGGAACATATTCCTTTAAAAACCGAATATACTCCAAAGCCTGCAATCGTCCTTCCATTTCGGCATCGGACCATAATTTCGGGTCAGCAGCATTGATAACACTTCCATTGACGTCTTTTTTGTAGGACGACAAGCGGGTCATGATGGTTGCCGTCATATGATCTACCGGGGTAATATGGTCACTACCTTCTTTTCGTGGTAAGTTAAACCGCCCCGTAGCCGCAGCTTTTTCCATTAAAGTATTGATTTCCGCCTTGGATATCGTTTTTCGTTTGACCAAATCGACATTCACCATTTTAAACGTGGTAGTCAAGGTCTGTGCCGGATCGATAGCCCCCGCCAATTCGTAAGGGATGCCGGCCTGATGACAAATATCCGCATCACCGGAAGCATCGATCAGTTGTTTACATTTAATATATTGGAGTCCGCTTTTTGTAGCCACCACCAAACCGACTACCTTGTCGCCGTCGGTTACCGTATCTTGTACCCAAGCGTTCAACAGGATTTCGACCCCAGCGTTTTTGGCCAGTTGTTCCCATACCACTTTGAGATATTCGGGATGGTAGGTAACCCCGGTACCCGCCCCGAAAGAATTCGGGCGTTCCAAATAGGCATTGTAGCCCGCCAAACCTTTTACAACATCGTCGGCAATACCACCCACTACTTTTGTTGAACGGTTACCAGGGGTGTAATACCCATAAAACGTATCCAAAACGGCGGTGCTGGTGCCTCCTAAAAAGCCCAAACGTTCCAATAGTAATACTTTCACCCCTCTTCTACCTGCCGCTATGGCTGCAGGACAACCTGCCGAGCCCGAGCCTACCACAATTAGGTCGTAACTATCGGATATAGGCAATGATCTGTTGTATATTTGCATAATTTTACCTCTCTTAATTTTGATTAGGAAATACTCCAGCCTGCATCGACCTTTAGTACTTCCCCTGTAATAGATTTACTTTGATTGCTTAGCAGGAATATAGCTGAGGAAGCCACGTCTTTGGCATCCATAACCCCTCCTTCAAGGGGCTGTTTCTCTTTCATAAAGGCCGTAATGGCCTCATCTTGGGTGGCCCTGGCACTCATTCGCGTCAATGCCAGTCCGGGTGCGATCGTATTTACGCGAATCTTGTTCAGTGCATACTTTGATGCCATAGAGGTACTCATACTGATTATAGCCCCTTTAGCGGCGGCATACCCTATCGTACTGAAAAATTTCGGTTCGGGAGATAGCCCTAAAATGCTCGACATATTGAGAATACTGCCCCGCAAGCCATCATTATCAGGGTCTTGATCCAACATTTGCCGTACCACTTCGCGACACATTCTATATTGGGTGGTTACATTGGTCGTCATGGTAATGTTCCATCCTTCTTCCGTACACTCGTGTACCGGACCATCACCAAAACGTCGGCCACTTATTCCCGCGACATTGAAAAGTCCGTCTATACGACCGTATTTTTCAATGCAGGCCTTTACCAAGGCGGGGGCTACCTCTGGATCGACCAAATCGCCAACGATATAATCGGCATCAAGGCCCTCTTTTCTTAGTTGATCTTGAAAGTCTTGGCAGCGCTCGGCATCACGACCAATGTAAAACACCTTTGCCCCCTGTGTAAGGGCCATCTTAATGGTTTCCGCCGCAATACCGGAAGAGCCTGTTATAATAAAAATCTTGTCTTTCATTTCTTGGATCATTGTGCCATTTATGCACAGGGCATACAGGTTTTCTGAAATGGCCGGGCCACCAGGCCTTATTGAATCGGTTGCACGCGGTTAGGGTTATGGCTGGCAAGGGCATATCGCTTTCTTTGATCATCCAGCCATTCGTCATAATTATCAGTGGTATCGGCGATATGCATGTTCCGTAACACATAGTGTTTTACCCCTCTCTTATCCAGCTCCTTAATAGTCAATTCATTTAGGCTTTGTGTTACCGAAATGGCGCCTACCGTAGACAGGGGGCATACATTATATCGCCCCGTATTACCTTGAAACTCTACCGACAGGTCACCATTGGGCATAGAATTATCAATAAAATAGCCATTAGGGTTCTCTTCCAGAATATGGATCAGGTTCTTTCCCCCGCTATGGCGTGGCGGAATCTTGGCCGATTGGGTCGCGCTGGCAATACCTATAATTTTTAGACCAGGGTATTGCTTACTAAACTCGGCGGCCATGTCAACCGCGGCAGGGGTCGTGCCCGTAGCGGTAATCACTACAAGTACATCTTTAGGGCCGAAGTGGATTTCCTTTAAAAGTATCTTTCCTATGCCCTCTACTTTTTCGTAAAACTGGTCTACCCGTATACCGTTGGCCCCGGTAACGTCATTAAAAGTGGTGATGGCATCGGACAATATGGGCTTAAAGCCGGTAAGTGCCCCCATACGTATGACCGTCTCCTCTACCGATTGACGGGAGTGCCCGTTAGCATATAAATGCACCAAACCTCCACTTTCTATAGCGTCGGCGTAAAATCCGGCTACTTGTTTTAATAGTTTTTCTTGTTTTTTTAGACCTTCCTTCACTATATCTAGTTGATCTGGAAATGTTAGGCTCATAGTATGTTTATTCGGTTAATAAGTTTCGTAATATTTCGGTGTCTACCGTTTTATTGATCTGTCTGGAACGGTAAACGTAAGAATCGGCGGCAGCAATGATGCAAGACGCCTCATAAGGCGTATCGTCTTGCAGATACGATGTTCTTTCGATAACCAAAACGATGGGCGATTTTAGTTTTAAGATATTGATCTCATAAGCGGTAGCCTCCCTTGCATATACTTCCTCATCGGCCGAAACACCGATAAGTCCGTAATTCTCTTCCAAATAGGTATAGATCGATTCCTCTAGTTTTATTTCTTCGTTAAACCCCGGCACCAAGTGCATGGGCATTTCATTGTACATTAAACAAATAGGCCTACTATCGATCAATCGGAGCCGTTCTACATAAATGGTTTTCTGACGGGCCTTTAGACCCAGAGCCGCCGAAACTTTATGGCTCGGCGCCCTTTTTTCTATTTTCGTCCAAGCCGTACTCGGTACTTTCCCCTGACCGATTATAGAGTCCGTCCAACTTGATACGCCCACATGGCTATCGACAATTTGGGGCTTCTTGACCGTTGTGCCCTTTCCTGCCTTAGATTCTACATAGCCCATAGCTTCCAATTCCTTAATGGCCCTTTTGACCGTAATCAAACTAGTCTCCGTTTCTTTGGCGATTTCAGATTGGGTGGGCAGTAGATCCCCTGGATTGAATTCCTTCTCTATCTTCTTTAAAAGGTAGTCGTAAACCTTATGGTATAGTGGTATTTTATTCTTCAAATTCCTGAATTAAAATGTGTTTTTATCAAAATACCGGAATTTACGTTAAAAAATATAATAATATAATCTACCATGCCCTTCAATGTCTCTGTATACACTAGCAACTTAATTCTGCCGCTTCGATTTGGGCCAACTTGACCTTCGGCTTGGCCTTGTACCGTTTAGACACCACATCGATATCCCAATGCGCCTTGATAAATTTTAAGGCCGCCGTTATTTGGTTCTCTACGGTTTTGGGACTAACGTTCATCTCCTTGGCGATTTCTTTTACGGGAAGACCATTGAACCGACTCTGGATAAAGGTTTCCCTTCTCCGTTCCGGCATTTCGCCCACTAGGTTATTCAACCATTCCATCATAAAATTATATTCGATTTGATGCTCCGTAGAAAAATCAAACCCATGTATAATTTCCTTTGAATCAATATACTTACGCAAACGCTTCCTCTTATTGAAGACCTTTTTTACCAAATTAAAGGCAATTGTAAAAATGTAAGACTTAAAGGAGCATTCCAATTTTAACGATTCGCGCTTCTCCCAAACCTTTACAAAAACGTCTTGTACCACACCCTCTGCCTCGATTGGCGATTTTATATACCCCAAGGCGAAATAATAAAGTTTGTCGCCGTAAAGCTCAAAGAGCTTGGCATAAGACAGGGCACACCCCAACTTTACCTTCCCTACCAATAAGCGATCCGGAGCATCTGTAGGTACAGCCTCTAATTGTTCTGTCGGAAGGGATCGGGTTGCTGGCATTGCTTTTATTTTTATTCCCTCAAATATTATAATAATATATTATTTGTGCAAATAAAAAATAACCTTTTATTAAAAATAAAGCTCATAATATGTTAAAATATCAAGATTATCCCTCAAAAAATATGTAATTACAAAAACGAGGTAACCACAGCCTATCAAAAAGTAGCCGTGATCTTACCTAAGAGTAGTTGTCTGAAACTTGTATTCGGTCCGGCCAAAACCCAAACGTCGTTCAACGAGGTCGCGGATATAGGGCCTTATTCTAAAGTTCCGGCCATGCGAATATGGTCGTTTGACCTATTCGTCGTTCCAATGGCGGACTATGATTTCCTGTAAATGGGGATATTTATCATCTTCTTCATTCAGTTCTTTCCTCGTGCTTTTCAGCTCAGCTTTCATTTGTTTAATGATGTCTTGATATTTCGGATTTCCGTACGCGTTGACCAGTTCTCCGGGATCGTTTTTCAAATCGTAGAATTCCCAGGCAGCGGGAGTAGGTTCCACCTTATTGGAATGCTCCTCATCGTTCCAATACATAGAAAGACTTCCTTCTTTTTCTAGGT
This sequence comes from Zobellia sp. OII3, assembly GCF_002211465.1. Lineage (NCBI taxonomy): Bacteria > Pseudomonadati > Bacteroidota > Flavobacteriia > Flavobacteriales > Flavobacteriaceae > Zobellia > Zobellia sp. OII3. The sequence continues at coordinate 181,416 of NZ_MWRZ01000005.1, read as the reverse complement.
TATGGTATCGTCCATAGAAAAAGATCAATTTGTAATTTTCACTCCGTAATCCAAAATGTGCGGGTATGTCGTGGTGGATCATCTGCATCCAATAGCGGTAATAGGTTGCCTTACGCCAGTCATCGGGTCGCTCTCCTTCCATAATGGGTTTTAGGCTTTTCCCTTGCATATAAACGGGAGCCCTTCCCCCGGCCAGTTCAATCAGGGTAGGTGCAAAATCGGTGTTGTTGATCAGATAACTCGTTCGTGAACCTGCCTTTATCTTTTCTGGATATCTCACGATAAACGGCATATGTATCGATTCTTCATACATCCAACGCTTATCCTCAAAGTCGTGTTCGCCCAGCATCATGCCTTGATCCGAGGTATAAACGATAATGGTATTTTCCCAAAGTCCTTCTTTTTTTAAATCCTCAAAAAAACGGCCTAAATTATCATCTACCCCTTTGACACAGCGCAGGTAGCGTTTTAAATATTCTTGGTAGGCGGCACTTGTTCGCTCTTTTTCCGTAGGCAAATTCCCTGTCTTATATATATCCACATAATTTCGGTTCGGGTGGCGACTCGAAATTGAAGAACCGATCACGTGCAGTAAACTATCATTTTTACCACGTGTGGCCTCAGAGCCCCAATGAGGTTGATCGTAGAGGCTTTGGGGCTCAGGTATTTTTATGTCTTCAAGATACGAAGCATACTTGGGGTTAAACTCAAACATATCATGCGGTGCCTTAAAGTGATACATTAGGAAAAACGGTTTTTCGGGATTCTTACGATTATGCACCCAATTCAAAGCTTGGTCCGTGACCACATCAGAACTATGTCCTTTGTATTGCACCGTATTATCGGGCCACTTTCCTTTATCTTTAGCCCTAAACTCAGGATCAAAATATGTACCCTGCAGGGGAAAGACCTTGTAATAATCAAAGGCCTTTGGTTCTTGGTGCAAGTGCCATTTTCCGATCATGGCCGTTTCATAGCCCAGTTTTTTGATTTCTTGGGGGAGGTATTGTTTATTGGCATCCAATTCGTTCCACAGATCGAGAACACCGTTGGTCTGACTATACTGCCCCGTAATGATCGAGGCTCGACTTGGCGTACAGATACTATTGGTCACAAAGCAATTTTCAAAAACCATACCCTCCTTTGCCAAAGCATCTAGGTTTGGCGTAGCCCCCAGATCGGCCAAACGACCTCCGTATATTCCCGTTGCCCCGGCAGCATGGTCATCGGTCATAATAAAAATGATATTGGGTTTCTTTTTATCTTGGGCAATGGAAAGCTGAACCATGAATAAGCTACAGATTACCCCTATACCCTTGAGCGTTAAAACGGAATTACGTATAAATTTCACCATATTTTAGATTTCCCTTTTTTATATTTCAATCTTGATCATAGCACAGCCCCGTTTGATGGGAGTTTTGATTTTCAGTTCCCCCGCTTCTACACTTGTCTCTAGCACTGTTGGCTGTTCATCTCCAGGATAATAGGCTACCACCTTTAATCCTTCTTTCACCAAGTCTTCTTTTCGCACGGTCACCTCAACAGCTTCCCCGTCGCCCGCATACATCACCGGAATGCTATACCCACCATTGGTCTTGAACAGATTTACCTTTGCTTCTCCCTTGGTAATAGCGATCACATGTGGCTCGAACACCCATTTCTTTCCCCGCATTTGATCGAACAAGGGGCCATAATCTAAATACACCTTATCGGCCAGATCCGAAGGTCGCATGGAATGGTCATTCCCCGGAAACGGCGCCATGGGAAAAACGCCCATGTAAATGAATTTTTGAATTACCTGATCGGGATCGGGAAGCAATTGCTTGTCGGTACTCATCCAACCCAAGGTTGGTTTTTGGTTGCCCAAAAAGGCAATGGCATTCAAGGCGGAACCGGAATAGGTGAACTCGTCAAAAATACCATCTACATATTTCAGCTGTTCAATACGTTTTACATGGTTGTTCACATAGATAACCTTATCGGCGTCGTGAAATATGGGATGGAGCTTTTCCATAATGCCCATCCACGACATAAACAAAGACCCTACGGGTTGTTCTCCCATCCAACTTACGCCATCATCGGTGCTATGGTTATAAAAGCGGGTCCAATCCATTCGGTCAATGCAAATTCCGAAGGAATCGGGTATTCCCTCGACCGTACGCTCGGCCTGTCCGACCAGAAAATTTTGATAGCTCTCAACACCGGGATCTAGGGCTATTGCCTTTTCCCAAGTAAAAAAAGGATCTCCGGGCTTTACGCTATATATGCCTTTATCTAAAACGGCCTTCTGTTGTTTAGGGGCAAAAAGTATAGCATCGGCCAAGTTTTCGTAGAGGTAGTCATTTGCATCTCGCCAAAGCGGGGTATCTTTTGTCCGAGTGGATTTTGGCCGTGGATATTCGATTTGCGTACCGAACTCCGTTACATTGAAATAGCTCAGCACATAAAAACCGGCATCCTTCATCTTTTTGGCGTAGTTCTGCATAATAGGCATTGAAGTGGTTTTTCGGGCCACTTTACCCCTATTGCGAAAACGGACGAAGCTTGACCATTCGGCCGTTTCGTCGACCGGAGGGGCGAACATGCCCATATACGGAAAATCAAAGGAAGCCCTCCAATTTACCCGGAAAGCCATTTTCTTCATCTTTTCTACGTCAAATGAGACATCGCTATTGGAGTATGCGCCCGTACCTGCTATTTGATCCGCCAAGGGATTGACGGGCTGAAAATAATTTTCATAACGGTTTACCACCCAACCAAGACTACTACGCCAATCGGCTTGATGCGGTACAATATCCATGGCAAAGGTGAGTTCCTTTCCTTGTCCTATCCTATGGTTGTACCTTGAAAAAGTGACTTCTCCAGCCTTAGTGGTCTGCACGTTAATATCCAGTAAAGTATCTTCTGGCGAAAGCACCAAGCTTAGTCCTATATCATCTTTTTCCTCCCAAAAGCTTACCATGGGAATGGTTATTACATCTCCTTGAAACGGACAATACAACAAACCTGGATTTTCATATTCATAGCGAGGGGCGCCATAATGCCAAAGTCCATCAGCCACATCTATAGGCTCCAATGGGTCGGCCCAACTCATTAAATCATCTAGGTCTCCTTCACCGATAATGGCATTGGCAATCTCCTTATTATCCGTTCCTCCGCCACTCAAATCGCCCCTTGGGTCGGCCCATGGGGCCCAAAATTTTACATTTTCGGAAGCTGGATAGTTCAAAATGGTTTGAATGGGTGTAGACCAATTTTCACCATCATCTTTGATCTGTATTTCCCAACGAATGCTATTTTCTGTTGCCTTAAAAGTTTCCGTAAGCTGAAATGTCTGTTTTGTGGTACTGTTCTCCACCGTTTTCAAGAATACGATCTCGTCATCCGATTTCTTTTCCAATCGAACATCGGTCACTACGCATCCTTTAAGCAAGGAATGCCCTGCAAGCGCTTTTTCAACCTGCCCTTTTTCAAATATCGCCTTGCTTATTTCCCCTTCTGCATTAAACCCCAATGTCAGTCCGGAAGTATGTAGCATCAATGCTTGGGGATTCTTATCTACACATGAAAACAATAGCATTATAAAAGTCATCAATGCGCATTTGTAAATTCCCCTTAGTACTGCATCTGATTTTCCCATAGTCTGTAAAACGTTTTTTTAGAGAAGGAATATTGCCCCCTATTATCGAAATCTACTTATGTTATAATCTTGTCCTTTACGAACACCTGCCTCCTTTAATTGGTTTCATACTTAATAAACCGGTAACCTGCAGGTTCAGGAATGGTAAGGATAAGATTTCCGTTCTCGACCTTCATTTCTTCAGACGCGTTAGCCTTGGGCTTTTCAAGATCCATTAGGCTTACCTTTTTTCCGTTTAGGAATTTAAGGGCTATTTTTCCTTGGGAATCCTTGTTACCGATTTCCCTGAATATCATGAGATATCCCTCCTTTTTCTCGGGATCGGCAATTTGAAAGCCTGTCCACGCGGCATTGTTGGGTTCTTCCCCGATAGGAAACACATAGTTTTCCCAAATCCCCTTACGGTGTTCCTTATAAACTCCGATTACATCACGAAGTTCGTCGCGTTCTTCGGGCTTTAGCAGCTGTGTCAGCATAAAACAGGAAGGTGCCGCCATGAAGGCCGACATGGCCGCATAGGATTGGCTGTGCAAATGTGCATCGGAATATTTGGGATTGGTTCTCGAGGTATTCTGCCAATGGGCCTGTAAATCGTTCATATTGTAATACTTTGCCATCATCCAATGATGTCTTAGCGTGATATAGGGCACATAGGCCAAATGCGATGGCAAGTTGTTCTGTATGTTCTGAAAGTACATCGGGCCGACCTCACGTGCCGGACTGTACCAACCGTATCGCTGATCATCGTATTCGGGGCACCACGATGTTTGTGTGCTATAATCGGTTTTTTTGATGAATTCACGAATCCCCTTAATGCGATCGGCAAAGGCATCGTGATCTTCGAGTTTATCGAAGTCAAACTTCCAGGTAGCCACATTCAGTTGTTCTTGGTTCTTTATCAACTCTTCTGGAGTGATATAGCGGATGGCCGCCCAGAGGCCGATACCCACATTGTATTTCTTCGACAGTTTTTTGGTTTTCTTCCAGTGGGCATCATAGCCCACGTTGGTATTGGGATGCCATGAATTTTTGCTCTTAGTGGCCCCTTCTTGCCAACCGTCATCGATACGAACGATATCTATACCCAGATCGGCGGCCGATTTTATTTCCTTTTCGATAACCGAAAATTCAGAATTCTCCCGACCATAGATTTTATCATATTCGCCATTTTGCCAATCACTACCCCAGGTATCGATCAAAATATGCATATCTCGATCTAACTGTACAGGATAACGTATACGATCAAAACGTTTGAAGGCCAATTCAGAGGCATCACTACCTCCTGAGTACAAAATACTCCACGTAGCCCAAGTACGTTTGAACTCCGATGTAATTTCCTTAGGCTTCAATCCCCATCCCGTTACTTCGACACCTGTGGGCGTGCAATAAAAGCTACCGGTCTGGTGCCCGTATTTGTTTACCGTCTTATTCGATTCCTTGACCAAAATCAAGCCTTCGTCTCCGGCCTGTACCACAAGGCCGTTTGCCCAGGTATTCTGCTCATCCTGAAAAATAGGGTATCCCTTTACAATACGCTCCTTGACCATGTCATCGGTATTCAAGCGGTTTCCGGGATTGTTGTAAATTCCCCAATACCGTCGTTGGTTGGGTTGCGAAAAATCGACCGGAATAAACTCGTTTCTCGCAATTTTTATGGGCTGGTTCGATCCATAGGACTTATACATGGCCAAATCTTCAGGAATGCCCTCTGGCGAAAACCCGTCAATGGCCCTGACCTCGAGGGCCGTCCATATTCCCGGAGCATTAGGGTAAACGCGAACCAAATAGTTCAGTTCAATGCCGGAGTCGTATCTCACCAAGGCCCTTACCAAGATATGTTCGGTCGTGAACTTTTCATCATCGGTACTGACACCTTCCACAGCTATCAAACGGGCCGGGGAAGCATTATCGATTTTGGTCGGCAAATCCCAATCGCTATCATAAGGCGATTTTTCCGTGCACCATTCCTTTCCCGAACGCGTATTTTTAAAACTCACCGTCTTGAAGCCAGAACCGCTCCACTCCCAAGTACGCTCCACTTTTCCGGTTGTTACCTGCAGTATCTTATTTTTAAAAGTAGCCTTGGCCCCGTGCAAGGTCACCGACAGCTCATTACCGTGTTCTTCACTTTGAGCACGGACTTGGAAGGAAGCAAGAACTATGCTCAAAAACATCAATAGGGCAATACTTTGAATTTTCATGATATAAACCTTTTAATTTTAAGTAGTATCCTACCAAGCAGTCAACTCCCCTATTGAAACTTAAAATTTCAGATCAAGAAAAACGTGGGGCATTCAAACCCAACAAGGCTACCTGAAAAGACAGCTTGCCTAGTACCGGCCTACCGATAAGGCCTTCCTAAAAACAAGGTGTACAAAACGGGCTTAAAGTATTTTCTAGGCCGCCCCTATTTTTCCTCCCTTACCAATTTTGCCGTATCGATTCGAAGCAAGGTACCCGGATGACCGCTAACTATACCTTTAAAATGTTCTTTTATGGCCGTTCTGTATTTGGTTTTGTCCGGTGTGTTTTTCCTGTAACTATCGACATACAATCCGATTTGTGCAAAAGGAATGGCCGCATGTTTTTTCTCATCTTTGAAGGCAAAATTCATTGCATCGTAATGGACGAAGTCATCGGGTGTAACCTCTTTATTGTTCTTCACGCTAGACTTGGCAATAGCTTCGGGAGCGACGCGATAATCGATAATTTTATCGATGCCCCGCTTGTTCGCATAGTTAAAATTATCCTCTACTTTTATATGGATCGGCCATAAGCGGCCAAACTCCAAAGTATCGCTCAAAATGGTACGCATCAATGGGTATTTATCCTTCCATGGCGATTTGGTCCATCCTCTTTTTCCTGTGTACACTTCTACGCGGCCGATATAATCTTCCTTAGTTCCCTTGCGATGATGATTGGGGTCTGCTGCAATTTCCTTTTGAATATCGAACATTTTATTCCCTAGGCTCTGTACGAAGTAGGCTCCCCTATCGCCTTCTAGAAATACGTTTTCCTTTACGGTATGACCGGCCCCTCCGAACATAAATGCGCCTTTGGATGCCGATTTATAGAATACGTTTCCGATTACGGTCGCCCCCGATTGTCCATCGTCTAAATGCAATCCGGCACGTTCTACCTTTCCGGGTACGTGCATCAAATGATGAAAGAAGTTGTAGCGGTATGTATTTCCGAAACCGCCCAAATCAGCTCCGGAATATATGGCTCCTCCATCGCCTTCCTCATAACCGATATTAAAGAGTTCGTTATACTCGACCAAATGGTCATTACCGTTAACCACCATGGCTTGTCCCAAGGAATTATGGATCATATTATGACGAAATATGTTCCCTACCCCATTCATTACAATATTGACCTTTTCGTGTTTAAAACTATCTTGATAGATTTGGCAGTTTTCCACCAAGTTATTCCCTGGGGTAATTTGGTCAGGGGAACGTAGTCCTCCCTCTAGTCGTACATGCACATCTAAGTCAACCAAATCGCAACTCTTAACGACATTGTCGGTTCCTAGAATTTCAACTCCCGCCGCCGTAGAATTGGTAATCTGGGCACCGGCCACAAGGTTATGGTCGCCTTTGATCGTATATACGCTGCCGCTGCCTACATTTTTAACGGACAGACCTATTACCTTAACATGACGGGTTCCATTTAGGACCAAAAAGCCATTCGCTACCGATAATCCAATCTGTGTATTCCCGTTTATATTGCTTGGCGGATAAACGAACAAGCGGTTGGTCAATGGATCAAAATGCCATTCACCGGGCCGGTCAAGTTCACATAGAAGTCCAAAAACACGAAAAGGTTTGTCGTTCTTTCTCCAAGCCCACCCATAGCCCAAGGCACGGGTCAGATGAATGGATTTCGTTGCGGCATCAGCGCCGTAAACGGGTTGGGAGCTTAACAGCCAACTGGCTTCAATAAAACCGGTTAACTGGTTTCTGGTATTGTTTCTTTTAAGTTCGTTCTCCCATTGTTGCCAACTGCCGGCCATTTCGTCTGCCTTATCCCCTATTTGGGCCTGGGCTCCACGGGGGTCTTGCAGTGAACCTTTCCAGCCCCTGGGCTTATCTTTCGCCAAATATGGCACATAGCCTGCACGAACCCCATAATCTTGTTTTCCTACGGGAATGGCCGGAGGAGACACTTCTGCCCGTACCGTCTCTTCCACAAAACTGGCATAGCCTTCATTCGGGAAAACGGAAGGTAAATATTCTACATCGTCATAGCTTAGGTTGAGCATCAGGTCTTTGTTGAACCTGCCCAACATTGTAGTATCGGTAATGGTGGCCACCATAATCTTGTTCGACGCTCGGGCGGATAGCCTGGCCAATTCATCGGGGGCTTTTACCGCACTGAAATTTTCGGGCGAAATGAGCATACTTCCATCGAACAACACACTTTCCCCCGCTGCCGCCCTTATGATTATCGGCCTATCCTCTGTCCCCTTAAATTCAGGACCTAGAACTATTTTTTTCTTAAATCGATAGACCCCTCCGCCAAGCGTAATGGTAAGTCCTTTTTTAGGTACTCCTTTCCGTTTTAAGATTTCCGAAGCCTTCTCGATAGCCCCTTCAAAGGAGGTAGGGTCCGATCGGCTTCCTTTGTTGTTATCTCCGCCTTCGGGAGAAACGAATAGTTGCGAATGCCCCATAAAGGTGGCCAAAAGCATGACTCCTATACAGATTACTATTGTTTTTTTATTCATGTCTTAGAGGGTTCTTTTGGGTTTATATTTTTATATGCCCATAAAATTTTTCCATATCGTAAACGGGGGCGCCAATATCTTTTTTCCAGCTTTCCATTTTCAACTTCAACTCCTGTACCTTTTCAGGAAATTTATTAGCTAGGTTGTTTTTTTCCGAAGGGTCGTCCTTTAAATTGTACAACTCAAAGTGTTGCTTATAACCATCCGGCATTTGAAAATACTCGTGCAGCTTCCAATCGCCACTGACTATGGTCTCAAAACACCTCTTATTATCGGCTATAGGAATTCTATAATGGATCAACGAAAGGTATTTGAGCCAGTGAAGGTCCCTTTCCTCGAGTTTTTCCTTTGGATTTTTCAACAAGGGGCTAAAGTCCCTTCCATCTATATCATGTAAATCAGGATTTGCCCCGGCCATAGAGAGAAAGGTCGGATAATAATCAAACCCTATGATCCGTTCATGGCTTACCGTATTCGCCTGTGTAACGCCCGGCCATTTGACCAAAAGGGGCACTCGGGTACCTCCTTCGTAAGAAGAACCTTTGCCGTCCCGCAATGGAAAGTTATCGGTAATACCGTGCAATATTTCCCCACCATTATCACTGGTAAACACGATAATGGTGTTATCGATTATTCCTTTTTCTTCCAAGGCTTTAAGAATAGCACCTACGGCGTCATCTAAGTGTTCGACCAAGCCGGCATAGGTAGGGTTCTTCTGTCTGGCATCGGGACCGATCAACCTTTTATACTTTTCCACTTTTTCAGGTATGGCGGTTATGGGCGTGTGAACGGCATAAAATGACATGTTCAGGAAGAAGGGTTTCTCATCTGTGGAATGAATAAATTTCACAGCCTCTTCCGCAAGGGCATCGGTTAAAAAATCGCCTGGTTTCCTATCTTCCAAATCCGGGATTTTTGAGGCCACCCTTTGTTTTTCATTGTTCGACTCAAAAGGATACATGTAACTCCCTGGGCAACAAAACTCATTAGATGCAATATCCACATCGAATCCTCGCGTACCCGGATTATTCTCACCTTTGCCGATATGCCATTTTCCAATATGCGCGGTAGTATACCCCTCTTTCTTCAAGGCCTCGCCAATTGTCGTTTCCGTCATGGGCAAACCATTATCATTGGGCCCCGGATGGGCAACCCCACCAAGTTTGCCATGGCTTACGGCCCCCAGTCGTGCCGGGTATTTTCCCGTCATTATAGACATGCGGCTCGGCGCACAGGTCGGATGCGAGGAATATGCCCGATCAAAATAGACGCTTTCCTTGGCCAACTTATCCAAATTGGGTGTCAGATGGGTATCGCTTCCGGTAAAACCTAAATCGGCAAAACCTAAATCATCGGCAAAGATGAAAACGATGTTGGGTTGCCGCGGACTGTGTTTTTCTTCGTGCAATACCGTTTCTTTTGAAGCCGTATTTTTACATGAGCCGAAACAAACCGCAATTAGTAAAGTGAAGTAAAAAATTCTTCCATTCATGGTGTTATATTTTAATTATTTATCGTCTGTCCTATATTCTTGACCAAGCCCACATCATCAAAATAAACCGTGGCCTGAGAGCCTGTATTTAGCAATGAAACGGTAAAGGGTTTTGGTCTGTCATCGGTCTTAAATTCAATACTTAAAAATTCCCATTCGGAGGTAAGTGAAGTTTGACCTGACATTTTGGAATCCTTGCTTTCAATACGTAATTCACCCTTAGCACCAGAGTCGGGAGCCTTGACCCAGACCGACATGGTATAATTCGTATTGGATTCAAGGTTTTCTATGGTTTGTTGAATGCCGTTATTTTTTTTATGGATCGCAACAGAATGCGATTGCATTCGAGTTTTCGCCGTTTCAATTCCCCATGAATCCTCTTGAATGATTTGCACTGCCTCCCCTGTTTTATGCCAAGCGTTCAAACCTTGCTCAAAGGTGCCGTTGGTAACCAAGTTCATAAAATCGGTCTTAAAGGCTTCGAATTCAGGTTTTGGCGGAGCATCAAAATTATGCCCGGCACGCCATGCTTCCTTACCATATTCGAATGCGCCAAGATCAGGAGCTTGTCCTTCAAAGCTATCTGTTATGGATTTCAATATTACCCCTTTGTCAATAGCCGGAGATGTCGCGCTAAGCTCAAAATTTTGAGATTGGGGATCCACTAATCGCGCTTCAATATCCTTGAAAAGATTATGGGTAGTAACTACGTTTTCCGAGACATGGTATGAACCTGTGAAAATATTGTTGATTACGACATCACCGTACATATCCTCTTTAAAGTTCCTTCCCCAATACCCTAGTCCGTATTTATTATAAAGCGTATTATTGAATATAAGGTTATAGTTTCCCGGAGTATTAAGGCGTATGCCATCATAGGCCCCAATACTCAAAAAGCCCGGTGGTGCCTCGGTGAGTATATATTCCCAACCACAGTTCCACACCACGTTATGATGAATGGTATAATTACTGGTACTATTGTCTAAATAAATACCAATGCCATAGACGTTGTGCACTTTATTATGGTGAATGACCGTACCGGCCCCATCATTGTTGGCCACATAAAAACCGCCGATATCATGCCGAATGAGGCCCGCATCACTAACACTGTTGTACTGGAAGCGCATATTTTTTCCTCCCGGCCCAATACATCCGCCACCTGCACGGGCAACCGTATTGTGACTTATCAAATGGCCGCTACCAGAGGTGTTCAACAGTTGGTCCCATGTGCCGGTGTAATTTCCATCGTGGATATAGCTGTTCACGACCTTATTATTACTTCCCGTAATGTTAACCAAGGCCTTCGGGCTATATGCAAATTCACAACTGTTGATTTCGTTATGCTTACCCGATAAATTGATGCCCGGTTCAACATAGAACCCTTTTACGTTTTCTATGAGGCAATGCTGCGTAAGCGCATCAGAAGTTATTCCCGCACCAAAAATGTCAAGATTGGCGATTTCGACATAAGAGCTCCCCGACAGATCAATTGCATTGTTTCTCGTCTTTATTTCGAGACTTAATTCAGATGAGGCTTCATGCTCTTCTAAATAAAAAAAGAGCTTTCCCTTTTGGGGGTCATAATACCATTCCCCATCGGTATCCAACAAATCGTAATGACCGGAAATGTAAAATCGATTCCCCTTTCTAGGCGCATAATTTTTGTCCCACCCAGAAGTACCTCCGTAATAATTTTGCCTTCTTTTGGCCTCGGGAAAGGAGATCCTTTGTTCATTAGGCTTATACCCAGAAACTACAAAGGTCTGCAACGCCCATTCCTTTCCAAAGAAACCATAGAGCGTCGCACCTTTTAAATCTATGTTCTTGGGTAAATCGGTATTTTGTAACGATAGGGCGGTACCACCGTCTACCTTGGCGAAATTTGGTTTAAGGAGGTCGCCCGAGTAATTGGGCCAACGCGCTTCGGGTGTCCAATTTTCATTATGGAAGACGATTAAATCTTCCGAAGTTTTTTCTAGGGGAACACTAAAAATATGCTCAGATATTTTGGTCCACCCCTTGTCCATCACTGAACACCCGTTGATTATAACCTTTTCATTTTTATAACCGACGAGTCTCAATTTCCTTGACGGTTCGCCTACAAAATTCGGAAATACTGTTTCGCGGTAAGTTCCCTTTCGAATATAACAGATGCCACCATCCTTCATAACCTCTAAGGCTTTTTTTATAGTCAAAAAAGGTCCGTCTGATCCGTTTGAATTCGGCTTAGGCCGTTTACCCGACCAGTTGTCATTTCCTTTTTTACTCACATAGTATACCTTGTCGACACGTTTTTCCTCAAGGGCATAAACCGAAAATTGCAAAGAAAATGTAAGCAGGAACAAGGCAATTACAAGCAGTCGGCCGGTTGATTTTTCCGAACGAACCATATGTACAGTTTGAACTCCCATATTTGAAAAGGCCGTTTAGAGCTATTTTTTAATTTATATCTTGTTACGGACAGGAAACCCTATCCCTTTCTTTTAAACAAAAGGCATCTGCGCTTGCCGCCTGCCCTATCGATTATTTTACAATGACCTCGGCAATTCTGAGGCTACCTTCTTTTTGCATCCTTATCTTTACAAAGCGTCCAAACACGCCCTTGGTCTTTAGTGTTTTTGAAGGATCGGGGAATTCTTTAAACCCTTTGGACCAAACTACTTTTTCGTCCTTATCCAAAATAGAGACGATTACATCGGTCATTTCTGTTTTTTCCTGGCCGGTAGCATTGTATATGGTGATTTCATTGATTTTTTCCGTGTCTTGAAGATCTACCATCCACCACGGGTTCATTCGTTGTTTGGTGCCCGATGTCTGTTCCATTTCCCAGTTCCCCTCGGTTACGCCATCAACGGCAATATCGGCTCTTGGATAGGCGCGTTTATCATTGATATAGGGATGGGTCGTAGATTGGGAGCAAGGTTTCAAAAAGGCCAGGTTTTCGGAAACCTCATAAGAAAAACCCCAATCGGATCCTGGTTTTTCAAGTGGGGCGGGTTTCTGCCATACCGCCGCAGTTTCTTTTAACCGTGTTATTACATCTTCATCGATCCGCCCTTCAGGGTTGGGCGAAATATTTAGAATATAGACTGAATTATGAGAGTTGTAACTATTCAGTTGTTTTAGCAGGTAATCAACACTTTTAGATACGCCAAAGCCATTGTTGTTGTCCCACCACCAGCCTCGCTGAATAAAATCGGAGGCCGCAGTCGGTCTCATATAATCTTTATGGTACGGATAAGCCCTTCCCGCGGCATCGGCAAAGGGAACCTCGGCATGGGCCAGATTGGACTCATAAGTATGGTTTACGATCAGGCAATTGGGCTGCAAGGATTTGACCAAGGCATAAATTTCACCATAGGGCATATCGTCAAAATCAGGGTTGGTAGGCCATGAAGACCAGCCATCGAAATTGATATAATCTATTGGCCCATAATTGGTCAAAAGTTCCCTGATCTGATTTTTAGTGAATTCGATTTCCGCCCGCGAAGTGCTACCGTTTTCTACTTTATGATGATAATCCAATATCGAATAATACAGTCCTACTTTCAGGCCCGCCTTGCGAAACGAATCGACAAAGGCTTTGACAACATCGGTCTTGACGTCCGAAGAAGCCACGTCATAATCGGTATAGGCGCTATCCCAAAGACAGAAGCCACCATGGTGTTTTGTCGTAAGCCAGCCTCCGGTCATTCTAGCATCTTTTACCACTTGGGCCCACTGGTCCGTATCGAGTCCCGTAGGCGCCCAAGTTGTTGGGGCGACCTTACCATAGGCCCGACCTTGTTTCTCTTCTGAATTGACATTGTTAAAAGTGGCCATGTTATAATGAAAATAAGCCTGGTAACGGGTATTTACAAAATCAAGCTGAAGCTCGGGTAAGGGTTTTGACTTCTTATCTATAGTTGTTTGCGCTTGGATATGCGTCGCAATTAAAAAAAGTGCTCCTATCTTTACTATTTTCATAATTATTTTCCTTTTACGATAACCTCTGCCAAAGCAAGACTACCTTTTCCATTTAATTGAACTTTTACAAAACTTCCGACGATATCGGGAACGGCGATGGTATGCGTTTTTGATGCGGCATTCACCTCATCGGATTTCCAAACCTCTTTTTCGTCGGCATCCCATATGCTTACCGTAAAGTTTTTCAATTCGTCCGTATGCTTATCGGTGCGGTCAAACAGTTTTATTTCGTTTATTTTATGTTCGGCCTGAAGGTCTACCTTCCACCAAGGACGGTCTTCAACTTCCGTCCATGAAGTTTGCTCCATTTCGCCATTGCCTTCGGTTACCCCATCAACCGCAATATCGGCCCTTGGATAGGCTCTTTTATCACGAATAAAAGTATGGGTGCTCGATTGGGAGCAAGGCCTTAAAAAGGCCAGGTTTTCGGAAACCTCATAAGCAAAACCCCAATTCGCCCCTGGGCTTTTAAGGTCTTCCGGTTTTTCCCATACCGCTGCGGCCTCTTTTAATCGAACGATGGCATCATCGTCTATACGCCCGGCAGGGTTGGGGGAAATATTCAGAATGTAAACCGAATTATGGGAGTTGTAACTGTCTAATTGACCTAAGATATACTCTACACTTTTAGTAACACGCATGTTGTTATTATCATCCCACCACCAATCGATTTGGACCAGATCGGAAGCTGCCGTTGGCCGCATATAGTCTGGGTGATATGGATAGGCACGGCCCGCCGCATCGGCAAACGGCACTTCGGCATGGGCCAAATTGGATTCATATGTATGGTTAACGATAAGGCAATTGGGCTGTAAGGATTTTACCAATCTGTAGATTTCACCATAGGGAACATCGTCAAAATTCGGAGTTGTAGGCCATGACGACCAACCATCGAAGTTGATGTAATCTATTGGCCCATAATTGGTCAACAATTCGGTAATCTGATTTTTGAGAAACTCGATTTCCTCACGTGTCGTACTCCCGTTTTCCACACCATGATGATAGTCTAAAATAGAATAATACAGTCCCACTTTTAAACCGGCATCCCTAAACGTTTTTACAAACTCGCCTACCACGTCGGTCTTGACGCCAGAGGAAGCCACATCGTAATCGGTATATTCACTATCCCAAAGACAGAAGCCCCCATGGTGTTTAGTGGTCAACCATCCGCCTTCCATCCGTGCATCTTTACACACTTGGGCCCATTGTGCCACATCTAAGCCCGTAGGCGCCCACATACTCGCTGGTTCCGTCCCCGTAGATCTCCCAAAATGCTCTTCGGAATTCAGGTTTTTGAAGGTGCACATATTGTAGTGAAAATAGGCCTGATACCGAGTGTTTAAAAAATCGAGCTGTAGTTCGGCCAATGGCCTGGCCGTTTCTTCCGTATCAACCTCAGCGTTTTTTGTAATGACTTTTTCTTCCTCCTTACAATTGAGCAAAAGAAAGCTCGTTGAAAGCATTAGCATTAGGGTGCGGGTTTTAAACATAGTTTTGATATTTTGGTTTGAATCTGTACTGTTTTTTTTTTTTTGGAATGAAGGAAGCCTATGGTTTCAGGTAACTGGGCAAGGGGTATCTCGCATTGACGATCTCTGCATTGTAGCGCCCGCCTTTTTCGCTCTTGAACCTCTTATAAATTTCACTTCGATACTTCATTTTATTAGGCGTGCTCGGTCTAAACCGGTCATTTACCAAGCCTATTTCCTCAAAGGGTATTGGTTTAAAATTGGGCTTGGGGGTAAAATCTTCCCTAAAGCTAAAATCGAGGGAAGACACGTCGCGAAAGGCACTTAGTTCAATATCGGTTGGCAGTTCAAAATGGCCTTCTGCCGGAAGGTCCGTAAAACGACCGACCTCACTGCTCTCTAGACCTTCTATGGTACCCGAACCACCGTGTATATGGAATTTTTGACTGACTTTAAAGGTATAATTATCCTTCACTTGACAAAACGTCTGTGCCCAAGGATTGGTTTCTATCATTTCTTTCATTTCGGGGAAGGCTTCCTTCCATGGCGATTTCAACCAGCCTTCTTTTCCGATAACACTTTCAACAATATTGAGGTAATCACCTTTGTCTCCCTTGGGAAGGTCTCGCCCGAATTTAGAGAGGTCCTTCCATCGGTCTTGAATTTCGACGGAAGAGATAGCGCTTTTATTCGTCCACCACATTACCGAACAGTCCATGGTAATGTTATTTTGATAATCATTTAATGGGCCTTGAAAAGCGGCACCACCGCGCCCCGACCTATAAAATACATTTCCGTAGATTTTCAAACCTGCACCGCCATCGTCATTTCTAAAGGCCATAACGGGATGTCCCCCGGGTTCAATGAGGTGGTGTACAAAATTGTACCGAAGCACATTGTTCATGGTATACCATTGCGCCCCGCAATAGGCCACGTTAAAATCTCCCATTTCATAACCTATGTTATAAAACTCGTTGTATTCCATTAAAAGATCCACCGTTTTGTAGGAGATAGCCCCGTTCATGTTGTACAAAAGGTTATGCGCAAAATATATACCGACACCCGATAAGCCTATAAGCCCATACCCGCGATAACGGCAATCCCTTATGATGTTATTGGTTGCGAAATTGAAGCACTGTTCCAAGGATCGGAAATCGCCTCCGAAAATACTGAAGGCCGCATAAAGATCATAGAAATTACAGGCGGTAATACCGTTATATTTCCCTCCACTTATGTTAACTCCCTTTCCGGCGCCGTTACGGACGGTACTTGCCGCCAAGAGGTTGTGTTCCCCTCCTTCTATACTCACGGCCAAATCGGCCGTGTTTTCGAAAACGAAGTTCTTTAAAATTACGTTTGAGGTGTTCTTAAGGCTGATCATTGCCAATTTTCCGCTTTTGCCTTTCTGGCCTCTCCCTTGATCGCCAATCACGGTCAATCTTGATGTTTTTGGCATAAATCCGTCAATAGGCCAGACGTACAAGCGTTGTTCCTTTTTGTCGAAATACCATTCTCCCGGTTCGTCCAATTCTGCCAAAACATTAAAAAGCCGTACCCTTCTCGGAATGGACTTGATCTTGTCGACAATTCCGTATCGGGTGTGGTGCAACAACTGAACGGAGCCCTCTTCTATATTGCCCACGGCTTCGTTCTGAAAGTACCAATCATTATGAAAGTAGCCTTGGACCCTCATATCTCCCGTTCTTTTAAATTCATCCGCAATAGAAGGTGAGAGGTTTTCCTTGAACCTGAATTTCCCGCCGGTCGGGTTTTCCTTACTGTAGGGCATAGGTTGCTCATTAGGTTTAAGCCAACGTGTAGTGGGGCCTTCCTCTAAAATTTCCCCTATATGGTTATATCCCCGATTCGGCCACTGTGCCAATTGCAACATACTGCCGTTCATGGCCAATTGCCCATATTCACCATCTCCCTTAAACGCTTTGGCGGCCTGATGCTTCGTGAGGTCTATACTCAAGACCTTTCCACGTGCTTTCGGGTGGAGCCTGGCCAGCAGTTTTTCATTTTTTACCTTCTGCAATTTTTTTACGTTGAGTTCAGCTCCAGAAGAGAAAATCACCTCATCTGGGGCCTCTCCGCTATAGACCACGGGTCTATCAGGACTTCCTGAATCTTCTTTTAAAAGTTGAAACTCGTTTTCAATAAAATAGGTCCCTTTTAATACAACTACCTCAACCCCACCATTGGGCAAGCCCTTAGTAGTTTTTAAGTTCCTTATCGCATTTCTTGCGGCCTCCAGGCTCTTAAAGGGTTTATTCTTCGTTCCGGGGTTATTGTCCTTGCCGTTCGGGCCAACATAGAATTTTGCCCCAGGTCTTACATCCTTTAAAAATTGATTGTCGGTGTATTTGGAGCTGTACTCGGGAAATGAAAATGCGGGTTGCCCTTCTTCCTTATTTTCTTGTGCATGCCCCAAAGAACACATCAGCAAATTAACAAGGAGGAAGGCCATTGGCCTAATAAGGGCCAACCGATATTGGCTAAAGCATAAGCTGTTCATTTTCTGTTCAATTTTGAATTTGCAAGTTCATTTTCTGTTTTAGCTCCATCAATGGTATAATCCACTTCTGAGGTATTTGACCACTTTGGTCGGGCGGTACGTTCAATAGAAAGTTTACATCATTATCCAAACAATCCTGAAATTTGGAGGTCAACTCGTCTATGGGTTTGGCCTCGTCATCAATTTCCCAAAACCACTCATTGCCTATAGGCATGTTCGATTCGGCAGGTAAGTAGTATTGTTGGTTTTTTATTTCCCATACGGGATCATACGGTTTTTCGGGAGAGAAACGCTCTAATGTAAGAACATCGGTAGGCCAGGCCTTTTTATCTAAAAAGACAAGATCCTTTCCTACCTTTTTCTTTCCATGGTTCATGACGATAAGCATATCTGGATATTTTTTTGAGATACGGTCGTAGATAAACTGTCGATAGCCATCGCCAAGAATTATGGGAATATCGATCCAGAATTCGACCAAGGGACTGTATCTTTCAAGGAGCTCATCTATTTGCGCGGTCATAAAATTCTGGTATAGATGGGAGGTATACGGTGCTCCCTTTGCCGGTTCCATTTCCGTAGGTGTGACCATAGCCCCATTATAATTTTCCGACTTGCCCGGCATAAGACTTCCGAAAGTATGATGATTGTCCCATGCGCAATAATAGAGTCCCGGCCGTATTCCCTGCTTACGACACTCCTTTACAAATTCACCTACCACATCAACCGCCGTTTTGTTTCCCGACACGTCGTAATCGGTATAATCGGAGGGCCATAAACAATGGCCCGCAACATGTTTGGCCGTCAAAACGGCATAGGTCATCCCCGCCTCTTTGGCCACCCTGACCCATTGCGATACATCTAAATTGGTCGGGGCGTATGCATCCAGCGGTGCTTGGCCATCGGGCAGTTCTTCTCCTAAAAACGTACTCATACCAAAATGTATGAACATACCGTACTTCAACGCCTGCCATTCCCTTAATTTTGATTCGGGCAACCGTTGTTGGGTTACCGCATCGGGATTCTCTTTCCCTTTTGGGGCCACCATGTCCTTACAAGCGAACAAGGGCAAGCACAAAAGCAGTACTATGCGTAATTTAGAGGTTATATTTTTAGAGAATCCTACCATTATTTTTTTACGCCATCGATTTTAAACGTCCACGCATAATCACAAGGCACTTCCGATGCCGTTAATGAAGGAACGTTCACTATAATATCCTTTCCGTTTTGTTCCCATTTTAAAGGGCCTTCATAACCAAGTAAGGTCACCTTGGCATCAGACTTTAATTTGACATTTTTAACCGTCAGGTTTCCTTTAGGGTATACCGGACAAATACCGTAAAGTGTTTGACCCTTTTGGGTGAAGAAAATTTCTTTCGAGGCAAAGCCAGGTTCTGGATCGACCGTCAGTTTCATGACATCGTACTTTACTTTGTACCGTCCTCTTTTGGCATCTTGCACTTGACCGTCGGTCCATTGGCATGTTTCCTTCCATAGCGTAGTGCCGTAAATTGCCTCTCCGTTCACATTGAGCCAATCTCCCATTTCCAAAAGGCGTTCCTGCATGATTACGGGTATTCGTCCATCTGCCGTTGGGCCTATGTCCAAAAGAAAGTTTCCTCCCCTACTCACTATATCGATCAACATATACAGAAGCTCTTGGGTAGAATTGTAATCTTCAAAATTTTCGGTTTTACTAAACCCGAATGAATGGGCCATGCCTCGATTTTCTTCCCAAGGCACATCTGCATTGGGCATTCCTGAACCGTATTCGGTAGTATAGTAGCCCCCATGGTGATGTCTTGTCTCTTTACCCCATCGGTCATTGATCACTACATCTTCTTTACTTGGTGATTCATTGTACAACCAAGACAATAGCTCGGTCGCCTTCCATGTCGTATGGGGGTAGTCCCATTCACCATCGGTAAAAATCAATGATGGGGAATATTTGTTGACCACATCTTTAAACTGGGGTACCATATGTTGGTCGACGTACAGGTCTACATCTGAGGTGTATAAGGGATTAAACCACTCGTAGAGGGAGTAATAGATCCCCATTTTCACGTCGGTTTTACGTACTGCGGTCGTCAGTTCCCCCAAAAGGTCGCGACCGGGACCGGAGTTGGTAGCACTCCACGGGCGTCCCCATGATTTGTCGGACTCTTTACTCGGCCACAGGGTGTAACCGTCATGGTGTTTAGAAGTCAGCACCACATATTTGGCCCCTGATTTCTCAAAAATACGGGCCCATTGATCGGCATCGTACATATCGGCCGTGAACAAGGGTACAAAATCAGGATAGGTAAAATTTTCCCCATAGACCCGATTGTGGAATTCATTGGTTTCCTTATACCCATTTTTAACCCTTTGCGGATTGGCCAAATTCATCCAGTACCATTCCGAATATTCGCCTACCTTAGAAAAGGCAGGTACCGAATAAGGTCCCCAATGTATGAAAATACCGAATTTGGCGTCGGTGTACCATTCAGGAACGGGGCGACTGTCTATGGATTTCCAATTGGCTTCGTATGGTTTCTGTGCAAAGCCCTGTAAACTTAACAAGAGCGTTAAGAGAAATAGTTTTCCTCGATTCGTATGTATCATTCTAATCATAATTTATTTTTTTGTTTTGATATTCAGTTCTCCGTCCAACAGATAGGATTTCCCTGCCTCGGTTTCTAGTGCCATGCTTTTATCGCCATACACCAAATTGCAGGTATTCCCTTTTTTAGAAAGTATTTTTACAGCCTTTAATTTTCCTTCCTTCCATGCTATGGAAAGCTCAAATCCCCCACGCGCCCGAATACCTTGAATACTCCCGTCTTTCAATTCGGCAGGCAATGCCGGCAACAGCAACACCCTGTTGTTTTGGCTCTGCAATAACATTTCATTGATTCCGGCAAGGGCTCCAAAGTTCCCGTCTATTTGAAAAGGAGGGCAGGCATCGAACAAGTTCGGATAGGTCCCTCCCGGGCCTCCATGCCCTACAAAATCTGTAGGCTTCAATAAAGTCTTTAGTATTTTAAAGGCATGGTCTCCATCGTTCAACCGTGCCCAAAGGGCAACTTTCCAACCAAGAGACCAGCCGGTACCCCCATCTCCACGGATTTCTAGCGATTTTCTTGCGGCATTCCATTCCTTCGGTGTTTTTTCCGGGGCGAATTGCGCCCCAGGATAGAGTCCGTATAAATGGCTTACATGGCGATGTTGTAACTCAGGGACCTTCATGTCCCAGTCATCCAACCACTCCTGCAATTGTCCCTCTGAGCCAATTTTGTCGGGGGCCAATTTACTTCGGGTTTCCGTAAGTACTTTTCTAAAATCGGAATCGACGTTCAATATCTCGGAAGCCTTGATACACTGGGCGAAAAGATCACGTATCAACTGGGTGTCCATTGCTGGGCCCGCGCAAACGCTAATATTCCCTTCCATATGTCTATTTTCGGGAGATATGCTCGGATTGGTCACCAAGTAACCGTATTCGGGGTGGGCGACCAATGTATTCACAAAGAATTCGGCTGCGCCCTTTATCACGGGATAGTGTAATCTAAGAAAGGCCTCGTCTTCGGAAAACAGGTAGTGTTCCCATAAATGGGTCGTAAGCCAGGCCCCACCGGTAGGCCAAATTCCCCAAGCCGCCCCATCTAGCGGCGTCGTGGTCTTCCAGATATCCGTATTGTGGTGTAGTACCCACCCATCGGCCCCATAATTGTTTTTTGCCGTTACGGCCCCAGCCTCCGCCAGTTGTCGAATAGAGGTAAACAAGGGGATGGCACATTCCGCCAAATTGCTCGCCTCTGCAGGCCAATAATTCATTTCCAAATTAATATTGGTCGTGTATTTACTATCCCAAGGGGGGGTCGGATTTTGATTCCATATGCCCTGCAGGTTCGCCGGTTGACTATTCCCCCTTGAACTGCTCATTAAGAGATAGCGCCCAAATTGATAATACAGGGCAACCAAACTAGGGTCGGTCTCCTCTTGAAACTTCTGTAATCGTTCGTTGGTCGGTAGACCTGAATTCAAATTGGTGGGCATGTCGAAGTCTAAGCGTTCAAATAGGCGCTGATGATTGGTTATATGCTGTTCCCGTATTTGTTCGAAGCTTTTGAGATGCACCAGATCCAATAAGGTCTTGCATTTAAAATCAGGATTACCCGAAACATCTTTATAATTTTTAAAGTTCGTGGCCGCGAATAAAAGAAGGGTCACCTTAGAAGCGCCTGAAACTGTAATAGTGGAATCGTTTATGATAGTATGTCCGTCGTTTTCCCCAATATTCAATCTAGAAACAAAGCGGAGTTCACTCTTTCTGTTGGCCCTATCGGGAGCGGTGCCCGAGAGTTCTAGGTTATTTGCATCCAAGACCCGGGATGTTGCCCCAATTTGGTTATCTAGGGCAATGGAAAAATTAAGGCTTTTCTCTTTACTGGCCTCTAGTCTAATGACTATGGCATTTTCTTCGACGGCAGAAAAGACCTCACGTTTGTAGGCTATTCCTTTTGAGCTGAAACCGACCTTGCTTATTGCCGTTCTAAGATCTAATTCCCTGCGGAAATCGGTGATATCGTCAAGGCCTTTCATTTCAATAACAACATCGCCCATAGGCAGGTAAGGCATCATTTTAGGACCGATAATATGTTTATTGATAAGGGCATCGGCCTCTTTGTATTTCCCGTCGAAGACCAGTTTCCTGACCTCTGGCAGATAGCTCTTGGTCTCGGGTTTACTAGGGGTAATCGGACCTCCTGCCCAAAAGGTATCTTCGTTGAATTGAATCCGTTCCATTACGGGACGTCCAAAAACCATGGCCCCCAGACTTCCATTCCCCACGGGCAAGGCTTCTTCCCAAATTTCGGCCGGCCTATCGTACCATAACTTCAATTCCGCTTTACCACCTGTTTCCTTTGGCTTCTCGGCGCATCCCAAGAAAAGGCACAAGCACAGCAGCGCGATAGAATTAGTAAAGCTTGAAAGGTTCAAAAATCTCATAATATGTGACTAATTTTTGACAGTTAAGGCTACTTTTTTGAGGTGTTTGGAGTCCAATCCGACCATGATATCAAATTGTCCCGGTTCTATCGTCCACTTACCATCGTTCCAATACTCCAATTGCTGAGCACCGATTTTGATACTTATTTGTTTTGTCTCACCCGGTTTTAGGGCCACTCTTTTAAAATTGCGCAGTTCCTTTTGGGGGCGCACCCTTTCGGAAAGAACATCGTGCACATACAGTTGGACCACCGTTTCCCCCGAACGGGTACCGGTATTGGTTATAGGAATATTTACCGTTGTCAGTTCATTTGCGGCTATGGCTTCATTTGAAAGTTGGGGCTCACCTAGTTCAAAGGAAGTATAGCTCAACCCGTAACCGAACGGAAACAAGGGGTCGGGATCGGAGTTATATATCTGTCTAGGGCGTCCGGTTTCGAGCTTATTGTAAAACAAGGGCACCTGACCTACGTTTCTAGGAAAGGTTATTGGTAGTTTACCACTTGGATTTACCTTTCCGAACAATATATTGGCGATCGCTTTTCCTGTTTCCTGCCCTAGATACCATCCTTCTACAATGGCCTGAGAATTCTCGGCAATCCATTCAATGGAAAGGGGCCTACCATTGAGCAGTACCACTACATAAGGTTTGCCCGTGGCGTGAATGGCCTCTACCAATTTTTGTTGTGGCCCGGGAAGGCTTAGGTCATCACGATCTTCATTCTCTCGGCAAGTTTCTTCCGATCCGCCGATAGCAACGATGGTGATGTCGGAAGATTCGGCCAATGCCACCGCTTTCGGAATATTTGCCGTAGAGTCGGTAAAATCGCAGCCCTCTTCAAAGGCGACCTCCCTATCACTACCGAGGTAGTTTTGTATTCCCTCTACTATGTTGATATAGTATTTAGGATTGTCGGGAGAATAACCTCCCAAGCGCATGGCCTTTCCATTGGGCCCTACAACACTTATCTTTTTATACTTTTCCTTTTTGAGCGGAAGAAGATCCCCTTCATTTTTTAAGAGTACAATGGACTTCTGTGCCACTTCAAGGGCCAGGTCATTATGACTTTGGTCAAAAACGGTTTTCTTCCAATCCTTTTTAGGAATCCCTACATAGAGAGCCTTTTTAAACATTTCGGCATCGTGCTGGCTAACCTTGTCCGGCTCACCGTTATCGGGGTTTTTAAGGACATCGAAACGCTCGTCGTTTTTGATATCGGTATCAAAAAGACCTAGATCGAATTTAGCCTGTAATACATGTTTTACCGCATCGTCTACAAGAGCGACGGGCACTATCTTTTTATTTACTGCCGATATCAGGTAATCGCCAAACATACGATGGTCGCTCCAGCCTTGAAAAAGGGCCAGTTCTTGATGAATTCCAGCCTCCAAACCTTTTTTGGCCGCATGTTCGTAATCGGGAACATAATTAAAAACCCGTTTTAAGGAGCGCATATCCCCATTGTCAGAGACCACAAGCCCGTCCCATCCCCATTCATCGCGAAGTACGGTCTGCATTACGTGTTTGTTCGCATGGCAAGGTATACCGTTCAAAAGGTGATGGGCCGGCATTATCGCACCTACCTCGGCTTCCTCAATGGCCATCCGAAATGGATATAAATGCACATTTTGAAGCGTGTATTCCGATATATCGTGCGCCGCACCATTGTCGCCGGCCATAGGTTCCCCATCGGCCACAAAGTGCTTGGCCGTAGCCATTATATGGTTTTCATCAAAGCGTTCCGCTCCCATGCCCTGCAATCCCCTGATGTACGATGAACCGATTTTACCCACCAAATACGGGTCTTCGCCATAGCTTTCTTCGGTTCGCCCCCAACGTACATCGCGTACCACGGCCAGCATAGGGGTGTAACATTGATGGATGCCGAAGGCCCTTGACTCCTTGGCCACCGTATGTCCCATTCTTTCGATCAGTTCGGTATCCCAAGTACTTGCCATGGCTATGGCTTGTGGAAATACCGTTGCGCTATCCATTTTTATTCCGTGCAGGCATTCGTTGGCACTCAGGTTCGGTATACCCAATCGCATATTGGCATTGGGGTATTGCGTGGCCAATTGATGCACTTTTTCCTCTAGGCTCATTTTAGAAATGAGCTTTTCTATCTTCTTGTCGGAAGGTCGTGCTTTATCTTGGGCAAAACCCATATTAAACATGACCAAAGCCAGTAAGGTAAAGGGTAAACAACGTGATGTAAAGGAATCCATTGATCTGTATTGTTTCATTCTAATTAATAAGGAGCATTATAGAAGACCTGCATTTTTCGTATTTCTGGTACACCTTCTACAGATTCCAGACTTTTGAACCTGATTTTATTGGTTTCAACCGTTTCGATCCTATCGATTTTTTTATGTCCAATGGTTTCGTACCCGGGATTGGGATTGTACGGCGGTTTGGCTATGGGAAAATGGTTCATCGGTTTTAGGGGAACCCAGGAATCGTTTACAAAGGCTTCCAAAGAATATTTGACCACGCGCTGCCCATTGGCTATATTTTCCATTAATACCACCGTATTTATTTTTTGCGGTTTGCTCCAGCTTAGTTCAACCGTTTCCCCTGTTTTTATTTGCTTCGATTCCGCAATGGGATTGGAAAACCTCCTTTTAATTTCATTCCCAAATTTTTTGGCCGCGGAAACGATAGTATCGGGAATTAAGCCGCGATTGTCCGGAGGAAGGTTGATAATCGTGTTAGCTCCGAGGCCAACGGTTCTATAATAAAGGTCTACATGTTCCGACAAAGACCTTGGCAAAGTGACCTCAGGATGCCAAAACCAACCTCCTTCATGAAAGGCCCAATGTGTAGTACATTCCCTTACCCTCCAAAATTTGCCCTCGGGATGCCCTGTTCTTACCTCGGTTTCTAAAAGGCCATAATCATTCTCGACATTCTTATCCTTTGAACTAGCAGAAGGCCTGGTATAATTTGTTCCGTCAACTGTATTTACCGCGTTCCACATTGGGTAGACCACAAGGCCCGATTCATTTCCCGGAACCCATGTTTCAGGGCCCATAAATACCATATTGGGTTGAAGTTCGGCTACCAAATCGGTAATCGGATTCCAGATCTCTTCACTACCCGGGGCTCCCCAATGATCCGACCACATAAAATCTATGGGGCCATAATTAGTGAGCAGTTCCCGCATTTGGCCCATTTGAACCTGCTTGTATTTTTCTTTGAGACCCGGTCTTTGAAAGGCAATATTCATTAAAGAATCGCGATTATCCGCCCAACCGATATACCCATCGTACCAGCTAAGGCCGGCATTGGCATCGTGACTTGAGGTGTGATAAAAACCAATTTTCATGTCATGTTTACGACATGCATCGACAAATTCTTGGGCGATATCACCCTTACCTCCCTTGTAAGGGCTGTTGGCAATCGTATAATCGGTAGTTTTTGAGGGCCACAAGCAGAATCCGCCTTCGTGCCTAACGGTGAGACAAGCGTATTTTGCCCCCAACGCCTTGGCTGCCAACACCCATTGTTCAGCATCTAATTCGCTAGGATCGAACTCAGAGGGCGATACTTTTCCATCTCCATGTTCCTGCCCGCTAAATACATTCAATCCAAAATGGATAAAAGCCCCCACCTCCCAATCGGCAAACGCAATTTGTTTGGCACTTGGTTTTGCAAGTGTAGACTCTTCTATACTTGAGGACGACGATTTTTGATTTCTACAGTTTAGGAATAGTAGAAACAGTAATGAATAGGAAAAATATTTCATAAAAATATAAGTTTATTCCTCTAGTTTAAATTGAATATTGCCCCAAACGGCATGGTCAGAATTGGCATTATCTCCCCCGTCGGTTGTAATAAGGCGAACTTTACTGGCAGGGTGCGGGAAATCAATATCAATATCGACTCCGTCATCATTCCCTGTTAGTGTTTCACTGGTGTATAGGTCAGTCCATAAACCGTTTTGATACGTTCTTACAATAAAAACGACCGAGCCATTATGGTTTACCATATCGTCTATACCTATAGTGGCCGTTATACCTTTAACATCTTGGTACTGCGATATATTAAATTCGATATGTCCTTCACTGGTTTTACCGACCGGACAAACCATCAGCCCTTTTTGAAATGCTTTGCCATTAATGACTATATTTTCACCGATATAATTTTTATCTCTTTTTACGCCATTATGAGCAGATTCAGATGTAGATTCCAATCCACTTAAAAAGGGAAACTTCGAGTCAAAATTCTTTACTACCGGCGGGCAATTAAAAACCGACATCTGTCTGATTTCAACAGGGTGCACAATAGATTCCAAGCTTCTAAACCGTATTCTATTTGTAGTTACCGGCTCTACTCGATCTATTTTCTTGTGGCCAATGGTCTGATACCCTGGACTACTGTTATAGGGTTTAAATCCGATTAGCTTGTTTCTGGGTTTTAGTTCTTGCCACTTTTTGTCTACAAAAGCCTCTAATACATACTTTGCCACTTTTTGTCCGTTTTCTATGTTTTCCATAGTGACTATGGTATTAATAACTTTAGGCTTTGCCCATGACAACTCCAATGTGTCGCCCTTATGGATTTTATTGGTTTGGGCTATTGGATTTGAAAATCGCTCCTTGATTTCATCACCGAAAACCTTGGCAGCAGTTACAAAATCTTCCGGTATAAGCCCACGGTCGTCAGGAGGTAAATTGATGATGGTATTGGCTCCAAGCCCTACGGTTCTATAATACAGGTCTAAGTGTTCCCATAGTTTTTTTGGGAAGGTCGCCTTCACCGAGTCGGGGTGCCAAAACCACCCCCCATAATGAAACCCTGAATTCGTAGTGCATTCACGGACGCGCCAAAATTTCCCCAACGGATGTCCCGTAAGGACATCTGTTTCCAAAAGTCCATAATCATTTTTCTTATCCGTAATATCGTTTTTGGTTGGTGCCGGCCTTGAATAATTTGTCCCATCAACCGTATTCACCGCATTCCACATAGGATATACCACATGTCCTGTTTCATTTCCAGGGACCCAAGTATCGGTTCCCATAAATACCATTTCCGGTTGCAATTCTTCCGCCAAATCCGTTACCGCCCTCCAAACTCCATTTGGATCTTGTGCATTCCAGTGGTCAGACCACATAAAACCAATCGGGCCATATTCGGTAAGGAGCTCCCTCATCTGTTCTACCTGGATTTTTTTCAGCCGCTCTTTAAGACCTGGATCGTTTTTATGGGCAGAAGACATGGCCTTCCCCCAAGTGGTCATCCAGTCTAACGGAAGGTCAAGTTTTCCTTTGTAATCTTTGAGGGTTGCATTGGCATCAAAGGCGGCGGTATGATAAAATGCGGGCACCATGTCATGTTTACGACAAGCTTCGACAAACTCTCTTACAATATCACCTTTACCTTCTTTATACGGGCTCTTGGCAATCGTATAATCGGTAGTTTTTGAGGGCCACAAGCAGAATCCGCCTTCGTGCCTGACCGTAAGACAGGCATATTTTGCCCCTAAAGATTTTGCGGTCAGCACCCATTGCTCGGCATCTAATTCGGTAGGGTTGAATTGTGATGGTGATTCCTGTCCGTCACCATGTTCCTGACCTGTAAAAGTGTTTAAATCGAAATGGATAAAAGCCCCCACCTCCCAATCGGCAAACGCAATTTGTTTGGCACTTGGTTTTGCCAATTCAAAAGAAGGAGAGTCTTGTGCCGTAGCGCTAACGGCGCTCAAGACAATAGGTAAAAGCAATATAAGGGCTGATTTTATTTTCATTGGTTGGTTTATATTTTCAAGTTTCCACTGACATGAATATCTTCTGCAGAGCTTCCTATCATGATCGTGAAACTTCCTGGTTCGAGCACAAATTCCATTTGCCTATTATAAAGAGACAGATCTTCTGGTGACAGTGTAAAATTTACCGTCTTGGTCTCCCCTGCTTCCAAGGAAATTCGCTCGAAGCCCCGAAGCTGTTTTTCATAGACCGTTACACTGGAGGTTTCATCCGAAAAATAAAGCTGAACGATTTCATCGCCCTTTCGCTTCCCTGAATTAGTAATATCCACGGAAACCACTACATCCCCCAAACCGTTTTTGATATTCGATCGGATTTTCAGGTTCGTATACTCAAAAGTGGTGTAACTCAGACCGTAACCAAAAGGATAAAGAAAGCCTCCTACCCGTGTTTTTCCCGAGCCGTTGGGTCCTTTAGCGGGCTGATCGGCTTGGGCGCCCGGTTTCGAAGGAAAGTTCATCGGTAATTGCCCTACCGTTTTAGGGAAGGATACCGGAAGCTTTCCGCCCGGATTGTAACTGCCCACCAATACATCGGCGATGGCAGATCCGCCAAATTTTCCTTGAAACCAGCCCTCGACAATGCCCGGCACATATTTATCGACCCAATTAATGGTCATCGGCCGACCGTTGATCAGCACCACGATTACCGGTGTACCCGTTTTGTAGATTTCCTCGACCAGTTTTTGTTGGTTTCCCGGAAGGTCTAAGGAGGTTCTAGATCGCGATTCCCCTACGGTTTCTTCGTCATCGCCCAAAACCACTATGGCCAAGCCTACCGTTTTTGCCATCGCCACAGCCTTGTCGATTTCACTTTGTTCCGCTTCCGTTGGCGGGGTGTTCATCAATTCGCTATCGGGCCAATTTTCATCAAAAAAATCACAGCCCTTGGTGTACTTTATCTCTACGTCTTTAGGGAATTTTTCCTTTATTCCGTCAAAAACCGAAACCACATCAATATGAGATGGACCGTATCTACTTACCGAGTGATTGATGGCCTTGGCATTGGGGCCCGTAACCAACACCGATTTATATTTTGAAAAGTCGAGAGGGAGAATGTTTTCTTCGTTTTTGAGCAAGACAATGCTTTCCAAGGAAGCTTGGTATGCCACTTCTTGGTACTCAGGCTTCCCGACGGTCTTATCCGCCTCTTTCATTTGCTTCCCATAAGGAGCATCAAAAAGTCCTTGCCAGAATTTCACCCTTAGAATATCGCGTACGCGGTCGTCAATGGTGGTCATGTCAAGCCCTCCTTCCTTGACCAACTCCCGAACCGGAAGAATAAAGTCTTCGGGCATGGTAAAATCGGTTCTTACATTCAAACCTGCGAGAACAGCCTGTCGAACCGCATCCTTGCGGTCTTTGGCCACATGGTGTTTATCGGCAATAAATTCGACCGCACGGCTATCGGATACCACATAGCCTTTAAAGCCCCAATCTTCACGTAGAATATCGTTCAAAAAATATTTGGAGGAGCTCACCGGCACCCCATTGTAATCGTTATAAGAACTCATCACCCCCATGGCGCCGGCATCTTTGATAGCACGCTTAAAGGGATGTAAATAAAGAGAAAATAATTCGCGCTCGGTAATATGGGCATCGGTTCGGGCATCGCCGTCACGACCTCCCTTTGGTGCACTGTATATGGCAAAGTGTTTGGGAGTGGAAACCACTTTCTCTTGCTGTATTCCCTTTACCATTTGATAACCGAGTTCGCCTACCAGGTAGGGGTCTTCCCCGTAGCACTCCACGACCCTGCCCCAGCGTGGGTCGCGCGCAATATCGAGTATGGGAGAATACACATTGGTATAGCCCAATAGCCGGGCTTCTTTTCCGGTAATATGTCCTATTTTACCGACCAAATTTTTGTTCCATGTAGCCCCTACCCCGAGTTGCGAGGGAAAACTAGTGGCCTTTTCATGGCACAGCCCCCGTATGCCTTCATTGGTGAAATCAACCGGAATACCCAAACGGGTGTCTTCTACAAAGAATTCCTGAATGGTGTTCAAGGCCTTGATATGATTCGAGGGAGGCCAAGCCTTATCGGTCACGGCCGAAGGGTGGTAAGCTAGATTATTGAGTTGCTCGTCTATATTGCCGATACCGTCTTTCCATATCTGATTCTTCCAATCGGGGGTCGGCAATTCATCTTTCAATACCCTACCAAAGCCATAGAGGGTGGCCATTTGGCAACTTTTTTCCTCTAAGGTCATTTGTGAGAGCAAGTCTTCAATACGAAGGTCTACTGGCCGTGTGGGATCTTCATAAACATCCTTTTTGCCGTTCTTATTAAAATCGACCCAGTTTTTGTGATATATCTTTTGCTTGCTTTGCGAATGTAATTCCTTTGGAAAAGAAAACAGTAGAATCCCAATTATCAGTGCACCTATCCTCATTTAACTATATATTTATCGTTCTTTTTCGGCCCGGCCCGTTAAAAAAACACTTCCGGGCTCTTTAACAGCGTAATGGCCTAAGACCAGTTTTTCTCAACATGAACACCGATTTCCCTTTTCCATAGGGACATGACATGTTAGTCTTCAAATAAAGAGGAAAACGCTAGACAAGGGGTGGACTATGAGATATAATTGGTAAACATTTTGTTCAAAGTCAATAAAAATGGGCCGATAACAACACTTTTAAGACTATTGGCAGAGTGAGCCGACTTTCTTGAATCGATTCCATAAAAAAAGAAGCCCTTACGTTTAGCACAAAAATTATGTTTATCCTAAACCAAATACCTCAATGGTTTTATTTCGTCAATTTTTACATATTAATACAAACAAAAAGACATTTCATTGGCTATAAAATCAAAAAATTCGTAATTTTAAACGGTCTTTCTATCGTTTCACTACTTCCATCCAGAATATCTATACCTTATCTTTTGTTAAGTCTCACTATAAATCAAGTTTACCCCATGAAAATAGATCGGTTCATTTACTAAAGATTCCAATAACATCATCATAAAGACCCTACCAACCATTTTTACATTTTGAAGCTTCCCCTATGTCTAAAAATTTTTATGCTATATGGATTTTATTGTTTTTGACAAGATTCCCTATAGTATTTGCCCAGACCCTTGAAAAGGAATCCGCCCTAGATTTTATCTCTATCACCACGGAAGACGGATTATCACAAAATACCATATACAGCATTCTAAAAGATAGAACGGGATACCTCTGGTTCGGAACCGATGACGGCCTTAGCAGGTACAATAGCTACCATGTGGATATCTTCAAAAAGAGCACCTCCCCTTTAAAAGGCCGTAAGGTCTATGATATGTTGGAAGATACAGAGGGCAATATTTGGTTGGCGACCGACAACGGGCTCAAACGTTACGACCCTTATTCAGAAACAATCATTGAGCATGAATTGACAGGCATTTCCGATAGTCGTCCCCACGTGAATGTCCTCGCATTTGAAAATGATTCCTTAATGTGGCTAGGCACTACCGAAGGACTATTGCTTTATCATCTTAAAAAGGGCATACTCAAAACGTACGAACACGATTCCAATAACAAAACTTCCTTATCGAATTCAGATGTAAGTTCTTTGGCCAAAGACAATGACAATCTTTGGGTGGGAACAGAAAATGGCTTGAACTTTCTTGATGTCAAGACCGAAAAGTTCACCAAATACTTTGGAGGCTCCAAAAAACCGGATTCTTTGTCCGGAAGCCATATAAAATCTTTATCCCTTGATTACCAAGGAGGCCTTTGGATAGGTACGGAGCGTCAAGGTATTTCCTATTTCAACAAACAGAAAGTCCGTTTCGAGAACTTCAATACCAAAAACAGCTTGCTTCCCCATAATGAAGTCAGGGACATTTTTTACGCTCCCGATGGTCATTTATGGATTGCGACCAATGGAGGCGGGTTAAGCAAAATGGATACCGAAAATAGGTCGTTCACCAATTACCAACACCTTCCGGATCACACTAGTGGCTTGGTTACCAATTCCATTTATTCGGTATACGAAGACAGGGAAGGCGTATTATGGGTAGGCACCTATGCCGGCGGCGTATGTTTTAACAGTGCAAAAAATGACAAATTCGAGTTGATCAAACATCTCACCTACAATAGCAATAGCATTTCCGACAGTAGGATCCGAAGTGTTTACCTAGACCGTAAGAACAAATTGTGGTTGGGTACTTGGGGAGGCCTCAACGTGTACGACCCCGAAAAAGATAAATACACATCGTACCTCTATGATAGAAAGAACCCTTCATCATTGAGCTTTAATACCGTAACGAGCATTTATGAAGATTACCTCGGTAACATTTGGGTAGGCACCTATTCTGGGGGACTTAATCGTTTAAAACCTGAAAAAAACGGTTTCATTCGTTATAACAACGACGCCTTGAACCCTGGTGGACTAAGCAGTGACATGGTTTATTGTATCATTGAAGACCCCGAAAACAATCTATGGATAGGCACACAAGAAGGCTTAAACCTCTTCGATAGATCAAAACAAAAATTTAAAAGCTACAGCAGAAAAGATATCAGGGATATAAGAATCGGTAACGACAACACCTTAGTTTTAGCCACTTTCGGCGGCATTTGCATCTTTGATACCAAGACCAAGAGCTTTAAAAACTACCGATCACCCCAGCTGTCGTCCTTTCCGATCAGTCAAGTTCTACTAGATAAAAAATCGGGTCATATCTGGTTTTCTTCATTAGGTGGCGGTATGGGTTACCTCGACCCAAGAAATAGCGAGTTTACCATATTTACCGAAAAAGAGGGCCTACCTACCAATTTTGTCTCTAGCCTTATCGACACTGACGATGGCTCAATTTGGGTCAGTACTTTTAAGGGAATTTCTAAGTTCAACAAGGCTACCTCCACCTTTGAAAATATAGGACGGCCACATAAATTTCCATTGTATCAGTTTTATCCGCGCGCATCGACCTTTTTACCCGATAATAGACTCGCCTTTGGCGGATCAAAGGGATTGGTGATTTTCAACCCCGAAAGTCTTTTAAGGAAAAGAACGGAGCCCGAAATAATTCTGACTTCCCTAAAAATAGACAATAAGGAAGTTACCGCCGGGGAAGCGTCGTCCCTACTCAAGAAAAGTATCTCTAAAACCGACAAATTATTTTTGAAGCCCGACCAAAAGGATTTCTCCATAGATTTTGTCGCCCTAGACTTCAAAAACCCCGGAGGCAACCAGTACGCCTATATATTGGAAAACTATATGGATGAATGGGTTCCTATCGGAAATAACAGAACCATTGGTTTTACCAATCTCAACCACGGCAATTATGTCTTAAAGTTAAAGACGCTTGAGGCATCGGCAAACGTAAAGGCTTTAGCTATCGAGATAGCCCCACCGTTTCATGCTACTTGGTGGTTTAGATCCCTAATGGTCTTATTGGTGCTTTTCTTGCTGTATCTCTACAACAAGTATACGTTTATCAGTGTTCAGCAAAAGAACGCCTTGATAGTGCAGCGGTTGAAAATGAAAAACAAACAAGATTTCAATCAAATGCGCTTGCGTTTTTTCACCTATATATCGCATGAGCTACGGACTCCGCTCACCCTTATTTCTGACCCTTTACAGCAACTTGTACGGTACAAGAAAGACCCCAAACAAGACCATCTATTTCAATTGATTGATACGAGTGTGGCACGATTACTGCGCCTTGTCGATCAAATTCTCGATATCAGTAAACTGGAAGGGGATACTTTAAGCCTTCAAGTGTCTAAGCAAGATATAGCCGCGATTTTAGAAGAAGCCACCAATGCTTTCCGTGAATTTGCCATTCAAAAGGGAGTACGATTAGAGTTCATAAAAGAAATGGAAACAATAGAAGGATGGGTCGACGAAGACAAAATAGAGAAAATCGTATACAACCTATTGTCCAACGCCTTTAAGTTTACTCCTAAAAACGGTTTGGTTTCGGTAGGATTAGGCTATTACAAGAAGTCTAAAGGCCATATTGTCATTGAAATAAAAGACACCGGTATAGGGATTGCCAAAGAAAAACAACATAAGATTTTCGAAGGTTTCTATCAGGTGCAGGAAGCCAAGTCGCTAAACCCGAACGGGGCAGGTATCGGTCTCGATTATGTGAAACGCCTTATCACCCTTCATCATGGAAGCATTGCTTTGGAAAGCGAGCCTGAGGTCGGCTCCCTGTTTTCCATACAGTTACCCATAGAGCGAAAGTATTATCAACCCAAGGAAATCAAACAAGAAGAAATTGTAAAGACGACTTTGCCCTTGCGTCCGATAACCGTACGGAACGCCAAGAAAACCCCTAGTCCCCTTCCGGTAAAGGTCCACTCCAAAAGCACTCCAAAAATATTGATCGTAGAAGATGATGTCGATATACGGTCGTACATTGTATCATCCCTTTCCGATACGTTCAAGGTCATAGAAGCCCCTAATGGGGAGGAAGGACTTAAATTGGCCCTAGAACACGCCCCAGAGTTGATCATGAGCGACACATTAATGCCGATTATGGATGGCCTACAATTCTGTGAAGCTATAAAAAAGAACGAGAAGACACGTCACATCCCCTTCCTCTTCCTTAGTGCATGGACATCGGATGAGTTTAAATTGAGGGGCTTGGAAATAGGCGCCAATGACTACATTGCCAAACCTTTCGATATTCAGATCGTAAAAGCAAGAATTGAGAACATCATCAAAAATGTCAAAAGAGTATCGGAGATATCCAAAGTAAAGGTAAACCTGGTTCCTGATGACACCTCCGTAGATTCAATCGATTCCCTATTTATCAAGAAGGCCCATTCGATTTTAGATGAAAACTTCGATAATCCGGATTTTACCACGGAAATGTTCAAAAAGAAAATGGGCATGAGCCACTCTGCCCTGTACCGTAAACTTAAACAACTGACCGGACAGTCATCCAATGAATTTATACGCTCATATCGACTAAAAAGGGCCGCCCAGATCATACGCCAAGATTCTGGTTTGCTCATTGCCGAAATTTGCATTAAAAGTGGCTTCAACGACCCTAAATATTTTAGCAAGTGCTTTAAACAAGAACATATGCTGACCCCTTCGGAATATGCGAAGCGATACGTTTCCGAGAGTAAATCAAACCCTTCTTCCGGTTTGCCCTAAACCATAAACAACACGTAATTATCCTGACCTTCGTTTAGGCCCGCCTCCCCTTCCCATAGAAGGTTAAATATCTAAAGCAAGTCGTATTTAAGACAGTCAAAAATGACCGGCAACATCCCGGGACATCGTACGACGTATCCTTTCCTGAAAAAGAAGGCAATAAAAGAAGGAATCAATAGTGCAATAACCATGTAAAGGTTGCCCTGTGAAATCTAGATGAGGGGGAATCGAACTGAGACCCGCCCCAAAAGACTTTATCTTGCCAAAACAAAAAACCCGGAAAGCTCGCTTTCCGGGTTCAATATCATTTTTAATCTTTTGATTTTTATAGTCTACTTTTCTAGTTACCGGGAAAACCTTCCCATCTCCATTCGTTTATACCATCCCTTACGCGATTTCGAAACGTCAGTTTTTCCTCGACCTCATAATCCCTCTCGCCATCGCTGTACTTATAGCTTAAAACGAACTTTCGCTTAACGGGGTCCCAAGTACTCTTTCCGTTAGGGTAAACTTGATATATCGATGCGGTATCGGCAATGATTTCTACCGAATTATCCTTGGGGTCGACCTTTAAGCGCATATGGTAACCATCTCCCCCTCGTGGCCCGATACCATCAAGGTCTACGGTATCCATCATAATAGAGGAAAGGGTTCGAATCGGTGTATTGGGCCCGTCTAAATCATCGCCATATACATATACCGTATCGAGTACTTTTGTTGCGGTAAAAAATTGCTTCAAAGACCCCACCTGATAAAAATTACCTTCGTAGGTATTCATTAATTTCAAGGGAATGATCGTCTGTTCCTTACCTTCTAGAATAGAATCAACCGAGGTTGAAACGATCTTAAAAGGAAGTGCATAATTAAAATCCCTAAGCAAAGTATCCTGCGCCAATTTCAAGGAATCGAATTTCACATCGACCAAACCTTGAAACGAGCCCTTCGGTACCGTAATCTCATCACCCTCCAAGCTGTAATAATCATCAGGCATAAGGGTATAAGGGGTATCGACCAACAAGGTCTCATCGATTACATACTTTACTTGATGATCCTCCTTGTTTTCCCTTACGCCGCCCAAGTAAACGCCCACTTTGATGGACAACCCCTCTCCGGACACAATTGACCTTTGTAATTCGGGCTTAGGAAAATAAACATCGGTGTAACCCGCGGTATCTACAACATAATCTTCATACTCTTCACAAGAGAAAACCAATGCCAGGACCAATGTCAATATTGAATAGCTATATTTCATATCAGTTTAAATTTAATCGTTCGGAAAACTATTGCCATCCGAAGTTTTGAATAAGGGTATTCGATTTTAAAACTTCATTACGAGGAATAGGGTTGTAATACATATATTCTTCAAAACTCCTAGACTCTATTTCGGTAGCGGTATAGTTAAATTTATCGCTAGCTTCTTTACCGACCTCTATACCGAGCACAGGCTGGTTCAATTCTTCTAAGGAAACTTTCCAACGGCGTACATCGTAATAATACTCACCTTCAAAGGCATATTCGATACGTCGTTCATTACGTATCAGGTTACGATATGCACCAAGGTCGCTTATTGCAAGGTCTAGGTATTGATCGGTAGATATACCGGCTCTTTTTCTAATTACCGATAGCACCTCTTTGGCCGAAAATACCATATCTCCCCCTTTTCCGGCAATACCATAAGCTTCGATGGCGGCCTCGGCAAAATCGAGATATAGTCCGCCACGATCAAAAATAGGATAAACTTTATAGTCCTCCTTATTGGCATTGGCCTCTACATCGAGATTGATATTGTCACTAAGAAACTTTTTTAGATAGTACCCTGAACGAGTCGCTTGTTTGCGTATACCTCCCTGCGCATCTTTGCCTCCGGCAAATACTTCGATAAAGGCATTTCGAAATTCATTTTCCCCATTATGGAAAACAAAACGTTCAAAACGAGGGTCTCTATTCGCATATGGCTCAACAGGATCGTAAATACTATTCGGATCCGTTATCGGGTACCCCAAGCTGTCGGGAAATACCTCGACCAAATTTTGACTAGGGTTCCAATCGCCATTTCCGAATAAGGAAGGTGGAAAATTTTGGGATTCAAGGCTGCCGTTTTCGCTGAAACTACGTCTCCAAAAATGGTCGGGATTATCTACATTATTAAAGTTCCCAAAAGGCTGTAAATCTTTTATGGCCCCTTCATCGATTGCCGCAATGGCATCATATGCCGTATTTGCCGCTTCTTCCCATGAAATCTGCTCGAAAGCGGGACTAGCCGCAAAAAGCGCCATTCTAGCACGTAAGGCCCAAATCATTTCTCCCGAAATTCTACTGGTAAGCCGAACGCCGTCTACATCACCATCACCTGCATAACGTAGCAGGTCAATGTTGGTAAGGGCGCTA
The DNA here is from genome assembly GCF_002211465.1 of Zobellia sp. OII3. Classification (NCBI taxonomy): domain Bacteria; kingdom Pseudomonadati; phylum Bacteroidota; class Flavobacteriia; order Flavobacteriales; family Flavobacteriaceae; genus Zobellia; species Zobellia sp. OII3. The sequence goes on along the minus strand of NZ_MWRZ01000005.1, from coordinate 143,368 downwards.
TCCAAATCTTTTTGAATGTTGGCATAGCTCTGCATATATGTACTTCGGGGTATATCATTGGCATTATCAATGGTAAGGACTTCATCAATAATCGGTATTCCCAACATGGTATTGGGGTCTTGGGCCGACGGCCCTGCAAAATTCTTTAGCAGGATCCACTTGTAATAGGCCCTTAGACCAAAAGCCTCTCCTCTAATCCGCTTCTTTAAAGCTTCAGCGAACTCTTCATCGAAGGCATCATAGGTAACATTAAAGCCCTTTTCGAAAAATTCGTTGATATGAAGAATCTTGCCAATGGCCGAATTCCATTCCCCGCTTACCGGGGAAGACTCAGCCGTAGCCCCTGAAACGGCAGTACGCGAAGGACCGCTTTTACTCACGACATTATGGGTCTGTGCATCTAAGGATATCCATGGCGAATTTCGAACAGAACCATAGGCCGGATTTAAAAAGCTTTGGGCCCGGCTAATGTCGGTAAACACTTCTTTAGTGGAAACATTGTTAGATGGCACCACCTCAGTAAAATCATTGGAGCAGGATATGCCCAGCAATGCTACTCCAAAACAAAATAGTATATTTTTTTTCATTGTTGATGGTTTTATTTTAAAAGGATACTTCTAACCCCACTTCATACGATTTCAATACCGGGTATTGTGAATAACCTTTATTAGGACTTGGCATATAGCGGTCTTTAACCGATGATAAGACAAAGAGGTTTTTGCCCGAAGTGAAAAACGTAATTTCCTTGATAAACGATTTTTGAATTATATTTTGTGGAATCGTATACTCCAACGTAATACTCCTGACATTGAAATACGAGGCGTCTTTCAACCAAAATGAAGAATTCCTGTAGTTGTTACTGTTAGACAGTGTGGTCAACCTTGGCAAATCATTGGTAGCCGGCCAGCTTTTCGACAATTCTTGAGTATAGGCGTCCGTGCCCCTACTCCAATAGAGCCCGTCGTTGAAGCTACCACCGGCCACGCCATCGCCGTGCAGGCTAAAGGCCCAGTTTCTATATTTCATACCATAGTTTAAACCATAGGATAATCTTGGGGAATGCCCTATTTCATGGTAGTCTTTCTCATCTATGGTACCGTCTCCGTTGTAATCTTTATATCGGATATCCCCCGGTTTTACCTCTCCGAATTTTGAAGGTATGGCGGCATCTATTTCCGCTTGATTCTGAAAAATTCCGTCGGCCTCCAAACCAATGATACGACCTCCTTGATTGCCCATTTGATTTCTTGCTTCTTCAGGATAATTAATCGAGTTTGATTTGGTTACATATGTGGTGTTGTACATGGCATTTGCACCGATGGAGAAGCGAAAATCGCCAAGTTTCTTTCGATAGCTTATACTTCCATCGAAGCCTTTTCTCTCATTGTCGGAAAAGTTAATATAGGGCAGGTAATCGTCATTTGCCGCCAATAGGGCGTATAGATTGTTCGGAACCACCAACTCGTCGTAGTTACGTATGTTATAATAATTGATCTGTCCGTTCAACTTATGCTTGAACATCTGAAAATCGAAACCTACGTTAAGGTATTCCTGTTTCGGCATTACAATGTCATCGGCTCCCGTAAATACGCGACGATATCCCCCAGATGAAGAGGTGGCCCCAACGATACCGAAGGTACCGGCACCTGATCCGCTGTATTGATTATCTTCAAGAAAAAACTGGCCAACAGGACGCCCTTGCATACCGTAATTCGCCCTTAGCTTAAGAAAATCCAACCATTGTGAACTCTTCAAGAAGTTTTCCTTGTGGGCCAACCAGGCTACACCCGTGGCATAGGTAATCGTACGGCGTTGCTTTTTTTGAAGTTGTCGTACCGCCGAGTTCATCCAATTTCCTTCGAACACATATTTTTTAGCCATTAAATAATTGGCCCTAAAACCAATATTCCTATAGTGTTCTTCCTGCCCTAATTGGCTGCCGCTTTTGCTTTCCTTGGTATAAATCAAATCGGCGGTCAGGTCATGGTGGTCTCCAAAACTTCTATCGTAATTGAAGGACGCCTTTATGAATTGGTTTCGGTCGACCCGATCTCCTAATTTGGCCCATCCTGTATCGGTAGCTCCCTTGGTATAATTTCTTAAAACCAAAGTGTCTTGTCCTGTGAGTGTTTTTGTAAAAAAAGGTTCGGCCATATCGACCGTTGGGTCTAACCTTTTTGAGAGATTGTTATAGCTGTAAAGCCCTACCAGGCTACTAAAATTCAACCCCTTGGCCACGGTCGACAAATCAAAGTTCAAACCCAGCCTTGCATTGGCATCCCTTCTGGTATCTTCTATAATGGACCCATGTGCCAGATTGACCAACAAGTTGGTTCCATACTCGGGGTTTCTTGCATAAATAGAATCATTGATCTTAAACGGCAAGGCGTTGGCGGGATATTGATACATTGTATTGAAGGCATCGTCGCCACTCATAAGGGGCGCCTTTCTTTTGTTGAAGCTCCCCCCTATTCCAAGATCCACCGAAACAAAGTCGCTCACCTTTATCTGAAGGTTGTTGTTCAGGCGTAGTCTCGACAACTTTCTTCCATCGCCTTCGCTTTCAATCCCATCGGTAGTATAATACCCCAAATGTGAGAAATACTGGGTGATTTCGTTTCCTCCCGAAAATTCTCCCGTAATATGTCGGTAGCTCGCCAAATCGCTGACAAATTTCTTGTGGTAATCTTGGTTGGGATTTCTTACGGTATCTCTCTTGTTGGTATATGCATCTATTGTATTTTGATCGTATATGGGAGATATACCGTCGTTCGCCAAAGCTTGGTTATAGTTTTTCGTATAATCTTGGGAGTTCATCATTTCAGGAAGAAACGTCGGTGTCCGTACCCCTCTACGCACTTTAAACTTAATAGAGCGATCACCCTTCAAACCTTTCTTTGTCTTTACGATCATGGCCCCTGGCGCCGCGGTAATTCCGTACAGGAACGAGCTTCCATAATCCTTGGCCAATACGATATTGTCAACCTCTCCCGGGGTCAATACCAGGTTTGACGGTATTCCATCCAAATACATCTCACCAACACCGGCACCGCGAACGCTATTGCTGAAATTTTCTATTTCAGGTGAAGCCGATCCATAATTGGAAGTGAGTCCTGACAACCTTCCCGCCAAAGCTTCTTGTACAAATGTGGTAGGATAATCGCTTAACTCGTCTCCCGTAATGCGTTCAACGGAACCCGTGATCCGTTCGAAGGGCAAATCTCCATAAGCCACACTAATTTTTCGGTCTGCATCAATAGTGCCCCATTCCTTAAGAATGATCGAAGTACTTTCGAGTTCACCGTTCGTTACGTTCACTGTAGTCCTTTCATACCCTAAAGCCGAAATAACCAGTACATCTTCCTTGTTCGCACGTATGCTAAAAACGCCATTTAGGTCGGTAAATGTTCTATTTTTTGAGTTGGAAGCCACTATTGTCGCTTTATCGCACACCTCACCGGCCTCGTTCAATAGTGTTGCCGAAACCTCAAATAGTTCACTTGTATCTTGAGCCATACCCTTATGGGTGCTTAACCACAACAGAGCAGTGATTACTAGATATATGGGTCGTAGTTTTTTCATTGTTAGATCTTTTATTATTAACATACTACCAGCCTGGGTTTTGTTTCATTTCTGGGAGCTCAAAAATCTGTAAATCACCCAATCGAAGTGGGTAGCGGTAATGTTTCTCTTCAAAACGTCTCTCTATAGGTATTTCAAATCTTTCGAATCGTACACCCGTGGGGGCACTGGCGTCATCGATAATTTTTACGCCATGAAAATTGTAATTGTCCAGTTTTTCATGAGCGATTCTCCAGCGGATCAAATCGAACCAGATATGGTACTCAAAACACAGCTCTACCTGAAACTCATTTCTTACCCGCTCTTGAAAGACGGCATAATCGGTAGTGAATTCCGGTCTAACATCTGCCATACCCACTCTATTACGAACGGCGTTTAAAGCCCCAACTGCCGTAAGACTGGCACCTGGTACGGCCGCATTCGGGTTCTTATAGGCCTCGTTGACCGCCTCGGCGTAGTTAAGGTATATCTCGGCCATTCTTATATAGGGCGCATTAATGTACTTGCTGTCGTTATATTTTTTACTGTTCCACTTATCCGGCAACATTTTTCGAACCAAATAGCCTGTTTTTGAGTTTCCAAAATCGGCCCCGTTAGGAGTGGTACGGTCAACCCCTAAAGGATCTGTTCGCATGTCAATGGTTTCATTCTCTGAAAATTTTGACCAAGTACTGCCATGGTACAATATGTTCTTGTAAAACCTTGGGTCTCTATTTTCATATGGATTTTGGTCATCATACCCCGATCGGGAATCCGTAATCGGCCATCCATCGGCGGTTTCGTAGAGGTCTACCAGCTCTTGAGTAGGACTTAGCCCGGCATATCCTCCGATATTGATCCAAAGCCAAGTATGGAAGTATAAATTGGAACTGGGTCGAGAAGGTTCGTAATAGCGGGGCCAAACCCCTTCTATGGTACCGGGTTCGGTATGGAAAATATTGTTGTAATCCCCTTGGTAAAGGCCCACCTTATCGCTTGTCTCCGAAAGTTTGATCAAATCCCACGCCGCTTGGGCCGCTTTTTCCCATAATTCGGTATCACTTTCATTGTTTACGGTGTAATTAGGACTTGCCGCCGTAGTCAGCGCCCTTGACTTAAGTGCCATAGCAGCCGCCTTGCCCATTCTCCCCATCATAACCGGGTCGTTCAAATAACTGACCTTGGGCAAATATGCAATTGCCGAATCACAATCGGCGACGATATCGGTGATCTGTTGCTTATATGTAGGCCTTGGTAGGTTTAACTCGGTTTCTGGAAATATTTTCTCCTTAATATAAGGCATGGCGCCCCAACGTTTAGATAGCTCATGGTAGCCCAAGGCCCTAAATAAAAAGGCTTCCCCTTTTACTTGGTTTTTCTCTTCCTTGGTCATTACGTCGGAGGTTACATCATCAATACCATATAGAATTGAATTTGAAACGTATACGGCCTCCCACATATCTTCCCAGGCCATTTGGAAATCAGGGTTTGCAAATTGATCATTTACCGCTCCCACCCAATCGCCACGTATCACTTTATCATTGGGCCCAACACTTCTGGTATTGAGTACTTCTCCCGAAAACTGACAACTGTTTCCGTAGTTTTTCCCACCTCCGGCACTTTGTCTGCCATTATAATCATATCGGGTTTCGAAAAACCACTCCATGGTATCGTAAAGCCTAAAGGCCATACCGTTGATTTTGTTTTTGTCCCTCCAGATATCCTCCTCTGTCAGAAAACTTGAGTTCTCGTCGCGTCTATCAAGATAATCCTCACAGCCTACCAATATGACTATAGAGAGTATGAGTAGTATATAGTTATATTTCATCATTGTTGTTTTTTAGAAATCGATATTTAGAGTGAAAATGTATCTCTTTACAAGGGGATAGGCCCCATAACCTCCGGATAGTCCGTTACCTCCTTCTGGATCCCCAAAAGGAACATCGGACCAGGTATATAGGTTTTGACCGGATAGATTGAACTTCATACGCTGAATGCGCAACAAACGCTGCAGGTAAGCAGATTCCAAAGTGTAGCCGAGCGTTACGTTCTGAAGCTTTAAATAGGCCGTACTCAATACGTTGGCATCACTACGTTTTCTGTAAAATCGTTCGCCTGCATTGGAAAAAGCCGGAAATTGTGCATCTTGGTTCTCAGGAGACCAACGATCTAAATGCACGGTTTTGGCCTCTAAAAGGTGTTGGTCAAAGTTTGGATAGTATTTATTGGTTGAATACGCCACACCATCCTTACCGAAGAAGCGCACACCGAGATCAATACCCTTGTATGACAAATTGGTATTAAATGCATACAGAATGAAAGGCTGATTTGTCTCTTCCATAGGGACATTATCATTGGTCTCAATTTCTCCGTTCCCATTGAAATCAGAGTAAAAATAATTTCCTGGTGCATTGCCTCCACTAATAGCTGGGGCGTTAACGGCCTGTTCAAAATTATTGATATAACCGTTGGTCTGATACCCACTGATCCAACCAATGGGCTTGCCTTGCTGCTTTTGATAATCGGGTGTGAGCGCTCTATCGGCCTTGTAGACGATCCGGCTATCGGCAATGGTAAAGTTTCCTCCCAAAGAATACCTGAATCCACTTGGTGTTATATGGCTATAATTAGAGACCACTTCAATACCTTGATTTTTAGATTTCCCCTGATTAATAGGAGGCAGGCCTACTTTACCCAAGGACCCGAATCCCGGGTGGTAATACGATGGAACGGGGTTCGATAATAAAATACCTTCCCTCCTTTCCTTATAGAGATCTACGGCCAAGGTAAGGTCGTTGCCCAAGAGGGCGACATCAAAACCTAGATTTTGCTTATACGCGGTTTCCCAAGTTGCATTCGGGTTGGCAATTTTAACTTCACCATATCTGGGCGCTTCATTTGCTGCGGGCAAACCGAACCTCATATAGCCCCATTTGTTGGACACTTCATCCCATCCTCCTAGGTAGAGAAAGCGGGGGGAGTTTTTTTGATTGCCCGTTTCCCCATAGGAGTAACGCACTTTAAAATCATCTAACCAAGGTAGGTTCTTTTCTACAAGAGGTTCTTTGGCGATGTTCCAGCCAATGGCCGCTGCAGGAAAGAAGCCAAAGCGTTTTCCCGGGGCAAATTTTTCCGACCCATTATAACCTGCACTAACTTCAAATATATAGCGCTGCTTATAATCATAATTGGCCCTACCGACCCAGTCTTCGCCGAAATACGGTAAATCCGTAGCACTTAAACGCCTTTCATTACGGTTAAAAACACCTACAAAGCCTACATTATGTGAACCGAATTGACGTTGATAGTCTAATTTGGCTTCGTAATAAATATTTCTAATACTGCTCTCGTAGCTTTCACCTCCCGTACTGTGAAAATCTAAATCGGAAGAATTATAGTTTTGTCCCGATTGCTCCCTCCACTGATCTCGTTCGGTATCATAAAGCCATTCACTAACGTTCCAACCTTCCCTTTTTTCATATTCGTAGGCGGTACTGTAATTAAAACGACCTGATAGCAATAACCCCTTAGTGATAAAGTCCAGTTTTTGGGTAAGACCTATTTGTATATCCACCACATCCCTTCTGAACTTACGCATTCCCGAATAGTTCAGCGCATTATAGGCGTTGGCCTGGTAGGGCACTTCGGCCCCTGCGGCGGCTAAACGTATCCCTCCTTGGTTAGGCGCCAAAGGATCCGGATGGGACAATACGAATTCTTCCGGGTAATACAAGGGGAACAAATACGGCGTGGCCTGATCAATAAACTTGAATACATTGCTAAATTGATCGGCAGCAACCTCGGTGTTCGGTGTTTTCCGCAATTCCGATCGGCCTGAAATATCCGTTTTTAAGGTCGTGGTCTTGGTAAGGTTGAAATCTAGGTTCGTTCTAAAGTTATATTTGTCGTATGAAAATTCAGGACTGTAATAGCCGTTCGATTTTTCCGTTTTTACGATATCCCCAACATGGTTCACACTGAAGGATGTAAAATACTTGACAAAATCCGTTCCACCGGAAACGTTGATACGGGCATTGCTTTCCCATCCGACATCCCGTATAAGGGCATCGTACCAATCAATATCTGGATAGGCATAGGGATCACGGTTCGGATCAAGAAAGGTATCGATATACCGTTGAGACCTTAAACCGTCGTAAAAACCTGAATTTTTTATGGATTCTTGCCCGAGGGTCAGCACGTCGTAAGACCCAAGCTGATCGGGTATATCGGTCAACACTTTGGCCGTAATACCTCCGGCCACACTAATTCTAGGCGCTCCTATGGACCCTCTTTTTGTTGTAATCAAAATAACCCCGTCGGCACCACGAACCCCATAAATAGCGGTTGATGAGGCATCTTTTAATACCGATATGGAAGAAATCTCCCCTGGATCCAATTGCGAAAATCCACCGGCCGCTTCCACTCCATCGACCAAAATCAACGGAGAGTTGTCCCCATTAAAACTTGACACACCTCGAACGGTTATCTTAGCGTCATCGGCACCAGGTTGCCCCGTATTGATTTGGGTAAACACCCCCGGAAGCCTGTCTTGTATTACCTGTGAGAGGTTGGTGATACCCGTGCTTACTAAATCCTTTCCCGAAACATCGGATACGGCCCCAACGATATTGCTCTTCTTTTGCGTGCCGTAACCAATGACCACGACCTCGTCTAAGCTTTGTGCCTCAGGTAGCAAGCTTACATCGATTACAGATTTTCCGTCAACATCGAATTCCTTTGCAATAAAACCTATATAGGTAAAAGTAAGTTTGTCGGTAGGTTCGACTTTTATGCTATAGTTTCCGTCGAAGTCGGTTACGGTTCCTTTGGAAGTACCTTTAATAATGACATTGGCACCCAAAAGAGGCTGTCCCGTTTCATCGGTGACCTGACCAGAGACCTCAATGGTTTGAGCACATATTACCTGCATGGAAATAGCAGTAGTGATGATACAGATTATTAGTTTGAATTTCATAGGTTATTCGTTTTGAAAAATGCTTCTTTTATAATTGAGATCAGTCTTTTACCAATCGTATCCCGAACATCATCCCTGAGTGGTAGTCAAAATATCTGAAAGTATTGTTGTAGCTGGCGTTGAGCTCCCAAACACCATAGTTGCCATTGTTGACCCAAAGGTTGGCCCTTGACTGTTCTAGGGGCACCCTAAAGCCCTCGACAAAGTCGTTCGAGGAAGGATAGCGCCATCCTGCGGTTTCATAATTGAGTCCGTAAATATTGGCCCCACCCTCATGCCATTCGCTCAACAGGTTTCTAGGGTGTCCCGCATAAGCTTTCAATGTGTTTATATCCGAAGGTTTCATAACATGCCATCCTTCCGGTGCTATCGCACTCTCTACCACCCACCAAGAATAGACTCGACCGTAGGTGTTCACCCAATTCGATGGAAATCCTTCCACAGCGGGATGTTCGTTGTAATAAAGAGCGTTGACGTCATCTTTCACCAATTCGTTAAGCCCTAGTTGATTTATTTTTTCACCATCGGTAAAGCGGGTTGCCCTCAAGTTTTGCGACATCCAAACCTGTGTGCCGACCCTTACCCATTCGTAATGGTTTACCTCATCACCTCGAGCATCCCTAATGGAGCCTGTCATTTGAGGTGTGAACTGTAAAGGCACCGAGCTCGATTCATTGCCCTCGGCATCTTTTGCGACCACTATGGCATAGTAGGTCTTCACATCCGTTATATCACTCGGTATATCACTATTTGGTACTTTATACTCCGTTTCCGTAAGGCCGTCGGCCACTTTATTCAATGGCGGATACACCGTATCTATATAGACATCGTAGGACACCGCCCCGTCTGCTTTTGCCCATACAAGCGATTCATCTAAAGAAAAGACCCCGTTTACGGCAAGATCTTGAACTATAGGTGCTCCTGGGGCGCCAGCATTTAAAATAGTAAAACTGAATACCGAAGATTCGGTAGTGTTCCCCATGGGATCGCTAGCCTCAATACGCCAGTAGTAGGGTTTGTTTATTTCCAAACCTTCTGCATTAATCTGGGTGGCAGAAATATTTTCGCCCAGTTTTACATTTGGGGGAGAAACCTCATCGAGATAAACCGTGTACGAAACCGCATCATTTTCAGGATCTGGGGCCTCATTCCACTTAAGGGTGATATTACTCGAATACTGTCCGCTTTTGTGTTCCGGTGAAGTTGCCATGGGCTCGTCGGGTGCCCCTGGTTTTAATTTTTTGAACATACGGACTTCACTTGCAGAATCATTTATAAGGTCGGAAACCTTAACCTGCCAATAATACACCTCCCCGACCTCAAGGTCGACAGGGTCCATGGAATAGGCCAGTTCCTTTGTGGTAGCGACCTTTTCCTTCGGAGGATTTGTTTTTCCAAAGAAAACCTGATACTGCAGCTCTTCCCCTTCGCCCGCAACAACCTCTTGCCATGTAAACTCTAGCTGGTCACGTACAAAGATGTTATCGGAAGGGCCGTCGAGAATCGGGGCATCCGGAGCGGGAATACTACTAAAACTCCAAATCTCACTGGCCGCCCTATCGCTTCCGTTATCGGCAAACACCTGCCAATAGTAAACTTTATCCTTACGAAGCTTATAATCGGTTAAGGTATAGGTCGTGGCTTCCAATTTGCTGGCTTGGGAGAAAAGCTTCGTGCTATCTAGTCCCAAATAAAAATCGTACTTCAATGATTTTTGCATTGGATCGGTAGCTTCCCAAGAAAAGGTGGGGGCAATGTCAATTCCATCACTCTTATCACCGGGTGACTTCAAACTTATACGCGGATCGCTAAGCTCGATGGTTTCTTCATCATCGTTGTTACATGAGAGAAGTGTGATTACGGACACAAAACTTATGACCATTAAAACTTTTTCTATGTACTTCATAATTTCAAATGGTTGGTTAAAAATCTTATTCAACTTTTCGCTCAATAAGGACTGGTGGATTTACTTTAAGTAGACAAATAAAAATCATTCAGATTATGGAACGACATCGGATTATGCGGTCATTCCCCTCTTGAAACACAGTAGGTAAATTGGTATCCTGAAACTTGTTTTCTTAGTGTAAACTCGTCCAAATATACCGGCTGGATTACGTTTACAGGGGGGATATATATTTCAGTTTGAGGTTGTATTTTGTTCTAGGTGGAGAAAATCACTGAAATAGGAGGTCGTTTTGTTCACAAAACATTAAGTTTTATTTAAAGGTCAAAAACCTCATAAACACGTAAGACATGTATTACATTATTTATTGAATAAAATTGCATCCCTATACATTCTTTAAAAAAAACATACCCTATATATCAAAGAAGACAACCTCAGGAACGGTTTCTTTTTTGTACTTCGTCATAGGATAGGGAAATAGACCGTGGAAAGAAGTAAAATGTCACGTCTATGTTTCGAAATAGTAAACTACTTCAGGCCAAGCCCGCGAGGCATTCAAAGGAATATACCTTGCTCGAGGCAAGCCTCGGAGCATTTAATCTCGATTATCGAGTAAAATTCCCTAGGGAAGGATTATTGGCAGTTGCTCCGTAGAGGGCAAAAAAAAAACGCTGTATATAACAGCGTTTTTTATAAAATGCAAGAAGTTGTACTTATTATAATGCCCTAATATGGACCGCCAAACCATTTTTGGCCAATAGGGTATGATCTATACTATCTTTTGAACTTACTTTTCTCGTTTCTATCGCTACTTTGGTACGGGCATCGCTATTGGCATCATCCGAATATAGCGTAGCCTCATATTCCTTTCCAGCATCAAGAAAATCTAATGTAAAACTAATATCCTTCCCGGCCGATCCGCTTAAAGCCCCAACGAACCAATCATTGTTACTTTTTCGGGCAATTATGGCGTATTCCCCAGGGTAGCCGTCCAATACCCGGGTGTCGTCCCAAGTAGTAGGCAAGGCATCATACCATGCCAATTCGGGCACTTCCTGTATAAATTCTTTTGTACCGCCTGCACCTTCTTCTCCTGGTTTTGACCCTTCGGGCCTATCGTACCAGTATAAAAATTGCCATGGACTATAAATACAAACGGCCTTGGCCAACTGTGAGGCATGACTGCCCATTTTCTCTTCTACCCTAGGCGCGAAATAGCAATTGGTCTGATCACCGGCCCCGGCGATCATACGCGTAAATATGGTACTTATGACCTCTCCATTTTCGGGTGATTCCTCATCTCCCCTAATTCCCTCTTGGGTCATTAGGTTGGGATAGGTTCTTGAGTAGCCCGTAGGTCTGTACTCATCGTGAATATCGATCATAAGCTTGTGTTCCGCGGCTTTTCGTACGGCATCGTGCAACCAAACGGTCCATTCTTGCGGACCTACGTTCACGAAACCGTATTTTATACCGCTTACGCCCCATGATTTCAACAAGGGCAAAACCTCATCCAATTGTTTTTCCAAAGCCCTTCTGTTCACATAAAGAACAACTCCTACATTCTTACTTTTCGCATACTTGATTATATTCAATAAATCTAGTGGACCCTTAGATCTTTTAGGATCAATCGTAATCGTAGTCGCATCGGAGGCATCGTCGTATTCATTACCGTACCAACCGGCATCAAATTCTATATACTGTAAATTGTGTTTTACCGCGAAATCTACACAGGCCATCCCCCCTTGGGTTGTAAGCGTAGATTCCCGTATGATTTTTCCCGGTCTTATATACGAGGTATCGCTTATCTTGTTCGGTTCGTTCAGGTTCAACAATAAATAATTGTTCTCTAACAACTGTGCAGGTTTTTTCGCCGCCATTACAAAGCGCCATGGGGTCTTGTCAACCGTGTTCCCCAATACGACCTTACTGCTCAATTCCGAAACCAGTGTACCGCTTTTATCTAGGTCACGTCTGAGTTTCATCCGTGCATAATCGACTAGTGCGGCTTCGCCTATGGCCGTAAACAATGAATCTTTGAGTTGTACTAGCAAGGGGCGTTCCACTACCGTATCGAGTTCCGTTACCTTCCTTTTGGAAATCTCGCTCTGTGCCCTTACCGATGACCAAGCCGTAGCGGACGGTGATACTGAAAATTCGGTGAGTTCCTTATCAATGGTACCCTTTGCTTCCTTAAACTCGTACCGGAATGCAACCCCTTCATTATATGCCCGAACTCGGAGGTTGTATAAAGCCCCTTCGCCCTTTAGTTTGATGAGTGATTCCTTATAATTTTCGGGATAGCTGTTTTTTTCACCATAGACCGGTTTCCAACTTGAGTTGACCTCATCGGTCTCTACCGATTCTATTTCAATGGACGAAACTGCTTGCGTTCCATTTTCCATTTGAAACCCCAAACCGGAACTTGCAATTACTTCTTGGCCGTCATAACTAATATGGTACGAAGGTGATGTTCCATTTCCCGTATCGAAGGTAAAGCTGTATTTAGCGTCAGGACTGGTAAGGTTTACACTCTCCATGTTCTTATCTCCCGAACATGAAAATAATAAGACGAAGGCAAAAAATGAAAAAATAGGCGTTAGGTGTTTTTCAGGTCTTCGTAAGAATTTGTTTTTGCGCATAGTTTAAAGATTAGTTTAATGGTTAAGAACGAAATAAAAAAAGCAAATATGAGCGGATACCACTCATATTTGCCTTAAGATAAAAAGTATTAATAACCAGGATTCTGCTCTAAGTTAGGGTTTGAGAGCAACTCTCTTGGTGGATAAGGAAACAGCATTCGATGTGGTTCTATGGAAAATTGGAAATCTTGCGGATAACCATCTCCGGCACCAGGTGCCGACTCGTTCTGGTTCGGATTAAAAAAGCCTTCTAATTTCGACTTGGTATAATCCAATCCTCTTCTCCTCATATCGAAGAGCATGTTCTGCTCATAGGTCAGTTCCAAGTCACGTTCGATAAAAACGGCATCCCTGAAATCATCTTGGGACAACCCTGACAAAGTAGGTAAACCTGCTCTTTCCCGGATGGCATTAAGGCCGGTATAATCGGCTGCACCCAATTCATTGGTTACCTCGGAATGCAACAATAAAATATCGGCATAGCGCAACACAGGAAAGTTGTTAGGGCAGAAAAAGTTGTTGTCCAATTCAGCACCAACAGCCCTCCATTTTCCTTGATAGGCTTGGGCCTGGGGGCCATCTTCCATATTCAAAATATCACCTGCCTTAAAAGGTGGCTTATCGTTTAAAAGCAAATACTCCGTTACAATGGTCCATTTATATCTCGGACCTGAATCATGAGACGCATACCATTTAGCGAATTCAGGGGTTACCCCGTCTAAGGCTGAACCTCTGGAGTAATCTTGCCCACTCGTCCAAATACCTTCCGTAGCATCATTTGGGGTCATATACCCGAACATTCCCCTGAAATTTTGAACAAGGCCTTCTTTCTGGATCGAATACATCATTTCAGAATTGTTCTCGTTCTGCCAGTCCCATAAATCCTCATAAGGGGTATCCGATTGCACCAAACTGTACTGTCCAGAACCCATAACCTTCTCCAATAAGATTTTAGCTTCCTCTAGGTTAGATTTGTCGTTCAAGGGTGCTCCGCCCATGGTAATATAGGCCTTTGCCAACATCCCTTGGGCCGTTCCTTTGGTTATATGTCCCTCATTGAAACCTCTATTGGTATATTCACTTCTTGTAGGTAATACCGCCGCGGCATCCTTAAAATCTTGGATCAAGAAGGCATAGGTTTCTTCAATACTGGCCCTAGCCGGAAACAGATCGTCCGTTAGGGTCTGTGGCTTGTCTACAATTGGCATTCCTCCCCATAGGCGTACAGCGTAGAAATAGGCCATACCTCTAAGAAACTTAGCTTCAGCTACAATTTCCGCTTGTCGTCCAGCGTCTTCCATTTGAATTTGGGGAGCTTTTTCGATGATATCGTTAGACATTCTCACTACATCCCAAAGACGTTCCATAATATCGAAGTATGCCGGATCACCGAACTCGTTGTTCCAACTCCATGTAGAAAGGTTGTTCCTTGGGTGTATTGCCCTGAAACTATACTGAAAAACAGGGGTTGGAAATTCCGTTGCCCAAAACATACGATGGTTAAAAACCACCAACATACCCATAAAATGGTGGGCCGAATTGACCATGGTCTCTATTGTGGCTTCCGTAGGAAAATCCGTATCGCCAAAAGAATTGTATACCTCTTCTTCCAGATAGTCCTCACAAGAGGTCGAAGCAAAAAGAAGACTTAAAATTAAAATGGTGTTTATATATATCTTTTTCATCTTTTCGTCCTTTTAAAAGTTAAAATTCAAGCCCAACGTATATGTCCTAGAAAGCGGATAAACCCCAGCGTCAAAACCTTCACTAAAGGCTTCTCCTCCACCTGAATTCACATCGGGATTGTAACCGTCGTAAGTCGTAAGCGTAAGTAAGTTGGATGCATTGAGATAAATGTTCAGTCCACCTAACAGACCGATATCATCAGGAAAAGTATATCCCAAACGAATGTTCTTTAGACGAAGGTAGCTACCGTCCTGTATCTGTCTGTTGTCGAACGTCAGCCCTTTTCTACTATTGTTGCTGCTACTATTTACGGCCACCAAGGCATCCCTATTATCAGGAGTCCAAAAATCGGAATTGATAGCCTTGTCCGCATCACCCGAGTAAAACATCACAATATCTGAACCAGTGGTTCCCTGTAAAAATAAGGATAGGTCGAAAGCCTTGTATTTGAAACGGTTGGTAAGCCCGAAAATATAATCAGGTTGTCCCGTTCCCAAAGATTCTTGATCAGCATCGGTAATTATACCATCTCCATTAATATCCTTGTAGATATAGAAACCTTCTTGATGCAAGTTTCTTTGAGGATCCATATCTACAGGCCAGTTATCGGCTTGTGACTGGTCTCTGAAAACCCCTTCAATTACATATCCGTAAATCTGTCCGGCAGGCTGTCCTTCGTATAAACGTGGCCCTCCCCTTCTGTTCCATTTGGCTACTTCAATATAAGGCTCCTGTGTGTTGGGGTCGATGTTCGTTCCCTCTCCTACATTGGTAGCTTTAGATTCTATATGGGATACGTTTGCATTAATGTTCCATGAAAAGTCTTCGGTTGAGGCAAGGGCGGCGTCTATACCGAATTCCAATCCTGTATTGCGCAATTCACCCAAGTTCTGAATGGAAGAATCGAAGCCGGTACTTTTAGGTATAACTACAGGCAGGATCAAATCTTCGGTATCCTTTAAGTAGTAATCAAAGGTAAAACCAAGTTTTCCGTTCAAGAAGCGTGCATCTAGACCAACATTGTATTGGGTAGTCGTCTCCCATTTCAAATCAGGATTCGATATTCTTGACAGGTTAACCCTATTTACGATCTGGTCGTCATAGCTATAGGTTCCACCAATGGTCCATAGGCCAATGGCACTATAGGGATCAAGCGAACCGTTACCGGTTTGACCGATACTCGCCCTTAGTTTCAAGTTGGAAACGAAGTCTTGATCTTTAAGAAAATCTTCTTCGGTTGGGCGCCATGCCAAGGCCAAGGAAGGAAAGAATCCCCATTTATTCGATGCCCCAAATACAGACGAGCCATCTTGTCTTACGTTAACGCTGGCGTAGTACTTACTTTTAAAATCATAGTTCATCCTTCCGAAAAAGCCAACGGTTTGCCACTTGCGTTTTCCATTACTCAAACCTGCGGTCTCAATATTACCTCCACCTAGGTTTTCGGTACCCAATTCATCGGTCGCAAAATCTTCAATACTTACATTGAGGTTGGATATCGTTTGGGATATCAATTCAACCCCACCTACCACATTTAGATTATGGTCGCCAAAACTATTGGTCCAAGTAAAATAACCATTGGTATTGGTACGAACGGCCTCTACCCCATTGATTCTTGCCTGTCCATTTGGCACAGGTGAATCAAAATAGGTCAAGGTTCTTTTCTGGTAGAATTTTCTTGTGGCATCGGAATAATCTATACCGGCACTACCTGTAAAGGTCAATGATTTTGTTATTCTAAAATCGGCCTGTACGTTACCTAAAAGTCTATTGGTGAATATTTGGTCGTCTATATCCTGTAAAATCTTCAATGGATTGGTGTACTGTTGACTCACCTTCGAATCCGTATACCAAAGTCCGGTCGATTCATCGAACCATTCCGGGTCATGAATAGGCGCCTGCCCCAAAGCATAGGTTACCGTATTGTAATTGAAACCTGCACCAGCTGGCACTCTTTTATTGATCGACCTACTCAATAATAGATTCGTTTTTACGTCTATAAAGTCGCCCAATTTTTGGTCAAGGTTCACCCTAATCTGGGCATCCCTATAACCTGACTCTACCATGATCCCCTGTTGATCCACATATTTCCCAGATAGCAAATATTTTGTTTTTTCATTACCTCCCGTAAAAGCCAGTGCAATGTCTTGGGTAATGGCAGGACGATAAATAAGGTCTTGATAGTTGAAGGTTTTGGCATCTTCGGCCACTGGGTGGTATTTATCGGAACCATTGAACCTTACATTTTGAGGAGCAACGCCCCCATTGATCTCACGTTCGGTATATCTTCTTACATATTCCGGGCCATCTAATGTTTCTATTTTACGGATTATGGTCTGAACCCCAGTAGAATAGTTCAAGTTCAGTTTTGTCTTTCCGATATTCCCTCTCTTAGTCGTAATCAAAACTACCCCGTTGGCACCTCTACTTCCGTAAATAGCGGTAGCTGCGGCATCCTTCAATATTTCGATATTGGCAATGTCGTTAGGGTTGATAAAGGATAGTGCATTGGGACGAACCTTGTTCGTATCGTTTCCGGCTCCGCCACCTTCGTTCAGACCTCCTGAAACATAGAGGTCATCATTATCACTGTTCACCGGGAAGCCATCTACAATATAAAGGGGTTCCGTAGATCCCGTAATCGTACTGGTACCTCGTATTCTAATGTTGATCCCACCACCTGGTGAGCCATCCCCAGTAGTAACCTGAACACCTGCGGCCCTACCTTGCAAAAGGTTGCTGACCGTATTGGTCGGGATCTCACTAATGTCTTTGCTGCTGATCGAAGCAACAGATCCGGTCAAGTCACTTCTCTTTACCGCTCCATACCCCACAAGCACCACTTCATCCAAAGCAGTAGCATCTTCGATCATGGTAACATTAACCACCGTTTTCCCGTTAATTGCGATTTCTTGTGACTTTAGGCCGATAAATGAAAAAACTAAGGTCGTTGCTCCCTCGGGCACATTTATCGAATAGTTTCCGTCAAAGTCGGTTTGTGTACCCGTAGTCGTACCTTTTGCCAAAACGTTTACCCCGGGCAATGGTTGTCCGCCTTCATCGATGACCGTTCCCCTGATTATCTGGTAAAATGCACTCTTGCCTATATCCATGGTATTCACAGGGCGTACAGCGGCAATGCCGTTTTGCGCCAATGCCGACATATGGGGGTCAACTATCCTTTGAATTTCGGAGTTGGTCAGAACAATCTGTTTTTCAATCACCGTATACCGGATATTCGTATGCTCCAAGACCAAGTCAAGTATAGAGCTGATAGGCTGGTTTCTTACGTCTATGTCCACTAGACGTTCAAGATCAATAGATTCTTGGTTGGCCAAAAAGTAAAACTGACTTTCCTTTTCTATTTTATCGAGAACTTCACCAAGTCTCACATCGGTCATCTTTAGTGATAGCTTTTTGTGCTGCGCATACGAATCGTTCGCAAAAACACTGCTTATCGCCACTATAACCAAGAAAAAGGTAATTCTCATGATTCTTAAAATTTTACGCAGGGTAAACATTTCCGCTCCCCCTCGTTTCGGTTTTTTTTCCATAATTTTGTAATAGTTTAGTAGTTATAATTCGGTTGTGACTTCTAATCGCCCTAACAGGAATGTGTTGCAACCACTTTCCTGTTTTTTTTGTTATTTAGGTTACACCATAGGCATTGGTTTTGGTTTGGTTGGTTTTTCTTTTATTATCGAACCGTGATTTTGACCTTTCGCTTTGAAAACTGAAAGTGTCCTTCGTCCTTTTTTCGATCTTCTATATGATAGTCTATAGGGAAACTCATTTTTAAGAGCCGTAATACCTCCTCAATATCCTCATCTACAAATACCGCCCGCAATCTCAAATCTTTACCTGTATGGTTTTCTATGGTAACATCAATATTGTACCATCGGCTCAACCGCTTTGCCACCTCTTCCATTGAATCGTTCCGAAAGACCAATTTGCCATCTTTCCAACTCGAAAATTTGTTGTCACCTACGATGTTCGAACGACTTACTCGGTTCGTCTTCGAATCGATAACGACCCTCTCACTGGGCTCCATTGATAATTGCTGTTGGTCTCCTTTAGGTTTTAACAGAACCTTTCCCGACTCTAAGACGACATCGGTTTTTTCTCCCTTATAGGCCACTACGTTGAACTTTGTGCCCAAAACGGAAATATCTACATCAGGGGTCACCACATTAAAGGGCCTGTGTTTATTCTTCTTCACATCGAACCATGCCTCCCCAACCAAATAGACATCACGGGTATCTCCAAATTGTGGTGGGTAAGTCAGGGTCGAACCACTATTCAACCAGCCTGTGCTTCCATCGGGTAAAGTAAATTGAAGTTTTGACCCCAAGGGAGCATTTATACGAATAGAAGAAACTTGATCGAGGACGTTTTCTTTTTGCCCATTTATACATACTAGGTACAGTAGTCCCAATGGCAATAGCAACATCGCGGCAACACGTGCATAGGCCATCCATATTTTTCGAAAGACGTCGGATATATTTTTACCTCCTAGACAACCCGGCTTGCCGATTGGTCTTTGAAACAAATGTCCTAGACTTTTATCGGGGAAATTATCATCTTGGGAAAAGGCTTCCCAATGTCTTGCCAATAACTCTTTTAATTCTTCTTCCCGTTCAGCATCCGCAAAAAGAGACTCTATGTACTTTCTATCCTTAGGGGTATCTTCTCCTGAGAAGTAGTCAAGAATTCTTTTTTCATCTAATTTCATCTTCATCGGAAAAGCTTTAGAAATAATAAAAAGGCACTACTATTAAGTAATATCCGATATTGTCCTTATTCCCCTATGCCATAACAAGTTTTCGTTAAATTTTGTTAAAGAAAATGGAAGTATTCCGTTTAGCGGGCGCTCCAATGACATGATCCTTTAGGTCTAGATTGTAGATTGACAGGCGATATTCGATCAAAGTACGAGTACCGTAATATTGTGAAATAAGAGGGCATTACGCTGCCCCGTTCGGACTATCACAATCAATAAATCACGGACATACCCTATTTAACGGCTTATGAAGTCTTTTGAGCGCAAACTTTCGTTTCGGGCCTACTACATTTCTAGAACCCCTGGTTCTTCAATACCGTTCAAATGCACGCGAAGGTATTTTAAGGCCAAAGTAATCTGGTTTTCAACGGTTTTAGGACTTATTCCCATCTCTACGGCAATATCTTTTACGGGAAGGCCTTCAAAACGGCTTTTGATAAACGTCTCCTGTCTTCTCTTTGGCATTTTGGCCACCAGGTTTTTCAACCTTTCCATGGTAAAATTGTAATCCAATTGATCCGTGGTAGACAGGTCAAAGCCTCGCTGCACACCTTCCGATGCCAAATAATCGCGTACACGCCCCCGTCTTATGAAGTTTTTCTTGATTAAATTATAGGCAATTGTAAAGATATAGGCCTTAAAGGAATTGTCAGGTTTGAGGTTTTCCTTCTTTTCCCAAATTTTAGCAAAGACATCTTGCACCACCCCCTCGGCCTCTACGGGCGATTTTAAATACCCCAAGGCAAAATAATACAGCCTTTTATTATATCGGTCGAACAGTTCCCTATAGGCCACATCACATCCGAGTTTGAGGTTGATTACTGAAACTTGATCACATTCTTCCACTATTTTTAAAGTGCTCATACTTTCTATTTTTGGTGGTGTGCTGAATTCGTTTGTATTGGATAATCGATTTCCATAATGGCGGCCATGTCTAAAGTGACATTTGTATGGGCCATGACTTTTTCAAAGAGTTCTTCCGCCAACTTTCTTCCTCCTTCAATACCCTTATAGCCTAGGGCCATTAAATATTGGCAGTGCATTTTATTCCTTAGGTCAAGGTTTTCATCCCAAATCATCAAATCGGGAAGGGAAACCGCGAAATAGTCGATTTTAACCTCATCGGCAAGGTGGGCCTCCCCGTAAGAAATCAGTTTTCCAAATCGCTTTAGAGCTTCTTTTGGCTTTTTCAGTTTTATCAAGGCAAGGCCCTGATAAAAAATAGTTTCAGGCGGCTGATCGTTATAGAACCATACCGCCATTGGCTCGCTGGCACCCGAAGCGGCTTTCCTCCAATACAAATTTGCTTTTTCAATATGGCCAAGCCCCTCAAGGGCACAGCCGTACCAGTAGTCGATTTCGTTCTCATGGGCACCCGGCAGTTTGCCTTCACCAAGGTTATGGGGATAGGTTCTCGCCTTTTCCAAATTTTCCATGGCGGCCTTAAAATCCTTTTTTACAAAGGCCTCGCGCGCCATACCTATCAGGCTCGATGTATAGGCCTTGGTCACTTTGCCTTCACCACCTTCCCATGGATGAAACTTCCTTTCCATAATCCATTCGTAGGCCTGCCTATATTTCCTTTCTATAATCAAGAGATAGGCTTTTTCGATATACAGGTCATCCCGAAGCAATACCAATTGCGGATATTTCTCAAAATTTTCAAACCGAAATGCTACCGATTTGTTCAGCCGTTTATAGAGTTGATCACGCTCCATAAAAATTCGGGCATCGTTGGGATCTAATTCAAAAGCGACCTCCATAGAGTCAAGGGCCTTGTTGAAGTCGCCCCTTTTATTGTAATAAGCCAAGGCCAGGTTTCTATGTGCCGTTGGAAAAGAAGGGTCGTTCTTGACCGAGTTTTCCCAACACGAAATAGCATCGTTGTACTGGAGGGCGTTGTACCAAAAATTACCTAAGTAGTAAGGCGCCTTAGCACATTCAGGATAGACACGTATGGCCGATTCAAGGGCCAGAACCGCTTCCAAACGGTGCGGGAAGCAATAATCGGGAAGCGCCTTCTCGGCAGCTTTTATGGTTTCAAGGGCAGCGGTATCTTTCCCCGACCGGGTCAAAAACCAAGCTTTAAAGTACAGCGCCATCGGATAGTCAGGGCCACAGTGGGAAACTCCCAACCCTATCAGGGCTATGGCCTCATCGAACAAACCGGCCCGGGCATAATCCAACGAAATTTCAATATAATTATGAATATCGTTGCGCATGAGCTCGATCAGTTCTTCTTTAGCCCCTTGGTTCCCCATAAGGTACTTTTCAAAATACAATCCGAAATTGAAAAGGTCTATGGATAAAGACTCTTCGATAAGCAATAGGGCCCGTTCGGTTTCCCCTTGCTTTCGGAGTACGGCCACCTTTAAGTGGCGTGCTTTATGATTATGCCAATTGCGTAGCAGTGACCGGTTTACGGTATCTAAAGCCGCAACCCAATCTTGCTTCATACAATCGAGAAGTGACAGCTGAAAATACCCAGGATCCATAAAGGAAACATCCCAAACGGACTTATAAAAAGCATCATAGGCTTCGGCATACTTGCCTTGGTAAGACAGCGAAAGCCCTAGATTAAAAAGAGGCTCCCCATCCAAAGGATTCGGGTTGCGGTCTATCTGCCTATTGTAGGCCTTTAAAAAGTATGGTGCCGCCTTTCCAAACTTTCCTTTCCCCATCAACCATAGGCCCATGGCGTTATTACAACGGATATCACCTGGGTCGCGCTCCAATGCCTCTCGGTAGTACGGCAGGGGGTCATAAGTGGCATGGCGATATTGTTCCAAATGAAGTCCGTTCAAAAACAGCTCCTCGTTCGTTTCTATATCCTTAGGTTCCCTAGCCGCCTGTGCCGGCTCGGGAATGGTATTCTCAGGTTCTTTTTCCGGTCTCCAATCCAACAGAACGCTTCCGTTCTCCAATAGGATCGAAAGTTCAAAATCGTGTTGGGGCAAATCGGGATCGATACTAAGCTCCGAGGCATACGATCGGCCCGGCCTAAAGTCATATTTTTCCTCTAAGAGCACCTCTTGTTTACACTTAAGTCGTACGGTAGCCTGATTATAGACCGCAGTGGCATATGCCTTTACAAGGGCCCTATCCCCTTCGAATTCGAGGTTCAACATCGCATCTTTTGATGCATTCTTTACCACGCCCAGATCTTGGTAGGGCATAAAGTACTGTGAAAACGATTTTTCCTCGTAAGGCTTGAGCCATGTAAAATCGGGTTGGTTATCGGTATAGACGCCGCACATCAACTCAATATAAGGGCCATTGGCATCGGTAAGGTTTCGGTCCCATGCCTTGCCAAAGTCCCCATTACCCCAGGTCCACTGTTTTTTTCCAGGGGAAATATGGTGATTGGCCACATGTAGCAGGCCTCCCTTAGAATCGTTTTCGTAGCCCCCGACAAAATTGTAATCCGACTTCATGGCCATGTACGATGTAGGTACGGGAATATTCGCATAACGCGAAATATCGGTACCCGGGGAATAATCAAACTTATAATAGACCCCTTTGGCAATCGGAAATTCGGAAACATCGCGTTTACCGTGATCGAATACGGCGGTAACATCGGGAGGAAAGACAGACTGATAGTCATCATTGACCGCTACTGCCGGATTGGCCCACCACAAAAATGTTTGGGGCCTATCGGTGCGGTTATAGAGGCTTACCTTTATTTCCAAATAGGCCTTATCGGGATGCAAGGTAAAGCC
The DNA here is from genome assembly GCF_002211465.1 of Zobellia sp. OII3. NCBI lineage: Bacteria > Pseudomonadati > Bacteroidota > Flavobacteriia > Flavobacteriales > Flavobacteriaceae > Zobellia > Zobellia sp. OII3. Next base: position 120,102 of record NZ_MWRZ01000005.1, on the reverse strand, counting down.
GGCCATGCCCTTGGTTCCTGACATACGCTCCATTTCACTGCACCAAACCGTTTTGCTCTGATCATCATTTTCGGTAATGCTATAATCAACGGGAAGGTAGGTAGAGGGGCGATGATGTTGTGGCCAGTTAAATTCGATACCTCCTGAAATCCACGGCCCCGTAAGTCCGACCAATGCCGGTTTTATCACTTCGTTATAATATACAAAATGGCGTTTTTTTACTTTATCGTAGGCCATTTGTACACGTCCGCCCAATTCGGGTAAAATCATAATTTTTAAAAAATCGTTTTCGAGAAAACAGGCCAGCCATTCCTTTTCGACCTTTTCGTCGCTTATTTTCTCGACCACCGGATAGGGGTATACTTTTCCGCTACTGCCTTGATACACCCTTTTTTCAAGAAAAATGGGGTTCTTTTCGGCAGCTCCGATTTCATAGGTAGGAATCATTATTTTTTCGCTCCAGACTTTTACGCTCATTACTTCATTTCATTTAGCCCTTTTCAAATGTCAATTAGGCTGATTGTTTATACGACAAGGAATTTATTGGAATACCGATATCGGCCATGATCATACCACCAAAGGATACTGCCACTTCGATATAGAACAAATGTATTCGCTGACGAGGCATCAAAAAATAGATTATGTTATTCATTTAATGGATTATTTTCTTATTACTATATTAGTCTTATGAAAAAAAAGGATGCTTTCACGGGGCAGAAGATGTTAGTATTACATAAAAAACCCCTCAAAATTTTAAGAAAAAACCAATTTACAAGGGGCTTATATGTGACAGACGTCGGTTATTTCCCAAAGGCTCAATATCACTATCGCGAGAGACCCGAGGGCTGTCCGGAATATATTCTTATTTTTTGCGCCAAGGGAAAAGGGTGGATAGAAATCGAAGGGAAGCGGCATAATCTTTCCGAAAACCAGTTTTCCATTATACCTAAAAACGCGCCCCACAAGTATGGTGCGGATTATACCGACCCATGGACCATCTACTGGATACATTTTAACGGGGAAAACACGGATCACTTCATCAACCCCTTTGTCTATCCAAGGACTTTGATAAAGACGCCGAACAGCAGGTTAAGGGAAAGAGCCTATCTTTTTGAGGAAATATATTATACCCTTGAAGCGGGAAATTCATTGAACAATCTAGAATACAGCAGTGTGCTGCTTATCAACCTTCTGGGTTCGTTTAAATACCATTCCCTTTTTACACAGACCAAGACTTCGTTGAACAACGACCCTGTCTCCATAGCCATTGCCCTTATGAAGGAAAACATACAGAAAAAACTTAGTATACATGAAATCGCCTCCTCTTCGGGCCTTTCCGTTTCGCACTTCTGCCTTCTCTTTAAAAAGAAGACCTCCCACACCCCTATCGAACATTTTACCTTCCTAAAAATGCAGCGCGCCTGCCACCTTTTAGATTTCAGCACGCTCCGCATAAATGAAATAGCGATTGACATCGGTTATGACGACCCCTACTATTTTACCAGGGTCTTTAAGCGAGTAATGGGGAAATCACCATCGGCATATCGAGATAACATAGCCTAACGCCTCACACAAGTGATACACGGATTTAATAAAGTATAGATATTCGCCACCACCCTTTTTCGAACAAAAAAAAATACGGATAGGGGAATCACGAAAGAATAGGATATAACATAATGGAAGGCCTAATAGCGCATCTCATTCGCTAAGCCTTACCACGTTTGAGTTAGTTTTTGTTAGTTTTAAAAAAGGAGCGTACGTTGAATTGCGCTCCTTTTTGTTTTTATATCCTACTGTCGATATAAAAACATAACCTCCATAAATCAAAGTTTACCCGACTTCCGTATTCCATGCTTATAGCTTGTTGTTTCGGCTTGAATCCAATGTTATGATATCCGCCTTATACATCGTTGCCTTCCAATGCCACCTCCATCCTATCAAGAGTCAATGGGAAATAAAATTCCCATTAGCAATTACCGTAATGCCCTCCGTCATTACCAATAAGCCTGAATACAGAAAATATTTGCTTCTTTTTCCCGCATTGGTCCATTCTACAAAAAAACACCCTCAATACATTAGCTAGCATAATACAGCCTGTTTAAAACACGGCGAAACCAAGTCCAATATACCTGCCTATCAAAATTGCCCTTCAAACCGTAATCCCTCTAAACCGAAATCAATTTGCACATAACACGTATTTCAGGAGCTAAAGGGACGCCAAAATGTCCTAGGCCTCCCCCCTTTCGATTACATAAAAATATAAGGAATGGAGCTCACATTCACCAGGTCTATCCTTTTTTACAAATTAAAGTGGAGGAAGACCACCCCTTATTACAACTTTAAGAGAAAAGCACCGCCCCTTTCCTTATGTTGATGGTAGACAACCTTCAAATAAGAGCCCAAAAAACCGGTAAACCCTCCCCTTTTGTTTATTATTACGTATCAAAACATGGCCAATCACGGCAATTGGCTACATATTCATAAATTTGCCTGAACTGTTTATAGGTTATACCATCAAAAAACATGCATACTTTAAATGCCTTTCATTTTTTGCGCTTCTATAAACTTGCGATTGTACTGTTTTTTGGACTACAGTTTTTGCACGCTCAAGAAACCCCACCCATCGTTAAGTTTTCCGCTTCGGAATACGGGGCGGAAAACCAGAATTGGGACGTAACCCAAAACCTCGAAGGCTATATTTACGTGGCCAACAACGAAGGACTACTTGAATATGACGGCTCTCGATGGGTCTTATATCCCTCACTTAACAATGCCGCAATTCGCTCATTATCTTCCTATAAGGACAAGGTTTATTCAGGTAGTTATATGGAGTTCGGTTATTGGACCAAAAACGACAAAGGGGCAATGGACTACCACTCTATCTCCGAATCCATAAAAGAAAAGCTCTTCGAAGATGAAATCATATGGAATATTGAAGGGCTCGATAAATATGTGATCTTTCAGTCATACGACCGCCTTTATTTTTACGATACCGATTCAAAGGAATTGAACTTTTCTACGGACAAAGAAAACAACTACAGGTTATTCAAGGTCGACCAAAAAATATACCTACAGAAATACGATGGAAGAATTTTCAATCTTGAAAACGGAACGGAAAAATTGATCGCGACCATACCTAAAGATCTCAACATAAAGTTCCTCCTTAACATCTTCTCAATAAATGACGGGCTGGTGGTATTGACACGGACCAAGGGACTGTACAAAATAGAAAACCGCACCCTTAAAAAATGGCATATTCCCGCCGACACCCTACTTCAACATGCACGGGTATTTAGAGGCATTCAGCTAAAGGACAAAAGCTTTATGCTGGGCACCATCTCAAAAGGCATCGTTTCAATGTCGATCGATGGACAAATTACCAGGGTATTCAACCAAAAAAATGGCTTAAGTAACAATACCGTACTCAATTTATTTGAAGATGCCGACGCCAATGTTTGGGCCGCCCTAGACAATGGCCTTGATTGTATCAACAGGCAATCGTATATAAGGGAGTACAATGACCGCGATGGTACGTTCGGAACCACCTACACCTCCATCACACACGATAAAAAGCTGTATATCGGCACCAATCAGGGACTATTCTATAAAAATCTAGATTCTGACGAAAACCTGAAATTTATAAAAGGTACGGAAGGCCAGGTTTGGTCTCTTTATGCCGAAAACGACCAACTGCTATGCGGACACAACAATGGTGTCTTTTCCATTACGGGCAATACGGCATCGTTAGTGGCCCATATTGATGGGACGTGGGACTTTAAGCCCATACCCGATCAGCCCAACAAACTTCTGGTCGGCCATTATTCTGGCTTGGCCATATTGAAAAACGATGCAGGCTTGTGGAAACTAGACCACAAAATCAAAGGGTTTGAAATTTCATCGCGTTTTTTTGAAATTCTAGAGACTCGTGAAATATGGGTCAACCACGAAACCAAAGGAGTCTACCGATTAATACTGAACAGCGATTTATTGTCTTTTGATTCCGTGACCCTGATTCCCGACATTGAAAAAAGCAAGGGCTCCGGAATAGTAAAGATGGGCAAAGATCTGCTCTATACAAATCGAAACGGGATTTTCAAGCTTGAGCCTAGCACAAGAAGATTTGTAAAGGACAGCACTCTGAGTCCGCTCATTCCGGAGGGTGAATACCTATCGGGCAAATTGGTATTTGATCAAAAGGAACGCCTATGGAGCTTTAACCAGACCCATATCGGCTATACCCAAAAAGGGCCCTTGAACAATATGGTAGACTTCAACTCCATTCCCATTGGAAACAATTGGAGAAAAATGACCCTCAGCTTTGAAAATATCACCCAAATAGATAACAACAAATACCTTATAGGCAAGACCAATGGATACTTGTTGATAGACCTTGAGAAAATTCCGAACAAGCCCCATCAAATCGTGTTGGACAAGGTCGGCGTTACAAAAAACGAAAAGGATACCAAGGATGTCCCCATACTTGAAGAAGGACAATTTTCCTATAAGCGATCAACACTAAAATTTCATTATAGTGTACCCCAATACGACAAGTATACCAACGTTAACTACCAATATCAATTGGAAGGGCTCGACGATTCGTGGAGCGAATGGGGTCCGGCCCCATCCGTAACCTTTGAAAAATTGCCTTTTGGAGATTACGTATTTAGGGCCCGATCAAAAATCGGGAAACATATTTCAACGAATACGATACAATACAGCTTTGTTATTGCCCGTCCGTTTTACCTCTCCAACATAGCGCTATTGGCATACGCCCTGCTCATCTTCGGTGTCGGATTTTTAGTGCACAAATCGTATAAGACCTACTATCGCCGTCAGAACAGAAAAGCCATGCTCGAAAGTCAACGCGAAATGCAGTTGAAGTATATTCAAAGTGAACAGGAAATGATACGGCTAACCAATGAAAAGCTCAACCAGGAAATTGAAAGCAAGAACCGGGAACTCGCCATTTCTACAATGAGTTTGATCAAGAGAAACGAATTGCTAAGAAGGGTCAAAAAAGAGCTCAAAAAGAGTGATGATACATTCAACAAGACCCATCCGGTAATAAAACTGATCGATAAAAACCTTAACAGTTCAAAAGACCGAAAACTTTTCATGGAGGCCTTTAACAATACGGATAGGGAATTTTTAACCAGGGCCAAGGAACTGCATCCTAATTTATCATCCAACGATTTAAAGTTCTGCGCCTATTTACGATTGAACCTATCATCTAAGGAAATAGCACCGCTACTTAACATTTCCGTCAAAAGTGTAGAAGTAAGACGTTCAAGGCTACGAAAAAAGCTCGATTTAAAAAGGGAAACGAAACTTACGGACTACATTCTCTCGATTTAAACGTTAAAACCACCTAAATATTACCCCTACATTACCCCCACAAATTACTTAAACCCCTTTATAAGCACACCTTTTCCCCACTATTGCAAGCAAAAACAAAATAGCTGAAAATCCTATAAATAATGGGGCTTAAGAAGCTATGGCCAAGACTATTTCAATATGTATGTTTTTGTAGTGCCACGTTTTCCCTCTCAAAAGAGAAATCTCTCTACATTGGTAACAATGGAACTATATGTTCTAGTGATACAAAATGTATAACTATCTAAAAACTCAACTTTTAATCTTGAACAAAACCAACATTCTATGATTATCAAATTATTTAATCCAAGAAAAAAGCTACTGTGGCTTTTGCTCAATATTTTTTCTGCTGTAGTTGTCTATTCGCAAGACCAGCAAAAAATAACAGGATCAGTTCTTGACCAAGATGGAATTCCCCTAGCGGGAGCTTCGATAGTGGTCAAAGGAACCACCCAGGGTACATCTACCGATTTTGATGGTAATTTCTCTTTGAACGCGCCCCAAGGCGCCACTACCCTGATTGCTTCGTATATCGGTTACGCCACTACGGAAGTACCCATTTCAAACGGCCCTATCACCATTACATTACAGGAAGATTCCAGCCAACTGGAAGAGGTCGTTGTAGTTGGGTATGGTACCCAAAACAAAAGTGATGTGGTCAATGCGGTTGCCGTTACCGATGTTGAAAAGGCCCTATTGACCCCGACATCGGATGTCAACGAAATGCTAAGAGGTAGAATAGCCGGTCTACAGGTAGATGTAGGAGGCGGAACCCTAAGACCTGGGGGTACTTCCGACATCATCTTCAGGGGACAAGGTTCCATTGAAGGAAGCGTTAGCGCCATTTATGTTGTCGACGGTATTATTAGGGATGGCGGCATCGAAGATATCGACTCTGACGATATTGAGTCGGTTGAATTCTTAAAAGATGCGTCTGCACAGGCCATTTACGGATCAAGAGGGGCCAATGGTGTTGTTTTGATCACTACCAAGAGAGGTAAAAGCGGAAAAGTAAGCGTAAACTATCATGGCTTTGTAAGCTCAAAAACAATGGAGCGTAATTTCGATGTCTATAACGGACAGGAGTTCGCCCAATTAAGAAGGGAAGCTGCCCGATCCAACATTGCGGATGGCTCCTACCCCAATGAAGAGGATATTTTTTCAGAACTAGAATTGGCCTCCATAGCCAACAACGAATTCATCGATTGGGAGGATGAATTGGTAAAGAACGGTTATGTCAACAGCCATGCCGTGAGCGTTAGTGGCGGTTCGGAATTCACCAAGGTTTTCGGCAGTGTCAATTACTTTAAGGAAGAAGGTATTATTCCAACTTCTAGTTATACGAGAAAAACGTTACGCCTCAACGTCGATCAAAAAATCAGCGACAAGTTTTCAGTGAATTTTGACCTGAATATCTTGAACGATGATACCGAAAGGGCCGCCAACGTAAACGTAATAACCACCTCTCCTTTGGGCAGGGCCTATGACGAAGACGGCAACCTAACCCAGTTTCCAAGCGGCGAGGAACTGTCGGCCGTTAACCCCATTTGGAACCTACGGGAACAAGACAATGATGAAAAAGGAAACGATTACGTAATCAACGTTACCCCCATTTGGCAAATCACCAAAGACCTACAGTATCAATTAAAGACCAACCTTACCAGAAGAACATCGGAAAGAGGGCAATACCAATCTTCACTAAGTTCCGCTGGCGACGATGTCAATGGTATCGCCAGAATCGACAACCATTTGACCGAGTCTTATTTGATAGAGAATATATTGACCTATGACAAGGCCTTTAACGAGGACAACAAGCTCAACCTAACCTTGGTTCAATCTTCCCAAGAAAACAAATACAGCAGAACCTTTACCGAGGGACAAGGTTTTTCAAATGAAAGTTTGGGCTATGACGGTATATCGAATGCCGTAGGGAACGTAACCGTAGAACGCGATAAAAACCAGCAACGACTGGCTTCCTTTATGGCCAGGGCCAGATATAACCTCAACAATAAATATTTGCTGACCGCAACCGCTAGGGCCGATGGGGCTTCGGTAAATTCACAAGACAACAAATGGAGCTTTAACCCGGCCGCTTCCGCTGCTTGGAAACTGCATAACGAAAACTTTTTCAGGGATGTCAATGCTGTTCAAGAGCTAAAACTCAGGGCGAGTTACGGTTCTTTGGTTAATGACCTTGGCCGTGCCTATACCTCTTTATTTACCGCAGATGGACAAAATTATACTTTCGACAGGGAATCCTTCTCAGGATACTCGCCATCGGTCATTCTCCCCAATACCGATTTAAAATTCGAAAGGATAACGACACTCAACTTGGGTCTTGATTTCTCCTTGTTCAATAGGGCTTTGACAGGTAATGTCGATTATTACGATGCGCGAACCACCGACCTGTTGCTTCGACGGGGGGTTCCTTCCATCACAGGTTACCAATACACCTTCTTTAATGCCGGGGAACTACAAAATACCGGTGTAGAATTAAATCTAACGGCCAATCTTATCACTACCGATAATTTTAAATGGTCGGTTTCAACCAATTGGTCAAAGAACAAAAACAAATTGTTGGAACTCTATAATGACGGCGACGGCAACCCCATCATTGCAGATGACACCTACGGATACTATGTAGGGCAACCCGTTGGCGTGATTTACCAGTACGAGTTTGACGGTATCTGGCAAGAAGGTGAAGATTTTGCCAATGCCCCGCAGGCCAACCCCGAATCGGCACTTCCACAGGAAAACCTAAGACCTGGAGACATCAAAATAAAAGATACCAACGGGGTAGATGAAAACGGCAACGAAACCGGAATACCGGACGGAAAAATAACTCCCGAAGACCGGGTCTTTAAGAGTCCTAACCCCGACTGGTTCGGTTCATTGTCCACTTCGGTAGCATACAAAGGCTTTGACCTGTTCGTAGACTTTTATGCGGTTGAAGGTACGACCAAAGTGAATCCTTTCTTGTCCGATTTCAATAACGGCGGAACGCTTTCCGGAAAGCTCAATGGTGTAAAGGTGGACTATTATACTCCCGAAAATCCTTCCACATCTTTCCCTAGACCTAATTACGACACTACCCCATTGTACTTAAATTCATTGGCGGTAAGGGATGCGTCATACGTAAGATTAAGAACCGTTAGTTTAGGCTACACATTGCCCGATGCCATAACCTCTGACCTAAGCCTTGAGCAAATTAGGTTTTATATTACCGGAACGAACCTATTTACCGATACCGACTATATCGGCTATAGTCCTGAAATAAATATCAGGAGTACCTTTTCGAATGCCGACACCGGCTATCCAGATGCAAGAAGTTTCACTTTTGGTGTAAGGGTTAAATTTTAAAAAAAAAGAAATTATGAATACCGAAAAACTATACCTAAAATTAATGAAGGGATTTGCCCTACTAAGCGTAGTCGTTATAGCCATATCGTGTGAAGACTACCTAGAAGAGCAACCGAGTACCTTGATCGATTCCGACTATATATATACTACCGAAGATGGTTTAAAATCGGGCGTAGTAAGTTTATACAAGTTCAATAGGGATCGATATGACAACGGCACCGAAGATTTTATGGGCGGGGTGTTAATGTCTTCACGAAGCGACCTTGCCTTCAGTAGAACCGGCTATACCGGGTTAATGGGCAGGTATGAAAGAGGGGTATCTCCCGTAGATCAAGGCGCCAAATTTGTATCCTCGTTATTTTGGAAACATTTTTATAATATTGCCAACAAGGCAACCGAAATTATCAATGCTGCCGAAGCTCTGGAGGATATCGACGAAGATATAAGAAACCAAGTTTTGGCCGAAGCCAAGTTTTTTAGGTCGAACTCCTATTTCTACCTATACCGAATGTTCAACAACATCTATGTTACCACCAATACGGTTACGGTAGACAATGCCTTTGATGTCATCAACGACAAATCATCGAAGGAAGAGATTTTTGCACTGCTGAATAGCGATTTGGATTTCGCCATAGAGCATTTGGAATGGAACGATACCTTTGGTCGCGTAACAAAGGGGACGGCAAAACATCTAAAAGCCAAAGTGGCCATGTGGGAAGGCGATTGGGAGGAAGCCAAATACCAAGCCGTTTCCCTTATAGAGGAAGGACCCCATAGCCTGATGCCTACAACGGAGGAAGTCTTTTCCGGAGATAAAAACCATGCAGAAGCCCTGTTTGTAATACAGTCTCAAGACGACCTATTGGGCGGTGGCGACAACACCATGATCAACGCCAACTATGTTACCCAATACTTTCAGATTTCTGGGATAGAGGCCAATATTGCACAAGGTGGGCGAGGATTCTCAAGGATACTTCCCAACAAATATTTGCTCGACCTGCTTGCGGAAGACCCCAATGACACCCGTGATGACGACACTTATTTTAGGCTAAAATACTATTATACTTCCGGTGATAGTATAAATCAAGAAATCAAGATCTATAAGCCGATTACAGATTTGAACAACCCTAGTGACACCTATACTTCGTACTACCAAAGGCTTCACCCCTCTTGTATAAAGTTTGCCGAAGAAGACGACAACCCTAATTCCTATCTTCAAAGAAGCAATATAATGGTATATAGATTGGCCGAAACCTACTTGATAGCGGCAGAGGCCATAATGCGCTCAAGTGGAGACCCCCTTCCCTATATAAACGCGGTAAGAACAAGGGCGGGAGCCGCTCCCTTGGCCACAGTGGACGAACAGGCCATACTGGACGAACGGGCCCGTGAACTTGCCTTTGAAGGAGAACGATGGTTTACCTTAAAAAGAATGGGGCAAGAGGTCATCGATAGGCAAATCACGAACTACGCAGGTGATGGGGAATACTATCCGGCCAACTTGGGCGAAAAAGACCCACGTACCAATTGGAAGCCTTACTATATCAATTTCCCTATTGCACAGATCGATCTTGATTTACTAGGTCCTGGCTACCCGCAAAACGATGGTTATAATTAATAGTTTCCCCGAGTAATAATTAATTGAGTTGAGTGATTTGGGCATGGGTCGTAGGGCCTGTGCCCAAATATTAATACTAAAAAAGTAAAGTATGAGATATATTGTTCTATTGATGACAATGATTCTGGTCGGTTCGTGTTCAACCACAAAAAAAACCGTCGATTTTTCACAAAACAAAGTGGTGGCCCACAGAGGGGCATGGAAGGCCAAAAATTTACCGGAGAACTCCATAGCTTCCCTTAAGGAAGCCATCCGAATGCGATGTGCAGGTAGCGAATTTGACGTACGTATGACCGCGAACGATTCTCTAATAATTACCCACGACCCAGATTACGCCAACCTGGAAATTGAAGAAAGCTCTTATGAAGAGCTAAGCAAATTTCCATTGAAGAACGGAGAGGTGTTGCCCACCCTAAGGCAGTATATTTTGGCCGGCCTTGAAAACAATACTACGACCCGCCTTGTGTGCGAGATCAAACCCTCTAAAAACAAGGAAAGGGGACTCTTGATCGCAGAGAAAGTCTATCATTTGATAAACGAGCTCAACGCACAACATATGGTGGTGTATATCAGCTTTAGCTATGATATTTTAAAGCGATTGGAAGAACTGAATCCTGAAGTACACACGCAGTATCTAGACGGCAGCAAATCTCCCGAAGTATTGAAACGTGATGGCATCGATGGTGCCGATTATTACTTATCCGTCTTTAAAAAACATCCGGAATGGATTACAAGTGCCAAAAAGAACAGACTAGCCCTAAATGCCTGGACCGTAAATGAAGAGGAAGACATGGAATGGTTCTTGAAATACGATTTCGATTATATCACCACCAACGAGCCCGAGCTTCTACTTAAGAAAACAGCACAACCCTAAAAGCGATTTCTTCCATGAAGAACCTAGTGTCGACCATTACCTTTTCCCGAAGTTTCTTATCTTGTATACATAACTAAGACCCCATGCAAAAATCCCTTTTTTCAAAATACCTAATACCTCTTATTTTTATAGGCCTTACCCTTGGCAGCTGTGATGGCAACAACAAGAAAACCAACGATACCGAGGCGGAAGAAGAATCGCCAGCAGGCTATACATTGGTATGGGCCGATGAATTCGATGGTAAGGGCGAACCAAATCTTGACAATTGGGCCTATGAAATAGGTTTTATCAGAAACAACGAAGCACAGTACTATACCGATAACCCCAAAAACATTCGTGTTGAGGACGGCTTCCTTATTATAGAGTCCCATAAGGAAAAGGTGGAAAACGAGACATTCGTTTCCGAAGAGGCCGACAACTGGACAAAAAACACAGAGTTTGGGGAATATACCTCGGCCAGTATAACCACCAAAGACCTGAACGAGTGGAAATATGGCAAAGTCAGCGTTAGGGCCAAATTACCCAAGGGCACCGGAACGTGGCCGGCCATTTGGATGCTGGGCAAAAACTGGAAAGAAGTCGGTTGGCCCAAATGCGGGGAAATAGACATCATGGAGCACGTTGGCTATCAAAGCGATTCGATTTTCGGTACGGTGCACACCGAAGCTTTCAACCACATCAAAAAAACCGAAGTAGGCAAATCGGTTTTTATAGAAAACCCTTACGACGATTTCCACGAGTATTCCATTGAATGGACTCCCGAAAAAATTGTATTCCTGTTAGACGGCACTGCGTACCATCAGTTTGAAAACCAGCACAAAACCAATGCGGAATGGCCTTTTGACCAGCCTTTCCATTTAAAATTGAACCTGGCCATCGGGGGTAGTTGGGGAGGACTAAAAGGCATTGATGACAGTATCTTTCCTCAGAAAATGATAATCGACTACGCACGCGTTTACCAGCTACAGGAATAATTTAGATGCCGTTTTAGAGCACATAAAAACCGAAATGGTGGGGTCAGGGTCCATGGTTTTTCCTTTGTCTTAACTTCAATTGCCATTTTTTTCGGGGTCGTTCTTTCGTACCTACTTACGGTTATCCGATGGCAGAAAAACCATAAGATGTTATATTGTTGTCATATACCATGACCTACACTTCACTTTTGAGCATGCCGTGCACAAAAAAAAGGAGGCTAAACCCATTTCATCTGAGCAGCCTCCTTAACATTCCCTATAAAGAATCACCAATAAAAGTGGATCCAATCACGTTTCATGTGAATTGATTTCAATGCTGTTTTCCAAGCAAAAGCAAACCATAGGATAAAGCCCCATAAAAGTCGGAGTCGACCATTGCTTTGCTTTATGCTTATTTTTCAATTATACTAATGGCATACCCACCACCCGATGCCGACCTTAACTTTAAAAATGAATTATAGGTTACGGTCTTGGTCGAAATCTTATATGCCTGTGGATTGGTTTTATAGTGTGCATCGGACGCATCGGCGTAAATAGTAGCCGTATATTTTTTCCCTTTTTCAAGGAAGTCCAATTTTATCTTTGATGTCCTAGCTTCATTTCCATTGACATTACCGACGAACCAATTCGACGCACCCTTTTCTTTACGGGCCACGGTAATATACCTACCCGGTTCGGCCTCAAGATATTTGCTATCGTCCCAATCGACGGCTACATCTTTTATAAATTGAAAGGCATCTGGAAAACGTTTGTAGTTCTCGGGTAGATCCGCGGCCATTTGCAATGGGCTATACATTGTAACATATAATGCCAATTGATTGGCTATAGTAGCATTGACGTGCGAGGTATTTTCCGGATTCAACTTAGAGATATCCATTTCAAAAATTCCCGGTGTATAATCCATCGGTCCACCTACCAACCGGGTAAAGGGCAAAACGGTAACATGGTTAGGCTTATTCCCTCCAAAAGCTTGGTACTCGGTACCCCTTGCCGATTCATTGCCTATCAAATTCGGATACGTTCTACTAATTCCTGTCGGCCGTACCGCTTCATGGGCATTTACCATAACCTTATAGTCAGCGGCTTTTTCAAGGGCATATTGATAGTGGTTTACAAGCCACTGGCCATAATGGTATTCTCCCCGAGGGATAATATCGCCCACATACCCACTTTTAACCGCCTCGTAGCCGTGGTCGTTCATAAACTGATAGGCTTTGTCCAGGTGCCGCTCATAATTACGAACCGATCCCGAAGTCTCATGGTGCATGATCATCTTTATCCCTTTTGATTTGGCATATTGGTGAATTTCCTCTACATCGAAATCAGGGTATGGAGTTACAAAATCGAATACATAGTCCTTTGAATTTCCGAACCAATCTTCCCAACCTTGGTTCCATCCCTCTACCAGAACCCCGTCGAATCCGTTTTCAGCGGCAAAATCGATATATGCCTTCACATGTTCGGTATTTGCGGCATGGGTACCGTTAGGGCTTGCCTTACCGTAATCGGTCTTTCCTAATTTTACGGAAGGAAAGTCATTGGTGTACGACCAGCTGCTTTTTCCGGTAATCATCTCCCACCAAACCCCAACATACTTCACAGGTTTTATCCATGAGGTATCTGGAATCTTACAAGGTTCGTTTAGGTTCAACGTCATTTTAGAGGATAGAATATCGCGTGCATCGTCACTTACGATAATCGTACGCCAAGGAGTTTCAAAAGGTGCTTGTATATACCCTTTGTCTCCCCTGGCATCGGGTGTCAACCAAGATTGGAATACCATATTCGTATCATCAAGGTTCAGGTGCATACATGGATAATCGATCAAGGCCGCCTCATGCAGGTTGATGTATATCCCCGTATCGGTTTTCATCATTAAGGATGTTTGTACACCGGTGGGGGAAAATTGGGTCTGGGAAACATTGGGTGTAATGGCCGCTTCCATTTTACCGCGTATCTCCGACAACTTTGATTCGGTATAATCGTATTCTTGCGTATCGTAGTCCCCTGGAATCCAAAAGGCCGTATGGTCACCGGTCATGGCAAACTGGGTACGCTCTTCCTTAATGACCACATAAGTTAGACCGGGCTGTTCGGGAAACTCATATCTAAACCCGAGTCCGTCATCAAATAGGCGAAAACGAAGTCGAAGAACCCTTTCGGTGCCCTCTTGTTTCAAATCAACCTTCAGCTCATTATAACGATTCCTTATTTCATTCACCTCTCCCCAAACCGGAACCCAGGTATCATCAAAAGTAGTGGTCTGCGTATCGGTAATCGAGAAACCGCTCAACAATGATTTTTCATCGTTCTTAAGCTCTAGCCCTAGTTTGCTCCGCTTGATTACTTCTTGGTTTTTGTAAGACAGGTTATAGACCGGTATTCCATCGTCGACCAAAGTGAATCCCATTGAAAAATCACCGTTGGGCGATTTCAATTGTTGCGCTATTGCCCGTGGAAAAAGTAAAATGGAAACCGCAATGGCAAAAAATATTTTCTTCATTTTATAAATCATTTTGACCCTGCTAAGCCGGCTATTTCATTATCGAACGCCCTCGACCTATCAAAGTAGATAATACTTAATTTTTAATTTACTTTGGCAATAGACCAAATACTGTAGCCGTTGGCAGGTGCCTCAATAAGGGCCTCTCCATTTTCATCACTCGTAATCGAGCCATGGACATTTTTGGTGTAATCCATTAAATAGCTATTGTTCCATGCCGACTTTATCGTTCGTTTTTTAGTATTCCCCGAAGTATTGATATATAGTATCAACCCTGGATTATCATCGGTACCCGCTCGTTTCATGATGTACTCATCATTATCAACATAAAGCACTTCGGCATCACCTATGGCCAAGCTATTATGAATTTGTACGAGCTGTTTCAACGGTTCTTTAAACGCTTCATTTTCATAATCGGAATAGAAAATGGTCGGATAGCCCGGATGTGTCAATATATAGGCATAGGCCTTTAATTTGTTCTCATCGGCAATCCGATTGTCTTCGTTTTCATCTTTTTCGGTATCGTGATTGGCGGCAAAGGTAACGGATTTATCAGGATGGGTCTTCCACAACATTTTACCTTCCAAAACCGTAAGATCGTCAAAACGGTCCATAGCTTCCTCCAATTTATAGAAGGTAGCAAAATCAAAGACTCCACTACCCGTCTGATCGACATATTGAGAAAGCACATCGGCATTTCCATCCCAGAGTTCACTTACCGAAAATCCCCCTACTTCATCTAACCATGCCTTGACCACCCAAGGTTCATATCCTAAAACATAATCGAAGCGCCATCCATCAAACCCCATTACGTTCTTATAATATTTGGCTACCGAATTCTCCGATTTCCATAGCCAATTTTGAACATATTCTTGGTTGTGATCTAGATTCTGCTCGGCGTAGAACAAACTTCCATCGTCATAATTACTCGTACTGTTCGGGTAAAAATTTTCGAAATTCCTATTGAACATTCCAGAGGCATTACCGTGCAATTCATCGAACAAAGTATAGGTATTTTTGTCCCTATACGGGTTATATTCCTCTCCCCCTCCCGAATTGTGGTTAATAACAATATCGGCGATAACTTCCAAGCCCTTCCCATGGGCTTTTTCAATCAATGTTTCCAACTCTTGCCGGCTACCGAAACGGGTTTCCACTGTTCCGTGTTGGTCAAATTCGCCAAAATCAAAATAATCGGATGGGTCATACCCCATGGAGTAACCTCCCGATGCCCCCTTGGTCGCCACGGGCAACCACAACCTGTCTACCCCACTTTCGGCCCAGTCGTCTATCTTTCCAGAGAGGTTTGTCCACCATTCCCCCCTTGGCTCAACATCCCAATAAAAGGTTTGCATCATAACCCCGCTTCCATTATCGTAATCAGATAGTTCAATTGGACTTATAATTTCCTTTTGGGTATTGTCGTTGGTATCGGCAACTACCGATTGGTCATCATCACTCGAACAAGAGGCCATTATGGCCAGTCCGAAACAAAAAAATCTGTAGATCTTTTTCATATTATATTCTTTATAGGCAGAAAAAAGAAGTCCGAAACATCAGGTAAAACATATGGTTTCGGACTCCTCTTCAGCTAACCCTATTCTTGAGGTATTAAAATATATCTTCCATCAAGATCGTTAAACCAAACGTTATAAGTCCCTGCCTTGACAGGAATATTAGGGTCATTATTGTTCATGCCCTGACCACTTAATTCAGTGCTGGCACCCCAGCTATTGTCCCACAAATGGTCTGCCCTAAATTTTATTTCACCGTCTACAAGTTCAACTCCCTCTGCATGCCACAGGTGGGGATCAAAAGTGGATTGGACAAGATCGGTATCGGTATCCCATCCTCCTGCACTCGCATCACCTATAATTCCGATATTGGTATAGGTAGCTGCCGCGGAAGCATCATATTTTTCTAGGGTATAAGTAAGCTCTTCGGTATTGATGTTGAAGTTGTAATAACCGTCTTCGTCAACCTTAAACGCAGACGGGTCACTTCCTAGGATATCGCTGCTGCTCACATTGGTCCCGTCTACCCCCCATTGAGGTTGCCATGCACCCAAAACTTCCAATAGTTTGAATCCTTCCGTAGAGGCGCTACCGGCAAACCTTCCTGTAAAAAAGAAATTATTGTCATTTTCAGAATCCCTAAAAAGTGGAGTATTGTTCGCATTATTGTCCCATCCGGCCTCGGTAACGTCTCCGACCATAAACAAATGCGGTTTTATTTCTATCGGACTTTCTCCCTCCTCTTCTTGAACAAGTACGACCGGGAATAACAAGGTTTCGGATAATTGTTCCACTACATTTGCGGCATCATCGCCAACATAGGCGCGTACCCTAAAATATAATGTACCGGTATTAGGGGCCTCTGTATCAGGGTCGTTATCCAAGCCCGCGTCTTCTGCCAAACTTAACATATTGGCAACGGTAACCCCGTAGTTATTCTCGGTGAGGTCGCTTGCCAAAACCGTAATAGCCTCAAAAGATTCATCGGAAGAAGCCTGGACCTCGTAATAAACGGGAGTGGGCACATCAAAATCGGCCTTATTCCAAATAAAGCGTTCGGCGAGGTTATCGGCATTAGCGGAGCTAAGTTGATAAGACTCGAGAAGGGTGTTTTCAAAGGATATTTCCTCAGTATTGGATTGGGCCACAAAAGTAAAATCATCATCATTAGAGCAAGCATAAAAGCCCAATGAAATTATGAGTGAGGTAATTACAAATGCTATTTTTTTCATTTTTATCGTTTTTAATACCCAGTATTTTGGGTAAGGTTGCTATTGATTGAAATAATATTGGCAGGAAGTGGGAATAAGTCTCTATAGGAATCGACCGCGGTTCCGTTTTTGACCCCACCTTTAAATGGCCATACATAACTATTTGAAGTAAAGAGACCGTAACGAACAAGATCTGTGCGTCTTTGTCCTTCCCAAAACAATTCCCTGGCCCTTTCGTCCAAAACAAAATTCAGGGTAAGGTCAGCGGCGCTAATATTACCCGCAGTGGAACCATAGGCACGTTGTCTCAACTCATTGATGTAAGATGCGGCCGTATTGATATCGCCACCGGAGCCACCTCTTAAAACGGCTTCCGCGTATACCAGATATATATCGGCCAAACGGATAATAGGAAGGTCGGAATCTACAAATTCACCTCCGGCATCGCTACCCGCATTACCTTGGGCGTCTACATTTTTAAACTTGGTTACGGCATAACCATCGGTAAACGTATTGGCAATCGTATTGATGTCATAATTTTGTCCGTCGGCATGAAACATCGCCCTCATATCGGCCCATTGCACCGGATGCCCATCAGAATCGAAATCAGTGGCCGAGGCATCGAATTTCTCCACTAAGGCACTGGTAGTCCTTAATCCGCTCCATCCTCCGTTCACTCCAAAATCTGAAGCTTCCATTGTACCGCCCACGGCAGCATGGACCAAAAAGGTCGTTCCTCCATATGTCCTCGATTGGTTTCCGTCGAAATTAAGTGCGAAAATAAATTCATTCTGAGCCCCGTTGGTATCATTGTCCGCCAAAAAAAGCTCGTCATAGGCCGTACCGTTTCCATTGGTATCGTTCGTATTTATGGAATAAGAAGAGCCTAAGACCTTATTGGCATAAGTAACCGCATCGGTGTATTTATCTTGATCCGTCCACACTTTGGCATTCAAGTACAGTTTAGACAGCAGTGCCCAAGCGGCCACTCGATCTACACGTCCGTACTCGTTAGACTGGCTATCTTTGAGCAGGTCTTGAATTTCCAATAATTCGCTTTCAACGAAATCAAAGGTTTCCGATCGGCGACTCTGTTCTGGAAGCTCGGTAGAAACTACCGTAACCAAGGGAACATTGCCATAAAGGTCAATTAGATTATAGTAGGCAAAAGCCCTTAAAAACCGTGCTTCGGCAATATAATAGCCCACCTCTGCATCATCGGCAAGCGATTGGGCATTTTCGATAAAGGAATTACAGAAAGACACCTCTTGGGCCAAACGGTAATACATTGCCGTAGTAAAATCGTTGTTCGCATCCCAGTTCATTTCATGAAGATTGGGCAGGCCCGGGTCTCCCCAACCGACTACGGCATTATCGGTGGTCAGTTCGTTCAGGCTAAAAAGCATTCGTGAAAACTGTGACGTTCCCTCGTCTATTCCACTGATATCGGCTTGTCCCGAAGGCCCTTCTTGACCTGTAAGGGCCAAACTTGCATAAAGTTTGGCCAAGGCACCCTTGGCCTCATCAGGACTTGCAAATACGTTTTGTTCCGTAAAACTATCGGGATCGATAGGGGTTTGGTCGAGGTCATCTTGGCAGGATCCTAAAAATACCCCTACAACGAACAAGGCTATTATTTTCTTATATGTTTTTTTCATGGTATACGTTTTAAAAGTCAAGATTTACTCCAAATACAAAAGATCGCGGCCTTGGGTAGAAATTATTATCAATCCCTCCCTTGATTTCGGGATCCAGCCCATCGTAATCGGTAAGAGTCAGTAAATTCTGCACAGAACCATATACCCTTAGCGAAGTGTTTCCCGCGAATTCGGGCAGCGTATATCCTAGCGTTATATTATCTACTTTAAAAAAGGAAGCATCTTGAATATAATAGTCGCTCGCTAGGTTACTCTCCGTAATGGATTTAAACCCGGTATTGAAGTAATCGGAATGTAAATTGGTCAAGATATTGTTCTCCGTTGCCCTAACCTCATAACTTTTACTCGAGGCCATATTGTTGTAGGCATAATTACCCAAGTTCGCCCTGGTCACTATGGCCAAATCCCAATTCTTGTAATTAAGGTTGGTATTTACGCCCATGATAATATCAGCATAGGGGTCTTGGTACAGATACCGGTCTTCGTTGTTGATTTTGTTATCTCCGTTTCGATCGACATAGGCTCCTTCTATAGGACGTCCTTGTTGATCGTATACCTGTTTATACACCCAATAACTGTAAGGGGCATACCCTTCTTTATGCAACTGTATTTTGTTTCCGGTACCTCCGTTAATGTCACCGACCTCTACCTGATCGGGCAAATTGGTGATTTCATTATCGTTAAAGGAAATATTATAACCTATGCTCCAATGAAGGTCTTCGGTCGTGACGGGCACGAGATTCAGTTCCATCTCAACACCTTTGTTCACCATATCGCCAATGTTTTTATCTATAGTGTTGGAAAAATTAGTGAACGGGTCTACGGTCACCTTACTGATAAGGTCTTCTGTATTTTTATAGTAGACGTTCAAAGAACCTGAAATTCTACTATCAAATATGCCAAAATCGACACCTGCATTGAAGGTTTTACCAACTTCCCATTTTAAGTTTCCGTTGAAAGCCTCAGGGCGATATGTTTGATAAAAACCGGTACCCAACTGATAATTGGCGGTCGATTGGCTTCCGTTGTAACGGGTCAAAAAGTTATAATCACCCAAGCCGTTGACGTTTCCAATTTCACCATATCCCAATCGAAGTTTTAAATTATCGATCGTATTTGAATCTTTCAGAAAACTCTCATTGTTCATGTTCCAAGCAAAGGCGAAGGAAGGAAAATAGCCCCAACGGTCATCTGGATTTAATTTTGAAGAAGCATCGGCCCTCAAGGTAGCGGTCAACAGATATTTGTCATCAAAATTATAGTTGACCCTTCCGAAGTAGGATAGCAGCACACTTTTCCACTTATCTATAAACTCAAAATCGTTACCATCTTCTTCGGCCTCACTATCGTATTTAAAATTATCATTTTCAAAACTTTGATATGAATACCCTGCTACGGCGGTCAGGCTGCTTTTGCCTAATTCCTTCATATAGGTGGCATAGGCATCGAACAATTTGCTGGTCGACTCGTTCGTATAGTTTGACAACGAACCGTTCCAATCAAGTTGGGAAGAGGGCATAAGTTCCGATACGATGGTTCTTCCGTGACTATTGGATTTATCGAGCCCCACGTTTACGGTAGCGATCAAATCAGGTAAAAAGTGAAGCCTATAATCCACTTTGGCATTTCCGATAAAACGCCTCACCTCTGCGGTATCTTCCTTTAAGTTTACCAAAGCGACCGGATTGGTAGGCGCAAGGTTGTTCTGCACCCCATCGGCATTGAGCCATGTATAATAATTGGCAAAAGGTGAATTCATATCGTAAACGGACTGTGTAGGGTCAAAATCGACCGACGCACCGATGGCATCCCTATTGGCGAATGAATTTTCAGTATACATACCCCTACCGTTAAGCTCGATCTTCAAATGGCCGTCCAACAGATTGGGCCTAAAGTTCACAGCTCCTGTAGTTCTTGAAAAGTTATCCCCTTTAAGAATACCGTTCTGGTCCGTATAACCTAAAGAAGCCCTCACGGGAATAAAGCCGCCAATATTTCCGGTTGTACTGAAATTATGGTTAAATCCAACCGCCTGTGTATAGATTTCATCTTGCCAATCGGTGTTACTATTTCCTAAGCGGTCAATAGCGGACTCATCGCCGATTTGGTTCACCAAATTACGATACCGATCCGCATCCAAGACATCTACATAGTCCGTAGGATCATAGTAAGTCGTCAATCCAGAGTAGTTGAACCGAAACTCTTTTCCTTTTCCCTTTTTCGTCGTAATCATTACTACCCCGTTAGCTGCCCGTGCCCCGTAAATAGCGGTAGACGATGCATCTTTTAAGATGGTCATACTCTCGATATCGTTTGGGTTGATAAAGTTCAAAGGGTTACGAGATCCGCCTACACCTTCATTATCTAAGGGAATACCGTCTACCACGTAAAGAGGCTCACTGGTCAGTGATAACGACCCTTGCCCCCTTATTACGATATTTTGACCCTCGCCAGGCGCACCCCCACCAGAAGTAATGGATACCCCTGCAACCTTACCTTGAATCAACTGTTGGGCGGAAAGTACCGGGCCCTGGTTGAAATCCTCGGAAGAAACCATATCAACCGCGCCTGTAGCGTCCTTTTTCTTCACCGTACCATAACCGATTACGACCACTTCTTCCAATTGTTGGGCATCTTCGCTCATGACTACATTCAAAGTACCACCATTTACCGTCATTTCCACCGATTCGAATCCGAGGTAGGAAAACTGTAATATCGCCCCATTATCTGCCTCTATTTGATAGTTTCCGTCAAAATCGGTTGTAGTTCCGATGGTACTTCCTTTAACAATTACGTTTGCTCCCATTATTGGGATTCCTGAAGCCGCATCGGTTACCGTTCCGCTCACTTTTTGTTGGGCGAAAATTGCCGTGGGCACCAGAAATACTAGCAACCATATCTTCTGAAGTATTTTCATAGATTTTGTTTGTTGTATTAATAATTGAGTTCGTTCTAATCTCACTTTAATGCATAAAGCAGATGTAAATTTATAGGAATGAAAACGTTGGAGAAACTGTGTAAAACCCGAAAACGTTTTCGAAAAAAAACGAAAACGTTATAGTGTTTAAAAGTTCTAAAATTTTAACACTTACAATAAAATGAGATGTGTATTTTTCTTAAAAAATAATTATAAGCCCTTATAATGAGAATACCTCAAAAAAAAACAACCGAACCATAAAACGACTATTGGAAAAAGATGCCATTTTTTTAGGACGAATTGCGACTCTGGAGAGGCAAACATGTAAAAGGTATTTGAAAGCTTAGTTAATCATACTGGAGCCATACCTCATGAATAAGCCATCAATATTTGTAGAAGATGAACTACGATATAACCTGACAATTTAACCCAATTAAGAAAGTAGGCACCCTTATTTTTGATTTTTTTTATCAAGGTACTTACTATATGAAAAGGAAAAGCGATACTCCCTACTGCAGTAGTACTTCCTTTAAAAATCAAAGGAAGGGGAGACTTTCACAAGTATCAGCACAAGCAATAACTACCAACAACTTATTGAAATCTATTTATTGTAACTAGAACTCAATACCGATACCCTCCTACCCTGAAACTAAAAATGTAAGCTTGTCGTTAACAGAAAACTTGTTCAAGGCAAAGGGTTTAATTCATCCATGTACGTCGTTTTGGTTATTCCTTGGTTATTTGAAATAACTATACCCGTAGAAGTTGAACCATCTTCTATTGGCCTCTAGTTTAAATGAATGTTGAAGCATAGATTTTTGTCTGCGACTAGCTCTATAACGGCAGTCTTTTCAGGACATTGACTATAGTGGATAACTTTAGTCACAAGTGCTTGGCCATCCATGCGCAAAAATCGCTCAAAGGAAGCGATGTCGTGCAAGTGATGGAAACTATTACTTTTGGGAACGAAGTGCTGCCAAAGCGTGTCAAAGTGGATAATGGAAGTAAGTTCATCAGTAAAGTATTGGACAAATGGGCCTATGAAAACAATGTCGAACTTGACTCCTTAAGGCCTAGAAAACCTGCCGATAACCCATTTATCGAAAGCTTCAATGGTCCGTTCAGGGACGAATGCTTGAATGCCAATTGGTTCTTTTCTTTGGAAGATGTACAGGAAAAGTTCGATATTTGGAGAGAAGACTATAATGGATTTAGACCGCACAGCTCGTTGGGGGACAAGTCCCCCAACGAGTATATAGAAAAGAATGAAAATAGCCCGGATTCTCTAGTTATGACCGGTACCTAAATATGGGAGGAGGTCATTATAATTCATATGTTTGTAATACAATTATTATATCTCCCGAGTATACGATTTTGATATAAATAGGTAAAAATAAGGCGTTTTCAGCTATAAAATTAGACTCATAACCCTAAGGTCACTGGTTCGGATCCAGTCTCCGCTATGAGTAAAAAGGACTACTGTTTTCGACAATAATCCTTTAACGAAGTAATAGTATCTTTTTCTATCTGGGCATAAATTAAGGGATTCCAGTTCCTGAATTATACTTCAAGGTTATAGCCTGTGTCTTCGATATCCCCGTAGTACTATGGGTAACCGTAAAAGTTACCGTAAGTTGTCCCGTAGCCATACTTAAATCCGAAAACTGACCTATAACCGCACTTGGAACCATTGGAATATCCTTTCTTTCCCTATAAAGAGTGCCATTTATATCCAATGTAGCTTTGGTCGTGTTCATCACCATGGTATATGCACCAAAGGGCATAGCACTATTCGGGGAAATATTGAAGTAAATATCTATGTCCCCCCGTGGATATCCTTCTTCGGGCACAGGATTGTAGGGATTTACCGAAAAAGTGAAATCCGGTTCAGGCGGTGCCTCCAAAATGAGTTCAACCATATCCGTGCCCGTGGCACCCAAATTGTCGGTTACGGTTAAGACAATCTGATACGTTCCCGCTTCATCGAAAGTATGGGAAACGGAAGAACCATCGCTATTGTTAATAATATTACCTGTAGAACCATCATCATCAAAATTCCATTCGTAGTTGACTATGGTCCCATCATCATTGGAACTAGCAACCCGAAAATCCAATGTCTTTGGAAAATTTCCAAAGGGTACCAGTATGGTTTCGTCTATTTCTACGGTTGGGTTTTGATTGGGAATAACACTTATATTAATTGTTCCGGAACTCGTACCTCCATTGCCATCCGATACGGTATAATCGAACCTGTCATTTCCAGTTGTGGCATTATAAATAATAGTTTGTTGTCCAACTCCAATGGATGCCGTTCCATTTATTGGATCTTCAATATTTGTAATAACCATTGTATCCCCATCCGAATCACTGTCATTAAGCAATACATCCAAAATGTTATTAACGCTATTTTCATAAACGGTGTAAGTGTCATCTTGAACAATCGGTGCCTCATTGGCCGGTGCATTATTCACCGTGACCGTCACTGTTCCGAAAGCGCTCGCCCCCTCATCGTCGGTGGCCGTCAGCCGAAAAACATAGGTACCCTCCCCAAGGCCCTCGACCAAGGTGCTGGCAGAGGTGGGACTCGCTATCGTCGCATTGCCCCCACTTTCCTTTGTCCATAAATATGATGCAACGCTACCGTCACTGTCAGAGGCACTGCCGCTAAGGGTCACCGAATCCGTGGGCAACGTAATGACCATATCATCGACTGCCGATACCGTGGGAGCAAGGTTCGCGGCCTCCACCGTGACCGTCACTGTTCCGAAAGCGCTCGCCCCCTCATCGTCGGTGGCCGTCAGCCGAAAAACATAGGTACCCTCCCCAAGGCCCTCGACCAAGGTGCTGGCAGAGGTGGGACTCGCTATCGTCGCATTGCCCCCACTTTCCTTTGTCCATAAATACGATGCTACGCTACCGTCACTGTCCGTGGCACTGCCGCTAAGGGTCACCGAATCCGTGGGCAAGGTGATCGTGGTATCGCTTCCGGCATCTACCACAGGGGGAAGGTTCGCGGCCTCCACCGTTACCGTCACCGTTTCGGAAGCACTCGCTCCCTCATCGTCGGTGGCCGTCAGCCGAAAAACATAGGTGCCCGCCCCAAGGCCCTCGACCAAGGTGCTGGCAGAGGTGGGACTCGCTATCGTCGCATTGCCCCCACTTTCCTTTGTCCACGAATACGATGCAACGCTACCGTCACTGTCCGTGGCACTTCCCGTCAGGGTAACGGAATCCGTGGGCAAGGTGATCGTGGTATCGCTTCCGGCATCTACCACAGGGGGAAGGTTCGCGCCGGCGTTTACCGTGACCGTTACGACATAGTCCTGTGTTGTCCCATCTTCCGCAGTGACCGTATAGCTGACCGGGTCGGTAAAATCCTGTTCGACTTCCGATTCCGGACTCAGGGTTTCCCCTATAAACGTTATTGTCGGGGCAAGGGACTTCACGTCCGTGCCCGAGGGCAGATTCACCGTAATGTCCGTGCCCGAAATGACGCCCTCCGTCCCGTTTATCGAGAACAGCGTAATCTCGGGGTCCGCAGCGACCTCGGCGACACTGACCGTCCACTCCTGGACATCACCGTTACCGGCCGTGACCGTATAGGTGACGGGATTCGAGAAATCAAGCTCCGCATCCGCCGTGGGGGAGACCGTCGCGCCCTCCGATACCCTAAGCTCCTCGGGGGCCGTGGCCAATTCCGTTCCCTCGGGGACATTTAGGGATACCGTATGGCCATCGGGGTCGATCGTGGACGTACCGATCTGCCCCGGCAATGAGAAGGCCACGATGTCGTTGCCCTCCGGTGACAGTTCCTCCACCACCTCAAGGCGCACCTCCGCGGTAAGTTCCTGACCGTTGCCGTCCCTCAGGTCGAAGGTAAGGATGACCGTACCAAGGGCTTCCGCCATGAAATTGTATCGATAGGTACCGGGAACGATATCCACATAGGCGTCCATTTCCAATCCCGTACCGTCCTCCAGGGTAAGTTCCCCCGACCCCTCGACCATACCGTAACTGCGTTCGTACGCCACATCGCCCGTTCCCTCGTTGCCCAAGGTGACCGTAATCGTCGTAAGGCCGCCGACCAAAAGCTCGGTGTCCGACGCCGTGGCCGTCCATGTGGCGGGGACCTCCGTCAGTATGTAGTCCAGTTCAAGCTCCTCCGTGAATCCGTAGGGGTCCTCGGCAACGAAGCGCACCCTATGGTCGCCCACCTCCGACCCGATATAGACCAGGTCCTTGGCCAAGCCGTCAAGGGCGTAGGCCTGCCCGGGCTCCAGCACCTCCCCTTGGCCGTCCTCGAAATGTCCGTCGCCCGATTCCACGGAATAGCTGAAATTATAGGTATAACCTTCCAGCACCTCCTCCGGGACCACTGTCAAGGCCGTGGGGAGCGGTTCCCCCACATGGCCCTCCTCCGTGTTGTCGCCCGACAGCACGAACTCCACCTCCGTCAAAAGGCCTACGTCCTTCGTGCAGGCAAACAGGACGGTCAACATCAAAATGAAATACGCTAAGGGTCTGTAGTTCTTGTACATGGTTAAGGAACATTCTATACAATCAGGACAAAATAACAACCGTTGATTATTTCATCAAATTTATTCGTTGTAGGGTATATTATTAAAAACTTAAGCTAAAATAAAGAATACATTTATACAAAATGTGCTGAATGACCTACCTGGGAATAGCATTATTGGCCATAAAATCCGTTATCGTTTTGCCTCCACTAGAAAAAGTAACGGTAGCCGCACTTGAAGGATCTGAGGAAGAATTATGACTACCTGAAATAGTTATACTTCCTGAAGAAGGAAATTGAACAGTTATGCTTTCTGAACTGGGATAAGGACACCCTTCTGCCTGTGCCCCTGGACCACAAATTATCCAATTAAAATTCACACTTGAACTCCTTAAAGTAGCCCCTCCATCACCCGTAGCACTTATGCTTATTGTGACATTAGCATTAGGCGGGCCGCTTAACACACCTGTACTAAGATCCCAAGTTAATTC
This sequence comes from Zobellia sp. OII3, assembly GCF_002211465.1. NCBI lineage: Bacteria > Pseudomonadati > Bacteroidota > Flavobacteriia > Flavobacteriales > Flavobacteriaceae > Zobellia > Zobellia sp. OII3. Next base: position 93,093 of record NZ_MWRZ01000005.1, on the reverse strand, counting down.
CGTAGGCGTAGAACAATTAATACTGACCGCTCCTGAAACATCACTTCCGCTTATGGTATCGTCAGCATCGTTATTCGGGGTGTCCAAGGCAATGGCCACTTTATAATAGCCTGTATAATCAGTGTTAGACAATCGATAAACATTTCCGACAATAAGCTTTGTTTCTATTTCAATATTGAGTTTTGCCCCGCCTAAACTGCTACCATTACAAAAATTGGCAGTAGCTTCGGTTAAATTTGCCCCTAAACGCTCAAATCGATGATATCGCAACACAGATGATACAGTAATAGTTATGGTCGCGCTCACTGCAGGGTTGATTCCGTCATTGACGGTATAGGTAATCTCATCGTTGCCCGAAAAGCCATTGTTAGGGGTATAGCTGATCACCGTACCCGAAATGCCGGCCGTTCCGTTCACAGGGTTGCCTTGGATGCCCACAGTAAGGGGGGCGTTCTCGGGATCCATGATCTCCCCGGCCACATCGATGGTATTATTGCTCGAGTTCCCTTCGACGGTCACCGTAAGGTCGTTCGCCGTCGGGGCCCCGTTTGCCACCGTATTCACCGTTACCGTAATCGTCGCGCTCACCGCAGGGTTGATTCCGTCATTGACGGTATAGGTGATAACGTCATTGCCCGAAAAGCCATTGTTAGGGGTATAGCTGATCACCGTACCCGAAATGCCGGCCGTTCCGTTCACAGGGTTGCCTTGGATGCCCACAGTAAGGGGGGCGTTCTCGGGATCCATGATCTCCCCGGCCACATCGATGGTATTATTGCTCGAGTTCCCTTCGACGGTCACCGTAAGGTCGTTCGCCGTCGGGGCCCCGTTTACGACCGCATTGACATTCACTGTAACAACATATTCTTTTGTTACACCGCCCTCAGTGACCGTGTAGGCAACGGGGTCCGTAAAGTCCTGTTCGACTTCCGATTCCGGGTTTACCGATTCCCCTATAAACGTTATCGTAGGCACCAAGGCCGTGACGTCCGTACCTGCGGGAAGGCTTACCGTAATGGCGGTGCCCGAAATGACGCCCTCCGTCCCGTTTATCGAGAACAGGGTAATCTCGGGGTCCGCAGCGACCTCGGCGACACTGACCGTCCACTCCTGGACATCACCGTTACCGGCCGTGACCGTATAGGTGACGGGATTCGAGAAATCAAGCTCCGCATCCGCCGTGGGGGAGACCGTCGCGCCCTCCGATACCCTAAGCTCCTCGGGGGCCGTGGCCAATTCCGTTCCCTCGGGGACATTTACGGATACCGTATGGGCATCGGGGTCGATCGTGAACGTACCGATCTGCCCCGGCAATGAGAAGGCCACGATGTCGTTGCCCTCCGGTGACAGTTCCTCCACCACCTCAATGCGCACCTCCGCGGTAAGTTCCTGACCGTTGCCGTCCCTCAGGTCGAAGGTAAGGATGACCGTACCAAGGGCTTCCGCCATGAAATTGTATCGATAGGTACCGGGAACGATATCCACATCGGCCTCCATTTCCAACCCCGTACCGTCCTCCAGGGTAAGTTCCCCCGATCCCGCGACCATACCGTAACTGCGTTCGTACGCCACATCGCCCGTGCCCTCGTTGCCCAAGGTGACCGTAATCGTCGTAAGGCCGCCGACCAAAAGCTCGGTGTCCGACGCCGTGGCCGTCCATGTGGCGGGAACCTCGCTAAGGGTATAGGTGAGTTCTAGTTCCTCCGTAAAGCCATAGGGGTCCTCCGCTAGGACACGCACTTTGTGCTCCCCTACCGTTGTGCCGATATATTGCAGGTTGCCGGTCAATCCGCTAAAGGGATGTTTCTCCCCGGGAGCAAGGTTTTCCCCCTTGTCGTCCTCGAAACCGCCCTCCCCCGATTCCACCGAATAGGTGAAGCTATAGGTATAGCCTTCCAAAACTTCCTCCGGGACAACGGTAAGGGCCGTAGTGAGCCCTTCGTTAATATGGCCCGTATCGGTATTGTTCCCTACAAAATCGAACTCTACCTCGGTCACCAGGCCTACCTGCTTCGTACAGGCGATAAGGATGGCTATAACAACCACAGAATATATAAGTTTGTCGTATAGCCTTTTCACTTAACTTAATTTAAGTTAATTTATTTATTGAAATAATACCTTAACCCAAGGCCTGTGTAGTTAGTAAAACTCCCGAAATCACTATTTGCATGAAAATATTCCGATGTACGGATGATCAATGATATATGCTCACTGACAATAATATCGATATCCCCCGTCAATACGGCTCCGTAAATAAACTTACTTTCCCCATTGACCGATACAATGTTTGATACCTCGACCTCTCCGTTATTGACCATTTCATAGCCTGCCAAAACACCGCCCCCTAATGAGAGTGCCTGCATCCGCCTATTTCTACTATAAAGGGTTATGAAATATGAATAGCTCGCCGTTAAGCTTGAATAGGGAATAGATTTTATTCCTGACTGATAGTTTGCAATGGAGACATTTAAGGCCAATTCCGTAAAGGTGGTCTCACTAAGATTATTATCCAGGGTTAACTCACCACCATAACCCTCTCCGAACATACCACCGGAGACCGAAAAAGTATTTGTATAACTTTGCCCTATCATGAAAACGGGGATGCAAAAAAGTAAGACCGAAAATATTTTTTTAATATTCAATTGGAAGGGGAATTTACTTGTTTATTATCTAACGGAAGTATCACCATATTGTCGGTGTCTTTTTCTGCCAAGGCCACATAAATAAGTTCCTTGCTACTTAATTTGAAATTTTTGAAAACATATACGATCTCATTGACACTTGCCGGATCAAGGGATTCTTGTAGGTTAAAGGTATATCGGGGTTTCATAATTTTTTGTAATTGACCAACAGCCGCTTTTTTAAAGAAACTTACACCATCTATATGATACTCCCTTTTGGAATTATTCTCAATCTGGAGTATAAAGTAAATTTCTTCCCTGTCAACCAAAATATTGTTCAATTTTAAGACAATTCTTTTATTCTGTCTAAAACTTCTCTTAAAAACTGTTTTTTGTAAATAGTTGTTTTCACAAAAAATACGATAATATTCCTCCCTATCGACATCATATAAGTCTTGCTCAACCCCGGAAGCGTCATTATAAACGGTTCCTTCCGATTCAAGTTTAGGGCTATTTTCTGGAATTATTTGGTTTTCAATGGGATTACTAGGAATTTCTTTCTCAACTATTGCCTCTTTCAGCATTTCTACCCCTTCGTTTATCGAAGGTTTAGGCAAAGGGGATTCTTGGGTTTCTTGTAAATCTTTGCGGGGTTCTTGGTCCGTTTCAGTTTGAACCGTAGGCCCTTGATTTAGTTTCCCCACCGCTTGCTCAGGTGAAATTATATAATTGAACTTTTCTACATTCTCTGAATAACTCAAGTTAAACGAAAAGATAAAACCATTTTCTGTTATCACCGTAAGGTTACTGTTCTTTCCTTTTCTAGCTTGTAAGGCCCCTATATTCGAGCTTTCATCATAGGTAAACCTAAAATTAACCCCAGGTTCTACAATTTTCACCAGTTTGGACGGAAAAAATAGACTCACAGTACTATTCTCGTTACATGCTACCGCCAATGGGGATTGGGCGACCATAGTATTACCCACTATCAAGAAAAAAAAACCGATAAATAAATTAAAGAGAATCGGGGATACCTTCATACATAAAGAAAGTTTAATATTTTCTATAGCTTTTTACCTACAAAAAAAAGAAGGCTTAACAAAACATTAAAATACAAAAATACTAATAAAGGGAGATATCCCAATAAATTATCGTCGAAAGGCTAGAGTTGTAGGTTTATACCGTCAAATAAAAAACCAAAAAATTCTATCATCACACAACCATTGTGCCGGCCGCCCTACTCTTACCAGCCATAACCATCATATAAGTTTCCTTTTGATTTTCCCTAAAGCATAAGGGTCTTGAATTCATTAAAACTATCGGGAAACACATGAAAAACAACACTCTTTTAGTTTGGTTTTTTACCTCATCCGACTTTAAGAAAGAGCAGTGTTCATATTTTATCTTATCCCTGCCTCTTCTTAACATCAAGACTCTTACCTATTGCGATTTCTTTTCCTCATTACATTCGTCTATAAACAAAATTTACTTAGAAAATAAAATTATACCGATTTCAAATATAGCCTGGCCAGCTAAATTAAGTCCTAAAACAAAGCTCGCCGATCATTGTAATCACAAACTATCGTTTTCCTGACTATCGGACTCTTGTATGATTTCTTTTATCTTTCCGTTGGCAATAACCGCAACGATATCCACAGCCCTTTTTATCCCTAATGATTTGTAGAGTTTTGAAGCAATCAATTCAATATCGTAATCCGCTTGGACATTCTCATGGTTTCTCTGGTCATATAGCACCGAAATAATTGAAAAATGAAGAGGTTGTTCCAGTAAATGATCCAAATGTTTGTGGTTCTCTAATTTTAATCGTTCATCCAAGGCTTGGCCTAGTTCTTTTCTAAGCGTTGGATAATTAGTCAAGAGTTTATCAAAATTATCGATTTGAGATTGAAGTATTTCGTCTTTAGGGGCATAAAAGTACACCTCGGCCAACTCATTTTGCCCCTCAATCTTCCATGACCCGCTAAAGTATCCCATTACCGAGTCATCACAATATTCAAAACTATTCTCGATTTTCCCCTTTCGTCCCAAATTGGTTTTTGCTATTGTTTTTTTAACCGATTTCCCCTTCTTAAGAATGTTTCGATATCTAAGCGTACGTTTTAAAAACACCCAAATTATCAGCATATGAACTATTGGGAAAAGCACTCTAAAAAAGAAGTCCTCTAAAGTATAATTACCGGAAAGATTGCCCTGAATATCACCTCCAAAACTTACGGCCATAAAAACAAAAAACAACGCGCTAAGCGCCAAGCCAATAGCTGAAGAGAGATAGCCATCCTTTGCCAACTTTTTATATACCCGTTTTTTAGAATTTGAATTTTCATGGGGAACACACTGCATAATCGCATCAAAATTTTCCAATTCCAAATCATTTATTTCAATAGAACCACCATGAATATCATAGAGTGTTGCGACGATATGAAAACTTTTGGAATAATGGAAATACTCTGAATGCCACCCTACAAACTCCAAATCACTGAACTTAAGTACTTTCTTTTTCGAAAAAAATGATGAAGCGGTAATTGTATTATTTTTAATGGTGACTATTTTAAAGCTTCTAAAAAGCCAAAATGACATAATACCTGCAAATACCCAGGCAATTATCATAAATAGAATGGCTAGTCCATTAACACGTACGGAGCTTGATGAACCCGAAGACAGTAAACCTCCCCAAAAAAAGGCCAAGCAAAAAACAAAGGCTAGGACCAGAAAGAAGTTTGGGACACCAATTTTATTTTTACCCATGATATTCTAAAATACAACTAAGGTACGTATTCATGAAGCAAAATTTAATGTTGCCCAATGTAATTCAGTTATAAGATTTCAGTTTAATTTACCATTTCCAAAATACTTAAATCGGCATTCACCTTTTTTTTAGTGGCGGTACCCACTTCATCTGGTAGTTTTATGACCATTAGATTATCTCTTGATTTCAAGCACCCTGTAGGTCTGTTTGATTTTCTTGGCAAGAAACAATCAAAAATATTATGTAGGTTATTGAACGAACACATCTTTTTCGAAGTATTTAAAATGCTCTTTAACAACTACCGAGCTATCAGAAGGAATGTCGTATACTATTTCCTCCATGATACGACCTCTTACTGTCTGATACCCTTTTTTTCTAGCGAAAATTCCAAAACTAGGAGTAAATGTCCCATCGCTAAAAGTATCTTTTTTTATCAATCCGTTTTCATATTCATTTTCTACAATTACCGTTAAGAAATGGTAATCCGATAGATAATATTCGTCCGATGAATAGTTGGAATTATAGCTCAAAACTTTTCCTACATTTTTACCCACTACCATCGTATCGGGTATTTCCAAACTAAAGAAAGAACTGTTTTTTAAGTCTATTTCCCCATTATTCAGATAATGTATCGATTGATTCTTGTACATACTGTCATGGATGACCAAGTACTCCTCCAAACTCTTTGGTTCACCATCTTGTCGGTAATAGTTCCACCAACCTTTTTTAATATTTTTTTGAAAAAGTCCCTTTGCTTTCAGCTTCCCATTTCTGTAAAATATATAAACCGTATCTGAAATACTACCATCTACATATTTCCCTTTGGCTTTAACTTCCCCCGAATCATAATATTCAATATACCCTCCGTTAAACAATCCATTTTCTCCTACTGTTGATTCAAACTTTAAATTACCACTTGGGTAAAACTCTTTGTGTACTTTATTTTTACACGAGAGCGCAACAAAAAAAATGAGTAGAAAACTTGCCGTACGAATCATTATTAATTTTGCTTTAACCAATAGTTCATCCCTCCTCTTTTGCTCTCATTTTCTCGACGGATCGAATCTAGGACTTTTTTTCTTTGGGCAGGACTACCTTTTAAAACAACCTTCACTTTAGTCGAGTCTACCCATTTAGTGAGCTTACCATGAACATCTATATAAGAATTCCACTGAGATCCGGAGCGCTTCAACACTTGCCTCTTTTTGCTTAAACTCTTCCTTTAATATTTCTATGGCTTTCCCTACATTATTACCTTGCTCGGTACCGCCGGTAACCGTCTGAACCGCTTTTATGCCATATTTTGCCCAATTGTCCAAGTGGGCCCAAAATTTCAACCCTGCTCCGCCTCCATTAGGTATAACTAATTCAATCCTGAACGGTATTTGACGAGGGCAGTCCATGTTAGCTCCTGATTCTGTTTATTCCTGACAAAAGTTTTCTGAGCTGAACAGGTGGATGTTAAAAGAAAAAATAAGTGTAAAAAAACAATATATCTAAACTTCATGCCAGCTACCTATAATTCTTGAAACTGGTTTCTTTTCTTTTGTGGTAAAGAAAATCCCGCTTTTTTGATTTTGATGGTATCAGTAATAGGTTGATTTAATAAGATTTCACCTGAGCCCGGGTTCTTAAATGAATACCTAACTCGATAAAAGTGATTTAAATACAATTCTTTATTTTTAGAAAATGAGGATGTTGAATGATATTCCTTACCTGTTACAAAATATTTATAGACCAAACTTGGACTAGCCGTAGCGGTTCCTCCATCAATATCATATACATAGCCAATAGTGTATTTTTCATGTTGGGCAATATCATATTTAGACCAAACTGTTATTGCCACCAATACCCCCGCAAAAAGTAAAAATAGCAATAAGCTAAAATATTTCTTTTTCAATAAATTCAATTTTCTTTAATTTTTTTAGAAGCAGCACTTATCGTAATTTTTACAGTAGACTTTCCTCCATGTGCGAAAATGCCACCAAGAACGGGAGCAAAGGTGGACAATGGTTTTCCAACACCTTCAACAAATGAACTACTAGCTTTATATTTTAAACTACCAAAAACCATATTAGTAGTAAAATCATTTAAATTGTTTGTTCCATAATCATTTTGAGATTTCCAGTCATATGCAGATTTTATAACGACACCTCCATAATTACTAAAAAAACCACTCACTCCTACATCAAATTTGTCGATTTTTTGTAAGCCCCCCCCCATTCATTATTTGTCAACCCTATTGCCGTATATTGTTCCAATGCATTATAAGCCCCATTTATTAATATATTTCGTCCCGAATTAACAGCAAAAGCCTTACCCAAAGCAGGAGCTGAAGATTGCCCTGCGGCATACAAAAAAGGTAAGATATTTACAGTTCCATTAACAGCTACAGGTAAACCGATGGTAACGGTTGTAATCTTTTTTTTTAACATTGTGAAGCCGCCTGTAGTTTAGTACCAGCATTGCAAGAAAGTCGAACCTATTTACACAAAACACCTTGGTATCACACCAATAAATTACGACAAAAACACATATATAATACCAGGATATAGAGCAAATTAACCTAGTGCAATTGCCAATCTTCCTTTACTTTCGTGTAAGCTCTTTCTGCAATTGGAACCATTGTGGAGTCCGATTCCATCAAACTACTTATAACCGTATTATACATTTCTTGTTGGTTTTCTGGACGAGGGCCATCAAAAAAGAACACCCAAAAACTTTCAATCTCCAATTTCCTCTTATGCTTTAATATTTCGATAAAGCGGATTGGATTTTTTAAAAATAATTCATTCACCTTATTTTGCAAATGGGCCACATTGTCCGATTGCCAATTACCACGTATTGACAAACTAATCAGTTTCTCAATATAATCTTGTTTTTCGACGTACTTTGGTTCATAATCAATTATTTGGCCATAATCATCATACAAGCCCCCATATATGATTTCATTTTGACTTTCATCATAGCCATACAGCGCCTTGAATTCTTTAAAATTATCTGGGAACATATTAAAAAACAAAACCTCACTTAAAGAGTCTTTTCCTTTAATGTATTGATTAAAATAATATTTTAAAAACAACACACTATCATTTTGAGTTTTTACCTCATCAGGTTTTAAAGAGTAGTCGAAATTCCCATGTTTCAATTTAACATGTTCTTGTTTCCCCTCTTCAACACCTATACTGTCTTCAACTTTTATTATCCCATCTAATTTTTCAGCATTCTTTTTAGTCTCTTTTTTACAACCAAACAACCAAAACAACGATATGTAAATTATTATGTTTCTCATAAAATTGGTCTAAATGTGAAATCAAAGAAGTAACAAAATGACCTCCTCCTAACCTCCTTCCTATTTAGCAACCTCCATCTATGTCAGAATTTTCAATAGCCAAAAAAAGCATAGAGTAAAAAATCAAATCTACTTCTTTCGTTGCAAACTTGACTTCTAATATAGCATTTGCCTGAGAGAGGCGACTTCTAAGAACAACGCTAGCTATTTCCGTTCCATTGTGATATATTGACCCTAAGCGTTTGTTTATTACATAAGAGAAGTGATTTTGCTTAATCTTAATAATACCCAAGCCTGCAACGGTTAACACATTTTTACTTATCGACACCAAATGATCAAGGTTTTGGTAATCAATTTTCACCCCGCTGAACGGATTAAGAGTGTAATGACTGGCACGCAATATTAGTGTATTCCCCCTAAAAAAACTTAAAACTATTTTACTTGTCCACTTAAATTTACGATTGACATAAAATATTTGCCCGCCTTTATCATCACTAGCCTTCATGTCACCATTAAATTCTATATTAAGAGTTGTCATTTGTTTGTCCCGATTCAAAATCCAGATGTAAATAAAAATAACTTTAGCGCCAAAACCTATCCACCCAATCAATTTACAAATCACTTAAATCTGTCTCCTCCTTTTCATAAGTAACGATACCCTCTTCAGCTGGTGGTTTTATGACCATAAGAGTATCCCTTAATCAACGTTTTTGCCTTAATTCAAGAAATCGATTGCCCTCATCGACCATGGTCCTCCTATGGGCATTTCAAACGACCTTAAATCATTCAACGCAAATACTAAAGAGAAACCATCATTACAGCAGCATTCTACAAAAAATTAAAGATGTACTATTCTATTTTGCTTTTTAGCTTGAACCTCGCCGCTTCAACGGCCTTGGGATCGGTAATCATTTCATCTAAAAGTATCTCATTTATTTCAGGGTTTTTGCTTGAATATTTTACTTTGAAATACTTATTTACTAAGAACTTGTCTATTTTTTCTCTAGCATACGTAGCTCCTTCTATTTTTTTGTTATCCACATAAAATTCATACATGGCATAAGTAGAAGCATTTTGGTGCTTAAAATGAGTAAACTTACCAATGGTATATCTTGCGTAATACTTAAAATGATAAATTGACTGAAAATATTTGAATGAAAAGAAACAGATGACCAATACCAGCATTAATTTCACCGGTTTTTTGGAATTTAACCAATCCATCATTTTTCCATTTCTTTTTTAACTTCAACTTCAATAGCCCAGCTGGCCCTCGTATTTTATGAGCACCACCTATGTTACTTACATTACAATTTTCATCTTATTATCGTACAATATTAAAGATTTCAGACAACTTTCTTTTTTGTTAATACCTGTTCCTATTTTTTAGGACACTCGTTGCAAACGAGCGCTGGTGGTGAATCGGGGCTATTTATACACTTATGGGATAGTCCCACTTAAGAGGCCGCATCGTGTTAACTATCTTAGTTCATAAGTCAATTTATGATCTCCAAAGCACTCAAATCGACTTCAACTCTTTCATATGTGGCGGTATCCACTTCATCGGGTTGCTTTATGACCATTAGACTATCCCTGAACGTCACTATTTCATATAGCGGGTTATCGTTGGAGTAAATAAGATTATCAGCGATTTTGTAGTTAGAGCGGAAGCCTATGCCCACCTTGTACTCGATCAATTGTCCCTGACCGTCAAAGACCAGGTAAAAATGGTCCATGCCATCCCCGTCCCCAGTTTCGTCGTTCAGTTCGTCGGTGACGTCCACCCCATCGATGCTCATGGTAAAACCCGTTTCGGGCCTTGAACGGCGCTCATAGTGCCAAGTACCTTGTAGATCAACTTCATTTTCTTGGCACGAAACGGCCAAGGGAAACAATATAATCCAAACAATAAAATACCTCATTTCTTATCTGAATTTAACGGAACACTTATTTTACAAACTCGACCGTGGTTTTGTATTTCTCGTATTTGCCCAAGTCTATTCGGCTATACTGAGGATTTTCGGAAGAATAGTACACGGGAAACTCTTTACCTACACAGCCTTTTTTGCCGTTGTCGCAGTTAAAAGGACTAACACCTGTCGACCCAATATATTCCTTATCATCCACCCAGTAACGATATTTTAAACCATATCTAGCTCTTGTAGAATGGTAAAATTCAATTATCTCCCCATTTGTTTTTTTTTGATTGTCCGCAGTATCATATTGTTTATATGTGGCATATAATATACCTAAAGCCAAAACCAATAGACCGATTACAAAAGCAATTGTATCCTTGGAGATAGACCCTGGAAACTTATTCCTCAGAGCATCCATCTTTCCCAATAATTTTAGTACCTGTTTGACCTGCCAAAGTAAAGGTCATTCCTCTACCTACCGTCACCGTAATTATCTTTTTTTCGTCAGCATTATCAAATACCGCATATATTTTTGCGCCCTCCTTTCAAGTCGACCCTGTCAGCATATGACCGAAGTTTTAGTTGGGGTGTATACCGCTCGTTTAGGACATACCCCAAACGAGTATATCTAAATTAATGAAAATAGCCCGATTCTCTAGTTATGACCAGCACCTAATTTTGGGAGGAGGTCACAACGCAGTGCTCCTACAAGGATGGTCCTTTTATTGTGCCGTTTTCTCATTTCAAAAAACTAGGATATAACAACTTAATTTCTTGAAAATTTTGTTTACCTATTAGGCAATTTAAACCCTGCAGCTTTTATTTGAATGGTATCGGTTATAAGAAGCCCTTGCTGTAATTCAGAATGTTCAGGATTACTCGTAGAGTATTTTACCATATAGTAATCACCGATTTTAACATTATGAGCTTTATCATAAGAATTAGTATTTTCGTAAACCTGACCCGACACATAATATCTATAGTAAATATACTCTCCTGATGTAATACCTTCCATATAGTCATAAACAAAACCTATAGTATATTCTGCATTTGAATTTATATCATTTTTAATATACCTAGAAGCAAAATAAGTTGTCAATAACAAAAAGCCCACCACAATAAGAACTCTAATTTTACTTTTGTCCAAAATCATTCTCGAAATAAAATATTATTCTTTGGAATCTTTTTTAGAATTACTTTTTTTAGCCGTAGAAATCAACGTTGATATAGTAAATTGACCTCCATAATTATACAAGGCTCCCACAGTCCCTGCAAATTGCTCCATAGGTTTTCCCACTGTGGAAACAAATGAACTAGAAACCTTTTTACTAGCTCTACTCAGCGCTAAATTCTTAGAAAAAGTAGTTAAATCATTAGATTCAACCCCTTCATTAAAAGTCAAATTAAATTCAGATGACAATATTGCACTACCCCAGTTGCTAAAAACTGCACTTGCACCCACATCGGCGAATTTAATAATCGTCCTTATGGAATATTTCTTCTGCACGTTCTTGGTTCTTTTTATTTTCTTTGGAAATCAAATCTTGTGCCTTTTTTAAAATTTTCTTTTTCAAGATAGTATCTCTTATTTCCTGCACGCCAACATAATACAATTCATCATTAAAAGGTTCCGCTACAGGTCGAACTCGTTTGAATCTATATAAAGTATCCAATCCCTTTTAAGCCCAAGGGAATCTTGGTTGGGGTGGGTCAAAAAATATTCTTTTTCGCGAGGGGTCAAATTTCTAAATTGAGTATCCTTTGAGACCTCTTTTTGCTTAAACTCTTCCTTTAATATTTCTATGGCTTTCCCTACATTATTACCTTGCTCAATCTACATTATTACCATGCTCAATAACCCCAGTAACGGTTTGAAGCCCTTTTATGCCATATTTTGCCCAATTGTCCAGGTGGGCCCAAAACTTCAACCCTGCTTCGCCTCCACTAGGAATAACGAATAAAACCCGAATACGGTATTTGACTAGCACGGTCCATGTTACTTTAGTTATCGTTTTCATCGCATTGTCTAAAAACATAAAAGATATCTAAAATATTTTAGATATCTTTCTTTTTAGTTTACACCTGCTCTCACTTTGTACGGAACTCGCTACAAATGAGGGCTAGCTAAGGTATACAACGGAAACAAGAAAACTATCTTTTGTCTTTTCAGGCTGTTTTTGTTCTTATGGAAAATGATTCATTTTATGAAGTTCTAACCTACCATATAATTGACTCAAAACAACGCAAATCTTCAACTCATAATAACAAAAAGTCAATGGTTTGACCCAATATTAGACTAATTAGATAATTCGTGAAAGCCTTTTTCTTTACTTATTCCTATGCGCTTTATTTCCACTTCGTTTCCATAAAATTTTATTGCAACTATTACAGACACCTGTCTATTTAATTTATGCCATAAGAGATTATCATCTATACTTGTTTTCAAGAATAATTCGTCAGTTTCTATATTAGTATTGTTTTCTACACTTAACAAACACGACCTACCATCCTCATCAACTATAATTTGAAGTGATAGGATACCTCGAATGGTTTTTACTTTGTCATCGTTTAGATTTGTTGCAATTACATTTACAAAATCACTTATTGGCTTTGCTAAAACAGAATCAGATTCTGTTTCAAAATATGTCGTATTGCACAAATCGAACTTCTCAGTAAAAATGTTCTGACAATAGATTTGATTTGCGGACAAAATAAGAAGTATTATTACAATCTTTCTCATCAATCAACTAATATTCTCTCTAGTCAAACAACAAATAAGCAAAAAAAAGTAGTAAAGCAAATGTTACGAAACCTACAATACCATTTGAGTAATCTTTTTGAGCATTGGCAAAACTTCTACCCTTCTTATCTTCTAAAATGTGACTGAGCGTTATATTTTCCTTTTTTCCTGTTATTTTGTTAAAAGCATTGATTACCAAATACCTAACAAATCCTCCGATAATTTCGAGAATTGCAATCATACCGGGAGGGCTTAATTTTTTAATTTTTCCGTATTTGATTTAGTTTGCTTGAAAACTTTCTTTGGAGTAAAATTTAATTTCAGCAAATAATTAAATGTCTTTAGAACTTGACCTCTAGTTTGAGGAGAAAGTTTGTTGTACCAAGTACCTTTAAAGAATTTATTTGACTGTACCATGTTCAAGCCACGAAAATTAAACTTCGCCATCGGCATCACATTTAGTAGCCCGTTTATGCCCGAATCTATATGTGCTTGACTTCCTCTTACGGCAAAAGTACCATCTAAATGCAATGGCTCGCCTATAGGGTTTAGTAAATCAAAACCAGTAACGAACACAGAAATGTCATCTGCCATGTAGTATATACTTTCACTGCCAGGAATTCCTTTTTCTACACCAAAATCCCTTACTTTTTCAAAAATAGTGGATTCATGAGCCATAATTTCTCCTGGCCAAGATGTTCTATTTTTACCCATCTCTGGACTTGTGAAAAATGAGCTAATAGGGTTGTTTTTTTTAAAATCATTCTCAACATCCCGTAAAGAAGGTCCAACATAATCAAAGCCTTCCGGCGTTTCGCTCGGTTTTGTAACATTTCCATCCCAAACATATTTTCCAGTTTCCCTATTGTAAATCCAATCCTCAGGTTTAAGTTCGGTAGAGGCAAAATTTATTCCTCTCAATGATTTTTTTAAAAATGATTTTTTAAGACTATGATTTAATTTCGTTTTAACCTTTTGTTTTATTGGATTAAGGCTCCCTTCATTAATAGAGTCTTTAATAGAAGCAGCACTACGCGCCCTCCTTAAAGCTTTTTTTAAATCATGCCGTTGTTTTAGCTGTTCTATTCTTCTCATTATAGAATATTAAAAAAAAATGGTACAACATTAAAGAGCTAGAGAATTACTTTACTCCCCCCAACGATTCTGAAAGACCATATCACCGATTTTAATGCTCTGTGCCGAAATAACGATGCGCTTTTGCATAGGCACATCATCGATGGCGTCAAATTCTTCCTCAAGGCTAACACAATAGGCCTTGGTAAACTCCACCCGTTGCAATTGCGACATGGCGTCGCGCTTATAGAAGATAATCGTTCCGTCCTTCGTTTGATCTGAAGAGGACATCCAATGGAACAGATCGAATTTTCCCTGGGATTCCAAGGTAATCATGATTTGACCACCCAATGGTTTCCCGGCAGGTTTGCCCGTAGAATCCATAGGTTGTTCAAAATTATAGGTACAGTGCAAGACGTTGTAGTCCTGCCCATCAATAATGAGTTTTGCTAAAAAAGACATAGTTGTAGGGGTTTATGTGTTTTAGAACTTTAAAAACGGGTTATTAACTTTGTTGGTAATCGGTATCCCATTCGGCACCCTCATCACCTTTTTGACCGTCCATCTTAATCAAGAAGTTTTTGGCCGGGAAATAAGGTTTTAAACGCACGTCTAAATAAATACGGTCCTTTTGATTAATATCCTGTTCGAAACGACGGATCTCAAAATTCTCGATCAATTTACCGGGACCGGTAATTTCATCCAAAAAGCGAACGATTTGGTTTTGTATTTCCTTTCTGGTTCGTGCATCGAAGTTTTCAAAGGCCCTTCTGTTAAGGAAGTCCATCAACACTTTGGTCACATAATCGAAAACACGTACTACGGAATAGGTCTGTAGCCCTAGGTTGTCACCATTGAACAAGGTTTTGGCCGAAAAGGCCATTACTTTGCCATATTCATTTACCATAGGTACCAATCCTAAGTTTTCTAAATTGGCAATCTCACTTTTCCGAAGGTCAAAACGCACTCCATCAACTTCACTTAGTCCACCGTGCTTTTTACCAGCGGTAACCTGTGACATTAAGGTCTTGTATATTTTTCCCGCCAAGGCTCCAGAGGGCGGTACATGTACATCTTCTTCTTCACCTACCTCATCATACTTACCTCTACCGACCAACCAGTTACAGGTCATGATCGTATTGGACAAATAAGCATCGCCACTGGCCAAGTTGGCACTTTCGAACATTTCCATCACATCGTCCGGTTCATCTAAATGCGCAAAATCGGTAACCAAGGTCACTTTGTTTTCATGGGCCAATTTTGCCCATTTATCCACAACCGATTTTGAACCTAGATAACCTGGAAGCACCATAAGCGAATAGTTCTCCCTTAGGTCTAAACGGTCATATTTAGACACCAATTCTTCACGTATGTAATCAAAGAAACGTGTATTGTCCAAATCGGTCAATTGGTCCAATTCGGCATTGACCACGGTTACGTTCTTCAATGAAGGTAAATCGGTGTTTTTATAAAATAGGGCAACAGAACGGTAAGAGGTCTCCAATTCTCGAGTCTCTTCCAGTGCCGTTTTAATATTTTTGGTGTATGTTTTTTGTGATTCTTGAGCCTTATCATCGGCAGCCTGTACCAAGCCTATGATATCATCCCCTGATTTCAAGGTATCCGACCAAAGCGATAAAATTTTCAAAAGCGACTCCCGCTCTTGTTTTTTATTGTTTTCGGTAAGGAACATTTTTCTACGTGCCTTACGATCGGGGTTTAGGTTCTGAACATCATCAATAGCAGATTCTAATAAATCAAACCCACCGTATTTGGCAAGGTTATCTGATTTTTCCTTGATTTGCTCAATGAAAGGTTTGTCACTTAGTTGTGACTGTTTTAGTTTATCGGACATATGTGGAATAGAATAAGGTTATTTGGCATTTTTGATTTCCTCGATAAGCGCATCAATAGTCTCAACCAATGATTGTTTGGCTTCAGGGTCTTCCAATGCCGCTTTTAAAATTTTGTTGGTCTTCAATTGCTTGATGATCTTTTTGTATTGATCACTTTCAATTTCCAACTCTTTTAAAAACACACTGTTATTTGTAATTCCCTTTTTACCAAAATCACCTAAGTTGGTGAACGAAAGTTCCTCATTAAAAACGCCACCGTCTTTATCCTCGAACGGGATATTCAGTTTAGGTTCAAAATGCTCAAAAGCATCTTCAATTGTCCTAAGTCCTTCAATAGCCTCGGGCTTTACCGGAGCATTTGGGGTCAACTTACCTACAATTAAAGTTCTATTCTGTGGTATTTCGGTCAAGGCCTCGTTTGCGTCGCCTTTTACCTCATTACCACCTATACCTAGATTACCTATAGCCATAAATTATAATTTTATTTTCTAAATTTAAATAAAAAATAGTTATACGTACAATATATACACAATTAAACGTAAAAAGGAGGCATAAGATTGCCCCCTTTTATAAATAAAAGTCCGTATATGGTTATACCCATTCATTGACATGTTCACCACCACCACTGGCCAATTCCTTGGCAGAAATAGTAAATGATTCAGTTAATGGGTTCTGACCGGTAGCATCAAAGTTTTCTTTGTACTTGATCAAATAACCTTCCTTGAATTTAACTTCTTTTAAAGTTGCGTCGGTATCACGCTTAATAAAGACAATACTTCCGTCTTTTCTTTCAAAGTTGTTGGTCATCCATTCAAAAAAACCGGTTTCCCCATTTGATTCAACAGTCATGTTGATTCTGCCACCACGGGTAACAGAAGAAGGTCTTCCTGTTGGATCAACTTCTTGGTTTAAATCATAAGAACAGTGTAAAACGGTAAACTCTTTTCCCGCAACTTTCAATTTTGCTTTAAAAGCCATAATAAATAATTTTTTGGTAAATAATACCTGATTAATAATTAAGTAACGTTACATAAGAACGCTGCTAAACTATTGACTATCACTAAAACTTGCAATTTTTTTCGACGAAATACCAAATCATAAAACCTCGAAAAAGCCTATTAAAACACGGGGAACACCAGTAATAATCAGTACCAGAACAAAATCTCCCCCTTATTGATTTTTTGGTTAAAATGTTCGTAAAATTCTTTTATCGACATTACGAAAACACTTTAAAATTAAAAATCAAAACATACATTTAAAGTAGTTGTTTTCCTATAAAACTTAACTTGAAACATTTTTGACATAAAAAATGTAAGGGGAACGATTACTTTCAAAAACCGTGCATCCCTTTAAAAGGTCTTCCAGAACAAGCCTTTTTTGGTTCGCATATCGATGGTCATACTTTTTACGCAACCTGTTTTCTTATCCTTGATCATTTTTATACTCTTGATCTCTAGTTTGTTCACATCCCTTATTTCCTTAAAAAACTGGCTCACCGTAAACCGGTTGCCTGTTTTATTGAAAACAGGTATATTACTATAACAGAAGTATTTTCGAATGGAAATATCATCAAGGTTCCTACCGGAATAGGAAATAAACATTTGCTGCATATCATCGTTTGACACTTCTATTCTATTGGCAACTTCTTCCTTTTTCCTTTGTTCCGCATCCGCAGCAGCCTTATCTTCGGCCTTGGGTTTATCCCTTATCTGATCTTGAAGAACCGTTTCAATAGGATCTACACGGGTTATGCTTGCCCTTCTTTTTCTACTTTTCTTTTCCGGCAAAACGGTAATCCGCTGCTTGGCTTCATGACGCCTATCGCCATTCACGACCAATAGAACGGTTTTTTCCCCGGGACTCTTATAGACATACTTCTCTTTGCGATTGTTGCCATCAATGGTCATCGACTCCCCAAAGCTCCATTGCCACGACTCGGCAAATTCCGAATCGTTCGAGAATTCAACTTCTTGGCCGACCCTTACGTATTCGGGAAGAATTATATTAGGAATCAGTTCAGGAACGATCAGGTCCTTCGGTTTTGAGATTTCAATCTGTTTTGTCACCCCGCATTGACCGTTCATTTTTAAGGATACCGTATAAGTACCTTCCTTGGTGAACTGATGCACCACATTAGACCTGTATTTTTTAGGAATATCTTTTCCAAAATCCCACTCCCACTCCACGCCCGATGGGTCTATACTTTTAAATTCGATCAAATCGGCAGTGGTATAAGATTCGGCAATCATTTCAAAATCAACATTGCTACAGTCTACCTTACTGTTCAATCTAAATGATAAAAGCCCAAGACCAAAAATCACCAATACTAAAAAAGAGATAAATACGTTTTTGTCAAAGTGGGTTTTAATCCTTTTATGAATCATAATTAATATCTAATTTTCGGTTATGGTTTATGTATCTAAAAGTACTATTCATTCGATGAAATTAAAACTTGTATTTATCTTAGTTATTGTGTTATCGATTTCTTGTTCGAGAAAAACGTTGCAAAATGAGGATTACTCCTATTATAAGCGTGAAATGGAAAAATACAAACGCCAATCGGAGAACAAGAAGCCTGTTCAAAAAACTACGGCTAAAGTAATAAAAAAGCCTACCGGTATGGGCTATTTATCTGCCGAAGAGAAAAAAAAATTCGCTCAATTATTACAAGTGAGCGAAGAATCGATCCAAAACGAAAAGCTATATGCGGCCATTAAGGAATGGCTCGGCACCCCCTACGATTGGGGAGGGGAATCGAAAAACGGGGTAGATTGTTCGGCCTATGTGCAAGCTATTTACCGTAAGGCGTACGGCAGCGAGCTTCCAAGAACCTCAATACAGCAGTTTTATTTGGACCCCGAATCACATTTTAAAAACCAGAAATACCTAAAAGAGGGCGATTTGCTCTTTTTTCGGCTCCGTAATGAAGATCGTGTGGTCTCACATGTGGGTATTTATTTACAAAACGGTAAATTTACGGGCTCAAACTCGCCACATGGTGTAGAGATCGTCGATCTTAACAATCCATATTGGCAAGATAAATATGTAGCCTCCGCCAGGTTATTAAACATTCAATAAATGAAAGATTTCCCCGAAAACGACATACGCCAAGAGGTATTCAATTTGGATTTTGACCTAAAGGCGGAAACCTTACTTTCCTATATTGAGGAAGATACCCAGGTCGATCTTTCGCTCAGCGACTTTTTTAAGCGTCGCTTTAGTAAAGATATCACCCGTATTGAAAAAGACCGTTATAATGATGATACCCTGAACGTTCACCTAAGTCGACGTAGCTTTTACAATGTTTTGCCCGAACGTTTCTTTCATTCCACCTATATTAGTACTCCTTTTGTAAATACCATGGTGGCGGATTACCATGGCAGAAAAATTGAACAGGAGAATGCCTTGAAGTTTTTTAAACCCTTGGAAACCGAGTTCTTTCTTCATCGTGTCGATATCGAATCTGCCGAAAACGAAATCCTAACAGCCTTGGGAAGTCCCAAATTGGTTGACTTTTTAATGGATTTATGGAAAATAGACGAAAGGATTCCGAAACGTATGGCGGCAAAAATTTTAAAAACTATGCCGTTCATGTATAAAATAGCCGGAAATATTCCGTTGTTAAAAAAGATACTTGAAAATATCATAGAAGAAGAGATCTTGATCGAGAAAGATTTTGCTACCGCAGGCCTACCTGTTACGAACGAACCATGGCAACTTGGCGTGAATATGGCGACCTCGGGAAAACAAAAGACCTTTCTGCCTAAATATATTTTTACAATGAACAACATTAGCCGCCCTGAAAACATAGAGGATTACCTGCCTGACGGGAAAATAACGGCTGTCGTCAATTTCTTTTTGGAACATACCTTGCCCCATGAAAGTGATTTTGAAATCAACTTCAGGCTACCTAAGCGTAAAACAAGATTTATAATGACCGAGGACGCCTATTCAGGTAGACTTGGAATATCGGCAACAATTTAACACCCCATGATCAAAAGTTACTTTAGAAAATTCATAAGTTTTGAATCTATAATGCCCTTTGCCATAGTTTTGGTGGTAGTGGCCCTGGTTCTTCATTTCTTGGGTTCAAAAACCCCCGGGTTTAAAACCAGGCGCAAAAAATACTATGTCTACCTAGCGGCCAATATAGTGGTTATGGCACTCTTCGTGGCCATCATATATAACCTGAAGCAGTCATCTTTACTATTACGGTATTTTTCAATGCTCGGTTTTGCCACCATCATGGGGGTGGCCAATGTCTTCTTTCACAGAAGCATCTTTGAAAAATTCGACACCCACCAAAAGCTTAAGGAATTGGTGTTCGCCATAATTTCCGGATTGGTATTAATGGTTCCTATTATAATGATAGCCGCACATTTTAACGACCTGCAGTACTTGCCTTACTACTTTTTGGTCATTGCTGCCTATGTATTCCCTACCAGCTTTTTCATCCTATATGAATATTCCATTTCCATTCCCGCAAAACTATTTACCAAATGGTATTACCCCATGGGCAATAAGTACGATGCGCCAAAGCATTACGAGCTCAACAACATGATCGTTCTGAATTTTATGTTCTACAAGAATGCCAATTCACCGAATATGACCAGTTTCAAGGCGAAGGCGCCAAAAGATATGGACTTCGGAAGATTGTTCTATTTCTTTATCAATGATTACAACAACAAGAAAACAACGACCAAAATTGAAGTTACCTCCGATACGGGAGACCCCCATGGATGGTACTTTTACAGTAAACCTAAATGGTATGGAACATCAAAACATATAGACCCGGAACGCACCGTGGAAGAAAACAACCTAAAAGATAGCGATACAGTCGTTTGCCAACGTATTTAAAATAAGACACATGATAGAAGATATCAAAAATTTCAAGATCAATTGGGTAGATGGAATGAAAATCTCAAAAGAGCATTTTCAAAGCCTTCAAAACTTTGCTGAAAACAGCATAAAGGATGCCTTTGTTGTACGCATGGGGAAATACGGATACGGATTTCTTGCCTCGCATCTCTTTGGCAACAACGAATACGCCATAAACCTTGATATTCACAAGAGCTTAAAGGTTTCATTCAATAGATTAAGGGCCGTCACCCCCAATGGCAACCGTATCGAGATCACCGAAAACACTCCCGATGTCAAGGAAGAGATCGTAGTGGCCGAGCTGGCCGACAAAACACTGGAGGAAGGTTTCGTCTTGATCAATATCGACACGGCAAACCCTATTCCTTTTGGCAATCAAGACCCCGCTGAAGTCCCCCCAAGGCTTCCCTACCTTACACACGGGTATTTTTTCTCCTTTGTTAGTGCGTCCGACCTAGAAAAATCGGGCTTGACCGGCAACCAATTGCCCATCGCCAAAATCGAAAAAGAAGGCAAGGGATTATCAGTGGCCACCGACTACATTCCTCCCTGCACTACCCTTGGGGCACACGAAAGTTTGATTCATTTTTACAACGAATCGGAGAGCTTCCTAAAAATGACCGAGCGCAATGCCATTTTGATCGTTCAGAAAATCATGTCAAAACAAAGTGACAACCCCATTGCCGATGCCATGAAATTAGTGGTCGACAAGATTTACGTATACCTTGCCCAACAGATTACCAAGGTGAAGTGGGAAGAACACGACATGCATCCTAGGGAATTGTTGCAAATCCTTGTAAGTTTTGCTCGGATATTCAAAGGATCCGTAGATATATCGTCTCCTGAAAACAAAGAACAGCTCTTCAATTATTTTGGGGAATGGACAGACCTTAAGGGAGGGGACTATGAAAAATTGTTCACTGACGTCATCAACCTACAGTACAATCATAACGACGTTAACGAAAACCTTCAGGTAATCAACGTCTTTATGCAGACTATCGACAGGTTGCTCACCGTTCTCACCCAAGTCGATTATATCGGTAAGCGTAGGGATATGGGCATCTTTGTTAACGAAAACATTGTAGAGGAAAAGCCTAGAAAATCTAGGGGCACTTCATTTTTGGCCGAATAAATATTGAAATATGGAAGTACTTAATAAAAACGAACGCATCTCTTCTTTTCTGCTTTTCTTACTGATGTTCGCCATCTCGGTAGGCATTCTTTTTACGGCTTTTTTCTTTAGCTATAAATTACCTTGGAAAGAAAACGAGGTACTCCGTGCCGAAAACCAGAGAATACGCTATGAATTTTTATACCAAAAACAATTCATGACGGCATTGGAAGATATCGACAAACAAATTGATTCCCTAGACGGTGCCAAGGACGGTTATTTCTTTTTGGAGCAATCGATCAACGCTGATCTTATCGACCTAAAAAGTGACATCCCGAAAGACTCCCTAGACGACAGGGGTATGTACGAAAACCTCATCCTCACCTATAAAAAACTGGTCGATGCCAAGAGGGACCTAAAACAGGTAGAAAGTGCCAGAATGGATATTGAAGACCTGAACGAACAGATTGAGGAATACGAAAAAGAAATCAACAAGTTAAATACGGCATTGAGCCTTTCTCAACGTTTGAACAGAAATTAACCGACCTATGAATACTGAATTGGAAAAGGCCATACACATCGCCACTCAAATTGCCGATGAATACCAACACGATAGTTTCGGACCTGCACATCTGGTCAAAGCCACCCTTCATCGCGATTTATCGCTCTTACGTTTTTTGCACAACAAGAACGTAGATGTGTATTTTATCGAGGAATGGGCCGAGGTTCGTTTAGAGGAATACCCAAAACGCACCAGCCGATCGGGCGACCTTAAGGCAAGTCCGGAAGCACAACTTGTCTTTAACGAAGCCGAAGACATACAACAGAAACTCAACAAGGAGGAACCCGACCTGATCTGCATCTTTATCGCCGCCATTACGCCCGGCGTAGGCTTTACCTTTGACCAGCTAAAGTCGATACCCCTGAGCAGTAACCAATTGCTCGACGACCTTATAAGCCAAAGAAAAACCGACAAATCGGGGACGGTCAATACAAAAACCGCCCCGGGAAGCACCCCTCCCAAATCTGACGGCGTATTATACAAGTACGCAAAAGACCTATTGGAACCGGCCCGCGAAGGCTCGTACGACCATATCGTAAACCGCGATAGGGAACTAAAGAAAATTATTGAGATCCTCAGCCGTAAAAACAAGCCGAATGTGATCATTCAAGGGGAATCGGGTGTAGGCAAAAGTGTTTTGGCCCAAAATTTGGCAAGGGAGATTGTCGGCGGAAAAATCGTTGAAAACCTAAAGGACGCCCATCTTTTTGAAATCGATACGGCCCTATTGCTCTCCGGTGCTTCATATAAAGGGGAGGTCGAAGACCGCCTGCAAAACATTTTTGATGAAGCCAAGGCACTTGTTAAACCCATTGTTTTTATAGACGATTTCCATTTTCTTCTACAGGATGCCTCATCGAGCCAAGGAATTTTGAACGTCATCAAGTCTGAGCTGAACAAAGGCGAAGTCATTCTTGTAGGGGCGACCAACTCTGACAATTACAGAAAATATATCAGCAACGACGATGCGCTCAACCGAAGGTTTGAATCCGTCACCTTGGAAGAGCCCGATAACGAAATGGCCTTTAGGATCCTACAAAGTATCGGCCAAACCTATACCGACCATCACGAGTTGCAACTTACCGAAGATACCCTTCGCGAAGCGATACGATTGTCCAAAAGGTAT
This sequence comes from Zobellia sp. OII3, assembly GCF_002211465.1. Lineage (NCBI taxonomy): Bacteria > Pseudomonadati > Bacteroidota > Flavobacteriia > Flavobacteriales > Flavobacteriaceae > Zobellia > Zobellia sp. OII3. The sequence continues at coordinate 69,153 of NZ_MWRZ01000005.1, read as the reverse complement.
TTAAAGGAAAAAAGCCTGCCCGATTCCGCCCTAGACTTATTGGACCGGACCATGGCTGCGGCCAATGTATCGGAGCAGTCCCTTCCCAACGACCTTGAGGAATTAAAGGCAAGGATGGAAGCCATTGAGGAAAAAGCCGAAGAACGCGACGAAGCCGAGAACATTCAAGAAATCGACTGGGTCTATATGGCCTTAAGGAATAAATTAAGCCCTATCGTACTCGGGAAATTCGACACCGAAGACGCCTTCGGATTTCCTTCCTATAACGAAAAATCCACTTACCTTAAGAATATCATAAGCGCTATTGACGCGCACTCGAAAACACCCCGTGAAGCCGTACTCGAAGAAGATCTGGCCGCCATGGTTTCGAGTATTACGGGAATACCCGCAGGCAAGGTACAGACCAAGGAAAAAGAACGTTTGATGGATATGGAGGACACCCTTAAGAAAAGGGTCATTGGCCAAGACAATGCCATTAAAACCGTTACCGAAGCTATTATAGAATCGCGTTCAGGACTTTCAAAAGCCGGACAACCTATCGGCTCTTTCTTCTTTTCCGGACCCACGGGAACGGGAAAAACGGAATTGGCGAAATCATTGGCAGAATTTCTTTTCAACGACGAAAGTGCGATCATTCGTTTTGACATGTCAGAATTTAAGGAAGAGCACTCTGCAGCCTTGTTATACGGTGCGCCTCCGGGCTATGTCGGCTATGAAGAAGGCGGGGTCTTGGTCAATAAGATCAGGCAGAAACCCTATTCCATTGTCTTATTCGATGAAATTGAAAAAGCCCACCAGTCGGTATTCGACGTATTTCTCCAAATATTGGACGAAGGCAAACTCAGCGACCGTTTAGGCAAGGTAGGCGATTTTTCAAATGCGGTAATTCTCTTTACCTCAAATATAGGCTCCGAATTTATAAGCAAGGCCTTCGAAGGGGGCTCCGTTCCAAAATCGGACGAGCTGCTCGAAATCATGGCCTCTTATTTTAGACCGGAATTTTTAGGACGTATTACAGAGATCGTCCCTTTTGCTCCCATCTCGGAAAAGAACGCCCCTACCATTTTCGACCTTCATTTAATGAAGGAATTATTGGTACTTACCGAACGCTTGGGTATTACCCTTGAAATAGACAAGGAGACAAAAGAGCACCTATCATTAGACGGCTTCTCTCCTACTTACGGGGTTCGACCACTTAAAGCGGTCATCCGGAACAAACTGAAAAGACCCCTATCGAAAATGATCATCTCCGGAGAAATCAAGGCGCCACAGACCGTAAAAGTGGAAATGAAAAATAAGGAGGTAGTTTTTTCCGTTGTTGAATGATATGGAAGAGCGAGTGGTTAGTGGTCAGTATTAAGTATTAAGTAGTCAGTACTAAGTACTAAGTAGTTAGTAGTTAGTAGTTAGTAGTTAGTAGTTAGTAGTTAGTAGTTAGTAAAATGAAGAAATAGCAGGTCAAAAGCAAACTGCGAACAGAATAAACAAATCTAGAATGGCAAAACCCTATTATCAGGCACCTTTTGATTTTAAGCGTTTTTTCGAGAAGAAAGAGCTCAAGAAAATCGGTATGCGCGACTCTATCTCCCAGTTTATTAGCGTGATCATTACGACCTATTTCGAGGAGTATACGTTTGATGAAGCTTTTGGCAGTGAAATATGGGAAACCGATTTCGATCTTTTGATAAATGCCAACGTCCTTAAGGAACGCATCAAAAAATCGCTGAAAAATCAGATTGAAACCTACGAAAAACGCCTTTCGAATATCGATTTGAACGTTGAGCTCATGGAAAGCCTGTCTTCCAACACCAACAAAGTAAGACTCAAAAAATATCTATATATCACTATTAAGGGGACCATTATAAAAACCGATGAGCCCTTTTCATTTACAGGGGATTATTACTTGGCTCCCTTGTCGTACAAACATTGATGATCAATAGGTAAATTAAAAAAATATACGTGTGAAAAGTCTATCCAAAGAGGAAATTAAAGATCGTCTAATCCGCAGGGCCGCTGACACTTGGGGGGTCGATGAAATGGAAATTGAATATTCATTCGATCCCATCGTCGGCATCCTTTTCGATGCTTGTTCGCATGAGTTCGAACGCATATCCGAAACCATAAAGACCAGCCGAACTAAGATTACCGAGCGCTTGGTAGATCTTTTAACACCGGAAATATCGGTAACGGCCAAACCGGCCCATGCCGTCATGCACGCCCTACCCTTGGATTCGCAAATAGAAATCAACGGAAAAACCCAATTCTTCAATAGAAAAAGAATGCCCTTGTTCAACAATTCCAATGGCAGGGAAGGGTTTACCGATTTTTTCTTCTGTCCTTCGGGCGATTTTACCCTGAACAATTGTGAACTGAAATATATTGCCTATCCCGACAAGATCGTATCCTACGGAAATCAAAGAAGTGCGCCGTGGCTCACGAAAGGCGATTTCTCCGGTGCCCCGGAATCATCCGCCATATACCTAGGGATCCAGCCCGGTAAAGACCTAAAGGAATTAAAGGAGCTTTTATGTTACTTTGACCTCCTCAATTTCTCGAACAAAGAACTATTGGTACACCACTTGGGCATTGCCGAATGGTCCGTAAACGGTATGGCTTTGGAAGTTACCAAGGGATTCCCTCAAAAAGAGGCCGTTAGGGACGATTATAGTGCCTATATCAATGAAGGTATACAAAGTAAGATACAGTTTTATGAAGATTACGTAAGGCAGTATTACGAAGACCATTTTTACACCATTGAGGGCCAAGTGCCCCTGGCCGATAACTTGAAGCCACATCCGGAAATTTTCAAGGAGTTTTTATCGGAAAAAGATATCGCCATGTTCCAAGAGCCGCTTCTATGGATCAAAATTTCCTTTTCTTCCGTGGTTTCCACCCCAATGTTGGAAAACCTGCATTGCCATATCAACTGTTTTCCCATATTGAATAAAAAGACCCATAGCACCAGTAGGCGTTTACAGTCGTATTTCAATATTATCCCCATGGAATCGGAAAATGATTTCTTTTTGGATGTCAGCCATGTGGAGGGCGATACCGGCAATAAGTATTATGTACATAACAGGGACAAAAAAGACGAGGTAAGGCCCCAGGCCTACTTGCGTTTTGGAGGGGTCAGCCGTTTTGACGAGCGCGATGCCTCCGAACTATTGAACTACACCTTAGACCTTTTAAAAGAAGACAGCGTGGCCTTCTCGGCCATGGGGGACGACTTTATCAATTCGAATTTAAAAGACCTGAAACAGATCGTTTCCCGCATAGAACAACAAATAGAACTCCGCGGTTTTAAGAAAAATAAAATTCCTTATTTGATCATTAACAAGAACAGTATCAACAAAAATAGGGACACCATTATTTATGCCGATTATTGGACCACCTCAGGTGAAAAGGCCAACAAGATCAACCCCTACAGCAAGCTGCACCAATATTCGGGAACGGCCTTTAAACCCGAATCATTGGTCTTGATCACGGGTACCTTGGGAGGGCACGACGAGCCGTCCCCAAGTGAAAAAATCTACGCCTACCGCGAACACATTCTCTCTAGGGGAAGAATAATAACCCGACAAGATATCGTTCAACATTGCTATGCGATTTTTAAGGATAGTATTACAAAGGTAAGCATCAAAAAAGGCGTCATGGTTTCCCGTGACAATTCTGTGGGCTACACCCCTACGACCGATATATATATTACCCAAAATAGCGAGACCAATTATAGTGAAGATGATTGGGAACATCTGAAAAAAGAATTGTTGATAGGCATTAAAACGCGTTCGGCCAATGTATTGCCCTTCCGTGTTTTTTATACCTCAACTTGATTTTTTTGTAAGAAAAAGCAACTTGCAGTTTAACGAAAAAACAAGTGTTATTTTGTACGCTTTTAATGTTATTATTACTTTAACCTCCGTAAACACTGCCTTATGTCCAAAATAGTAAACAGCAAACTCCTTGTAGGAGGAGAGGAATTCTTGCCCAATTCGGGCTATAGCGTTACCGTAGAACAGTCCATTGGAGGGCACAGCGCCTTCCGTATCGCCTTCCCTTCCAATGCCACCGAAGGCTACGCGGGCGCCTTGATGGACAATGCCCTGGCCTATGTGGGCAAGAAGATCACCATCGGCATCAACGAAAACCAAATGGAATTCAAGGGCGTGGTCACCTCGGTAGACCTCCAAAAGGGGGCCGATGCCGCAGGTACCATCGTACTGTCGGGCCATGGGCCGGCGGCCCTCTTGGCCAATTCCGTCCAGTGCCTGAGCTACGAAGAGGGTACGCCCCTATCTCAGGTGGCTACCGATACCGTGAACGGACATTCCACCGAACATGTAAAACTTTCCATCGGCAAGGGCACCGACGTAAGCCTGCCCTATACCGTACAATATAACGAGAGCGACCTGGCCTTCCTTCAACGGCTCTGCAGCCGCTATGGGGCCTGGATCTACCATAACGGCACCGATTTCTGCGTGGGCAGGACCGGGGACAAACAGGTGCACGGCATTTACGGACAAGATGTACAGGGCTTTAACCTTTCCACCGTGCTCAGGGAGCAGTCCTTCGGACTTAAGGCCAGGGACTGGGTCAACGACACCGATCTGGAAGCCGATGCATCGGCCTTCGCCCCAAGCTCGTCACACCCCTACCAAGACCGGATAAAGGGCGAATCGCAAAACGTTTTCGCCAAGAGAAGTTCCTATGATTGGAGCGTAGGCCAGCACGAATACAGTGCGCAAAGCGGCGTAGATACCGCCACAAAGGTCAACGCCATGGGAAAGGCGGCCAGTATGATATTGGCCTCGGGCACTTCGGAGCTCGTGGGCCTTCGCGTCGGCGATACCCTCACCTTGGAAGGGCTCAATTTTTCCGACCAGGGCAAAAAGGACCCCTACGGTTCCTATGATATCACCAAGGTCGTACACCGATTCGACCATAGCGGACATTACCGCAACGAGTTCGAGGGCGTACCCGAGGGTACCGAACACCTGCCCTACTCCAACAGTTTCGCCGCTCCCCGATCGGGCGCGCAAAGGGGCTGGGTGCTCGACAATGCCGATCCGGAAGGACTCGGACGTATCAAGGTGCAGTTCCCCTGGCAGAAGGCCATGGGTACCAGTACACCGTGGATAAAGGTGGCCACCCCCTACTCCGGTAGCGACAAGGGCTTTTACTTTATCCCTGAAAAAGGCGAAGAAATCTTGGTCGGTTTCGAGGCCGACAATCCCGAAAAGCCCTTTGTACTCAGTGCCGGCTATAACAGCAGTGCCAAGAGCGGCCTGGCCGATGCCGACAACAACATCAAGGCCATCAAGACCCGTAGCGGGCATATCATAGAGCTGAACGATACCGATGGCGGGGAGAGCATTACGATCAAGGATAAGAATGAGAATATTTTTCAGATCGATACGGCTACCAACGACATTACCATCAATGCGAATAACAATATTGAGATTTCCGCATCAGAAAATATGAGTCTTAGTGCCAAAAACATTGACATTAACGCCTCTGAGGAAATTAGAGTTAATTCTGGAACAAATTGTATTACCCAAGCAAACGAAAACTTTTCTGTAAATGCAAAGAACATAACGGAAATAGCGGATGAGAACATAACAACGTTGGCCAAGGAAATTCTAGAAAACGCGGACAAAATTCGTATAGAAAGTTCAAAAGATTCCATGGAACTTATCAGTGCAAAACGAGTTGACATTCAAGGAAGTGAAAACGTAAAGTTGTTCTAAAACAAAATAGCTCCTATTAATAGTATTACGATTACAGCATTTAGCCAATGATAGAACAGCTAATTTTTTGGGGGGTCTATGACCAAAATAATAACTCGGATATATCATATACCAAAGATTATGGCGTAACAATAAAGTTACATCAAAAAAAACATTTCGATGAAATTAGATATAAAATGAGTCTTACATGCTCTAAAAAGGCTAGAAGTTGGATATGGGAGGTTACACTAAATAAAACAGGATTAAATGTTAATAACAAAATTCCGGATTTTTTGAAGCAGCGGCTCGATTTAGAATTTGGCACTACAGTTTTATACCCAATTAAAGTAATGGTAACTCCGTTTGGAACTATAAAAAACATTACCCCAACATCCTATAAATCAATCATAGATCGTTTTGAGGACTTTAAAGAAAAAACGCTTCAAGAAAATTCAGGTGACGCCATTCTAAGTTATTTAAACACCTTGAAAAAAGGTATCAACACGCAAAAAAAACTTATAGAACATTTAAAGTACGATTGGTTTTGGTCCCTATATTTTAATCCCATTTACAACAACGCGACCAAGGAACTGATGCTCCCATTACAAAGTAATGTTCCCTTAGTTCCTTATAAAGGCAAAATTGAAGAAAAAGTACACTTGAGTTACTATAATACTAGACAACGTTTTTTTAGCGGTAAAGTTTCCAATACGTATTTTGAGAAATATCCACGAACCAAACAGCACAATGCTGCAATAAAACTATGCTACGATTTTGACCCAACAAATGGTATTATTACCAATATCAGTTCTGATCAAGTTATTGTCGAAAAACAAAACATAATACAGAATATAGAAGTGAACATTGATCAATTGTCAAAAGATGGAAATTAACTTAACCATAGTTCGAAATAAAGGAACACGTAAAAGTTTCATTTAAAAAATGAAGGGCCCTTAAATCCAGTTAGATGAGCAAGAACAAACATTTAGTATGTCATAGTGCACAATGCAATTGTGATTTTGGAGATTTTCCAGATATTTTACAGGTAACAACACAGAAAAAACATTATATAAATGATTCAGATGGCGCGCAAAAGTTAATTGCCACTACTATGGAATTGGGACAGCCATTTACGGCCAATACTTTTGGACAATGTAAATTACAACCTACCGGCAGTAGCTTTAAACCTTGTCAACCCATTATAACAGCTTGGGATGGTTTTTATGATAAAGTTCAAATCATGGAAAATCAAGGATTTCCACTATTAGAGGACAGTAAAGCTACTTGTGCCATTGCAGGTTCACCATGCATAAGTTTCCTTACCCACGGACAGGTAGCCACCCCAAGTGCCAGTAATTTTGAAGAAACCGAAGAAGAAGAGACTATTGCACAACAACTTAACCCGGTACCTTCTCAATCTAGAAAAAAGGCATTTAAATTTCGTTTGATAAAGTAAAGGAAACACATGGGAAATCCGTACAGGACAAAAGTTTAAATAAGGTTTTGGCCATCAACATCAAGTGTTAGAGACAACACGGTATTGTTATAAAAAATTGATTAAAACCAGTGGTATGAAAGCATCAATAACCCAAAATAATTTTAAAATAATTACCAGTTATCAAAACCAAGTTGTAGCAAACAACAAACTACATCTGGATTTTGATAAAATTGAAACTGCTATCATACAACTAGAAATAGTAGCCTCAGATAATAACGACCCTTCTTTTTTTGAGGATGTGGAATGGGTTATTATCGAGAACAATATACGTGTTGACGAGCATGATTATACCGGAGGTCAAAAAGCGGAGCTAACCTTATCCAAGGAGCAAGCTGGTCCGCATGACGCTCCTTCATTTATAAAAATAGAAGTCTTACATCCTGAAATAAAAATAACAGAAACAGTAGAAATCTCACTGGCGGCTACACCAACCATTACAGAAGTGTCTTGGTTTGACCCACGCTCATACGAAAATATCTCCGAAACAGTCTTTAATACATTTGTTGGTATTAGTATAACAGGAGAAGGTATTACGGGAATTCCTTTAACGGTCGAATTATGCTTACGATATAATAATGAAATTATAGATGGTTTTAAAGCCACAAAAGATATAAACAACTATTATACAGAGCTTAAAAAGGAATGGCACGCCAGGAAATTTTTGTTTTTCAATGAAATCAGAAAGGTATACCTCCTTATTTCCTACGTAGGCCGAAATGGAAAGCAGGTTATTTACAATGGTAAAAAAGAAAATAATTTCTTGACCATTGACGGAGTAAAATTTTTTAAAGAAGCTCAAACCGTTTCAAACGAATTAACTACGGTAACTGTAGGTGAAGAACTCTATTTCACACAACGCTATGAACCTTGCAAGTACAAAACCATCTCCTATACCTTTGCAGATCAAGATAAGGTAACCATTTTTGATGAAGATAACCAACCTACAAATACACCTTATAGACAGCCCAATATATCCATTATGGTGGGCGCCCATAAGAAACCCTTGGTAATAGAAGTATCAGGTCATGATGAGAACACCAAGTGCTCCGCTGTTGAAAGGGGAGAAGAAGCGCATTCTAAAAGAATTGTCAATAAAGAAGAAGTTCCAGAAGAGCACATTATCAGTTATGAAGGGAGCAAACTGTCCTTCACCCCATATTTCCCTTATAAATACTTGGATGAAAATCAAAAAATACAAAAGTGGAACTATCTCAAATTTTTAGGGGATTATTTTATACCTCCCAAAGCTGACGAAATTATAATTCCCGTAGAGACCTGTAGGTATTCAAAAAATATTCGCGTTAAGATAGCTCCAGATGTATCGTGGGCCGCACACTTTCAGATAATGCTCAGTCCTTCCCAATTAGAGGAAAAACCAGAAGAGTTACAAATTGCCAGTAAAAAGGACATGTATTTTAGGGGTATAGACAACATTAAACTACATAGAGGTATTGATGAACTGATAGAAAAATATAGACCTCAAATCGAGGATATAGGCAGTCATTTTATGGTACCCATGACCATAGTTCCCAATATTGGGATTTTTAAATCCCTAAATGAGTTCGTCGTAAGCCTTATGTTGGACTATATTAAAAGTATAGGTTCCTGTATGGCCGTAGGTTTTCATACCTATTATAACGAAGAAGATGGTGGCTGCCGTGAAATAGTGTCGTACACGGAACGCTACCCGCACATCGCCAATATGATCTTTGGTCTTATCATCATTATTTTTATTGTGGTAGATATCCTAGTGCTTATCTTATCCGGAGGGAGCTCCGCAGCCGCAAGAATAGGTATAAAAGCCAGTGCAAAAACGGCAAAAATGGCCAGAAAGATTCAGAAAATCCAAGATATTTATGATAAGGTTGGGCGCAAGACCGAACATAATATCTTTCAGATAGATATGCCGATACTTACGCGATCTATAGGCTACGGGTATAAAGTATTCCCTGACGGCACTAGCGGCTATAATTTCGAGTTAAAACTGAGCGCCAACCCAATTTTTGGCCTAACCGCCGAAATAAATGGACACGCGGGAGACTATTTATTAGACGTTACCGGCATTAGTACCTTATTCTCCATAACACGATTTGGAGTAGGTTGGTGGGGAAAAATTTTAAAGTTTAAAAAGTTTAAAAAGAACATCCCGCTTTCAAAGCGTGTTTATAAGATGAAACGGAAAAAAGGCAAAAACGTCGTTTCCAGTGGCTGGTCGGGAGCTATGTCCCTGAATAAATCCGGTGCCCGTAAACTCATAACTCCAGGTGATGTTATTATCATTCTTAATGATATGGAGGAAAACCTAGCCGAAAAAGCTAGAAAGTATGCCGAGGAACTAGGACAAACACTGGAATACTATATCTCTATAGAAGGAAAGTATTCCGCCCAATTCAAGGTAGACTTTAATATCCCCGATGATGGCGCCCCGATTATAGAAATGAAAAACACCTTGGCAAATGGTGAGGAAATATCCACTAACAGTGATAACGAAAAAAAATCGGTGTCTTTTAGCCGTAAAAAAAGTATAGAAGTTTATGCTTTTGTAAAAGCTAGCAGTAAATTTACCTTTACCACCAATTGGATTGCTCCCTACATGCCAGAGTGGTTGGGTACCGAGATAAAGCAAGCCGCGGTGGAGACAAGAATCGGAGTAGATGGCAAAGCGGAGGCCATGTTGCAAGGAGGTATTGCCTTTGAACGCAAGTACGCCTTGGATAATGAAGGCAGACCCTATAGCCAAGATCTTCTCCTCTTTTCCGGTATTGCAGGGAACTATGAGTATAATGTGAAATTTGATCGTAAAGATGAAGATAATTTTCCATCCCATAAAAGCGAAAAAGAAGATAAATTAGACGTAGAATTAAAAGGTGGAAACCCGGATCTGATTATCTTAGAACCTTTCAGTTTTCCGACAGAAAAAACCTATCTTTTTGAGCTTGAAAATATAGTTAAAGGAATATGAAAAAAATAACACTCTTACTCTTTATTGGCCTATTGGCCTGTAAACAGACAACACCACAAAATGCAAAAGTGAACAAAACTTCAGAAGAAACTATGCTAGTAACTAATGATATAAACGAACAAGAGGTTAACTCAAAAAATATAGTTTCGGCTATTCACGCCAAGGTAAAACGTTATGATGAGGAACCCTTGTATTATCTACGGATCGGAAAGGCCAATTGTATGATAGAGGTTTTGGTAAACGATATGCCGGTATACAAAAGTTATGAACTCTCCAATTTGGCAAGCCCTTTGCGGATAAATGGTTCTATTTTAAAATCGGGGAACCAGACCGTTACGGTACGCATGTACCCCGTGGGCGATCTTATTAAGGAAGCATACGACTACGGGGAAACCATAACCCAGTTGGGCGACGCCTCCAATGTACGCATCAAGGTAATACGTCTGGACAAACAAGGGGCCATGGGCCTACGCGACGAAGAGGAGATACTGGACCACCAAAGCCCCACTAAAGATGCCGATGGGGAAGTGTTTGCCGGTACGGGCCTTCCCTTTTATGAATATAGCTTTGAGTTTTTTGCCAAGGTACCCTATGACCTTAGTGAAAACTCCTGGGGAAATGCGGCGGACCTGCGCACCGTGGACCAAGATGTGCTGGAGCAGAAAATGCTAGACTATTATAGAACCTTTTTAAAGGAATATAAAAAGGGGAATGAAGATTTTATTGCACAACAATATTTCCAATCTTTTTATGTACAAGCGCAAGCCTATTATAAAAGTAAAGAAGAAATACAGGAAATGTGGGACGAAGAATTGGAAACAATCAACAACCCTACGGTCAATCCCCAACCCGTAAAGGATTACGAACTGGTGTTTTATGCACAGGGCGGGGTAGCCTTTTTACGCCATAAAACTAAAGAAGATTTATATTATAGAAACAAGTGTGCAGGTTGGGTAAGATATTTTAGGGATGATGTTGAAAAAGGGCTATTTTTCGGCCTCTACCTCTATGCCCCTAAAAAAGGGTTCAATAAAAAAGACTTTAGGTTGATAATGGCTTAATGCGTAATTTCAAGCGAATTTGTGTTTGTATGCTGGTATTGGCCTTTAAGCCCAAAACCGATACTGCTATGTTAATAGTGTAAATCGGGCACCAAAAGCTACCCCTATTTTTGTTTGCTAGAGACTGTAAATTAAACTCTTTCCAAATAGATTTAAGTATTATTCTTATTCAGACAGAGTTCTGTTTACACCCTCATTTAAATAGCTTTTGTTTAATTGGGCCAAGTCAATTTCAACCTTTTTACACCAAAATAAAACGTCTTGAATCTTTTTTATTGGGATAATATAGATGCATTGATCATAGCTATCATGACCTTTTCTTCGATAGTGTTTGGTGTGGCCTATTATTTTATTCTGAAATCCTTATTCAAGCTAAAGGTAAAACATGTCCGGCCACTTTTTGCCCTTCCCCTGGTATTAATGATCCTCACCGTACTGTACGACCCCGGTTATGCGCCCACGGCTATATATATCGATTGCGCCATTCTTCTTATTTTGATCATTGTTGCCCCCATCTATGGCATACTAAAGAACAAAGTGCAACTATCTACCGTAGCCTGGTTACTTACCGTAGGGGCCATTGTCCCGATATCCATAATGGCCGGCCCCTATGGCTTAATAGCCTCAATAGTGCTTATTCTAGTCCTAAGCACCTTAACTCCCTCTAAAAGCGATACCTTTTATGACTTACAGACCCTACTGCCCTCTTCAAAGATACGGTCCATGGCCATGGGCCTGGTAGAGGTTTCCGGGAAAACCGTTATGCTAAAACCCCTAATCTCCAAAATAAAAAAAGTGCCCTGCATCGGCTATATTTATAAAATCGATGTAATCCGAACGGACAAAAAAGGCAGGATACGTTATGACAATATTTTAACGGAGACCCAATGCAATACCTTTCAAATAACCGATGATACGGGCACAGTAACCATTAAGGGAGGAGACATAAGCCTATTGGATCTTCCCGAATCGGAACACAGCTATGAATCCAAGGGCAGACGTTATCAGCAATTTTTATTAAAAGAAGGCATGGACGTACTCTTAATAGGTAAGGCGACCAACAAGGGCGGGCAGGTGTTCATTGAAAAAGACACAACGAAAAATGTCTTCGCCATCGCACCCTTGGATTATGTTTATCAATATAACCAATCGACCCCTTTATATCATTCCTTTATAAGACATTTTATATTTTTAATAGCAATCATCAGTATTGTTCTGCTCTGTAACATCAATATAGACGGCGAAAAAATCGTGATAAGCTTTTTTTCCCTTTTTTAAATCAGAACCGGAACAGCTCTTTAAATATGATTTTTAACACATACATATGAACAGCATAATCTTAATCATAGTACTGGCCCTGATTTTGGTTTACATCGTTTCCAGCGGCATCAAGATCTACAACCGCCTTGTGATGCTGAACCAGAACGTCGACAAGAACTTCGCCAACATCGACGTCCTCTTAAAACAACGTGCAGATGAAATACCCGAGCTCGTAAAAATCGTCAAAAAGTACATGGAATACGAGGAAGGCCTGCTCACCAAGGTCACCGAATTGAGGACGAGGTATTTGAACGCTTCCAATAACGAGAACAAGGTAAAGGCCGCCAATGAACTGGACAAGGCCTTTGCCCATATCATGGCGGTTTCAGAGAACTATCCCGATGTAAAGGCCAATGCCTCCTTCCTCTCCCTACAAAAAAGGGTGTCGGAGCTCGAAGACCACTTGGCCGACCGCAGGGAGCTTTACAACGACAGCGTCAACCTGTACAATATAGGCATCAAGGAATTCCCCGCCCTGTTATTGGCCAAACCCATGGGATATGGAAACAAGGAACTATTGCAGATATCCGAAAAAGAAAAACGATACGATGGAGTTCAGTTTTGAGTATTTCGATATTTTAAAAAGCATAAACAGTAACATCGGCAGTATTAAGCTTATGGCCTATGGCGGTATTCTATTATTATATATTCCCTATTGGCTACTATTGAAACTGTTCAAGCAGGATACAACCGGGAAAATGAATTCCCTAGGACTATTATATTTTGTTTTGACATGGTTGATGAGTGGCTTTACCATAGGTATCCTATGCCAAGATGAAACCTCGGGAATAAAGTTGTTCCTTGTTTTTATATCTATCATCACGGTCAACCTCATTTTTGTGCTGAACAATCACTCCCGCCTGTACAAGGTTTACCACAAAAACATACAAGAAATGGCTGGTCTGGAATGAATCGTATTTGCGGCCGGGTATTGGGGCCGGGTATCACAAGCCGGTTCAACAAAACAAAGAACAAAGGGGAAAACCGATCGTTATTTTAAAATATCGGCAAGCCCAATTTTAATCGGGACAATAAAATAGATTTAATAATTAAACTTACTCTCCTAAATTTTGGGGTATCTACAAAACAGAAACCGGACATTTTGAACGCAAAACACTATTTTATCAATAAGTAATATGGTAATACCTTTATCGAAACAACTCGAAAAAATAAACATTTAATATCGTATGAAAATAGTGGGTTATTTTTTATTGGGCCTAGCGCTTTTAACGTGCAAACAAAAGAATGCCCAATTAAATTTAGAAAGAAAGAAATCAAACATGAATAAGTATGCACCTATGCAATTTGATACACGCCCGTATTATACCATTCAGATAGCAAAGGGAGGAAGTACTGTAGAGCTATTTGTAAACGATATCATCGTTTATCGCTATTTGGAACAGGGTGGACTTTCTGTGAATGTTCCAATTAACGCTACCTTAATGAAAAGTGGCACTCATGAACTAAAGCTAAAAGTATATCCCGACAAAGGTAAAACCTATTTAGATGAATATTCATACGTCAACATTGATGTGCGGTTATATGCCGATGTAGATGATCCAGCAAGTGAGTATCGATCTATTTTAAAATTCGATCTTCCCGAAGAAACAAAGACTACAAAAGTACCTTACTTTGAAATTGAGCTTCCATTTAAAGCCGAAGTACCTTTTGACCTTGGATATATACTAGACAATGCTGAAATTTTAAAAGGTCAGGACAATATAGAAAAAGAAATCATCGGCGAATACAAAAATGCACATAAAGCCTTTAAAAACTTGGATGCCCAATGGTTCATAGATAAACGCAGAGAAGGTAATTACGCCGTGGCAACCGCCTTTTATTTGACCCAAGACCAATACCACAAAAGAGAGTCTAATTTCAAAAGTCTTTTTGATTTAAATGCAAAAGTGGAACCTATAGAAGAATTTGAGATAGAATATGCCGCCAAAGGTAAAATTGCATATCTCGTACAAAAAGGAACGAGGGGTCCCGTATTGAGAAGTTTTATAAATAAAGGAGAAGCTAACCAAGAAGAGATTACGATTATGATTGGACTTTACAGAAAAAAGGGCTCCAATACCTTTTCTTTCTTTTAACCTTTATTAATATGAATCGGTTATAAAAGTACCATTCAGACTAAAAAGATAGACCTTATCAATAAAACCCATCACAAAAGCTATTTAGTTTAATGTATTAAGTAGCTTTTGTTTTTTAGGTGTCGGGAAGGTTACGAACAAAGCAAACCCTACAACGCTCGCTCCCTGAGCATACTAAAAACAGGATGGAACGGTTATAATGGAAACGGGATCGGTAAAAACGGGCACATGCCTACCAAGAGGCGGGCATTATTTTAAGACAGTTCCCTGATGTTTAATCAAGAAAGAGACTTGTTACTCGTTTTGGTTCTGTACAAAAGCCGCCCTGTTAATTGGGAAGGAACTCTACAATCGTATTGGAAAAAAAGATTACTACTTAAATTAAGAAACTCAAATATGCGCATAATAAAATTCATGAGCCTAGTAATATTGTTTTCTTGCTCTAGTTGCTCAAATAATCTTAATCTGGCAAACATAAACTTTGATGCTAATTTTGAAAAAACCATTTCATCGTTCAAAATTGAAGAAAAAAGAGAAATCAACCTTAAATCGGACTTCAAATTTGCGAGAATCGAGCCACTTGACCATCTGGAGGAAAATAGAAACAACATAATTTATAGTTATTTTATTTCCCCCCGCTAGCGCTCGTTTGCAACGAGTGCCCTACAGAGTAAGCCGTATGCTATACAAATAACGCTAAACAATAAAACCTATCTATATTTCCAGATAGGTTTTCGTATTTTTAAACAATGAGCAGAAAATACAAATTCCATAATCCAACAACTGCATATTTTGTTTCTTTTGCTACTGTATATTAGAAAGTATTATTACTGATTTTGTTAGTAATTCAATAGGTTGGAAATATAGTAGCGCTAAAAACTTTGCAGAGGATCATACTATATTAACAATTGACGATATTGGTTTCTAGAATAAAAAATAACTGGGACGGCACTCGTTGCAAACGAGCGCTAGCGGGGGTCGTCCTTCGGCAAAGGAAAAGAATATTTATATGATGGCAAATCCCATAGATGGATTTACTTGTTCGATGATTATTGGTTAATGTACCAACAATAGGGCATTACTGGCTACCCAGCCGCCGTAATGCTGACAAACAATTTTGGTGGTGGATCGGACAAATTGGGAGCAAACGTCGCTTTTATGGCTACTTTTTATGGTGAGCTTAAATTTGAAGTATTAGCGGTGAAATTTGATACCCTGAATGGTTTTTCACTCGGTGGCAAAACCACCATTGGAGGTAAGTTCGGTATTTCTATAGAACTCAGCATTGACATAGAGCTTACAAGTTGGCAGGTGTGAAAACTACACCTATTGTCGCGAATTTTAAGACCGGCATAATCTGTTAACGAGAGATGGCTACTTCGGTGGCGATATTGAGATTGACTCAGGTGATAATGGTATATTCGTACAACCAGTACTTAAATTTTCTGGCGTTATGGTCATTGGTAAAATAGAAGAAAGGGTAATACCCGATGACGAGGAACGATTTGCGGAATAGTATTTATTATAGTAATACAATAATTTATGCAACATAATTTTTTAAAGCCCTATTATTCCTTATATCAAAGGCTTGGATGTTCCGGTGAACTATATGTGAACGACGTATTGGTATACAGCTTTTTTGGAGACCAGACACAGGAAGGTGGTTCTACCGGGGCAGTGCCTATCAACAATGTGATTTTAGAAAGTGGCAAATATAAAGTCGTAGGCAAAATGCTTCCTAGATATGGTAAAAAAGCCATTACGGAAGAAGAATATATGTCTCTTGACTTTCATGTAGCCGAGACCGAAGGGCCATTGGGGACAATGAAAAAAACAAGGTATAAATTTCACCCCCGTATAGAACAACCTTGGGATGGCCTTAGCGAAAATATTAATTATCCTGTATTTGAAATATCAACAGAAATAGAAGTTGAATTACCTTTTGTTCTTGATGGTTGGCAAAACTCGGTCGACCTCTCAAAAATTAAAGAAGAAAAACTTTTTGAAGAGGTTTTTGCCTTTTATAACCAACTATATTTAGTGATGGAATCTCATAATGCGGGAAAATATTTAGAACTTTCCAAAGAAAAAATGAGATTGCAAGAGCAAGCCTTTTACTTTTCCGAAGAACGAAAAGCGAATTTTCAAAAAGGAGCCATGCAAATTTTTGGACAAAAATTGCAAATGCTGCCCATGAAAAAAGATGAACTTCGCGTTCAGGTCATGGGACACGGTAAACTAGTGCGTCTGGTACGCCTTGATGGTACGGAAGCCCTTAAGTTCAAAAGTCCAGACCCAGAGAGCCAAGGCGATATTGAATTTGAAGTAAAGCTTCACAAACGGGATCTTTCAAAAGGATTCTCTATCATATAGTTAGCTCTTAGAATTATGAGAAATCTACAATATGAATTTTTGGATCCCTTCATGGAAAAGGAACTTGTAAAAGAAGGAATCTCCAAAAAACAAGTTTTAGCCGATTTTGAAAAAATAAATTGGCACGAACTGGTGAAGGATTCCTTCTCTGGAAACCAAGATGGAAATACGAAAAAAAAAGAGGCAGACCCGAGAAACGATTTTTGGTATTTCAACATCTCCTACTCCGATGTAAAACATCAAAAATCACAACTATTAATTGTGCCCAACTTTGCAATTAACGATTCTTTTTTGGAAAACGATTTGCGGTTTTCGCTTGAATATAGCAGACCGAAAATGGTGGAGGTACCCAAATGGAAACAATTTTTCGGAAGTGCCGATAAAAAACTTGTGACCGATTTCTCAACCTGCATAAGGGAAATTAACTTTATCGACACAAGGGATTTACTTGTTCATTTTCTGGATGGGGAAAATAGAATTCTTGAAAACAGGATAACTGAAACCGGTCCATTATTTTTAAACCGTTTTGATTAATAAAACTATTCATGAAACGAAGACAATTTATCGAAAGTACCTTGGTTACAATTATAGGTCTCTGTTCCCCTCCCCTTTTGGCAAGTTGCTCCAAAAAAGGTAATATTCATTTAAATACCCTTATGGGCAAAGGAGAAAAATTACTTCAGGAATTTCCCCATCAAGGAGATCAATATTTTTCATTCTACATACTTGAGCCGGGTGATTTTGTTCACCCCAATATAAAAGGAGACAAAGCCTATGTTTATTGTGAAAATGGTAAGATTGTAGGATACACCATTACTTCTGAAAAGATTGAGGAAAAACAAAAATGGCAGGAACATTCAAAACAAATGTATGGTGTCGGGAAAAAAATCTACGAGAATGATTATGGCATGTCGCAACAATGGCAAAACGAAAAACTAAAAATCACCCTAAGTTCATCTGGAAACCAAAGAGAAAATATTGATGATAAGGTGTTTTATAGCGAGGTACTTGCCTCAAGTAATATTATACTGGCAAATTAACGGCTTTCGTAATCAGTGAGTCTTTCCTACTATCGAATTAAGCTAGTGAGCAAACAACTGAATCAATGACCTACTTGCTAATCCCCGTCTTATTGGCCTCAATCTTAAGTTTTCTTTTTCTGAAGAAAAAAAAATCCCGGAATAAGACAAGTAAAGCCTTTAAAGGCTTTACTTTTTTATGGGTGAATATGGTCTTTTTACTACTTTTTTATTTAACTCCAGAATTGGTAAAAACTGGCTACGCCTTCATTGCCTATCCCAGATACGAGGCCGAAATAATTGACCTAAAAAGTGAATCTAGTTGGATAAACAGAAGCGGAAGCAAGCGTAGGGTTCTTATGCATACCCCAATTGTTAGTTTTAAACCGGAAAACAGTAAGGTACATCTTAAAATGCCATTGGACATAGCATCGTCGGAAAGACCTGAAATTGGCAGTATTAGAGAGGTTGCCTATAAGAACAACGTCATATACGAAATCTCCAAAAAGGGGTATCTCTTTTTGGCAGGCACTGTCTTACTGTGCATCCTCTTGTTCTACCCTATTCTCTATTTGATATTTGTTATAATTGGCAAAGACACCGGATATCTTAAAAAAACAGGAGTCAAGGGTTTTGTTTATTTTGCACTTTTAACCATTATTACCTTCGCTATCATTCTGTTTAATGGAATAAAAGGATAATGGGATAGATGAAATATTTAGGCCCATTAGATGTAATAAATTAAAAGATAATCTAGCTATGCAACAGAAAACTATATTTCTGATTTTCCTGATTTCTATCTCATTAAACATAAGCTGTCAAACTAAAAAGCAAACAGGTGACGATAAAACAGTAGACCCTACCAATATGAAAATTGATATATTAAAAATTAATTTCTCAACTGACCTTGGTAAACTTTTAAAAACGGCTGATTTTAAAGTCAAAGAAAGTGAATTCTCCGAATATATAAAGGCTGAACGGACTACAAATGTTAACTTGTTTAAATTGGGCGATATTGAACTTTTATCTACTTATGAAATCAATGGCGTCAAAATCCCTAATGATAGTTATATTTCATTAAGCAGGCAAAATGGAGATAGCGATTTAATAGAAACATTACACTTAAGATATAATTTTATTGGTGATAAAGACTTAATCTTTAATGAACTTAAAAAGCTATTAGGAGCTGCAGAAAATCTAAATAATGATGAATCTATAAATGCACTCAAAGAAAAAGAAAATTTCATTTGGAGAGGTATTGGCGATAATCGTTCTCTAATCTTATCTCAATTTACCGATGGTTCGGCAATTGGCGTAGGAGATGTTGATTCTCGGCGAATAAATTCAGTTCTCATCTATATAATTGATGGAAAATCTGAAATAAATTACCCTAATGGACAGAAAGAAAAAATAATCGAGCGATTAGAAAATAGATTTTCCCGATAGCACCATTAAATCAAAATTCTAATTTTAAAAATACGAATGACCAAGCTGCACTTCCATAAAAATACAAATTTTCCAATTTACGCTAATCTGTAAATTCGCACTCTATTTAAATTGTATTGTTGCCGTAATTAACTACTATTAAAATGAAAAAATCACTTTTGTTTACATTAGCGTTTTTATTTCTTTCTTGTAGTGATTCGGACACGGACTCTGATGATGATTTATTAAATAAAAATGCAGAATTGTTAGTGGGTAAGTGGGCTTATTCATCTAGTCGCATAAATGGAGCTATAAATAATCAGTTTAAACATTCTGGCGAAGCTTGTCCAGGTTTTAAACCAGATTATATCCAGTTTACCGAAAACGGAAGATACATACAGTTTGCCTTTTTAAATTGTGAAGAAGAGTTTGTTGTTGATAAATTATACCAATTGAAAGGAGATACCATTTACATAACAAATGAAGAGACAGGTAATAAAGTTTTTAACAGTACAATATTAGAAGTAACCCAAAGTACACTAATACTAAGAACCGAAATTCCTGATATTGTTCTCGAAGAAGGTTTTAAAAAAATTGAATAAGACCCTCGCTAGCGATCGTTAACGAGTGCCATACGGAGTAAGAAACAACAAGAAATAAAGAAAGCAGAGAACCACTACAATTCATATTGCAGTGGTTTTTTATTACAGAGTATTATACAGTTTCACTAACCCAAAAAATGTTCGATTTTCATGTAGAAAAAAGACAAAACTTAAGAATTGAATATCCTAATTACAGAAAAATATGTAAACTTGCTATCGGGAATTCCTATAAATTTTCGTTTAGGTATTAAACATCTATCGAATGAAGAAAAGCCGTTAAAAACGAAGCTATCTCGAACATAATTCAATGAACATTACATATGAAATCAATCTTGCTTAGTGTATTATTTCTAGTATCGCCCTTTCTTCTTATGGCTCAGGATGCCACTGAAAACTGGGTCGAAACAGAGGCTACCATTCTTGAAGTTCACAATAAGGTCAAGGCGAAAAGCACTAGGGCTTTTGCCATGGTATCTTTTACCGCCAATGATGGCAATCAATATGAAACCCAAGTGGAACTGCTGGCCATTCCGATATTCGGCACTACTAAGGCCGTCAACGATAAGATTACCATCTTGTACAACCCCGAGACACCGCAATTGGCCAAAACGCCATCAAAATCTTTTATCGAGTCATATGCCATGTACCTATTGATCGGTGCGGGAATTATATTCAGCTTTTTCAACCTTAAAAAAGCATGGTCGAAGCGCCAATAGTAAGCCTAAATGCCATAAATTGCATTAAGTCCAAGAGTTCAGCGATATCGATACCCACCCCAAAATTCAGCTCCTTTTTAATTTTAGGTTTCGGTGGAGAAATCAATCACTTTGATTCCTAGCACTTATAAAGTAATTGCGAATCGAGTAGGCCTTGACATCAAATCAATTATGACAAAATAGTATAAACTCCGAAACATACAGGCATTGTAGATTTTATATGTCACTTTTTTGCCCTCTTTTATAGCTTGCTACATCTTATATCCTATAAGTACACCCGTTATTAGAAATGTCATTTCGACAAATAGTCGCTTTTTTAATAATTTATGTAATCAACCTTTCGTTACTACAATAGAAAATAAAACAAGTCCGTGCTGGAAACCTTCAGAGTAGATACCATAGATACCCCGATAATCATTTTTATGGTATTATTTTCAAGTGCTTTCGGTATCTTTTATTTCTTGGTATTAAACGGTATTTATAAGATCACCGTTAAACCGGGCTGGCCTTTATTCGCCGTTCCCCCTGCCGTGGTCTTGATTACGGCTTTTTTCGACCCTGGTTACGTTCTCTTCGCTTGCTTGGTCAATTTCCCCCTTCTTTTGCTCCTTATGATCTTCGGAGGAATATATAAATCAATTCGTAAAAAGGAATCACTCTTAGGTATTTTTCTTTTTTTATTGGGAATGCCCCTAATAATGCTCACATGGCCTTGGGGTATTTTTCTGTTGTTTGCCGTTCCTCTTTTCTTGGATATCGTTAAACCTAGTAAGAAGAATGTCTTTTACGATTTACAAGGCACCCTCGCCACCTCCAAGGTACGTTCAATGGCCATGGGCTTGGTAGAAATTTCCGGAAAAACCAGAATGCTCGACCCCGTAATATCTAGAATAAAAAAAGAACCCTGCATCGGATATGTTTATAAAATCGATACGATAAGTAGGGATAAGGATGGCAAAAAAAGCTATACCAATATCTCCATGGAAACCCAATGCAATACCTTTGAAATAGCCGATGATACGGGCACGGTGACCATTAAGGGAGAAGACATAAGTATATTGAATTTTCCCGAATCGGAACACAGTTATGAATCCAATGGCAAACGTTATCAGCTATTTTTGTTGAAAGAAGGTATGCACGTACTCTTGGTAGGTAAGGCTATCAACAGGGGACAGCAAGTGTTCATAGAAAAAGAACCTTCGAAAGACATCTTCGCAATCGCCCCCTTTGATTATGTTCAACGTTGGAACGTCTTACGACCGCTACGTAATTCGCTTATAAGACATTTTATATTTTTAATCGCGATAATCAGTATTATACTACTTTGCGATATAGATATAGAGGGTGAAAAGGTAATCGTAAGGTTTACTTCTCTTTTTAAGGCGTTTGACCTAAAACAATTTTTACCATTTGAATTTTAATACATAAAAATATGAACCACATTATCTTAATTATAGTACTGGCCCTGATTTTGGTTTACATCGTTTCCAGCGGCGTTAAGATCTACAACCGCCTGGTGATGTTGAACCAGAACGTCGACAAGAACTTCGCCAATATCGACATCCTCTTAAAACAGCGCGCCGAGGAGATTCCCGAGCTGGTAAAAATCGTCAAAAAGTATATGGAATACGAAGAAGGCCTGCTCACCAAGGTGACCGAATTGAGAACGAGGTATTTGAACGCTTCCAATAACGACAACAAGGTAAAGGCCGCCAATGAATTGAACAAGGCCTTTGCGAATATATTGGCGGTTTCGGAGAACTACCCCGATGTAAAGGCCAATTCCTCCTTCCTATCCCTACAGCAAAGGGTATCGGAGCTCGAAAACCACTTGGCCGACCGGAGGGAACTTTACAACGACAGCGTCAACCTGTACAATATAGGCATCAATGAATTTCCCGCCCTGTTATTGGCCAAACCCATGGGATACGGTAAAAAACAACTATTGCAGATTTCCGAAAAAGAAAAACAGTACGATGGAGTTCAGTTTTGAGTATGTTGATTTTCTAAAAGGAATCAACAACAATATTGCTATTATTCAATCCTTGGCGTATATCGGTATTTTGGTATTGTATATACCCTACAGGTTCTTGATTAGCCTCTTCAAACAAGCACCCGATGGCAAAATGAACATCCTGGGCCTACTCTATTTCATTGCTACATGGTTCCTCGGTGCTATCATCATTGGTATTATGCAGTACAATGACCAAGCAACGCTGAAATTGTTTTTAGTTTGGGCCGCTATAGCCTTCGTTAACCTCATATTTATTTTGACCAATCATTCCCTCTTGTACAAGATTTATCAAACTAAAGTAAACTACCTCGGTGCAAGCCCGCGAGGCATTAAAAGGAATACACCTTGATTTTGAGGCAAGCTTCGGAACATTTAATCTCGATTATCGAGTAAAAGAAATAAGTAATGAGGAATGAGTCGCTTTTTCGGACTCATAAAACCTCCGATACCCAAAAATATATTCTATGTCTCTTTATGCATCTCTTTTTATTTTCAGCAGTCTTCTCGGCTTGGTATTGGGCTGGGGCATCATAAGCCGACGCAAAACAAAGAACAAAGGGGAAAAGTCAGGTTGTTCCGCAATTTATATCTTTATCCTGACCGTCATTATTTCAAACCTTGCTATTCCGTTTACACTCATTATACCCCACTCTTTCTTCCCCCTTTTTACAGGAAATAAAATGGAGGTTCCCATTGTTTTTGAAGAAATGCATTACGATACCGTTAAGGACAGTGATGGCCATGAGCGAGAAGTAGCAATGTTTACCCCCATTGTAGAAATTGAATTGGACAACGGACGAAAACTGGAGCGCAAACTCGACTATAGCTCTGGGGATAGAGCAAAAATAGGAAGCAATATTACCATCTACTACGATGCCAAAAACGACAAAGTACTTACCCTCGGAATAATTTCTGTTGCAACAAAACTCGTGGCTTGGCTTACTTGTATCTGGTTATTGGCACTATTATGGGCGGGATACAATTACGCCATAGGAAAACCAACTGCCAGGCCCAAGAATATTTTGGGCATTTTGGGACTCAAGCTTATCATACCCTTGATGATGCTAGGTTTTACTTTAGGACTCTTAAGTTATTTGTACAAGAGATGGATCCTCTTAGAAAACCCCGATGACCACCCCGATTGGCTACCCTTTCTGGTGCTGTTCTTTGTCGGTGGAATGCTCGTCGGTATTTGGGCTTATTCTTCGGCCATTTTCGGCTCTAAAGATCAAAACGCCGTAAAAAGAACGTAAACACTCCTTGGTAGCTGCCCCACCAATAGAAGAGAAAACGCAATTTTCAATTATAGTTTCCCTTACAAAAATCTACAAGAAACCATCAAACACAAATACTTGTTTTTCTATTAGGCATATGTACTAAACCATCAAACCCACCGTTACTTGTAAGAAATAATCTATAAATAAAATGTTAACATGAAAATCGTAAAAGTAAAAGGTTTCGTCTTACTACTATTCATAATTCTAGGAATTTCCTGCCAAGAAACCAAAGGATGGTCTGAAGATGATAAAAACGGATTTCTAAAGGGTTGCATTGGTGCAAACAATGGAAAAGTTTCCGAAGAAAAAGCAAATGAATTATGCTCTTGTATTCTTGACAAAATGATGGAAAACTATCCCACCATGATAGAATCACAAAAAATGGGTGTTGAAGATATAAAAGCACTAGCAGAGACTTGCCAATAAAAGAACACCTAATACCCTATATAATTCACTTCCGACTAGCCACTCGTTTGCTACAAGTGGCTTTACCGGATGGGACCAAAAATATAAAAGCTAGGGAGTAAACTAAAACAAGCTTTGCCATACATTATATACCGCAGCTTATCGCTTATCTACCGCGCTTGATTTGCTGTGAGCTTAGCCCTAACATTACAGAGCGTTCCCTACCCCCGTCCTCTTCAAGCAATACATAAATATTTTGGCCTTTGCCCATAACAAAGTTTTTGCAAACAAATACAAGATGATTGTTACTGTGCGCAGGAATGGATTCTTGCAAATTGTAGATAAACAAATCCTTTATTTGTATTTCGCGGTTCCCTTCCAAGGATTTGATAAAGAATCTCAACGACTTTACCTTATAATCGCTCCAAGAATCATTTTTAACCTCTAATACAAAGTGTAGATCATCATGATCTTTTATTATATTGTTTAACTGTAGCCCGATTAAATTTACCGTATTGGAAATTTTTTTGAACTTAGATTTTTGCAAATAACTGTTTTCACAAAAAATCCGATAATAGCCCTCCCTATCCGAATCGTAAAGACTGCTTTCTATTGTTTCTGGGGTTTCCTCACTGGTTAGGTCGTTAGGTCTTAAATCAGCTTCTACCTTATTGTCAGTATCATTATTTTCATTCGAAGATGGCTCCTCAAAGGTATCGGATTCGGCCTGTCCAACAGTTTGCTCCTCGACAGTTTGCTCCACGACAGTTTCTTCGTCATGACTGGCTAGCCCTCCATTTGTGTTACTTACCTCAGCAACACTAGATTCATTCAATTTCCCAATAGCTTGATCCTCTGTCAGCACATAGGTAAAGCTATTGACCTCGTTATCATATTGAAGTAAAAACGAATAAATATATCCATTCTTGGTAATTACGGTGAGGTTACTGGTAGCCCCCTTCTTGGCTACGAGGGTCGCTATTTTTCCATTGGGTTCATACTCGAACTTATAGTGGGGAGCAGGTTCTACGACCTTTTTGATTTCCGAAGGAAAAAATAACGTAATCGTTATGCTTTCATTTACCGATACAGGTATGGGTAAATTACTTGCTTTCATTGCCACAGTAGTATATGCAATGAACAAAATGAAAAACATCCATTTCAATTTCATAAACAAGTAGGTTTTTAAGGTAATTTGGGATAACATACCTTGCCATTTAAACATACAGCCATACAAAAGTATCACCTCTGGTCCCGTTTACACAATTTTTTCGTTATCCTGATCAAAATAATTGTTTTACCGTTGGCAATGTTTGTACCCTTACCTAGTATTTCGCCCAAGTTCACTTCGTAGAAACCATTGTGGAGAGAATCCCGTTTCACTGTGAACCCACCTACCTATAATATCATAGTAGTATAAAATTGGATTGGTAACACTATATCTATAAAAGTGAAGAAACGGAGCGACTCTACCGGACAGGAAGAAGGCCTGAAATGGATTACCACCACCCTAGCCATTTAGAAACCTGCCCTTTAAAAATCTCGGGGCAAGGTGACATTGACCATCACAGCGCTTCCTCATATAGCCATACCATTTTATTTGGACCTCTCCCTACGAGTACATCACAATGAATGAAAATAGCCCTGATTCCCTAGTTATGACCGGTACCTAAAGATGGGAGGAGGTCACTTTAATGAAGTTTTAGAAAACTAAGCAGTTCTAATTAGGGGAAGTTTACAACTCAACTATTAGAAAAGTCTTTTACTTTAAAGGTTGATTTCTCTGCTTTTTATTTATTAAACCATACTTGATTACTTTGAAGGTATCCTATTCTATGGGCCAAAGCTATGACACATTCATTTTGTTGTAAAGAAAAAGGCTCTTTGTAAACTTTCCATACATTCCCCACTTCTTCTTTATCCTTTAAGATTTGGTACCCTATTGATGCCCCATTCGTTTTACAACTGATTACTACACGACTATCTTTCTTTTCAATTAGAGGCTCCTGTGTTTTAGGCTGTTCTCCTGAAGGCCAAATGGATGCTAAATATTCTTTTTCGGACATCAGGCCTTTATCGTTTACTTCTTCCATCCAACGACTACATTCAGCTCTTAATTCCTTTAAGTTATCTTCATATTCAGGATTATCTACTAGATTATTAAGTTCATAGGGATCATTCCAAGTATCGAATAATTCTTCGGGAACCTTTTTTTTCCGGAACCACTGCGCTTGATTTTCATTAAGTTCTCCATTATCCCGCATTCGAAGTAATTCTTGCATAATCGGCATTTGCTCCCGAAAAGCTACGGGCAAATAATAGCCCTGTTCGGTTCGGAGATTTTTTAAATATTTAAAGCGATTGTCACGAACCGCTCGTATCATATCATACTGCTTATCAAACCGGTCCGCTGCACCATATACATACTTTCTCCTTGCCTTGGATTCGAATTCTCCAGCAAAGGCTCTACCGTCTAGATTTTTAGGCGGTTGGATTCCCGCCAAGGACAATAAAGTGGGCTTAAAATCCACAAAACTTATTAAACGGTTATCTATTGTACCCGCATTCTTCTTCTTTGGATACCGTATCACCAATGGCAATTTCATTCCCGAATCATATAATAGACGCTTTTGCCGTGGTAAGGGTCCGCCATGGTCGGTATACCAGAATATAATCGTATTTTCCAATAATCCGTCTTCTTCCAGCTGGGCCAGTATTTCACCTACTTGATGGTCCATTTCTTTAACATTGGAATACATTCTTCTGATATCGGTCCGCCCAATTTCATTATCCGGTAAATAAGGAGGGACAGGCACATCTAAATTTTCATCCACCCAAAGCGAATCTTTGGCCTTTACCCATATTTGGGATTCATGGGTAATGCCAAGATTAAATATTGAGAAAAATGGCTGATTTGCCCGACGGTTTCTCCAGTGAGCTTTTTTACTGCTTTCATCCCATGCTGTGACAGGTGGCATAAATTGATAATCCTCTTTACTATTATTGGAACAATAATAACCTTCAAGCCTTAAATGCTCACTGTGCATCTTTACATCGGCGGGAGGCATTGCTCCATATGGTTGAATTACTTCTGGCAAGAATTTTCTATTTCCTCTGGTCCTCATGTGGTGCGCCCCAATATGGTTCTGATACATACCCGTTGCAATTGCGGCCCTGCTAGGTGCACAGACACCAGACGGTGAATACACGTTCGTATATCTTACACCTTCCTCGGCCAAACGGCTAATATTGGGTGTAACCACTGTGGAGTCTCCAAACGATGGCAATACCGGACTTAAGTCTTCGGCCACTATCCAAAGTATGTTGGGACGTGGATCTACTTCTGCCATCGTTTCAACCTTACTCTTGCTTTGACTGTTGCAACCAACCAAGTATAACGTGAGAAAAAAGGTGAAAATACTTTTCATAAAATTATTCTATTATTAAAAGGATTGTAGCATGTAACTACATCACGATTTACCATAGTAGGCAATTACTATCTCTTTCGTGCTTTCTCATCTAATTCATAACTAAGATTATGAATTTCACATGCGTGTTTAAATTATCTTAAAAACTATATGGCCCAAACTTTTTGACCTTCTCCAATTTCCATACAAGATGCATAGCTTCCTGGTAAGGGCAAATATTCCCTCGCCTGGGTCATACCCACTTTAGAAGAAAAATATCCACTAATCGTCAAACTTTTAAGTAGGTCAAAATAATGGGGCAGCACTTTTTTCTGACCTTTCTGTTTCAACTTAAATTCTATAGCTTCATCTTGTAAACCAGTTAAAAGGTTTAAACGTTGGTCTTTTGATAAATCAACAAAGGATTTATTAAAATCAACAGCACAAATCTGGTCCAGACTATTTAAGCCTCCAATAAAAATTTCTTTTTCCTCAGGCTCAAAACAATCATTGACCATAAGAACCATATACTTACCAATTTCCGCTGCTTTTGCTCCTTGACTTTTATCTGTTGTAGGTATAATGGTTTCTCCTAGATAATCCAAAATTGATATATCATCATTTGTTAACTGCACTCTAACCTTAGGGACATAATCACAAGATTGTAAAATTGTTAATGGACTAATTAGTGCCACACCTCCCATAACACTAATCCCTTTTAAAAAATCTTTTCTCTGCATTTTTAAATATTTCTTTTGTTCAGTTCTTTAACTGCAAAATCAACAGCTCTAGCTGTTAATGCCATATAGGTCAAAGAAGGATTCTGACATGCGCTAGAAGTCATGCAAGCCCCATCTGTAACAAAAATATTTTCTGCTCCCCATACCTGGTTGTGTTTATTGAGAACTGAGGTTTTTCTATTCTTGCCCATCCTTGCAGTTCCCATTTCATGAATATTCAATCCAAAATTTCTATCTTCCTTCAAATCCTTAATATTTTTAAAATGGGCCTTATCCATCATTTCCATAGCGGTTTCTCTCATATCCTTCTCCATGTTTCTTTCATTTACTTTATACTCAGCTTCTATGTTTAAAAGAGGAATTCCCCAAGCATCTACCTTATTTTCACTTAAACTTACCTTATTTTCATAATATGGAAGACACTCTCCCATACCATGCATTGTCATTTCCCAAGGTCCTAAAGAAGTTAAATCATCCTTTAATGCAGGTCCGATAGCCGTCTTCTTAATTTCCGAACCGGCTGACCTTGAACCGCTACAGCCAAAAGCATAACCTCTCTTAAAACTTGTTTGAACATCCTTTCCTAAATTACGAAACCTTGGCATATAAGAGGAAGTTGGCCTTCTTCCTTTATAGTATTTATCTTCAAAACCATCATATTCACCACGTACCTTTGCATTGTAATTATGATCCATAAGATTATGACCTAACTCCCCACTATCATTACCCAAGCCGTCTGGAAAACGTGATGATTTAGAATTCATCAATAACAATGTAGAATTTAGCGTTGAGCCGTTAACAAAGATTATTTCAGCAAAATAATCCATAGTTTCTTTGGTATTTGCATCTACTACCCTAACACCAGTAGCTTTTCCTTTTTCGTCATCATAAATAATTGATTGCGCAACAGAGAATGGTCGTAACGTCATATTACCCGTTCTTAAAGCTGCTGGCAAGGTTGAGGAATTACTACTAAAATAGCCTCCAAACGGGCATCCCCTATTACAAAGACTACGATACTGACATGGTCCCCTACCCATGTGACTAACTGAAAGATTTGCGGTACGAGCTATAATTAAATGCCTATCATTATAATGTTTTTCGATAGCCTCTTTAGCATACTTCTCTATACAATTCATTTCCATAGGAGGCAAAAACTCGCCATCAGGTAGGTGAGGCAAACCATCTTTATTCCCACTAATACCAACAAATTTTTCCACATAACTGTACCATGGGGCTATATCCTTATATCTAATAGGCCAATCTACGCCTATACCTTCTTTTACATTAGCTTCAAAATCAAGGTCGCTCCAACGCTGTGTATGTCGTGCCCACATTAATGACTTTCCTCCTACCTGATATCCCCTTATCCAATCAAATGGTTTTTCTTGTTGATATGGATGCTCATTGTCTTTTACAAAAAAATGCTCCGTTGCTTCATAAAAAGCATAACAACGACTAATTATAGGGTTTTCTTCCTTGGTCTTCAAAGGAATTTTGCCACGATGGGGAAACTCCCAAGAAGGCGTATTAGCGGTAGGATAGTCTTTTATATGCTCTACGTTTCTGCCTCGTTCCAAAACTAGTGTATTTAAGCCCTTTTCACACAATTCTTTCGCGGCCCACCCCCCACTAATTCCTGAACCAATTACAATAGCATCATATGTTCGGTTCTTTTTAGAACTAATATTTATATTCATTTTTAAATAATTTTTTGTTTGATTTCTTGTATAATGATTATGTCATCAAGTATGGTATGCACATGTATCTACTCAACATCAATAAAGATTATGATCGGTAAAACCGCCATAGAAACATAATGAGAGTAGATTTTTTTGCACTAAAAGAATGATTAATGATATATCAATAATCAATCGCCTACTTTCTCAAATAGGAGTAAACTAACATCTATGACCTCACTTCCAGCCATTTTATCTGCTTTTAAAACTAACTCACCAAATCCTTTTCGTAAGGGTATTGTTCCTATCTCTAGTGGTTTAAAGTCCTTTACGTAAGAACTTTTTCTTTTTACCCTATCATTTTCCATTCCTTCTAAAGGAGGGTCATGAGGTTCTTCTATGGTAAACCCCAATTGGCTTTCATTTAAAGATAATGTCAATTCGGAGCCTTCGTTTCCTTGTTTGCAAGTATAATATAGTGTAACCTTATATTCAGCACTTTCCATTACTTCAACATCCCATGTAATAACGTCTTCTATATCTTTCCAATTAGTTAAAAATGAACAATTGGGAAATCTATTGGAGCGAACAATATTACCATGCCCCCTAGCATCTCCAGCATGAAATTGGGTAAACTTAGTTTCAGGATGTCCTAAAGGATAGCTCCTTGTATCGTATTCAGGTAATTCGGAAAGAACATCGTTTATATACTTTTCTTTGACATCAACTAGGGTTTTTACCATGTCCGGATACTGGTTACTCACATCATTTTCCTGCTCTCTGTCTAATTCAATGTTGAACAGAGCATTATTATGGTCTAAGCGAAATTCTTGATTTCTGATACTTATTTTATCTTTCCATTGGTTTACTAATACTCTATCTTCCAAAATATTATCTTCAGATAGTAAAACTTCTTTCAAGCTTACACCATCAATAGGCTTATTGGTCTTATATTGAATATTGGCCAAATCTACCAAAGTAGGCAGCAAATCAATTGCGCCAGAAAGGTTGTCTATAATTTTTTTTCCTTTTATTCTTTTTGGCCATTTTACAAATAAAGGTGATCGCACACCTCCTTCATCTGTTGATGATTTTTTACCTTTCATACGACCATTCCATCTATACTCATTAGGTCCATTATCATTAAAGTAAACAACGATGGTATTTTCCTCTAGATTTAATGTCGAAAGGGTTTCTAAAATTCTTCCTACATTCCAATCAATATTCTCACACATAGCCAAAGCAGCTTTGGTGAACTCTATATTTTCACCGTACTCCTCAACCGCCAAATTAGTGAGCTCTATATCCTTAAATTTATCATACCAAACATCAGGAACTTGCATTGGTGCATGTGGCGTATTCATGGGTAAATAAAGAAAAAATGGATTCGTTTTATTTTCTTTTATAAAACTTATAGCGTGTGTCGTTAAATCATCAGTTAAGTATCCATTACCATGGGTTATACTCCCGTTTAAATCCAAAACTGGACTAAAGTAATTTCCCCAGTGACCAGACGTAAATCCATAAAAAGTGTTAAAACCACGTCCATTGGGGTGATAAGGGTATTGCATACCGTTATGCCATTTGCCATAAGCCGCAGTGTTATACCCAGCATGTTTAAAAACGTCCGCAATAGTAACCTCATCCAAGTCCAGACGTTCGCCACCCGCAGATGTGCTATACACCCCGCCTCTAGGCGAGTACCTACCTGTTAGAAATTCAGCTCTGGTAGGAGAGCATACAGGTTGAACATAGAAATTTCTAAACTGAGCACCGCTCCTTGCCATGTCATCTATATTGGGCGTACTTAAATTGGTGTTTCCGTGAAGACTAAAGTCTCCCCACCCTTGATCATCAGATAAAATAACAATCACATTTGGTTTTTTCTCTTCTACTACGGTTTTTTGGTTGCAAGCCACTAACAAAAAGAATAGTAAAAGACCAGTTACACTATACTTGTAAATTGAAATCATTTGACTTAAAACTAATTTGATTCACTTAAATTCTAAATTGACACGTGACCTTTAATACTTTACCATACCCTTTCTAGTTATATCCCTCATATCCTCAAGGGGTATATTATCACCAAATTGTTTTTGCAACTCGTATAGCTTTATCTTAAGCTCATCTACAGTTTCTTTATTCATAGGGTTTGCATAAGCATTAACCAGTTCATTTGGGTCTTTTTCCAAATCATAAAATTCCCAAACATCCATATTATAGTAAAAGTGAATTAGCTTATATCTATCTGTTCGTATGCCGTAATGGGGCTGAACATTATGCCATTTTGGAAATTCGTAATAATGGTAGTACATGGCATTTCTCCAATCGTTTTTACTTTGTCCTTCTAAAGCAGGCACAAAACTTTCACCTTGCATTTCCAAGGGTTTTTCCAAACCGGCCATATCCAATATCGTTGGTGCAAAATCTACATTTAACACGATATCATCATTTATTTGTCCGCCGATATATTTATCAGGGTATCTTATCAACAAAGGCATTCTTAATGATTCTTCGTACATAAAACGCTTGTCATACCAACCATGGTCACCCAAATAAAAGCCTTGGTCCGAAGTAAAAACGACAATTGTGTTCTTTGCAAGACCTTCTTTATCTAAATACTTAAGTAGCCTACCAACATTATCATCTACAGACTTTATACATGCTAAGTAATCTTTAATATACTTTTGGTATTTCCATTTTTTGAGCGCTTCACCTTTTAGCTCTGGGGATGGAGAAATGTGCTCTCCTTTATCTCCCAACCTTTCCCATTTTGCCAGTTCTTTTCCCACCAAGCCTTTAGGCGGCGTCAGTTTTAAATCTTTATTAGTCAGGTGATTTTCAATGGTCATCATAGTTTCACCAGCTGTAAGTTCCCTTGTCTTATAATCATCGTTAAAAGTTAAAGGATATGGCATTTCTACATCTTCAAAAAGATCCAGGTATTTTTTATCGGGACTCCATGGTCTATGCGGTGCTTTGAACTGATACATCAACATAAAAGGTTTCGAAGAATCTCGCTCATTCTTTAACCAATCCAAGGCAAAGTCCCCCGTAAGATTAGTTGCATACCCTTCTTCTTGAATCTTTTTGCCATTTTCATTGTAAACTGGATTCCAATAACTTCCTTGTTCGCCATTAAGCGTGTGATATTTATAATAGTCAAAACCCGTAGGTTCACTCCATAAATGCCATTTTCCAATGATTGCGGTAGTATACCCCGCGTTCTTTAATATTTTAGGAAAAGTAACCTGGCTACCATCAAAAGGGTCGCCCCCTTCATTTTTATAGAATCCGTTTTTATGGCTGTATTTTCCCGTGAGTATGGATGCTCTACTTGGCCCGCATATACTATTTGTAGCAAAAGCGTTATTGAACATCATACCTTCTTTTGCTACCCTATCTATATTTGGCGTAGGGGCCACTTTGCTGTATAGCCCATTATATGCACTTACAGCGTGCGACGCCATATCGTCTGACATAATAAAAATAATATTGGGCTTTTTTGATTCTTGTCCTCGTAACTTACTACCGGACACTAGAAAAACTATAGTAAAAACTATTAATTGAAGACTTTTTTTCATTCTAAATTTATATAAATTGAAATCATATTGAGTTAACATCTGGAAGTCTGACAGATATATTTACTGTCCAATAATAGGTTAGGTACTGATGCGCAATGCGCATCAGTACCTAAAAAACTAACCCAACTAATATCCCTCGTTTTGTTCTAGGTTGTAAATCGTTACCTCACTGTCCGGCAAAGGCCACAAGCCTTTTTTTGCTATATAACCCTCCTCATTGTTAAGCTTGCTTAATTCACCTGTTCTAATTATATCAAAATATCGTAGCCCTTCTAATGCTAATTCTACACGTCTCTCATGCCTAATATCTTCTAGAAGTGCTTGCCCTGTTGTTGATACATCTGGCAAGTTTGCACCAGTAAACGGTCTATATTCCGTAGGGTAACCATCTGCATCTACATCTCCTATTTGTGATCCTGTTGGGAAAGTTGAATTACGAGCCCTTTCACGAATTTCGTTGACCCTTTCTCTAGCTTCTTGCTCCTTTCCTAAATGAAACGCGGCTTCTGCATTCATTAAAAGAACATCAGAATATCTAATAACTCTTATATTAGTGGGTATCTGCCTTCTGCCACCGGGCATAACCTTTGTAGTCGGAACGGCTTTTCTTAAGGTTTTAAAAATAGAATAATCGTACTTAGGGTCAGCTTTTATCCATGCATATTCATCAATTTGTGATCCGGCCATAATATCTTCAACAATATTATAACCCCAACCAACAGGCCACTCTTCACTTAGCATGGTAACTTCTCTTCTAGGGTCAACATCATCATTTCTAGAGAATTCGTGGAACAAATTGTCTTTAGGCTGATTAAACCCCCAACCTCCAAAACCACGTACTCCTAATCTAACAGGCACCTCATTGCCTGGCAAGTCATTCCATCCTGTAACCGTCAAATCGTTTACGTACTGCTGATCATACACAGTTTCGGATTTATTTTCACCTTCTATTTCAAACACTTCGGCATAATTTGGTAATAATGCATACCCTGGAGTATTCATAACCGCCAGTGTTTGATCATATACTTCTTTCCATAAATCATTCACATTTAAACCACTACTAGAATACTCCGGTGCGCGGTTTTGCATTATACTATTATAAAAATAACCCGTTTCTCGCAGGGCTACCCTGGCCTTAAGGGCCTGTGCCGCTCCTTTGGTTGCACGCCCTATATCAATATTACCTTTGATGGGTAAAATAGCAATTGCATCATCAAGGTCCTTCTTTATAAAATCGTAAACCTCTTTTTCTGTATTGGACCTAGTAATGGTCTCAAACTCTGCAAAGAGTGGCACATGATCCAACAGTGGAACTTTACCGAAAATTTCAACTAGTTTAGAATAAGCGAATGCCCTAAGAAACTTAGCTTCACCGATAATTATTTTTTTACTATCGGATAATGTGGCTTGCGCTTCTAAACTTCCAATGACTTCATTTGAACGTGTAATAACCTCATACAACTGTGACCATTTAGGTCCTATCAAAGGATTAGAAGAGGTTGCGGTAAAGTCGGCTATTTCTTGAAACTGAAGTCCATCACTTACTCCACTGCCTCCTTTAACGGCATCGTCACTTGGCAAATCCCCAAAAGATAACAGAAGCATATCACTGTTGTTCGATCGGTATACAGAAATTATCGCTTTTAAAGCATTTTCATCGCTTTCGTAATAATTTTCTGAATTTTCGCTGTTTAAAGGCTCTAGGTCCAGGGTTTGTTTTTCACACGACCAAAGGCCAGCAATGAACAACAAAAAAGTTAACTTGTATATAATATTTTTCATTTCGAACTATTAAATATTTGAATTGACAAAAATTGTCTTAGAAAGATAGATTTACTCCCAAAATCAGGGACTTAGGAATTGGATAATTACCAAGATCTATACCTGATGCGAGCGAAGAGTTGCTGTTGTTTGTTGTCAGTTCTGCTATTTCCGGATCAAATCCAGAGTAATTAGTAATAGTGAACATATTCTGAGCACTTACATAGACCCTAAACTTACTCAGGTGGATTTTTTCGATTATTTCGAGGGGCAAAGTATAACCCAGCTGAATAGTTCTTACTTTTAGAAAAGACCCATCTTCTACATAACGATCGCTCATTCTTGAAAAATTTTCATTTGGATCTTGTACCGTCATTCTAGGTTCCGTTCCATTGGGGTTGTTTACCGGATGGTATCTATTTAATCTTGAAGGTAATAGATTTCGAAACCCTTCCCCTGATAATAGGTGAGGACGTAATGCGTTAACAGTCTCTACTCCCTCTACTCCAATGAGGGTAAATCCAAAATCTATACTCCTGTAATTTAACCCGGCATTAAAACCCCATGTATAATCTGGAATAGCACTACCTAATTTAATATAATCTTCTTCATTTAGTTCCCCATCATTGTTTTTGTCCACAAAGCGAGCATCACCAATTGTAATATTTTCAGTATTGTTTAAACCGCTATTATCTATTTGATTTTGAGAGGTATATATACCATCTCCTTCATAACCTATAAAATAGGCAAACTCCTCACCTACTTCGGTCCTTGTGATATACTCAGGGCTTATTTTATTATTGGTCCTACCGCCTTGAATAAAATCTTTAGTACCTAAATCGGTTATTTCATTCGATAAGAATGAGATGTTTGCGCCAATATTAAAATTAAGGTCTCCAATGCTACTAGTATATGATGTTGAAAACTCATATCCTTCATTTTCCATTTTTCCGACATTTTGAAATGGATCTGTATTACTGGTGTATTGCGGCGTTGGTACCTGTACAATCATATCCCTTGTTTCTTTAAGGAAATAGTCTGCCGTGAATCCCAACTTACCTTGCAAAAAACTAAAGTCTAAACCAAAATTGGTACTCTCCACTGTTTCCCATTTCAACTCTGGATTTACGGTTGCAGTTGGTATACCACCTTGAATGGCATTTGTTCCGTCAATAGAATAATACATATTGTCCCTATTAACTGTAGAAAGATAAGTGTATGCCGCAGCACTGGACTGGTTACCTACTCGGCCCCATCCGGCACGAAATTTTAGGTTGGAAAATAGATTGAGGTTTTCAATAAATCCTTCATCTGAAAGTCTCCAAGCAAAACCTAACGATGGAAAAGTTCCCCATTTGTTACCGGGCGCAAATTTATAGGAGCCGTCCGTTCTAACGGTTGCTGTAAGTATGTACTTATCGTTAAATACATAATTTAACCTTCCAAAGTAAGATTCCAATCCTGACTGCCCAACCGTAGACAATGGATTTCCGAATTCGGTACCACGGTTAATGTAACGCAAAGCTTCATCTTCAGGAACACCGGCCGTGGCAGTGATTGAAATACCATCATTTTTACTTCCCTGAGCCTCATGACCTAATGTTAATGTCAGGTCATGTTTTTCAGCAATACTTTTATTGAACGTTAGTACATTATTCCAGTACCAGGACTGAGAGTTAGTTCTGGCCTGCGTTAAAGTACTATTTTCATTTACTTGAACCGAGTTTACTCTATAAGAGGGTAGGTAATCTTTTCTTTTACTAAAACTGTTTGAGTAGCTAAAAATCGTTTTAAATTTTAAGCTTTTAAAAATCCCGAGTTCTAACCATGCTCGTGGGTTAAAGTTAGCATTGATCAAATTTTGGGTTTTATCGAAATCAGCTTTCGCTGCAGGATTACTTTGTTGTTCATTGAACCACATATCTCCCCAACTACCATCTTCCATATATACAGGCATTAAAGGATGCGCAGTCAAGGCTTGAGAGATAGGAGATCCCCAAAAATCCTGTTGCCCTCTTTGCCCACTTCTTTCTTCTGAAGTATATCTTAAATCAATTCCAGCTCTTACAAAATCATTGAACTTAAGATTCAATTTTCCAATTAAATTTAAACGATTAAACGATGTATTTTTTACTGTACCATCTACTTCATTGTATGACGTAGAAATATAGTAGTCAATTTTTCGATTTTCTTTTCCTTGCATTCCTCCTGTTACGGAAAACTGATAATTTTCTTGGCTCCCTGTCTGAAAGATTTCATCCTGCCAGTTAGTACCAACAGTTCTATTGGCTATTGCATCATCTAAAAGCTCTAATTTATTACCCGTAAAAGGGGTTCCATCATTTTCCATAGCTTCTTTGTAAAGCTCGGCAAACTCATAACCAGCAGTTAAATCATATTGATCAATTGTGTCTATACTATAATACTGGTTAAAGGAAAAAATAGGCTTTGTAGCTTTATCACCAGACTTCGTACTGACCATAACTACACCATTAGCCCCTCTAGAACCATAAATTGCAGTTGCTGACGCATCCTTCAATATTTCAATGTTTTCAATGTCGTTTACATCCACATTATCCATATTATCGGCCGGAACTCCGTCAATTACATATAATGGATTAGAATTATTAATTGTACCTATACCCCTAATACGGACTTTAACACCATCACCAGGAGTTCCAGAAGCCTTGACAATGTTTATTCCCGCAGCTTTTCCCTGCAAAGACTCTATGGCTCGACTTCCTGCAAAACCCTCTATATCCGATCCTTTAACCGAAGCTACAGACCCGGTCAAGTCTCGCTTTTTGGTTGTACCATAACCAATTACTACAACTTCCTCTAAACCAGCCGCACTCTCCTCCAATGAAACATTCACAGTAGTTTGTCCATTTACAGGAATTTCTTTAGCCGCAAATCCAATATAGCTCACCACTATTATTGCATCTTGGCCAACTTCAAGCGAAAAATTACCGTCAAAATCTGCGGTAACACCATTAGTTGTTCCTTTTTCGACAATGTTTGCACCTGGTAATGGTTGACCGTTAGTATCCGTAACCGTTCCGGACACTACTTCTTGAATCTCCGCCTCAATAATAGAAATATTACTGTTTTGGACATTATTAGATAATGCACGTTGCTTAAGAAATATTTGTTTATCTACTACCCGATGAGTAGTTCTTGTTTTTGCGAAAATTCTAGTTAGAATCTGTGGTACCGTTTCTTGCTTCGCTTTTACACTTATTATTCTATTCAAATCAACATCTTTGATTTGATACACAAAATGAAATTCGGTTTGGCTTTCAATTTCATCAATAAGCCTTATAACAGTGACATTGCTCAAATCTAGTGTAATCTTTGTCCCCTGCGAATATGATGTTTTGGCCTGCATGGTAAACAGGACCAAAAACATAAACAACATACTAATTTTCATCTTCAAATTGAGTTTAAGCAATGGGAGTCCCCTTCTTGTTTGATCAAGAAATTTTTTCATACTTTTATAATGTTTGATTGTGGTTATACAAATTGGCTAATCACTTCTACCAATCGGGAAATGGTGACACATTTTCCGATTTTTTTTGCCCAGTTGAGAAATAAACAAAAAAGTGAATAATTGGTTAATCTAGTTCTTCATTGGCTGGGATTTTAAACGGTTAATTTTTTCATTTTACAATTATTGTTTCTTTATTAATGATGTAATCTATATCATATTGACTCTTGAAATACTCTAGTATTTTTTCGATTGGCATATCACCGAAACTAGCATTGAATGTTTCCGATGCCATTTTTGAATTTTGGTTTATTATTTTAACATCGTAGTGCCGTTCTAGCTTTTTGAGAATATCTTCAAAACTTATATTCCTAAACACCAAAACTCCCTGAACCCAAGATGTATAAATACTTGTTACAACCGGTTGAGTAGATACATCACCAAGAGCATTGTCGTAACTCCCTAAGGTTCCTGGTGTTAATACTGTTTCTTTAATTACATCAGAACTTTTTATTTTTGAATACATACCTACTGACCCTTCGACCAAAACAACTTGTTTCATGCTGTCTTCAGGATAGGCTGACACATTGAACTTTGTGCCATACACCTTAACGTTCAAATCAGATGCATTGACAATAAATGGTCTTTCCTTATCCTTTGCTACCTCTAAAAAAGCTTCTCCCGTCAAATAAATTTTTCGGTCCATTCCTTTTTGGAATCTTACTGGATATTTTAAGGATGACCCCGAGTTCAAGTATGCTATGGAACCATCCTCCAATTTAAGCTCAAACCGTTTTCCATAAGGCACATGTAACGTGTTATAAACCGGTTCACTCGTTTCAGACTCATTGTTATCTTTATACACTAATTGATTACCTACTTGAGAGCCGACTACATTTCCTTTGGTATCCAATATCTCAGTAGAGCCATCTTCTGAAATAACTTGTATATTTCCATCTTCTCGTTCTAGAGTTATAAAGTTCTCCGTTGGAGTAAATTCGGCCTCCTTCGGTTTTTCAAAAGCTACTTCTTTTACCAAGTATCCAATAGTCATAGATAACACAATAAGTGCAGCATACTTGAGGTAATTATTCAGTTTGATTTTTTTGGGCTTCCTTTTATCTTCCCTTATCTTATCCAGTAAAAGACGTTTTGATTTCTCCGTATCGTAGATTTTCATTTTACTGTCAATTCTATAATTTAGTTTTACATATTCATTAAAAAGTTGAATATTGGAAGGTTGTTTGAGTTCAATTTCCAATTCATCCAATTCCGATTTCGAAATTGCAGCTGTAATATATTTGACAATCAGTCTATGTAGTTTTTTCGGTTTCATTCATTATACAATTCACATTAATACGAACTCAAATTACGATACCCCTACTTTTTTCACATTTTTTTTTAATATTTGTTATAATCCATAGACCAACAACAACCAAACCACCATATGAAAAGACATTTTAATGATCAATCATTATTGATTGAGGGTTTAAAAAAAGGGAACGAAGAGGCATATGTTTACCTGGTAGAGAACTACCACAACCGATTATGTGCTTATGCCAACAGTCTTATGCGTGATGATTTGCTGGCAGAAGATATAGTGCAAAATGTATTTGTCCAGATTTGGGAAAAACGGAAAAAACTAAACCATGAACTTTCTTTGGATAGTTACCTGTATAAATCTGTTCATAATAAATTCATTGATGAATATCGAAAAGGTAAAGCCGTTATGGCTTTAGAGAAAAAATACTTGACAGCTTTAGAACTTGCTGTTGAAGAAAAAGACGAGGTCCAGGAACAAAAGGTATTGAATGTCCTTTTCGCTGCAATTCAAGAGTTGCCCCCAAAATGTAAACAAATTTTTCTAATGAGTAAAAAAGAAGGACTTACCAATATTGAGATATCTCAATGCCTGAACCTTTCTAAGAAAACTGTCGAGAACCAAATAACGAAAGCTTTCCGTATTTTAAGAGATAAGATGGGGGAAAAGTATGAGACAATTTTAA
This sequence comes from Zobellia sp. OII3, assembly GCF_002211465.1. Classification (NCBI taxonomy): domain Bacteria; kingdom Pseudomonadati; phylum Bacteroidota; class Flavobacteriia; order Flavobacteriales; family Flavobacteriaceae; genus Zobellia; species Zobellia sp. OII3. Next base: position 27,998 of record NZ_MWRZ01000005.1, on the reverse strand, counting down.
TGTTGGTTTTTGGCATGGTCCAAAGAAATACGGAAAGCACCTAAATAGGTGGTTTTTTATTAAAAACCACTTTGTTTCAACCTTGTTAAACTTGTTAATTATTTAAGTAGAGTGAAATTCATTTGATAGCCAGATGGTTATCTGCTGTTGCTGTCCCATAAAGATAAGGTAGGGTATATAATAATGCTTTAAATCTCATTGGTCATACTATTATAGATCCATGTATGACTTACCCATGACAAAGGGATACAAAGTAAGCAAGAACAGAATAAAGCGGCTATATTACCATGTTATGGGCCTGCGGGCCGTATTGCCCGGAAGGCATACCTCCAAAAGGAAGAGGCAATATAAGATATATCTGAACCCACCAAAGTGATGGACTGGTACCGTTCCTACTCCTAACGGGGTATTTTGAACATTACAACAAGGAAAAAAGACATGAATCCATAGCTTGTCATAGACCGATAGACATGTTTAAAAAAGTAGCATAAATTAACCGAGATTTGTATTAAAGCTGTCCTACTTATTGGAGAATGCTCTGTACTGGCACAAGTAGAAAATATAATCGGTTTTGATAAAATTGTCGGCCTGAATCATATGGATGCCTATTTTCAAGCTGGTGAGCATTGGGATGACTCTCTCATTGTTGTTAATGGAGTCCGGTTGCGCTAGCATTGCACTAGTTTTCAGTATCAAACCACTCATGAAAAATCCGTCTAAAATCCTATTTTCAAAAGGGAAGTACTTTATAGTTTTGCTGTTTTTATTCTAAAAAAAATACATACTACTGTATTGGAGTATTGCTCAAATTATGTGATTTCGTTGATGATCCATCATTTATAGCAACAAAGCTATCCGCTATAGGAATAATAGAAGTATGTCTTCCATAAAAATAAACCTCTCCGCTAGAAGGCATTATAAAACTACCATTGTCATCATCAAAAAATGTTGAACTAGATGATTCGTTCCATGAAGTTTGTAAAGTAAGAAGAGAGGTTCCCGTCTGATTACTGCCTGTATGTGCACTTAATGTGGCACCACCTTTGCCTGTACCATACGATTCAAGATTCACATTAATTGAAGTACCTGCTGGGGCAGTATACCTACCCGTTAGAGGATCAAATGTCGTTGGGGTTTCTATTGTTATGCTAATTATCACTGAATCACTTCCCCCATTACCATCGTTAACCGTTAGTTCTACATTATAATCCCCTGAACTTGTATAGGTATGGGATGGATTCATTTGACTTGAAGTATTGCCATCACCAAAATCCCATAAATAGGTTAAAGTGTCTCCGTTAGGGTCTGAAGAGCCACTGCCCGTAAATAATACCACAGAATTAGGCGCAGCACTACTAGGGCCCGAAGCTACCGCTTCCGGAGCAATATTCGTAACGGTGACCGTTAGGGTTCCGCTTACTGCAGGGTTGTTTCCGTCATTGACCGTATAGGTGATTTCATCCTCGCCGGAAAAACCATTGTTCGGGGTATAGCTGATAATCGTCCCGGAGATGGTCGCATTGCCGTTTGTAGGGCCGCCTCCTATACCTACGGTAAGATTGTCGTTTTCCGGATCATTGATTTCACCGGACAGTTCAATAGCGTTATTGCTGGAGTTACCAGCTACTGTAAACGTAAAATCGTTGGCCGTAGGCGGTTCGTTTGGCACTCCATTTACCTCTACCGTTAGTGTTCCACTCACTGCAGGGTTGTTTCCATCATTGACCGTGTAGGTGATACCATCATTACCTGAAAAACCATTGTTCGGGGTATAACTGATAATCGTCCCAGAGATGGTCGCATTGCCGTTTGTAGGGCCACTTCCTATGGCCACGGTAAGATTGTCATTTTCCGGATCATTGATTTCACCGGATAGTTCAATAGCGTTATTGCTGGAGTTACCAGCTACTGTAAACGTAAAATCGTTGGCCGTAGGCGGTTCGTTTGGCACTCCATTTACCTCTACCGTTAGTGTTCCACTCACTGCAGGGTTGTTTCCATCATTGACCGTGTAGGTGATACCATCATTACCTGAAAAACCATTGTTCGGGGTATAGCTGATAATCGTCCCGGAGATGGTTGCACTGCCATTAAAAGGGCCGCTTCCTATGGCCACGGTAAGATTGTCATTTTCCGGATCATTGATTTCACCGGACAGTTCAATAGCGTTATTGCCGGAGTTGGCATCTACCATAAACGTAAAATCGTTGGCCGTAGGCGGTTCGTTCGCAACCCCATTGACCTGTACGCTTAGCGTTCCGCTTACTGCAGGGTTGTTCCCGTCATTGACCGTGTAGATGATTTCATCCCCACCGGAAAAACCATTGTTCGGGGTATAACTGATAATCGTCCCGGAGATGGTCGCATTGCCGTTTGTAGGGCCACTTCCTATACCTACGGTAAGGTTGTCGTTTTCCGGATCATTGATTTCACCGGACAGTTCAATAGCGTTATTGCTGGAGTTGGCATCTACCATAAACGTAAAATCGTTGGCCGTAGGCGGTTCGTTCGCAACCCCATTGACCTGTACGCTTAGCGTTCCGCTTTCTGCAGGGTTGTTCCCGTCATTGACCGTGTAGATGATTTCATCCCCACCGGAAAAACCATTGTTCGGGGTATAACTGATAATCGTCCCAGAGATGGTCGCATTGCCGTTTGTAGGGCCACTTCCTATACCTACGGTAAGATTGTCGTTTTCCGGATCATTGATTTCACCGGACAGTTCAATAGCGTTATTGCTGGAGTTGGCATCTACCGTAAACGTAAAATCGTTGGCCGTAGGCGGTTCGTTCGCAACCCCATTGACCTGTACGCTTAGCGTTCCGCTTTCTGTAGGGTTGTTCCCGTCATTGACCGTGTAGATGATTTCATCCCCACCGGAAAAACCATTGTTCGGGGTATAACTGATAATCGTCCCGGAGATGGTCGCATTGCCGTTTGTAGGGCCGCTTCCTATACCTACGGTAATATTGTCGTTTTCTGGATCGCCAATATGGGGTTCCATGTCTATACTGTTGTTAGCGGAATTTGTAATAACGTTAACCGTAACATCACTGGCCGTAGGTGGTTGGTTGGCAACCGTAGTGACCGTAACCGTATACGCTTTAGTCATACTACCTTCCATGACCGTATATGTAATTGGATTGCTAAAATCCTGTTCCACTCCGGACATTGGGTTCACAGATTCACCAACAATCCCTATCGTAGGAATCAATGCCGTAACATCTGTACCAGATGGCAATTCTAGGAGGATTTCCGTGTCCGTTATACTCCCTTCTACTCCATTAATACTAAACGAAGTTATTTCAATAGCAATAGCTTGCTCCATTACCGTTACTGTCCACTCTTTTTCATCACCGTTCTCTGCCGTAACCGTATAGACCACCTGGTTCATGAAATCTTGCTGCTCTTCAGCTCCTGGTGAGACTGTAGCTCCCTCCGACACTGTCAGTACCGATGGTGCAATATTCCGTTCACTTCCTTCCGGAACTGTTACAGATATTGTGTGGTTTTCAGAATCGATTATAGCCGTACCAATCTGTTCCGATAGTGAGAAACTTAGAATGTTATTCTCTCCCGATGAGAGTTCCTCCACTACTTCAAGCGCTACCTCTGTTGTAATTTTCTGTCCGTTGCCATCCTGAAGATCAAACGTGAGAACTACCGTGCCTAGTTCTTGTGCTATAAAATTATATTGGTAAGTGCCAGGAACGATTTGAACAAAGGTGTCAGTTTCCAGTCCCGTACCGTCTTCCTTAGTCCATTCCCCCGATCCAACGGTAATCTTATAATTACGTTCGTATGAGGCATACCCGGCCCCTTCATCACCAAGGGTAACCGTAATAGTAGTTTCGTCTCCCACAAGAAGTTCCTCATCGGCAGCGGTGGCCGTCCATGTTGCAGGCACATTTTCAAGAGTATATACTAGTTCAAGTTCCTTGGCAAAACCATATGAATCCTCTGCTTGAAAGAGAACCTTATGCTCTCCGGCTTCAGAACCTATATAATGCAGGTTTTGGGACAGCCCTTCAAAAAGATACATTTCTCCCGGTGCCAAGGGTTCTCCGTTATCATCCTCAAAAAAGCCTTCGCCTTCCTCTACCGTATACTTAAAACCATAGGTAATTTCTTCCAAAATTTCCTCTGGAGATATAGTTAATACCGTTGCAAGAGATTCTTTAACATATCCTTCCTCCGTATTGTCCCCCAATAGATCGAACTCTACTTCAGTTACAAGATTAACCTCCTTTGTACACGCGATAAGGATGGCCAACATCATAAAAAAATACACCAAAAATCTATAACTCTTGACCATACTGAATTGAAAATCAAATATCTAAAAGAAAAAAAATAAGCTTATAGACTCTTGTTTAAAAATTTACGTCGTTAGTTAGGTCTAAATATAGATAACTTAAAGGTGAAGTAATTAACTTTTACGAAAAAGCATAGCGCCTTGAGCATCAAAAATATTTAAAGTAAACTCGATTATAAAAGAGATAGTTAAAACAGAAAAATTGTAGCATTATTGCTACATAAAGTATTTTTCGACGCAAAGGGCAACTTTAGTTCGACTAAAGTCAATCATGCACAAATCAACCTGAAATGTAATTATTAAGAAAGTCCATAGTCCTTCCCTTTTTAGTTAACACATACCACAACTAAACAAGTAAATTGCAGGTTTGGCAATACCCTTTTAGTTAATCCTTCTTTACTACCCTGTACGAGATATTATACTTTTAAACAAAAAAATACCAGTAATATTGACTGCAAAGCAATGGGCCGTCCACAATACATTGCTTTATAAAATGGAACGGCAATAAAAACTAATTTTGGTTTAGAACTTAGATATGGACAATCGAACTCGAATCTGCCGCCAAACGGGCACAAAAAAAACCAGCAAAAGTGTATTTTGCCGGTTTTCATTTATTTGCGTATTTTAAAAAAATTAACACCCTATTTGTCGGGCCGGCAGGAATAGCTGCGCTGAACCTGAAAGAGGGTCGGTGCTCAAGACAATCCGACACAGGCTATCGCCTGTCCATATTTTTTTTCCGGTTTAAGTGCCGTTGGTACTACACCCTTAAAAACAAAAAATCCGATCACTTTCGTGATCGGATTTTCTTGGTCGGGGTGGCAGGATTACAACCTTACCCCATAATCAATTACATATCAATAAGTTATAATTATATAAACTTAACTGTTGACCGATTTGTTGACGATAAATTAAATGAACTTAAAGTAAGATGACTTACTTTCTGATAGTTTAAAGATATTAATTGCCTAATTAAAGATTCCACTTAGCGCCAACATATTTTATTAATTAACATCAAAGCAGCCTTACATTCATTTGAACTTTCTAACTAATACTGCGTATTCTAATGGGACTACAATAAATCAATCCTTTCTAGAAGTTATCCTAATGTAATAACCATCGGGGTCAATCAATCGAAAATCGGTAAGCCCCCAAGGTCTATCATTAATCTCTGCATGTATTGGGTATCCGCTTCGCTTTACTCGCTGATAAACGGACAATACATCATCAACTTCCAGTACAATTTCTACACCGATGCCACGGCGTGAGTCACCGTCTTTTAATTTTAAAAAATGGTCTCCCGGCAACTTAGCTTCAGGTCCTATTCCCAAAATCACAGCACCATTTATCACTTGCTGATAGGATTGATTAATTGAATCTCCTTCTATAGAAAAATTTAGAATTTTACTATAAAAGTTAACTGATCGTTCTACATTAGAACTGAATAGCTCCAAACGAAGCGATGCATTTCTGCCTTGAGAATTTTTCATAAAACTAAAGATAGTAATGAGAAGGCAGAGAAAAATAATGACACTATGTATTTTTGATAATTTCACTTTGCAAGATTTAATAGATTCAATATTATAATTCAGATTTTTCAAAAGCCATAAGGCTAAAGATTCCCAACCCTAATTTGTATTTCCCACTCCAATAAAATGGAAATTGATTTTTTTAACCCGGTTCTTTGAAAGACAAAGATTGTTTATAAAGATTGAAAAAGTAGCTCTTTAGGCTTTCTAACTTTTTTCCTGAATTGAGTATGATCTTCTTCTGATCGAAAGCCAACTGGGGCAATCACAGCTGCATTCAGACCTTTTTCTTTTAACCCTAAAATTTCATTATACTTGTCCGATTCAAATCCTTCCATGGGACATGCATCAATTTTCAACTCCGCACAGGCCATCAAAAGGTTTGACAATGCCAGATAGGTTTGTTTTTCCGACCAACTTATCCATTCCGAATAAGTTTTTTGAGATAAACTCCCTTTGATAAATTCACTATAGGCAGAAAGTTTATCCAAAGAAGTGCCTTGGGTCTTTGCAGTGGTTTGAATATAATCATCAATATGTTTTTCACTTCTATCTGTATAATTACAGAAAACAAATAAGTGTGACGCATCTGTAATTTGCGACTGATCCCATGAAGCCTTTTTAAGCTGTGCTCTTAATTCCTGGTTTTCAATGACCAGTACCTTATATAATTGCAGGCCATATGATGAAACCGATAATTGTATGGCTTCCTTTAGCCTTTCAAGGTCAATATCACTTATTTTTTTTGATGGGTTAAATTTTTTAGTAGCATAACGCCATTTTAGATTTTCTAATAGTCTCATAATACTGGTTTTAAGATTCGTATTTTATAATCACCTTATAGCTCAATTTTCTTTGATCAGGAGTATTCCAATAAACATTGCCACTATTCCAAGGATCCTTTTAAATTCCATAGGTTCTTGTGGCATTCCAAACCATCCAAAGTGTCCTGCAATTGCCGAAAATAGAAGTTGACCAAACAAACCCAGTGATATCATTGTTGACATTCCCAGTTTTGGAATGGTGTAGTAGTACAGACAAATTCCAAAAACACTAAAAAGTGCCCCTGTAAACCACAAATATTTAGGTATACCCATTAATATCGATGCCTTCGGTAAGCCTTTAAGGCTTAATAGCAACATCAGTAAAGCGAATACCATACTAAAAAAGAAGGCCACTAAAGACGCCATTAATGGATTTCTAAGTTGAACCCCAAGCTGTGCATTAAAGCCACCTTGCATGGCCAAAAATACACCCCCTATGATGGCCAATATGGTATTGATGTTTTGATTCATATCTCTAAATAATTGCACAAAAATATCGAGAAGATTTCTTAGAAAACTTAAGGTAGTTTAAGAAACAATTTAAGAGTTCGAGGTAGTTTTGTATCTGGTTATCAGAATAATACACACAAATGATTTCTTAACTAAAGTCAATGAAATCTGTTTTGTGGACCAATAATTTTGTGCAAAAATAATAGGTGCAATTATGAAACAATTAGCAAAAATATCGGGAATCGCTTATTTGATGATTTTTTTATCTGGTTTTTACGCCAACTTTTCAGTGCTTGAAAGCCTCATAGTGGGTAACAACGCCTCAATTACGACTTCAAATTTTATTAATAATCATTCACAATTCGGAAATGGTATACTTGGGTTTGTAATCATGTTTTTTTTTGATGTAGTATTGATTTGGTCAGTTTTCGGTTTAACAAAACCGATAAGCAAAAATCTATCTTATCTAGCTTCCTTTTTTAGACTACTACACGCTTTGTTTTTTGGTGTTGCTCTATTAAAATTATTTCACATTTATCAATTAACAAGTAACCTCTCTAGCTCTATAAAATTAGAACAACTAGTAACGAAGTTGTTGTTAGATTTTGACACATTTTGGACTATCGGATTAATATTTTTTGGAATTCATTTGATTGTATTGGGATATTTAATCTTGAAATCCACCACTATTCCAAATGCATTAGGGGTACTGTTGATACTTGCAGCCGTTGGCTACATCATAGATGGAACAGCAAAACTCTTGATGCCGAATTATAGCGATTATAAATCCATTTTCGAAAGTATAGTGGTGCTGCCTTCGGTAATCGGTGAGTTCTCGTTTACCATTTGGCTGTTGATCAAAGGGTTTAGAAGAAGACCTTTTACAATCGAAACACCACAAAAGTTTTAGGCCTATTTAAGGGTATTACCCTAATCAATGAGAACTCTCAACTTAACTCAAGGGGGTTCTTAAGATACCTTAAGATTATTGGCTATTTAACTGGCTAAGTTTGATTTAATACTACATCAAGTAAATAATCAATCAAAAAACGAACATTATGGAATTAAGCTATTTAAAAAATATCATGCCTTTTGTCATTGCCATTTTAGTGATGCAAGCCACATATTCACAATCCTTAGAAACTCAAATTGATAGTGTTTTAACTACATTATTTAAAGCCTCTGATGAACCTGGAGCAGTGTTTCTAGTAGCCAAAGATGGAAAGCCTATTTATCGGAAAGCATTTGGTCAAGCTAACATTGAATTAGATGTTTCTATGAAACCCGAAAACGTATTTCAAATAGGATCCATGACCAAGCAGTTTACAGCTATGGCTATCATGAAGTTAGAAGAACAAGGAAAATTAAATGTGAATGATGCAGTTTCAAAATATATTCCAGATTACCCGAACGGAAATAATATTACCATCCATCAGTTATTGACCCACACTTCAGGTATTAAAGACTTCACTAAAATGAAGTCTATTATGAGCATCGCGAAAAAAGATCTTACACCTGAAGAGTTGTTGGATTTCTTCAAAGAAGAACCTGAGAATTTTCAACCTGGAGAACAGTTTGAGTATAACAACTCAGGATATGTAGTCTTAGGTTATATCACTGAGCTTGTTTCCGGGGAGTCTTACGAGAATTTTATTGGTAAACAAATTTTCCAAAAAATCGGAATGGATGATTCACGTTACGCCAGTGATAGGGATATTGTAAAAAATAAAGCCTACGGCTATCACAACCGAGGTGAATTTACAAACAAAATGCACGTTAGTCTAAGTAACCCTTATGCTTCAGGCTCTTTAATGTCAACGGTTGATGATATGTTGAAATGGCAAGAGGCCATTAACACTCATTCCCTAATAACCGAAGCATCAAAGAAAAAATTGTTTACTAATTATACCTTAAATAATGGTGAACATATTAACTATGGGTACGGCTGGCATTTAAAAGATATTGATGGCATACCAACAAGAGAGCATGGTGGGAGCATCTTTGGTTTTAAATCCATGGGTGTTTATGTGCCAAGTCTAGATGTTTATGTGGTTGGCTTTAGCAATTGCGATTGTAACTCACCAACACAAGTAACCCGGGACATCACAAAAGTAACTCTTGAACATTACATAGACTAAAACGAAAATATATGCCACATTTTGTAATAGACTGTTCAGAACAGGTCATCCAATTAAAATCTCCGGAAGAGATTATACAGAAAGTATATGATACGGCTAAATCGACGGAATTATTCATTCCTGAGGAAATTAAAGTTCGTATTAATCCATTCCAATACTATATGACTGGAAATACAAGTGGTCATTTTATCCATGTATTTGCGAATATTATGGAAGGTCGAAATACAGAACAGAAAGCAGAACTTTCAAAACGAATAGTTACTGAACTTAAAGAGATGTTTCCTGAAGTACCTATTATTTCTATAAACATACGAGATTTCGAGAAAGCTACCTATTGTAATAAATCGATGGTTTAAATCCATAATTAAGTAAGCATGAAAAATCTTATCGTATTAATAGTTTTTCTATTAATAGTTGTTTCCGGTGTATCACAAAACCCAAATGATTTAATTACCAGTGAGTTAGAGCAAATAAAAAACCATAGCAATTTGGTTGGTTTTGGTGTGGCTATTGTAAATAAAGATAGTATTGTTTATGCAAAAGGGTTTGGGTTTTCAAACAAAGAACTAAAAACACAATATACAACTACTACTGTACAGCCTATAGCGTCTATCTCTAAGACATTACTCGGAATGGCTTTAATGAAAGCTCAGGAACTTGGTTTATTGCAGCTTGACGATGCTGTTAATACGTATTTGCCTTTTAAAATTTACAATCCGAAATTCAAAGATAAGCACATTACGATTCGGCAATTGGCCAACCATACCTCTAGTATTTTGGATTCTGAATATTATAATAGAATCTATGTTTTTAAGGAAAAAATACCTCGTTTTTATAAGCACCTTCCTGAAAATATACAGCCAAATGTGAAAGAAGACATCCATCGTTTTAACAACAATAAAATGATTCCTGCAGCACGCTTTATCAAAAATCAGTACAGTACAGCAGGAAAATGGTTCACTCCTGAAAACTTTTCAAGCAATTCACCCGGCACTTCTTATAAGTACAGTAATATGGGCGCTAATATCGCCGCCTATATCATTGAAATTGTAAGCGGCGATAGCTACACAGATTTTCTTCAAAAGCATATTTTAAACCCATTGCAAATGGATGACTCAGGATGGCATTCAAAAAGCAATCCGTTAGAAAATATGTCAACATTATATTGGTATGGTTACCCCATTCCAAATTATGAGTTCATCACCTATGGTGATGGCGGTTTTATGACAAATATTGAGGATTTTAGTAAGTTTTTGTCTGCTGTAATCAAGGGGTATAGTGGAGAACAAAATGTTATACAAGCTTCTAGCTATGAAAAAATGTTAAAAGACCCTAGTGATAATGATTTTAAAAAGAATATGTTCTGGACTATTGACCACGAAAAAATAGGGCATAGCGGTAACGACCCTGGAGTTATATCCCATGCCTATTTTATGAAGAAAAATAAACGTGGAATCATCGTTTTTGTCAATTCATCTGAGACCGAAAACGATATGCAATCAGTTAGGGAAATATACCGCGCCCTTTTAACGTACAGTGATCAATTAGAATAATAGCGACAATGAAAAAAGGAACCATTGTATATATAATTTGCTATCTATCTGTTATTTGCGGTAATGCTCAAAACAGCGTCGCCCATAATATTGTAGGCACAAACCACTTGATTAAATCTAAAGTTTTAAATGAAGAAAGGCAGATTCAAATCTATCTTCCTGTTAATTATGAAGATTCAAAAGAACACTACCCTGTACTTTATGTGTTAGATGGGCAACGACTTTTTAATTATGCCGTTAGCTTGAGTCAGTCTTTTAAACAATTTCAATTAACGCCTGATTTTATTGTGGTCGGTATCCATACCGAGTATCCCAAACGATTTCAACAATTAGGTGAAGGAAAAGATACTTTAATAAAATACTTGAGTGCAGAGCTGATCCCATATTTAAATAAAAGCTTTAGAACGAATAATGAAAACCTAATTTTTGGTTGGGAGTATGGTGCAAGTTTGGTGTTTAACACGATGCTATCTAACCCAACATTATTTGATGCCCATATCATGGCAAGTGCCTTCCCTATAATGGATGCCATAGACAAGTTAAACGATGTTTCAGCATTACCAACAAACCTCTACTTTTCTGTAAGCCCAGATGAATATGATGTAAAACACAGTGCCGTTAAATTAGACTCATTACTAACTCAAAAAAATATAGAAGGATTACAATGGTCTTTCTTAAAACTTGATATAGAACAACACCGTTCAACAGGTTACCCAACCCTGTATCATGGGCTTCGAAATTATTATAAATACTATCAAGAATTTGAAGTCAATAACCTTCAAAAGTTTATAAATGCTGGTGGTATTGACTATGCCTACCAATACACTAAAGAAAGAGCCAAAAGACATGGTTTTTCACCAGAACTTGGACTATGGTCTAAATTTACCATTATCAGAAGTGCCATGCGTGCAGACGATTTTTATCACTTTGAAACACTGTTAAACGCTTTAAATAAAAAGGGATTTATTAATGAGTTGATGTATAGTAACATGGGATATGTGGTTTCTGACTTTGCTTCATTTTATGAGAAACACAATCACTTTAAAGAGGCAATTGACTTTTACAATCTTTTACTGAAAAAGTATCCGGATTCAGAAAAATTATTAAAAAAGAAAGCAAGAGCAATTAGCACGATTAAAAAAAAATAAGATGAACACTTTAACAATTAATAATCTCAAACTCACCTATAAAAATGGTCACCAAGCAATACAGAATATTTCTTTAGAAATAAAGAATGGCATGTTTGGTTTATTAGGGCCTAATGGTGCTGGAAAATCATCTCTAATGAAAACCATTGTTGGATTGCAAAAACCTACGTCTGGGAGTATTGATTTTAATGATGTTGATATTATTAACAATCCTGATTACATCAAAAAGAATTTAGGATTTCTGCCGCAAGATTTTGGAGTATACCCTAAAGTGAATGCCTATGATTTATTAAGTCATATTGCTGTTTTAAAAGGCTTGGAAAATAAAAAAGAACGCGAAACTCAAATTCAATATCTATTAGAAAAAGTCAATCTATGGGATTTTAGAGATAAAGAAGTACATACATTTTCAGGAGGTATGAAACAGCGTTTTGGGGTGGCGCAAGCTTTGCTTGGAAAGCCCAAAATTGTTATTGTGGATGAACCAACAGCAGGCTTGGATCCAGAAGAACGTAACCGGTTCAATATGTTGTTGAGCGACATCAGTAGTGAGGTAATTGTAATTCTGTCTACACATTTGGTGGAAGATGTAAAAAATCTATGTTCAGAAATGACCATTATGAACAAGGGGCAAATATTAAAAACAGGCAAACCTAAAGAACTTATTTCTGAACTGGAACATAAAATTTGGTCAAAGGCTATTGAAAATGATGAACTAGAAGATTACCAATCAAAATACCAGATTATTAGCAAGCAATTAATTGAGCGTGTACTGAATATTACCATCTTTTCTGAAACAAAACCTGAAGGATTTGATGCCGTAACACCTTTACTGGAGCATGTGTATTTTAAAACACTAGCCTAAAATTAATATATCATGAATGCTATATTTCAATACGAGTTAAATCAAACCACAAGGAGATGGACCTTATATCCTATGATTTTAATCATTCTCCTTTTAGGCGTTTTTTGCGGAAATAAATTCAATATGACTGCTGGTGAAGGCATATACCTAAACTCACCATATACGATTGGGTTTATGATGGGTATGTTTAGTCTTTCCATTATATTTCTGGCTATTCTATATTCCAATCAAATTTTATTTAAGGAATGGGATGCCAAGTTCGATTTGGTGATTTTTTCACTTCCTTTTTCCAAATTGACCTACCTAACTGGTAAGTTTTGGTTTTTTTACCTGAAAACATTTTTAAGTTTTAGCTTATTAATTTTAGGTTTTGTCATAGGTCAAAATTTACGAACTGGTGACGAAATGCAGATGGGTTTGAATTTATGGTATTATGTGTATCCATTACTTGTTTTTGGAATACTCAATGCATTATTTGTTTGTAGCTTTTTATTTTTTATTGCCTATTCAACACATAAAAAATTAGTAGTAGTCATTGGTGGACTGTTACTTTATGTTCTTTACATGGTATTATTGGTGTTTTCTAACTCACCGTTCATGTCTGGGAGTATGCCACAATCGCTAGAAGTGCAACAAATCTCTGCTATCTTGGATCCGTTTGGATTATCAGCATACTTTTTCGAATCGAGATCATTTTCCGTACTTCAAAAAAATGATGGTATTGTTCCACTAACCAATATGTTTTTATTAAACAGAGGGATTTTTCTGTTTATTTCTGCATTCTTTTTATGGTCTAGTTATAGAGGGTTCTCATTCTCAAGAAAACAAAGTCATAAATCTAAAAAGAGTATAAAAGTCAATGCCATTAATGCTGTGGTGAATTTAAAATCAATAAAGACCCCAAAGTTAAATTTTGGAGGTAGAATGGATTTTAAATCGGCATTATCCTTTACCAAATTAGACTTAATTTATCTTTTTAAAAGCGTTGTTATTGCGGCTGTTTCCTTGCTACTCATATTTTATATAGGCATGGAAATGTATGCTGATATTGATAAGGGTATACGACTACCAGAAAAATATGCAACATCTGGTCTTTTAGCGACTTCCATTTCATCAAACTTCCATCTATTTGGATTATTGATTTTAGCCTATTTCGTTAATGATTTATATTGGAGAAGTCACACGTCAAATTTCACATTAATTGAAAAAAGCATTTATTTTTCAAAGAGCAAATTAAAGGGTCATTTTATTTCATCAATAGTACTAGTCTGTTTTTTTACAATAGTTCTCATTATTGAAGCACTGATTTTTCAATTTAGTTATGGCTATTTTAGTATTGATTGGAAAGCCTATTTAGGTGTCTTTATCTTCAATGTAATTCCTTTAATTCTATTTTCAGCGTTTTTACTATTAATAAATGATATCCTTAATAACCGATATGTTAGTTTGGGTGTTTCTACGTTGAGCGTTTTTGCTTTGGCTAGTCCCTTATCAAAATATATTTTTTCTTACCCATTATTGCACATATTCTCAGGTTATAATGGTATTTATAGTGATTTTAATGGCTATGGAATTTATTTATCAGCATTCTCGCAACGCCTCTTGTTTGGATTAGGCTTCATAGCGTTTATCTGGTTGATAAACAGTTTTATAAAGACGAAAGTGTTAAACAAAAAGACGTCCGTACTCGTTTTAGTTTTACTAATTGTAGGTGCTACTAGCGGTATATTTTTCATGAAAGGTTATATGCCCAAAAATGAAGAACAAACAATTTTAGAAGCGGTGAATTATGAAAAGTCTTATAGAAAATATGAAGCTATCCCACAACCAACAATTACAGATGTAACTACAGATATTCATCTTTACCCTTCTAAAAACGCCTATGAAATAAGTGGACATTATGTTTTAAGCAACCAAACCAATGAAGCTATTCATAAAGTTTTAGTCAATTTTCATCCGGATTTAGAAATTGAAACAGCTTTGTTTGAAAGTAGTTTTGAAAAAACACAAATTGAAGAACATGTCACAGAAATTAGTTTGGATAAACCATTACAGCCTAACGAAGTAGCTAGTTTAAGCTTTAGTTTATCCTACAAATGGTTTGCAGTAAACGGACACCAATCCTTTAATTCCATAGTAAATAACGGTTCTTTTCTGAGAATCAGTAATTACTATCCAACTTTTGGGTATCAAATCGATAGAGAAATTGATGATGCAGAGAAGCGTAGTGAATTTGATTTGGGAAAAGCTTCAGAATTGAAAGCATTAGAAAGTCCACAAGTATTCAAAAATGATTTTATCAATTTAGAAATGACCATTTCTACAGAAAAATTTCAAACAGCTTTAGGTACTGGAGACTTGATAAAGCAATGGTCTGAAAACAACAGAGATTACGCTATATATAGTGCTGATACTATACCTTTTCGATTTGCATTGGCGTCTGCTGAATATGAGTATAAATCGATTCAACATAAAGACAAAACTATTAATGTCTACTATTCAAAAAATCATTTTGAGAATGTAGATCATCTTATCAAAAATGCTAAAATAACCCTTGATTATTGTATTGATAATTTTGGTGAATACCCTTTTAAAACCATCAGTTTTGTTGAAATATCGGCATTCACAAAAGGTTTTGCGGCAACAGCTTACCCATCTGCAATATTTATGACGGAAGATATGATATTTCATACCAACCTAGAAGGTAATAAAAAACAAGATGTCATTAATGAATTGGCAGGACACGAATTATCACACCTTTGGTGGGGTAATAGCCAAATAAATCCTGATTACAGAGAAGGTGCTATAATGCTCACTGAGACTTTGGCTATGTACACTGAAATGATGTTGTATAAGAAAATGCATGGTCATGAAAAAATGAAAGAGCGATTAGAGATTCATCAGCAAATTTATGATAACGAGAAAGGATTGTATGACAACCAACCACTTTATAAAGTAAAGCCTGGATATACACATATTGCTTATTCTAAAGGCGCAATTGCCATGGTAAAATTGAGCGAATTAATAGGGGAGCAACAAGTAAACCAAGCGCTTAAAAATTTCTTGGAAAACAATAAATATCCCAAAAAGCCAACATCCTTAGATTTACTTGAGGAATTATATAAAGTCGCACCAGATGAAAGCGCTAAATCTAAAATTGACGAGTTGTTTAAAACAATGTGAAATTAAAGACTGTAAAATTCAATTTAAAAAATAAATCATGTTTAAAAAATACAAAATTATTAAATGGATACTCACCACGCTATCCCTCATTGTGGCTATCCTTATTGTTATTGGAATCTATATAGCGAGTCTATTGCCAGCAGTAGATGAAACCCTAGTTCATAGTCGAGCAAGTGATATCACATACATTACTAAAGATGCACCAGCTTATCGTGGAAAAATACTGGCCGTTGTAACCAGCACGGATACAATGGGTACAAGTGGTAAAGGCACAGGATATGAACTAACAGAATTAGCAAGAGCTTACTATGTTTTTAAAGCCAATGGTTTTGATGTTGATGTAGCAAGTCCTTTGGGAGGTAAACCGCCTGTGGTGTTAGATGATGATGATATGGGAATATTCGATTATGCATTTTTGAATGATTCAATTGCACAATCCAAAACCAATAATAGTATATCATTAAAAGATGTGAATCCCGAAATATATGAAGCTGTTTATTTTGTTGGAGGAAAAGGAGCGATGTTTGATTTTCCAAACAATAGATTTATACAATCTCTAATACAAGATTTCCATAAGAATAACAAAGTAATAGGTGCAGTCTGTCATGGACCTGCAGCATTTGTAAATATTACCTTAGATGATGGACAGTCCTTTTTAAAAAATAAGCAGGTAAGTAGCTTTACCAATAAGGAAGAGTTATTACTAATTCCAAATGCAGTATCCATATTTCCTTTTTTATTACAAGACGAACTGATATCTCAAGGAGCGGTATTTAACGAAGGCATAATGTATCTTGAAAGAATAAGTCACGATAATAATGTAATTACTGGTCAAAATCCTTGGTCCGTATGGGCAATGGCAGAAGCCATGGTAAAGCAAATAGGATACACACCTAAACATAGAGCCATAACTGCTGAAGAAAACGCTGTTAAAGTCTTATTTGCTTACGAAACAAAAGGCAAAGAAGATGCTAAAGCAGCAATAAAACAAATTGTTCAGGGAAATAAACAATCCGTTTCTAGATCATTGCTAGTTGATCATAGTGCGGTATCAGTAATACAGGGAGATTTAAAAAAATCTTATGACCTTCTAAGTTTAGCGTCCTATGCAAAAGATATTGAATTCGATAAATAAAAAAATGAAAAAATTAATAACCATAGTAATTATTTTTCTTCTGTGGCATCAGAATACAATTGCCCAGAAAATTGACAGTAATGATCAAAATTCGCGAGAGATTGACTTAATCATCCAAGCGGATGATGTTAAAATTGGAGGAACCTTATCGATTCCAACAAAGTTAAATGCATCATCCTTAGTTATTATGAGTTCAGGAAGTGGTGACCAGGATAGAGACGAAACATTAGAAGGCTTCAAAATTTTTAAAGTTATTGCCCACCATTTGGCATCAAAGGGAATTGCTTCGTTCCGTTATGACGATAGAGGAGTAGGCGTAAGTACTGGTGATTTTGTCAATAGTACCTTCGAAGATCATTCAAGGGATTTGGAGCATATTATGGCTTATTTTAAATCTTCAGCAGCGCATCCATTCTATGATTTCATATTATTTGGGCACAGTCAAGGGGGTATTCTTGCTGGAAAGGTTGCTGCTGGAAATATGTCTGTAAAAAAAGTGATTTTAATGGGTGCACCGGCCGTACCGCTAATAGAGGTTGTTACTTACCAGGTGAGACAAGATTATGAGCATACAGATTTACCAAAATATTTAATTGAAGCTGATGTGTCAGCACACAATAAATTGATGAGAGCAATTGAAGATGATAAGAATATTGATGAAGTATACCATTTATTCAAACAAACAACCGAAAACATTTTGTCTAAAATGAGTTCGTCACATGATGTAGACTCTTTAAAAATAAAACAACAAGCAATTGCAAAAGCTGATGAATTCAAAATAATATATGGATTGCCTTCACTTACCTCATTTCTCTATCAAGACCCTTCAAAAGATTACGAACAACTAAAAGTACCTGTATTGGGTTTGTTTGGAGGTTTGGATTTTCAGGTGCCTATTTTCCAAAACAAGGATAGAATGGAAAATGCCTTTCTTAAATCTGGTACCGATTATCATTTTATAACGTTTGACAAGGCCAATCATTTTTTCCAAAAGGCTACAACTGGGAGCAGGGATGAGTATGCAACACTTGACAGGAAATTTGTGGATGGCTTTTTAGATGGGATTTCTAATTGGATCCTCGGGAAATCATAAATTATTAAAGGAAATTTAAAATGAAACATGGAATAGACTGTATAGACAAATTTGAATATAAAGAAGTTGCAGGTGTCTGGGGGGCATCTGTAAGGGCTACGCACCACTTCTTGAAAGAAGAAGACATCGCCTATTTCAAGCCTTTAATTCTAAATACATATCTAGATGCTGTTGAATTGAGATGTTATAGGGATGAGAATAATGCAATTATTGGGTTTCTAGGAGTGGCTGATCAAAACTTAGAAATGCTGTTCATTCACCCAACACATAGAGGAAAAAGCATCGGTAAAACTTTATTGGAATACGCAATTAATAGCCTTAATGTAACCAAAGTAGATGTCAATGAACAGAATGAACAAGCTGTTGGATTTTATAAACATTTTGACTTTGAAATCATTGGGAAATCTCAATTGGATGCTTCCGGAAAACCCTACCCGATTTTACACATGAAATTAAAAAAACAGAAAGCATGAAATTCAATTCTGCACTTTTAATAACGCTATCGTTTATTGGTCTTCATTTGGCTCAGGCACAAGAAAACAACCTAAATACCCATAAAGATTCGCTCAACTATGTTTTGAATCAGTATTATGAGCTCAACCTAAAAGTATTTCAACAAAACTCCACCTTAAAAGACATCGGTAAAATCTTTGAACTGTTTACCGATGATTTTACCTATGTACATCCAAATTATGGTGGCGTTTATACACGTGAAGACCTCTATAAAGGCTACAAACGTAACCAAGAGAATGGAGGCTATGATGGGAGTGTTATTGACATAAAAATTGAGAACATTATTTATGGCTTAAATGCCATTACAGTAAGCAAACGCTTCATTACAAAAGAAAATGTTAAAATGGTTGAAGGTGACGAACAAATGGCACTTTTTGAATTTAAGAATGGGAAAATATTTATGATTAAAGAATATTGGTAGCATATGGATTTTAGACTTAATAAAAGGACTATATAATTATGAAATTGGCACATATTTTAAGTATTTATTATGCTTTTTTGTTTGCTCCACAATTAGTTGCGCAAGCTAAATACGATGTCAAAAAAGTAAATGAGAACGTCTATATTTTAACGGAACTATGGGAAGGTAATGCCAATGGAAATTTAGGTATGGTTATAGGTAATGATCAAGTGTTGCTTATTAATTCTATGATGATGAATAGTGCATCATCTTTAGAAAAGGAAATCCGAAAAATTACCGACTTGCCTATAACGTATATCATTAATGGTGATTCAGATCCATATAACCATCATGCCAATACCTATTTTGCAGATAAAGGAGCTACAATAGTATCGCATTACAATATGAAGTATTCAACAGCATATCACGACATCCTTTTTAAAGATTCTATATCTATTCCTATAGGTGATGAGGTGGTTACTGCATACCATACACCATCACATACCCTTGATCATATTGATATTCATTTAGAAAAAAGCAATGTGTTGTTTATGAGCGATGGTTTTAGAACCAATTGGCTTACCTATACGGGTCCCAATGGATCACAAGGCGTCGAAGCAGGAATAGATAAGGCTCTTACATTTAGCGATAAAAATACCATTATTGTTTCTGGAAACACTTCAAAAAACCCTCGTTTCTATTATGGCAACAAAAATCGACTAATAACCAATAGAGAAATTTATGCCAAATTTGCTAGCCGTGTTGGCCAATTATATGAAAATGGATTAAATGCAGAAGAGATGTCATTGGATGCTGCACTGAATGATATCGTAAAAGACTTAGAGGCTTACCCTATTTTAAAACCTTATTTAAAATATCAAATACAAGAGTTGTTGGAAGTAGATTTAAGCAAAGGCTATAAATTAACACATAACGAATTTATGTCTTATGTTGGGATTTACAAATTAGCAGATGCGAAAGTAATTGAAATTGTTTTTGAAGAGGGAAATCTATTTGCAAGACAGGAAGGTGCATTTTATTTTGAACTGAATCCCATTTCTAAGCGTATGTTCGATTTCAAAGGACCAACTTCCAATGATTATTTAAAATTTAAGATATCTTCCAATAGAGAAGTACTAGGCGTATCACCAATATTAGAAAAAAATGGTTGGTTGTCTAATGTATTAACTCAAGGGGATTATATCAAAAATTAACACAAAAAGCTTATGAAACATGGAATAGTTACAGGAAGCAGTAGAGGTATTGGCTTGGCAACGGCAGAGTTTTTGACTAAAAATGCAGATACACATGTTATAGGAAGTTCAACCTCTGGAAACCAAACATTAAACCAACCTAATTTTCAATGTTTAAAACTCGATTTATCCAGTAGTGATTCCATTGACAAATTCGTTGAGACTTTAGTAGATATAAAACTTGATTTTTTAATCAACAATGCAGGCATATTACTAGAAAAATGGGATGCTTCAAAAATCAATATGGAACAATTGAAAAAGACATTCGATATCAATGTTTTTGGTACTATTAAACTCACCGAAAAACTATTGCCATTATTTAAATCTAATGCTCATATTATCAATATCACGTCTGATTGGGGCTCATTTAGCGAACAAAACTTTGATGCCTTTCAGCCTCACTATAAAATGTCTAAAGCTGCTTTAAATATGTACACAAAATTGTTGGCAAAGCGATTAGAGCGTAATAACATAACGGTATCGTCGATAGACCCAGGTTGGACACAAACCGACATGGGAGGTAAAATTGCACCTCGATTGCCTAAAGATGTAGCTGAAGATATTTTGAACTTATTAAACAATGAAGTAGAAACTGGAAAGTTTTGGCATCAGGGAAAGATTAGACCATGGTAGTTGAATAGAAAATGGTTCTTAACTAAAGTCAATGAATAAGGTTTAATTCTAAAATACTTTTGTTTCATAATAAAAATAACATTATGAATATTAAAAAAGTAATATTAGGTGTGTTGGTATTCGCATCAATATCATCCTGCTCAGTGCAACAATTTGCAGTGAATACAGAAACAAAACCATTTGAAAATGGAGGAAAAGTTTTTGGAGAAAAGACAAGGGAGTTAACCTTTAAAAAAACAAGTGATCTACATTTACTTGGAATTAATGTTAAGGAAAGTAATGTAGAAGCACTTGTTACGGATTTGGATGCTGAAAAGTACACCATTGAAACAAAGTCTAGTTTATGGCTTCGTATTCTTTCATTGGGAATGGTAGATCATAAAACTGTAAAAGTAATCGAAAGAGATAAATAGCAACACTTAATTAATCTCAACTATTTCGAAGCCCTGGGATTCATTTCTGGGGCATTCTTTTTAGAAAGGTCTGACTAAAGACAGGTAAAATCGTTTATAATAAAACCTATTTTTTAGCTAATCGTTTTCTAATTCTACTCAAAGATTCAGGTTTTACCCCTAAATAACTGGCCAAATGATATTGTGGCACCCGTTGTAGTAAATCGGGGCGGGTTTCTAGTAGATTCCTATAACGTGCCTCTGGGCTAGAGATTATGAATTTAGCTAAGGCTTCTTGTTGCTCACCATAATCACTTTCCATTGACATCCTGCACAAGGTTTCATATCTAGGAACACGTTTAAACAACTCTTGTTCCTTTTCGTCATTTAAAACAGCCAATCTACTATCTTCAACACATTCAAAATAGTGGTTTGCCGGTGTTTTGTTCTTATAACTTTGTAACGACGCTATGGATTCGTCTTCAACATAAAACTCCGTTGTTCGTTCTTCACCGTCAATAATGTAATATTTTCTGATACAGCCATCAATAACAAAATAAGAATCCCGGGAAATCTGTCCTTCCTTTAAAAGTATATGACCTTTTTTAAAGCATCTTATCGGAATACATTCAGCAAAGGCTTGTGCCTCTTCGTCAATAAGTTCGAGAAATCTTGAAATCAGTTTTACTATCTCATTTTCCATAGGACACTAAATTAAGAATTTATAGAATCTTTTTAAGTACCCTATTTTTTAGTCCTTTTTCAACAAATCTCTTGTAACATCCAAATGGAAAAGTACATCCGTACTTTCACAACTTTTCTTCATTGCTTGAATAAGTTCATCGGTGGTTTCGGGAAGCTTGTTTGGTGCTTTCTCCCACGTTTCCTTATCGGGCCATTGCGCGTAAGCCATATAATTACCTACTTCATCTTTGTGAAGTCGTGAGCCTAGACCACCTGAATAGGTCATAAATGCTTCGGTCAATTTTTTCCAGGCAATTTCAAAGTCACTTTCAAAACCCTCGGTAACATTGAACTTATAGATTACAGCATGCATTGTTTTATTTTAATAGTTAACAAAATTTATTTAAGCAAAGGGTCAATCCCAATGATTGGATCTTGACAAGGCATATTTGCCAGCGCCACTTAAGTAAAATACGATTCCAGCGATGAGATAAATAAATAATAAATCCAAAGACCACCCCCCAAATTGGTTCAATTTAAATAAATTTTGGGTTTGCGCCATTACAATCGCCAATAAGCAATTAAAGGAGAAAATCAATCCGGCCAATCTGGTCCTATATCCTATCATGAGCATTAAAGGTGCCACTATCTCGCCAATAAATACCCCATTTGCCATCATCTTCGGCAAACCATATTGTTCTAAGAGACTTCCAATAAATCCAGTACCATCAATTATTTTGTTGATACCATAAATCAACATGGTAAATGGTATTGCCAATCTTAATATAAAAATTGCAAGGTTTTTGTTTCTTTTCATTGTATTGAATATTTAAGGTTAAAAATTATACTTTAGAAATACGCCCATGTTTTGTAGTTTTTTTCGAGCGTTGTTGAACTGATCCAGATTTACAGCCAATCCGGTTATCAACTGTTCTTTCCGTATTCCGATTTTAAGCTGTTGCAATCCCCTTATATAACCATTCGAATTGATATTGGCGGTTGCAAGCAGATTTATATAACCGCTATGATTACGACCTAAATTGGGGGTATAACTTAATACCAAGGATTGCTCAAATGAAAACCCTTTTTGGTATGTACTGCCGGCTGTGTAGGCGAAGGAAAAATTAGTCGTCTTGGAAGAAAACCCTAAGGATATAGTGCAGAATGCCCCAGGGTTTTTAATCCCTATCGCTGTATTGAGTTTAATTTTCTGATTGAATTGATAAGAGATATTATTTCGGACAAAATAGATATTGTTGGTATCCTCTTCATATTCAGTATCGAATAGTGTCAGATTGTCCAAAGATAATTTTGGGCTGATCGAATATTTAATAAGATGTTTGTAGGCAACAGATCGGTTGCCAAGTACTAAATCCGGTGAGAAGTTCAATTCTTGACCCGCAGCGCTTAGAACGGTCATATAAATCAAAATGAGTAAAGTCGTATTTCTAAGCATTGTTGCTATTTTTTATTCACAACAAATTTATAGTCAAGTAATTAGGCGTTGATTAAGGTATCTTAAGAAATGTGAAGGGCTAAAAGAAATCTTTAAGACCCATTCGGCTGATTGTATAAAAAAAGGATAACTGTCCTCTACTTATTTAGTCAAACAATTACCCAGTCATATTAAAATCACTTCTCGTATTCAATCCATTCGCAACGAGTAACTTTCCAAAACTCCATAAGTTTCAAACCCCATTTTCGTATATATTCTTTCTCCAGCTTGCGAAGCAACCAAGTATACTTTCTTGCTTTGGTTCTTTAAGGCTTCGTTGATTAAAAGCTGTGTCATTTTTCTTCCAAGCCCCAAGCCCCTATAGCCAGCTTTTGTACCAATCATGTGGATACCCGAAATGCCGTTTTTGTCCAGATAGACCATCCCACAGCTTGGAAAGGAGTTCTGGTGTTTCCCCAAAAAAAGTTTAAATGCGGGGTCATTATATAGCGAAATGATTGTGGACGTTTTAACGGGGTATCCAAAGGACTCGGATGCTACTTGTGCAAATAGCCCAGCATCATACTCCGAACAAACCTCTAGAAAATCGGATTCCTTAATGTTTTCATATGAAATTCTATTAGTTGTCAATGCCATGGCCTTTAATGTAGAAGTCAATCCAAACCCATTGGATGTCAGTATTTTTTCAAGGAACTCCTGTTCATAAAACGCTACTGAATTGGGTAGCTTTCTGGACTGTATATTTTGTTGGAGAACTTTTAGGTCTAACTTTTCAACGTTGACATTGAAAATTTTATTGGGCCATGAGTTTTCAGAAGGATCGGTACTGTCAAAACCCTTTTCTTTTTTGAGAAAGCCACCATTATGGCCTATATGTTTCCAAAACTCGAATAAATGTTCAATTATTTTTTTGTTCATTTTGTCATGTGTTTTTTAAATCGTGTAACTTAAATTCGAAGGGAGTTGGTATTTAACTATAAAAACCCTTTTGATTTGAATTGAGTGGTAATTTTATTCATTAGATTTTCTACATCCTTGGCGTCATTTTACTCACTAACAGGTTGATTCCTTAAAAAGCTTTCTACAATATTTTTCAAAACGTATTCTTCTTTTGAATTAGTAAGACTTTTCGAGTCTTCATCAAAATTCCTTTGAAAGCTGCCCAAAGAGAATCTACCTGTGAGTTGTCCTCCCCATCGCTGCACCAAGTTGGCCAAGATTTCCAAATGTGTGCTGCCACCAGTTGCTCCTGGTGAGGTGCTTAAAAGAAGAATGGGTTTGTCCCCAAAGAAACGTTGATCTATTCTTGAAAGCCAGTCAATGGTATTTTTTAAAAAAGCCGACGGAAGACCATTATGCTCAGGAGAGGCTAGAATAAAACCTTCAGCAGAGGTAAATCGTTGAAATAGTTCTTTCGCCTGATTGGGGATGCCTTTTAGTTCGACTTCCTGACTGTAAATAGGCAGTGTGTATTTTTTAAGATCGATGAACTCAATTCGGCTATTCGGAAATTCCTTAATAATGTATTTTATCAATTTCTCGTTGATAGAAGCCGGATTGTTGCTGCCTGTAAATGCAATTATTTTTTTCATGTTGTACTGTGTTTACGAATTACAGTACAAACCTAGTAGGAACCAATTTTAATAATCTTAAGGTGGATTAAGAAAGGGTTTTTAGCGCAATTTTTTTCGAAGGGCACTCAAAAATTCAGGGGTTATACCCAAATAGGAAGCAACCATATATTGAGGAACCCGTTGTTCAATATCACGGTATTTTGTGCGGAATTCTAAATAACGTTCCTCCGCTGTTTTGGCCATACCATCAATGGTACGATATTGAAAAGCAACATATGCTTTTTCAAATTTCAATCTGAAGAAACGTTCGATTGCGGGAACCTCATTATAGAGGCCATTTAAGGTGTCCCGATGTATTTGCACTATGGTGCTTTTTTCCAAAGCTTGTACAAATTGTTTGGCAGGGGTATTGGTAAGGTAGCTATATAGGTCATTCACCCACCACCCTTCTATACCAAATTGAACAATATGCTCTTTGGCTTCTTTATCCATATAATAGGCCCGTAGACAGCCTTCCGCAATGAATTGCATGTGCGAGGAGGTTTCTCCTGCAAACAAGAGAACTTCTTTTTTTTCCAGAAGTGTCTCCTTGAAGCTATTTCTTACAATAACTTCGTCTGAAGGGGATAATTGAATGATTCCCCTCAAATGCGCTATGAGTTTGTCCTTTGCCTGCAAAATCAAATCAATGTATAGGTAAGTTAACAAAAATCAATTGTTACTGCTTAGAATTTTGTTTATGATAAATTTAAAATAGTTAAAGGTTACCAAAAACACTATTGATTAAAGTGATTTGGGCAAATGTTCTAATCCGAGTTGCCCGACGAACCTATTTCTATAGCAACCTATTTACCGAGGGTTAAGAAACATAATAAAATTCTGTTGACCGATTTGTTAACTCATTCAGGTGATTTTAGAGTGAAAAAGTAAATTTTAAGAAAAGTTCTTAAAAAACATAACCCTGATAATCAATTGATTATCAGGGTTAAAATGTTAACAAAATGTTAAAGTCGGGGTGGCAGGGTTTGAACCCTATCACGCAATAATTTATATATCAATCAGTTACAGTTTTAAAGAAACAACTGTTATCCGATTTGTTGACGGTACTTAAATGAACTCAAAGTAAATCGCTTTACTTTCTGACCCTACAAAGATAAAACTTGTTAAATATTAAAACAATCTATTTAACCGTAAGTTTTATAAGCGCATAATTATTAGACTAACCTTTCCTCCAATGCATTCTTCCATTTATAGAACCCTTTTTTATCTTCGCTATAGTCATGGATTATCCTACTGAAATTTTCTCTTTTGGTTTCCAAAAATGATTGGCGCCCATTGTTGCGTATCCAGTTCAATTTCCGGTTGATGTGTTCCAATTCTATTTTGAAAAAAGAATGTTCTTTTGAAAGATGCCAAACATAGGTCGCCTCTTTGGTGTCTAATGTTTCCAAAACAATGTGAAATTTTTGTTCTCCTTCTAAAAGGAAAACGAATGAAAATGGATTTAGAACAAATCGAATTTTCAGTTTTTCATACAAATGCTTATTTGACAAGTATAATAACTGCTTGTGATGAACATAATCGCTGTTTTTCAAAAGGTTTTCCAATAGATTTTCTTCAGAGCCGAAGAAAGAACCTATTGTTTTAGAGCCCTCTTCTATATCTTCCTTGTTGCCGAACTTTCCACTCCTTATAAACTTCTGTTCAATAAACTGAAATTTTACGCTATCCACTATTTCTTTATTGATATGGTCAATATCTTCCGAAGTGGCCAGTTGTGAAACAACTGTATCATTTTCAAACCCTATTTGGATACGGACTGTAATGGATTTTGAATTTAAAACTTTAGCGAAGTAAGGTTTTAATACCTCATATTCAGGTTGAACCTCTTCATTCTCGATTTCAAATTCAAGTGAAGCACCATTTGATAATTTGTATGAAAAACAAACCATCCCGTAATGAAAATCCAAATCGTGGATTGCGACTTTGATAATCTTATCAATGTCACTTAGAGGCATTCTGTTTTCAATGGTTTCCTGTAAATCCTCAAATAAGGTAGCTTGTCGGTCCAGATTTCGGTAGTAAGTGTTCCGTTTTAAAAAGAGCTTGTTCAGATATGGGATATGCTTATCCCTGTAATCATAAATAATAGGTGTTAATTCTGAACGCTGCACCCTCCCGATATACTGAATTAATTTGCCCTTAAAGGCAAACGGATAGACCAAAAACAAACAGGATATACTTTGAATATCCACTCCTTCCCCAAAAAATTGCCCCGTAGTGATAATAGCTTGATAGTTGCCCTGTTCAATATTTTTCCACTTTATGGCACGTGAAGTTGCATTGTCATCACCAGAAATCGGAATAACCTCATATTGATTTTTCAAATATTGATACAGCGTTTGGATGTGTTCCTTTCGCTCTGTGATTATTACTACTTTCCTACCTTTGTTCAGTTCATCTTGAACATCGCTTAAAATCAGTTTATTCCTTTCGGAATCGTGGACCAATATTTTGGAAAGGGTTTCAAAATGGTCAGTTTTTGAGTTAAAGGGAACATTAAGGTTGGTTTCCCGAATTACAACCCGTGCTTTTTTGTAATGTTCAATTTCTTGGGGCTTGATTTCAGAAATGATATTTCCCAAATAGACGAACAATAGTTTTTCATCATTATTTTTCCGAAAAGGGGTAGCCGTTAACCCATATTGATAATGAAGTGATTTAAACTTTTTTTGGATCGAAAGATAGGGCTACGGACATTTGTGTTACCACACGCAAATACCATAGCCCATGTACAAAGTACTTGACAAAGATACCATAGAATTGGAGATAGTCCCACATATACCTTTACCGAAAAGGGGTT